>CBDDGJ010000003.1:30000-1536219 GCA_965227805.1 Parvibaculaceae bacterium | reverse complement strand
GGTCGTTTTATTTTCATAAGCTGAAGCGATGAGAGGAATATTTCTCTTTTGTTACTCCGTTTGCAACGCAAAACAGGAGACAAATATGAAGAAACACCATCTCACACAAAGCAAAATTGATAAATTATCACATAGGAAAAAAGTTTTTTCTATCAGGGATAATCAGCAAAACGGGCTGATTGTTCGGGTATATCCAACAGGTAAAAAAGTATATTGCCTGCAAGCCACGATAGATAAAAAACGTATCTGGCAAAAGCTGGGGGATGCTTATGAGATAAGCCTGGATGATGCCCGTATAAAGGCACAAAAAACCCTAAGCGATAAACAAGCGGAAAGGCTGGGCGTGATTAAGCCTATATGTTTTGAGGAGGCTGTGGACGTGTTTTTGATGCGCTATAAGTCGCGCATTAAGCCATCCACCTTTGTGTCTTATGCTTATAATATTCAGCGTTACATATTACCTTATTTCAAAGGCTGGATGATTACAGATATTACCCGTGAGGATGTTGTGCGCTGGTTTGCCGGGTTAGCTGATAAGCCTGGGGTTGCTAATTATAGCAAGTCCATTTTTGCTGTAATGATGCAGCAAGCCGAATATTATGGCTTTAGGCCTTTGAATAGTAATCCATGCCGCAATATACCGCGCTATAAACAAAAGCAACAAGAGCGGTTTTTATCAGATAATGAATGGCAACGCCTGGGAGCCGCCTTGAGTGGTTTTTCAGCGACTTACCCCATGCATACGGATTTGATTTTACTGCTTGCCTATACGGGATGTCGCAAGCATGAAATCATTCATGCAAAATGGTCATATTACCAAGAAGGACACCTACACCTACCCGATAGCAAGACGGGGGCAAAAACAGTTTTTCTATCGCGTCAGGCAAGACTGATTATTGAGCGACAAGCACGCATGTCAGCCTTTATATTTGCACGTGAAGCGGGCAAGCCAATAACAGCCCCACAACTTACCAAAGTCTGGAACGAAATACGACAAGCCGCGCAATTACATAATGTCCGCTTGCATGATTTACGCCATAGCTATGCAAGCCTTGCTTTACGGCATAATGAGACAATCCCTATGGTGGGGCGCTTGCTTGGGCATAAAGACCCCGAAACCACATTGAAATATGCCCATGTCGCTGGGGAACAGATAATCAACGCAGCACATGAAATGGCACAGAAGCTGGCCAGAGGTATATAAACCATGCAGAAAGCACATAAAATAAAACTTACCGCTCATGCGGTAAGCAAGCTAGAGGTAAGGTCAGCGTGTTATATTGTCTGGGATACCCAACTTGCAGGCTTTGGGGTTAAAGTCTATCCATCAAGGCGTAAGTCTTATATCTTCCAAAAAAGGCTTTTGGGCAGGCAGGTTAAGAAACATATTGGCGATGCGGCTTTACTTTGCGCTGACGATGCCCGTCAGAATACCCTTAAGCTGATAGCAACGTTAAACACGCAGGGGGCAAAGCCTCCCAGCCTATGCGTTCCCACCTTAGCCAGTTTTATGCAAGAGCCTATAGGGTCTATCTATAAGCAGAACCGCAAAGCCTTTAACCGAGACAATGGAGCGCCGACCTATCTGAGAACACAAATCATGCCCCATTTTGGGCGTTACCGCCTGGATGAGATTACCCCGCGTAAGCTATTAGAGTGGTTTGATAGCTATAGCCAAACCTCACCTGGTGGGGCGAATCGGGCGCTGGATATATTACGGGCAATTATGGCGCATGCGGTGAAGCGTGGTCTTATTGAGGAAAACCCCACGCTTAGCATTAAGCATAACCCTAAAAGGACGATAAACCGCTTTTTGTCCAAAGCTGAAATAGGCAGGCTTTATCGTGTATTAGCATATGAAGAAAGGCACTTTCCAAGAAACAGACCGGCGGTTGATATTATCCGCTTGCTTTTACTCACAGGGTGCAGGCTAAGCGAGATATGCTTTTTGAAGTGGGAAAATATAGATGAACAGCTTATCCATTTACAAGATAGCAAGACAGGCGCGCGCGATATTATCCTTACTCAGCCAGTCAAGCATATTATCACCAGACAAAAGCACAATCGCCATAAAAATAGCCCTTATATATTCCCTAAGCCGCGTGACCCACTACAGCCGCTTTATCCAATAGATTATATATGGCACAAAATCCGTAAGGCCGCAGGGCTAGAAGATGTTCGCTTACATGACTTACGCCACACCTATGCCAGTCAGGCCTTACTGCATAATGTCCCCCTTATGGTGGTGTCCAAGCTGCTCGGCCATAAAGACCCCCGCATGACATTACGCTATGCACATGTCAACGATACAGCCATAAACGAGGCAGCACAGCGTGTAGCCGATAGCATAGACAAAGCAATGAACACAAAACCAGCCAAAAATACGCTAATCGACTGGTAGAAAATGTCAAACTATAATACATATAACAGATATATGCAGTCTATGGCGGAGGTTAAAAGCGTTTACTCTATAAGATGACTTACACCACAAAGTGCTTTCATTCATCTTGTCATATAAAGGTTATACGCCTTTTTTAGTTTCGACCTTCACATGCTATGAGACCATCACCAGATCAACCAGACCGATTATTTATACAACGTCTAGCCCGCCATCCGTTATCGTCCAGCCATAATCATTGATGAGAATATTGCGGGCATCTTCAGCTGCATCACTATATTTACTATTGCCGCCATCAAATATAACACCCTCTTGAATTTCTGTTTCGCCAGCATCGGTATCTAATGTTGACCATCCCATCAATAGGCTATCATAATTCTCTGTGCTTAAGGTTACGCCTGCAAACATATCAGTAGCATCAGTAAGTGAAGATATATCCCAATCACCTATATCCTGATTAAAAGCTGTAGCCGACCAAAACATATAGCCCATATCCGTGACACGTGATACATCCCAGCTACCTATATCCTGATTAAAGGCGTCGGCGTTCCTAAACATATAGCCCATATCCGTGACACGTGATACATCCCAGCTGCCTATATCCTGATTAAAGGTGTCGGCTCTAAGAAACATACCATACATATTCGTTACATTCGCTACATCCCAGCTGCCTATGTCCTGATTAAAGGCGGTGGTGTAAGAAAACATATAGCTCATATCCGTGACATTAGACACATTCCAGCTACCTATAGCTTGGTTAAAGGCGTCAGCGTCTGAAAACATACTGTTCATATGCGTTACATTGGCTACATCCCAATCGCCTATATCCTGATTAAAGGCGTAGGCGCTTCTAAACATATCGCTCATAGTCGTCACACTTGATACATCCCAGCTGCCTATATCTTGGTTAAAGGCGTCGGCGTTCCTAAACATATCGCTCATATCCGTCACGTTAGATACATCCCAACTGCCTATATCCTGATTAAAGGCGTTGGTGTTCTCAAACATATAGCCCATATCCGTGACACGTGATACATCCCAATCGCCTATATCCTGGTCAAAAGAGACGGCTTCATTAAACATCCAGCTCATATCCGTTACATTCGCTACATCCCAGTCGCCTATATTCTGATTAAACGCGCCGGCACTCTTAAACATCCAGCTCATATCCGTTACATTCGCTACATCCCAGCTGCTTATATCCTGATTAAAGGCGGAGGCCTCATCAAACATACCGCTCATATCCGTTACATTCGCTACATCCCAGTCGCCTATATCCTGGTTAAAAGAATCGGCGAGATAAAACATCCAGCTCATATCCGTTACATTCGCTACATCCCAGTCGCCTATATTCTGATTAAACGCGCCGGCACGCGTAAACATCCAGCTCATATCCGTTACATTCGCTACATCCCAGCTGCCTATATCCTGGTTAAAGGCATCGGCGCCTGAAAACATACCGCTCATATGCGTTACATTGGCTACATCCCAATCGCCTATATCCTGATTAAAGGCGGTGGCATAAGAAAACATATGGCCCATATTTGTGACATTGGCTACATCCCAATCGCCTATATCCTGGGTAAAAGAATCGGCGAGATAAAACATAAGGCTCATATCCTTTACATTAGATACATCCCAGCTACCTATATCCTGATCAAAGGCCTTGGCGTAATAAAACATACTATCCATAGTGGTCACATTGGATACACCCCAGCTGCTTATATCCTGATTAAAGGCGGAGGCCTCATTAAACATACCGCTCATATCTGTTACATTCGCTACATCCCAATCGCCTATATGCTGATTAAAGGCGGAGGCCTCATCAAACATACCGCTCATATCCGTTACATTCGCTACATCCCAGTCGCCTATATTCTGATTAAACGCGCCGGCACGCGTAAACATCCAGCTCATATCCGTTACATTCGCTACATCCCAGCTGCCTATATCCTGGTTAAAGGCATCGGCGCCTGAAAACATACTGTTCATATGCGTTACATTGGCTACATCCCAGTCACCTATATCCTGATTAAAGGCGGTGGCATAAGAAAACATATGGCCCATATTTGTGACATTGGCTACATCCCAATCGCCTATATCCTGATTGAAACTATCTGCCCCGCGGAACATAGCAGACATATTGGTCGCCAATGAGGTATCCATATCGGATATATCATCATTGAAATCAGTAGAATCATAATAGTGGCCGTCAAAACTGTTATACTCCCCTTCATAAAGTGATGACAAATCAGCACTTTCCTGTGTAATAAGGTCTTGCACCTCGGCCGCGGTCGGGAGGTTGGAAAAGCCTGTTTCTGCTTGTATGGCTTGCTGATAACGACTTTCTAAATATTTATTTACCCCCGTTGAAACAAGCATAAGCTCTTCTACCGTTACCGCCACCCCATCAGCATTTTGCGCCCCACCAACAGACGCAGAATCCTCTAAAATAGCCGCCATAACTTGGTCTTCGTTAGATGTGTCGTCATCCCCGTCACTACCATTATCATCATCCGGGTCATTACCAGTATCACCCCCGTCACTGCCGCCGCCACCGCCACAGGCTGTAAGCACCAGCATGGATGTCATCATACCAAAAGGTTCATAGAGTCTTCTATGTTTGGTTTTGAAATAAGGTTTCAAAAAATCAAGCACGGCTATATTTTGCGTCGTCACATTTTGGGATGCAGTGCCCACTTGTGCGGTTGTGCTTAATGTCATGATTATCCTCTCAATTATTGGTGCCAAAAACTTACAATATTACTGTTTTAGGTGCAAGCAGGTAAAGTAAGCCCCCCTAAAAACAATCGTATGTATGATTTGAATCGGACTGGTTTTACTGGAGGGTAAATCTGACAAACTTAATCTTGTTAGAAAGCCAGTTATCTACGCTATATAATGGCTTCGATACCTAGCTTTTCTAAAAACCTATTTGTTACCTTTTTTGCAACTTTTTTACGAGTTTCCAGTTATAGTTTATATACACATATAAAAACTGTTACCCTAACTTACCCACGTTCAAGCGCCACTATGGCTGGTTTGCTGGGCATTACACAACCCGTATGGGTAATCCCCCCGTAAATTAGTAGTGTTTTGCAGTAGAATTTTCTATCGTTTAGCGAAGGAGATTTACGATGAAACAGAAACGATTTAGTGAGACACAGATTATGCAGATATTGAAACAGGCGGAGCAAGGCGTTTCTGTTTCTGAACTGTGCCGCGCGCATGGTATGAGTAGCGCGAGCTTTTACAAATGGCGGAGCAAATATGGCGGGATGGATGCGTCGATGATTTCCCAGATGAAAGCCATGGCGGATGAAAACCATCGCCTGAAGCGGATGTATGCTGAGATGAGCATGCAGAATGATTTGCTGAAGGAAGCCCTTGGAAAAAAGTGGTAAGCCCTTCGCTTCGCAAAGGGATAGCGAAATGGGCAGTAAACGATAGAGGCGCGAGTATTCGGCTTGCGTGTGCCACCTTTTCTATATCACAGACATGCTATCGTTATCAGGCTCGCCTGAGTGATGAGAATGCCGAGATTGCTGACTGGTTGTTACGGTTGACGCATACCCATAAGAGGTGGGGTTTTGGTCTGTGTTTTTTGTATTTGCGTAATGTGAAGGGTTTTGGCTGGAACCACAAGCGGGTTTATCGGATTTACCGGGAGTTAGAGCTTAATTTGCGGATCAAGCCGCGTCAGCGTTTGAAGCGTGCGCGTCCTGCTCCTCTAGCTGTACCGGAGCGTCCCAATGAAGTCTGGTCGATGGATTTTATGGCCGACCAGCTCAGCACCGGCAAGGCGTTCCGCACCTTCAATGTATTGGATGACTTCAATCGTGAAGGGTTGGGTATAGAGGTTGATCTATCCTTACCATCTGAGCGTGTGAAGCGTTCACTGGAGCAGATCATTGAATGGCGTGGTAAACCACGCGTGATACGTTGTGATAATGGCCCTGAATATATCAGTGGGGCAGTGAGATGCTGGGCAAATAAGCGAGGCATCCGGCTCGCTCATATCCAGCCAGGCAAGCCACAACAGAATGCTTATATTGAACGTTACAACCGCACCGTCAGCCATGAATGGCTGGAGATGAACGAATTTAATACGATTGAGGAGGCGCAGCTCACGGCAACAAAATGGCTATGGACATATAATAATGAAAGACCTAATATGGCTATCGGCGGCATAACACCAGCAATGAAACTGGCTAAAGCCACCAAAACAAAACTGTCTACTTCAGAACCCTAATAATAATGGGGGGATTACCAATTCAATAAATGGGGTGACTAAGGTATAGGTAGAGTGTATGATTTATTCTACGCGTGTTGATTGGTTAGCTTAACTTGAAACACATTCTCGAAATTACATTAATGATAGGTATAATAGTCTAGTGAAACTCATATCTGATAATAATGCATCGAAGGAGAAGTCCGGTGCCACGTTCGCAATCGTCGCATTCGTTGTATTCGTGGACATGCTGGGCATTGGCCTCATTTTCCCGGTGTTGCCGTTCTTAATTCAGGAATTGGGGGGATTTGACATGAGGCGTGCCGCTGAGGTGGGCGGGCTATTGATTTTTGCATATGCCTTTATGCAATTCCTCTTTGCGCCAATTATCGGAGGTGTGAGCGATACTCTGGGACGCAGACCTGTTCTATTGGTTACGCTGAGCATATTGGGGCTTTGCTATGTTGCAATGGCGTTTGCTTCTTCGCTCGTATGGCTGGCAGTTGCGCGCACTCTCTCAGGAATAATGGGTGCGGCTGTTGTGACCGCAAATAGTACAATAGCGGACAGTGTCCCGCTTGCCGAACGAGGTAAGAGGTTTGGTATACTTAGCGGTGCAGGTGCTCTCGGATATGTATTTGGACCAGCAATCGGCGGCTTGGCTGGTGAGTTCGACACTAGGTTGCCCTTCGTTATCGCCGCGATATTGGCATTTCTCGGGTTCGCCATCGGATTTTTCTTATTGCGGGAAACGCTTCCTCCGGAGAACCGCCGTCCATTTTCTTTTAAGCGAGCAAATCCGCTTGGATCATTAATTCGAATCAGTAACTCAAAATTTGTTCTCGGCTGCCTAATCACCACTTTCCTGATTTATTTTGGTGCGCAGTCCCAATATTCTATATGGCCTTATTGGGGTGCGCTGAAGTTTGGTTGGACACCCATGTTAGCTGGTCTCAGCGTCGCATTTTACGGAATTCTTCTAGCAATCTCACAAGCCTATTTTACCGGGAAATCCATTGCCCGCTTTGGCGCTTCTAAAACAGTATTTTGGAGCCTCAGTTTCGCTGTTCCGTCCTACTTGCTCCTCGCATGGGCACCGTCAAACTCATTTGTAATGATGGCAATAATTGTAGGAGTAATACCAGGAATGGCTCTTCCCGCTTTGCAAAGTCTGATGACAGCGGAAGTTGATCCTAATGCACAAGGTGAATTGCAAGGAGCTATTGCAAGTACCAGTAGTTTAGCTGTCATACTTGGGCCTATTATAGCAACACAGATATTTTCTCATTTTTCCGACGGTGTTGGATATTACCTTCCAGGTGCCCCGTTTTTATTTTCAGCCTTTCTGGTGCTGATTGCTGTTGTTATTCTTCGAAAAACCCTCTTTTTACGACGCCAAAGCTAACGGATAACTGTTTGACAAACAGTCTCCTTGATAATTGAACCGATGACTACGCAATATCTACACCATTTTGAATCAATAGATACACGATGTCTAATAGGAGAAATTAGGGATTACACCGATAAGATTTTTGAAAAGGATAGATTGGTGATCGCTAATTCAACAAAGAAGCGACGTTATGAGTATTCTACAGGGAGATATTATGCTAGCTGACCCACCCCCTATAATTAGTTCGATTATTTATCTCGTTTTTAGGGTACAATATTTGATTAAATTATAGGAGTTATATATGAGTAAATTACGCCATAAACCGGAACAGATTATTCGCAAACTTAGGGAGGCAGAGGTTTTGTCTGGTCATGGTAAGAGTATTGATGAGATATGCCGTGCGCTTGGCATATCGGATGCGACGTATTACAAATGGCGTAAGGCTTATGGGGGCATGCAGGTGAGCCAAGCGAAGCGCCTTAAGGCGTTAGAATCTGAGAATGCCCGTTTAAAGCGTGTGGTGGCTGATCTTACACTAGACAAACAGATATTGAAAGATGCAGCCGAGGGAAACTTCTAAGCGCTGAACGGAAGCGTCGTTGTGTCGTGCAGTCTCAGCAACGCTATGGCATATCTGAACGTCGTGCATGTGATGCGCTTGGCGTGTGCCGCTGTGTTCAGCGCTATAAAAACCGCACCCCCGATGATGAAGGACGCCTTCGTGAGGATATCATCTGCTTGGCACACCGCTATGGCCGCTATGGTTACAAGCGTATTACCGCGTTATTACGCACACAAGGCTGGCAGGTCAATCACAAGCGCGTGGAACGCATCTGGCGTGAGGAAGGACTGAAAGTCCCGAAAAAGCAGAAGAAACGTGGCCGTTTATACCTCAATGATGGTTCTTGTATCCGTCTCCGCCCCTGCTGGGCGAACCATGTCTGGAGCTATGATTTTGTAGCGGATCGTCTTAGCAATGGTAAGAAGATACGCATGTTGACGGTGATTGATGAGTTCACGCGTCAATGTCTTGCTATCCGTGTTGATTACCGCCTCAATAGTGATGATATGTTGGATGTCTTAAGCGATTTATTCCTAAAGCATGGTATGCCCGCGTATATTCGTTCGGATAATGGTAGTGAATTCACCGCCAGCACATTGAAAGAGTGGCTACACAAGCTGAAGGTGAAGACATCCTATATTGAACCAGGAAGTCCATGGGAGAACGGCTATAATGAAAGCTTTAATGGCCGATTACGTGATGAACTGCTCAATGGTGAATTGTTCTATACGCTCATGGAGGCGCAAATCATCATTGAGGATTGGCGTAACCATTACAACCATATCAGACCGCACAGCGCGCTTGGATACTGTCCACCAGCCCCAATGGCGCGTTTATCTGTTCAGCCCCATTCCGCTACGCTCCATGGAGCCGAACAGATAAACAAAAAACCAAACAAAATAGACCAATTACTAACTTAAAAGTGGAATATAAATTGGGGGTTGACCACGCTTTCATTATTATATGTCCATAGCCATTTTGTTGCCGTGAGCTGCGCCTCCTCAATCGTATTAAATTCGTTCATCTCCAGCCATTCATGGCTGACGGTGCGGTTGTAACGTTCAATATAAGCATTCTGTTGTGGCTTGCCTGGCTGGATATGAGCGAGCCGGATGCCTCGCTTATTTGCCCAGCATCTCACTGCCCCACTGATATATTCAGGGCCATTATCACAACGTATCACGCGTGGTTTACCACGCCATTCAATGATCTGCTCCAGTGAACGCTTCACACGCTCAGATGGTAAGGATAGATCAACCTCTATACCCAACCCTTCACGATTGAAGTCATCCAATACATTGAAGGTGCGGAACGCCTTGCCGGTGCTGAGCTGGTCGGCCATAAAATCCATCGACCAGACTTCATTGGGACGCTCCGGTACAGCTAGAGGAGCAGGACGCGCACGCTTCAAACGCTGACGCGGCTTGATCCGCAAATTAAGCTCTAACTCCCGGTAAATCCGATAAACCCGCTTGTGGTTCCAGCCAAAACCCTTCACATTACGCAAATACAAAAAACACAGACCAAAACCCCACCTCTTATGGGTATGCGTCAACCGTAACAACCAGTCAGCAATCTCGGCATTCTCATCACTCAGGCGAGCCTGATAACGATAGCATGTCTGTGATATAGAAAAGGTGGCACACGCAAGCCGAATACTCGCGCCTCTATCGTTTACTGCCCATTTCGCTATCCCTTTGCGAAGCGAAGGGCTTACCACTTTTTTCCAAGGGCTTCCTTCAGCAAATCATTCTGCATGCTCATCTCAGCATACATCCGCTTCAGGCGATGGTTTTCATCCGCCATGGCTTTCATCTGGGAAATCATCGACGCATCCATCCCGCCATATTTGCTCCGCCATTTGTAAAAGCTCGCGCTACTCATACCATGCGCGCGGCACAGTTCAGAAACAGAAACGCCTTGCTCCGCCTGTTTCAATATCTGCATAATCTGTGTCTCACTAAATCGTTTCTGTTTCATCGTAAATCTCCTTCGCTAAACGATAGAAAATTCTACTGCAAAACACTACTAATTTACGGGGGGATTACCCGAGAGGTTATCCGGAAGAAGCGAATCCTCAAAGATCGCGTTCCCAAACATGTAGAACGTGCCGTTGTTGAGCTTGCGATTGACAACCTTTTGGGTCCACAAGACTATAAAAATATGTTTTACGGCATTGCTTTCCGTAGAAAATTCTTAGGCTGTAAAGAACCAATACATTTCCTGTGGCACAATCAACCGTAAATCTGTTTGGCGAGTTATATCTTGATTTATTGTCGTCTAAGCGGCAATTGCAACCAATTTTTGGAAATCCAAATATTGCCCATTCAGGTTGCGTTCAAAAAGTTTCGCATCATGAGAAGAAGTTTCAATATGCTGCTTAATAAACGCACTCATGATAGAAATGCCTGTTTCGAAATTCTTTGTGAAAACATCGCTATCTATATCTGTATACTCGATTGTTCCGGTTGAATAAGCAATATGAGCAGCAAGATCCATATTCAAAATTGCATGACCATCATGTGTTACACGTAAAGCACGCCAATATGAGAAAGGAAAAGGATTAAGTTTTAAATATATTCCCTGTTGAGGATTCCAGTGAAGAGCCTCATACGAATCCTCACGCAACTGTTCCAGCGGTATGTTACCGCTGTTAAGCATTGCCCATGAATAACGGTAAGGCAAATCAATAATGACTTGCCTGTCTTTTGTTAAGGCATTACTGTTGCTCAACGCTTCGCAAAGTTTTAATATTTCATCTAACGAAATGGCAATATCGGCAACTTGATTGGACATCGCGAAACGAAGAACGGGGCTAGAAAAACAGGTAACAACACCCTTGTCAAACATTCTGGAGACAAATTCAGGATAATCGCGGATCGATGCTTCTGTTAAGACTGTGGCAGTGGCAAAATTCTCTCTCAGAGGCGAATTTACAACAGTATTTATACCAGCCATAATCCGATCGGTAACGGCATCGCCACGTAATTTGTTTTGCAAGTCAGAAATTCCATCAATTGAAATATCAAGATATGATAATTGTGCATCAACCAGCCGGTCAATCCAACGATCAACCAGTGTTCCATTGGTTACCATGCCTGTTCTAAAATTCATGCGCTGCTTATTACGGAGATATCCCAGTGCTTCAATTAATCTCGTTGCCCTATCATCTGAAAGTGGCTCTTTACCAATAAATGCAAAGAGTTTGGTTTCTGTCGCTGCCAAGCTTTTTAACTTATCCGCAAGCTGGACAAAATCTGCGCTTCCTTTTTCTTCTTTCCGATCACCAAGATAGCAATATTGGCAATTTAGGTTGCAAATCATGTTGGTATCTATACCAATTTCCCGCAAGGAAGCGTTCTGCAACAACCTCTCCGCAGCTTCAGCCGGTGAAGCGTTACCATTCATTAAATCAGCCACGACTGAAACCTGCACCCCACCCTTGCGAGCACAGTCAGTATTAATTTTACCTTTCGAACCTGCTACTGCAGCCATATTCATCTCCAGATTCGAAATATAATCTATTCCGCAATTCTGGTCAACCCCAAAAACAAACCCTTATCTATGTCAGCCCCTTAATCAATCGAACTTCGCTGAACAAATTGCGTCACTGCTGCAGAAACGACATAAGTTAGTAATTGTATAGTTAAAAGCAATAGCAGTGCTGATATTGTTGAGGCAAGCACATGATCTATCTGATATAGACTGCCCGCACGCAATATTCGATATCCTACACCGCGGTCAGCAGCTATAAATTCGCCGACAAACACACCGAGAAAAGCCGTATTTGCAGCCGCTGGTAATTTACTAAATATATATTGAATAATATATGGAATGGTAATTTTCCGTGCGAATATAAAATCTGAAATTTTGTTAGCATATTTCCAGTCATAAAGTGTTTTACTGACTTGTTTTCGAGCATTGATTGTCTCTGATGCCATTAATAGCGATACCATTAGTGTTGCAAGCGATATTTTAAGAGCCAGTCCCGTCCCAAACCAAATGAGAAACATTGGCGCAATAGCGAGAATGGGTAGCGCAAGAAAGAGTGAAACAAGCGTAAAAACAATGAACCTGATTTTCGGTATAACAAAGGTTATAAATCCTGATAGCATTCCGAATATGATACCAATGGATAAGCCCAAAATTGTAGCGTAAAAACTAAAGATAAAATCAGAGATAGCTCGCCCGCTTTTGATATCATCAATAAGAGCGACGCCAATTTCACTCGGCTTTGAGAAAAAGAAGGTTATTCTATCTGTCGCTGTTACTTCCCAGATTGCCGCTAAAACCAATAGAAGCAATAATATGGGCAGTATTTTTTTAACGTTAGTTTTCATTTTTCAATTCCACAACATCAAGCGTCGCTTTATAAATAGAATCCATCGCGGTTCGTAGATTAGAAGTTTTTTGTCGCTTCTGTACTGTATTTTCCTCTGGTAGAAATAATTTATCGATCGCCACAATTTGTGATGCAAAATAGGGGGCACCGGCCATAACGAGAACACGGTCAGATAGTCTTGCAACACTGTCAATATCATGTGAAGCCATCAGAACCGTCTTATGCGATTGCCGCACTATTGCTTCTACAGTTTTTTCAGCTCGTAATCGTGTTGACAAATCTAATTCCGCAAAAGGTTCATCCAGCAGCAAAAACTTGCTTTCGGAAAATAAAGCCTGCGCCAAAGATACGCGTCTCCGCATACCTCCGGATAATTCATTAGGAGGTTTAAATCTGGATTCTTCCAATCCTATTTTTTTTATGATGTCATCACATTCTTCACGGTCAGTTATTGTGATGTTTCGCCTTAGCTCCCGCGAGAGAAGAATATTTTCCTCCACGGTCCGAAAATCAATAAGCAGCGGCGTTTGTGGCGCATACCATATGAGCGATGGATCATTTTTATCTGAAAATTCAATGTTGCCGCCAATGGGGTCAAGTAGGCCGATCATCGCTTTTATGAGGGTTGTTTTACCACATCCGCTTGTGCCTATAAGAGCACATATTTCTTTTTCCTTGATAGCAAACGATAAATCCCGAATGACGTCAACAAAGCGATCTTCTCCACTGCTTAGCGTATCCCGAAACCCGACTTTTAACCCTGAAACACTTAATAAATTTTCGTCAAGCACTTATATTACCTTTTCCAAAGGCTGCTATGTATAGTTTTGACTAAATCAGCTATGCTAAATAACAAGTATTCATATGCAGGGTCAAGTCTTGCGGCTACCCAATCTAGCGGACAGAAGAAGAAATCTAAAGAAAGCATCACAATAGTCCATATGAATAAGAGTATAGACAGTATGACACGATTCCATATGAATAAGAGTATAGACAGTATGACACGATTCCATATGAATAAGAGTATAGACAGTATGATAGCAAGCATATCAAGAAAGACATTGTTTACTAGGTGTGACATATATCTCGGTGACAAGATACGCTCTCTCCAGACGTTTACTTCTGACAAGAAATTCGCTATTCTGTCAATCACAAACGTGCTTAGAAATGCTATTAGGAAAGTAAGGCTTAGCTGTGACCATGAAAACTCCGACCTCAAAGCACTATATGTATATGTGGTTGGATTTGAGACAAAAGAATAAATTTTATTCCGCGAAATCTCATTTAACAAATATACTATGCTTATAACCAAGATGATCATGATCTGTCTGATTATACGAGAATATATGTCATTGAGGATATTCGTGTATTTCGTAATTGTAGCAAATATATTTACACCTTCATCTTCCCCTGTAGTTGCATATTTCTTTTGATTGTTGCTGCAGAGGAAATTGCTCGGAGCAATCTTGAAAATTGAAAATCTATCTCGCCATCCGATTCTTAAATATTTATCAATATTATAAACTTTATGCTTTTTAATAAAATTTATTACCATTTCGTTAAAATGAGCGTATGCGACAGCATAATTATGGTTGCCCTGCTTTAGACGAATTTTGTTTCCCTTGTCCACTAATTTAATATTTGAAGGGTTTTCATCACTTATTTTTTTAACAATGATCTTAACTATTTCCTTAGCTTCGTGTTCAATATTATCATTTTTATTATCATTTTGCAAAATGTCCACTATTCTCTGAACAGAATATAGTAGCATCTTTAAATAGTCATCTGAGATCGAATCATCCTCTTTTTTAGGCGTAATAAATGCTGTGGTTAAGAAGTTGTTAAAATAAGCCTTGGATAAACGAACGATATTATAGCCATTATGTTGCATAAGAATGCAAGTAGGAATATCGAGTATGAGGGCATGATTATGATTATCATCCGATTCATTTTCTGAGGACATAATGTGTTCATGTTCACTTCCTACCTCAATGGGATCATCGTTTTCTTCTGGCTTGGTGAATCTTATGTCAGATTCAACGACTAGAATACTGGTGGCACCAGTTTGAGGACGATGCGCATCAAGTATCGTTTTAGCAATCAAATTTGCCGTGCGAAACCCTTTTCCATATGTGTGGAGGTAGTGTTTGGTTCCTTTAGGGCTAACCACCCAAAAAGGCGGGGTTTTAATGAAACCACCACCAATTCTTACCCTCCCTCCATAACTTACAGGAAATGGGTAGGGCAAAGCAATGTGAGATTCATTGGGTAAGAAGTTGCTAAAATAAGCCTTGGATAAAGGAATGATATTATAGCCATTATGCTGCATAGAAATACAAGTAGAAATATTGAGTATGAGGTCATGATTATCACCCGATTTATTTTCTGAGGACATTAAGGATATAATGTATTCATATTTATATTCACGTTCTTCTAGATTGTTGAACATTATGCCAGATTCAACGACTAGAATACTGACGGCACCAGTTTGAAGACGATGCTCTTTAAGTATCGTTTTAGCAATCAAATTTACCGTACGAAACCCTTTTCCTTCGTCCCCTTTAGGGCTAACCACCCAAAAAGGCGGGGCTTTAATGAAACCACCAACAATTCTTACACTATCTCCATAATTTACAGAAAATGGGTCGGCCAAAGCAATGTGAAATTCATTTCCCGCGTTAGTATTCTTGGTTACTTTTTCTATGCAGCCTCTATCACCTTTATCATCATCTAAAGCTCTAACTTCTAAAGTGATTTCAGTGTTTAGCACTCTATGACCTAAATGTAATTTTTTTATTGCATCGACGCGTAAAGTGCCCCAATGGTGTTCTAGATAGTAAAGCGGCAAATAAAGTAAGCTATGGCTGGGAATATGGACAATGATCTTCATCAATCATAATCCGCTTTGGTCAGATTAATTACCTACAAATTGATTATCAAGAACTTTCATCGCCCTTTCAGCATCTTCAATATCACCAGCTTTAACACGTAATTCTATAGCTTTTCTCCATGCGGCTTCAGAAATAACGGGCGTTTCCGGGATGATATTTTCTGCTGCCATACGTAAGACAGCGTTGCGAACGACCTTTTCCTCCAATTCAGGAAATTTTTCTACTAAAATACGCGTGGCGCCATCAATATCTTCTCGGGCAAAACGATAGGCCTCTGCTAGAGCCTGACAAAATGCAGATAAGCTCTCGGAGTTTTCAACAGCATATTCTGCGGTTACTGTAATACCCGTAATCGCAAAATCACCATATCTTTCTGCCAGAGAATAAAGTACCGTCGCCCCTCTTTCTTGTGCTGTTGATACATTCGGTTCAAGCTCTAATGCAATTTGAGCCCCTCCCCTTTCAAGAATGCCAGCGAGGCTGCCAAATGCGCCTTCTACAATGTTAGGCTCTAAGCCTTCTGAGCGGAACATATTTTCCTGTAATACATATGCTGTTGATGGAGCAGGGAATGTTGCTACTTTTAGATTGCTTAGCCCTGAGCTTTTATAATCATTGACCGTCTGTTCATCATAAGTAATGCCCCAAAAGGGAGCGCCATTGACAAGCCCTGCAATAACTTTTACGTCTTGTCCGCGCTGATTAGCAATGGCAGCAAAAGTTGGATCTCCTACCCCTAAATCAGCCTGCTTGGACAGGATGGCCGCGACCGATTTCTCATCCCCTCCCGTATTCGTAATACTAACCGATAAACCATTATTTTCAAAAAAACCGCCACCTTGCGCCAAATACAAGCCCGCATAGATAAGGAAATCACCCGTCTGAGCAACTCGTATCTCCGTTAGCCCTGTCTCTGGCGAGGTTTCTTCCTTCCAATATTGTATCCCAAAATAAGTCACCAGGACCAAAACAATAAGCAAAAATATTTTTTTAAATTGACTAGCTGACACCCTCTATCCTCCTTTAAAGCGGCAAATAACCACCCCACTGTAAACTAAGTTGGCATTTGGCATACTGATAATATCAAATTTTAGCACACCACTCCGATAAAACTAGCATTATTAAGGCTAAACTGTCAATCATAGTTGTTTTTGCTCATTTGATTTCACCATTTTTGAGTTGCGGCGAACCCAAACCGCTTGGGAACGCTTCAACTCGACTGGTGAAAACTCACTGGAGACCCTGAAAATTGGTGCGTTACTCAGGGCGCAAAAAAGAAAAAGTCCTCGAGATGTGGGGCTTTGGTGGGAGCAAATTTTTTTGAAAAAAATTCAGAGTGCTCGGTGAAATTTCACGAAGGTATCAGAATAGGCTTGAAAACCGTCACGTTATAGTTTATGGTTTAATGTATGAAACTTGATAAGCTCACTGATAAGAAAAAGCGCCTCGATGGCTTTCGCCCATTGCCGGATACGCTTGTCCAGAACCTTGATGATTGGTTTCGGGTAGAGCTCACCTATACAAGTAATGCGATTGAGGGAAATACGCTCACGCGCAGGGAAACGGCTTTAATCGTTGAAAAAGGGATCACCGTTGGTGGCAAATCCCTTACCGAGCATTTGGAAGCAACAAACCATGCTTATGCGTTGGACTGGGTAAAAGAACAGGTGAAGCGCACGCCCACAAGCCTGGCAGAGAAAGATATTTTGCATATCCATGATGTGATCTTGAAAGGCATTGATGACGCAAATGCAGGATATTATCGTCCTGTACCCGTCAGGATTTCTGGTTCAGCAGTTGTTTTGCCAAACCCACGCAAGGTGCCTGATTTAATGCAGGGTTTTGCAGAGTGGCTTTCATGTGCTCAAGGACTCCACCCCGTTGAGCTGGCAGCGGAGGCACATTATCGCCTTGTCACCATTCACCCCTTTGTTGATGGTAATGGTCGTAGCGCACGTTTGCTTATGAACATGATTTTGCTGATGAGCGGCTACCCAGCAGCCATTATTAGAAAGCGTGACCGCTTGGCTTATATTGGCTCATTGGAAAAAGCGCAGCTTGGTGGCTCCAAAGACGACTATTTCAAAATCATTGCCAAGGCGGTTGACAGATCTCTGGATATTTATTTGAAAGCTGCTGCTGGTGAAGAGGCAGAGCCTGCTGACAGTGACCAACTGCTTAAAATCGGCGAGCTGGCCAAGCAGGTTGGAGAGAGCAATTCCACCATCAGGCACTGGACTAAAGAGGGCTTACTGCAAGTGGCTGAGGTAACGGAAGCAGGATATCAGCTCTACGCAACCGAGATGATCGAGCGCATAAAACAAATTCATGCACTTAAAAAGCAGCGCTTCACATTGCAGGAAATCAAAGAAAAGCTCTCTTAATCAACGAACCCAAAATGCTTTAATTGCTCATCCCAAATATCAGGAAATGGGGTTTGCATATCCTGCAGGCTCAACTGGCGCGGTTGTGTGCCATCCAGAATAGCGGTCTTGATTTGCGGTGACAGCTGATTCAAGCGAAGTATGCGGGAAACGTATGAAGGGTTGATCTTTCTCTTGCGAGAAAGATCGTCAATGGATGTATATCGCCCGGTATCAAGTATTTCTGCGTAGGGATTAACCCTGGCACTCATATTAGCCATCACAACTAAGAGTTCTGTATTTACACAGCAAAAAACCAGCTTATGATTAAAGAGCAATGGCACGGATTATTTGAAGGAATAACTAGATGCAAAAATTAGAAACGGATAAACCAAAAGATGATGCAAACGATGATTTGCTAGGATACTACCCATCGGCTGAGTTGACAGCAGAAATCTTGGAAAATATTCAAGGCTCGGATGGCATTGTGATTGGCATTGAGGGGGAGTGGGGGAGCGGAAAAACCACTTACATCAATTTCGTTAAAAAGGCATTGGAAGAGCGATTGCCCGACACAAAGGTGATAGAGTTCAAACCGTGGCTATATTCTGGTCGAGATGACTTGATAGCTGCCTATTTTCGGTTTTTGTATGACAGCGCAAAGGACATTTTCGGGAATAATAAAGCTATTTTGAAAGCAATCGGTAAATTTGCCGAATTGAGTTCGCCAGTTCTCAAATATGGAATAAACTCTTTTACAAATGGTATAGGTGGCAATATTTATGTGAATTTTATAAAAAAAGTAATTCCCTGTTTGCAAAAAGATACGTCGCTTGAAACGCAATATAATAAAATATGTGAAGTGCTTGCGAAGGCTAAACAGCCCCTTATTGTAATCATTGATGATCTAGATCGACTAGAAGCGGATGAAATACGCACAATGCTACAGCTGGTTAAAACTGTGGGGCAATTACCCTATGTCACTTATATTCTATCCTATGATCGCGCTTATGTGGGAACATGCCTTGATGAAAAACTTAAGCAAACCAATGCATCTTATTTGGAAAAGATAGTCCAACTTCCAATCGCGTTGCCAACACCCACCCCGACTAAATTACTTTCAATGCTTGAGACTAAATTAAAACCGTTTTTCGATCGTATCGAGGAAGAAAATTATCGATGGGAAACGGTAGTGAGCGCTGATTTATTTCACTATATTAACAAACCGCGCGATATTGTACGCTTTTTGAATGCAATCATTTCTACCTATCTATCGCTCGGCGGTGAGATTGATATAGTTGACTTAATTGCAATGGAGGCATTTAGGGTTTTTGATAATCCTACATGGATATGGATACGAAACAATAAGGACTACCTTTTCGGGGAGGGTGCTTTTAGTGCGCGCAGTAAACTCGCGCAAAATGAAGATGATTTCGAACGCTTAAGTGCTCCGATTGCCTCGTTAAGTCCCCAACAAAAAAATATTTTAGTAATATTATTTCCGAGATTATCGGGACTCTTACATCACGAATTTGTGGCTCATGGTCACTATGCCCGGGTTTACTGGGAGTCAGGTTCTGACGAAAAAGTGATAAGCCGCGGTGGGATCGCCGATACGACGGTTTATGATATGTATTTTTCAAAATTTATCCCGCCTGACACAGTCACAAAATCCATTATTTATGCTTTTCTTACATCTGACAACACTACAGAAAAAATGCAAGATGAGCTTCGTGCGTGGATAAAAAAGTAGACAGTGAAGGATATTCGAAAATTAAGGAATTTCTCAACGCTATTATTTCTCTATACAAGAGTGATGCCACTATTATTAAAAATAATGCTACTGCCATTAAGTTGCTTAATGCGCTATGGCTGGTTGGTTATGATATTATGGCAGTAAATGCGCCATATAGCAGTGCTGGACAATTAATAAGCATACTGGATAAAGTTTTTCATACTATAGGCGCCGAAACAACCGTAAGTTTCTTGAGTGAAAAGCTGAATGAAACAAAACAAACTCTATCCTTATTATCAATTAACTGTCTTGCGTTGCATTTGGTGTGCGTGTTGGGTGGAAAACCCAATCGCGGCCTGCTCATCGGTTCTGAATTTATTACATCTAGCGCTTCGCAAAATCTCATTGAAAAAATCAAAAACCCACTCAAACAGGTTTTTGAAACTGGCGATGTGGGCAGATTTGGGGATGTGAGACCTGCGGAATTTTTAGCTGATCACATTTGGGATACAGAAAAGACAAAAGCGTTATTCCATAAAGCCTATGAGAAATCAGACGACTATGTAATAAAGACAATCAAAAGTCGCTTGGATACAAGTGGCTCGTGCTACGAGTTCGAAGCGAATAAACGACCAGATATTTTTAATTACCCTCTGCTCGCCGAGCTTGCTCGTGGATTTGATTTTGACGTGCTAGACCCAGATAGCAAAGAAGCGCTTACAGTGTTTATAAAAGGGGTAGAGGATCAGGAGAAAGCCAGTTTGAATTAAGGTGAAACATCTACGCGCGATGATACGTAAACACCTCTAGCGTTCTATATACTAATGTCACGCCCCGTTTGTTTGAGCCAATTTTAGGGTCATAGTTTCGGATATTGGTGGCTTCATTCCTAAGCCTTGATGCGGGCGGATATGGTTATATTCTTTGACCCAGCAATTGATTGTGGCTTGGGCTTGCTGTTTGGTTTGAAACCAGGTTACGTTTAGGATTTCATTTCTCAATGTACCGTTGAAACGCTCGTTATATCCATGCTCCCATGGCGAGCCTGGGTAGATGTGGATTGGCTCAATTCCAACGCGTTTAAGCCATGTTTGGAAAGTTTCGGACACAAATTCGGGGCCGTTATCTGAACGAATGAATTCGGGTCTTGCGCGCACCGACCTTGGCAGATGGCGCAACAGCATCTTCCAGATCACAAAATACGTGATCAGCGTTAGAGGCAGCGGCTTTGGTCAGCATTTTTTCCGATATGCCAGGCACAGCAAGCTGGCTACGGCGCAAACGTTTGGGACGGTTTATATGTTTCATAAAATTACTCCTCAGGTTTATTGTTAGCTGTAACTGGCTCATCACCATCTTTGATGGACGTAAGTTTTCCTGTCGGTGTTACATCGGCATATTTACCCTCACCGACTTTGATGCGCGCAACAACTATTGCTTCAAAAGCAATCGCTTTATAATTCATCGCCCGCCGGATTTTCTCTGCAAATGGTGACGTGTTGAATTGATAAAGTTTTATCGTTCGCTTCCTTTACTTTATCGCGTAATGCTAGAAATATGTTCGCATCGCGTCAAGATAAAACCCGGGTTTAGTCATATATATGACTTGCTTTTCTTTGCCATTTTGCGGATAGTTAATATGGGTAAAGTGGGAGGAATAGCGCATGATTTTTATCCGTAATGTTTTTATTCGTAATGCCATGGCGATGCTTTTACTGGTAGGATTTAGTGCTGCTTGTGAGCGCACAGCACAAACACAGCTCTATGTGATGGATTGCGGCGAGATACGCTATCAGACTATTGACTTTTTTGGCATAGACAATGAGGATACAGCCGTGCGCGAAATGTTTGTGCCATGCTATGTGGTGCATCATAAGGGCAAATATATATTATGGGACGCTGGATTGCCCCTCGCCCTTGTTGGGCAAGGCGATATTACCCCTGACCCTGAATCTGGAATGATATTGCGTTATGATATATCCCTCATAGACCAATTAGCCGCGATAAACCTTACGCCCGATGATATTGATTATCTGGCTTTATCGCATATTCATTTTGACCATGCCGGCGCGGCCAATATGTTTACCAATGCGACATGGCTCGTGCAGGCAGCCGAATATGAGGCCGCGTTTAACTGGCAAGGTGCACCGATTTTGGGTGTTCAGCCCGCGCTTCTTGATAAGCTAGAACATACAGACCGGCTTGAGCTTGATGGTGATTATGATGTTTTTGGTGATGGTGTGGTTGAGATAATTTCTGCGCCGGGGCATACACCAGGTCACCAGCTATTATATCTTGATTTGCCGAAAACGGGACGCATTTTACTATCAGGTGATCTCTATCATTTCCGCATATCGCGTGACTTAAAAGCCGTGCCGGTATTTAATTTTAGCCGTCCGCAAACTTTGACAGCAATGAAAAAAATCGAGGCATTATTAGATGAGCGCCAAGCGACTTTATGGATTGAGCATGATGCGGCGCTTGCCCGCAGCTTAAATAAATCGCCTGCCTATTATGAATAAATCCTTATGCGAAAAACGTTGATTTCCGTAATATTCCAGATTAAAGGGGGATAATCTTAGTAATAAAATATTTTGGCGGCTGGACAGATTTATTGCCTGTAAGCTACCATACAAAAATATTTGTCTTGCCGCTTCGGTCTAAAGCATAATATTAAGGGGGCTATGCGATTACAGAATTGTCATAATTTTAGAGATTTTCGTCGGCTTGCTCAAAAACGTTTGCCAGCGCCTATCTTCCATTATATTGATGGGGCCGCAGATGACGAGGTGACATATCAGCGTAACACATCTGCTTATGAAAGCGTTGATCTGGTGCCCACTGTTCTTGCAGGCGTCGAGACGATTGATATGTCGGTTGATGTTATGGGGCAAAAACTGGATATGCCTATCTATTGCGCGCCAACTGCTCTGCAACGCTTATTTCATCATGAAGGTGAACGTGCTGTAGCAAAAGCTGCAACCCAATATGGCACCATGTTTGGAGTATCTTCGCTGGCAACGGTAACGGTTGAAGATATTGCTGAGATAGCACCGGGGCCGAAAATGTTCCAATTTTATTTCCATAAAGACAGAGGGCTTAACGATGCTCTGCTTGAACGTGCCCGTGCGGCTAAATTTAATGTGATGGCTTTAACGGTAGATACGATTACGGGGGGCAATCGCGAGCGGGATTTGCGCACGGGATTTACGTCCCCGCCCCGCCTTAACTTATCCTCATTTTTGAGCTTTGTAACGCATCCGGCATGGGCATGGAATTTCTTCACAAAAGATAAATTCGATATGCCGCATTTATCGGGGCATGTGCGTGAGGGAACCAATTTGGCCATGTCTGTAGGAGATTATTTCTCCACCATGCTCGACCAATCCATGAGCTGGAAAGATGCCGAAAAACTTTGCGCCCAATGGGGGGGCGAATTTGCCTTGAAAGGGATTATGAGCGTTGAGGATGCAAAACGCGCTGTTGATATTGGATGCACCGGCATTATGGTCTCTAATCATGGCGGACGACAATTAGACGGCGCCCGCGCGCCATTTGATCAGCTTGCTGAAATATGTGATGCAGTTGGTGACAAGATAGATGTCATTTGTGAAGGCGGCATTCAACGCGGCACCCATGTGCTAAAGGCACTCTCGGTGGGGGCAAAGGCTGTGTCTGGTGGACGGTTTTATCTCTATGCCCTTGCCGCCGCTGGTCAAGCGGGGGTTGAACGCGCGCTCGGCAATCTGCGAACAGAAATTGAGCGGGATATGAAACTTATGGGTGTTACTAAAATAGAGCAGCTTACGCGGGAAAATCTGAGATGGCGATAATAAAACCTCTGATTCATGGCATGACTGTCGCCTGAAAGACATCCAGAATCTAACCCGGTAATCTCCCCATTATTATTAGGGTTCTGAAGTAGACAGTTTTGTTTTGGTGGCTTTAGCCAGTTTCATTGCTGGTGTTATGCCGCCGATAGCCATATTAGGTCTTTCATTATTATATGTCCATAGCCATTTTGTTGCCGTGAGCTGCGCCTCCTCAATCGTATTAAATTCGTTCATCTCCAGCCATTCATGGCTGACGGTGCGGTTGTAACGTTCAATATAAGCATTCTGTTGTGGCTTGCCTGGCTGGATATGAGCGAGCCGGATGCCTCGCTTATTTGCCCAGCATCTCACTGCCCCACTGATATATTCAGGGCCATTATCACAACGTATCACGCGTGGTTTACCACGCCATTCAATGATCTGCTCCAGTGAACGCTTCACACGCTCAGATGGTAAGGATAGATCAACCTCTATACCCAACCCTTCACGATTGAAGTCATCCAATACATTGAAGGTGCGGAACGCCTTGCCGGTGCTGAGCTGGTCGGCCATAAAATCCATCGACCAGACTTCATTGGGACGCTCCGGTACAGCTAGAGGAGCAGGACGCGCACGCTTCAAACGCTGACGCGGCTTGATCCGCAAATTAAGCTCTAACTCCCGGTAAATCCGATAAACCCGCTTGTGGTTCCAGCCAAAACCCTTCACATTACGCAAATACAAAAAACACAGACCAAAACCCCACCTCTTATGGGTATGCGTCAACCGTAACAACCAGTCAGCAATCTCGGCATTCTCATCACTCAGGCGAGCCTGATAACGATAGCATGTCTGTGATATAGAAAAGGTGGCACACGCAAGCCGAATACTCGCGCCTCTATCGTTTACTGCCCATTTCGCTATCCCTTTGCGAAGCGAAGGGCTTACCACTTTTTTCCAAGGGCTTCCTTCAGCAAATCATTCTGCATGCTCATCTCAGCATACATCCGCTTCAGGCGATGGTTTTCATCCGCCATGGCTTTCATCTGGGAAATCATCGACGCATCCATCCCGCCATATTTGCTCCGCCATTTGTAAAAGCTCGCGCTACTCATACCATGCGCGCGGCACAGTTCAGAAACAGAAACGCCTTGCTCCGCCTGTTTCAATATCTGCATAATCTGTGTCTCACTAAATCGTTTCTGTTTCATCGTAAATCTCCTTCGCTAAACGATAGAAAATTCTACTGCAAAACACTACTAATTTATGGGGGGATTACCTTAAGCCCATTTGCTCACGACATTGTGTCAAAATCTCAGTGTTAATATGCACCTTATTACTCATAACTATTTTATTCCAAAATTGAAATTTTAGCTGTCTTATTGTGTTTATTACAGGATATTTTTTCCATCGTAAAGATACATCGTCAAGTATCAAAACCTGTCACCGTCACCAAAATGGTCAGATAGGTTATCCGTCTCCCTTAGATGTCATCTGCTAAAAACCTTGCCCTATGCAAATAGCTCACCGCATAAACCAAAACAATAAGCGCGCCGCATTGATGCAAAAAGCCAAGCCAGATAGGCACAGCAGCTAATAATGTAATAATCCCCACCCCTGCCTGCAGGCTTATCAAAATAAACAAAATTATGGCAGCGCGGCTACGCAACCACACACACCCCCATAAAGCAAAAGCAAAAAGAATATAAGCAAACATACGATGATTAAACTGCACAGCAGCGTGATTTTCAAAAAAATTAACCCATAAAGGCGACAAGGAAAATGCATCCGCCGGGATAAGTCCGCCTTCCATAAGCGGCCATGTGTTAAACATAAGCCCCGCATCAATGCCCGCAACAAAAGCCCCCAAAACAGATTGCAAAAGCACGAGAACAACCATGATAAAAGCAAACCGCACCGCTTTATTATTTTGTCGTGCTCTTACCCCACGCCAAAAATCAAAGGCAAACCACAGACTTATTACCATTATAATCAGGGCTAGGGACAAATGTGCAGCCAAACGATATTGGCTAACATCCACGCGCGCGCTAAGCCCGCTTTGCACCATATACCACCCCAAAACCCCTTGCGCGCCGCCAAGCAGAAATAGTCCTGTAAGTGGTAAAACTTTTCTGCGTGGAATTTTGCCTTGTAACAAAAATATAATAAAAGGAATAAAAAATGCCACACCCACAAGGCGTCCCAGAAAGCGATGCGCCCATTCCCACCAAAAAATTACCTTAAATTCGGCGAGGCTCATCCCCGCATTGATCTGTATATATTCGGGAATTTGCTTATATTTATCAAACGCCACCTGCCAGTCTGCCGCGTTTAATGGGGGAATAGCCCCCATAAGCGGGCGCCATTCAGTAATAGAGAGGCCTGAATCGGTAAGCCGCGTAAGCCCGCCCACAAGCACCATAAGACCAACCAGCCCACTGATGATAAACAACCATAGCGCGACCTGCTTTTGGCTATCGTTATGCGTTTTTTGTGTTAACATATTCATATATATGAGCTAACACATTAACGAAAGAGTCGATATGAAAAAACCACTTTTACCGCTGCGCCTACGTAAGTTTATTGGCATGATTTTATTGCTTCTCTTTCTCTTTTTTTATGCGCTTTGCATTATGCTTATCGCGGTGAATGATTATGCGCCACAAAACGGGTTTATCGAATTTTTGTTTTATTTAGTGACTGGCCTGTTATGGACGCTCCCTGCAGGCGTGATTATTTGGTGGATGCAACGCCCCGATCATCACTAACCCGTTAGGGACGCCCGCCAGCGCCAGCATCAAAGCGTCCAATATTTCCGAAGATTTGTTGCAACACGGTTAATTCTTTTCCGCGTGTTTCAGTTTCACGCTCGATATAGGCAATAATATGCCCGTCTTCTTTACCATAATAAGCATAATCACTTAATATACCCTCATCGTCAAAATAGATGGCAAGCACGCGTCTTTCGGTTTCTTGCGGTGCAAAAACGGTGTAAGTCTCAAACCGGCTATAGATATAAAAAAATACTGTGCCCGCAACAACCGATTCTATTGTCGGGCTACCTAAAAGCGCCCGAATATCATCTTGGGTATTTATGCCTGTTTTCAATAATGAAAGTTTTTCTTCTTCAAACACATAACCGCGATTATCAATAATACGCGCACAGCTGCCAAGCGATACCGAAAAAACGGCGCATATGATGATAATTTTAAGGAAATGGGCTTGCTTGAAAAATCTAATCATTATATGTCCTATGCTCTATAAGGCGTTATTACCGAAGCCTATAAGCATTTGCAAGAGCATTGAGCAAGTTTATGAGAGTCTTTAATTTTTTGAAGCGCAAAGCAGATAATGCCCCTATTTTATCGCTCTATCGACGCATTATGCGTCAGGCGCGCGCGCCTGTCTTCTACCACACATTTGTGCGCGATGACTTTGACGGACGCTTTGAATTATTGATTATGCACATATATCTGGTTGAACGCGCTTTGCGTTATGCAGGACGCGCACATGATATAGGGCAGGATTTAATTGATTTTTTCTTTGCTGATATGGATAGTGCCTTACGTGAAACCGGGGTCGGCGATATGAGTATTGGTAAAAAAATCCGTAAAATGGCAGAAGCCTTTTATGGCCGCGCAGCAGCTCTGGATGCTATTTTTAAGGCTAAAGACGAAAAGCAGGACAAGATCAAACAGATCATGCTTATAGTGCAACGCAATTTAGACCCGGAAAAAACCCGTTTTTCCAAACAAGAAACATTATTTTATAAACGCTATGCGACCTATATTATCGCTGCTGATGCGTATTTATCCTCACAAACACCAAACACGCTGCTGGACGAAACCCATATTTTATTTCCATCTGCAGAGGATTATATAAATGAGTGATGAAGATGATATTATTGTGGATATTGTCACCCTCCCCCATAATGGCAGGCATATAACCCTATCGGCGTCGCCCGCACAATGCGCGCAATTAGCCACACGTTTTGGTGTTATTGCTCTCACAGCGTATGGGCTAGACATACATGCCACACGCAAAGAAAATAGCGTGAATGTTAAGGGGCATGTGCACGGACATGTTACGCAAAATTGTGTTATTTCTTTAACCCCCATCACCACATCGCTTCATTGCGATTTCGATATTATGTTTCATCCCGAAAGCGTGATGAATGACTATTTATCCGAAGATTATGCAGATGCAAGCCCTATTCCCGAAATGCTGGAAGATGGCAAGGCCAATATTTCCGAGCTTGCCGCCCAAATTTTTTCTCTGGAGATTCCGGATTATCCGCGTGCAGAAAATGTCCACTTTTCCTATACAGAAGATGCAAGCAGACCAAAAACACCCTTTTCACAGCTGGAAAAATTAAAAAAAAGCCTGTAAAAGGGTATTTAATGCGGGCATAAATTAAGCATATAGGTTTTTTGGAGACGATGCATGAACAAGAATATTATAATTTCCGTCGATGCCATGGGGGGCGATGAAGGCCCCGAAACCGTGTTAGCTGGCGTTCATCGTGCAAGTTATAATCATCCGGATATAGAGTTTCTGCTTTTCGGGCAGGAAGATATACTTACGCCTATTTTAGCAAAACATAGCTATCTAAAAGATAAATGCACCATACGCCATTGTGATGTCGCAATTGGTATGGATGAAAAACCGAGCCAAGCCTTGCGGCAGGGGCGGCGCGTATCAAGCATGTGGAATGCGATTGATGCGGTTAAGCAAGGCGAAGCTCATGCAGCTATATCAGCCGGAAATACCGGCGCACTTATGGCTATGGCGAAAGTTATTTTACGCATGATTGATGGCATTGAACGCCCGGCGATTGCTGCCGTATGGCCAACTTTGCATGGCGAATCTATTGTGCTGGATTTAGGTGCAAATATAAATTGTAGCGCGGCACAATTTGCTCAGCTTTCTGTGATGGGGGCGGCTTATGCGCGTATTTTATTCGGGTTAGAAACCCCGCGTATAGGGCTTTTGAATATCGGCGTTGAAGAGGTAAAGGGCACAGATAATGTAAAAGGTGCTGCGGAAATATTGGCAAATTCCAACATGAATTTTATCGGCTTTGTTGAAGGTGATGGCATTAGCAGCGGCGCTGCCGATGTTATTGTAACCGATGGCTTTACCGGCAATATTGCGTTAAAAACCGCCGAAGGCACAGCGCGGCAATTCGGCACATTTTTACAACAGGCAATCACAAATTCTTTTTGGGCAAAAATCGGCTATTTATTTATGCGCGGCACATTTGCCGCTGTGCGCGAACGCATTGACCCCAATAGTTTTAATGGTGGTATGTTTTTGGGTCTAAACGGCATCGTTGTAAAAAGCCATGGTGGTGCCAATGCACAAGGCTATGGTTTTGCCGTTGAAGTGGCCATTGATGTTGCCAAAGCCAATATGGCCACCGTGATGAAACATGATATTGAAGCCATGCAATCATTGCTTGATGATAAATGGATTGAAAGTTTGAAATAGCTATACCATGCGAAAAGCCATTATAAAGGGAATTGGCGCCTATCTGCCGAAACATAGCCTAACCAATGACGGTTTATCACAACAGCTTGATACAAGCGATGCATGGATTATGGCACGCACGGGCATTAAACAACGTCATATTGCCGCAAAAGATGAGCTTACTTCCGATTTAGGGACAAAAGCAGCACAAGCCGCCCTTGAATATGCCGGTTATGATATTGCTGCTATTGATTTGATTATTGCGGCAACAACAACACCCGATCGCACATTTCCATCTACGGCAGCATATATTCAGGCAAAATTAGGCAGTGCGCATGGGGCCGCATTTGATATGCAGGCCGTATGCTCAGGCTATGTTTATGCGCTGGCGACAGCTTCGGCTATGCTGGAAAGCGGACAGGCACAAAATGCTCTCATTATCGGCTGCGAAACCATGAGCCGTATCGTCGACTGGGAGGATCGCGCCACGGCGGTGCTTTTCGGCGATGGGGCGGCGGCAATGATTTTGGCAGCTGAAGATATAACGGATATATCGCAACCACATATGATTGCACATCATTTACGCTGTGATGGCAATCTGGCTGATTTACTTTATGTCGATGGCGGGGTATCATCAACGGCGCGCGCAGGGTATATAAGGATGCAGGGTCAGGAGATATTTCGCCGTGCTGTAACGCATATTTCTTCCTCGATTACACAGCTGCTGCACCAAAGCAATAATACGATTGATGATATTGATTGGTTTGTGCCGCATCAGGCTAATTTCCGTATTATTGATGCGGTCGCCAGAAAAATAGGCTTGCCGGAAGAAAAGACAATTATCACCGTGCAAGACCATGCCAATACATCTGCCGCTTCTATTCCACTTGCCCTTGAACATGCCGTAAAGAGCGGACGCATTAAACCTGGCGACCTGATTATGACCGAAGCATTGGGCGGCGGTTTAACATGGGGCGCAAATTTATTTCGCTGGTAATCTTAAAATTTATCAATAAGATATTTGAAATTATCATAATCTTGTGCTTATAATAAATTTTGGAGACGAATAATGGCTGGAAAAACGATAACGCGTATAGAATTATGCGAGGCAGTAATGAATGAGCTCGGTTTGTCGCGCAGTGAGTCGAATGAGTTACTCCAGGCCGTTTTGGAAGAAATCTCACAAACACTTATACGCGGTGATAAGGTAAAATTATCATCATTTGGCACATTTCAGCTAAGGCAGAAAAATCAACGTATCGGGCGCAATCCGCGCACCAAAGAAGAGGCCGTTATAACCGCACGGCGTGTTTTATCGTTTAAGGCCAGCAATTTGTTCAAAGACAAACTAAATAAAAGCGCATAAACCCAACCCATAGGAGGTCATGCTGGATAAATCGCCAAAAGCCTATCGCACCATTAAAGAAGTTGCTGATCACCTACAGCTAGAACAGCATGTATTGCGTTTTTGGGAAACAAAGTTTCGGCAAATTCAACCCATGAAGCGCGCAGGCGGTAGACGGTTTTATCGCATCGAAGATGTGCAATTACTCGAAAAATTGAAGCTGCTCCTGCGTGAACAAGGCTATACAATTAAGGGCGTGCAAAAACTTATTCAGGAAAAAGGGATCGCTTTTGTGCGTGAATTTAATCCGGATATACAAGATACAATGCAACATACAGCGCTTAACGAACAAAAAAGACAACAATATTTACGCACCGCATATGAATTATTAAAAGACGCACAAAATATACTAGAAGAAGAATAATCGTCACGGCAGGCGCAAAAAAGCCGAAAGACTTGCCTATTGCTCTTACGCCCTTTATAGCAGTTATATGACCATTCTTGATAAAATAGAAGCCTATAAGCGTGTAGAGATTGAAGCTGCAAAAGCGGCACTATCGCTTGCAGCGCTTACCGACCAAGCGCATGCAGCCCCGCCTTGTCGGGGGTTTCTTGCCGCACTTAATCAGAAAAAGCAAAAGGGCGTGCCGGCACTGATTGCCGAAATAAAAAAGGCGAGCCCGTCCAAGGGGCTTATCCGTGCCGATTTTTCCCCGCACGACATTGCAAAAGCCTATGAAAAAGGGGGCGCGACATGCCTTTCTGTATTAACCGATGCACCTTCATTTCAAGGGGCACCCGCCTATCTGACACAGGCACGCGCGGCGTGCAACTTACCGATTTTACGCAAAGACTTTCTCTATGACCCCTATCAGGTGGTCGAGGCGCGCGCTTGGGGCGCCGATGCCATTTTAATTATTATGGCGGCCCTTGATGATAAGGATGCACACACACTTTATGAAGAAACACAAAAATGGAATATGGATGCGCTTATTGAAGTGCATAATTTGAAAGAAATGGAACGCGCATCCGCGCTATCACCACAACTTATCGGCATAAATAATCGCAATTTGCACAATTTTGAGACCACGCTGGACGTCACTTACGATCTAAAACCACATAATCCCCCATATAGTTTGCTGATTAGTGAAAGCGGAATTTCTAGCAATCAGGCGATTTTTTCATTATTTGATCATGGTGTAGATGGCTTTTTAGTCGGGGAAAGCCTTATGCGCCAGGATAATATTGAGCAAGCAACCTTAAATTTGCTCTCTCGCCCAAAATAATCTTAAAAAAACGGTTAAAATACTTGACCTTGCGAGGCGAATAAAAGTAGAACATTATGTATATGATTCGTTCTTATGATTCGAATCATATATAGATGACCTATTTTAAGTATCTCATATAAATGAGTCTGGGAAATGGGGCTATATAAATGGCATGAAAGTCGCATAAATGATAATTGTGATAAAAGTGTCACTATGGTGCGCCATTAGATCAAAGATAGCCTTATAGCTATGGTCATATATAAAGTGGAGGAAAAAGGCACGAAACGTAAGATTAAGTGTGACAAAAGCCCATAGCGCGTGATGGGCACATAATCGTTTGATAGGAATCGTGTGGTAGGAAAGAGTAAAAGCGGAGGAATGATAGGTGTTAACGAAAAAACAATATGAACTTTTAATGTTTATCAATGAACGACTTAAAGAAACGGGTGTTTCACCAAGTTTTGATGAAATGAAAGATGCGTTACATTTGCGCTCAAAATCTGGTATTCATAGGCTTATTACAGCCCTTGTCGAACGTGGCTTTTTGCGCCGTATGGCACATAGAGCCCGCGCCTTGGAAATCGTAAAATTACCCGATACAATGGCACCCAGTATGAATGCAACCATGCGCCATACACCTGCCCGCCCGCCTATTGCGTCTAATGATGATCGGGCAATTCCCCTTAAAATTGTCGGACGTATTGCCGCTGGCACACCCATTGAAGCCATTCAGGATGATTATGGGGATATCACCGTGCCCAATGAGCTTATGCGCGGTGGCGAACATTATGCGCTTGAAGTGCAAGGCGATTCCATGATTGATGCCGGTATTTTTGACGGTGATACGGCCATTATTCAAAAAACAACCAATGTAAATAATGGCGATATTATTGTGGCATTGGTCGGCGGGCATGAAGCAACGCTTAAACGCCTGAGACGCAAAGGGAATATGATTGCGCTTGAAGCTGCCAACCCCGATTATGAAACGCGAATTTTCCGCGACGAACAAGTGCATATTCAAGGGCGGCTTGTCGGCCTAATGCGTAAATATTAAACGCGAATAGGACGATTCACCATTTATTTTGTGCCACATACGCGGCATATGCGTGCCTAAATCTATTGCGCGCCACTGGTCGTCTTCAAAAATCAATGCTGTTACAACACCTTTGGTAAAATCCTGCTGTGAAAAAATTTGCGCCTTACATGCAGATGATGAAAAAGCAAGGGGCGTAATGATAAGCCGCGCTGTTTTACATGCAGTCTTTAATGCCGTTTCATCTTTACTGAAAACAGCCACCCCATCACCTATCGGGAGCTCACATATCTGATCGGCACATGGCGGAAGCATATGTGTGTGTTTGTCATAGATTTCACCCTCAAAAAGTGCCCATTGGCGCATTTCATAGGTGCTGCGTCGGGCGGGTAAAAAACGTAAATCACCCGCTGCATCACGTATGGCCACACGATAGGCATTTCCCAAGATATAAGCATCGGCTTTTTCACCCTTTCCGATATAAAAGGCAGCACAGATAAGCGGGATAAAAGCTAAAAAGCGCGCCCTTCCGCGCACGAGGCACAGGAATAGTAAAGCACACACTCCTAACGGTAACACCCATTGTGGTGAAACCGGCACATATTTATCCGCATGAGGTAGAGATCGCGCCCAATGGGCAATATCCACTATCAGCCCAATGCCATATCCCATAATATGCATTGGCCACTCACTATCAAACGGATAAAATAATAAACTGGGCACCGCTGCTGGCATAACCACAAGACCTAAAACCGGCATGGCCAGCAAATTAGCAATAAGGCCGAAAAGAGCAATATGTTGAAAATGATAGGCCGCGATAAACCCCGTAATCGCACCGGCCAAAAGGCTTGTTAGGAAAAGTGCGATAAAATAATTGGTCATTTTTCTAATCACATAGGCAAATGAAAAACGCTCACCAGCAGACGCCTTGATGAGCCTGCGCCCATAGGTTTCATAAAACCAGATTAACAGCATAACCGATGCAAATGACATTTGAAAACTTACATGAAACAGGCTTGCCGGCTGCCAGAGCAAAATCAAAAATGCAGCGAGGCTGATATTATTCAAACTCAATGCTGGGCGTCCCACCATAAGGGCAAAAAACATGATCACAATCATGATAAAGGCACGTTGTGTTGCAATGCTACCGCCCGAAATAAGTAAGTAAAACAAGGCCATCCAAATAGCTAGCAACGCACAATAGCGCCGCCAGTTTATCCGCAAAACCAAAGCCGGCCACAAAGCACCGAGAAAACGCAATACACCATAAAATGTGCCCGCAAAAAGCGCCATATGAAGGCCGGAAATGGCGATCATATGGGCAAGTCCGCTCGCACGAAAAGCCTCTATATGCTCTGTGGCTATGGCTTCGCGCATGCCTGTTATCAAAGCCGCACCTATTGCACCACTATCTGCCGGCATGGTGGTGCGTAATTTTTCCGTCAGATTAAACCGAAACATACGAAGCCAGCCATCTGTTTGTTCCGGGCATGTAAAATCGATAATTTCATCTATAAATCCCTGTCCGCGCTCGCCGGTAAAAAATGCGAAAAAGCGTGGATCATAGCCGTTTAATGCAACAGGGCTATTCACCGCCCTTAACTTTGTTTTCGCCGTAAGCACGCATGTAGGGCGTAACTTTTCTGCTGCTATATGCCCCATATATAAACGCACATAATAAGGCTTATCCTTTTCAAAAAGCTCTACCAATGCCACACCGCCGCGCGCACGTTTTTCTATCCATATAATGTCTCCGGATATATCATATGGCTTTACCAAAGGTGTAAAATGCGGGCGGGCAAAATGATGTTCCGCATAGAGGCTATGAAGCTGCGCCGTCAAAAACCCAAACAAGCACAACATAACCATATGCGTCGCGTTTAAGGTAAAAAGCGATACAGGTATATGCCACAAAGCCACGCGAATCATTAGGCTCGCTAAAAATAATATTGCGGCACCCCACATATATGGCTCAAACGGCAATGAAAAATACGCGATAATGCCGACACCAAACCAAAGCGGTGCACTTATGAGACGTTGATGATACACTTTTTTATCTTTTTACATGAAAGCAGTTGCCTTAATATCAATATATAAGTAACAAATTCACATGAAAATGATATAAATAAATGAAAGGCCATTCATGTCGGTTCTTGTTCGGTTTGCACCTTCTCCTACGGGGTTTTTACACATTGGCGGGGCGCGCACAGCTTTGTTTAACTGGGCATTTGCGCGCCATCATAAGGGGCAATTTTTACTCCGTATAGAGGATACCGACCGCAAACGTTCGGATGCAGCAGCGATAAAAGCCATTTTAGACGGACTGGAATGGCTTGGCCTTGCCCCTGATGCCCCGCCCGTGTTTCAACATGCGAATATGCACCGTCATAGTGAAATTGCTCACTCTTTGATTGAGAAGGGCCATGCTTATCGCTGTTATTGCACACCGCAAGACCTTGAGGAGATGCGCGACCACGCCCGCGCGCAGGGTAAAATACCGCGCTATGATGGGCGCTGTCGTGATAAAACGCATAATCCCCCTGATAGATCAGAATTTGTCATCCGGTTCAAAGCGCCCCAAAAAGGTGCAACAGCCATTGATGATGCTGTGCAAGGGCGTTTCACCATTGCCAATGAGCAGCTTGATGATTTAATTTTGCTCCGTTCCGATGGCACACCTACCTATATGTTATCGGTTGTGGTGGATGATCATGATATGGGCATCACCCATATTATTCGCGGCGATGATCATATGACCAATGCGGCGCGGCAAGCGCAAATTTTTTCTGCCCTTGACTGGCCTATTCCACACTTTGCCCATATACCGCTTATTCATGGCAGTGACGGGGCAAAATTTTCCAAACGTCACGGGGCGCTTGGCATTGAGGCGTATCGCGATATGGGCTATTTGCCTGCCGCCTTACGCACTTACCTTGCCCGTCTGGGGTGGAGCCATGGTGATGAGGAAATATTTAGCACCGAACAATTTATTTCCTGGTTTTCGCTTGAGGCGATTGGCAAGGCCCCCGCACGGTTTGATTTTGAAAAGCTGAACCATATCAATGCGCATTATATCCGTGCGTGCGATGATGCATCCCTTGCGGCTTTAAGTGAGCCCGATATGACTCGCCATGACGCGCTTATTGCCGCCTTCCCTGTGCTTAAGCCGCGTGTGAAAACGCTCACCGAATTACGTGAAAGCGCGGCATTTTTATTCGCTGTGCCGCCGCTTCATATCGAGGAAAATGCGAAAAAACATATAAATACCGATAATATTGCATTTTTACAAAAATTATCTGTAAAAATTGATGCCATAACACAGTGGGACAAAGACTCGATTGAAAGCTGTATACAGGCATTTCTACAGGAAAATGAGCTAAAATTAGGCAAAATCGGCCCTGCCATACGCGTGGCACTTACCGGAAGCACCTCTGCCCCCGGGCTTTATGACTTAATTCATCTATTGGGAAAGCGTAATGTTTGCAAACGTTTGAAGGCAATTTCCGCAATATAATTACACTATTTCGCGCTTCAGCTATAGCTATATTTATCGTCTTGTGCTATAATCTGCCTTGAATATATAGAAGAGGAGACACTGAATGAGCGATAAGGCCAATCTTGATCTAGCAGGTAAAAATTATGAGTTTGATGTGCACCATGGGACAAATGGTCCAAGCGTGGTAAACATATCCAGCCTTTATGGCCAAACTGGACAATTTACCTATGATCCCGGCTTTACCTCTACGGCAAGTTGCGAGTCTAAAATCACCTTTATCGATGGTGAAAAAGGTATTTTGCTGCATCGCGGTTATCCGATTGAACAGCTTACCGAACAGTCAAGTTTTATCGAGACATGCTATTTGCTGCTTAGTGGCGAATTACCGACAAAAAATGAGCTCTCAGAATTTGAAACCGCCATTACGCACCACACGATGGTGCATGAGCAGCTTTTTCGCTTTTTCCAGGGTTTCCGGCGCGATGCCCACCCCATGGCCATTATGGTCGGGGTTGTGGGGGCGTTAAGTGCCTTTTATCATGATAGCACGGATATTAATGACCCCGAACAACGCAAAATTGCAAGCCGGCGCCTGATTGCGAAAATTCCGACGATTGCGGCGATGGCCTATAAATATTCTATCGGGCAACCCTTTATTTATCCCCGCAATGATTTGGATTATTCGGCAAATTTCCTGCATATGTGCTTTAGTGTGCCCTGTGAGGAAAGCAAGGTAAACCCAGTGCTTGCGCGTGCTATGGATAAAATATTCATTCTTCATGCCGATCACGAGCAAAATGCTTCTGCCGCGACTGTGCGCTTGGCCGGATCTTCCGGAGCCAACCCCTTTGCCTGTATCGCTGCCGGCATTGCCTGCCTATGGGGGCCTGCACATGGGGGTGCAAATGAAGCCGCGCTGAATATGCTGCAAGAAATCGGGTCGGTTGATCGCATACCGGAATATATCGCCAAGGCGAAAGACAAAAATGACCCATTCCGCCTTATGGGCTTCGGGCACCGCGTTTACAAAAATTATGATCCGCGGGCGAGTGTCTTTCAGAAAATCTGCCATGAGATATTGGATGAAGTGGGGGTTAAAAATGATCCGCTCCTGGATATTGCTGTAGAGCTTGAAAAAATCGCGCTTAGTGATGATTATTTCATTGAGAAGAAACTTTATCCCAATGTAGATTTTTACTCCGGCATTACCTTAAAGGCGATGGGCTTTCCGACTGATATGTTTACTGTTTTATTTGCGCTTGCCCGCACAGTGGGCTGGGTTGCACAATGGAATGAAATGATCGAGGATCCAAGCCAACGCATTGGACGCCCGCGCCAGCTCTATACAGGTGCCACGCAACGCGATTACGTGCCGCTCGAAACACGTTAAGTCGCTATAAAGTGATGTATAATGCGCACCGCCTCATCACTGGGTGAGGTGATATTTTGCACCATGCGCGCTTTGAAATCCGCCAAATCTGCTTTGGCCTGCGCGTAAACTGCCTCATTGGTGAGCAATTCAGATAAGGCAGCGGCAAAATTCTCGCCTGTGCATCTTTCCTGTAAAAACTCTTTTACCGCCGGGCGGTCAAGCACAATATTGGGCAGAACAACCGACGGAACGCCGGCAATCCGCATGATAATCGCTCCTAAAAGCATATCCGTCTTATAGCCGATCACCATCGGAATACCCGCAAGGCCAAGCTCTAGTGCAACCGTACCCGAAGCCGCAAGCGCGACATCGGACGCGGCAAATAGATCTGCTTTTTCTGTTTGCTCAACCAAAAGCGGTTGATATGGCCATGCAGCACTTATACGTTCAATCTCCGCACGCAGATGCGGCACCACTGGCACAGCAAGCCGCGTTCCCTCCAAATCCATACGCATAAGGGCATCATGAAACGGCGCGCGCAGGGCTTTCAATTCCCCCTTGCGACTTCCCGGTAAGATACATAAAATTTTTGTATCTTCAGAAATTTTATATTTTTTCCGAAATACGCTGCCCGCTTGTGGTGCGGGAATATGCGTGATCGCTGTGTGTCCGATATAGCTACAAGGCGGGCCGTCTAGTTTTTGAAATATATCCGGTTCAAAGGGCAAAAGTGCCAGCACATGGTCATAAAGCCTCCGCATTTTTTGTGCCCGCCCTGCACGCCACATCCACACGGAAGGCGCAACATAACAAATGGTTTTAATGTTCCTGCTCTTGCGCTTTATGCGCTTTGCCAGACGATGACTAAAATCTGGCGCATCAATGGTGATCACAATATCCGGTTGCTCATGCAACGCATAATCGGTAGCCAAAGCAATGCGCCCTAATAAAAACCTTAGATTTGCAAGCACAGCCCTTACCCCCATCACGGCAATATCCTGCATGGGAAATATCAGCTCCATGCCTTGCGCCTGCATAAGCGGACCACCAACCCCTGAAATCCTGCACTGTGGATAGCGCTTACGCAAAGCCCGCATTAAATCGGCGCCCAAAATGTCACCTGAACTTTCTCCTGCCGTTATCATAAAATGTGGCGCCATTTACGTGCTTTCTGTAAGGCCATAAAGAAAAAGCCCCTTTTCCTGTGCACAAGCAATACAGGCCGGTAAATCAATAATATGTGCACCGCCGGCTTCAAACACAATGCCCGCCAGACCAGCGGCAGCAGCATTAGTAATCGTCTCAACCCCGATTCCGGGTAAATCCAGACGCTTATCCTGCCCTTTTTTCGGAAGTTTCATCACGATGCCATCGCGCTTTTTCTTTGTCCCGCGCATGGCTTCAGGCAAAGCCGCACACCGCGCCAGCATTGCATCTGTGCCCTCTGCCCCTTCAAGTGCCAAAATTAATCCACGGCACACCACAACGCCCTGCCCCATATCAAAACGACTTGTGGCGGCTAGAATATCCTGCCCCAAAGCAATATCACCTGTCACATTTTGCATTGTGCCGCATAACAAGCCTTCTGGCGCCCGTAAACCCTCTAAAAGGTTTTCCGGTGCAAGCACCGAAAAGCCCTTTTTTGTAAAATAGTCTGCTAAAATGCGTAATAAGGCATCATCACCACGAATTTTAAGGCGGGCAATTTGTGCAAGAACCTGTATGCCACCTGCATCAGGGCGCAATTTCATAAAATCTGGGCGGTTCACCTTGCCAACCATCGCAAGCTGCGCGCAAGCTGCTTGTTTGAGTAGTTTGGCAATTTTACTTACTTTCTCAATCTTGCATATTGCATCGGCACGTTCATATATATCTTGCGAGGCGTGTCCCTCTAAGGCGATAATATAAACAGGCTGATTGTTTTCCATGCACGCATCAGCAATCATTATGGGGATATTCCCCCCCCCTGCAATAATACCCACGCGCGCTGCCACGCTCTAGCTTTCTTTTTTGGGCGGCAAGCATACGCCGCGACTTTCGGCCTGTAAAAATGTAATAAGGCGCAGCACATCAGGGCTATCGCTAAATCGTGTATGCACAATAGCAACACGCTCTTTGAATGTTCCTTCATCCATATCAAAGATATATTTATATGCGCGCCTTATATCGTGAATCGCTGCTTTTCGGAAACCATTGCGTTGCAAGCCCACAATATTAAGCCCGCGTAAACACGCACGATTTCCTTCAACAATACCAAAGGGAATCACATCTTGCACCACAATCGAACCGCCCCCGATAAAACTATAGGCACCCAGACGACAAAATTGATGCACCGCCACCATACCGCTTAAAATGACATAATCTTCAACCGCGACATGGCCTGCAATAATTGCGCCGGTTGAAAATGTTACATGATTACCAATAAGGCTATCATGCCCGACATGGGTTTGCGGTAAAAAGAAATTATCATTTCCGATTTTAGTCAGTTTAGAATCTGTCATTTGCCCGGGGCAAATCGTTACATGTTCAGCAATCAAATTGCGTTCGCCGATTTCCAATTTACCAGGATCATCGGATTGTCTATGCAATACCGGCATATGGCCAAGCGATGCGAAAGGTGACACTTTGGTTGCACGCCCAATTTGCGTATGTCCCATCACAGACACATGCGCGCTTAGCTCAACATTATCATCCAGACTAACATGCGCGCCGATATGACAATAAGGTCCAATTTTAACATTCTGCCCAATCTTGGCACCGTCTTCAATAATTGCTGTTGGGTGTATATCTGCCATTTCATTCATAACCAAATTATCGGATATGATGAATAACGCATTCGTCTAAAAAGGCAAATCACGGAGTTTTACGGACTATTTCGCCGCCTCCTGCTTTTTGCGTATGCGCGACAAATAAGCAAGATCTTTGTGCCAGTCTCTAAGGTTACGCGCCGGATTTCCAGCCACCGTTTCCCCACCTTGAACAGAGCGCAAAACAAGTGCCTTTGCTGCAATCGTCGTCTGGCTTCCAATATCAATATGACCGCCAACACCTGCCTGCCCGCCCATAGAGACATAATCGCCCAAGCGACCACTCCCCGCAAAGCCACATTGACCCGTGATAAAACAATGACGGCCAATCACAACATTATGCGCAACATGAACTAAATTATCTAATTTTGTGCCCTCACCGATAATTGTATCACCCATTGTGCCGCGATCTATGGCACAATTTGCCTGTATCTCAACGTTATCCTGAATAATCACCCGCCCAAGATGTGGAATTTTGACATGTCGTTCCCCCGGTATAAAGCCAAACCCATCCTGACCGATAGACGTTCCATTTTGAATAATGACGCGGTCGCCAATTAGGGCATAGGTTATTGTGCAGTGTGCACCTATCATACTCTTTTGCCCTATCGCTACCCCACGACCAATCACACTATTTGCACCAATAATTGTATCTGCACCAATTTCTACGCCTGCCCCAATAACAGCACCAAAGCCAATTTGTGCAGTTTCTGCAATTTTAGCCGTGGGATGAATGGCAACATCGCCTTGCACAGGTGTTGTTCGATACGATTCGGGGTAAAATAAATCAGCCAGTTTACAAAAGTCCGTATGGGGATTTTGTGAGACAAGTTTTATACACGCCGCCGGCAATAAATCAGCATCCCCCTTTTTCACCAGAACCGCACCCGCTCTGGTGTGCCGTGCCTGCACAGCATAGCGTTTCGCATCTGCTAAAAAGCAAATAGACTTACCATCAGCCATTTCAAGCGAAGCAAGAGCATCGATTTGTAGCGTCTCTTTTGACGGGGGCACAGCGGATACGCCCAGATGCGACGCGATTGCAGCGAGGTCAAAAGGGGCGGTGCATGAATAAAAACGCTTATCTATCACAGATATACCGGATATTATTTTATATCTAATGCTATTTCTTTTATGCGTTTATCCAAACGGCTGACAATTTCGTCAGTGATATCCGCCGCCGGATCGGTTACAAAAGCAACATTACGATTCAGTATAAAATCAGCATTGCGTTCTTTTGCCAGTTTTTTCAATTCTTCATCTATAACAGAACTAATCTCGCTAAAGGCCTTATTGATTGCAGCTTCAATCGTGCGCCCGCGCTCATTAAGTTCCTGAGTTCTTTCGGTTTGCTTACGTTGTAATTCTTCCATTTTTCCGCGCAAAGCATCTTGAGCAAGCAGGCTTCTTTGCTCTTCTATCTTTTGTGCTTCCGATTGCAGTTCCTGACGATATTGGTTCGCTTTTGCTTGTGTTTCACTTGACAATTTTTGTCCTTGTTCCTGAACATTTTTTCCAACCAGTGATTGGGCAACGGCGCGTTGCGGGTCAAATAATAAAATATTTGTCTCTGCCGCTTTTGCGGACACAGACAGTGCCATAAAAAATGCGACTAAAATATATAAAAAACTCTGTTTTCTTCGTGTCATAACTGTCTCCTTAAAATGTGCCACCCACAGTGAATGTGAAAAATCTAGGCTTGTCGTAATCTTCTTTTTCTATTATGCGTGCAAAATCAAACCGCATTGGCCCGATGGCCGAACGCCATTGAAGCGTCATACCATAAGTTGCCCGAAATGCAAAATCTGTTTCAAAATTTTCATTCGGCTCTTCATCATTATCTCCCACCCACCCGAAATCAACAAATAATGCCGTATTCACTTGAATCTCTTTGGGGATACCTGTCGGAATAAAAACTTCTAGCGTATTTACAATATATTTATTCGCCCCCAAAGCTGTATCAGTCTCAATATCGCGCGGGCCAACGCCTGATCTATCAAATCCTCTAAATGTTCTACCGCTTATATAAAAACGCTCATTATCTTCAACAATTTGTCCATCATAGCCTTCAATAAGTGCGCCAATGGAGCGCAAATGTAAAATCCAGTCTTCGGCAAGTTCCTTATAATAATTTGCTGTTAAATCAGATTGCACATATTTGCGATCAAATCCCGGGCCTGCTATATCTTGTCCGAAACCTATGCTCCATCCATTTTTGGGATCAATCTTATCGTCTCGTTTGTCAATGTAATAATAATAGCCGAATATGGATTCGGCATATTCAGCATCTTCTTCTGCTTCATCGCGATAATCTGCCTTAATTTCTGAAAGCTCATAGGAAAATTGTATACGTCCATCTTCGGATAAATTATAAGATAAAGTTAGTGTGCCGCCATATTGGTGCGTTGTATAACTACGGGATGAATAATCCGTTTCGGTGTTAAACAGTTTGAAGCTGCCATAAATATCGCGACCCAAAAAATAGGGGTCACCAAATGAGAAATTATAAAGCTGCGATTCATTGCTTAAGCGTGTCGCGGCACTTAACGTATAGCCACGTCCCAGAAAATTACGCTCGCTAATGGAAATATCTGTTGAAGCTGCATCGGCTGAGGAGTAGCTTATACCGAATGTTGCCTGCCCCGTCGGGCGTTCGGAAACCACAATATCAATGACTGTTTGGTCGGGTTCACTGCCGCGTGATTCCGAGACATTAACAACACCGAAAAAATTAAGCCCCCTAATATTGCGCTCCGAACGGGAAAGTAAAACCCGATTAAATGCATCACCTTCGCTTAGCCGCAATTCGCGGCGAATAACCTGATCTTGCGTGCGTGTATTGCCGACGATATTGATCTGCTCAACATATACACGCGCACCTTCTTCAATAACATAGTCTACCCGCACAAGATTCTCATCCTTATCCCGACGCACGCGCGGTCTTATTTCTGCAAAAGCAAAACCTTGTTCGCCCACAATTTTGGTCAATGCATCAACCGTTTTATCAATGCGATTGGCGTTATAGCGTTCTCCTTCACTATGCGCGACAGCTGCCAGTAAAATATCTTCATCCAGACTTTCAACCATATTGCTAATGGTTGTTTCCGCAAAATTATAAATGTCACCTTCATGAATATTAAAGGTCACAAAAAACTCTTCACCATCGCGCGTTAATTCTGCAATAGAGCTAATCACATGAAAATCCGCATAGCCTTTACTCAAATAAAACCGCCGTAATAATTCACGGTCATAGGCGATTCTATCTGGATCATAATTATCGCTTGAAGACAAAAATTTCCACCAGCGCGATTCCGAAGTTAAAATTTCCGATAATAAGCGTCCGTCATCATAATCTGTATTACCGATAAAATTGATCGAATTGATTTTGGTGACTGGCCCATCATTTATTTCAAAAATAAGATCAACCCGGTTTTGTGGTAATTGGACGACTTTCGGGTCTATACGTGCAGCAAAGCGCCCAGAGCGGCGATAAAGTTCTAAAAACCGTTCAACATCATCTTGCACCTTAGCGCGCGTATAAACCTGGCGCGGTTTAAGCACAGCCTCCTGTCTGAGTTTATCATCACGAATGCTTACATTACCCTCAAAGCTCACCCGATTGATTATCGGATTTTCAACCGCCACCACAACCAAACCATTACCTTCGCGCCTTATCTTTACATCGGCAAAAAGCTGTGATGAAAATAATGTCTTTACCGAGCGGTCAACCAAAACCGGATCATCGCGCATCCCTTCTTTGATAACCATATAGGCTTTCACCGTTTCCGCCTCAACACGTTGCACCCCCTCAATACGGATAAACTGGATTATCGGACGCTCTTCTTGTGCATGTAAAAAGGCCGGCCAACACAAAAATATAAAGATAATCGCAATAAAGGAGGAAAAGCGCATTATCAGTTTACCTGTTTGATAAAAAATCAAATACGCCAATATGATTAAGATCATTCCATGTTACAAAAATAAATAACATTAAAATAAGCGATAAACCAATCCGCATCGCAATGGCTTGCACGCGTTCCGACATCGGCTTACCAAAAACGGCCTCATAAGCATAAAAGGCCAAATGCCCGCCATCCAGCACAGGAATAGGAAACAGATTAACCAAACCAATGCTCACGGATAATACGGCCGTAAGATGCAATAAAGCGATAAGGCCGAGCGTTGCGGTTTGTCCTGAAATCTGTGCAATACGCACCGGACCACCCAAACCATCCGCATTTTCGCGCCCGGTAATAATGCGCGATAACATCGCCAAACTTTGTTCGATAATAAAATAGCTTTCCGTAACACCCAGCCATAGCGCCTGCGGCAAATTATATTTTTTGAGATTTTCTCCATCGCCCCTTTGGGTCGAGATTTGAACCCCTAACCGCCCCACCGGATATTCATTGTCGAAACGGTCTGTCTCAATAATGCGCTGTGGGGTTGCCGTTAAGTCATATATTTGCTCTGCACGCGCCACGCGAATAGTAAGCGGCATATCTGCACTGACCATAACAATGCGTTGCACTTGCGAAAAATCATCTATTGCTTTTCCATCAATCTCGATAATTTTATCGCCTATCGCAAAACCTGCCTGTTCTGCTGCGCTTTGTGTTGCAATACCCGATATAACCGGTGCCGCAACATATTTGCCCATAAACATGAACAGACACGCAAATATAATAATTGCCAAAAGAAAATTGGCAAAAGGCCCCGCCGCAACAACCGCACTACGTTGCCATAGGGGTTTGAAAAAAAGTGTTTCTTCGCGTTGCTTGGCATCCAAACGTGCCAGAGTGTCCATATCGGCTGCACTTGCTTCATTCTCATCGCCTAAGAATTTCACATAACCGCCAAGTGGTATCCACCCTAATTTCCAGATTGTGCCATGCTTATCAATGCGTGAGAAAATAGCACGACCAAAACCAATCGAGAATGTATCAACCTTCACACCGCACCAGCGGGCAACCAAAAAATGGCCAAGCTCGTGGAAAAAAACAACAATTGTAAGAACAAGCACGAAAGGCACAATATAGCCAAGCCCGAATGTCGAAAGTGAATTTATTATATCTTGCATTTTTTTCTCATATACTCATTGGCAACTTTGCGTATTTCTTTATCATAATTTATAATATCCGTAAGCCCTTTTCCTTTTTTCTTAGACATGGTCTTTTCGGCATAATTAAGGCCAAAATCGACAATTTTGGCAATATCTGTAAAATAAATATCACCTGCCAAGAAACCTGAAACAGCAATCTCATTTGCAGCATTAAGTGCAGTGGGCGCCATTCCCCCCATATGTAGGGCTGTTTCGGCCAGGCCAAGGCACGGAAAGCGTGTGCGATCGGGGGATTCAAATTCAAGCGCCGATAAATTTGCTAAATCAAGCGGTGCACAAGGCGTTTGCATACGGTGGGGAAACCCCAGGCAATAAGCAATGGGCACACGCATATCCGGCACGCCCATATGGGCATATAAAGCGCCATCCCTAAATCTAATCAAGCCATGAATGATAGATTGCGGATGCACCAATATGCTTAACTTTTCCGGCGCGCATGCGAATAAATAATGCGCCTCAATAAGCTCCAGACCTTTATTCATTAGACTTGCGCTATCGACAGAGATTTTCTGCCCCATTGACCACACGGGATGCTGAACAGCTTGGGCAGGTGTTACATGCTTAAGCGCATCACCGGATAATCCACGAAAAGGCCCGCCCGAAGCCGTAAGGGTAAGTTCGGCAACATCGCGCATCTTATGCCCGTGCAAAAGCTGAAAAATCGCATTATGCTCGGAATCAACAGGTAGAATTTTTGCCTTATAATGCTTGGCCATGGCCATAAAATAATCACCTGCCGCAACCAAACATTCCTTATTGGCAAGCCCGACGGTGCCGCCTTGTTCAACTGCTTTTAGACTCGGCAAAAGCCCTGCAAAACCGGTAATGGCCGCCATGGTAAAATCTGCTGGCAGGCTTGCCGCGTGTAAAATCGCATCAATACCAGCACCGGTTTCCACATCACAATCTTTCATTAACCCCTTAAAATTATTATATTTTTCTTCATCTCCCAAAGCAACAAATTGCGGATTAAACTGTTGTGCCAAGCTGGCTAGTTTTTCGCTATTCTGATTGGCTGTAAGCGCAATCACGTCAAACTCATCTGGATGGCGTGCAATCAAATCCAGCGTGCTTTCACCGACCGAACCAGTGGCGCCCAAAATGCTAATGCGTCGTCGTGCTGTCATGGTTTACCATATCCATAAAGCGTGTGCTGCATCGATAGATGGCATCTGATAGGCGCGGATGATCAGTAAAAGACTAACCGCCATAATGACCCCGATCAAACCATCAACCCTATCCAATATGCCTCCATGGCCGGGAATAAGCGCACCGCTATCCTTCATGCCATATTTACGTTTTATGTGCGACTCAAACAAATCTGCAAGCTGCTCGATAACCGCCAAAACCCCCGCAAGCATCATAAATGGAAAAAGAGAAAACGGCATGGTCGGAATAAAATGGTGCATGACACCATAAAATGCACCACCCGCGAGCATCGCACCCATAACACCGCCTATCAAGCCAGCCCATGTTTTGCCCGGTGATATTTTCGGAGCAAGCCTGATACCGCCTATGGTTTTACCACATAGCATAGCCACAACATCTGTCGCCCATACAATCACTAAAATATATAAAACCATCCAAAACCCAAACTCTTTTTCACGTATCCAGAATAAGGTTAAAAGCGGCCAGAGAATATAAAGCATACCGCCAGCAAAAGGTGTAAAGCGTAATTTCAGCAATGCAAAAAAAGCAATAAAAAATATCAAAAAATATAAAAGAAAATTCACAATATGTATAAAGGGAAACATATGCACGGCACTAAATGTGAGCAAAATCGCACATGCAAGAGCGCCAAACTCAAATTGTTTTTTGTCGACATGTAACAGCCGCACCCATTCATAGGCCATCAACATACCCGCGCCCACAAGCAAAACCGAAAAGATAACGCCGCCATAATTTACGGCCGCTATAACAAGTGGAATAAGAATAAGCGCTGCAATTATTCGCTGTTGTAAATTTTTACTCATTAGCTTCTCCTAAGCCACCAAAGCGCCTATGCCGTTTGGCAAAACTCTCTAAAGCCGCCTCCAAATCCGGACGTGAGAAATCTGGCCATAATGTATCGGTAAAATAAAACTCGCTATAGGCTAATTGCCATAAAAGAAAATTACTCACACGATGCTCACCGCTGGTGCGGATAAGTAAATCGGGATCTGGCATATCTGCCGATGATAATTCGCTTGCAAATAAATCGGGCGTAATATCTTGCGGTTGAATATCCCCCGCAACCGCCTTGGCTGCAAGGGATGTCGCGGCATCAGCTATTTCCTCGCGCCCGCCATAATTAAAAGCAATGTGCAACTGCATAGCCTTATTATGGCGTGTTAAGGTTTCAGCACGCGCAATAAGGTCGCTTAAGCCCGCCTCAATATTGTGCCGCCTTCCGATAATACGAACACACACACCACGCTCATTTAGATCATGTAAATCGGTTTCAATATAATGGCGGATAAGCCCCATAAGAAAACTTACTTCGTGTGCCGGGCGCGACCAATTTTCAGACGAGAAGGAAAAAAGCGTTAAAACCGGAATCCCCAAATCGCCAACTTCACGAACAATGTTGCGCGCGGTCTCTACACCTTGCCTATGGCCGTCCTGTCGTTTTTTACCGCGTGCCTGCGCCCATCGGCCATTACCATCCATAATAATGGCAAGATGATGCGGTAGTTTAGACGTGCTATCGGCCATATCCCTTCTAAACCTGACGAATTTCCCCTTCTTTGCCCGCCAAAGCCTCATCAATTTTGGCAACATATTTATCGGTTAGGTTTTGCACATTTTCGCTTTGCACTTTGGCATCATCTTGTGAAATATCTTTATCCTTCTCGGCCTTTTTAAGGCTATCCATACCATCGCGGCGGACATTGCGCACAGCAATACGCGCTTGTTCGGCGTAACGGCCTGCCACTTTTACCAATTCCTCGCGACGTTCTTCATTAAGCTCGGGTAAAGGCACACGGATCATCTGTCCATCAGGCATTGGGTTTAACCCTAGCCCCGCTTCTCTTATCGCTTTTTCAACAATACCGACCTGTCCCTTATCCCATACCTGCACTGTAATCAGGCGTGGCTCTGGCACCGAAACCGTGGCCACTTGCGTAAGCGGCATTTGTTGGCCGTAAGCATCGACCATAACCGGCTCTAAAAGTGCTGTGCTTGCGCGCCCCGTGCGTAAACCACCAAATTCAGTTTTTAGCGTTGTAATCGCGCCTTCCATACGCCGTTCAATATCTTGTAAATCCACACTCATTAGTCTCTCCTTTAACCTTTCTCATAATTTTATGAGATAATGGTAAATTGTCCTTTTTGTTGCATCATATCAACAAATCCACCCGCTTGCTGAATAGAAAATACAATAATAGGAATATTATTCTCGCGCGCAAGCGAAACTGCTGCCGCATCCATGACTTTCAAATCGCGCGATAATACATCCATATAGCTTAACGCGTCATAGCGCGTGGCATTGGGATTAGAATGCGGGTCTTGGTCGTAAACACCGTCAACATTCGTGCCCTTAATCAGCGCATCGCAATTCATTTCCGCCGCACGTAAAGCTGCCCCCGTATCGGTTGTGAAAAACGGATTACCCGTGCCAGCGGCAAAGATAACCACGCGTCCCTTTTCCATGTGACGCATGGCGCGTCTGCGAATATAGGGTTCGCAAATACTTGTCATCGGAATGGCAGATAAAACGCGTGTCGGCTGTCCAAGCGTCTCCAATGCCATTTGCATCGCCAGCGCATTCATAACCGTCGCCAACATTCCCATATGATCAGCTGTGGACCGATCCATGCCATTCGCCGCACCGGCAAGGCCGCGAAAAATATTGCCACCGCCGAGCACCATACAAATTTGAACGCCTAAATCAATCGCTGCCTTTACATCTTTTGCAATGCGTGCCACGGTGTTTTGATCGATCCCAAATTCACCATCGCCCATCATTGCCTCGCCTGAGGCTTTCAATAAAACGCGCTTAAATTTTAACTCGCCAGACACCTCGTTCCTCACACGCCTCTCCCTTACATGCTCGCATTGATTGAAGGGTAGCAAAGATTCTTACACAATATGACTCTTTTTTGCATAAGAGCACATATATAAGGTAATGGCTACGTCCCTTGAACAGCTGCCTCAACCTCGGCAGCAAAATCTTCCGCATCGCCTTTGTCAATGCCCTCGCCCAGTTCAAAGCGCACAAAGCCGGCAAGTTTTACCGGTGCACCGCACTGTTTTTCTGCGGCTTCAACAATTTTTCCAACGCGAGTTTCACCGTCAATAACGAAAATTTGTGATTCCAATACAACGTCCTCATAAAATTTCCGCAGGCGGCCTTCAACCATTTTTTCTATAATCGCATCGGGTTTTCCGCTTTCTTTTGCCTCAGCGACCAATAAAGCCCGTTCGCGCGCAATCTCTGCCGGATCAAGATCATCCACTGACACAGAAAGCGGACGTGTTGCGGCAATATGCATGGCAATTTGCTTGCCTAATTCTGCCAGTTTTTGCGGATCACCTTCTGACTCCAGCGCAACCAAAACACCAATTTTCCCCATGCCATCAATGGTTTGATTATGCATATAGCTTGATACCACACCATGTGACACAGATAGAGCTGCCATGCGCCGCACCGACATATTCTCACCGATTGTAGCGACCATTTCTTTTACATGGTCCTCAACCGATTTTCCCGCACCCGCAACGGAGGCGGCTAAAAGCGCGGCTGTCTCTTCAACCGTAAGTGCAATCGCAGTAATATCTTTCACCATGGCTTGAAACTGCTCATTGCGGGCGACAAAATCCGTTTCTGAATTTACCTCAACTGCAACACCTTTCGTGCCCTGTGTCATAACTGAAATAAGACCTTCTGCTGCAACACGGCCAGCTTTTTTGGCAGCTTTGGCCAAGCCCTTTGTGCGCAACCAATCGGCAGCAGCTGCCATATCACCATCACTCTCGGTAAGAGCAGCCTTGCAATCCATCATGCCCGCACCGCTTATATCGCGTAATTCTTTTACCATTGCCGCCGTAATATCAGCCATATCTTAACTCCATTTCATGCCAGATTATATCTTATGCGTTATTGCGCTGTTTCACCCACATCGGATGCTTCAGATGCGTCTTCCACTGCCACAGCAGGCATCTCTGCCGTATCTAATGGCGTAGTATCAGCAGTTTCAGCTGGCGCGTCTGGCGCGTCTGGCGCCTCTGCTATTGGTTCGCTTACTGGGTTTTCGGCAGCACCTATATCAATGCCCGAAGCCATACTGCTCCGCTCAATGCCCGCAATCACCGCCTGTGATACCAGATCACAATAAAGCTCTACCGCGCGTGATGCATCATCATTACCTGGAATCGGATAATCAATCCCCTCAGGCGCGCAATTACTATCTAAAATCGCCACAACCGGAATCCCCAAAACCTTTGCTTCGGCAACGGCAATCGCTTCTTTATTTGTATCAATAACAAATATGAGCTCCGGATGGCCGCCCATATTCTTAATCCCGCCTAATGTGCGTTCCAGCTTTTCATATTCACGCGATAAGTTCAGCTTTTCTTTTTTGGTCAGCCCTTGCGATTTATCGCTATTTAGCACTTCCTCCAATTCTGCCAAACGCTTGATTGATTGGGAAATTGTATTCCAATTTGTGAGCATACCGCCCAACCAGCGTGCATTGATAAAATATTGTGCACATTGCTTGGCATAACGCGCAATCGGTTCGCTTGCCTGGCGTTTGGTGCCAACAAATAAAACCCGCCCGCCTGCAGCGACTGTTTCTTCAATCGCCAAAAGTGCCTGATGCAAAAGCGGAACGGTTTGTGATAAATCCATAATATGCACACCATTACGTTCGCCAAAAATAAATGGTGCCATTTTCGGGTTCCAGCGATGGGTTTGATGTCCAAAATGCACGCCTGCCTCCAATAGCTGACGCATAGTAAATTCGGGTGAAGCCATATTCTATATTTCCTTCCTGTTAAGCCTTGCGCGAAATAATGCCGCTCCAATAATTCACTTTATAAAGCGGACAGGAATGGTCTTAAACATAAAAGACCCTTTTCGCGTGTGTAATCGGCAATGGGATATAAGAAATACACACAAAAAGCAAGTTATTTTATCAAGAAAAACGGTAAAATATTATAGGCTTTCGGTATAAACCACGCCGTCTATCGCTTTTATGGCATTGGTTATTTTTGGCGTAATGGCATAGTGCCCCGATAGACGCAACTCAACTTCGCATGTCTGCCCCATAGTAATAAGCGTTACCATGCCGCCCTTATACATCTCTTCTTTATGTTGCGCGTCTTTTAAGCGTTCATGCAAAAGGAGAACGGCTTTTTCATTATCAATAAAAATACGCAATCCCGCCGCTGCATTGCTTAGCACTTTATCTATATCATAAACACCCGTCGCATTTAGGCGGATAAACTCTGCATCATCCCGCAAAATGCTGGCTCCTATAACGACAGTCTCTCCGACCACCAGCAAAGATTCATATTTGCTAAATGTATCGGAAAAAACTGCAATTTCCATTTGTCCGCCCGGGTCGGATAATGTGACAAAGGCAAATCTGCCGCGCTTAGAATTGCGTATGTCTAGCTTTATAATCATGCCGGCAATAAGAATGTCGCGACGTAATTGCGCGTCTATATCACATAATGCAACCACACCAATACGCTTTAACCCGGCTACATAATCATCTAAAGGATGACCGGATAAAAAGAAACCGATCGCATCACGCTCATGCGTTAGCCGATCTGTTGTTAGCCAGGGCGCAATGGCGGGAAGCTCTAACTGCTCTGTAATTTCATCATCACCAAATAAATTAACTTGCTTGCTTTGGCTTTCTGTATGTGCGATATTTGCCTCACCCAAAATCATCGAAATGCCTGCAAACACACGTGCCCGATTAGGCTCAAAGCAATCAAACACCCCCGCTGCGGCCATATTTTCCAACATGCGCCGCGACAAACCCAAGCCGCCAATACGGCGCGCAAAATCAAAAACATCCTTAAACGCACCATGCGCTTTGCGTTCTTGAACCACTGCCACCATAATATCATGGCCAACATTACGTATCGCTGCCAGGCCATAAATCACGGCATCATCGACAATCGAGAACAAGACATCTGACCGATTTATATCGGGGGGCAAAATCTTGATATCATGCGCACGCGCATCACGAATAAACCCATCCAGCTTATCCGTGGACTCATAATCCAAAGACATGGAAGCTGCATAAAATGCCAGTGGATAATGTGCTTTGATATAGGCCATTTGATAAGAAAGCACAGCATAGGCCGCCGCGTGCGATTTATTAAACCCATACCCCGCAAAGGGAAGAATACGCTCGAAGATTTCATCTGCCTTCACCGCCGGCACATTATTTTTCTGCGCGCCTTCAATAAATTGCGCCTTTTGTTGCATCATCACATCTTTTTGCTTTTTCCCCATAGCACGGCGCAATAAATCGGCATCACCAAGGCTATAGCCTGCCAGAACTTGTGCAATTTGCATGACTTGTTCCTGATAAACAATGACGCCATAGGTTTCTTCCAAAATAGGCTCTAAATCAGGGTGCATATAATCGGGCTGCTCATCTCCATTTTTGCAGGCAATATAATGCGGAATATTCTCCATCGGCCCGGGACGATAAAGCGAAATAAGCGCAACAATATCAGAAAACTGCATGGGGCGTGCTTTACGCAACGTATCGCGCATGCCCTTGCTTTCCAACTGAAACACACCAACTGTATTGCCTGCACACATGAGTGCATAAGTCGTTTCATCCGGTGTATAAAAATCCACACCCGCAATTTCAAAATCAGCATCGCTTGCCCGCACCAGATTTTCCGCATATTCAATAAGCGTTAGTGTTTTTAAGCCCAGAAAGTCAAATTTAACCAAGCCGGCTAATTCGGTATATTTCATGCTAAATTGTGTCAATGGGCGGTCGGATTTTGGATCACGATAAAGCGGGATAAGCGCGCGCAAAGGTCTATCACCGATCACCACGCCCGCCGCATGGGTAGATGCATGGCGATATAAGCCTTCCAACTTCAAGGCAATGTTAAGTAATTCATCAACATTTTCATCATTTTTTCGTTCTTCTGCAAAACGCGGTTCATCCTTAATGACTTGCGCAAGTTCTACCTGTTGTGCCGGATTATTCGGCACCATTTTGCATAAGCGATCTACCTGACCATAAGGCATTTGCAATACCCGCCCCACATCACGCAAAACGGCGCGTGCTTTCAATTTTCCGAATGTAATAATTTGCGCAATTTGTTCATCACCATATTTCTTTTGCAAATAGGTAATAACTTCATCACGACGGTTTTGACAAAAATCAATGTCAAAATCCGGCATGGAAATGCGCTCCGGATTCAAAAAACGCTCAAAGAGTAGATCATTTTTAATCGGGTCAAGGTCAGTAATGGTCAAAACCCATGCCACTAATGAGCCTGCGCCTGATCCGCGTCCGGGACCGACTTTAATATTTTGTGCCTTTGCCCATGCAATAAAGTCAGCAACAATCAGAAAATACCCCGGATAGCCCATTTGCTTAATAATATCCAATTCATAGGCCAGGCGTTGTTGATAAGTTTCAGCCTGCTCATATAAATCATTTTGTGCAATACGCGTTTCCAGCCCTTGTTGTGCGTGGCGCGCTAAAAGTGCGCTTTCACTTTCGGTTTCATCTATATTAGCCTGTGCGTCCAGTGTCGCAAAAGAAGGCAGCATCGGGGCACGCTCTTGTGGCCGAAAATGGCATCGCCGGGCAATTTCTACCGTATTTTCCAATGCCTCGGGTAAATCAGCAAATAAGGTGCATATGTCTTCAGGGGATTTCAGATAATGCTCAGGCGTCAATTTCCGCCGATCATCTTCATTGATATAGCACCCTTCAGCAATACAAATCAATGCATCATGCGCGCGATAATCTTCTTTCTGGGGAAAATAGCATTGATTGGTCGCAACCAATGGCACTGCCATATCATAGGCCGCCTCAATAAGCGCTGCCTCTACAAAAGCCGGTTCAAAATCATAGTAACGCTGCAATTCGATATATAAATTATCCGTAAATAACTCATGTAAAAATGACAAATACGCACGCGCATCATCTTGCTTGGCATGACGTAATTTTTGATTAACTGGCCCATCTGGTCCACCGGTAAGACAAATTAACCCTTCAGCATGTGTTGCCAAAATAGAATCAGAAATTCCAGCTGATGAACGCCCCTCTACAGGGTCATGTGCCGCACTTACCAGCTTACTCAAATTGATATAGCCTGTTTCATTTTTGGCATAAAGCGCAATACTGCCTAGCGCATTATTACCATCACCATCATAAAGGGTAAGCGTGGCAGCACTAACCGGTTGCACGCCTTTATCAGCTAGATAATTTGCCCCTTCCAAAGCACCGAATAAATTATTGCGATCTGTAACAGCGACCGCCGGCATATTAAATTTTACGCACATATCGGCAAGCGTTGAAAACCGTATTGCGCCTTCCAAAAGCGAATAGGCACTATGCACACGTAAATGCACAAATCGCGGTAGATTATAGTCTATCACATGCTCCCTGATATGGTGCAAATCTCGCACACTGTGTAAGACTTTATTTATACATGATGATTCTTGTTAGTATAGGCATATCCGGTTACGCTATTTTGCTTATCCACATAAATGACTATGCCATGTCACATAACTCAATTTAATAATTTTAGAAAATTCATTCCCCAGCTGCTTAACATTCATAAAGTATAAAGCGTTTATAAAGAAAGTGCCGGATGCGCCACGGGAATGGGGGATTGCACATCCGGCACGTCAGGGAAGTCTCTCTGCCCTGAAAGCTTAACTATACACTTGCGATAATAGCCCCAAAAAAACCAAGGCCAATCATAGCGACAAGTGTAAGAAAAACGGTAACATCTTCTATAATTTGTTTCATCATCATACTCCTTTACTATGATTCGGAATATGTTCGTATTTTGTTCTATTGTCAAGTAAAAAAGAACAAAAAGCAAACTTTTTATAAGTATAGTGCAAGAAATCGCTTAAATTATTCGGCATTTATAGTTTCCAAGTCAGTTTGCATCATGCGTATAAAATCAGAAAGACCGCTCTGGCGTTTGCGGCGCAAACGCTCGGCGCATAATATGGCCTTTATATCCGCGAGGCTTTGATCAAAATCGCGATTGATAATCACATAATCATATTCGGCATAATGGCTAATTTCATCATTGGCTTTTGCCATACGCCGCGCCACTGTTTCGGCGTTATCTTGCGCACGTTTAATCAATCGCTTTTCCAGTTCATGCGCATTTGGCGGCAAAATAAATATATCAACCACATCGGCTGCCAAACTATCTTGTAATTGCTGGGTGCCTTGCCAATCAATATCAAACAATACATCGCGCCCCTGCTCCAGCAATGTATCAACCGGCGCACGCGGTGTGCCATAATAATGCTCAAACACTTTTGCAGATTCTAAAAAATCACCATTTGCCTGCTTTATGTCAAATTCTGCTTCGCTGATAAAATGATAATCTACGCCGTCCTGCTCGCTGGGACGTGGCGGGCGGGTCGTTGCTGATATAGAAAGCGTAATATCTTCATCTTGCGCCAATAAGGCATGGGAAAGGCTGGTTTTTCCTGCCCCCGAGGGTGAAGATAAAACCAATAATAAACCTCGTCTTGTGACGGATGAAAAGTCTATATGCCCTGACATGCATGCTTTTTAATCAGATTCGCTTAATACAGGATACAAAATTTATCACATTATTTATGGAAATGATGCGTAATGCCCCTTACGTAAATGTCACCATTTCTTCTGCTGCGGTGGGATGCAGGGCAATGGTTGCATCAAATTGCGCCTTGGTGGCGCCCATTGTGAGGGCAACCGCAAAGGCTTGACACATTTCGGCCGCCGCCGCCCCGATAATATGCACACCCAAAACCTTTTGGCTAGAGCGGTGCACAACCAGTTTCATCAACATAGTGTCTGCATTTCCCGAAAGCGTATGTTTAAGCGGGCGGAAACGGGTTTTATAAATATCAACTTTCTCACCATAAGCAGCGCGTGCCTCTGCCTCGCTCATGCCGATTGTTGCTATTTCCGGTTGTGAAAATACCGCTTTGGGCACAAGGCTATAATCAACTTTTTGCGGATCATTATTAAATAAGGTTGCCGCACAAGCCGCGCCTTCGCGTATCGCAATCGGGGTCAACGCAACGCGGCCTGTCACATCGCCCACAGCATAAACCGACTCTTGTGAGGTTTTGGAATACGCATCAACAATAACTTCGCCGGTTTCCTTACACGCAACCCCTGCCTTATCCACGCCCAAACCCGAAACATTTGGCACGCGGCCTGTTGCATACATAACCAGCCCGCTATGCGCTTTTTGGCCATCCGTATAAGTAAGGTGATACCCCGTTTCATCCGCTTCAATCGCTGCCACATCGGTGTTTGTTAAAAGCTCTATGCCTTTTTGCTGCAGTGCTTCGGTTAAATGATCGCGCAGATCATCATCAAAGCCACGCAAAATCTTCTCGCCACGATAAATCAGACGGGTCGACACACCCAGGCCGTTAAATATACCGGCAAACTCCACCGCAATATAGCCACCCCCAATAATGGTGATATGCTCAGGCAGTGTTTCAAGATGAAAGGCTTCATTAGAGGTAATGGCATAATCGCTGCCAGCAATGGCAGGCTTAAACGGCGTGCCACCTACTGCAATTAAAATATAGGCCGCGCTGATTTTTTCCCCATCCACCCGAATATGATGCGCATCTTCTATGGTGGCACGCGCAGGGTAAATCCTAACGCCACTTGCTTCCAAATTACGTATATAAATTTTATTTAGGCGCTCTATTTCTCTATCTTTTTGCGCGACAAGTTTTTTCCAGTCAAAATGACGTTCGCCAAGCCCCCAACCAAAGCCGGCGGCATCTTCAAACTCTTCTGCAAATTGGCTGGCATAGACAAATAGTTTTTTCGGAATACAACCGCGAATCACACATGTGCCGCCAACACGGTATTCTTCGGCAATCGCAACTTTTGCCCCATAGCTTGCCGCCATGCGCGCTGCACGCACACCACCACTGCCGGCACCAATAACAAATAAATCATAATCATAATTCATAAATTGCCTATTTCAATTATATCCGTTTCGGTGGCGATAATGGCACCATCACATATATCCAAAAACAGCCCGTGTTCAATAACCCCGACGATCTCAATAAGAGCCTGGGCTAATTTTTCTGGATTGGCAATCACATCCAGCTGGCAATCATAAATATAATTGCCCCCATCCGTCGTGACACCCGCGCGCAAATATAGCGCGCCGGCATGTCCTGTAGCTGTAATGGCTTGTTCAATGGCTTGGGCTGTAACCGTATGGGCAAAACTGCTAACTTCTACCGGCAAACGAAAAGCCCCTAAAGTTTTAACATATTTACGCGCATCGGCAATCACCACCATTTTATCTGAGGCCTGCGCAACAATTTTCTCGCGTAGCAAAGCGGCACCAGCGCCCTTAATAAGCCGGAAAGATGTATCAATTTCATCGGCACCATCAATGGTCAAATCAAGCCTTTTTACCGCGTCTAATGTGGTTAGCGGGATATTCAAACGTTCTGCTTGCGCCCGTGTACTTTCAGATGTTGGCACGCATAAAACTGACAAACCATCTGCAACCCTTTCAGCCAAAGCATCAACAAAATAGCGTGCCGTTGAGCCCGTTCCCAATCCGAGGCGCATATCCGCTCCAACCAGATCGAGAGCACATAAGGCAGCCTTTTGTTTCAAACGCTCAATGTCCTGCATTATGTAAGTCCTCTATCCTGTTTGATTTTGCGCCATGCCTCATTTATCACAGCCATGCGCGCTGTGGCAATATGCATCATCTCGCTTGGCACACCACGGGCTTGCATCTGGTCGGGGTGGTTATTTTGCACCGCTGCCAGATAGGCTTTACGTAAATGCGCATCACTGGCCTCCCGCCCTATACCCAAAATAAAATAGGGATCGTCATAGGCATCATCATGGCGTGCACGAATATGCGCGAAAACACCATCCGAAATTCCGAAAATATCTGCAATTTCGCGCAAAAATATCTCCTCGCCATGCGCCAATTCACCATCGGCAAAAGCAATATAAAACAGAACATCCAAAACATCTTCCAGCACTTTCGGGCTATCTGCATAAATATCGGTAATTTGTTTGGCGTAAAAATCATAACCGGCTATATCGCTTTGTGCCATACGGAAAACACGCCCCATATTAGCCAGCTCTTTTTCCGGCACACGCAGCATATTGTAAACGGCATCTATTTCAATGGGCGAGACAACACCATCGGCCTTACTCATTTTGGCCGCTAAAGCAATCAGGGCAATGGTAAAAACGACTTGTCTATCTTGCAGCCGATCCATAACAAAATGCCCCGCAATGCCGCCAATCAGCGCCCCAGGCACACCGCCCAAAGCATAACCCGCTATGGCGCCTGCTATTTTTCCCCAAAGAGACATAATTCATTCATGTATCATAAGTTGATAAAATAAGGGTATATTATTTTAATTTTCGCACACCATGACGCATATATAGGGGCAAACGTGCAATGAGCTTGTCTATGGATTGTCTCCTTACCGGATGGTGCCAGCCCGGCGCAATATCGCGCAACGGATAAAGCACAAAGCCGCGTTGTGACATATGTGGGTGCGGCAATAGAGGCGTGCTATATGCGCTTATCGTGCCATGATAATCGAGCAAATCCAAATCAAAAATCCGTGCCCCCCATTTAATGCGGCGCACCCGCCCCATATCTGCCTCGACCTGATGCAAAATTTTTAATAAACCACGTGGGGAAAGCATGGTGCGGGCGCAAATAACTGTATTGATATAATCATTCTGCCCTTTTGGCCCAATCGCACGCGTTTGATAAAGCGGCGCAGATTTAATGATGCTTATCCCATAATGCTCCAAACGCGATAGCCCTGCTGCCACCACATCTTGCAAAGACGCATAATGCCCCGTTAAATTACTGCCAACTGCTATATAAATCATAAATTTTATATCCTTCCATGCTATATAAAACCTATGAATAAAAATGAAACAAAAAAAGAGGCCCCGAAAAACTGCAAGCGGTGCCCGCGCCTTGTGGATTATCGGGCACAAAATGCAAAAGCATATTCCGACTGGTTTAACGGTGCCGTGCCCTCTTTCGGGGATGAGGCGGCACGCCTGCTGATTATCGGGCTTGCACCAGGTGTGAGCGGCGCCAATCGCACTGGCAGACCTTTTACCGGTGATTACGCTGGCGACTTGCTCTATGACACTTTGGCGCAGTTCAAATTAAGTAATAACCGCTATGATAAGCACGCCGATGACGGGCTCCTCTTAAAAAAATGCATGATCACCAATGCGGTGCGCTGTGTGCCGCCGCAAAATAAGCCCGATGCAAGCGAGATAAATCAATGTCGGATATTCTTACAAAACCGCATTGCAGCCCTTACAAATTTGCAAGTGATTATTTGTTTGGGCAAAATCGCACATGATAGCACGATACGCGCATTTAATCTCAAACCTTCGGCTTATCCCTTCGGGCATGGGGCAAAGTATGAGATTGCCAATATCCACCTTATCAGCTCTTATCACTGCTCGCGCTATAATACCAATACCGGCAGGCTTACACCGGCTATGTTTCACGACATATTTATGCACGCCAAAACCTATATATAACCCCCTAATCTATTTGATTATTAAATGCATATCCCATGCGTCCATCTGCCGGAAACCCTTTGGGGCGCACACGGCCAGCTTGTGCACGCAAGCCAGTCCATTCCTTCAAATCGGTAAATTTTTGTTCGCGGCCAGCCTTATCTTTGATGATAAGGCCGGTTTTTTTATCATATACCCGCGCCGCCGCCAAATAGCCATCGCCATAACGCTGTAACCGCACCCCCTTACCGCGCGTCATAAGCGGCACGTCATCTGCACCAAAACACAAAAATTTACGATTTTCACCCAGCACGGCAATCATATTGCCTTGTGCCGGCACGCAAATACGCGCTGTATCGGGAGTTTTGACATTCAAAATCTGCTTACCCGCACGCCGTGTGCTTATCATTTCATTTTCATCAACAATAAAGCCATTGCCAATATGCGAGGCGACAAGCAATTTACGCCCCGCCACATGCGGAAAAATCTCGACAATCTCATCTGCCGGATCAATATCAAGCATTAAACGTAATGGCTCGCCATGCCCGCGCCCACCGGGGAGCTTTGCTGCATCCAACACATAAGCGCGCCCATTCGTAGCAAACAAAATGAGTTTATCTGTCGTATGGGCATGGAAAACAAATTTCGCTTTATCACCGGTTTTATAATTTATCCCCTTAGCCGTTTCAACATGCCCTTTAAGCGCGCGTATCCAGCCTTTTTGCGATAATACGATACTTATCGGTTCTTTTTCAACGAATATATCCAGGGCAATCGGCGCCGATTGTTTTTCTTCTTCTATTGTGCAGCGTCGCCGCCCCAAATCCGTTTTCGGATTATATGTTTTACGCAAATCACGCATATCGCCTGCAATGCTCTCCCATTGCAGCTTATCCGATTTCAGTAATGTTCTAAGCTGGGTGCGTTCACGCGCGAGGTTTTTATGTTCTTTGCGTATGCCGTCTTCTTCCAATTTTCGTAAAGCACGCAAGCGCATATTCAATATGGCATCTGCCTGCACTTGTGTAAGGTCAAAGGCACGCATGAGCATAGCACGCGGTTCATCTTCTTCACGAATAATACGGATAAGCTCATCAATATTCAGATAAGCAATTAAAAACCCGTCCAAAATCTCCAGACGCGCTTCAATTTTTTCCAGGCGATATGTGCTTTTACGCACCAATATAACTTTGCGATGATCGAGCCACGCCAGCAAAGCCGCGCGCAAATTCATCACACGCGGCACCCCATCGGCATCAAGCACGTTCATATTCAAAGAAAACCGGCTTTCTAAATCGGTAAATTGAAACAGGGCCGCCATAATTTGTTCAGCAGGCATGGCTTTATTCTTTGGCACCAAAACAAGGCGAATATCTTCTGCACTTTCATCGCGAATATCATCCAGCATGGGTAGTTTTTTCGCCTGCATAAGCTCGGCGATTTTCTCAATCAGCCGCGCTTTTTGTATCTGGTAAGGTATCTCGGTTACAACAATCTGCCATTGCCCGCGTGGTAATTTTTCTACCTCAAAGCGGGCGCGAATACGAAAACTGCCGCGCCCCGTTGTATAAGCCTGTTTGATGGATTCGGCAGAATCAATACAAATACCGCCTGTGGGAAAATCTGGTCCCTTAACATGCTCCAATAAGGTTTCAAGGCGCGCATTACGCGCCTTAATCAGATGCAATGCCGCCCCCAAAAGTTCATAAACATTATGCGGCGGAATACTGGTCGCCATGCCCACCGCGATGCCCGTGGCACCATTTGCCAGCAAATTAGGAAAGGCTGCCGGTAAAATAACCGGCTCAGTATCTTCACCATCATATGTGTCACGAAAATCCACCGTATCCGACTCAATATCCAGCAACAGGGCTTGTGCAACATGGGTAAGGCGTGCCTCTGTATAGCGCATGGCAGCAGCATTATCGCCATCAATATTGCCAAAATTACCCTGCCCTTCCACCAATGGATAGCGCACAGAAAAATCCTGTGCCAAACGCACCAAGGCATCATAAATTGCCTGATCGCCATGTGGGTGAAAGCGACCAATAACATCGCCCACAACACGTGCAGATTTCTTGAACCCATGTTCAGGGTCGAGCCGTAATTGCTGCATGGCATAGAGCAAGCGCCGGTGCACCGGTTTTAACCCGTCACGAATATCCGGCAACGCACGATTGGTGATGGTGGAAAGCGCATAAGCTAAATAGCGTTGCTCTAATGCCTCTTTTAAGGCAATAGGCTGCGGGGGCGGGGCATCGCGCGTAAATAATTTTACCATATTTTCCTTATAGACGGATTCATATCAAAAAATTCAAGTGTAATTTTTATCTTTTAAGCGCGCAAGCAATCTATCACGTGCCGGCGGAAACGCAAAATCATTAGCCGCAAACAAACGATGCGTCAAAAAATACCCTGTAAGGCTAAGCGCATCTATCATATCATCGCGCGAGGCACTTATATCATCATGTAATAAAAACGCCGGCAAGCGGAATAATTTATCAATATAGGGTTGTGCCGCCGCGCGGCTGACTGCCCGCCCGCTTCGGGGCGAAACATAATGCAGATTCGCGCGCGCACCGCTTGCGGCACATTGCGACAAATCAAGCCCAAAACCTGTTTCTGCCAATAGAGCCAACTCAAATTTAGCGCATAAGGCCGGCCATAAATCTGCATCATCTAAATGCGTCAACACCAAACAGAGCAAATCATAAAGGCGCATATAAGCATGACGCTCAGGCGTAATGCGTAATAGCGCGCATAAGGCTTCCACGCCGGCAAGCTGTAAGGGCGACGCCATTGCATGCGCGGCATAAGGCGTGATAAGTTCAAGCGTAAATACACCAAGCTGCTCGGCCAAGCGCGCGCGCCAGTGCGCCTGCACTTCATTTCCCACCTGAATAAGTGGCCGCAAACGGCGTGAATTTCCGCCATGCACCAATCCCAGATACCGCCCATGTGCACGCGAAAACACCTCAATAATCGCACCGCTCTCACCAAATTTACGCACGGATAATATTACCCCGCTATCAGTCCAGTGCATATTACCCCTTATAATCCAACCCCATCATGCGATAACGCGCGGGGTCATTTTGCCAATTTTCACGCTGTTTAACGAAAATAAATAAGTGGACGCGGGCCTCTAATATATCCTCCAATTCTTTACGCGCATCTATGCCGATGCTCTTTACCATCGCGCCTTGTTTCCCCAGAATAATTGATTTCTGCCCCGCGCGGCGCGTATAGATGGTTTGCTCAATACGCACACTCCCATCCTTATTACGGGTAAATTTATCGGTTTCTACCGTGATCGCATAGGGAAGTTCCTGATGCAAACGTAAAAATATTTTTTCACGCGTAATTTCTGATGCCGTAAGATAAAGCGGAATATCGGTAATCTGGTCTTCCGGATAAAGCCATGTGCCACGCGGCATCAGATCAGATAATTTCTGCTTAAGTTCACTTAAACCGTCACCCGTTTTCGCAGAGATTAAAAAACTCTCATGGAAAGCAAATTGCTCATTTAGCGCTTTAATGGTGGCAAGCAATTCAGGGGGCGCAATCAGATCAATTTTATTTAAGGCCAAAATAACCGGCTTTTTAGATTGCCCTAAATTTGCAATAATGGCTTGCGCCTGCGCGGCTAATGCATGGCGTGCATCCAATAAGAAAAGCAAAATATCTGCTTCTTCTGCACCTGCCCATGCTGCCCTTACCATAGCATGGTCCAATTTTTGTTTCGGGGTAAAAATGCCAGGTGTATCGACCAGAATAATTTGGGCGTCACCTTCCAGCATAATGCCCCGCATACGCGCGCGCGTGGTTTGTGCCTTTTGGGTAACAATGGCGATCTTTTCGCCGACCAAGTGATTTACAAGTGTTGATTTTCCAGCATTAGGTGGGCCAATAATTGCGACAAAGCCGCATTTTTCTATTGCTGTATTCATAAAGTGGAAATTTTATCCAACAAAAATTGTGCCGCTGCCTGTTCCCCTGCACGCCGCGACCTGCCGATGGCTTGCGCTTTATACGTCGCAACCGTAACTTGCATCGTAAATTCAGGCTCATGATCAGGCCCGTCTTTTGCCAAAATTTCATAAATCGGCAACGCATAGGCATTTTTGAGCGCCCATTCCTGTAAAGCCGTTTTGGCATCAATCGGTACGTTTTGCGTGTCTTCAAATAAATCTTTCCACGCGGTTTCAATAACATGGCGCGCCGCTTCCAAACCGCCATCAAGATAAACGGCCGCAATCACGGCTTCGCAACAATCCGCAAGCATACGCGGTGTGGGTTTTTGTCGTTTTTGTGACTCTTGCTCCTTAACAAGAAAACTTTGCAAGCCCCATATACGGGCAACCTTTGCACAGCTTTTGCGGCTAACCAATTTGGCCAAACGCTTCGCCAGACCGCCTTCTTTTTCATCTGCAAAATTTTCAGTTAGAAAATCCGCAATCACCAACCCCAAAACACGATCGCCCAAAAACTCTAAATGCTCATTATCATCGCCCGTAACCACGCCACGATGCCTTAATGCATGGCGGAGTAAATCTTCATCCTCAAACGCGTAGGCAAGTGCGTCATTTAATACGGAAATATCTTCATTCATAATTTTAATTGATTGTTTTTGCTATGCGATTAAACCTTATGATATCACGCCAATTTATAGGCGCTTGCGCGTTTATAGTGGAATTAACGGAAAAAAACAATACCCGCGCCGGAGCAACAAGATTGTCATGGGGCACATAGCCTACCTGGTCGGGAAAACGGCTATCGGCGGAATTATCCCGATTGTCTCCCATCATAAAATAATGCCCGTCCGGCACTTCAAATGCCGGCGTATTATCTGCTATGGCAAAGTCGGTTTCATCCAAAATAAGATAGCTTTTTCCATTTGGCAATGTTTCGCGATATTGCCGAATCCTCTGAATTTCGCCAGACTCGGTTACTTCGCTAAAATCTTCAACGCGCGCGCGCGGCACGAGAACATCATTTATATAGAGCATGCCTGCGCGCATTTGTATCTTATCGCCAGGCAAACCAATAAGGCGCTTGACATAATCTGTTCTATTATCACTGGGCAATTTGAACACAATAACATCACCGCGTTCTGGCATGGAATCGAAAATACGTCCCTCCCATAAAGGCGGGCTAAACGGAAAACTATGCCGTGAAAGCCCGTAAGAATATTTGCTGGCAAACAAAAAATCACCAACCAGCAAATTCGGTTTCATCGACCCGGAAGGAATCGTAAAGGGTTGAAAAAATAAAGACCGAAAAATAACAGCAATCAACAAAGCCCATAATAATGTTTTTATGAACTCCTTCATATCATTTTTACCTTTGGGCTTTGCTTTATGCTTTATCGTATTTGCTTTATTTTGCATGTGTTTGGTCCATATCTGCTAATACATTTTTTTCTTGTTCTGATAATGCGCTGATAACCACAAAGGCCTGCGCCAGAGGGTAATCATCTGTAATGGTTAAGGCAATATGCGGATGATAGTCTGAAGGGATTATCTTATCCAAACGTTTTTTGGCACCATTGGTCAATATAAGAGTTGGTTTGCCCGAACGCTTATTCACCACCCCCATATCGCGCCAGAATACACCTTGCCGTAATCCGGTGCCCAATGCTTTGGCACATGCCTCTTTTGCAGCAAATCTTTTCGCATAGCTTGCGGCACGTTCCGAACGTCGCTGTGAACGCGCTTGTTCTATGGGGGTAAAAATACGTTGGACAAAACGATCACCAAAACGCTCCAGCGTCCGTTCAATCCGCCTTATATCAATTAAATCACTGCCTAAACCGATAATCATGTTATCTGCGCCCGCGCGTCATCCATTAAGCGACGCATTGCTTTTATTGTTGTATCCAAACCACAAAAAATAGATTCACCAATCAGAAAATGCCCGATATTCAATTCACGAATCTGCTCAATCGCAGCAATATCACCGACTGTCTCATAACATAAACCATGCCCTGCATGAACGTCCACACCCAAAGCGAATGCCTGTTGTGCCGCTTTTTGAGTGGCGTGCAATAAGGCATCACGCTCCGCCTTGTCACCTGCATGATGCGCCTCACAAAACGCGCCGACATGAATCTCGATCGCATATACGCCCATTTGTGCGGCCATAGCAATTTGGTCTTCTATCGGATCGATAAAAAATGACGATTTAATGCCCGCGCTTTGTAACGCATCAATAAAAGGTTTAAGCCGATTATGCTGGCCGACCACATCCAGCCCGCCCTCAGTTGTAAGCTCCTCACGCTTTTCCGGCACAAGGCAACACGCATAAGGTTTATGACGAAGCGCAATCTCTAACATTTCATCTGTCGCCGCCATTTCCAAATTTAGCGGAATATCAATATCTGCCATCAGGCGCGTAATATCATCATCAGAGATATGGCGACGGTCTTCGCGCAAATGCGCCGTAATATTATCCGCCCCCGCTTGGGCAGCCATATATGCCGCACGTATCGGGTCGGGCGTGTGCCCCCCGCGCGCATTGCGAATGGTCGCAACATGATCAATATTCACGCCAAGTCTTAGTTTATTCATTTTGGCTGTCTCCGGTTTTTTTACGCTTTTGATAAAAATAAATCAGTTTTATGCTTGGATAATACGCCATCACCCCCGCCAAAATACCAAGCAATCCCCCGCCCAGCATCATTGGCCAGATAAGAGGCACAAGCACATCCAGGGGGCGAACCCACAGCGTGCCCAGCTCCAGCGTTTCCAAAAGCGTTATTTTGGCATCAAACCCCAGAATTTGTGTGCCGGTTTTGAATGTCAACACCCAAATAAACGGAAATGTAATTGGATTTCCTATTCCTGTGCCAATGGTTGCTGCCAAAATATTTCCGCCCAACAGCCAGGCGATGGCGATCGCTATGAGTAAATGCAAACCGATAAAAGGTGAAAAGGACGCAAACACACCGCACGCAAACCCCAAAGCAATAGAATGTGGTGTATGGCGCAAGCGAATGAGACGATACCATGCATAATTAAAAAACCGCCTAAATCCCATGCGCGGCCAAAAAAAGTCAGCACATTTTCGCCAGAACCCTAAGGTTTTACGACGTTTGAACATATCCTACAGACCTCTATTTCAAACCACGCGAACCGGGTTTTATCGCCGGTATAGTGTGCAAATCGGGGGGCAAAGCATCGGAGGGAAATGTCTCAATCTCAAGACGCGCCAAAGCTACCAGCTTCACGCCTATTTTGGCTTTTCCTAAAGAACGGTCAATCAAACATGCCCCCCCAATAACGCGCCCGCCATAAGCGCGAATGGCTTTAATGGCCTCACGCGAAGATAAGCCGGTTGTAATAATATCTTCTACCATGAGCACGCGTGTTTTCTTGGGGATTTCGAAGCCGCGCCGCAGTTCAAAATTACCCTTGACACGCTCTAAAAATAAAGCGGGCACAGATAATTGGCGTCCCATCTCATAACCGATAATCACCCCCCCCATTGCTGGAGAGACAATCATATCGACCTCACCAATGGTTTCACGCACCTGATTAGCTAACGCACGACACAGCTTAGCTGTGCGCTTTGCATCAGCAAATACGCGCGCGCATTGTAAATAGTGACGCGAATGTAAGCCTGATGATAAAATAAAATGCCCACTTAGCAAAGCGCCTGCTTTTTCAAACTCTTTTATAACCTGCTCTGTTTTCATCGTCCTCTCCTTACGTATCGCTTCTGGCCTATCGCTTCTGGCCTATCGGCTTACCTTATCAGCAATAACACGTTTTACCATCGTTACCACAGAACTACCTTTTAAGGCTGCCAGTAATTGCATGACATGCTCACGATTCATTACTTCTAAATCAAAAACAAGATTATAAAAGTCATCATCACGTTGCGTTAACGTTAAATTTGAAATATTCGCATTAAAATCGCTTATGGTTTGTGTAACACTATTTAAGGCCCCTGTTTGATTGACAAGTGTCATGATGATGCGTGTCGTAAATAACCGCGTTTCATTTTCGTCAAAATTATCCCAGCGTAAATCCACCCATATATCGGAATGCTCTTCAAACGCATCCAATGCCGCCGCATCTGCCGGATAAATCACCATGCCCTGGTCTACATATAAAATGCCAACAATCGGATCACCGGGAAGCGGAAAGCAATTATCAGCAAACCGCATCGACATTTCACTCAAATCACACCCAACCCCAACCACAAAACGCGTTCGCTTAGCGGCACGTTTGCGGCGTAATCTAAGGGCATAAAATGTGCGGGCAAGCACACCTTTTGCTTCGGTTTTGGGGAAAGCACGCATATATATCTCACTTGCCATATGATCCCCGCGCCCTACCGCTGCATAAAGCTCATCTATTTCACTATAATTCAACCCACCCAAAACGCGCTCCAAAAGCGGCTTAATATCCTTTTCGCCTTGGCTTGTAAAATAACCCGTCACAAGCTGTTTTCCCAATTCAACATGCCCTTGCATCTCATACACACGAAAAAAATGACGAATGGCCGCACGCGCCTTGCCGGTTTGCACAATCGCCAGCCATACTTTTTTCGGGCGTTGTGTTTCGCCGCGAATAATCTCTATCTCATCACCATTACGCAAGGCCGTCCGTAAAGACACACGCGTGCCGTTAATATAAGCCCCAATGCAGCTATGGCCTATTTGTGTATGCACCGCATAGGCAAAATCAAGCACAAGCGCCCCACGTGGCAAGGCAATCAGCCTGCCTTTTGGCGTAAAACAAAAAACCTGATCAATAAATAATTCAAGTTTCGTATTTTCTAAAAACTCCTCTGCATTATCACCGGCTTTTAATTGCTCGATCATATCGCGCAACCAGGTAAATGGTTGTATCGTATTAAAATCAGGCCGCAAATCATGCACTTTTTCTTTATAGAGCCAATGTGCCGCCACACCGGTTTCGGCGATGTGATGCATGTGCCTGGTTTTAATCTGCATTTCTATACGTTGGCCATGGGGGCCGATAATGGTTGTATGTAAAGCGCGATAATTATTGAGCTTTGGTGTAGAAATATAATCTTTATAACGCCCCGGCACATAACGATAATGCCGGTGCAACAGCCCTAAAATGCGGTAACAGTCATCTTCTGTCGCACAAATCAGACGAAACCCATAAATATCGGATAGCTGTTCAAAAGAGATAGAATTATGCTGCATTTTTCGCCAAATCGAAAAGGGTCTTTTAACGCGCCCGTCAATTTGTGTCGTAAGCGCGGCTTGTGCAAACACATTTTCAAGTTCCAGTTTAATATTATCAAGCAGTGTTGTTGATTGCAGATAAACTTCATCTAGGCGGTGCATAATTAAATCGCGTGCGTCGCTATTTAACACCTTAAAAGCCAAATCTTCAAATTCATCACGAAAGTTTTGCATCCCCATACGCCCTGCCAGAGGTGCGTAAATATCCATTGTCTCTTGCGCGATACGGCGACGCTTGTCTTCGTTCTTAATAAAGTGCAATGTGCGCATATTATGTAACCTATCGGCAAGTTTGACCAATAAAACGCGAATATCATGCGAGGTGGCCAAGAGAAGTTTGCGAAAATTTTCAGCCTGTTTCGTTTCGCCTTTATTCATTTCAAATTGCGATAATTTGGTAACACCGCTCACCAAATCTGCAACTTCTTCTCCAAAAAAATTTTGTATTTGTGTATATGTCGTTTCGGTATCTTCCAGAGTATCATGCAGAAGCCCCGTAATGATGCTGGGCGTATCAAGCCGCAAATCGGTTAAAATACCCGCAACTTCTATCGGGTGCGAATAATAGGGATCGCCCGATGCACGCTTTTGTTCACCATGTGCCTGCATCGCAAATACATAGGCACGATTAAGCAAGGCTTCATTTGCCTGCGGTTCATAGCTTAGCACACGGTCGACGAGTTCAAATTGGCGTAACATGAGGTATATCCCCCATCACGCTTTGGTTTTTAACCAAGCAGGCCGCCTCTATCATTTTTTCTGTCTTTCGACGCATTTTCTTCCATCGCGAATAATTGGTCACGAATGGCATCTTCATCCATCCGTTCCATATCTGGCACATGCGGTGCGTCATGATCATTTGTCCGCGCTTGTTCCAGGCGCATTTGTGCGGGAATAATCTCATCATCATCATCGTCATTTTTAGATTGATATTGCAAGGAGCCGATTAGATCTTCGCGAATTTCTTCCGGCATGAGTTTTTCGTCAGCGATTTCTCTTAAAGCTACCACTGGATTTTTGTCATTATCGCGCGCGACCAAAAGCGTCGCCCCCGCCGACATACCACGCGCACGATGGGCGGCAAATAAAACGAGATCAAACCTATTGGTGATTTTATCTACACAATCTTCTACTGTTACACGTGCCATTGAAAGCTCCTGCATATACTTATATATGTCTATTTAGAAGTCCTATAGCAAAAGCGCAAGAAAAAAACAAATAAATAGCAAAATATTCCGCCGATTATGATAGGCTAAGCGTAAATTAAGAATAAGCAGGGAGGTTATATGGATAAATATCCGCATTTACATATTGAAGCAAAAGATAAAATTTTAAGCGTTCGTCTTAATCGTCCCAAGGTGCGCAATGCCCTTAATCTGGCGCTTATGCAGGAATTGCGTGATTTCGCCTATGAACACCGCTATAACACTGATTATCACGCGATTATTTTAACCGGTGGCGAAGGTTTTTTCTCAGCAGGTGCCGATTTGGGTGGCTTCCCCAAACCGGAAAATCTGATGGAATGGCGCATAATGGCGCGACTAGGTGGAGATATGTGTCAGGCATGGGAGGATATAGAAGCCATTACGCTTGTGGCGGTTGAAGGCTATTGCATTGGTGGGGGATGCGCGCTTAGCGTTGCCTGTGATTTTCGGATTATGGCGCATAGCGCGACAATGCGCTTACCCGAAGTGCCTTTGGGTATGAATATGAGTTGGCGTGCCTTGCCGCGTCTCACAACGCTTATGGGGCCTGCCCGCACCAAACGCTTTACCATTTTTGGCGAGAGTATATCAGCCCAAACCTGCCTGGAATGGGGGCTTGCAGATGCGGTGGTGCCGGATGCAACAGCCTATAAAGAAGCATATATGTGGGCAGAAAAAATATGTGCCCTGCCGCCCTTGCCGGTGCGTATGAGTAAAGAATCCATCAACGCGCATGCCCATGCACTTAACCATGCAAGCGCGATCATGGATAGAGATCAATATTTACTCACCCAAAAAAGCGAAGACCTAAAAGAAGGGGTGCGGGCTTTTTTTGAAAAACGTTCACCAAAATTTACAGGGGATTGACAGGAACAAAAAAAGTCTATAAACGTCCGCCCCCCAAAAAAATTTAGGATTAAAGGATTATCTTATGCACACGCTTCGTTTTTCTATCTTTCTCTATGCCGTCGCATTTATAATGGGCATAACTGCCATACAAGCACAAGAACAAGTGGGTAATACAGATGAAATCGTGGTAAGCGGTTCGAAAATGCGTGTTAGTAATGCGAACATGCTTTCGCCAGCCGACATTATCAGTCAGGACGATATTGCGACATCTTTAACCATAAATTTCGGAGATATGTTATCTAAACATGCCGGGATTGCAAATGCATCTTACGGGCAGGCGGTCGGTCGCCCTGTCATACGCGGCTTAAGTGACTATCGCGTCGCTGTTTTTGAAAATAATTTACATAGTGGTGACATATCTGCAAGTAGTCCCGATCATATTATTGCCGCACCTTTTAGTGATGCCAAACAAATCGAAGTTATAAAAGGCGCCGCAACATTGCGTTATGGCCCTTATGCTGGGGGGGGTATTATAAATATTCTTGATAGCCATCTCACACCGTCTCTAAATACGCCTGATGATACAGGGTTTGTTCGCCTGGGCTATAGCTCGGTTGCAGATCAATATGGGTGGGCGCTTGAGACCCGATTTGCGCAAGACGATGATTTATATACGTTTAGCACACATGCAAAACGTGGCAATGACTATGATATACCGGGTTATCCCGAAAGCGAGCAACAATTAGCCGCCGAAAATGAAACAGCCGACCCTGCACTCAATGATACAGCAGAAAATACAGCCTTTAAGCAAAGCGGTTTTAAGTTTTCAAACCATATTTCAAGAGATGTTAATGATTTTATTATCTCTGTTTCCAGCACACAAGGTAATTATGGCATTCCCGGTCATTCACATGCGCATGAAGAAGACCATGACGAGGAAGAACATGAAGACGAAGACCATGCAGATGAAGAGCATGAAGACGAAGATCATGAAGATGAAGAGCATGCAGATGAGAGCGATGTCAAGGCAGATATGAAACGCCATAATATTACGGCACAATTTGACCGCCAGCTTTATGGGGGTGCAGACCGCTTGCTTATCACCGCCGCCCTCACACAATATGAGCATGAGGAATTAGAAAATAATAGCGTAAGCACAAGTTTTGAAAATATAACACAGCAATTTCGTGGTGAATTATTTCATTCCAATGAAGCCGCATGGTCTGGCATATTGGGCGTGAGTTACTTAAAAACAGACGGAGAAACAGACGGAGATGAACGCTTTCTTCCCGAGACCTCCACGGAAACAATCGCTGGTTTCTTACTGGAAAGCATGGACCGGCAAGACTGGCTAATCGAATTGGCATTCCGGCTAGAAAGAACCCGCCATGATCAAAAAGACTATACACCAACACAAGACAGCACTTTGCCATTAGCTTCATTTACAGAAAATGCGGAAAGTCTGTCAGCGGGGCTGGGCTTTCGCAATACCGAAAACTCTATTATTGGCAGCTCCCTGTCTTATACGAATCGTGTGCCCAGCATTACCGAATTATTTGCCGAAGGCCCGCACATAGCCGCACAACGCTATGAGCGCGGAAATGCTGATCTTACACTTGAACAGGCACTCGCATTTGAAGCATATTACCGTTTCAAAAACGGGCCGTTAGACGTGAATATCTCATTATATCATAATGAATTTAATGACTTTATCTATGCCAACCCAACAGGCGAAACCATTGATGAGTTATCCGTATTTGATTATATGCAACAAGATGCGACAATTAGCGGCACAGAATTTAAGGCGCGTTTCACGCCTTTACCCAAAGCCGGCGCACAATGGTCGTTTGATGCCAGTGTCAGCACGACAGAGGGCACTTTGAAAGACGGGAATAATATTCCGCAATTACCGCCTTTAATGATTGGGCTTGGGGCACGATTTGAAGTATTAAGTTTCAATGCCGGGATTTATGCACAACATGCAGCCAAGCAGACCAATACGGCCACACATGAATTGCCAACCGATGCGTGGACACGGCTTGATTTTGATATTAACTGGCGCCCTGCCCTCGAAAATGGGCCGCTTATAAATGCCGGTATTCGCAATATCACTGATGAGGAAATTCGGTATCATACCTCTGCCATTAAAGATTTGGTGCCCGAACCCGGGCGTGATCTTTATATATCCGTCAGCCAGGATTTTTAAGCGAAGGACATATATCACCTCGACTTGAATATCATCGCTGAGCATGTTATATAACCCCCCCGTGAAAGTTTTAGATAGCGGGGGGTTAAACTTTGTTTGTTTTGCATATGAAATGCTTAACAAATTTACTGGCAGAAACCATCGCTCACTCATTTTGAAAAGATGATATAAAATAGATGACATTTGATAAATTAGGCTTGGCGCCCGAAATTTTACAGGCTGTGAAAGATGCAGGCTATGACACCCCCACCGAAATACAGGCACGTGCTATACCGGTTATATTAACGGGGCAAGATATATTGGGCATTGCCCAAACCGGAACGGGAAAAACCGCATCATTTACCTTACCCATGATTCACCGCCTGATGAAGGGGCGCTCCAAAGCACGCATGCCGCGCGCGCTTATTTTGGAACCCACGCGCGAACTTGCTGCACAAGTTGCACAAAATTTTGATACTTACGGCAAAAATACAAAACTTACCAATGCCCTACTCATTGGGGGTGTTGCTTTTGGTGATCAGGAAAAAGCGATTGAACGCGGTGCTGATGTGCTGATTGCAACGCCGGGGCGATTATTGGATCATTTTGAACGGGGCAAGATTTTGCTTCGCGGGGTAGATATACTGGTTATTGACGAGGCCGATCGGATGTTGGATATGGGTTTTATTCCCGCTATTGAACGTATTGTCAGCTTGTTACCCTTTACGCGGCAAACCCTGTTTTTCTCCGCCACAATGCCCACAGAAATTGCACGACTTTCCGAGACATTTTTACAAGCCCCGCACCATATTCAAATTGCCCCGCCTGCATCGACCGGAAAAAATATTGAACAGTTTCTCATTAAAACTACAGATATGCAAAAACGGGCAATTTTACGCAAAATTTGCACGCAGGAAAATGTAACCAATGGGATTATATTTTGCAATCGCAAGCGCGATATAGCGACACTTTTGCGCTCTATGGAACGGCATGGTTATAATGTATGCGCTTTGCATGGTGATATGAACCAGCATAACCGTATTATGGCTCTGGAACGCTTTCGAAAAGGCGAGGTGCATTATCTGATTGCCAGCGATGTGGCGGCGCGTGGGCTGGATATTCCGGCAGTAAGCCATGTATTCCATTTTGATGTGCCGACACATGCCGAAGATTATGTGCATCGCACAGGGCGCACAGGACGCGCCGGACGCAGCGGACGCGCCTTCATGATCAGCACACAAAGAGATGAAAAATATATCACCGCCATTGAAACTCTTATTGGTGAGACACTAACAATTTTTGAAGGTGATGCCGCGCAAAATAGCGAACCAAATACGCTTGCGAAAGCCGCAAAAAAGCCGCCTAAAGCCAAAAAACGCGGCGTGTTAGCCAAAATTGCCCCGCAAGACACACAAAATGCGTCACCAGACTCATCCCCCTCACAAAAAGCCTTTGGTAAAAACACCCCCGCCTTTATGACGATAAAACTACCGCATTAACGTAAATGCGCTCTAATCCTTGCTAGCTATTTGTTTATGCGTCAGCTTAGGCTTATCATCCATATAAGTGAATTTTAACTCACCCTTGCGCGCCCCAGAGCGGATAATGTCAATTTTCACAATGCCACCCTGCTTAAGCGCGCCAAACAAAACTTCTTCGGCCAGAGGTTTTTTGATGTGTTCCTGAATGACGCGCGCCAAAGGCCGCGCGCCCATTTTTTCATCATAACCCTCAGCAATAAGCCAGTTTATCGCTGCCTTGCTCATCTCAATAATAATATTACGATCGGAAAGCTGTGCTTCCAATTCAAGAATAAACTTCTCGACAATGCGGGCAATGATTTTTGTCGGCAAGGGAGCAAATGCAATAATCGCATCTAAACGGTTACGAAACTCGGGTGTGAAAAGTGTATTGATTGCCTCAATATCTTCTCCCTCTCTTTGTGTGCGCGCAAAGCCCATAGGTGCACGTGCCATATTTTGCGCGCCCGCATTAGATGTCATAATAATCATCACATTACGAAAGTCCACTTTACGCCCATTCGCATCGGTAAGCGTGCCGTGATCCATAATTTGTAATAAAACATTAAACAAATCGGGATGTGCCTTTTCAATCTCGTCAAGCAATAATACGCAATGCGGATTTTGATCAACTCCATCTGTCAAAAGCCCGCCTTGATCATAGCCAACATAGCCAGGGGGTGCGCCCAAAAGCCGCGAAATACTATGGCGTTCCATATATTCCGACATGTCAAACCGTAATAATTCAACATTTAGACTATCGGCTAATTGTTTTGCAATCTCGGTTTTCCCCACCCCCGTTGGGCCAGAAAATAAATAGCTTCCAATAGGCTTTTGCATATCGCGAAGCCCCGCGCGCGATAAGCGTATAGCCGCCACCAAAGCATCAATCGCCTTATCTTGCCCGAATACAACGCGCTTTAAGGTTTTGTCTAAATTTTGTAAAACTTTAGTATCATCGCGTGATACGGTTTTTTCCGGAATCCGCGCCATTTTCGCGATAACCGCCTCTACATCGCGCACACCAATATTTTTCTTGCGCTTATCGGGCGATAAGAGCATTTGTGCGGCGCCCGCTTCATCAATCACATCAATGGCCTTATCGGGTAATTTTTTATCGCTCATATAGCGTGCAGATAATTCCACCGCCGTTTTAAGGGCATCAGTGCTATAGCGCACCTTGTGAAACGCTTCAAAATAACTACGCAGCCCATGCAGAATTTTAATCGTATCGGCAATGCTTGGTTCGGCAACATCAATTTTTTGGAATCTGCGCGCAAGCGCACGGTCTTTCTCAAAATGACGGCGAAATTCTTTATATGTGGTTGACCCCATGCAGCGCAATCCACCATTTTGCAATGCAGGTTTTAATAAATTTGATGCATCCATTGCGCCGCCCGATGTGGCTCCGGCGCCGATCACAGTATGGATTTCATCGATAAATAAAATGGCCTGCGGCATATCTTCCAGCTCAGCCATAATATGCTTAAGCCGTTCTTCAAAATCACCACGATACCGCGTGCCGGCAAGCAAAACGCCCATATCCAGCGCATAAATCACATTATCATGCAAAACCTCAGGCACATCATTTTCTATGATTTTACGCGCCAGACCTTCCGCGATTGCGGTTTTACCAACGCCGGGATCGCCCACTAAAAGCGGATTGTTTTTAGTGCGCCGGCATAGAATCTGAATGGCGCGCGCCACTTCTTTTTCACGCCCGATAAGGGGGTCTATTTTACCTTTACGCGCTTTCTCGTTCAAATTAACGCAATAAGTCGCAAGCGCGCTTTCCTCTTCACGTTCACTTGTATCGTCCTGGTCTATACCACGCACGGCTTTTATTTCGGAAAACTCGGTTTTTTTGGCCACGCCATGCGAAAGAAAATTCACTGCATCATAGCGCGTCATATTTTGTTCCTGCAAGAAATAGACTGCATGGCTTTCACGCTCGGCAAAAAGTGCAACCAAAATATTGCCACCCGTTACCTCATCACGCCCCGATGACTGGACGTGAATAACAGCACGTTGTAAAACCCGTTGAAACCCGGATGTCAGCTTACATTCAATATCCGCATCCACAATCAGACCCGATAATTCCTCATCAATATAATCGGCAAGCCCCGCACGCAGGCTTTCAATATCAACACCACACGCGCGCAATACCCGCGCCGCATCATTATCATATGTAAGCGCAAGCAATAAATGCTCAAGCGTTGCATATTCATGATGCTTTTCGCGCGCAAACCCTACCGCTTGCTGCAAGCAGTTTTCCAGGTCTTTAGAAAATGTCGGCATATAATATCTCCTGCTTATATCTTACGGGGTTATTCTTTTTCCATTGTGCATTGTAGGGGGTGCTCATTTTGTCGTGCCAAATCCATCACCTGCACAACTTTGGTTTCAGCAACCTCATATGTATAGACACCGCATATGCCCACCCCATTTTGATGCACATGTAACATAATACGCGTGGCCTCTTCCGTGGTTTTATTAAAGAGGGCTTGCAAAACATGCACCACAAATTCCATTGGCGTATAATCATCATTAAGCAATAATACCTTATAGAGCGATGGTTTTTGCGTTTTCGGCTTTGTGCGGGTAAGCAAGCCCGTTTGCGCGCCATCATTATCGCTATCATTGTTACCGGTCGGGTCGTTCATTATCATAAGTTATATATAATCACATTATTGCTCTTATGCAAAACCGCTTTTCTATAAAACAGCTATAAAAACATATTATACATAAAAACACGAAAAAATATTTGCTTTAGACCGAATAATGGTATGAAATTTGAATATATATAAGTTTATATTTGAAATATATACATATAATAGAGTATAAAATGGGTAAACAACTTGCATTGGCTATCGTTTTTCTTACATTTATGTGGGAAATATCGGCATATGCAAGTATAGAGAAAGAAAAAACAAGTAATCCACCGGCTGCCGCTCTTATTGTGGATGCACAAAGTGGGCACATTCTATCTGCCTATCTGGCCGAAGAAAAGCGCTTCCCTGCATCGCTCACCAAGCTCATGACACTCTATATTATGATGCGGGAAATAGAAAAAGGACACCTATTCCCCGATACGCAGATGCATGTTTCTGCACAAGCAGCCAAACAACCCCCCTCCAAATTGGGCTTAAAGCACGGGGATATGTTACGTGCCGATATTGCTATGCATGCTTTGGTTATAAAATCGGCCAATGATGTGGCGCATGTGGTTGCCGAACATATTAGCGGCAGCACAGCAGAGTTTGCAGATTATATGAATGAGACAGCGCGCGCATTAGGCATGAAGAATACGCATTTTACCAATGCATCGGGCTTACATGATGAAAACCAGTTTAGCACTGCATATGACATTGCCATAGTGAGTCTCGCATTATTGCATGAGTTCCCCCAATTTACCGCCCTTTGGTCAAAACAATCATTTCACTATAATGGCAAAAAATATGTCACACATAATCGGTTATTAAATCACTTGCCGGGCAGCATTGGCATGAAGACCGGCTATATAAAAGCTGCCGGCTATAATATCGTCACCGCCATGGAATATGAAGATAAAATGATTTTAACAATTATAATTGGTGGTAAATCCGCGCATATGCGTGACCGCATTGTGAAAGCGCTGGCACAGGGTAATTTTACCACTGCACAAAGCTGGCGCATACCGGATCATATTCCGACAATGTATGCAGATCTATGGCTTACGCCGGAATATCCCACGCAACAAAATATAACGCCGCTCCTCCCCATAGCTTATGAAAACGAAACAGCACAGGGGGATAGCGATGTGGCTTATAATGAATGGAGCATTCAAGTCGGCACATATGCACAAAAAAAACAGGCATGGCAGTCTCTCAACATGATTGCACGGACGTTTCCTGCTCATTTCGAAAACACACAGGCACGCGCGCGCATTGCAAAACAGACAACCACCCCCTTGTATCACGCACGCTTTACCGGGCTTAGTGAAGTAAAGGCCAAAGGATTATGCGCCATTTTGAATGCGCATAATCAGCAATGTTATGAAATAACCCCCGATTAGGCCCCACAAAGATACGTTTTATAAAGAGGTTTTTAGCAAATAGTCACGCGCTGCATTGATGCGCGCCGCAACCCATGCCTCGCCACCATGATCAGGGTGGTATTTATGCATGAGAGATCGATAAGCCTGTTCAATCTCTGCCTGGGTAGGCGTGGCGGAAACACCTAATATGTCACAGGCGTCCTTATGCGTCATTTTTATAGAGGCGTGCGCCAGTGGTGCTATTTTGGGGCGGCGTAGATAAAATATCAGCCAAAAAACCGCACCGCCTATAAGAGCGAGAAGAAAAATAAGGCGTATCATTACGCTTTAACGCCCGATATATTCAAATCAGCAGCAAATTGATATAATTCTTTCGCTGCTGCCTCATGTGCATTATTTGTTTCACCTTCTGAAGCTAAATCCAAAACCGTTTGGCCTTGTAAAAACAACTCACGATAAACCATGCGTTCGGCAAAGCCATCAATCACACGAAAGTTAAGTTCACGTTCCAAATGTTGCAATGCATCGGCGATATATTTGCGGTTATGTGCAAAGACATGGGTCGTCCGATTGCGGAACACATACCAGTCCAGCGTGCCTTTATCGGCTTTTTTACGTGCCTGGCGTGCGTCGACAACCATATCAGCATAGCGGTTAAGCCGCTTTATTGTAAAATGCTTTGGATCGAGTTTTGCCAGAACATCCAGATCAAAAAAACTTTCATTTATCGGCGTAATCAGCATATCGGCAACCATATGCGCCAAACGCGATAAATATGTATCTCCGCTTGGGCAATCTATAATAATAGTCGCGCATGTGCGGCGTAACTCACTCATAATATCGGCAAAAGCCTGATTATATGCGTCTTGGCGTGCATCGATTGTATCTAGGTCGCATCCGGCGATTGACATATAGGTCGGCATATTCTCTTTGGCTATGTCTGCATTCGCCGCCCTGTTTTCAAAAAAATGCGTAAGGGCGGGACGATACGGATCCATATCCACCACACCAACTGCATGGCCCATATTAAATAGGGTGCTTGTGAGATGAATTGCTGTTGTGGTTTTACCCACGCCCCCTTTCTCATTACCAATAACGATAATATGGGGCGTTTGTTTCTTCTTGCGTTTTGTGTCTTTACTCATGCGTTTTTTCCTTGACCAACAAGGTTAAATTTACCACTAAATGCGTTATGAGCAAAATGGAAAATAAAATTATCTTGATTACGGGTGCCGCCGGTATGATTGGCCAGGCGATCGCACAAAAACTGGTTCGTGAGGGGGCGCGGCTGATATTGTTTGAACGCACACCAGAATTGGCTGAACGCGCATGCACACAAATTGAAAAAAAATATCATCAAAATATTCATCACTTTTCTGCTGATCTCGAAACGCCACATGATATTGAAGCTGCAATAGATACTGCTTCTCGGATTCAAGGGGGATTCGATGGTCTCGTCAATAATGCTGCCATGCTTATGCCCGATGATTCCGACCCGGTAAATACATCTTTAGCGAGCTGGAACAAAACGCTTGCGGTTAATCTTACCGGCACATTTTTAATGTGTCAGGCCGTTTTGCCTTTTATGCTTGCGCGTGGCGGGGGGACGATTGTGAATATGTCTTCCATTGTTGCCCATAGCGGTTCGGCAATTCCGCAAATTGCCTATACCACCAGCAAGGGGGGAATAGAAGCCATGACGCGCGAAATTGCGATTTGCTATGCCCGACAAAATATACGGGCAAATTGTGTCGCACCGGGGCCAGTGTTAACCGATCGCACAGCGCATTATTTTGATACGGCGGAAAAATGGCATAGCCGGAGAAAACATATTCCCGCAGGCAGGCTCGGCAGAACCGAAGAAATTGCCGCCCTCATTGCTTTTTTACTAAGCGATGCGGCAAAATATATTACGGCAAGCAGCTATAAAATAGATGGCGGTATTTCATCCGCTTACCTCGTGAATGATGCGAATGGAAGCGAGACCCCTTAATGGCTAAACCGCTTATTATTCGGACACAAGGAGAGCTTAACGAGGTAACCAGCCTTTGGAAACAACAAGGTGCACATATTGGACTTGTGCCGACAATGGGGGCATTGCATGAAGGGCATTTATCCCTTGTTACCCAAATCGCTGATATATGCGACCATGTGATTACAACGATTTTTGTAAATCCGGCCCAGTTTGCCGCACATGAAGATTTAGGGACTTATCCGCGCACAGAAGAGCAGGATTGTGCAAAACTTGCCAGCTTACCTGTATCACTGATTTATCTGCCACGCAAAGAATATATATATCCGCAAGATTTTGCAACCTCTATTCAGCCGCAAGGCGCAGCATTAGGGCTTGAAGCCGCCGCACGCCCACATTTTTTTTCGGGTGTTGCCACTATTGTCACCAAGCTGATAAACCAAACGCGCGCCGATTATGCAATATTCGGTGAAAAAGATTATCAACAATTACTTGTTATCAAGCAAATTACGCGCGATTTGGATATGGCGGTAAATATTATCGCTGCGCCCATTATCCGCGAGGCAGACGGGCTTGCTATGTCTTCACGTAATCTTTATCTCACCGCCCCCCAGCGTAAGATTGCCGGCAAACTCAACCTTATTTTAACCGATATGGCACACGCACGCCTTTCGCCTGAAGAAGCAAAACAGGCGCTTATGGATGCAGGGTTTAGTGCGGTAGATTATGCCGTTATATGTGACGGTGACACGCTTGGCGCGGTTGGCAGGCACACAAAATCCAGACGCGCTTTAATCGCTGCCTCCCTTGACGGCATTCGTCTGCTTGATAATATGCCGGTTTTCTAATCAAATAGTCACTTAAAGCGGAGGATCTATTATGACCAGTATAAGAGCAAAATTATATATCGCTATGCTCAGAAAAATATCACGCGACCTTGATGCAAAAGAGGGCGCATCGATAGACACAAACCGCAAAAATATGGAAAAAAATGTGCGGGCAATCGCCCCGATTAAATCGCGGCTTAAACAATTTGAACCCGTCAATGCAGCCGGCGTTTCTGCCCTGTGGGTTGGTAAAAAAACCTCACCGCATATTTTGCTCTACCTGCATGGTGGGGGGTATGCCGTCGGTAGCGCAAGAACCCATGCCCTTATGTGTGATACATTATGCACCTATGCAAATTTACGCGGCCTCGTATTGGATTATCGCTTGGCACCCGAACATAAATTCCCTGCCGGTTTGGATGATGCCGAAGCCGCCTATGACTGGTTACGCCTCACCCACCCCGCTGCCCGTATTTTTGTTGCCGGCGATAGTGCCGGCGGAGGCCTAAGCCTTGCTTTGACCTTGCGCTTAAAGACACACAAAAAACAATTACCTGATGCATTAGGGTTAATATCGCCATGGACAGACCTTACCGCTAGCGGCGAGTCGGTGAAAACACGCGCAATACGCGACCCCATGATTGCCCCGCATCACTTAACAGAATATGCCGCCTATTATGCAGATGATGACCTTAAAAACCCACTGGTTTCACCCGTATTTGGGGATATGCATGATATGCCGCCCATGCTGGTGCAGGTTGGTAGCGAAGAGATTTTGTTCGATGATTCAACCCGTGTGGTTGACGCTGTCAAAGCCGCTAAGGGGGATGCGCGCTTACAAATATGGGATAAAATGCCGCATGTGCATCAAATTGCGCTCTTTATTCCGGAAGCAAAGCGCGCCTTGCAGGATATGGCATCTTTCTTCACCAGCCACATATAGGCATCGGCCTGTGGATAAAAAAGGTCAATATTATTGACATATTTCTCTTGTAATTTCTACCTAATTAAGGCATAAATAAAGTGAGAGAGGGTATGTTAGAAAGTATTTACACTTTGTAAACACCGCTTTCATTAAATACTAAAATGTCACCATATGGAAAACTGACAACGGATAACCGCTGCCACATATCAGAATTGCGCCCTATAGGAAACAAATGGATATGTAAATTATGAATGTAATGACGCCAAAAAAGCAAGGCTTATATGATCCACACAATGAGCATGATGCATGCGGCATAGGTTTTGTGGCACATATTAAAAATGTCAAAAGTCACGATATTATTCGTGACGGTTTGGAGATCCTGAAAAATCTGGAGCATCGCGGGGCTGTGGGTGCCGACCCTGAAGCCGGTGACGGTGTGGGTATGTTATTGCAGATTCCTGATGCTCTGTTCCGTAATGACATCGCATTTACGCTTCCCCCCACGGGGCAATATGGCGTTGGCATGGTATTTCTTCCCCCGCAAGCGGATGCCCAGAAAATATGTGAAAACTTAATCGAAGACAAAATAACAGCGCAAGGCTATAAAATTCTTGGCTGGCGGGAGGTGAAGGTAGATAGCACACAGCTCGGCTACTCGATAAAGGCAAGCGAACCTAAAATAAAACAGATTTTTATTGAGACTCTGCCCCGTCAAACACAAGATATGTTCGAACGTGACCTCTTCATCATCAGACGTAAAATCGAAATTGAGGCACAAAAAGAATTGGATGAAGTAGGAAATTCCTACTTTTATATTACCTCGCTTTCCAACCGCACCATTGTTTATAAGGGGCTGTTTTTGGGCACGCGTTTGGGAAAATATTTCCCCGATCTTGCGAATGAACACTGTGTGTCGGCGCTGGCTTTGGTGCATCAACGTTTTTCTACCAATACATTTCCAAGCTGGCAATTAACCCACCCTTTCCGTATGATTTGCCATAATGGCGAAATCAATACGGTGCGCGGCAATGTGAATTGGATGCGCGCGCGCGAAGGAAAAATTAAATCAGCGATTATCGGCGATGAAATAGATAATATCTGGCCGCTTATTCATGAAGGGCAATCTGATTCCGCCTGTTTCGATAATGCACTTGAGCTCCTCATCCGTGCTGGTTATAGCCTCCCCCATGCGATGATGATGCTTATTCCCGAAGCATGGGATGGGCATGAAACTATGGATGACAAACGCAAGGCATTTTATGAATATAATGCTGCTCTTATGGAACCGTGGGATGGTCCGGCGGCGGTTGCTTTTACAGATGGAAAACAAATCGGCGCAACGCTAGACCGAAATGGATTACGCCCGGCGCGCTATTATGTTACATCCGATGATCGTATTGTTATGGCATCGGAAATGGGTGTGTTGCCATGCGCGGAAAATAAAATCATTCAAAAGTGGCGTTTACAACCGGGAAAAATGCTTTTGGTTGACCTTGAACAGGGACGGATTACCAATGATGATGAGTTAAAAACCACGCTCGCGCAATCTCACCCCTTTGCACAATGGCTCTCTGAAACACAACTCAAACTTAGCGATTTACCCCCGCCACAAAACACACATGTCGGCTTTCATGCCGATATATTAGACCTGCAACAAGCCTTTGGCTATAGTCAGGAAGATCTGAAATTTCTGCTTGCACCCATGATAGAAAATGGCGAGGAAGCAACCGGGTCTATGGGCACAGATACACCGCTTTCGGTTTTATCCGATAAAAGCAAATTGCTTTATACATATTTCAAACAAAATTTCGCGCAAGTGACCAATCCACCGATTGACCCGATACGCGAAGAACTGGTTATGTCTTTGGTAAGTTTTATCGGGCCGCGCCCTAATTTACTGGAATTGGAAACCACGTCTAACGAAAAAAGGCTCGAAGTAAGCCAGCCGATTTTGACAAATGAAGATTTAGAAAAAATACGCTGTATCAGCGATAATAACGATAATCATTTCCACGCAGTTACACTGGACATAACATGGCCGAAAGATGCCGGCATTAACGGCTTGCATGCCCGCCTTGAGGCTTTATGCCAGGAAGCGGAAGCGGCCATACGCGGACACGAAAATATTATCATCTTATCAGACAGACAAACCAATGCACAGCGTGTTGCCATACCGGCCTTATTGGCTGTTTCAACTGTTCACCATTATCTTATTCACAAAGGATTACGCACGCAAACCGGCCTGGTTATCGAAACCGGTGAAGCCCGCGAAATTCACCATCATTGCTGCCTTGCCGGTTATGGCGCAGAAGCGATTAACCCGTATCTGGCTTTTGAGACCATAGAGCAACTCAATAAAGACTTATCGCTAAACCTTACCCGCCAAGATAGTGAAGCGCATTATATAAAAGCCTGCAGCAAAGGCATACGCAAGGTAATGTCTAAAATGGGTATATCTACGTATCAATCTTATTGCGGCGCACAGATTTTTGATGCTATCGGGCTGGCACAAGATTTTGTCGACCATTATTTTACCGGCACAGCAACCATGATTGAGGGCATAGGCTTAACTGATATAGCCACAGAAACCATAAGTCGCCATGATGATGCCTTTGGCGCGGGTGACATATTGCAGAGTAATCTGGATGTTGGTGGCGAGTATGCCCAGCGCATACGCGGTGAAGAACATATGTGGAATGCACAAAGCATTAGCACTTTGCAACATGCCGTGCGCGGCAATAATCGGGATAAATATCGCGCCTTTGCAAAACTTGTGAATGAGCAAAACGAGAAATTACTCACCTTACGCGGCCTATTTCATATCAAGACCGCTGAAGATATAGGACGCACACCAGTCGCGCTTGAAGATGTGGAACCCGCAAGCGAAATCGTTAAACGCTTTGCCACCGGTGCCATGTCTTTCGGTTCAATCAGCGCCGAGGCGCATACAACATTAGCCATAGCCATGAACAGGCTTGGGGGCAAATCCAATACAGGGGAAGGTGGCGAAGAAGCCGAACGCTTTACACCGCTGGAAAATGGTGAGTCCATGCGCTCGGCCATAAAACAAGTTGCCTCGGGGCGTTTTGGTGTCACAACCGAATATCTAGCCAATGCCGATATGATACAGATTAAAATGGCACAAGGGGCAAAACCCGGCGAAGGCGGGCAATTACCCGGCCATAAGGTTGACCAGCGCATTGCCGCTGTGCGCCATTCCACACCGGGCGTGGGACTTATTTCACCCCCACCGCATCATGATATTTATTCTATCGAAGATTTGGCACAGCTTATTTATGACCTCAAAAATGCCAATGCCAAGGCAGATATTTCCGTAAAACTTGTATCGGAAGTCGGGGTGGGAACGGTTGCCGCAGGCGTATCAAAAGCACGTGCCGACCATGTCACCATCGCCGGTTTTGACGGCGGGACAGGAGCAAGCCCGCTAACCTCTATCAAACATGCAGGTTCACCATGGGAAATAGGTCTTGCCGAAACGCATCAGACATTAGTGCTCAATAAATTACGCACCCGCATTGCCGTGCAGGTAGATGGCGGTTTACGCACGGGACGCGATGTAATTATTGGCGCCATTTTGGGCGCGGATGAGTTTGGCTTCGCCACCGCGCCGCTTATTGCTGCTGGATGCGTGATGATGCGCAAATGCCACCTTAATACCTGCCCCGTAGGCATCGCCACGCAAGACGAGACATTACGCAAACGCTTTACCGGCACGCCTGAACATGTCATCAATTATTTTTTCTTTGTAGCAGAGGAAGTGCGTGAAATACTCGCATCTATGGGGCTTACGCGGCTAGACGATATTATTGGACAAAGCGACTATATAGATAGCCGCAACGCCATCACCCAGTGGAAAGCCAAAGGGTTAGACTTCTCGCGTCTGTTTACGAAAATCGATACGCAAGGTGACAAGGCCTATCATTGCGAAACACAAGATCACCCAATCCATGATATTTTAGACCGCACCCTTATCGCGCAAGCCAAAGATGCATTGACGCATAAAACGCCTGTAAAAATTGAATGTGACGTCAAAAATACCGACCGCACAAGCGGCGCTATGCTTTCGGGAGAGATTGCCAAATTATATGGTCATGCCGGCCTTGCGCCCGATACGATTTCGGTTAAACTCACCGGCATAGCCGGGCAAAGTTTCGGGGCATTTTTAGCCCGTGGTGTTTCATTTGAGCTTGAAGGCGAGGCAAATGATTATGTCGGTAAAGGCATATCTGGCGGACGCCTCGCCATTTACCCCGCCCGCGATACAGCATGCGTGCCCGAAGACTCCATTATTGTCGGCAATACGGTGCTCTATGGCGCGATAGAAGGTGAATGCTATTTCCGGGGCGTTGCCGGCGAACGCTTTGCGGTGCGTAATTCCGGCGCTTTTGCTGTGGTTGAGGGCACGGGTGACCATGCGTGTGAATATATGACGGGCGGTTGTGTGGTGGTGCTCGGAAAAACCGGACGCAATTTTGGAGCCGGTATGTCGGGTGGCATTGCTTATGTTCTTGATGAAGATGGTGACTTTGAAAGCCATTGCAATACGGCCATGGTTGACCTTGAACCGATCGACCCGCATATGACCAATGATTTACAAGATCTTGGCCATAATATGATTGCCAATGATGCCGAACGGTTGAAAAAACTGCTTGAAAATCATAAACGCTATACCAATTCGGAAAAAGCGCGCCATATTCTTGAAAATTGGGATGACTATTTGACCAGATTTATCAAAATTATGCCAACCGAATTTCGCCGCGCGCTTTATGAATTGCACACACAAAATACACAAATCGCCGAACAAAAGGCAGGGGAGTAAAATGGGTAAACCGACCGGATTTTTAGAGATTGAACGTAAAGACCGTAACTATCTGCCTGTTCAAGAGCGGATACAAAATTTCCGTGATTTTGTCGTGCCGCTCGACGAAAGCCAACTCAAAAACCAAGCCGCACGCTGTATGGATTGCGGCATACCTTACTGCCATAATGGCTGCCCGGTTAACAATCAGATTCCCGACTGGAATGATTTGGTCTATACACAAAAATGGCAAGAGGCACTAACCGACTTACATTCGACCAATAATTTCCCTGAATTTACCGGACGCATATGCCCTGCCCCCTGCGAGGCAGCGTGCACGCTTAACCTTATTGACCAGCCGGTTACCATTAAATCTATTGAATGTGCCATTGTTGAACGCGGGTGGCAAGAGGGGTGGATTACACCGCAGATTGCGCCGACAAAAACAGAGAAACGCATTGCCATTATCGGCGCTGGCCCTGCCGGATTAGCCGCCGCCCAACAATTAGCACGTGCGGGGCACGCGGTTCATGTCTATGAGAAAAATGCCAAGGCCGGTGGATTATTGCGCTATGGGATTCCTGATTTCAAATTGGAAAAACATATTATCGACCGCAGATTGGAGCAAATGCACGCCGAAGGGGTTGTGTTTCATTATAACCATCATATTGGGGTGGGTATACCTTTTGATGATATTGTGCAAAATCATGAATGTGTGATTTTAGCCGGCGGCGCAGAGCATCCGCGTGAATTGCCCGTGACGGGACGAGATTTGGACGGTGTTCATTTCGCCATGGATTTTTTACCCCAACAAAATCGGCGTATAGGTCAAGAATCGTTAGGCGATGGCGTTCAGCCGATTTCAGCGAATGGCAAAGATGTGATTGTCATTGGGGGCGGGGATACCGGATCGGATTGTATTGGCACCTCCATAAGACAAGGCGCAAAAAGCGTGACGCAATTAGAGATTATGCCTATCCCGCCTGAACAGGAAGATAAGGGCATTACATGGCCACAATGGCCCCTAAAATTACGCACATCATCGAGCCAGGAAGAAGGGGTTGAACGTGACTTCTCGGTTATGACACAAGACATTATCGGTGATGGACAAAAAGTAACAGCTATAAAATGCGTTAAACTGGATAAGGATATGCAGGCGATTGAAGGTTCCGAATTTGAACTTCAGGCCGACCTCGTATTATTAGCTATGGGATTTACCAATCCGGTGCATGCGGGCATGTTGATGCAAGCGGGTGTCGCGCTTGATGCACGCGGCAATGTGGCGGCAAATGACACAGATTATGCCAGCGATAAAAGCAAAATATTTGTATGCGGGGATATGCGCCGGGGGCAATCTTTGGTTGTGTGGGCCATTCGTGAAGGGCGGCAAGCTGCATTTGCCGTTGATAAATTCCTTATGGGAAAAAGCGATTTAGCGCGGTAAAAACACCGGACGCGGCACCCCAAAGCGTAATTTATGCGCCTTTTGTAATTTACGGATATGTATAGGTGCCGGATGTTTTTTTTGTGCCTCCACAATCATCACCCCGGCTAATTCGGGGTATAAAAACCGTCCAGCTCTCTCGCCTACGCCCCATAATTTTAAGCCATATATACGCGGCGGCATCATAAGTGCCGCGTGCCAGTGCAAGGGCTCAAAACCTGCACGCAATAAGCTATTTTGTAATTGCCTCCAGCTAAAGGGAGAGCCCGCACCAAAGGGCGTTTTATCGTAGCGCGCCCAAAATCCCGCGCGATTGGGCACAATAAATATAATACGCCCTTGCGGAACCAATATGCGCCAAAACTCATGCAAGGCAGCCTCCACAGTCTGGACAAATTCAAGCCCATGCACAACCAATAGCTGATTGACCATATCATCAGCAAGCGGCAGCAAATCAGCCTGCGCGCAAATTCCTGTTTCAATATCATGGAAAGGTGAAAATTGCGGAATTTTCTGGTTCGGATAAAGCGCCGAAAGAAATGGAGCCGTATAACCATAACCAATACATATATTATGCGCTATAGATGGCCAAATGGGGTTAAGCCTCTGCACAAGCAGGCTTTGGGCATACTGCCCCATAGGTGTTTCATAAAATTGTGTTATGTCAGACGCGCTTATAGCCATAATCAAAAAGCTATCCTTTCCGTGACTTTTGCATTATGACTCGCTAAGAGGTATAAGGAAAGATAAACTTTAGGGGACCTTATTTTATGCATAATTTACATATCGAACAATTTTCCTGTTTAAGTGATAATTATGGCTATTTGGTGCATGATGCTAAAAGCGGTGAGACGGCAGCGATTGATACGCCCGATGCAGCGGCAATAAAGGCCGCTCTGGATCGGCGTGGATGGACGCTGACTTATATCTGGAATACGCATCATCATTATGATCATACAGGGGGCAATGAAACGCTTAAAGCAGAAACCGGATGCACCATTATCGGCCCGCGTGGCGAGGGTAACAAAATTCCTGCCATCGACCATGCCATAGGCGAGGGAGATTGCGTTATGCTGGGCACTATAAAAGCCGATGTGCTTGATGTCGGCGGGCATACATTAGGCCATATTGCCTATTATTTTGCTGATGCAGGGGTAAGTTTTGTCGGTGATAGCTTATTCGCGCTTGGGTGTGGGCGTGTCTTTGAAGGGACAATGGCACAAATGTGGCAAAGTCTGAATAAACTTACTGCTTTGCCTGCTGAAACAAAAGTTTATTGCGCGCATGAATATACATTGGCAAATGCGAAATTCGCACGCACCATTGATCCGGATAATTCCGCATTACAAAAGCGCATAAGCCAGATAGAAGATTTACGTGCGCGCGGCACACCGACCATCCCCACGACAATCGGCCTGGAGCGTGCAACCAATCCGTTTTTGCGTGCAGATAATATGGCAATACGCACACGATTAAATATGGTGCATGCAGCCGATGTGGATGTATTTACCGAAATAAGACAGCGTAAAGATAATTTTTAAGGCGCGGTTTTGGCGACACCTATTTTAATTGAAGAGCATGAATGGGTGGATGCCGAAACTATATTCGCGCCGCTTGCCCACACCCCCTTTTCACTATGGTTAGATAGCAGTGATACAGACCATGCGACGGGGCGTTATAGCTTTATCCTCACCGCACCTGATGATATATTGATTTGTAGAAATCAAGCTGATGGATTTATGCGCCTGCGCGAGTTCATTCCATTTGATACAACACAAAAAATTCCGGCAGGCATCCCGCCCTTTATTGGTGGTGCTGCCGGTGTGTTTTCTTATGACTTCGCGCATTGCTTTGAAACATTACCCCCTGCAACACCTCCTTTTGCCATAGATGATTTGCACCTTCCCGATATTGCTATCGGACTTTACCGGCATGGTATGAGTTTCGACCATAAACAAAAAAAGTGCTTTATTTTTGCCCAAACACAACAGCAATTAGATATGTGGCGCACCCGCGCGCAAAACCCTGTATCGCTTGATGCAGCACAAGCTGCACCCCATACATTGCCCCCACAAAGCAATGTTTCCAAAACCGAATATTGTGCAGCAATCGAGCAGATTATTGCGCATATTTTAGACGGCGATCTATTCCAGGCAAATATCGCACAGCGTTTCAGCGCATCGCTTTATGAGCCTGCTTTCACATTTTATCGCCGCTTACGGCGTAAAAGCCCCGCACCTTTTTCGGCCTTTGCCCATTTCGGCGCGTGGTCGCTTGCCTCATCTTCCCCCGAAAGGTTTCTGTTTTGCCGCGATAAGATTGTTGAAACCCGACCGATAAAGGGCACCATAGCACGTAAAAAAAATAAGCAAGACGATGAACAAGCGGCAAATAATTTGCATAATAGTATCAAAGATCGTGCTGAAAATATTATGATTGTTGATTTAATGCGAAATGACCTTGCGAAAGTTTGCGAAGATAATTCACTTGATGTCACACAGCTATGCGCCATAGAAAGTTTTGCGCATGTGCATCATCTTGTTTCAACCATTCGCGGGAAATTAACATCTGGTAAAAATGTGCTCGACCTGCTTGCCGCAAGTTTTCCGGGCGGCTCTATCACCGGCGCCCCTAAATTGCGGGCAATGCAACGCATTGCCCAATATGAGCCGCATAGACGCGGACCTTATTGCGGTGCATGCGGCTATATCGGCTTTGACGGAACAATGGATATGAATATCCTTATTCGAAGCGCCATTATATGTGATGATAAAGTTTACTTTCATGCTGGTGGTGGCATTACCGCGCATAGCGACCCCTTACAGGAATATCAGGAAACACTGGATAAGGCAGCAGGTTTTTTTGCGAGCCTCACAATATGATTTTACTCATCGATCATTTTGATAGCTTTGTTCATTTATTAGCGCGCCTGTTGCGTATGCATAATATGCCCTGTCACATTATTCGACAAAATGAGATGAGTTACCAACAGGCCCTCGCACTTAACCCCAAAGCACTGATTTTTTCGCCTGGTCCGGGGCGTCCCGAACATACAGAGCTTACCCTAGAGCTTATCGCCCATGCCAATGTGCCCATGCTTGGTATATGTTTAGGCCATCAGGCCATTGCCTATTATTTTGGGGGCAAAATAAACCGCGCCCGCACACCAATACATGGCATGTCAACCACAATCACGCATAATGCACGCAATGTGTTTGCCGATATGGCCTCCCCCATGACGGTCGGGCTGTATCATGCCCTCGCGGTTACGGATTTGCCCGCTTGCCTTGAAGCAACCGCTTATGACGCCACCACTGGTGAAATTATGGCGATTGCCCATAAATCGCGCCCGATTTTCGGGGTGCAATTCCACCCGGAATCTATTCTGACGGCTGAAGGGCATCGGATTATCACCAATTTTCTTACATATAGCAGGGCGTGTATATGATTTGGTATAATGGCACGATTTTTTCTGATGATACCGCTCTTATTCACACCAATGAACGCGGCTTGCTTTTGGGCGAGGGTGTGTTTGAGACCATATTATGTCAAAATGGAAAAGCACAATTTCTAACAGCCCATTTAACACGTTTGAAACATGCGTGTCAGTTTTTTGGTTTCACGTTTTTTAACGGGTTTGAAGAGGCGATAAATCATTTTCTTGCCGCACATGCGCATAATGCACATAATGTGTTACGGATCACCGTAAGTGGCGGCAATGGTGGGCGCGGTCTTATCACACGACAAAACACACCAAGCTATCTCATGCAGCTTTCGCCAGTTCCTGATATAATGGCATATTACCGGCTTTATGTCTCATCTATTATCCGTAATGTGCATAATCCGAGCAGTAGATATAAAACCCTATCTTATATAGATAATATTAGTGCACGGCGCGAAGCTGTGCAAAGTGGTGCAGATGAAGCCTTGCTTCTTACCGCACAAGGCCATGTGGCCTGTGCTGCAGCTGGTAATATATTTCTCTATCATGAAGGCACATATATCACGCCCCCATGTAATGATGGGGCCTTAAATGGTATTATTCGCGCGCAGCTCCTTGCTGCCGAAACCATTGGAGGGGCTTGTTTTGCTAAGCACTCCATAACACAGGATATGCTTAAGCAAGCAGAATATGGGTTCATCACCAATAGTCTTATCCATGCTATCCCCATTCATAGCATTCATATTGGTGGATCGATATATAAAAAAGCATCGCCGCCTGATTTAGAGGCGATTTTAGATTTTCTACAGGAAAAATAAATTACTCTTGCGGGCTGAGCACTTGTTTGCCGCGATAAAGCCCGCTTTTCAAATCAATATGATGCGGGCGGTGCAATTCACCGCTATCCGGATTTTCAATATAAGCCGGATTGGAAAGCGCATCAGCAGCGCGGCGCATACCACGACGTGACGGTGTTGTTTTTCGCTTCGGAACTGCCATAATAAATCTCCTTCACAAGTAGACCGGCTTATACGCCACCCACACAATAAAGACAAGCCCTTTTGACTATTGCGCGGGCGTAACTTTTAGCAAACGTCCGCTTTCTTCGGCCAGAATATAAAGGGCGCCATCTGCGCCTGTGCGAATATCGCGTAAACGCTCGCCGATTTCCTCAAATAAAACCTCTTGTGCGCCCGCTTTTTTGCCGTCCATATCTACACGCACAACATGCGAAAAAATTAAACTCGTAACAAAAATATCGCCCTGCCATTGCGGAAATAAATCTCCACGATAAAGCGTCATACCGCTTGGGCCAATAGACGGTGTCCAATCAATTAAAGGCTGCTCCATGCCTTCATATTCTGTATAGGGGCTAATGCGTGCCCCTGAATAGTCAATGCCCCATGTGATGATCGGCCAGCCGTAATTTTTGCCTGCCTCAATCAGATTAAGTTCATCCCCGCCGCGCGCGCCGTGCTCGGTTTGAAATACAGCGTCAAGCTGTGCATCATATATAATGCTTTGTGCGTTACGATGCCCATAGCTCCATGTTTCCGGTTTTGCATCGCTTATATCGAGAAACGGGTTATCGGGTGGAATCTTGCCGCTATCCGTAACACGCACAATGCTACCGAAATGGGTAGATAAATTTTGTGCTTCCTCACGGTAATCAAAGCCATCACCCACCATAATCAGCAGACTATTATCGGGCAAGAATGTCATGCGTCCTGCATAATGCACCGGTGTATCTTTGGCAGGTGCCGCCTCAAAAATCGTTTCCACATTTTCCAAAGCCTCACCCGTAAAGCGGGCACGAATAATACGCAATGCGTTTGCATCCGAATCGCCCACGGCGAGCGACACATAAACAAACTGGTTTTCAGCATAATCAGGGTGCAAAACAATATCCATAAGCCCGCCCTGCCCCGCATAAAAAACCTCCGGCACACCGCTAACGGGTTGCGTAACCAAAGACCCATTGCGAATAAGGCGCAGCTTACCCCCTAATTCTGTAACGAGAATATCGCCATCTGGTAAAAAGGCAAACCCCCACGGACTATCCAACCCCTCGACAATTGTGGCAAGCTGATACGCTTTTTGCGGCATAGTTTGTGCCCATATATGTGTAGAAAAACCCATATAAAACAAGATAATCAGAGCCGTAGTTTTCCGCACTTTAGACATAGATAAAACCTTTCCCTATTTTCCGATTAAATATAGCGTAAAAAACAAGTTTATACTATAATAATAACATTAAATGATTTGAGGAAGACATTTTATGCATGCTATCGGACGATTTATAATCGCATATATTATCGCATGGATTATTTTTGATGGTCTTGGCATAATTGCATCATCGCTTTTTACCATTCGTGAATTAACCGCTATGGATGTTGATGTGCCGTTTATGCTTATCGTGCAAACCATTTTGCATGACATCGTGCATATGACCCCCCTATTTGGCAGTATATTTGGCATCGGGCTATTGATTGCATTTTTACTTGCAGGGCAGGTTATAAAACTCCTAGATTTCCCGCCCATTATCTATAGCCTGGCTGGCTTTTGCGCGATTGTGATAGCACTTGCCGCCCTTAAAATTTCTTTTAATGTTATGCCCATCGCTGCGGCGCGCCATTGGGATGGCTTCTTGGTGCTTGCCTTTATCGGGGCTCTATCCGGATTGAGCTTTGCCTATATGCGGCGCACGGGGTAAGGCTTATTCATCCAGTATACGCACAATGCCCGACTGACTCGCTAGGGCCATAAGTTCACCGCATTCGGAAAAAATCAGCATGCCCCCATGCATAAATCCGCTATGCACGCCGTGAATACGAATATCGCATAAAACCCATTCAGTTTGCACAAGCCGACGAATGCGCAATGTATTATCCAGAGAATTGGCCCCCGCATCACGCCCCAGAGCACTACGCATGGCAGAGGGCACGTAATCGGCAATAATGGCTAATAAATCCGAGCTAATATGTGCGCTTTCCTTAAAACGTATCCAAAACATAACATGACCATCATCACCGCTTATATCCGGCGCGTGCATATTATCATAATGTCCTTTAACCAGTCGCCCATCCATACGCGCATGCAGGCCACCGCGCTTTTCCCATAATGTAATCGGGGGACATTCCTCGGGATCGGGAACAACAGGCATTTCTGCCCATTGCAATGAGACCTCTCCCTCACGCGCGCCCAAAGCCGCATTGGCCGTTAGAATCTCCCGGTCGCCAATATGTGCAATGACACGCGCTTGCGAATTATATTTACCCGTCACCGGCACAACCACATCTAAATCCATAATTTCGCCGGGGCGGGCAAAAGATAAATATTGTGCTGTCGTCCACACAAGCCGGCGATCGGTGGTGCTTTCCATTGCCGCAATCGCTGCGGCAAGCCCCACACCGCCGAATAAAAATTTGCGTCCTTGCCGACCAACACATAGATTTTCCGCAACCGGCAGATAAAACCGGTTGGGATTATGCGTTTTTTCAAGCGCAAAAAAAGAAGATGCGGCCATCTTTTTAAGCGCGTGCCGCCTTATAAGCCAGACGATGTTGATGCAAAAGTGGTTCGGTGTAACCGCTTGGCTGTGCGCGCCCCTTAAAGATTAAATCACAAGCCGCTTGAAAGGCAATGCCATCAAAAGTGGGCGCCATGGGCTGATAAGCTGGATCGCCAGCATTTTGTTTGTCAACCACAACAGCCATGCGTTTCAAGGTTTCCCGCACCTGGTCTTCTGTGCAAATATTGTGATGCAACCAATTTGCAATATGCTGGCTGGAAATGCGTAAGGTTGCGCGGTCTTCCATAAGGCCAATATTATGAATATCGGGCACTTTCGAACAGCCAACGCCTTGATCAATCCAGCGCACAACATAGCCTAAAATGCCTTGTGCATTATTATCTAATTCTTCTTGAATATCTTGTGGCGACCATTGCGGATGCGTTTCCACCGGCATGGTTAAAATTTTATCAACCGATGCACGCGGGCGGGCTTTGAGTTGATTTTGCACCGCATTCACATCCACATAATGATAATGTAATGCATGAATGGTAGCTGCCGTAGGGGAAGGTGCCCACGCGCAATCTGCTCCTGCACGCGGTTGCCCAATTTTTTGCTCCAGCATTGCCGCCATTAAATCCGGCATTGCCCACATACCCTTGCCAATTTGCGCTTTACCTTGAAAGCCGCACGCCAAACCAATATCGACATTCCAATCTTCATAAGTCAATAACCAATCTGATGTTTTCATATCCGCTTTGCGGATCATCGGCCCCATTTCCATTGATGTATGCATTTCATCCCCTGTTCTATCTAAAAAACCGGTATTGATAAAAATCACACGCGATTTCGCCGCACGGATACACTCTTTCAAATTCACCGTCGTGCGACGTTCTTCATCCATTATGCCCATTTTGAGGCAAAGCGGCGGTAAATCTAACGCCTTTTCAACCGCAGCAAATAGCTCATCGGTAAAGGCGACTTCTTCAGGACCATGCATTTTCGGCTTTACAATATAAACCGAACCGGCCTGACTATTTTTAAGCTGGGCATCCGTTTTGGAAAAATCATGTTTCGCAAGCAACCCCGTAATAGCGGCATCCATTATACCTTCGGGGATTTCATTGCCTTCGCCATCCAAAATAGCCGGATTGGTCATAAGATGTCCCACATTACGAATCAGCATAAGCGACAAGCCTGCAAGGGTAAGCGTGCCGCCATCGGGCGTGGTATATATGCGATTATCAGCAAGACGGCGCGTTATGTTTTTGCCGCCCTTTTGCATATCAACATCAAGATTACGCTGCATAAGCCCAAGAAGATTACGATAGGTTTCGACCTTATCTTCAGCATCAACAGCAGCAACCGAGTCTTCACAATCCATAATCGTGGTCACGGCAGATTCCAGAATAATATCGCTTACACCGGCGGCATCATCCTTACCGATATTATGTGTGCGATCAATGTGAATCTCAATATGTAGATCATTATTACGGAGTAAAATACATGCAAGCGCATTATCCGTTTTTGTAAAACCTGCTAGCTGGATGGGATGCTTAAGACCAACTGTATTTTGTGCTATTTGCGCCTGTAATGCACCATCTACAATGTCATAAGCGGTAACATCACTATGGGATGCACCAGTGAGTGGCACGACATCATCAAGAAATGCTTTTGCGCGGCGAATGACCTCGCCGCCACGTAAGGGGCTATAGGCTCCCTCGGGGGCAAATTCACCATCTTGTGGAATAATATCCGTGCCATAAAATGCATCATAAAGGCTGCCCCATCGTGCATTTGCCGCATTCACCGCAAAGCGGGCATTTTTAACGGGCACAACAAGTTGTGGGCCTGCAATATGTGAAATTTCCGGATCAACATTATCCGTTTCGATTGAAAAATCATCTCCCTCAGGCACAAGATACCCTATCTCTTGCAAAAACGCCTTATAGGCTTGTGCATTATGCGGCTGACCATGATGCGCCTTATGCCATTCATCTATCTGTGCTTGTAATGCATCACGTTTTTGTAAAAGTGCTTTATTACGCGGTGCGAAATGCTCAAAAATATCAGCAAGGCTCTGCCAAAATTGCTCTGCTGTAATATCTATGTCGCGGACTGCTTCATCCGCAATAAAATCACTCAATTTTTTGTCAATTTGTAACCCGCAAATGGTTTGACGTTCACTCATAATGTCTCCCTTATAATTATAAACGACCCTATAAATCGTAAATTGTGCAGCAGACAGCGCGCCTGCTTATACTTTATATGATGGTGGGCGATACTGGGATTGAACCAGTGACCCCTACCATGTCAAGGTAGTGCTCTCCCACTGAGCTAATCGCCCATCTAATGTTTTTCATGCCTTCGGCTATAGCAGAATATCAGCTATCTGCCAAATTGAATTATAAATTTTTATGTGCTGCATTTTTTTCGTGCTATACTCGTGGATGATGAGTGCCACATATGAAAACCCCTATACACTATTTATGCCACGCGCCGAGGCTATGCCTGTGCTTCTTAGTATTCCGCATAGCGGCACGCATTATCTGCAGGCGTTTCTTGATCGCTCTTCCTTAGATGAAATGCAAATTCGTCAATCGGAAGACAGCTTTATCGATATGTTCTTTGCGATGGCGGCGCATTATGGCGCGCATGTGCTTATCGCCAATTATCCACGTGCATTTGTCGATTTGAATCGGGCTGAAAATGAACTCGACCCTTATTTGATAAAGCAAAAACTAAAAAAAAGTGACATAAATTTTTCCACACGCACCGCCGCAGGGCTTGGGGTTATTCCGCGTGTCGTTGCCGAGAACACGCCCATTTACCCTGATAAAATTGATCTAAAAGAAGCTCAAAAAAGATTGACACATATTTATCGTCCCTTCCATAACGCTTTACAACAAACCATTACCCACATAAAACAAAAATTCGGTTATGTTATTTTGCTTGATATGCACTCTATGCCATCACATTTACTTGATGATATAGCCACACATCATAATGAACCAATGATTGACATTACCATTGGCGACAAATATGGGCGCGCCTGTGCTACGCATGTGAGTGTTGCGATTGCCTCATATTTTCGCGACCGCAATTATCATGTCAGCCTAAATCAACCCTATTCCGGAGGTTTTATCACCACACATTACGGAAAACCAACGAAAGCACAACATGCTGTCCAAATAGAAATCAATCGTAAACTTTATATGGACGAAAAAAAATTCATGCCCCATGAAGGCTTTGAGACATTGCGCGCGCATCTGCATGGCCTTGTCAGCTATATTGCCCGTTCATCCATTTCATATGATTTGTTTAAGGCAGGGTAGTCTATGTCCGAGATATTATTAGATTTTGCACATAGGCTTGCCGATGAAGCGCGGAAAATTACCCTGCCCCTATTCCGTAATATAGATAAAATTGACAATAAAAGCGAAACCGGATTTGACCCCGTTACACAAGCAGATCGTGATACAGAAGCCGTCATACGTAGGCTTATTGAGACGCATTACCCCGATCATGCGATTATGGGAGAAGAATATGGTTATAAAGCGGGGAATGCGTATGAATGGATTATTGACCCGATTGACGGCACACGTGCATTTCTCGCAGGCTTCCCCACATGGGGAACACTTATAGGCTTAAAATATAACGGCAAACCACTTTTAGGCATTATGGATCAACCATTTACCGGTGAACGGTTTAGCGGCTATCAACAAGACGCTTTGTGGCATAAAGGAACAGACAAAAAAAATATTGCCGTGCGCGCTTGTAAAAATATAAATCAGGCTATAATCGCAACCACGGCGCCGGAATATTGGCAAAAAGGAAAATTACGCCTAGTTTGGGATGAGATAACCCAAAGCGCACAGCTATTACGTTATGGTGCGGATTGCTATGCTTATGCTTTGTTATGTGCCGGACATATTGATGCTGTTATTGAAACAGAATTGCAAAGCTATGATATTTGCCCTCTCATTCCACTTATTGAAGCCGCTGGCGGCATTGTCACCAGTTGGGCAGGCGGAGATGGTGCAAATGGTGGTGCTATCCTGGCTTGCGGAGACAAAATATTACACACACAGTTAAGCACGCACTTAAAAAACTGTGTTTGAGTTTATCCTAGCTATTTAGTTGAGGGCTGCACCGGGAAATAAAAGGCTCTAGCCTAACAATGTATACGAGCAGCCTTACCCCACCATGCCCAAAGGGGTGATATATTAACCGTTTTATTGATAATTATGCTTAATATTCATCATCCAGAGCTGGAAGATCTTCAGCTAATTTTTTCCAGCGTTTTTTCGCATCTACATGCCCTTGGTCAGCCGCTTTACGATACCATTTTGCAGCATCTACTATATCTACAATAGAGTCATCGCGCCGCTCGTGAATCACACCCATAGCAAATTGCGCATCCATATTGCCTTTATTCGCTGCCGTTCTAAACCAATGCAGTGCCTTTTCATTGCTTTGCGGGATTCCTTCTTCACCTTGGTCATATATAACGCCTAAACTATATTGAGCGCCCATATGCCCCGATTGCGCTGCACGCCGATACCATTTCTCGGCTTGCTTAATATCTTTTTCTACGCCATAGCCTTCGCGGTATAAATTACCTATACGGACTTGTGCTTCAGCTAATCCCTGATTGGCTGCTGCATAATAAAGTTGTAAAGCAATACCTGTATCCGGATACACGCCGCCACCAGAATAATAAGCATCACCTAATTTTAACTGTGCCCAGGGATCTCCCTGACGCGCACGGGCAAATAAATCTGGTAAGGTAAACTGATTATAATTTTGTAAACGGTTCTGGGCGTAGGATGACTCCAGAGCATTTTGCGCCGTCTTAGGAATATAATCTTTAGGAACAGAGTTTTGCTGATTAAGCAATGAGTGTGCTTTTATTTGCATATTGTCTTGGTTTGCTATTTGCGTATTTTGAGCAATTGCCGGAGGTTTTGGGGGTCTATTCATACCTGGCACTTGCCCTGTCGAACCAAATGCACCGGTTGGTGATGGTTCAAAATTCTGATGAGGCGTAAGATTTTGCGTAGGCGCAGGGGTTTGACCAGATTGAAAATTGGGAGATGGAAAAGAAGGGTTGACCTGATTTCTGTAAACAAAATCGGCTGAATTAGAATTATTCACATTTAAGCCAGCTGTATTAGAAGCTACCGCCGGTGGTGTCGAATAGCCTTGCGGTGTAAATTGCCCATAAGTTTGTTGATTTTGTTGCTGTGCCGGATAAGGCTGAGAAGCCCCCATAGCTGGATTTTGCGCTAGATTTTGAGACGTCACGTTTGGCGTATATTGCTGTTGCGGTATCGGTTGTGCTTGCCCATAAGCCTGCTGTGGGGCTGGATTAGGAAACGCCGTATTAGGCGCATATTGTTGTTGTTGCGGCAGCGATTGTGCCTGTCCATAAGCCTGCTGTGGGACTGGATTAGGAAACGCCGTATTAGGCGCATATTGCTGTTGTTGCGGCAGCGGTTGTGCTTGCCCATAAGCCTGCTGCGGGGCTGGATTAGGAGACGCCGCATGTGGCGCATATTGCTGTTGTTGCGGTATCGGCTGTGCTTGCCCATAAGCCTGCTGTGGGGCTGGATTAGGAGACGCCGCATGTGGCGCATATTGCTGTTGTTGCGGTATCGGCTGTGCTTGCCCATAAGCCTGCTGTGGGGCTGGATTAGGAGACGCCGTATTAGGCGCATATTGCTGTTGTTGCGGCAGCGGTTGTGCCTGTCCATAAGCCTGCTGTGGGGCTGGATTAGGAAACGCCGTATTAGGAGCATATTGCTGTTGTTGCGGCAGCGATTGTGCTTGCCCATAAGCCTGCTGCGGGTCTGGATTAGGAGACGCCGCATGAGGAAAAGACGCACCAGCACCTATAGCTGGATTTTGCGGCACCGCATATTGCTGTTGTTGTGGCAGCGGTTGTGCTTGTCCATAAGCCTGTTGTTGCTGATATGTCGCATAGCTTTGTTGCACATTATTGACTGGTGCATAAAAAGCCCCCGCATAATAACCGGATTGTTCATTACCGGATTGCCCATTATAAGCGTTCATATGCGTGGGTGATGCACCCATTTGCGCCGTAGCAGGAAATGCAACCGCTGCACAACATGTTAGCCCTAATACTAAAAACCGCATCTAAATCCCTCTAATCACGTAACTACGCTTTTACTACCCATAATCTATAATATGCAAACGATTCGGACAAAAAAGAAATAATTATTTCAAGTCATATACTAAAAAGCGACGCATAGCTATGAAACATAGTTACATATTTTTATTTAACTTTATCACTTATTGCGATTCACAATTCATTACTATAGATTATATAACGATATGGCATATTCGGGAGGAATAAAATGGCATCATCACCACAACAGCATTGGTCATCCCATACTGGTTTTTTGCTCGCCAGCATTGGCGCGGCTGTAGGGCTTGGTAATTTATGGAAGTTCCCCTATATGGCCGGCACGAATGGCGGCGGCGCATTTGTGCTTATTTATCTTCTGACTATTTTTGCCATTGCGATTCCGATTGCAGCGGCAGAATTAACCCTCGGGCGTTTGGGGCGGCACGGACCTATTCAAGGTGTTAAAGAGCTGATAAATCGTTATGCGCGTCCGCCTATCATATTATTTCTCTCAAGTGGTGTTGGTGTTTTTGCCTCCTTTTTATTGCTTAGCTTTTATGCCGTTATTGCCGGGTGGGTTATTGGCTATATCTACCTCACCCTTAACGGCACAATGAGCGATATTACGGTAGACAATTCCAGCAGCATATTTAATGCCATGCTCGCAAACCCGCTTGAGCTTATCGGTTATCAATTTGCATTTCTGGCGGTAATCGGCCTCATTCTAATCCGCAATGCTGTCGGCGGTATTGAGCGCGCAAATATGATTATGATGCCGCTTTTATTTTTCATGCTTTTGCTTATCGCTCTATATGGGATTTTCTTTGGCAATGCACAAGCAGCACTTGCTTATTTATTCATGCCAGACTTTAGCCAGATTTCAGCAGAAACAGTTCAACGTGCGGTAGGTCAGGGGTTTTTCTCAGTCGGTGTGGGCTGCGCCATGTTAGTTACCTATGGCACCTTCCTTAACCGCGCCGTCAATGTTGGGCGCGCGGCAATTACCATCGGGCTTGCAGATACAGCAATCGCCCTTATTGCCGGCTTTGGTATTTTTGCGATTGTATTTGCCCTGCAGCTTGACCCAACCGAAGGCCCCGGCCTTTTATTCACCACCTTGCCCATTGCCTTTGCCCAATTACCATTGGGTAGCGTGGTGGCGCTTATCTTTTTTGTTCTGGTTTTTTTCGCTGCGCTCACCTCTGGCATTGCTTTGGTGGAAGTGGTTAGAAATGCAGTTGAGACCAGCTATGACATCACACCGCGCCGGGCTTTGGCCATAACGCTGGGGGCAAGTTTTATCGCGGGGCTGGCCACGGTGTTTTCTTTTAATATATGGTCAGAGTTTCGCCTTATCAATTACGGTATGTTTTCGGAATTATCATTATTTGATCTCAAAGATTATGCCACAACCACAATTTTAATGCCCCTAAGCGGTTTGAGCGTTATTCTGTTTACCTGCTGGGCAATTCCCGTTGCTGATTTACGCACGGCGTTTGGCGCATGGGGGACATTGTTTTGGGTATGGATTTGGCTTGGGCGTATCATTGTGCCTATCGGCATCATATGGATGTTTATTGGCGGGTTTTAACCACGCAAAAAGGGCAATAATAAGCCATGCATGGTTGCATTGCCTGCAAGCGAGCACCCGGTTTCAAGAAAGTGATTGCGCCCCGTAAAATCGCTTATCATACCGCCTGCCTCTTGCACCAAAAGTGCACCAGCGGCGATATCCCACGCACCTAACCCCCATTGCCATACCGCATCCAGCCTGCCAGCAGCAACATAGGCCAAATCAAGTGCAGCAGACCCAGAGCTACGTAGCTCAGCGCCTTGCTCCAAGAGGTTTCGTGCCATAGGCGCTCCATCGAATGGGCTATCTGGTCTAAGCGGAAGCCCGAACATGCTACCATCCACAGACCTGCGCCCCGAAACCCGTATTCTTTTATGATTCAAAAATGCCCCCTGCCCACGTTCGGCGGTAAATAATTCGTCATTTATCGGGTTATAGACAATGCCTGCGACCAAAACACCCTCGCGCTCTAAAGCCAGCGAAATACAAAAATGTGGAACACCGTGTAAAAAATTACTCGTGCCATCTATCGGGTCAATAATCCAGCGATGGGTTTTATCCGCACCGATAACCGCGCCGCTTTCTTCCATTAAAAATCCGTAATCGGGGCGGGCGTTTTCAAGTTCTTCGTGTAAAATCCGTTCGGTGCGTATATCTGCCATGCTAACGAAATCGCCCGGCCCTTTGCGCGAGACTTGTAAATTCTCAACCTCTCCAAAATCACGCCGAAGCGGACGTGCCGCTTTTTCCACGGCAGCGCGCATCACATTCATTGCTGGAGAGCTTTGCGTCATTACTCGGCACGCTTTACATAAACAACGTCATCCGTATCCACCACAATCTTATCGCCTGTAGAGATAAAAGGCGGCACCATCACACGCACGCCATTTTCTAATGTCGCAGGTTTATAAGATGAAGCCGCCGTTTGTCCTTTCACCACAGCTTCGGTATCGGCAATTTCAAGTGTTACCTGTTGGGGCAATTTAATCCCAATGGGTTTATCTTCATGGCTTTCCACCACCACCGTCATGCTATCTTGTAAAAAAGCCTTGCGCGCGCCGATAAAATCTTCGGCTATCTGTATCTGCTCATAGCTTTCCAAATCCATAAAGATCAACATGCCATCCGTTTCATAAAGATATTGATAATCGCGTTGCTCCAGACGCACGCGCTCAACCGTTTCGGATGAACGAAAGCGTTCATTGAGTTTACTGCCATTGATTAGGTTTTTAAGCTCAATTTGGGCAAAAGCGCCGCCTTTGCCGGGTTTAACATGTTGTGTTTTTACAGCCACCCATAGGCTGCCATCATGGTGAATCACATTGCCGACGCGAATTTCATTGCCGTTTATTTTCATTATTCGTCCTATGCCTTATCTTAACTTTATGCGCGCATGGTCTAGCACCTTATGCTATGAAAAGCAAAGCCAAACACTCAGAACAGTGCATTAAATTCACGCACCGCCGCGCCGGCACCATCAGGGTGCGTCCATATGGCGTGTGATACAGCAAGAAAATCTGCGCCCGCGGCAATTAGCGGCGGGGCATTTTCAGCTGTAATGCCCCCAATCGCCACACAGGGAAGCTCCATAAGCTCTTGCCACCAGCTTAACATTTCGGGCATGGCGCGGCTTTTTACCGGTTTCGTCTGGCTCGGATAAAAAGCACCAAAGGCGACATAATTTGCGCCTGCATCACCGGCAAGCATGGCCAGATGACGCGAATTATGACAGGTGACACCGATTATTTTATCCTCTCCCACCACGTCACGCGCTGCATCATAGCGCATATCCTCTTGCCCGATATGGCATCCATCCGCTCCGGTCGTCTTTACCAAATCGGGGCGGTCATTAAGCAAAAGGGGAATGTTTTTTGCGTGGCAAAGTGGCAATAAACGCTCTGCAGCGCGCTTTATTGCCGCATCATGTGCGGGCTTTAAGCGAAGCTGCACACAAGCAACATCGCCTGCATCCAAAGCCTCTTCCATAAGTGATACAAATATATCCAGCTCAAATTGCGGCGGGGTTATCAGATAAAGTCTGCATGTCATAAGGGCGATATTTGCCCATTATGACGCAATTTATGGTCAGCCAATATGCACGCCAACATAGCCTCTCCCACTGGCACAGCACGAATACCCACACAAGGGTCGTGGCGGCCTTTGGTTGTAATCTGCGTATCTTCACCGCTTTGGGTGACTGTATCGCGCGGGGTTAAAATAGATGAAGTAGGCTTTACAGCAAAGCGGATAATAATATCTTGCCCCGTTGAAATACCGCCCATAATACCGCCCGCATGATTGCTTCGAAACCCTATCTTGCCACTATCGTTAAACATCTCATCGGCATTATCTTCCCCCGCAAGCGCGGCAGCCGCAAAGCCGGCACCGATTTCAACTCCCTTCACCGCATTGATGCTCATCATGGCTTGGGCAATATCGGCATCGAGTTTACCGTAAACCGGGGCGCCCCAGCCTGCGGGGACACCGCTTGCGACAAGCTCAATAATCGCGCCGCAAGAAGAGCCTTTTTTGCGAATATCATCAAGATAGTTTTCCCAATCTTGTGCTGCTTCGGGGTCGGGGCAGAAAAACGGATTTTGGGCAACCGCATGCCAGTCCCATCTTTCGCGCGCTATTTTTTGCGTGCCTAATTGCACCACCGCCCCTCTTATGGTGACGCCCGCCAAAATTTTACGCGCCACGGCACCTGCTGCCACACGCGCTGCCGTTTCACGCGCCGAAGCACGCCCCCCACCGCGATAATCCCTTATACCATATTTAGCCATATAGCTATAATCGGCATGGGATGGACGAAACTTATCCTTTATCTCGCTATAATCTTTTGACCTTTGGTCGGTGTTTTTAATCAGCAGGCTTATCGGTGTGCCGGTGCTTTTGCCATCAAAGACACCCGATAAAATCTCAACCTTATCGGCTTCGCGCCTTTGGGTAACAAAACGGCTTTTTCCCGGCTTACGCTGGTCGAGATAATATTGAATATCGGCTTCGTTTATCTCCAATAGCGGGGGCACGCCATCAAGCACACAGCCCAAAGCCACCCCATGCGACTCGCCCCATGTGGTGACCTGGAATAAATGCCCAAACCGGTTATGCGACATAAAGCCTATGCCCCATCATCAATCATCTTCATACCGATTGCATTATAGCCCGCATCAACATGGTGGTTTTCACCCGATACCCCACTCCCTAAATCTGATAATAAGTAAAGCGCTGCATTGCCGACTTCATCTATGGTTACATTTTTTCGCAAAGGGGCATTTTCTTCATTCCATTTCAACATCATGCGTAAACCCGCAATGCCGGCGGCTGCCAGTGTTTTAATCGGCCCCGCAGAAATGGAGTTTACCCGAATATTTTGCACGCCCAAATCTGCGGCCAGATAACGCACACTGGCCTCTAACGCTGCTTTTGCCACGCCCATCACATTATAATGTGGCACAACTTTTTCTGCGCCGTAATAAGATAGCGTAAGCATCGCCCCCCCATCCGGCATAAGCTCTGCCGCACGCTTGGCGACCGCCGTAAATGAATAACAGGAAATATTTAAGCTCATTGCAAAATTTTCCGGCGAAGTATCTACATAACGCCCCATCAATTCATCCTTATCGGCAAAGGCAATGGCATGGACGACAAAATCTATCTTGCCCCATTTTTCTTTGAGCGTTGTGAACACAGAATCCAGCGTATTCATATCCGTAACATCACATTCAAGCATAATATCTGCGCCAATGCTTTCCGCCAAAGGCTTGACGCGCCGCGCCAGCGCTTCCCCCTGATAGGTAAAGGCAAGCTCTGCCCCCGCATCGGCACAGGCCTTGGCAATGCCCCATGCAATGGAACGATTATTGGCAACCCCCATAATCAGGCCGCGCTTTCCTTGCATAAGTCCGCTTAAACCACCCATAATTATCTCCTTTATGCCTTTTTATTTGGGTTATAGCGGGTTATAACAATTATGCCTAGTGGAAGCCATGAAATAAATAGATGGAAAGCACATATATGGAGATTGATTTCGATAGCCCACCGCAAGACCCTTTCGCATTATTCGATGCCTGGCTTGCAGATGCGCGCGAAGCAGAACCAAATGACCCAACGGCTATGGCACTTGCCACTGTCGATAAAGATAATATGCCTAATGTGCGTATGGTATTGCTAAAAGACTGGCAAGAGGGGTTATTCACCTTTTATACAAATATGCAAAGCACCAAGGGGCAAGAGTTAGATACCACCCCACATGCCGCGCTTTGTTTTCACTGGAAAAGCTGTCGGCGGCAAATCCGCATACGTGGAACAACGCATAGGGTAGATGACGCCAAAGCAGATGCCTACCACCAAAGCCGGCACCCCGAAAGCAGGCTTGGTGCCTGGGCATCGCTGCAATCGCAGCCCCTTGCCGCGCGTGCCATATTGGAGCAACGCTTTGCCGATTATAAAGCACAATATGGTATGGAGGATATACCGCGCCCGCCCTATTGGGCTGGCTGGTCGATAAAACCGCTGCATATTGAATTTTGGCAGGATGGGGCGCATCGCCTGCATGACCGTATCATCTATAAGCGTGACGGTGAAAGCTGGCACACACAAAGGCTTTATCCCTAATGGCTGATACCCACCAGCAATCTGACCATAATCAACAAATTCGCCTTGTCACTGGCCTGGCGATTATGGTTGCGTTAACACTGGTAAGTATAAAGGCCATCGCATGGGTTATGACCGGCTCGGTTGCTCTGTTAGGCTCGCTTTTGGATTCGATATTGGATTTCGGCATTAGCTTTATCAATTTCTTTGCTGTACGCCACGCCATGACACCGCCCGATTATGAGCATCGTTTCGGACATGGCAAAGCCGAAGCCCTCGCCGCTTTGGCGCAGGGGGTTATTATTTCAGCGTCGGCTCTTTTTATAATTTATGAAGCAATTTTATCTTTTCTAAATCCGCAAGCTATAGCCTATGGTCTGATTGGGATTTATGTTATCGCCATATCCATCATACTCACGCTCGGCCTTGTATTTATACAAAAGCGCGTTGCGCGGCGCACTGGTTCGCTTGCCGTATCGGCAGATTCAGCACATTATGAAGGTGATTTATTTATGAATCTTGCCGTTATCGGTGCTCTGGTTGCCAGCCATTACGGTGATTTTTATTATGCTGACCCGGCTTTAGGGGTGGTCGTTGCGGGTATTTTATTCAATAGTGCCCGACACATTTTACAAAAAGCAGCCAGGCAGCTTATGGATCATGAATTAAATGAGGAAACGCGTGAGAAAATCAAGACAATCATTACCGCGCATCAAGATGTGCGCGGCATACATGACTTACGCACACGCCGCGCCGGCACTACAATTTTTATTCAGGCCCATATTGAATTAGACGGGAATATGAGCTTACATAGAGCACATGACATTGCCGATGCTGTGGAAAAAACCCTTATGCAATCCTTTCCACATGCACAAATTATTTTGCATCAAGACCCAGAAGGCCTAGAAAAATTAACAACGCTGGAAGCCAGCTGACATGTCGGATGATGATTTAACAAAACTACTCAAAATAAGGGGGATAAAACGGCTTTATTATGCCACATTGTTCTCCCTGAAAGGGTTATACGAGGCCATAAAAGAAGAACCTTCATTCCAATATCAGCTCGTCGCCTATGCGTTTTTATTTCCACTTATATTTTTTATCGGGAAAGATACACAAGACTATATCATATTGGCCAGCACGATTACGCTTATCCTGATTATCGAAATCGTAAACACAGCCATAGAACGTATTGTCGATTTGGTAAGCCCCGAAAAAAATCACCTTGCCGGCAAGGCGAAAGATTTGGGGTCGGCTGCTGTATTTTTGTGTATGATGCTCGCGCTAGCAGTATGGGGCACACTTTTATGGATAAATATATTAGCTGATTATTTTTAGGCTGCGATCGAGCAGCCAATAGGCAGACACCATACCCATAAATAAGACAGCACTCATACGTATATGATCAAAATAAGGTGCCGGCATTTTTAACTTACGTACATAATAAATCCCTGCCCCAATAATCCCGACAATTAATAGCTGACCTGCCTCTAAACCAATATTAAACAGGCCAAGCGCAATTAAAGTGGCATCGCGTGGCAGACCTATCTCACAAAGCACGCCCGCAAAACCAAAGCCATGCAACAACCCAAACCCAAACGCAATGCTTTGGGGGAAATATGTCGCTAAATAGGACCGTTTTTCGGGCGGCCTGGTTAATTCTACCGCGACAAAAAGAATTGACAGCGCAATCACCGCCTCCATAGGTGCGGTGGGAATACGAAAAATATCCAATATGGACAGAGCCAGCGTTAAACTATGGGCAAGCGTAAAGGCAGTAATCACCCAAAATAATGTGCGGTTAAAGCTCACCAATAAAATAAGCCCAATCACAAATAAAATATGGTCAAAACCGAAAAGTAAATGTTCGACCCCCAGCATAAAATAGGCTTGTAAAGCAGCCCCGCCGCCCGCAAGCGCAGCAATAGGCCTGCGCGGCGTAAGGCGTAATGTCATTTCATCACCCACAAGCGGCGTAAAGCGCACGAATATATCGGTTATGGTTTTTTGCAAACCTTGAACACCAATATTTTTTCCCATAAGCCCATTTTCACAATAAAGCGTAAATTGCTCAATCAAGGCGCCGGGGCGGCGATAAAAATTACTGTCACTTTTACGTTCACAATTTAGCGGGAATACCGGACGCAACCCCAACCCCGCAACCGATTGCACGCCATCACGCACAGGTTGTTTCCAGCTTACTGTAAATATAGTCGCTTCAGTTTCCTTAATATTGATATAGCCGGGGCGCACCTCATGTGCTTGTGCCGCAAAACAACACAAGCTGACATATAAGAAAGCAAACCAAAAACGCATCATGGGGTAGGCGTTTCGGGCAAGGGGGCGAGTTTAATTTTATAGCGCGCGCGCACGTCCTGCCAGGCTTTATCCCTGGCCTGACTTTGCTGTTCCTCCGCCCATAATTTGGCAACGGCAAGGGCGGCTTGTTCAAATGTTAAATCCTGACGTGGTGTAACAGTTATGATCTGCACCAAATGCAACCCATAAGCCGAACGCGCTGGCCCCTGCCAGCTAGTGGAGGCCTCTTCTTGTGGTCGTGATATAAGATAATCGGCAAAATCACTGCCAAATATCTGCGTAATATCATTTATTGTGCGCTCCCCATATTCACGTTGCAACATAAAGGCGTGTCCCAAAGTGCGCCAGTCTTCGCCTTGCGCCAGCTTTTGTTGGAGCTGTGCCGCGTTTTCGTTATCGCCCATATAAATATGGCGGAAACTCACCCGCATGGGCACAGCAAAACGGGCTTTATTGGCATCAAAAAAAGCGCGTAATTCATCCTCACGCGGCGTTTTACCTTCGGTTTCATCGAATAAAAGAAACTCCATTTTCTGCGCCAAACGCCTGCGAATAATAATATCATTTTCATCAAGCCCCAGGCGCATGGCTTCGCGCATTAGAATTTCCTCGCGAATATGTGCCTCGACCAACATATCCAATTCTTGCGGCGTTGCCTGCCGTTTGGTTTGCGCTTCCCACTGAACGGCAAGTTTTTCCATAAGCGGTAAATCAATCATGATCATCATATTATCTTCACGCGCTTGCCATGCATTAAAAACAAAGAGCACTATACCGCCAATGACAAACCACACGAGACGGTCGCGAAAAAAAGCCTTTATATGTGTCATAGATTAGTTTTCATACCAAATCGGAGACGACCATGCACGTTCCTGTAAGGTCGCTGCCATGGATGGATTACGCTTTGAGCCTGCCCGAATGGCATCCCATGTTGACCATCTACAGGTCGGATTCTCCAAAACCCGAATATAGTAAAATGCGCTTTGCATGGCATCAAATTCAGGATCACGCCATAAGGTTTTAAGCTCATCCGCACCGCTATCGGCGCTATAAGAGCAATCCTCCAAATTCACTTGCGCGTTATTATCGGGGCACCTTTGGGTGGTCGGGTCAACCGCTACGCCACCGGCACAGACAATGTCATAAATTTTCTCATGCGCATCACCCTGCGCATCAAGCCAGCCTTTTACAATCTGGATGCGTTGCAAAGGGGCACTCCCGCTATCGCGTAATGCCCACGCCAAAAAGACAGGTTCGCCACCCGATTGACGCAATAAATCTCCCCCCATCGGCACACCCTGCGCATAAGCACGGCGCACCATATCAGCTTTTTCAAGCAATGCACTATCATAATCATAAGATGCAAAAAAACGCACCTTCATACGCGGACCAGAGGTCGCAAATGTTTCCTTACGCCGCAAAGCTGCAAATATTGCTTCGCGTGTATTTTCTTCAGCCCACACCCCGGCAAGCCCCGAGGCGCCCCATTGATTACGATAGGAATATTCAAAACCCGGTGCCGGATTAGCCGATGGCGTGCCTGGCGACATGCGTGGGTCATCATCAAGCGCATGATACCATATGAAGATATTGCGAATAACGCCCTGTATGCGTTCTTTCCAGTTTAACTCAACCGCGCCACGCTGTTTGCCCGTTGCATCCAATATGCCGACTTTCGACCAAAAATCATATTCATCAAAGGCGCCCGCACCCACATGGGTATCCGATGCAGCAATAAGCCCGAATTTGAACGGATTGCCCTTCCCCGCAGCTTGTAATTTCAGCCCTTCTAAATAGGCCGAACGAATATAAGACCCCTCTGGGCGGCTCGTGCGCCAAGACGCAATCTGATAAGGCATAATTTCAAAATCGGCAAATTCATCATTGGGCGATAAAAGTGGATGTGTTTCTGATGTGCCCTTAACCTGGCTTATCTCCACAATCGGTTCATTACGCATACGCAATGTGCTATAGGCTTCATCTAGCGGGTTTCCTTCAAAACTAACTGTGCGAAACATAAAGCCATCTGACCCGTTTGAATTATGCGGAATGGCGATGCTATCCATACCCTGGGCGCGTTGTTCATCCATCCAGCGCCATAAATCTTCCGGATTACGCGATACAAGTCGGCTAAATGGTTCACGCGGTGCTTTGGCCCCATTAAAAATTACATTACGATGCAAATTCTCAAACTGGTTTTGCGATGAAGTATATTCATACCCGATAAAGGTGGTAAATTCTCCCGGTTCATAATGGCGTACCGCACTATCTATGATCTCCTGCCATGCCGAACGCACAATATCCATATTCAGCAAATCATCTTCAACAATGCCGCCTATATAGGGAAACATTTGCTGAAAAGCCAAAAGCCGTTGCCCGGGGGTTTTGGCGGCGCGTAAATCGACCGAGATTTTATGATCGGCAACTTCGCTTTCGGGGTCAAACATAGCCGGAATCATACCCAAATACATGGCGTGATCCGTTACGGCTTGAAAGTCCAGCGGCACCCGTAATTTCATATCAAAACCATAAGGGTGTTTTATCGCCTCCCCCTTAGCATAACGATAGGCATCATCAGGCGAATTACGATTGCCGAAAATATAAGAATCGAATGAAAGCGCGCTATGCACATGCGTTTCACCGAATAAAGCCTGCCTATCTTCTGGCTTCGCATAAGCTGATGTAAGCGTTAGAATAAAAGTGACAGCCGCCACAATCATTTTTTGCATGATGTCCTCCCTGATATGCCAATAATTTTGCCGTAAAACCTAAAATAAAGCAAGTCCCAAAAAGAAGGGCAGCATATGAAATTCATATGCCACCCATCTCATAAAACTTATACGTTAATTACACATCACTCATTTTATCTTAGTGACTTTACGCAAAATACACAATACGCCAATGCTCCATATCGAGCGGTCCCTTTACAATGCTTTTTCTCTCTCATTCCGCAGCATGTTTTATATCGCTGTGTTTTTGAGATCTTTCAAATTTCAAGGCCGGGTCAGTTAATCGACCATGCCCGATTGTCCATATATCCGTTAAATAATTCTGATACATTTTCCATGGATGTTTTGTGCCCTGTTTTGGTAAATCGGCCAAAGCGCGTTGCACATAGCCAGAAGAAAAATCAAGCAAGGGTTCTTCATCCATATGCCCCTCTATGCGCGGGATACACATATCATAATCTTGCGCATCCATATGATTAAGCAGGCGCGTTACGTAAATACTGGTTAGGTCGCATTTTAATGTCCACGATGCATTGGTGTAACCGAAAGCCTGCGCCAGATTCGGTAAGCCTTCAAACATCATACCCTTATACCCGAATATCTCACCCGATTTCACCATTTGTCCATCAACGCTTATATCAAGCCCCCCTAAAAACTGCATATTCAACCCCGTCGCTGTGACGATAATATCAGCTTTCAATAAGTCGCCTGATTTGAGCTTAATGCCGGTTTTGGTGAAGTGGGCAATTTCATCCGTCACCACATCGGCCTTACCTGATTTAAGCACAGCAAAAAAATCACTATCGGGCGCGAGGCATAGACGTTGCTCCCACGGATTATAAGGTGGGGTAAAATGTGTATCAATATCAAAATCTGTGCCCAGATTTTCTTCTACCCCTTTACGGAGCATTTTCTTTGCGCGCTCAGGGAATTTGCGGCAATACCAAAACATAAAACGTGTTAATAAAACCCGCATCATCCGGTTAAGTTTATATGCCCACATATCTGGAAAAAACTTATGCAAAATGGTTGAGGTTTTACTTATAGCCGGCATGCCCACAATATAGGTCGGCGTGCGTTGGAGCATGGTAATTTTTTCCGTTGCATCTGCCATAGACGGAATAAGCGTTACTGCCGTTGCGCCCGACCCGATAACCACAACGCGCTTACCGGTATAATCCAAATCCTCCGGCCAGTGCTGTGGATGCACAATCGTGCCCCCAAAGGCCTGCTCATTTTTGAAGTCAGGGCGATAGCCTTGATCATAATTATAATAACCTGTGCATAAATAGAGGAAATTACAATTATAAATCTCTGTTTTTCCCGTTTCCATAGTCTGCACATCCAAAGACCAGCACGCCTTATCGCTCGACCAGCGAATCGCCGTTACTTTACGCCCGAAACGCATTTTTGATTTTAAGTCGTATTTTTCTGCCGTCTTATGCAGATAGTCCATAATAGAGGGACCATCGGCAATGGCTTTCGGGTTAGTCCATGGCTCGAAATGAAAGCCAAGCGTATACATATCAGAATCCGAACGAATACCGGGATAACGGAATAAATCCCATGTGCCGCCTATCGCCTCCCGCCCTTCCAGAATGATAAACTCTTTATTCGGAGCATGTTTTTGTAAATGATAGCCAGCACTAATGCCTGATATGCCTGCCCCGATAACAATCACATCAAAATTATTTTGCATGCTATTATGCTTTGCTATAATCGCTGCGTTAGATTTTTTTTGCATTTTTTGCTTTCTTTAGAATGCTATCATATTTGCGGCTTTATACAATCAAAAAATACCACAAAAATAAAGTAAAAAATAACATTCCCGGTATTTTTTTATAGATGTGGCAGGAAAGTGACACAAGGTTAATGATATATTTTGAAAAGAAAATTATCTGCATAAATTTTTATAATTGCATTTTGGAGGCTGGCACGTTATAGCATCATTTAGTATTTCATTCGGGCGGTTAGCTCAGCTGGGAGAGCATCTCGTTTACACCGAGGAGGTCGGCGGTTCGATCCCGTCACCGCCCACCATTTCCCCCAAATATTTTCTTGACAGATTGCACGGCACGGCTTAGAGGAAAAACCTTATCCTTTAAGGGGGTGTAGCTCAGTTTGGTTAGAGCGCCGGCCTGTCACGCCGGAGGCCGCGGGTTCGAGTCCCGTCACTCCCGCCACTGTTGGCCCGCCACTCTTGGCATCCCACCTTTCGCCCGCCACTTTTCATCACATTATTTTGCGACTTGCTATTTTTTTGAAAAATACGAAACGGGCAGCTAAACTAAAAATTCAAAAGCCAAAGCAAATGCAAATAGGCCAAGCAAAATAGCTGCCGCCCTCCCCGTGCTTAGCGTGCCGGCTGCAAAGCCTGTATGACGCGCTGTATCTTCCAAACGCGCAAGGTTTGTAAAAATAAGTGTTTTTGCATATGCGACCATACGGCGATAAACATGCCAAAATGGGCGACACAACCTAATAATCAAACGCGGCAAAAACCGACGTAAGACCCAATCCGTATTCAAAATAGTAGACTCAATCTCGGGCGGATAAAGCCCCCGCACCATAAGTAAAATAAAAGCCAGTGTCGCAAAAAGCAAAAGCTGCATCTCGGCCAAAACATGGCTTGATGTCCATACCTCGTAAGTTACCGCATAGGGTAAAAGCGCATATAGATAATGCGGGGCAATACCGATAAATATACAAAGACACGCCGCAATGCCCATAGCAATTAGCATGGGCAAAGGTGCCTCTTTCACCTTATGACCTTTATCATGCGCGAAAAAGGCAGAATAAGGTATCTTAATGCCATAAGCAACAGACCCCGTAGATGCAAATATCAAAGCAAGCCATACCCCTGAATATCCCGCATAAGCCGCGCTGCCAATGGTAAGCGTTTTTGTAACAAAGCCACTAAACAAAGGAAAAGAGGCAATGGATACGACCCCGATAAGGCAAAAAATCATGGTAAGCGGCATGGATTTCCACAAACCACCTAATTGCGTCGCCTTAACTGTGCCCGCACGATAAAGCACCGCCCCCATGCTCATAAACAGTAAAGCCTTATAGATAATATGTGCAAAGGCATGTGCAACGACCCCATTAAGCGCCAGCTCGCTACCAATGCCGATGCCGACCACCATAAAGCCCAGCTGGTTATTCAATGAAAAGGATAAAACCCGGCGTAAATCATTCTCAATAACCGCAAAGAAAATCGGAAATACCGCCATAATCGCACCGATATAAATAAGCGGTTCAAAACCGGTAAAACAGCGCGCCAGCATATAAATAGCCAGTTTTGTCGTAAAGGCACTCAAAATCACCGTGCCCGAAATACTCGCTTGCGGGTAAGCATCTTGCAGCCAGCCATTCAAAAACGGAAAAGCCGCCTTTATCCCAAAAGCAATCAAAATCAAAAACCCGGCAAGGCTTGTCGGGTCTAACAGGCCAATATGCAAGGCCGATAAGGTTGGGTTATCCTGAAATAATACCGCCGCACCCATCAATAGTAGCACGCCCGAACCTATCTGCATAAGCAGATAACGCATAGACGCGGCAATACGGCGTGTGCCCTTTCCCATCAAGATAAGCAATACAGAAGCAAGCGCCGTAAACTCCCAATACACAAACAGGGTTAAAAAATCCTCGGCATAAAGAGCGGCGATCGCAGCCCCCGCATAAACGGCACCGCTTATATCGGTGATGCGGCTTTTCTCCGGCATGGCATAAATCACATTAAGCGCGGCAGCAATATGGAAAACAAGCGCAAAAGGCAAAGCCAATGCAGACGGGTTAGGCGGCACAAAGCCTATGCCGAATAACGAAAATGTTATTGCCGCAGGGTATAAAACACAAAGTGCCGAAACCCCGATTATACCTAACAAATAAGCCTGACGCAGGCGATGGGGTAAAAATGCGCCAAAAAGCGCAAGCACGAGTAAGGGTAGCCCCGGGGCGATATAATCCATCACTTACGCGCCCTTTCCATTTGATCAGAATGGTCGGGGATTTCATCATAATAATCGGGTGCACGCATGATAAACTTACGCAATAAAACCCCGCCTACAACAATCATTAGAAAAGCGATAAAACCAAATAGGCTATAAAAAAGTGGCAGTTCTTCAAGCGAAAGCACGCTATGGCGATGGATGATAAACTCCAATCCCCCCAAACACAGGCACATAATCGCAACCCCCCAGGCAGTCCGTTTTCCAAGACGGTTTAGCTGTGCGCCCCTCATGATAGCCCTCCGAAAGATAATAAAAATTGCGCGGGCAAAAAGAATAAAGCAAGCGAAAGCAAAGCCGTAAGAATAAGCGGCACAAGCATTTGCCATGGCGCTTCGGCAAAACCGCTCTCCATGCCAGCCGGTGCAGGCGCAAAAAAGCCACGCAAAATCGGCATACCCAAATAATATAAATTAAGCAATGAAGACACCAATAAAACAAAAACGACAAAAATCTGCCCCGCATCCAGCGCGCCCAAAATAAGCATAAATTTAGACCATGTGCCTCCTAAAGGCGGAATGCCCATTATGGAAAGCGCACCCAGAGCAAAACAGACATAAGTGATTGGCATACGTCTGCCCAGACCGTCCATATCCTTTAAGTCGCTATAATGATGCGCAACATAAATCGCACCAGCGCAGAAAAACAATGTAATTTTCCCCGCCGCATGCATGAGAATATGCAAAGCTGCTCCCTGTGCGGCAAGCAGGCTTGCTAACGCACCCCCCAAAACAACATAGGAAAGCTGGCTAATTGTAGAATAGGCAAGCCGCGCCTTTAGATTGGTTTTTGTCATTGCCACAAATGAAGCTGCAAGCAGCGTAAAACACGAAAGCCACACCAGCCACACCGAAGCACCGGTTTCGAATAAAAATTCAATTCCGAAAATATAAATAAGAACTTTGAGCATGGTAAATACGCCGGCTTTGACCACAGCAACCGCATGTAAAAGCGCGCTTACCGGTGTCGGCGCAACCATGGCCGCCGGCAACCAGCGATGTATCGGTATCAGTGCTGCCTTACCAATGCCAAAGGCAAAAAGTGCCACCAAAGCGGGCACATAGCGCGGGTCTATTTTATCGCGCAACACACCACCCGAAGTGAAACTTAAATCTGCACCCACTGCCCAGATAATGATAATCCCGAGCAGCAAAAACATAATTGATGTCGAAACCAATATGCCCAGATAAAGGCGTCCTGCCGCTTTTGCCTCAGCTGTGCCTTTATGGGTTACAAGTGGATAGGTGGAAAAGGTAAGGATTTCATAAAAAATAAACAGGGTAAATAAATTATCGGCCAAGGCAATGCCCATCGCCGCATGAATGGCAATGGCGTAAAATGCGAAAAACCGCGTATGATTTTTCTCACCCGCCCCGCGCAAATACCCCACCGTATAAAGCGAGGCAAGCGGCCATAACCCGCCCGCGACAAGAGCAAATAAAGCCCCCAATGGTTCCGGACGAAAAGAAAGCGCAAGATTGGGCGCAAATTGAAAAAGCGTGAGCGTGGTATCCTCCCCTGCCCCGATAGAGCGATAAAGCATAAAGCCCGCCATCCCTGTAACGAGGCCGATCAAGACTGAAACAGCATCGCGTATATTCGGGTAATTGGCACATAAAAGCGTTGTGATGGGGGCAAGCAATGGCAAGCCTAACAACAACCAGATGAGCAATGTCATATCCATTTTGCCTATACGCCTCCTGTCACAGCCAAAGCCGCCCGCATGGCAGCATCAATAAGCGGTGTTGCTTGCATACCAAAATAAAAGGTAATGCCCAACAAAATCCATGCGCTAATCCATTGCGCGGGGGTTTCGCGCAAAACCGGTGCGCTTTCGGGGCGCGGGGTTAGATAGGCGGTTTCCACAATTTTCCAAATATAAATCAGGGCCAGCGCCGAGCTGATAAGCGTAAAGACAGCAAAGCCCCAATAGCCTGCCTCGATTTGCGCGCGAATAAGGTATAATTTGGAAATAAATCCTGCCGTAAGCGGCACACCAAGCAAGGCAAGGCCGCCCAGTAAAATAGCTGTCAGCGTCATTGGAATTTGTCGCGCCGCCCCGCGTAAATCGGACAAGGTTACGCGCCCAATCTGTGCCGAAATCACCCCCACCGCCAAAAAGAGCGTGCCCTTCATAAGCGCATGGTTAAACAGGTGAATAAAGGCTGCAACCAGCCCAGCCTTGGTGGCAAGCCCAATGCCCATCGCCATATAACCCAGCTGTGCAATAGATGATTGCGCCAATAAGCGCTTCACATTGGTCTCTACTATCGCCGCCAATGTGCCGGCAAAAGCGCCGATAAGCCCCAGACTTAACAGCAAAAAGCCGATAATATCATATTCAATGCCAAACACACCAAACAGAAAACGGATAAGCACATAAATGGACACTTTTGTCGCGGTCGCCGCCATAAGAGTCGATACAGCAGACGGCGCATAGCTATAGGCCGGTGCCAGCCAAAAATGTAAGGGGAAAAGCGCTATTTTCAAAAACAGGCCAATCGCAATAAAGGCAATGCCAGTAAAGGCAGCACGGTTATCTGCAAATTCTGGCAAGCGCGTGGCAAGATCAGCCAAGTTTAATGTGCCGGTAAGCATATAAAGCAAGCCCAAACCAATCACATAAAAAGTAGCGCCCACCGTGCCAAGTATAAGATAATTAAAAGCCGCCGGTAAAGCACGTCTATCTTGCCCCGCCCCCATCGCTATAAGTGCATAAGCCGAAAGCGAGGAAATCTCTAAAAACACAAAAATATTAAAGGCATCACCCGTTGCAACCTGCCCCAACATGCCCGCAATCGTTAATAACCATGCTGTGTAAAATAAAGCATGGTCGCGCGCATCTATTTCGGCACGCACCAGCCCCCGTGCCGCAAAGGTCGCCAGAGCAGATATGCCGCTTACAACGCTTAGCACCAGGCTGCTTGCTGCATCATTGACATAGACAATTCCCAAAGGTGCCGCCCAGCCGCCAAGCTCATAAATAAGTGTGCCAGCCCCCAAAAGATAAAGCGAAACCGAAAAACTAACCACTGTCGCCACCATAGCCACAGCCCATGCTGCATCATGTTTACGCCCGGCAATAAGCGCAATGGGTGCGGCTAAAAGCGGAATAATCACCTGCAAGATAAGGGCGTGTTCAAGCATCACCGCTATCCTGCTCTTGTGCGGCTTCTTCTGCGCGCATTTGGGTGTGAATGGCCGCGATAATCTCATCATCTTCAATCGTGCCAAAGGCTTCATTGATACGAATAATCAGCGCATAGCCCACTGCCGTTGTGGCAACACCCACAACAATCGCCGTAAGAATAAGCACATGCGGTAAGGGGTTAGAATAAAGCGTTGCGGCATCGCCGGTTAAAATCGGTGCCGTGCCGCCCTTCATTTTGCTCATGGAAATATAGAGCATGAAAACCGAGGTTTGAAAAATATTCAACCCAACCATTTTTTTGACCATATTGCCCCGCGCAATAACGGTATAAAAACCGAGCATCATAAGAATAATGACCACGATAAAGTTCCAGTAATCTGCAATAAACGCCATCATTTTTTCTCTTGTGCCGCGTGCATATGTTGTAAACGATGGTGCTGCACGCGCCCGACAAAGGTGAAAAACAAGGCGACCATAACAGAGGCCACAGTAAGCCCCACCCCAAATTCCACCAGCAAAATGCCCATATGCTGCCCGTGCTGTGCCTCATACGCCAAGACATCATAATCCAGAAAATTACCACCTAAAAAGAAGCTCGCAAGCCCGGTGCCGCCATATAGCAAAACACCAAGCACAATGCAAAGTAGGTTAAGCCGTGCCGGCCACACATGTCGCCCCTTATTCATGCCAAATATAAGGGCATTCAAAATAAAGCCGGCGGCAAAAATAACACCCGCCTGAAACCCACCGCCAGGCCCATAATCGCCATGAAATTGCACATAAAGCCCAAAAAGCATAATGGTTGGGATAAATATTTTCGCCACCACGCGCATTACCGGATCATCATGCATCATCATCCTCCCGCTTTGTGCGCGTCCAGCCTGCAAGAATAAGCAAAACCGCAATCGCTGCAGTGAAAATCACTACGGTTTCGCCCAATGTGTCATAACCGCGATAGCTGGCCAAAACCGATGTGACAATATTCGGCACGCCAATATCCGTTTCGCTACCGCTTATATAATCAGGTGCCACATGATTATGAATCGGCGCGTTTGGGTCACCAAAAGCTGGCCCATCTGTAATGGCATAGATTAAAAAGCAGCCGGTTGCACATACGATCAAAAAAGGCATAAGGGCAAAACCGTGGACTTTTTCGCGACGCGGGACCATGCTTAGCGTCGCAAGCGCCAATATTGTCGATACCCCCGCACCAACAGCTGCTTCGGTAAAGGCAACATCCACCGCATCCAGCACCACAAACAGCATGGCTGCGACAAGTGAAAAAGCGCCCGATAAAATCACCACACCAAATAAATTATGCAATCTTATTGCATAAAATGCGATAAATACCAGCAAAGCGATAAGTGTCGCCCCTATGAAAAATTCAGCTGTCATTTTTCTCATCACTCCCGCGCACAGGCTCTATACCCGAAAAACGCGCGGCACGGGCAATCGCATGGGTTGCCGTAGGGCTGGTAATAACCAATATGCCCCCTATCAGTAAAATACGCACCACCACCGTCCAATCCGGCGCGAGCAAAAGCAAGCCGAATAAAATAAGCCCCGCACCGCCCGTATCAATAATGCCAGCCCCATGCATGCGCTGATAAACATCGCCCAAACGCAATAAACCCACTGCGCCTAAAACCAACGCCACTGCGCCCAAAACCAGAGACGCAATCGCAATAACCGCCTTTAATGTGAGCACAATCTCCATTCGCTATTTCTCATGCCTCCCATGCTCGTCCACATGCGTGCCCCCATGCTCGCCCAATGTGCCGAAACGGAAAAATTTCAATACCGCAATCGTGCCGATAAAATTGAGCAACGCATAAAGCAAGGCAATATCCAAAAAAGCCGGACGCCCGGCAATAAAGCCATAAAGCGAAAGCCCCAGCACAGCCAATGTGCCAATCGTATTTACCGCCAATGCCCGATCAAATGCCGTAGGGCCGAGGCTTGCGCGTATAATCCCTAGCACAATCGCAACACCTATGGCGCAAGCGGCAAGAATAAGCGCATAGTGCGCACTCATCGCACACCTTCCAGAAAAGAGACCTTTTTATCCATTGTCTCATCCAGACAGCCCTGGGCAAAATCAGCCGTAATACCATGCACCAGAATTTCATTTTTTTCTTCATCAACCTCAATCGATACGGTGCCCGGTGTGAGGGTAATAAAATTCGCATGCGTCACCAAACCGGCGGTGGTTTTCTGCCCTGCGTTTAGCGTAATCAGGCGTGGCTGTGCCAATGCCGGATTAAGAATAACCCGAATAACACCCATATTGGATTTCAAAATCTCCCAAATTAGCCACAGGCTTATAAAGGGCAAACGCCATAACATGCCTAATGGCAAGCCTTCTTCATCCAGCACCCGCATACGCTGTGCAATAAGCGATACGCCAAGTGCACTGATAAACCCCAGCGATATGAGCAAAGGCGTATAATGCCCCGAAAGCAATAGCCACAGGGCAAATAGTAATAGGGTCGAATAAATTACGCGCATAAAAGAGTTCCACTCGCCAAAACGTGCAGATTATATACCAATTATGTGCTTAGCTTTGTGCTTTTTGAATTTGCTCAAACATACGCATTGACTGCTCGCCACCTTGAAAGAGGGCTTTCGCCCCTGCATCCATTTCAGAGATTTTATCCCAATTTTCCGCGACATCCTCTGCCGTGGGGTTTTCACCCAGATAAAGCCCGCTGGTTTCTACAATATGCGTTGCGGTAAAGACGCCCGCGCCGGCGCAAATAATTTTACCCGTCGGTGCATTTTCCGAACACATAAAGACAACCGCCGGCGTCACGCGTTCTGCAGTCAGCATCGCCTCGGTTTCCGGTGGCATAAGGTCAGCCGTCATACGCGTCCATGCAACCGGTGCCAGCGCGTTACAATGAATATTATCTTTCTGCCCTTCCAGCTTCAGCGTATTGATGAGGCCGACAACGCCCAATTTGGCAGCGCCATAATTGCTCTGGCCGAAATTACCGTAAAGGCCAGAAGATGAAGACGTTACCATAATGCGGCCATAGCCCTGCTCTTTCATAATTGGCCATACAGCTTTGGTGCATTTTACCGTGCCCATAAGGTGCACATCAACCACAAGTTCGAAATCCGACATTTCAACCTTGGTAAAGCTCTTATCGCGTAAAATACCGGCATTATTTACCAGCACATCAATGCGGCCAAATGCATCCATTGTCTGTTTGACTAAATTCGCAACCCCTGCATCATCTGTAACCGATGATCCATTGGCGATCGCTTCACCGCCTGCGGCTTTGATTTCTTCAACCACTTTTTCAGCCGCCTCGGACGAACCACCCGAACCATCAACACTGCCGCCCAAATCATTGACAACGACTTTCGCGCCACGGCGGGCAAATTCTAATGCATGCGAACGCCCCAATCCCCCGCCTGCGCCGGTAACAATAACGACTTTTCCTGTGAAATCCAATGACATAAACGTCTCTCCTTTTCCCAAAATAATATGTGGCTTTTTGCCTTAACATTGCTATAGGGTCAAGGAAAAAGCGTATTTATGACTTAGGAAACGCGGGCAGACTTATCCGCGCTTGCCTTAGGGTCTTTATTTTCTGCATAGATATAAAGTGGGTGAGCCCCTTTCTCAACCACATCACTGCTCACCACAATTTCTTCCACACCATCCATAGAGGGGAGATCAAACATGGTCTCAAGCAAAATGCTTTCAATAATCGACCGCAAGCCGCGCGCGCCCGTCCGCCGTTCAATCGCCTTACGGGCAATAACATGCAACGCGTCTTCCTTAAATGTAAGTTTCACATTCTCCATACGGAATAGCTGCTGGAATTGCTTAACCAGTGCATTTTTCGGCGCAGATAAAATCGTAACCAGTGCCGCTTCATCCAAATCCTCCAATGTTGCAATCACCGGCAAGCGACCAACAAATTCCGGAATAAGGCCAAATTTCAACAAGTCTTCTGGTTCAACCAGTTTTAATAATTCACCTGTTTTGCGGTTATCTTCCTCTTTCACCGGCGCGCCAAAACCGATAGAGGCTTCATTGCCCCGCTGCGAAATAATTTTCTCCATACCCGCAAAAGCACCCCCACAAATAAATAAAATATTCGTGGTATCAATATGCAAAAACTCTTGCTGCGGGTGTTTGCGCCCGCCTTGCGGGGGCACCGAAGCAACCGTTCCTTCCATAATTTTCAACAGGGCCTGTTGCACGCCTTCGCCTGAAACATCCCGCGTAATGGAGGGGTTTTCCGATTTGCGGCTGATTTTATCTACCTCGTCAATATAGACAATCCCCCGTTGGGCACGCTCGACATCATAATCGGCGGCTTGTAGTAATTTCAAAATAATATTTTCAACATCTTCCCCCACATAGCCCGCTTCGGTAAGCGTTGTGGCATCCGCCATGGTAAAAGGAACATCCAAAATACGCGCCAAGGTTTGCGCCAATAGAGTTTTGCCGCACCCTGTAGGCCCAAGCAGCAAAATATTGGATTTTGCCAATTCGACATCCATATCCCGCTTACTATGTTTTAACCGTTTATAGTGATTATGCACCGCAACTGAAAGCACGCGTTTTGCATGTGACTGACCGATCACATAATCATCCAAAACGGATAAAATATCATGCGGTGTGGGCACACCTTCGCTAGGCTTTACCGATACCGTATTTTTATTTTCCTCACGAATAATATCCGTGCATAAATCAATACATTCATCACAAATAAATACAGTCGGCCCTGCAATCAGTTTACGCACTTCATGCTGAGTTTTTCCACAAAAAGAACAAAAAAGCGCGCCCTTAGACCCCCCGCCTTTCCCTTTTGTGCCGCCACCTATTTTGCTCACATCATGTCCTTTCATAATCACGCCAGACTATTCAGACGGGAGTTTTTCAAAAAAGTCAATACTGAATTTATAGGTAATCCATATATTAACCAAACCCTTTACACGGTAACGGCAAACAGCTACCGCATCTTAACGTAATTTTATCTATTATTCGTCTTTATCATTACGGGCGCGCATTGTAACCACTTTATCGACAAGCCCAAAACTGCGCGCCTGTTCAGCCGTCATGAATGTATCGCGCTCCATCGCCGTTTCAATTTTACGCAATGTCTGGCCGGTATGTTTAACATAAATTTTATTTAATCGCCCGCGTAAATCAAGAATTTCCTGTGCATGGCGTTCAATATCCGAGGCTTGCCCTTGAAACCCGCCCGAGGGCTGATGAATCATAATGCGAGCATTCGGCAACGACATACGCATCCCCTCTTCCCCCGCCATAAGCAATAAAGATCCGGCAGATGCTGCCTGCCCGATACATAATGTCGCAATCGCCGGGCGAATATATTGCATCGTGTCATAAATCGCCAAGCCTGCGGTCACAACCCCGCCGGGCGAATTGATATACATGGATATTTCTTTTTTGGGGTTTTCCGCTTCTAAGAATAAAAGCTGCGCCGTAATCAGACTGGCCATATGGTCTTCAATCGGGCCAGTGAGAAAAATAACCCGCTCTTTCAAAAGCCGCGAATAAATATCATAGGCACGTTCGCCGCGACTGGTTTGCTCAACCACCATCGGCACAAGGGTCATATAATGCTCAATCGGATCTTTCATAATTGCTTTACTCCTCGTAAATTATACGGATAATTTATTCTGTTTCAGCCGCACGCTTTGCTTGCTTTGCTTGTGTCTTTGATGTCGCTTTTTTGGCCGCTGTTTTCTTCGGCGCGGCCTTTTTTGTTTTGGGCTTGTTCGATGCCTTTTTAGGGGATGCCTCAACAACATCATCTTGCGGCCCCGCCAATAAGGTATCGCGGTCAATCGCTTCATCGGTTATTTTTACCATTTCACAAATAAAATCAACGACCTTATCCTCAAATAAGGGGGCACGAATTTGTGCCATAGCTTGTGGATTTTCCTGAAAATATTTTAAGGCTTCCTGTTCTTGTCCGGGAAATTGGCGCAAGCGTTCCATTAACGCACGATTTAATTCTTCATTCGTCACTTGCAGATCATTTTGCGTGCCAACTTCGGTTAATACCAGGCCGGTGCGCACGCGCCGCGCGGCAAGCACACGATAGCCCGCCCGCAAATCTTCTTCACTTTCATCCATATCCTCAAGTTTTTTATCTTGCTGCTCCAGATTATGGGTAAATTCATGCCAGATTTGATCAAATTCCAAGTCAACCATTTTGGGGGGCAAATCAAATTTATGCAGCGCGTCTAATTTATCAAGCAGGTTTTTCTTCAAATGCGTGCGCGACATGGAGCTATATTCCTCTTCAATCCGTTCTGTCACGGCGGCACGCAATTTACCTACATCATCAAATCCCAAAGAGCTTGCAAATTCATCATCCACTGTCACCGCTTCCGGTGCGCTTACTTCATGCACCGTCACCTCAAATACCGCTTCTTTACCGGCTAAATCGGTATTGCCGTAATCTTCGGGGAAAGTGACCGTAACATCAAGCGTGTCTTTGGCTTTGGTGCCGATGAGCTGGTCTTCAAAGCCCGGGATAAATTGGCCGGAGCCAAGCACCAAATCATGTCCTTGTGCGCTGCCGCCTTCAAAGGCTTCACCGCCTACGCGCCCCAAAAAGTCAATTTTGACGCTATCGTCTTTGCGCGCTTTAGCTGTTGCGCCGCGCTTCTTATAGGTTTTGCGTGAGTCAGCCAGACGTTCCACCGCTTCATCAATTTGTGCGTCTTCTACCGCAACAATGGGGCGGGTAATTTCTATTTTCGAAAAATCCGTCAATGCAATATCCGGAATAATTTCATAAACGACATTAAGCACCAAATCCGCCGCGCCATTCACCACTGCTTCAATTTCACCTACCGGTGTAATTTCGGGTTGCAAAGCGGGGCGCTCGTTGCGCTCTTCAATCGCTTTTTGGCTTTCGGCGGTGACAGTTTGCTGAATAATTTCAGCCATAAGCTGCTTGCCATATATATTTTTCAGATGCGCCGCCGGCACTTTGCCCGGGCGAAACCCTTTGAGCTGCACCGTATTTTTCAATCCATCAAGGCGTTCATCAAGCTGTGCAGTGAGTGTGGCTTGCGTCACCTCAATTTGCAAACTGCGTGAAAGTCCTTCAACATTTAATTCTTTTACCGACATTTTATCTGCTATCCTTTTCCCTTTTCTTTGACTATATATGGTCTTTGAACATATATGGTGCGGGCGGAGGGACTTGAACCCCCACGTCAAGGACACTAGAACCTAAATCTAGCGCGTCTACCAATTCCGCCACGCCCGCTAAGACTTATAGAATTGTCGCTCTATAGCAGGCAATGACACAGAAGGCTAGAGAAATAAAACGGTTAATTCACTTTGGTGATTGCCTGATTGCCCACATGCAGCAGTTCAAATGCCGTGCCAGTCTTGCCGAATAAATGCACCGACGCATTACCGGGATGAAAAGACACCACATCATCGCGCCCCGTAGCCGCACAATAAAGCACATTGAGCACAATAAAATGCGTAAATAAAACAACGCGCTCATAATGCTTGAGCTCATCAATAAATGCCATAATATCCGCCCGCCATGCCGCATAAATACCTTGCGGGCTTTCGGGGTCATTATCAAGCATATGCCATGTGCCCCCCATAACCCGCCGCAACCATGCGACACGCGCCGACAAATCCGGCACAGGTGACGGGATTTCAGCAATACGTGGTTCATTATGCGGGGACATATCCCATTTTTCACATAAGGGCTGTGCTGTCTCCTGACAGCGTAAAAGCGGGCTTACGAAAATCTTATCACAGTCTTTTTCACCAAAATATATATGGCTATCACGGGCAAGGGTAGCGGCCTGGGCGTGGCCAGTTGCATCAAGGGTGGGGTCTGCACTATCGCCCCATCCAGCAGCGGCTTTCCCATGGCGAATGGCATAAATCTCTGTCATATCTTCCTTTTATTGATGTTTCATATTTTGTCATGGGATATAAAGGATTTGCGGTCATGTCAAAGTTTTTTGCACTTATCGCTTGCTTTTATCCGATAAACCGGTCATCACTCAGACATGGCCACATTCGACCTTAACATACTCGACCAATCGCCGGTTTTTGCCGGACAAACCCCCGCCAATGCGCTGGCAGATACGATAGAGCTTGCACAATTTGCCGAACGGGCGGGCTATAAACGCTATTGGGTCGCCGAACATCATAATACGGCATCTTTTGCCGATGCCGCGCCCGAAATATTATTGGGGTATATGGCAGCCAAAACCACCCATATACATATTGGCAGTGGCGGCATTATGTTGCCGCATTATAGCCCGTATAAGGTGGCAGAGCAATTTCGCATGCTCGCAACCCTTGCCCCGGGTCGTATTGATTTGGGGATAGGGCGCGCGCCCGGCGGCGATACACGCACTGCAGCTGCTTTGCAGGCAGGCCCGCAAAAATGGCCGCTCGAAGTTTTTCCTCAGCAAATAGAACTCTTACAACAATTCCTGCAAGATGCAGAAAATGATACAATACAGGAAAAATGGGGATTTGAGGACACGCACCCCTATCGTGGCATTCGGGCTCAGCCGGTTAATGTAGAGGCTGCCCATAGCCCCGCCATCGCCTCACCGCTTATGTGGGTATTGGGTTCAGGGGGTGATGGGGCTGTCCATGCTGCAACATTTGGTTTACCTTATGTCTATGCCCATTTTATCAATCAGGAAGCGGCAGAGCACGCGATTGAGACCTATAAGCGCTTATTTCGCCCATCTGCTTATTTACAAAAACCAAAAATCGCCTTTGCTATATCGCTTTTAGTGGCGGAAACATCTGAAAAAGCAGAACAATTATCCGCCGCCCGTAATTTATGGGCGGTGCGCCTTATGCAGAATAAGGCTGGCTTTTTTCCAACCCAAGCAGACGCGTTAGCGCATAATTTCACCCCGGAAGAGGCCGCGCTTCTAGCACAAATAGAGCAGCGATCTTTATCGGGAACTCCCGAAACCGTCTATCAACACCTTTTAGAGCTACATAACACATATGATAGTGAAGAGTTTTTCATTGTCACCATTACACCCGACCCCCATGCGCGGCAGCAATCCTATGGCTTATTGGCCGAATATCATAAAGCACACGCATAGGAAATCGCATCACTTTGCTGTGCCCTTGACGTTTTACACATAAAACCCCACATTAGCCCTATAGCTTGCGGGGAATCTCCGTTAGTCTATTTATAAATGTTATTTAGGAGACAATATGACTAGCCACTCGACACACGCATATAGTTTACCGCTTCTGCCCTTACGCAATATTATTGTGTTTCCGGGTATGATTGTGCCTCTTTTTGTGGGGCGAGAGAAATCTGTGCGCGCGCTAGAACGTGTTATGGCCGATGAGACGGAATTATTACTGGTTTCGCAAAAAGATGGCGATCAGGATGACCCCACAATAGATGACCTTTACACAATCGGCACGGTAAGCAACATATTGCAGCTCTTGAAATTGCCTGACGGCACGGTAAAAGTGCTTGTGGAAGGCAAGCGGCGCGCGCAAATCACCGAACAAAGCGATAATCCCGATTTTTTTGAAGCGCATATTGCCGATTTACCCGATACGATAGAGGATATAAAAAAATCCGATATAAATGGGCTGATGCAAGCCGCGCTCACTCAATTTGAAAGCTATGTAAAACTTAACCGCAAAATTCCTGCAGAAGTGCAATCAACCATTACGTCACTTAAAGACCCGGCAGACCTTGCCGATATGATCGGCGGGAATCTCAATATTAACTTGGCTGATAAGCAAGACTTATTAGCCAAATTATCTGTAAAGGAACGCCTTGAAACAGTCATTGCACATATGGCAAATGAACTTGGTGTTTTGCAGGTCGAAAAGAAAATCCGCGGACGCGTCAAGCGGCAAATGGAAAAAACCCAGCGCGAATATTATCTCAATGAACAGCTCAAAGCCATACAAAAAGAATTGGGTGGGGCTGACGATGATGATACAGGTGATGAATTGAGCGAGTTGGAAGAGCAAATTGCAGCGACGAAATTCAGTAAAGAAGCGCGCGAAAAAGCCCAATCCGAACTCAAAAAACTGCGCTCCATGAACCCTATGTCGGCTGAAGCAACCGTTGTGCGTAATTATCTCGATTGGCTACTAGCCATTCCGTGGCGTAAAAAAGGACGCACTAAGAAAGATATATATGAGGCCGAAAAAGTTCTGGATGCCGATCATTATGGTCTGGAAAAAGTAAAAGAGCGTATTTTGGAATATTTGGCCGTGCAAAAAAGAGCAAATAAACTGCGCGGACCTATCTTGTGTCTTGTCGGCCCGCCAGGGGTTGGGAAAACATCGCTTGGAAAATCCATCGCTAAAGCTACGGGGCGCGAATTTGTGCGTATGTCGCTCGGGGGCGTGCGCGATGAAAGCGAAATTCGTGGTCACCGACGCACCTATATCGGCTCTATGCCCGGCAGACTTATTCAATCCATGAAAAAGGTAAAAACCTCTAATCCGCTTATGCTGCTTGACGAGATTGACAAATTAGGTGCAGATTATCGCGGAGACCCTGCTGCTGCGCTGTTAGAAGTGCTCGACCCTGAACAAAATAACAGCTTTAACGACCATTATCTGGAAGTTGATTATGATTTATCCGATGTTATGTTCGTTACCACAGCCAATTCGCTCAATATTCCAGGCCCGCTTTTGGACAGAATGGAACTTATCCGTATTGCTGGCTATACTGAAGATGAAAAAATGGAAATTGCCCGGCAGCATCTTTTGCCCGTTATTATTGAAGAACATGGGCTACGTAAGGGAGAGTTTTCGATAGATGATGATGCATTACGCGCGCTTATTCGCCTTTATACCAAAGAAGCCGGTGTGCGTAATCTGAAACGTGAATTGGCTAATTTAGCCCGTAAAGCCGTTACAGCTATTTTGAAAGAAAAAAGCGAAACAGCCCATATTACAGCAGAAAATCTGGGCGATTATCTGGGCGTTGCCAAATATCGTTTCGGGCTGGCTGAGGGCGATGATCAAATCGGCGTTGTAACAGGCCTTGCCTGGACAGAGGTCGGTGGCGAATTGCTAACGATTGAAGGCGTCATGCTGCCCGGAAAAGGACGCATGACAACCACCGGTAAGTTGGGCGATGTTATGAAAGAATCGATCAATGCCGCCTCATCTTATGTGCGTGCCCGCAGTGCCCTATTCGGTATCGAACCCCCCCTGTTTGAACGCAAAGACATACATGTGCATGTGCCCGAAGGCGCAACACCTAAAGATGGCCCCTCGGCAGGCACGGCAATGGCAACGGCGATTGTGTCGGTCATGACGGGGATTGCTGTGCGCAAAGATGTTGCCATGACTGGCGAGATAACCTTGCGGGGGCGCGTCTTGCCTATTGGCGGGCTAAAAGAAAAATTACTTGCGGCCTTACGCGGTGGTATTCATAAAGTGCTTATCCCTAAAGATAATGAAAAAGACATTGCCGAATTGCCCGATAATATCAAAGATGGCTTAGACATTATAACAGTCGACAATATGGATGATGTGTTAGAACATGCTCTGATTGATGCCCCCGTGGCCATTGAGTGGGATGAAGATAGCTATCTTGCCTCGCAAAATCAAAGCAGCGAAAAGGCCGGAAATATACCGACACATTAGGTATTCTACCTGTTTACCTGTATATTTTTGTTTTGCATTACGCCGAATCGGTACATTACTTTAGCATAATTTCTTGGAGGAATCTGTTATGAATAAAAATGAATTAATCGATAAAGTTGCAGCAGATACGGGGTTATCAAAGGCCGATGCAGCACGTGCTGTAGATAGTGTTTTGGCGAATATTACATCACAGCTCGAAAATGGTAATGAAGTCCGTTTAATCGGATTTGGTAACTTTTCGGTTGCCCATCGTAAAGCCACAATGGGGCGCAATCCAAGCACGGGTGAACCTATGCAAATTGCCGCTTCTAATTCACCCAAATTCAAAGCCGGCAAAGCATTGAAAGAGGCTGTAAATAAATAAAAGATAATTATAGCTTACGCTCACCCTCACGCGATTAGCTACGCCATACGGGTTAGATTAGATAAGTTTATATTATCAGTGAAAATCAGAAATATTTTCTAAAAGGGCTATTTTATAGCCCTTTTATTATTTGCGTTTTTTTTATTTTTGGTTTATCAGCTATAGCAATAAATTATAGTCGTGATACAATAAAAGCTATGACAGAAACAGTAAATGGCAGCTCTGTAACCATTGATCAGATTTTTAATCTGCTCCCCCATCGTTATCCCTTTTTGCTGGTAGACCGTGTGGAAGATATGGTTGGCGAGGAAACAGCAACGGGAATTAAAAACGTAACCCATAGCGAGCCTTGGTTTACCGGACATTTTCCAAATCATCCGGTGTTTCCTGGTGTTTTAATTGTTGAAGCGATTGCACAAACTGCTGCTATTTTAGTCTTGCAGCATAGTATTGATACAGGCAAGCCGATTGAGGCAAATATTATTTATTTTATGGCGGTAGATAAAGCGCGTTTTCGTGCGCCGGTGCGCCCGGGTGATCAGATGCGGATTTATGTCGAAAAAATTCGCAGGCGTGGTGAAGCCTATAAATTTAAGGGCCTTGCCAAAGTTGACGGAAAACTGGTTGCCGAAGCCGAAATTATGGCAACAAATTACACCGGCTAAATTCAAAATATTTACATTACAAGAAATTCCGCTATAAGCGAAGCTACATATTTTTAAGTGTATATGAAAGATGACAGAAGAGTTTCACCGTATTCAAAGATTGCCGCCTTATGTGTTTGAACAAGTTAATCGTTTGAAAGCACAAGCGCGCGCGCAAGGGGCGGATATTATAGATTTTGGCATGGGAAACCCTGACTTGCCAACACCGTCACATATTGTTGAAAAGCTGGTAGAAACTGTGCGTAATCCGCGCACGCATCGCTATTCAGCATCGCGGGGTATTCCTGGCCTTCGCCGCGCGCAGGCACGCTATTATGAACGGCGCTTCGGCGTAAAACTCGACCCCGAAACCGAAATCGTTGCCACGATAGGCTCAAAAGAAGGGCTGGCAAATACAGCCCAGGCCATTACCGAGCCGGGTGATGTGATTATGGTGCCCAACCCGTCCTATCCGATACATGCTTTCGGCTTTACCATTTCGGGCGCAACAATTCGGCACCTCCCCATTACGGGTGAATATGATTTTTTTGAAACTATGGATAGAGCAATGGCGCATAGTCATCCACGCCCTAAGGCATTGGTGCTTAATTTTCCGTCTAACCCGACCGCACAAATGGTGGATCTGGATTTTTATAAAGAAGCCGTTCTTTATGCAAAACGCCATGAATTGCTCATTTTATCCGACCTCGCCTATGCCGAAATATATTTTGATGAGACTAATCCCCCCCCGTCTATTTTGCAAATTGACGGCGCAAAAGATATTGCTGTGGAATATAGTTCGCTTTCCAAAAGTTTCTCCATGCCCGGCTGGCGGATCGGGTTTGCTGTGGGTAATCAGCGTATAATTGCCGCGCTTACACGCATAAAATCCTATTTGGATTATGGGGCATTTACCCCCATTCAAGTTGCTGCAATCGCAGCATTAGATAGCCCGGTAGAGGTTTCGCAAGACATCCGAAAAATTTATAAAAGCAGGCGCGATGTATTGATTGAACGTTTCAGCAAAGCCGGATGGGACATTACAGCACCACCTGCAACCATGTTTGCATGGGCAAAAATCCCCTCAGATTTTTTGCATTTGAAATCGGTCGAATTTTCAAAATTACTCATCAATGAAGCACAGATTGCTGTATCACCCGGCATTGCATTTGGCGAATATGGTGATCATTATGTGCGGATTGCTCTGGTTGAAAATGAGCATCGCATTCGTCAAGCTGCCCGCAATTTGAAAAAGTTATTTGAAAAAGGCAAGACATAAATATGGAAACAGCCGTGCCAAGAATTGCGATCGCCGGTCTCGGCACTGTCGGCATGGCGGTTATTCATGCCTTGCGACAACACACAGCACCACAGGTGGATATTGTTGCGGTTAGTGCACGCGATAAGACCAAAATGCGCGGGCTGGATTTATCCGGTATAAAATGGGTTGATACACCGCTTGCATTGGCGAATGATAAAAATATTGATGTGGTTGTCGAGCTGATAGGCGGGGAAGATCGCATTGCTTATGAAGTGGTAAAAGCTGCTCTATGTGCGGGAAAGTCGGTTGTAACCGCGAATAAAGCCATGCTGGCCAAACATGCCGTTTCGCTTGCGCGCCTCGCGGAAGACAATAAAGCAACGCTTTATTATGAAGCAGCGATTGCGGGTGGCATTCCGGTCGTCAAGACCTTACGTGAGGCTTTGATTGGCAATAAAGTCAAACGTATATCGGGCATTTTGAATGGCACGTGTAATTTTATTCTAAGCGAAATGACGGCGCGGGGGGGTGATTTTTCAACCATACTCAAACAGGCGCAAGCCAAAGGCTATGCAGAAGCAGATCCGCATTTTGATGTTGAAGGCATTGATGCGGCACAAAAACTTACCCTGCTTGCCGCGCTTTGTTTTGGCATTGCCCCACGCTTAGATGATGTCACCTTAAGCGGCATTACCAAAATTCGTGAACATGATATTGCCGCCGTTAAAGAGCTGGGTTATACTTTGCGTTTGGTGGGTGTTGCGGCACAAGATAAAACCGGCATCTTGCAAACCGTATCCCCCATGCTCATACCACAAAGCCATAAGCTCGCGCATGTAATGGGGGTTGATAATGCCCTTCTTATTGAAGCCGAACCGATCGGATCTTTGCTTTTGCAAGGTCCCGGTGCAGGTGGTGGTGCAACGGCAAGCGCTGTTATAGGGGATCTCGCTGATATTGTGCATGGCAGAAAAGCACATTTTTTTGCTGCCCCGTTAAAAGATATTCAACAAAATAACAGCCATAGCGAAGCTGCCGCCTGTCGGTGGTATTTACGCCTTAATATATCTGATAAGTCTGGAAGTATGGCATTGGTTACGCGTCTATTGGCAGAGCATGATGTGTCAATCGAAGAGATTATTCAGCGCGCCCATAGCGAAAAAGAAAATGAAATGGGCGGCGCATTTTTGCCCGTAATATTTATTACCCATAAAACACAGAAATCCACAGTTGAGCAGGCTTTACAAAATCTGGCAAAACATGACACTATAAAATCTGAAATGATTATGTTACCAGTTATGGAAAGTTAATCATAAGTATTATTAGAGGGAATATTATGTCTAAACCTATTCAAAGTGCGATTGACCGCGAACTAGCACTGGAGGTCGCGCGTGTAACAGAACGTGCAGCCGTTGCTGCATCGAGATTAGCTGGATTGGGAAATGAAAAAGCAGCTGACCAAGCCGCAGTTGACGCCATGCGCCGCGAGCTTAATGCGCTGGATATTGACGGCGAAGTCGTGATCGGCGAAGGTGAACGCGATGAAGCACCCATGCTTTATATCGGCGAAAAAGTCGGCACCGGAAAAGGGCCAAAAGTTGATATTGCTCTCGACCCACTTGAGGGCACCACATTAACCGCAAAGGGAATGAATAATGCCCTTGCCGTGATTGCCCTTGCCGAAGCAGGAAGCCTGCTTTATGCGCCTGATGTCTATATGGAAAAAATTGCCATAGGTAATGGTTTGCCTGATAATCTGGTGGATTTGGATGCCACACCGGCAGAAAATGTAAAAGCCGTTGCCAAAGCCAAAGGCGTTGATATGCAGCAAGTGAATATATGTATTTTAGACCGTCCACGTCATGGCGATATGATTGCGGCGTGCCGTGAATTAGGCGCGCGCGTAACGCTTATTAGCGATGGTGATGTAGCCGGTGTCATTCACACCACAGATCCGAGCACCGGAATTGATATGTATATGGGCACAGGGGGCGCGCCTGAAGGTGTGCTTGCCGCCGCAGCTTTGCGCTGCACAGGCGGGTTTATACAAGGACGCCTGATTTTGGATACAGATGAGAAAAAAAGCCGTGCCGAAAAAATGGGTATAAAAGACCCTAGCAAAAAATATAATGCCAGCGAAATGGCGCAAGGGGATGTTATTTTTTCTGCCACTGGCGTAACGCGTGGCACAATGCTGGATGGCATAACGTATAATGGCAAAGAAGTTTGGACGGATACATTGCTCATGCGTTCTTCAACTGGCACAATGCGCTGGATTAAAGCACGCCATACCCATAAGGATAAATTCCATTTAGATAATTAAACATGTCTGCCCCGCAAGAGCCTTCTTCCATATTCTCACCGCATATGCGTTCGGCGGCGGGGAATATATGGCACATGCAAAGCGTAAATGATCGCCATATTTTAATGCTCACACAACGCTTTGGCTTACCCGAAATTTTAGCCCGGCTTCTGGTCATGCGTGATATTGCGCCCGATGATATTGAGGCTTATCTATCACCCCGCTTGCGCGATACACTGCCCGACCCGCTTACCCTTACGGATATGGACAAAGCAGTTAAACGGATTCATACAGCACTAATAGGACAGGAAAAAATCGCCGTATTCGGTGATTATGATGTAGATGGTGCAACATCGTCTGCCCTGCTCATGCGCTATATGCGCGCCCTTCAAAAGGATGTGCGCGTTTATATCCCCGACCGCGTGCGCGAGGGTTATGGCCCAACAAAATCTGCCTTCCAACATTTATATGATGAAGGCATACAGCTAATCATCACAGTTGACTGCGGCACAATGGCACATGAAGCCTTAACGCATGCAGCACAGCTGGGTGTGGATGTGATAGTGCTTGACCACCATCAAACCGGCACAGATATGCCCATCGCAAACGCTCTGGTTAATCCGCGCCGCCCCGATGATATGAGCGGGTTAGGCCATTTGGCCGCTGTGGGTGTGGTATTCATGCTGCTGGTGGGGCTTAATCGCTATTTACGAACACAGAATTTTTTTACAGAAAATAAAAAAGAACCCGATTTATTAGCGCTTTTGGATTTGGTTGCACTGGGCACAATTTGCGATGTTGTGCCCTTGCAAGGGGTAAATCGTGCCTTTGTGTTACAGGGGCTAAAAATTATGGCACGCAAAGAAAATATAGGGCTTGCAGCACTTGCACATATTGCCCGTGCACAAGAAACGTTAGGCACTTATGAAGTGGGGTTTCAACTTGGTCCACGCATCAATGCTGGCGGGCGGGTGGGTGAATCCGAATTGGGGATACGCTTGCTAAGTAGCACGGATATGGATGAGGCGCACGCGCTGGCTTTGCGGCTTGACCAGTATAATCTTGAACGCCAGGCGATTGAGGCAGATGTTTTAACCCAGGCGCAGCTTATGGTGGAGACGCAAATAGCTGATAAAAATAGCCCGCCCCCTGTTTTGCTTGTCGCCAGTGAAGGGTGGCATCCGGGTGTTGTCGGGATTGTCGCCTCACGCCTTAAGGATAAATATAATCGCCCGAGTTTTGTTCTGGCCATTGACGAAGCGCGCATGATTAAAGGGTCAGCCCGCTCTGTAAAAGGGTGCGATATTGGCGCGATTATTGCGCGTGCCGTCGCGCAGGGGATTATTCAAAGCGGCGGCGGGCATGCAATGGCGGCAGGTGTAAGCCTTACACGTGACAGAATGGAAACCTTCACCACCTATTTACACGATGCAATCGCCCCCTTTATCAGCCATGAACCGCATAGGCTGAAGATTGATGCCACGCTAAACCCATCTGCCGCAACACGTGACCTTTATGAGCTTGTTCAACAAATTGGCCCCTTTGGTGCCGGAAACCCCGAACCGCGCTTTGCCTTAATGCATTCCCGCATCATCAAGGCAGATGCTGTCGGCGCACAGGGCAACCATATGCGTTGCATTATCGCAAGCAGCAATGGTGGCAAAGGAATAAAGGCGATGGCATTTGCCTCCGTTTCGGAGGATGTGCGTGCCGCATTACGCGCCCAAGCAGGCACATGTCATATTGCTGGCTATTTGCGTGCCGATAACTGGCAGGGGCGGCGTGATGTGCAATTTATCATTCATGATATTTTACCAGATTTGAATGCTTGATATTTTTTCAAAATAAGGATATATCAGCTTCATCTTTCGGCTTGTGCGCCCTTCGTCTATCGGTTAGGACGCCAGGTTTTCAACCTGGAAAGAGGGGTTCGATTCCCCTAGGGCGTGCCATTTTATTATAAAAAACAACGCAATGCTCAGCAAGATAAGTGGCACAATCCTTAATAAGCCAACCGCCACCAATTCGTGTGACTATGCTAGCTATTCGGTTATTTGATAGATGATATTATCATTATCCCATATTTGCGCGCGATACGTATCGCGCCCTGTGCGAAAGCGGTAATATTCATAACGTATAGAATTACGCTTATAATAATCTTGCTGGTGCTCTTCTGCTGCATAAAATGTGCCGGCGGGTAAAATGGCCGTTACTATGGGGGCTGCAAATTTTGATGCAGAAAGGGCAGCGATTGCACCTTGTGCCGCTCTTTTTTGTGCTTCGGTCACGTAAAAAATTGCCGAACTATACATTATGCCCCGATCGGTAAAAGACCCGTCAGGGTCAGTGGGGTCATGCATCCGCCAAAAGGCACTGAGCAAATTTTGATAGCTTATTTGTGCTGGATCATAAGCTACCTGCACAACATAACGGCGGATAGATGACGTATCATTATTATTCTGTGTTGTGGCATTGGCTTTTGCCCCTGCCATAAAGCCGGAAATCACCGTTTTAACACCGGGACGTGCTTCAAAATCTGCTTCAGCATACCAGAAATGCCCGGCAGAAAAATAGGCTACCTCCTGCCTTGTTTCGGTTTCCTGTGCATAGGCACTCCATAAATATAAGGGGTTTAGCATGAATGATAATATGATATAAAAACGCATGAGCTACTTTTCCTAACGTGGGCGACCACCATCTGGCAGCCCCCCGCCCCCTTGTGGCCGCGTGCCACTTTGTGACCTACGCCCGCCCATTGGTGGCTCCCCAAACTCAAAGCCTTGGAGGGGGATGGCTTTTTTCTCACCAAATGTCGGCGTCCATAGGCGGGCTTGTTCTTTGCCTAAAAGCCAATTACGCCTACTCATAGAATTTTGCAAGCGGTCAATATCGGCTTGTGCTTCTATTGGTGCCCCCAAACTTTGACGCCGCGAATTTTTCAAATATAAATGCGCCCATTTTGCTGCATCAGCCGCGTTAATCTCCGGTGTAAGATTAACCAAATAAAGCCGCACCAAAAATGCCTGCGCCGAAAAATTATCCGCATTGGCTGCACTTTCAATCCATTCCATCGCTTCATCGAATTTTTCATGTTCCAAAAAGACATCGCGCTCATCATCGCTAAGCGGCATCATATCGGCATTTTCTGCCAAATTGATGCTTTCCAATATGGTTTTACCAAGCAAGAGCTGGGCGTCTTCATAGCCACGCCCTAAATCGGCTAATGGGGTTAATAATTCTATTGCCGCTTCATATTTTCCTTCTACACGTAAGTGATAGGCGGTAAGATAGGGGTTAGCCTTTACACCGCGCGCGGCGACACCACGGCGTTCTCCATCGCGTCCTGGTCGCCCACCGCCGCGCTGCTGAGCAAAACTTTCACTTACAAGAGCAAAGCTACAAGAAACAAAAAATGCAAAAAGAAAAATGCGTTTCACCAATGCCCTACAGTCTCCATAGATACCCATGGCTCTGCTGGCGCAAGGGCGTCACCACTTTGTAAAAGCTCAATCGAAATATTATCTGGCGAGCGCACAAAGGCCATATAGCCATCACGCGGTGGACGGTTGATCGTAATTCCTGCTTTTTGTAATTTTTCGCATGTTGCATAAATATTATCCACCTCAAATGCCAAATGCCCGAAATTGCGCCCTTCATCCAACGCTTCCGCATCCCAATTATGCGTAAGCTCGATTTGTGCATCCGGCTGACCAGAGGGCGCAAGAAATACAATCGTAAATCTGCCACTTTCAACATCAATACGCCGTATATAGTCTAAGCCTAAATGTGTGCAAAAAAACTCAAGTGATTGTTCTAAATCAGAAACACGGATCATCGTGTGCAAATATTTCATTGTATATCCTTTTCATGGCACAGATTTTATCTGTTATGGTAAAATTCCAAATACTATGCAAGCATACCCTTATATAATGATAATTTGACGAATTTAGGGCAAGGAGACAATAATGTCGGATATTTTACGAAATTGGCTTGGAACATGCAAGCGCGCGGTGATTTTTACCGGCGCAGGGGTGAGCACAGAATCGGGAATTCCTGACTTTCGTAGCCCCGGCGGTATATGGACGCGCATGAAACCCATTATGTTTCAAGACTTTATTGCCTCAGAAGCAACGCGCATTGAAGCCTGGAAACGCAAATTTGCTATGGATAAAGAGATAAGCACAGCAAAACCCAATAGCGGGCATAAAGCCATCGCACAGCTTGTAAAACAGGGCACGGTGAGCCATGTGATTACGCAAAATATTGATAATTTGCACCAGGATTCGGGCATTGCCGCCATGCAAATTATTGAGTTACATGGCAATGCAACTTATGCAACATGTTTGGACTGCCATGCCCGTTTCGAACTTTCTGATATTGAACAGATTTTTAAGTCCTACGAACAAAAATCTGCTCCTACATGCGATATATGTGGCGGCATTGTAAAAACGGCAACAATTTCTTTCGGGCAATCCATGCCGGAACATGAAATGGAGCGCGCCCAAAATGCAACATTGGCGTGTGACTTATTCATTGCTATCGGATCATCCTTACAGGTTTATCCGGCAGCGGGGTTTCCGGTAGTGGCTAAGCGCAATGGTGCAAAGCTGGTTATTATCAATCGCGAGGCGACTGACCTAGACGATATGGCCGACCTTGTTTTACATGAAGAAATCGGTGCCTGTTTGACACAGCTAACAGGAATTAACCTTTAAGTAATAATTTACCCTTATAATATTCCATAATATGTATCGGGAATAATGTAAGGGGGTAAAATGTCTTTAATGGTTGATGCTGAAGACAGCATAGTAGATAATCATACCGCAAGTGATGATCCGGTGGCCATCTGCGGCACCGTAAAATGGTTTGATGCCGCGAAGGGGTATGGCTTTATGAATTGCGGCGATAATACAGACGATATTATGATTCATCATTCCACCCTAAACGCCGCTGGTCATGAGATGCTTTATCCGGGGGCTAAAATAACGTGCACAGTCGTTCAACGCACGCAAGGCTTACAGGCAGACCATATTTTATCCGTTGATAATAGCAATGCAGATATTGCGACCAGCCTGCCACGCCCAACAAGCCTGATTTCGGAAATTTCCGATATAGGTGATTTCAAAAAGGCTGTGGTGAAATGGTTTAACCGCACACGCGGCTATGGTTTTGTGCATATCGATGACAATAGCCCCGATATTTTTGTGCATATGGAAGTTTTGCGCCTTGCAGGGCTTGAGACACTTGTGCCGGGGCAACATATTTCGGTGCGTTATGGTAAGGGTCCGCGTGGGTTGATGGCCGCCGAGGTCCGGCGCATTGATGCCGGTGCACAAATCATAAACACACAATAATAAGCGCTCTATAGGGCAATCTTTATGGATGATTTACCCGATAACGCACCGTCGCCATTTCAAAAATCTGTTCGGCGCGGCCCTTTTACCAGCTATAATGGCCCCTGGTATCACTGGGCAGAAGCGGGCGCGTTTCGCCATGGCATAAGGCTACAAGCGCGCCACGCCAATAGTCGTGGCATTACCCATGGTGGCTTTTTAAGCCTGTTTGCCGATGGCCTGCTTGCCACGGCTGTGTTTCGTAGTGGTGTGGCGCGTTCGGTGACGGCGCAGCTTATTACCGATTTTCTTGAGCCTGCCCAAACCGGTGCATGGCTACAGGGAACGGCATGGGTAACGCGCAAAACCCGCTCTTTAGTGTTTGTCGAAGGCCGTGCCTGGTGCGGTGAAGCAAAGCCGATGCCCGAAAATGATTATATATTTACAGCTAAAGCGATATTTGCCGTTAAATAAAGCTCATTCATGCAAGGCAAAATGGTTAATGCCCTGCGCATCGCTTGTAAGCATGCCTTGCGCGCCGATATAATCTTCCTGCATTAGCCTATCCAGAGCGGCGTCATCATCTTTTATATTGGCAATAAAGCGTTTGCCGCCTTCAACCATATGGCCGATAAGAATGGCCATGCGCGGCTTGCCGGCAGGGTGAATGACGGTATATGTATCAATAACCCCCATGCCGTGCGGCTTTTCAATTATCTCGCTATGCGGGCCGGCATCTATTTTTACCTGTAGGCTTTCCACAGGCGGGCGCTGCCATGCCTGTTTGGGCATAGTGGTTGAATAAAGTCCCATAGAATGTTTGGTCAAATACCACCCATTGCCGGTGCACATGCCTTTACTGCCGGGTTTTTCACGCAATTTTTGTATCATGCTTGCAACGGATAATAAAGTATAGGCATTGCCTGCCCCACCAAAATAGGGCAAGCCCCCTGTTACGGTTAGCGGGCGCGGGTGGGTTTCAGCAATCCCCAATTCATCGCGCGCCACTTCGACGGCTATCGGAAAGCATGAATAAAGGTCAAAATAATCTATCTCGTCAATCGACCAGCCGGCCATATTTAATGCTGTTTTGCCCATTTCATGTATCGCGTAAGAGCGGTGTAAATCGCGGCGTTCAGAAATATTCCAAATCTCATTGGCATCGGCACCGCCATGCAGATAAACCAGCTTATCATCTGCAATGCCCAATTCGCGCGCATGTTTGACGGAAGTCATAATCACGCTGGCGGCCTGGTCAACCCGTATCACCGAATTTAGATATTTCGGGTAAGGGTAGCCCACCCAGCGATTTGTTTCATTCGCTTCTATCAATTCTTCTGCTGTGCGGGTAATCGGGAACCAGCTATACGGATTTTGCGCCGCAATCGCAGTGAACGGCGCCATAAGCGCACCAATCGCCTGCATATGGCTGTGCATATCGCGCCCCTTTGCCTTGCGATAGGCATTTTCCAGCAGGGGATAAGCATTTACCGGAAAATTCATGCCGTGACGCGTTTCCAATTCGGTTGAGCCGGGTTTTTCTTCACCCAATAAAATCGGCGCTTCATCCAGAAGCTCATTCCACTCTTTACGCCGGTCAACATTCTGTGTCATGGCGCGCGTAAGCGAAGCCAGAGTTTCGCCACCGCTAATGGCGACCATATCAATTTCCCCTTCTGCAATGCGGGTCGCCATATCATTGATGATAAATTGTGGCGTATTACCGCCCGTGGGGCCATAAAAACATTTTTCCACCTGAAGCCCCAACGCATTAGACAAGCTACGCCCGGGATTGGAATAGCGCCCAATCGGAAAGCCGCGTGCTTCGGGCGAATCCGTAACAAAGCGCACCACCGCGATCGAAGTGAGGGCAGCTTGGACGGCGCGCCCCTGCCCCGTATCAGCAAGGGCGGATTCGGTGGCTTGCTGTAACAGGCCGATGGGTGATTTTGCTTTTGTGGCATCTTTTTCGCGCTGCACGGCAAGCCCTGCCCCAATGAGAACCGGCATTTTATCATGTTCCATGCTCATAATGTCATAACTCCCTTTTCATCTCTCCCTTTTCATATGTGCCGTTTTGAAAAAAAATTGCCCTAAATGCAAGTGTTTATTCATAAATTCAGCATATAAGCCGCTTGCTTTTTGGTTGACGTCACTTTTTAATCATGTAACTATCTATGGTGAAGGCAGGTCAATCCCTGCTTTTGGAGTCTAAAAAACTCGCCCAGAACGGTATGACATATCGTGAAAAATGTCTCCTGACCTTTTAGGCCGGGAGGCAATCATGTATGTCCAAGGCCTGTCCTAAAGATGATTGCGGTCGTTTCTGGCGATTTTTTACTCCCGGCCACCATTCATGTTTCATTGCGTGTTTTGTGGTCGTTTCGCTATTTTATGACCGGAAGGCAATCATGTATGTCCAGGGCTTTGCCTAAAGATGGTTGCTCGTGCGGGGTGCACAAACCATCTTCCGGTCGCCAGATGCATTGCCGACATCGGGAAGCAGCATAAGTCTTTCTATATGTGAGTCAATTTGCTGTTGGACGTGTTAATATTCAAGTAGAATGAGGCGGATATTACTGTAAAGCAAATAGTCGTTATAACCGCTTAGGATGCATCATCGGGCGTTGGTGTTGTGGAAGCAACTTGATTTTGCCCTTCTTCCTCTTCTATTAAATCGTCAACTTTTGCGTCAAATTTTTTAAGAGCATCCAGTTTGTATTCTCCAGAAAGAGAGCGTTTTGCAATTTTGATGTGTTTACGGGCGCTTCTATAAATTATGTGACGGCCTATAAATGCAAAAAGAGGAGGACAAATAATTCCTAAAACCCCAATAGCGAAAAAAAACTTCTTTAATTCTATAGATAAGTTAATATCGTAAGAGAAAATCACAGTAGATAAAGTCACGGCAGAAACCAAAAGAGAAAAACCCGCGAGAACAGTCACAATAAAGTTATCTAAATGCTTCATATAAAAATTTACAAAAAATTTTCCGTGGCATTTTCCGAACCAGTCAGGGGCTTCATTATTACCTGTAGTTGAATCTATTTTTTTATTCGGCATAACCCCATCTGCCATGGAAATGACCTTTACAAGAAACCTTAACCAATCCGCAATTACAGGTTTTTCTTCGCCCTAATGTTTTATCTCTCGTCTCTCTTTATACATGCGAGAAATTAAATCTAGTTTGAAAGATAACTCCTTACTATCTACGCCTTCCTTCAACTCTGCTAGAAGAGTCTGCTTTATCCGATTCCTGTAACGATAATCAGGTAACGTCAAATAAGATAAACTCATAGCCGTTGCCAGACCATAAAGAGTTATAAAGCTAGATGCAACATTCATTCTCTCCGTCCCTCAATTTAATTTTATGCTTCGGAGGGATTGGAAGTTTTAGGAGAAATGTAATCCGCTACAGCCCAAATTTTATTAAAGGAAGAGTCTAAATTTTCAGTATAGTCTTTATCACCAAATCCGTAGAATGCAATCATTTTTTCTAAATCTGTTTCGAAACGGAAACAATCACCATCAACAGTAATTAAATGATTTCCTATTTCACGGAATGTCTTAATTTCTACTCCTTTTTCCTGCAGATATCCTACGAGATCTTGATTTGTTTCTTCACCTTCAGGGTCAGATAAAACAATACGAATATTTTCTGCCTTCACAGTCTTAAGAACCACGTCAAATATATCTTGGCTAAATACTTTTTTATTTAACCCCGCAGAAAAAATGGATATTTTGTCCTTCGCTACATTGAGTAATTTTTCTATAACAATTTTTGCATGATATTGGCCAGAGTTGAAATAAAGCCCTTCCGCTCCTCGCATAGTAGGTCTTTCGGCGGCCAATCTTCCGACTTCTTGTTCATAAGACAACAAATCAAATTCTGACGGCGTGTATTCTTCGGTTGTCATAATTGGATTTGTCACAGGCGGACTCTCACTGTTTCTACTATCATTAACGTCTCCCGTCATCATAACTTTAGGTTTTTTCGATTCGCCCTTATTTTATATCATAAACTGAAAACAAGGATGAATTTTTTCGGAAACAGCTGATATTATTTGTATGCCTAGAATTAGTTGTCAAGTAAAAAATCGTGCTCTATATACAAAATCACCCATTAAACTCTATGAATCGCCCCATAAACACCCTCATTTTTAGTGTTTCCATTCATGTTAGCGCCGGATATTCGGTATAATACGCTCTTATATATAAAATCGAACTATTTTCTATTGAAATTTGTGCCATTCTATCGCATGTTACGCCCATCTTATCTAACACTTATATGAAGGGAGATTATTTATGACAAGAGAAGCTGTAATCGTTTCAAGCGCGCGCACCGGATTGGCAAAATCAGGACGCGGCGGCTTTAACATGACACATGGTGCCGCAATGGGCGGACATGCTATAAAACATGCTATCGAACGCGCCAAGGTTGACCCGGGCGAAATCGAAGACGTGATTATGGGCTGTGGCAACCCCGAAGGCGCAACCGGTAATAATATCGGGCGCATGGCCGCCTTATGGGCAGGTTGTCCGGTCACCACATCAGGCGTTACCGTAAACCGCTTTTGCTCATCGGGCTTGCAAACCATCGCCATGGCCGCAGGGCGCGTGCTGAATGAGAATGTTCCCGTTGCAATCGGTGCAGGTGTGGAATCAATCTCAATGGTGTCTATGCAAGGCATGAATACAAATCATATTTTCGAAGAAAAATTGCAGGAAACCTTCCCTGCCCTTTGGATGCCCATGATCGAAACGGCAGATATTGTTGCCGAACGCTATAATGTATCGCGCGAAGCACAAGACGAATATTCCCTGCAAAGCCAACAACGTATGGCCGCAGCACAAGAAGCCGGTTTGTTCGCCGATGAAATCGTGCCCATGCAAACAAAAATGAAAATGGTAAATAAAGAAACCGGTGAAGAAAGCATTGTCGATTACACGGTTGATCGTGATGAATGTAACCGCCCGCAAACCACGCTGGAGGGGTTAAGCAGCTTGCAGCCTGTGCGCGGTGAAGGCAATTATATCACCGCAGGCAATGCCTCGCAGCTTTCCGATGGTGCCGCTGCCGTTGTGGTGATGGAAGGCAAAGAAGCCGAACGCCGTGGCGTAGAACCTCTGGGCATTTTCAAAGGCTTTGCCGTTGCCGGTTGCGAACCAGATGAAATGGGTATCGGCCCCGTATTTGCTGTGCCACGCCTGTTGGAACGCCATGGGATTAGCGTTGATGATATTGACCTATGGGAGCTTAATGAAGCCTTTGCCAGCCAAGCCCTTTATTCGCGTGACCGTTTGGGCATTGATAATGAGAAATATAATGTCAATGGCGGTTCAATCGCCATCGGACACCCTTTCGGCATGACGGGGGCACGCCTTGTAGGCCACGCGCTGATGGAAGGGAAACGCCGCAATGCCAAAAATGTTGTCGTCACAATGTGTATTGGCGGCGGCATGGGTGCTGCCGGCTTATTCGAAGTCGCTTAATGAAACGGGGTAAGGTAAACACGCCTTACCCCATTTTATTCTATATATAAGGAAGCTAACCATGGACGCATTATCAGATGTCATTCAACGCGAACCGGGCTATTATAAACCCAAATATGACCCGATTTATGAAACGCCCAAAGATTTTGATATATTCGACGTTATGGGCTTCACACAAGGACAGCCCTATGATTACTTCAACAAATTGCGGGAGCAAGCACCCGTTGCCTGGCACGACTCGCCCGAGACTGTGCGCGATCGTGTTGCCGGATGCTGGACGCTGACGCGGTATGAAGACATTAAATATTGCGACCAAAACCCGAAAATATTTTCCTCACAAGAAGGCGGTATTTTGCTCGGCTATGATGCCGAGCTGAAAGGGCCAAAACGCCTAAGCGCGGCCACCCTAAACAGCCTTATCAATCTTGACCAGCCTTATCACATTCCCTTGCGTATGGCGCATCGCCCGTTTTTCACGCCTGATTATATCGCCAAACTGCAAAAGAAAGTAGAAAAGAAAGTTGACCAGCTATTGGACAAAATGGAAGAACAAGGCCCGATTGTGGATATGGTGCCCATGTTCTCTGAGCAGCTGCCGATGTTTACATTATGCGAAATGCTGGGGGTGGATGAAAAAGACCGCCCCAAAATTATTCGCTGGATGCATTATCTGGAAAACGCACAATATATTGTCACCAATCCAGACCAGAATTTAAGCCCGCTTTTCGTGCTCAAATTTATCTGGAATATACGACAAATGTTCCGTTATGGTGAAAAAGTATTGGCAGACCGCCGTAAAAATCCGCGTGATGATCTCTTAACCATCATCGCCACAACCGAGGTTGACGGCGCGCCGATGACACAGCAATATCTTGACGGGTCATGGTTGCTGATTATTTTTGCGGGCAATGATACAACGCGTAATTCCCTAAGCGGCACAATGAAATTGCTCACTCAATTTCCCGACCAAAAAGACCTCATCGTAAAAGATTTATCTTTGGTTGAAAAAATGGTGCCCGAGGCTTTGCGTCTGGTATCACCCGTTATGTATATGCGGCGCGTTTTGAAGGAAGATGCCGAACTTTCGGGACAAAAAATGGCGAAAGGCGAAAAAGTATCTATGTGGTATGCCGGCGCCAATCGTGATCCGGATGTGTTTCATGATCCGGAGAGAATGGATATTTTCCGTAATAATGCAAGCGAGCATTTGGCTTTTGGCACGGGCCCGCATGTCTGCCTTGGGCAGCGCACCGCTATCATGCAGCTTAAAACCGCCTATGAGCGTATACTCGACCGCTTTCCCAATATTAAATGGACAGGCAAAGCGAAATATGCGCCCAATAGCCTTGTGCATGCCATTTCGCATTTGGAAGTTGATTTAGGCACAAAATAAACGCCACTTACTTTATCCCCGCATATGAAAATGCGCTTATGCTCTGTCCTATCAGAGATAGGAGACATAAATGCTGGATAAAATTCTACCCACGGCTACCCAACCCATCACCGCTTTAGGCACAATGCTGGATAATCTTTTCACATCAGATGAAGAAAAGCTCGACAAAAAAGCCATATTAGCACGCATCAGCCAGCAACCGCAGCTTATACAGACAGAAATCAATAAAATCGAAGCCGGGCATCGGAGCATTTGGGTGGCCGGGTGGCGGCCTTTCATCGGCTGGGTATGTGGTCTAACCCTGGCCTATGCCTATATTATTCGGGATTTTGCAATCTGGGCCTTTACGATAACGGATTTACCCGCCTTGGATTATGATAGTCTTATGACGCTGCTTTATGCCCTTTTAGGGCTTGGGGGGTTTCGCACCTTTGAAAAAATAAAGGGACGGGCAAAATAAATGCAAAATCGTGTCTATACGCTAGATGACACATGGCCCATATCCCCATGTTTTGAGAAGGGTTACTTATAAAACGATTTACACAAAGATGCTTGTTTATAACGTGGTGTAAAACTTAATCCTGCTTGGTTTCTTTTGCAGGCGGTGTTGCAGATTTCACAGAAATCTCTTGTTCATCATCGCTTGTTGCTGTGCAATTTTTTACGCACCGTTCAACCAGCTGGTAGCCTTTAGATTCCATGCAGCTTTCCAGTTTTTGGTCAAAATCATCTGTGTTAAAGGTCACTTCATCGCGCGAAATATCATAAACCACTGCTGAATCAGTTATATTGACTTGTCCGCTGCCATGTCGTCCGCCATGGGGTTGTGCGGCGCTTGATAAACGTGTCGCTGTTGTGGTGGCATATTCATAGCAAAATTTTTCCGAGGCCTTATAAGGTTCCGGCTTATCAAATCCTTTTATGGGCACAAAGCGGCTTTCATATTGCGGCATAGAACATGCGCTTAAACCTAAAGCCAGTATAAAGAACACACCATATTTCACATTACGCATCATCACAACTCCTTTACGCGAACATATATGTATAATGAACATATTTAACCCAGATAGCAAGGCTAAAATGGTGCTGCCGGAGAGAATTGAACTCTCGGCCTCTCCCTTACCAAGGGAGTGCTCTACCCCTGAGCTACGGCAGCATATTTGCTATTACACGCATTGGTAAATGCCACAGTGCTTACTCTCTTGCAAGCCGATTTTTAAGATCATACCCCCTATAAAAGACTTTATAGATGTAACAATATAGGGTAAATCCACTTTTATGGTTACAAAAAAAGTTAAATCGCAAGAGAAAACCAACCGCCTGAAACAGGCATTACGTGCCAATTTACAAAAGCGCAAAGCCGCTAAACGCAAAACCAATACAAAGAAAGCCCCGTAATGGAACGTATTATTATAGAAGGTGGCGCACAGCTTACCGGTGAAATTCCAATTAGTGGTGCAAAAAACGCGCTTTTGCCACTTATGGTGGCCGGCTTATTAACCGATGAGGTCTTGCATTTTGAGAATGCACCACGCCTAACTGATACATCAACGCTCATGGACTTATTGCGCGATATTGGTGCAACGGTGGATATGGTGGGATCCCACTTAACCATGCGCGCATCACACATTCGTAATGTAACGGCATCTTATGAATTGGTATCGAAAATGCGGGCAAGTTTTTGGGTTATCGGCCCTCTCTTGGCACGTTGCGGACAAGCGCGTGTATCATTGCCCGGCGGAGACGCCATTGGTGCGCGCACGGTTGATTTATATTTGAAAAGTTTACGCGCCTTGGGCACAGATATTTCGGTTGATAAGGGCTATATTATTGCACATGCACCGCATGGCTTAAAAGGCACACGCATTGACTTACCTCTGGTTTCGGTCGGTGTAACCCATGTTTTGCTTATGACAGCAAGCCTGGCCGAAGGGGTAACAACCATTACCAATGCGGCCATGGAACCTGAAATCATAAATCTGGGAGACTGTCTCATTAAAATGGGCGCGAAAATAACAGGGCTTGGCACACGTAAAATCGAAGTCACTGGCGTGGACAAATTATCTGGTGCGCGCCATCGTGTCATCCCTGACCGTATTGAAGCCGGCGCTTATGCACTGGCTATTGCAGCAACATGTGGCAAGGCAACGCTTACCGGCATTACGTTTGCTGAATTGGGCGCATTGCTGCCAGCAATGCAAGAGGCTGGCGTGAAACTTAGCGAAAACAAAAACGGCATATGTGTTGCCAATACGCTAGAGCGCCCCTTGCCATGTGATATTATCACCGCCCCCTATCCCGGCTTTGCCACTGATTTGCAAGCACCTTTTATGGGGCTTATGTGCTATGCCGATGGCACAAGCCGCATACAGGAAACCATTTTTGAAAATCGGTTTATGCATGTGCAGGAACTCGCGCGGCTGGGGGCACGCATTCGTTTAGATGGCGATACTGCGCTTATCACTGGTGTGCCGGAATTGCGCGGCGCACAAGTAAGAGCTACAGATTTACGGGCATCCGTAACCCTGGCCATTGCCGGCTTGCGCGCCAAAGGCACAACCGTGATTAGCGATATTTATCATCTGGATCGCGGCTATGAAAAACTTGAAGAAAAACTATCCGCATGTGGAGCGACAATATGGCGCGAGACAACACCATGAACACGGTGAAACTTCTGGCACGTGATAAAGCTGATATAGATATTATCTCCGCTTATGCGCAAGATGCGATCGTGCAAATCGACGACATCACTTATCAAAAAGAGCAAAATCGGTTTATTCTATTATTGTCTCGCTTTATGTGGGAGAAGGAAAATAAACAACGCATACGCAGTGCATTACGCATTGAAGCTATATGCGCGGCACGCTTTAGAGGATTAAATCTCTCACATAAAAAAGACTTTATATCCCTTTTATCCCTGTATTATGATGCCGCAACACAAAGGCTAAGGCTTATTTTTTCCGGCAAAGGTGAAATAGAATTAGAGCTTGATTATTGTCATATCATATTGGAAGATATAGGGGAATCCTGGCAGGCACAACATATACCGCGCCATGAAGAGGAACGCTAAAATGCCGTGCATGATACGCTTTAATAATTATGACACAGATTTTGCTGAAAAACTCATGCGTGTAAAACAGCTTACGCGTGGGCAAGCAGATAATATTGAGCTTAATGTAAAAGATATTATTAGCACCATACGCACAAAAGGCGATGACGGTCTCATCGCGCTTACCGAAAAATTTGACCACCAAAAACTCACACCCGATAGGCTACGCATTACGCAAGCCGAAATTGATGCGGCAGAAGCAGAGTGTGACGTGAAGCTATGTGAGGCATTGGATTTGGCAGCACAACGCATTTATGCCTATCACGAAACACAAAAGCCCGAAGATATGTTTTACACGGATGCTGCACAGGTAGGAATAGGCCATAAATGGACACCGATAGATGCTGCCGGCTTATATGTGCCCGGCGGCAAGGCAAGCTATCCATCATCTGTATTGATGAATGCCATTCCCGCACGTGTGGCCGGTGTAAAGCGCATTGTTATGAGTGTGCCGACACCTTATGGTGAAATTAACCCTCTGGTTTTAGCAGCAGCGAAACGGGCAGGTGTGGATGAAATTTACCGCATAGGTGGCGCACAAGCCATTGCTGCTTTGGCCTATGGCACACATAGCATAGCACCGGTAAATGTGATTGTTGGCCCTGGGAATGCTTATGTGACGGAAGCAAAAAAACAGGTGTTCGGCACAGTGGGAATTGATATGCTGGCTGGCCCTTCGGAAATTTTAGTGGTCGCCGATGCACAAAATGATCCGGCCTGGATTGCGGCTGATTTACTAAGCCAGGCCGAACATGATGAACAGGCACAATCGATACTTGTGTGTGATGATGACGCATTTGCCGATGCGGTTGAAACAGAAATTGCCCGACAGCTTGGCCAGCTACCCCGCGCTGATATTGCGCGCACAAGTTGGGAAAATTTCGGCGTGATTATCGTGCTTGATGAGTTACGCAAAAATGCAGTTAATATTGTGAACACGCTTGCGCCGGAGCATACAGAATTAGCCGTGGAAGAGCCACATAAAATGGCCGAACATATTACCCATAGCGGCGCCTTGTTTTTAGGACGCCATACCCCCGAAGCCATTGGTGATTATATTGCTGGCCCGAACCATGTTTTGCCAACAGCACGCACGGCACGCTATGCGTCAGGCTTATCGGTTTTGAATTTTATGAAGCGTAGCTCGCTTATTGCCTGTGACGCACAAAGCCTGCGCACCATTGGTATGCCTGCCGCTTTGCTTGCAGATAGTGAGGGGCTGGATGCACATGCCCGTTCTATTCGCATTAGATTAAATGAAAGCGATTAACGCATGACTGAAATGCGGCATATCACCCATATTGCGTTTTCCGACCCTAATTTGGTCGCACGCAATGTGGATATGGAGCATGAACGTCAAATTGCGATTGCAGATATTCTACAAAAAAATCACTTTATTTTGAAAAATGGTGAAGCGGCACCCTATCGGCTTTTTTTATCCGCCGACGGGCGGCATTTGATCATAACCATTCGCCGCATAGATGACACCGAGATCGCTCATCTACACGTCGCATTGAGCATATTTCGTCGTCTGATTAAAGATTATCTATTTATTTGCGAAAGCTATTATGACGCCATGCGCCAAACGCCTGAACAAATCGAAACCATTGATGCCTCCCGACGGGCACTGCATAATGAGGGGGCAGACTTATTACGCCAAAAACTTGCCGACACGGTAGATATGGATGACGATACCGCAAGGCGCCTATTTACCTTGATCAGCATATTGCATATGCGTGGATAAAACGCTATAAGCCAGCATAAATAAGCACCATAAAAACACAAATAGATAATGCATATGACCCCCCAATCAGATATGACCCCCCGCCATGACTGGACCCGCGAAGAGATATTAGCGCTATTTGAACGCCCCTTTAATGATTTGATTTTTAAGGCACAACAAACCCACCGCCATTGGTTTGATGCCAATGAAGTGCAAAAAAGCACGCTTTTATCAATCAAAACTGGCGGATGCCCTGAAGACTGTAATTATTGTGCCCAAAGTGCAAAATTTTCCACTGGTGTAAAAGCCGAAAAACTGATGGATGCCGATGCCGTGATTGAAGGAGCAAAGCGTGCCAAAGCTGCCGGGGCAACGCGCTATTGTATGGGGGCGGCATGGCGCGAACTCAAGGATCGTGATATAGATAATATCAGCGATATGATTAAAGGGGTGCGCACATTAGGTATGGAAACATGCATGACATTAGGCATGCTTACAGCAGAACAGGCGCATCGTTTGAAACAGGCCGGGCTTGATTATTACAATCATAATATTGATACGTCTGAAGCATTTTACGATAAGATTATCACCACACGCAGCTTTGCCGAACGTATAGAAACCCTAAAATATGTGCAAGATGCTGGCATCAATGTTTGCTGCGGTGGTATTTTGGGCATGGGCGAAAGCGTTAGCGATCATGCAGATATGTTGCACACGCTGGCTAATCTTACCCCACATCCGCAATCCTTACCGATTAACATGCTTATTCCCATTGCTGGCACACCATTGGAAAATGCCGGGAACATTAATCCATTGGAATTTGTTCGCTGTATAGCTGTTGCGCGCATTGTGTTTCCAAAAACGGTTGTTCGCCTTTCTGCCGGACGCGAAGGCATGTCGGATGAAACGCAAGCATTATGTTTCCTTGCTGGCGCAAATTCAATTTTTATAGGCGAAGCACTACTTACAGCTAAAAATCCGGCGCTGGAAAAAGACGAAGCGCTTTTTGCCCAACTCGGTATTCGGGATATGCCGGCACATAGAGAATATCGTGCTGGAGCAGATTTATCATAAAACACTTGATTTTTATGTCACTTCCCGTCATTCTCCCTCACAAAGCTAAATAAGCAGTAGATTAAATGGCAAAAGAAGAATTATTAGAGTTTGAAGCAACGGTAATTGAGTTATTACCCAATGCAACATTTCGTGTGCGTTTGGAAAATGATCATGAAATTATCGCACATACGGCAGGCAAAATGCGTAAAAACAGAATCCGCGTTCTGGCCGGTGATAAGGTTTTAGTGGAAATGACACCTTATGATTTAACCAAAGGCCGTATCACCTATCGCTATAAATAATATGTTCTATCTTGCCAGTGCTTCACCCCGCCGGGAAATGCTGTTAGCACAAATCGGATATAGACCAGCGCGCATCATTACACCCGCAATAGATGAAACACCCCAAAAAGGTGAACGCCCTTCTATGCTCGCCAAAAGGCTTGCCTATGAAAAAGCACATGCGGCTGCATCGACCTATCAGGATGCCCCTATTTTGGCCGGTGATACAGTGGTGTGCGTGGGGCGGCGGGTGCTACCTAAAGCCGAAACGCGCAGGCAGGCACTGGCGTGCTTAACGCTGCTTTCGGGGCGGGGGCATCGTGTCTATAGCAGCATTTGCCTCGCTATGCCTAATGGTAAAATGCGGCAACGTCTGGTTATGTCACGCTTAGCGTTTAAGCGCCTAAGTCATCAGGAAATAGAGGATTATTTAGATAGTGAAGAATGGTCTGGAAAAGCGGGCGGCTACGCCATTCAAGGCCGCGCCGCTGCTTTTATCCATAATCTTATTGGGTCTTATTCCAATGTTGTCGGCCTCCCCTTATTTGAAACAGCTGCCTTATTAAAAGGGGCAGGCCTTATAGCTGATAAACAAGGAAAACAATAATGAGTCATGAAATTTTAATCAAAACTGAAGGCGATGAACAACAGATATATGCCGCTTTTATTGAAAATAACCGTTTGGTTGATTTAGTCAAAAGCGCGCGCGGACAAACCGATCGGCGCGTGGGACGCATTTATTTAGCCCGCATATTGCGTATCGTGCCGCATTTACAAGCTGCCTTTGTTGATATTGGCGAAGATATGGATGGCTTTTTAGGGGCACGCGAAGCCCATGTGCTTAACCCCGATGCCACAAAAGACACACCTATTGAAGCGTGTATTGATGCGGGGGATGAAATTTTGGTGCAAGTAACACGTGCGCCATGGCAAAATAAGGGACCACAGCTAACGGCAGATATTACCATTCCCGGGCGTGCGATTGTTGCTGCCCCGTGTCGGCAAAAAATCATGGTTTCACGTGCCATAGAAGATGAAGCAGAGCGCGAACGCCTACAAAAAATTGTTGAGAACGCATGCATGGGGACCTATGGCGAAGCGATAGAGCTGGATGGCATAAATGAGATGGCGGGCTGGATTATTCGCACCGCCGCACAAGGCTTAACGGCACAGGAAATTGCTGAAGATATGCGTATGATTGCCGCAAAATGGCAAGCCCTCATAAAACGGACAGACCACACCGCGCCTCCCTTGTTAGTGCATGAGGATTTGACCGCTCTATCGCGTATTTTGCGCGATTATGTATCAGCCGATACAAGCCGCATTATTATTGAAGGCACACACTTATTTGCTGAAGCCCAAGCCTATTGCAAAACCGTTATGCCCCATAGCGTGCCGCTTCTACACCCTAGCGATGCGGGAGAGAATCTGTTTGAGCGATATGACATTGCCAGCCAGATTGCCCACGCCGAACAACCGCGCATAGATCTCCCCTCTGGCGGATGGCTTATGATTGAAACCACCACCGCAATGACAACGATAGATGTAAATTCCGGCAGCCATAATGATGATGCCTATGCCGTTAACCGCGAAGCCATAGACGAAATCGCGCGGCAAATTCGCGTGCGCGCATTGGGAGGGTTAATCGCGATTGATTTTATCGATATGCCGGATGCACAAAAAAACGCGGATATTCAGGCGCATCTAAGCGCTTGTTTTGCACATGATAAAGTGCCGACACGTATCGGGGCTATGTCAGAATTTGGTGTAATCGAAATGACCAGACGGCGGCGCTAACCCCGCTAAGGAAAATGATTTATGTTATGCCCTATATGTAAAAAGAAAAAATCTGTAAAACAATATCGCCCATTTTGTTCCAAGCGATGCGCCGATATTGATCTACATCACTGGCTGGGTGAACATTATTCAACGCCCGCCTTTGAACCGCCCGATGAATGGCCTGAAAATGAGGATGATGATACATCGATTTTACACTGAAACAGCCAAACACTATAGACACGACCAAAGTGATAGATTATAAATGCCCATACCTTATGATAAGGCCTTTTATGATAAGGCCTTTTTTGATAATACGCCCAGATAGCTCAGTTGGTAGAGCAACGGACTGAAAATCCGTGTGTCGGTGGTTCAATTCCACCTCTGGGCACCATTATCCTTAAGCAAAGCATAAAACAACCCGTTTATAAATAGGTGGATTAACATGCCCGTATTAAGATCAAGAACTTCAACCCATGGCCGTAATATGGCAGGCGCGCGCGGCCTTTGGCGCGCAACAGGTATGGGCGATAATGATTTCGGCAAACCGATTATTGCCGTTTGTAACTCTTTCACGCAATTTGTGCCTGGCCATGTGCATTTGAAAGATTTGGGGCAGCTCGTTGCCGAGGAAATTGTCAAAGCCGGTGGCGTTGCCAAAGAATTTAATACAATCGCTGTGGATGATGGCATTGCCATGGGGCATGACGGTATGCTTTATAGCCTGCCCTCGCGCGAGATTATCGCGGATAGTGTTGAATATATGGCAAATGCCCATTGTGCCGATGCGTTGGTATGTATTTCGAATTGTGATAAAATCACACCGGGTATGCTTATGGCGGCTTTGCGGTTAAATCTGCCGACGGTTTTTGTTTCCGGCGGCCCGATGGAAGCCGGTAAGGTAAAGTGGGAGGATGGTGAGCGAAAACTTGACCTTGTTGATGCAATGGTCGCGGCTGCTGACGACGCGGTGACGGATGAACAAGTTGCCGCAATCGAACGCTCTGCCTGCCCGACCTGCGGGTCATGCTCGGGCATGTTTACCGCCAATTCGATGAATTGCCTGACGGAGGCCTTGGGGCTTTCTCTACCAGGAAACGGGTCACTGCTCGCAACCCATGCCGAGAGAGAAAAACTTTTTCGTAGAGCAGGTGAATTGATCGTTACCCTAACAAAGCGCTGGTATGATGAGGATGATATATCCGCCTTACCAAGGTCTATGGCCAATTTTGAAGGTTTTGAAAATGCAATGGCGCTTGATATAGCTATGGGTGGCTCCACCAATACGGTTTTGCATTTATTGGCTGCCGCGCATGAAGCGGAAGTTGATTTTACAATGGCCGATATTGATCGTTTATCGCGCAAAGTGCCTTGCTTATGTAAGGTTGCCCCCAGCGTCCCTAATGTGCATATGGAAGATGTGCATCGTGCAGGCGGTGTGATGTCTATTTTAGGCGCGCTGGCACGTGCTGGATTGGTGCATACCGATCAACCCATGATTCATAGCCCGTCACTTGAACAAGCAATTCAGGAATGGGATATTGCGCATGACCCTTCTGAAACTGTGCAAAATTTTTATCGCGCCGCGCCCGGTGGTGTGCCAACACAAACCGCCTTTAGCCAGGAACGGCGTTATGACACAATAGATGCCGACCGCACCCAAGGTTGTATCCGCAATACAGAACATGCATTTAGCCAGGATGGTGGACTAGCCGTGCTTTACGGCAATTTGGCAGAAGATGGCTGCATTGTAAAAACCGCTGCCGTTGATGCGTCATTGCTTACATTCACAGGCACGGCGCGCATATTTGAAAGCCAGGATTCTGCTGTTACCGCGATTATATCTGACAAAGTAAAGCCAGGTGATATTGTGCTCATTCGCTATGAAGGGCCGCGTGGCGGGCCTGGGATGCAGGAAATGCTTTATCCCACAAGCTATCTGAAATCCAAAGGGATTGATAAAGAATGTGCACTTATCACGGATGGACGCTTTTCAGGAGGCACGTCGGGTTTGTCGATTGGCCATGTATCGCCCGAAGCAGCATTGGGCGGAAATATCGCACTTGTTGAAGAAGGGGATGTGATTGAAATTGATATTCCCAATAGATCTATTCACCTGGCAATATCGGAGGATGAATTGAACCGGCGGCGCGATATTATGAACACCCAAACCGATGCGCCATGGCAACCGAAAGAAAAACGTAGCCGGCGCGTTTCATCTGCCTTAAAAGCATATGCCGCCTTCACAACCAGTGCGGCAAAGGGCGCTGTGCGCGATGTGCAGCAATATAAATAGAGCAGAAGCTGTTTGAATACCCCTTGCCTTGCCCCCAAAATAAACTATGATGCGCCCAAATAATATAAATATTCAAAGGAGTTAATTATGGCCTTACCTGAAATCCTAAAAAATAATTTGCGCGTTCCTGTTGTTGGGTCGCCACTTTTCATTGTCTCAGGGCCAGAGTTGGTCATTGCCCAATGTAAGGCTGGAATTATCGGCTCTTTTCCAGCACTGAATGCCCGTCCGGCGCATGTATTAGATGAATGGCTGACACGCATAAATGACGAGCTTACGGCTTACAAGACTGAAAACCCCGATGCGATTGTTGCCCCTTTCGCGGTTAATCAAATTTGTCATGCATCGAATGATCGTCTTATGGAGGATATGGAAACCTGTGTAAAACATAAGGTGCCGATTATTATTACGAGCCTACGCCCGCCAGCTGAAATCGTAGAAGCCGCGCATAGTTATGGCGGACTTGTTTTTCATGATGTTATCAATGTGCATCATGCCCGCAAAGCCGCTCAACAGGGGGTTGATGGGCTTATTCTGGTATGTGCAGGCGCGGGTGGACATGCTGGCACGCTTAGCCCCTTTGCACTTGTGCGCGAAGTTAAGGAATGGTTTGACGGCACAATCTTATTATCCGGTTCAATCGGAGACGGCTATAGCGTTGCGAGCGCCCGCGCATTAGGTGCCGACCTTGCTTATATTGGGACACGCTTTATTGCAAGCAGCGAAGCCAATGCCGATGCCGGCTATAAAAATATGCTGATCGAATCCAGTGCAAATGACATTATCTATTCATCCCTTTTTACCGGCGTTCACGGTAATTATCTCAAACCCTCTATCACCGCTGCCGGGCTTGATCCGAATAATTTACCCGAGGCAGATAAAAGCAAAATGGATTTCGGTTCTGGAGGTAATATGAAATCCAAAGCATGGAAAGATATTTGGGGTGCGGGGCAAGGCATTGGTGGTATTCGCAAAGTCGAAACAGTAGAGGAGATTGTTGCCGGATTATCCCGCGACTATGAAGCTGCGCGCGCCGACCTTGCACGTGAGGTTTAACAAGCACGTGCATAACCCCGATCTAGTGGCAGATGAAAGCGCCTATATTCATGAAACAGCCTTGCTTTATGGCAAAATAAGTATTGGTGCCCATGTATCTGTGTGGCCATATGTGGTTATGCGTGCCGAGCTTTACGAGATTATCATCGGGACAAAAAGCAATATTCAAGACTTTGTTATGATTCATGTGGGCGCACAGACCCCGACCATTATCGGTGATAATTGTTCTATCACGCATCATGTAACGTTGCATGGCTGCACGATTGGCGATAATTGCCTTATCGGTATCAATGCAACGCTTATGGATGGCAGTAAAATCGGTGCAAATTCAATCGTCGCCGGTCATTCTATCGTTACAGAAAATACCGCGTTTCCTGAAAACTCAATCATTGCCGGCACGCCTGCCAAGCAAATCGCCACCCGCGATATGAGCAAAGCCAATCAGGAAAATGCAGCCTTTTACACACTTAATGCGCAAAATTATGCGAAAGGCATCTACCGGATAAATATGGATGATGTGGGTAAGTAAAATGCGAGATTGCTGATTCTTTCCCATTATAGAACGACTCATAAACATATAGGGCTATAAACGAATCATAAAAAAGAACCGGAAGTCGAAACTTCCGGTTCCTCTATTCTTGAGTGCCGAATCAGGGAGAGAAAGAGGGAGGCACTCGAAACGAATCAGTTATAGCGTATAGATGATTCGTTGTCAATTTATACTTTCTCTATACTATAGAAAATCCTTTCAATAGGTAAACTATACACTATAATACATATCAAATTCGACAGGATGTGGTGTGTGCTCAAGCCGATAGATCTCTTCCCATTTGAGCTCTATATAAGCATCAATTTGGTCATCATCCATCACACCGCCTTTTTTCAAAAACTCACGATCACTGTCTAATGCCATCACAGCCTCTCGTAATGATCCGCAAACTTGCGGCACATTTTTAAGCTCTTCTGGTGGCAGTTCATAAAGGTCTTTATCCATCGGCTCGCCCGGATCAATTTTATTCTCAATGCCATCAAGCCCCGCCATAAGCATTGCCGAAAAGGCAAGATAGGGATTGGCCGTAGGATCGGGAAAGCGTATTTCAATCCGCTTGCCATTGGCCGAAGTCGAAAACGGAATACGGCAAGATGCTGACCGGTTACGCGCCGAATAGGCCAATAAAACCGGTGCCTCAAACCCCGGAATAAGACGCTTATAGGAGTTGGTTGACGGATTGGTTAACGCATTTAATGCACGTGCATGTTTGATAATGCCGCCAATATAATATAAACATTCCTGGCTTAAATCACCATATTTATCACCGGCAAAAAGCGGCTTACCATCTTTCCATATTGACTGATGGCAATGCATACCCGTGCCATTATCGCCGGCAACCGGCTTGGGCATAAAGGTTGCGGTTTTACCATAAACATGAGCAACATTATGAATCACATATTTATAGAGCTGTAAGGCATCGCCCATTTTGGTGAGGGTGCCAAATTTCAAACCTAGCTCATGCTGTGCCGCGGCCACTTCATGGTGATGCTTTTCAACTTCAAGCCCGATTTCTTTCATCGTTGAGAGCATTTCACCCCGGAAGTCCTGTCCGCTATCAACCGGGTTTACCGGAAAATATCCGCCTTTTGTGCGCGGACGGTGTCCCTTATTTCCCGCCTCATAATCACGGTCAGAGTTTACCGGTAATTCCGGATCATCCAGCACAAAACCTGTGCTATAGGGGTCGGTATTAAAGCGGACATCATCAAATACGAAAAATTCGGCTTCTGGTCCAAAAAAGCATGTATCGCCAATGCCGCTTGACTTCAAATAAGTCTCTGCGCGTAAAGCAGTTGAACGCGGATCACGATTATAGGCTTCGCCTGTGCTCGGCTCTAAAATATTGCAAAATAAAGCCAATGTCGGCTGTGCATAGAACGGGTCTATGACTGCCGTATCCAAATCGGGCATTAAGCACATATCAGACTCATTGATGGCTTTCCACCCTGCAATGGATGAACCGTCAAACATGGTGCCGTCTTCGAAAAAATCATCAGTGATTAAATCCGTATCTAGCGTCACATGCTGCATTTTGCCGCGCGGGTCGGTAAAACGCAGATCGACATAGTGGATGTCATTTTCTTTTATTTGTTTTTGTATAGTATATGAATCAGACATTATTTTCTCCTTTTTCAAGTTTAGCTATACAGCTTCATCACCAGTTTCGCCAGTGCGAATACGGATTGCCTGTTCAATGGTGGATATAAAAATTTTACCATCACCAATACGCCCTGTTTGTGCCGCGCTTTTGATCGCCTCTACGGCTTTATCGAGCATCTCATCGGCCACAACCAATTCAATCTTAACTTTGGGTAAAAAGTCAACCACATATTCGGCACCACGATAAAGCTCCGTATGGCCTTTTTGTCGCCCGAATCCCTTAGCCTCTAAAACAGTAATGCCCTGCAAGCCTGCTTCTTGTAACGCATCTTTTACCTCATCTAATTTGAATGGTTTAATAATTGCTTCAATTTTTTTCATATGACCTCCATATAGTTAGTTTCTCACTTGAATATAAGCAGAAATTGTGCCAGTTAAAAACATCTATATATTATAAGGCTTTATATGTTATACGCCCCCTCACATATATGAAACTGCTTAATTGAAAGGCGGGGGTGCCTAAAAAGCAAGCAGATATGGAATGAGAATGTGCATCATGAGTATGCACGCGATAAGAAATCCATATCAGCCCTAGATAGTGCTGTATATGCGCTTGGCAAAATCATAAATCGTTCTTAATTAAGCAATAAGGGCACTGCATCTGACAATGCCAAACCCTAGCGCATATTCCATAAAGCCCGATTATACGACCTCTAACCCGCCATCTGTGATTAGCCAGCCATATGTATCACTAAGAATATTCCGCGCCGCTTCCCCGGCAGCGCTATATTTACTATTCCCGCCATCAAAGATAACGCCAGATTGAATTGCTGTTTCGCCAGCAGCAGTGTCTAAAGTTGACCACCCGATAAGCAGAGCATCATAATTCGCTGTGCTTAGTGTAACGCCAGAAAACATAGAGGATGCATTTTTTAGTGACGAAATATCCCACTCACTAAGATTTTGATCAAAACTTGCTGCATCGCGAAACATAGATGACATATTCGTGACCTTAGAGACATCCCACCCGCTAATATCTTGGTTAAAAGAATCAGTCGCACGAAACATAGACGACATATTCGTGACCTTAGAGACATTCCACCCGCCAATATCCTGGTTAAAGTTAGCCGCACTATGGAACATAAAATACATATACTCTACAGAAGAGACATTCCACCCGCTAATGTCGCCGTTAAAAGCTGTCGCGCTCTGAAACATATACGACATATCCGTGACAGCAGAGACATCCCAGCTAAGAGCTTGGTTAAAGTCTAACGCGCTGTTAAACATATTGCTCATATCTGTGACAGATCCGACATTCCAACCGCCAATATTTTGGTTAAAATCTACCGTGCTGTGAAACATATTGCTCATATCTGTGACAGACTCGACATTCCACCCGCTAATATCCCCGTTAAAAGAACTTGCTACTGAAAACATAGAGCTCATATTCGTAACACCCGATACATCCCACCCGCCAATATTTTGATTAAAAGAACCTGCCCCCGAAAACATAGCAGACATATTTGTGGCCAATGACGTATCCATATCCGATATATCATCATCGAACTCAAAGTTGCCTTCATAAAGACTGGATAAATCAGCACTCTGATTATCGATAAGGGTTTGCACTTGGCCTATTGTCGGCAAGTTAGAAAAGCCTGTTTCTGCTTTAATTGCGTCTTGATACCGCGTTTCCAGATATTTATTCACCCCGGTAGCAACGACCATAAGCTGGTCAGCCGTCACCGCAACCCCATCATCATTTTTCGCCCCACCGACAGATGCGGAATCTTCTAATATCGCTATCATGGCAAGAACCTGTTCGTCACCGCCCCCATCCGTAATGGTCCACCCATATGTATCAATGAGCTTTTGACGCGCATCTACACCCGCAAGGCTATAGTGGCTATTGCCGCCATGAAAGCTAACGCCCGTTTGAATTTCTGTTTCGTCAGCAGCGATGTCTAATGTTGACCATCCAATCAATAGGCTATCATAATTTGCCGTGCTCAAAGTTACACCTGCAAACATATCAGTAGCATCAGCAAGTGAAGAAATATCCCATCCGCTTATATCCTGATTAAAAGAACTTGCTCCCGAAAACATAGAGGTCATATGCGTGACATTAGAGACAGCCCACCCGCCAATATTTTGGTTAAACACCGTGGCATCTGCAAACATAGACGACATATTCGTGACCTTGGAGACATCCCAGCCAAGATCTTTGTTGAAAGAGCTTGCCCCCGCAAACATAGACGACATATCCGTGACACTAGAGACATCCCAGCCAAGATCTTTGTTGAAAGAGCTTGCCCCCGCAAACATAGACGACATATCCGTGACCTTGGAGACATTCCAGATGCCAATATTTTGGTTAAACACCGTGGCACCTGCAAACATAGACGACATATCCGTGACATTAGAAACCGTCCAGTCTTCAATGGTTTGGCTAAACGCCGTCGCGCCACTAAACATAGATGACATCGTGGTCACCTCCGATACATTCCAGCCGCTTATATCCCCATTAAAGGCTGCCGCGCCTTCAAACATGGACGACATATCTGTGACATTAGAGACAGTCCAATTAGCGATATCTTTATTAAAAGAGCTTGCCCCCGAAAACATAGAGGACATATCTGTGACAGCAGAAACAACCCACCCGCTAATGTCGCCGTTAAAAGAACTTGCTCCCGAAAACATGGACGACATATCCGTGACATTAGAGACATCCCAGCTAATATCCCCGTTAAAAGAACTTGCTCCCGAAAACATAGAGCTCATATTCGTAACACCCGATACATCCCAGATGCCAATATTTTGATTAAAAAAACCTGCCCCCGAAAACATAGCAGACATATTTGTGGCCAATGACGTATCCATATCCGATATATCATCATTGAAACTGGACTGGTCTTGATAAAATCCGGATAAGTCGGCACTCTGATTATCGATAAGGGTTTGCACTTGGTCTATGGTCGGTAAATTAGAAAAGCCTGTTTCTGCTTTAATTGCGTCTTGATACCGCGTTTCCAGATATTTATTCACCCCGGTAGCAACGACCATAAGCTGGTCAGCCGTCACCGCAACATTATCAGCATTTTTCGCCCCACCAACAGATACGGAATCTTCTAATATCGCCATCATGGCAAGAACCTGTTCGTCACCGCCCCCATCCGTAATGGTCCACCCATATGTATCAATGAGCTCTTGACGCGCATCTACACCCGCCAGGCTATAGTGGCTATTGCCGCCATGAAATATAACGCCGGTTGGAATTGCTGTTTCTTCAGCAGCGGTGTCTAATGTTGACCATCCAATCAATAGGTTATCATAATTTACCGTGCTCAAAGTTACACCTGCAAACATATCAGTAGCATCAGCAAGTGAAGAAATATCCCATCCGCTTATATCCTGATTAAAAGAACTTGTTCCCGAAAACATAGAGGTCATATGCGTGACATTAGAGACATCCCACCCGCTTATATCCTGATTAAAAGAACTTGCTCCCGAAAACATAGAGGTCATATGCGTGACATTAGAGACAGCCCACCCGCCAATATTTTGGTTAAACACCGTGGCATCTGCAAACATAGAGGTCATATTCGTGACAGCAGAGACAGTCCATGAACTAATATCTTTGTTGAAAGAGCTTGCCCCCGCAAACATAGACGACATATTCGTGACAGCAGAGACATCCCAGCCAAGATCTTTGTTGAAAGAGCTTGCCCCCGCAAACATAGACGACATATTCGTGACCTTGGAGACATTCCAGATGCCAATATTTTGGTTAAATACCGTGGCACCTGCAAACATAGACGACATATCCGTGACAGAAGAAACCGTCCAATCTTCAATGGTTTGGCTAAACGCCGTCGCGCCACTAAACATAGATGACATCGTGGTCACATTCGATACATTCCAGACGCTTATATCCCCATTAAAGGCTGCCGCGCCTTCAAACATGGACGACATATCTGTGACATTAAAGACATCCCACCCACCAATATTCTGGGCAAAAGCTTCTGCCCCCGAAAACATAGAGGACATATCTGTGACATTAGAGACAGCCCACCCGCTAATGTCGCCGTTAAAAGAACTTGCGCCCGAAAACATAGAGGACATATCCGTGACATTAGAGACATCCCAGCTAAGATCTTGGTTAAAGTCTAGCGCGCTGTTAAACATAGAGCTCATATTCGTAACACCCGATACATCCCACCCGCTAATATTCTGGTTAAAAGAGCTTGCTCCCGAAAACATGGCAGACATATTTGTGGCCAATGACGTATCCATATCCGATATATCATCATTGAAACTGGACTGATCTTGGTAAAATCCGGATAAGTCGGCACTTTCATTATCGATGAGGGTTTGCACTTCTTGTAAAGTCGGCAAGTTAGAAAAGCCTGTTTCTGCTTGAATTGCTAATTGATACCGCATTTCCAGATATTTATTCACCCCGGTCGTAATGATGATCATAAGCTGGTCTGCCGTCACCGCAACACCATCAGCATTTTTCGCCCCACCTGGTGATACGGAATCTTCCAAAATGGCTGCTAAAATTTCTGCATCCGTATCTTTCCCACCATCACTAATTATCCACTTATAGGTATCCATGAGAGTTTGGCGTGCCTCTTCGGAAACACTACTATATTGGCTATTGCCGCCATGGAAGGTAACGCCTGTTTGAATCATAGTTTCGCCAACTTCTGTGTCTATCGTCGCCCAGCCAATGAGCAATGCATCATAATACGCCGTGCTTAATGTAACACCGAGAAACATGTCACGCGCATCTGTAAGCGAAGAAATATCCCATGCACCAATATTCTGGTCAAAAGCTATGGCGCCATTAAACATAGATTCCATCGTCGTGACAGAAGACACATCCCACCCGCTAATATCCTGATTAAAGGCCGTGGCCCCATCAAACATGAACGACATGTCCGTTACACCAGACACATCCCACCCGCCAGTATTTTGGTTAAAATCACTTGCTCCCGAAAACATAGAGGACATATTTGTGGCCAATGACGTATCCATATCCGATATATCATCATTGAAACTCGTTTGGCTTTCATAAAGTCCGGATAAATCAGCACTCTGTGTCGTGATAAGGGCCTGCACTTCATCTATGGTCGGCAAGTTAGAAAAACCTGTCTCCGCCTGGATTGCGGCTTGATACCGCACTTCCAGATAGATATTCACCCCTTCGGCAACCACTGTAAGTTGATCGGCTGTCACCGCGTCCTCATCGTCATTTTGGGCGCCCCCCTCTGATGCAGAATCCTCTAATATAGCCGTCATAATAGTGACATTTTCATCCCCACCGCCATCCGTAATGGTCCAGCCATATTTATCAATTAGCGTTTGACGCGCAACAACTCCCGCAAGGCTATATTGGCTATTGCCGCCATCAAAGGTAACGCCATGCTGAATCCCTTGCTCATCACCCTCTATCGCCGCCCACCCTACGAGTATCGCATCATAATTTTCTACACTCAGTGTGACATTGAAAAACATATCGCTTGCATCCATAAGTGAAGAAATATCCCAAGCACTAATATCTTGATCAAAATTCGTGGCATCAAAAAACATGCTACTCATATTGGTTACGGAAGATACATTCCAGCTACTAATGTCTTGGTTAAATGCCGTCGCACTTAAAAACATTTCACTCATACTGGTTACAGAAGATACATTCCAGCTACTAATGTCTTGGTTAAATGCCGTCGCACTTAAAAACATTTCACTCATATTCGTCACATTAGACACATCCCACCCGCCAATGTTCTGATTAAATGCTGTCGCACTTAAAAACATGGTCGACATATTCGTGGCCAGGGCGGTATCCATATCCGATATATCATCATTGAAACTCGTTTGACCTTCATAAAGCCCTGATAAATCAGCACTTTCATTATCGATAAGGGTTTGCACTTCTGCTAAAGTCGGCAAGTTGGAAAAGTCCGTTTCTGCCTGTATTGCGTCTTGATACCGCGCTTCCAGATAGATATTCACGCTATCGGCAACAAGCAAAAGCTGGTCTGCCGTCACCAAAGTGCCATCGACATTTTGGGCGCCCCCCTGTGATGCAGAATCCTCTAATATTGCCTCTATCGCTCTAGCTTGTGCATCTCCACCACCATCTGTGATTATCCAGCCATAAGTATCAATCAGGGTTTGCCGCATATAAGCCCCATCAAGGCTATATTGGCTATTACCGCCATCAAAGCTAACGCCAGATTGAATCCCCGTTTCGTCAACTTCTGTGTCTATCGTCGCCCAGCCGATAAGCAGAGAATCATAATTCTCCATGCTTAGCGTGACACCTGAAAGCATATTGCTCGCATCTTCAAGCGCAGAAATATCCCACCCGCCAAGGTCTTGATCAAAAGCCGTAGCCCCATCAAACATAGAGCTCATATCCCTGACAGCAGACACATCCCAGCTAGCAAGCGACTGGTTGAAGGTGCTGGCATTGGCAAACATGCCGGACATCGTCGTGACAGACGTAACATTCCAGCTATCAATGTTCTGGTTATAGGCAATGGCATCACGAAACATAGACCCCATATCCGTGACAGCAGAGACATCCCAGCTGCTTATATCGCTGTTAAAGGTAGCAGCCCCTGCAAACATGGCAGACATATCCGTCACACCCGATACATCCCATCCGCCAATCGCTTGGGTAAAGCTATCCGCGCCACGGAACATGGCAGACATATTTGTGGCCAATGATGTATCCATATCGGATATATCATCATTAAAACTGGATTGGTCTTGATAAAGCGCGGATAAATCAGCACTCTGTATCGTGATAAGGGTTTGCACTTCGTCTATGGTCGGTAAGTTAGAAAAGCCCGTTTCTGCCTGTATGGCTGCTTGATAACGCGCTTCCAGATAGATATTTACGCCCGTGGCAACCGCCACAAGCTGGTCTGCCGTCACCGCAACACCATTGGCATTTTGCGCCCCACCGAATGATATAGAATCTTCCAATATTTCTTCTATAGCCTGAACAGAGTCATTCCCGCCACCATCGGTGATTATCCAGCCATAAGTATCAATCAGGGTTTGGCGTGCATAAACACCATCAAGGGTATATTGGCCATTGCCACCATCAAAGGTAACGCCAGATTGAATCCCCGTTTCGCCAGAGTTTGTGTCTATCGTCGACCACCCGATAAGCAATGCATCATAATTTTCCATGCTTAGCGTGACACCTGAAAACATATTGCTTGCATCTGTAAGCGCAGAAATATCCCACCCGCCAAGGTTTTGATTAAAAGCCGTAGCCCCATCAAACATAGAGCTCATATCCGTGACAGCAGACACATCCCAAGTGCTTATATTGCTGTTAAAAGCAGCCGCATTTGCAAATATGGAGCTCATATTCGTAACCCCGGATACAGCCCAGCTGCTTATATCGCCGTTAAAGGTAGTGGCATCGGTAAACATGGATGACATATCCGTGACGCCCGATACATCCCAACCGCTTATATCGCTGTTAAAGGCAGCCGCCCCTGCAAACAGGGACGACATATCCGTAACGCCCGATACATCCCACCCGCCAATAGTCTGGTTAAACGTGCTTGCCCCTGCAAACATGGACGACATATCCGTAACACCCGATACATTCCACCCGCTTATATCGCTGTTAAAGGCAGTTGTATCTGCAAACATGGACGACATATCCGTAACGCCCGATACATTCCACCCGCCAATAGTCTGGTTAAAGGTGCTTGCCCCTGCAAACATGGACGACATATCCGTAACGCCAGATACATCCCACCCGCCAATATTCTGATTAAACGTGCTTGCTCCTGAAAACATGGACGACATATCAGTCACGCCAGATACAGTCCATCCGCTTATATCGCTGTTAAAGGCAGTGGCATTTGCAAATATGGAACTCATATTTACAACCCCAGACACATCCCAGCTGCCTATATCGCTGTTAAAAGCCGCGGCACCTGCAAACATGGATGACATATCCGTGACACCCGATACATCCCACCCACCAATATTCTGGTTAAACGTGCTTGCCCCTAAAAACATGGACGACATATTTGTAGCCAATGATGTATCCATATCGGATATATCATCATTAAAACTGGATTGGTTTTGATAAAGCCTCGATAAATCAGCACTTTCCTGTGTGATAAGGGTTTGCACTTCATCTATGGTCGGTAAGTTAGAAAAGCCTGTTTCTGCCTGTATGGCTGCTTGATAACGCGCTTCCAGATAGATATTCACCCCTTCGGCAACCACTGTAAGTTCATCGGCTGTCACCGCGTCCCCATCGGCATTTTGCGCCCCACCCGCTGAAGCAGAATCCTCTAATATGGCAGCTAAAGTCTGATTTACAACATTGGTATCTTCAGTGTCTTTAATATCACCACCACCGCCACCACCACAGGCAACAAGTGCCAAAAAAGAGCTGAGCATACCAAAGGGCTTACCCGCAGGCACATATTTAGATTTTTTCAAAGAAACGCCTTGCAAGGCAAGGCGATTTGGCACTTTTTCGTGTAACACCACTATAGTGCCATATAGGCCATTCAAATTATGTTTTATATCCACTTAATCCCATCCCGCAGCAGAATTTTAACTCAATTTATAGTAAAATAAAGTGCTTACATTTTGTGCTGTCTCACATCTATCATATTGCTATAAATCATTTCATTTATCTCATTTCATCCGTATTTTTTGCCGCTTCAGCCGGACGATTAAGCGCGTCTAAAATTATATCACGCGCAATATCGGGCATTTTATCATCTATCCATTTACGCAATAACAAACTGGATACATCACGAAGAATCTCGTCAACATCAACGGAACTACTGTGTCCCCTGACAGTCTCGGAAGACCGTTCAAGGTCTTCCCCATGCTGTTTTCGTGATAATTCTCGTTCTAATTTTTGCGTTATCGCCTCTAAATCATCGGCCGCATCGTCACTATGAAGCGCCTGCTGACGCTCTACTTTGTGCGTTACATCGGAAAATTCTTTTTGAATCTCTTGCAAAACATGAGCTGATCCAACATCATGATCATCTATATGGACGGAACGCGCATAAGCTGTTTCAGCTTCGCGCAATAAACGTAAAATTTCAATTTTGCTTTCTTCTTCAGCCATAATAATATTAGACGTTTTAGTTATATATTCTTGAAATAAGCGGACTTAAACTACTTCTATAAAGAGTGATTCGTTTTTTATAAAGGGTGATTTGTATATTTTATACTAGTTTATTACGTAATTTATACTACTAAAGACACTTGATTTATTAGAATACTTATGAAATAATTTAGCCTAGTTTAAGAGGGAGACGTGTAATTATGAGTGATATTCGCTTGAAAGCTGTGTCGGGGGGCGTTGGTGTTGAGGTTGAAAATATCGATTTATCCACCCCATTGCGTGATGCTGATTTTGCCGTAATGCAAAAAGCATTTTGTGATCATGGTCTATTATTTTTTCGCAATCAGGACATAAACCCCGATCAACATATTGCTTTTGCGGAAAAGTGGGGAGAGATCAATGTCAATCGCTTTTTTGCTAAAGTGCCGGGTTATGAAAAAATCGCCGAAGTGCGTAAAGAACCCGACCAAATCAGTAATATAGGCGGTGCATGGCATACCGACCATTCTTATGACCATATTCCAGCTATGGGCTCAATTTTGCTCGCGCGCGAAACCCCGCCTATTGGTGGTGATACGCTTTTTGCTTGCATGTATAAAGCCTATGATACGCTTTCGGACGGATTTAAAAAAACGCTTGAAGGTATGAAAGCCGTTCATTCCAGCCGTCATATTTTCGGCGATCAAAGTAATTATGTGCATGAATCGGGTGGACGCATTGGCAATGCCGAATTGGCCACGCAAGATGCTGTTCATCCCGTTATCATCACCCACCCAGAAAGCGGGCGTAAGGCACTTTATGTGAATCCTGCCTTCACGCTCCATTTTGAAGGGTGGACAAGCATGGAATCAAGACCATTATTGGATTATCTATATACACATGCCGCACAAATGGAGCATACAACACGTTTTAGCTGGCAGGCTGGTTCAATCGCATTTTGGGATAACCGAAGCACATGGCATTATGCCTTAAATGATTACCATGGCGAAAGACGGGTTATGCATCGCATTACACTTGAGGGAACAGTGCTTAACTAATGCGCCTTGCCGGAAAAAACGCAATTATTACCGGTGCGGCCTCCGGAATAGGACACGCCACCGCACAGCTCTTTGTAGCAGAAGGCGCACATGTGCTGGCGGTTGATATGAATGAACACATCACCCAGGCGCATAGCGGGCATGAAAATATCATTACCCTCTGCCAGGATATAACCGCAGATAAGGCAGCACAGCACATCATCAAAACAGCGATAGATGCGTTTGGCACAATTGATATTTTACTGAATAATGCCGGTATAGGCGGCGGCGCACCGGCAGAAAATATGAGCCGTGATTTATGGGAGCATGTGATGAAAACCAATGCCACCGCCCCTTTTCATATATGCCAGGCGGCCATTCCATATCTTAAACATTCATCTGCAGGACGAATTATCAATATTGCATCGATTATGGCCACCCATACGGATTTCGGCTTAGCCGCTTATAGTGCCGCAAAAGCTGCTATAACTGGCTTTACGCGCAATTTGGCCTTGGAGCTAGGCACATATAATATTACGGCAAATTCCATTCTTCCTGGTGCCATTTTCACGGGCATGACAAAGCAAAACTTTTCTAATGCGGATATTGCGGCTATCTGGGCGCGCAAATCGCCGCTTAACCGTTTGGGGCAACCAATCGATATTGCTTATGGTGCCCTATTTCTGGCAAGTGATGAGGGGGGATTTGTCACGGGACATAATTTGAATATTGACGGTGGCATGATGTTGCGCACATAATGCCTATGCCTTACTTCACCAAGCGCAAACGCGCCTGGCGGCGGCGTTGGGATGAAGATGGAATTTTTAGAATTTTGCGATATTTAGCTACTGTGCGACGGGCAAGTTGAATACCGCGTGCGCTGATAAGGGCGGCAATCGCTTCATCGGAAAGCGGTTTATGCGGCGCCTCTTCGGCGATGATTTTTTGAATCATATGGCGCACGGCTCCTGCCGCCATCCCATCTTCATTTTCATTATGCCCTAATGAGACGCTAAAGAATGATTTCAACGCAAATCCGCCACGTGGTGTGGCAATCAGCAACCCCGTCGTAACACGGCTTACTGTGCTTTCATGCATGCCAATGGCGCGCGCAACATCACGAAGCAAGAGGGGCTTTAGATGGTCTATTGCCTGTTGCAAACGTGGTGTCATAATCATTGATTGCTTTTGCTTTAATCTGAGCGTTTGATTTCAATCATCGCACCCTCATCGGGTAGTGTTCTCATTCAAGGCGAAACCGGTGTTGGCAAAGATGTCGCTGCACGCGCCATTGCTAAATTATCTGGCCGCAAAGGAAAATTCATATCCGTAAATTGTGCTGCAATTCCTTCTGAATTATTGGAATCCGAATTATTCGGACATGAAAAAGGAGCCTTTACCGGGGCTGATTCACTACGTAAAGGACGTTTTGAGCTGGCAGATGGCGGCACGCTGTTTTTAGATGAAATAGGTGATATGAGCTTATCTTTGCAAGCAAAATTATTACGTGCCTTGGAAACACGCACCATTCAGCGTGTCGGCAGCAGCACAGATATTCCGGTTGATTTCAGACTGATTTGCGCCACACATCAGAATCTGGAACACCATATTGCCGAGAAAAAGTTTCGCGCCGACCTTTATTTCCGTATCAATATATTTCCCATTATTATACCCAGCCTTGCCGCGCGCATCGTGGATATTCCACTTTTGCTTGCACATTTTTCCCAACAACTCGAAAACCCAAATAAGGTAAAAGCACCACAGTTTACACAATCAGCTTATGATGAGCTGGCGCATTATAGCTGGCCGGGAAATATACGCGAGCTACGCACAATTTTAGAACGCACATTTTTATTATTTGCCGGATGCCATGTTACCGATACACATATCCGTGAAAATCTGTTGAATTTGCATATTCCGCACCATAAGACACCTTATTGCGATGACAGCCATGAAAAGAAAGTGGTCGACATAAATCAAATACGCTGCGAGGTAACCCTCCCCCACCCTGCACATTATCGCGATTGGTTTAACTATTTTAGCAATATAGATTTACGCAAGCATTTTCGTGATATTGAAATTATCTTGATCGAAGCGGCTTTGCGTCAAACCAAAGGGCATATTACGGATGCAGCAAAATCCCTGACATTGCAGCGCACCACATTGATTGAAAAAATGAAAAAACTAGGCATTACGCGCCCGCCGGCGCAGCACCACTAAAAAGGTAATATTACTTGCCGCAATAGGCGCGCATCATTTTATGTGCCTGCCCTGCACGGCGACTTAATGTCATTATATTTGCTTGCATATCGGTGATAAGTGCCGCATTTTCACATGCCGCTTCTTCAATAAAAGCAAGCACGTCTTTAGGTGGGGGGCTGTTAAGCTGCGCCATATAATTTTGTAATAGGGTTTTGCGCTTTTTATCCACTGCCACGGCATCGCCTATATTATCTGCACCAATCAGGCGATTTATCTCTTGTGTGAATGCTGAAAAGCGCGTGATAAATTCACTATGCATAGGGGTGTCCTTTATCCATTATGCCAATTTGCTGCCATGCATCGCGAATTTCACACAAAGCCGAATGTGCCGCACGCGTTGCTTGTGTATCCGTGCTATGTATATCGGAAAGTAATTGCTGACGGGCATATTCATAAAGTTGAAATAAATTCGGGGCTATTTCACCACCCTTTTCAAAGTCAAGCCCGGATTGCAAGCTATAGATTATGGTTAATGCGCGGGCAAAATATTTCGCGCGCAATTTACTCGTCTTTTCACAATCGCAAAAAAGCTGCATAGATTTCAATAGCTCATTAAACATAGTGAGAATAATTGCATGGGGGTCATTTATTTCGGCAAGTATTTTTTGCTCGGTTTCGCGATAGGCCTGGTTCATTCTTCCGTAAGACATAAATTTAACGTGCCTCAATATCCGTAATTTGATTGTGCAAGCGCAAATAGGTTTGTAGTAAATCGCGCTCTTCTATAACGCCACATAGCTGATTGGTTTTACGGTTAATAATGGGAATGCTCTCACCGATAAAATCACCGGCAATTTCTATCGCCTGTTGCACCGAGGCATCATGTTTAATGCTCACCGGCGCGGGGTCCAGAAAATGGCGAATATGGCCGTTTGCTTTTTGTGTCAATAAAGTATTGAGGCGAATTTTTCCCAAAAACTCTCCCTCCCTATCCGACACATAAGCCTCGCTTACATCATGGTTTTGCATGAGAGATAATGCACGTTTCACCGATTGGTTTGGGTGTAAATCAAGATAATTTTGGTGCATAATACTTTGCACCGGAATTTCCATAAGCTGCAAAAAATGCCGTCCGCGCCGAATGTCAATATTACGACGTTTTAATATGTCATCAAAATAAGACCCGCCAAATAGGCTAGACCCCACAACCGAAGCCGTAACCACAACCGCCATCGCCACCAGCACAATATCGTAAGACACGCTTAATTCCAACACAATTAAAATCGCCGTAATGGGGGCACCAAAAACAGGTGCCGCAACCCCTGCCATGCCCGCAATCACCATGATGGCATTGACATTCTCAAATCCCATAGCGACCAAAATAATATTGGCAATGCCCCCTAATGCTGCACCGATAAACATGGCCGGAAAGAATACACCGCCGTGAAAGCCAAAACTCAAACTCGACACCGTTACCAAAATTTTAGCGACAAGCAACAAAACTAAAAAGCCCAAGGTAAAATGCCCATAACTCATATCATATAAGGCTTTGTGCCCTAGGCCTAAAACTTCGGGGAAAAACATACCAATGACACCGCATAAAAAAGCCCCCGCACATAAGGCTTGCCCTGTCGAAAGGGAAAATCTGCCAATAAGGCGGGCGCCGGCACGCAAAGCGCGCATATAAACCACGCTTGTCAAACCGCATAGCACGCCAAGCACAAAAGCCGGCAGTAAAAGTGTGAGCAGGTCAAATGACGGAAAAACTTGTGTGAAAAAAGGTGTGTCGCCGAAAAACCACTGGCTAACCGCTGCTGCGGTAATGCTTGATATGGCCACAGGTGCCAATACTCGCAAGGAAAAATGCCGCAAAACAACTTCATGCGCGAATACCATACCGGCAAGCGGCGCATTAAATCCGGCGGCGATCGCGGCGGCAACCCCACAGCCCAAAAATACATCGACTGAAACCGGTGTTTTCAAATGTGATTTCAAATAGGTCCCGATGCTCGCCCCCAAATGCACCAGCGGCCCATATTGCCCGACCGAAGCACCCCCGCTTGCTGATAAAAAGGCGACAAAGCTAGAGCCTATACCGGTTTTGACATCCACTGCATTATCATATCTGTGGGCGGCATAAATCGTTTCCGCTGGCCCATGATAGTGAGGCAAATGCCAGACGCGCCGTAACGCATAAATCAGACATGCCGTAAACAGCAAAAAGATCAGAGACATAAATGAAAGTTCATATCCCCATAAGGACATGCTGAGGAAAGAAATATCATAACGCGTCCCCTCCATCCATAGCACCCCACGCACAAAGGCATTCGTAATCGCTGCCATGATGCAGCCAATAAAACTACCAATAAATAAAATCTGACCCAAAACGGGAATAAAGCCTATATTCATTTTTGTTCTTATCCACGTAAGTAAAGCTATAATATCCGCGCCGCTAATGCGGCGATGCGTGGCATACATATTACAGACGTTCCTTTCATAAACAAATCCTTAATGGGCATAAAATTTGCAACTTCCGTGCCGTAATAGGTTAGATGAAAGGGTGTGCATATGACGGTTGATTATATTAGTGCCTTAAATGCCGGCAGTGGCCTAAATACGACACAAATTATTGACTCGCTTGTTTTTCTACAACCCTGTCGCTAATTGATGCGCAAGCCCCGCTTACCTTTAATGAAACGGAATCCATTACGCATCAATATGCGCTTGTCGGCGTATCTGGCAGCTATCGTGATGCAGAGGGTAATTTGCTGGATGAAAACTTCCACCCGCTCTATATTACCCCGCAAAATGAGGTAACGCATTATCGCATTGCTGATAATGGTAAATTACTGGATGAAAACGGATATGTTGTCGCAACAGATAGCGATGGTGCACCGATATTTTATCTTGCTGGTGAGGATGGCAATTTATTGCGTCCAACCGATTTTGCCATTGTCGATGAAACCGGCACGCTTTTGGGGGGCATTGGCACACCGCAAACCGCGCTTATCACTGCGCGCGAGGCTATATCCGGCGCATTGATTTTATCTGAAGCCGCCGCCGCAACCCCGCGCCTAGGCACATCGGCGGTAGATGCCACAAGTCGTATTATTGATGCAGAAGACCTTACCATTTACGGGCCCGTCGGCACGGCCAATATTGACGTGAAAAATGCCATGACCGCCGAGGAAATCGCCTATGCTGTAAATGCACAACACACATTTAGCGGTGTGCGTGCCACCGCAAAAACCGAAATGCAACTTTCTTTTAATAAACTTGCTGGCGACGCGCTTATCGATTCGGTAAGTTTCAGGCTTTACGGACGTGATAATGAGCGCGTTGATATTAACGCGACTATAAATTTCGGCGGATTGGGTGGAGATACGATTTTGCCGCATGATGCCGATTTAACACAATTACATGCTGCAATTAACGAAAAAAGCGGCATTACCGGCATAAATGCCACGCTTTCTCTGGATAAACAAAATATAACACTCACCGCTTTAGCGGGTTATGATATTGTTATAGAAGATTATCAATTAGCCACAAGCAATATGGGGCTGACAACGCCCAAAATGCAATTAACAGCATTGGATACAGAAGATAACCCCATTGGTGAAATGGTAACACTTTCAGACGCGCAAACCGATGACACGCTCGATAGCGCGCGTATTAGCGGACAAATCAGCTTTCATGCCGCCAAAATATTCTCGATAAAAACCGCAAGCGATGGCGACAGCGAAGGGGGATTATTTCTGTCCATTCCGGGGGCTGCTACGCTTACCAGCGTTGCACAAATGGATGTGTTAACCCTTGAGAATGCCCAAGCCATGCTTAATGTGGTAGATGGTGCGCTCACGCGCGTTGATGCTGAACGTGGTAATCTGGGGGCAAGCATGAACCGCATGCAATATACGATCAATAATCTATCCAATATTGTGCTCAACACCAAAGCATCACGCTCACGCATAAGAGATGCAGATATTGCCAGCGAAACAGCCGAATTAACCCGCGCGCAAGTGTTACAACAAGCCGCACAAGCCATGTTAGCCCAAGCGAATCGCGCCAGCCAATCTGTCCTGACGCTCTTGCAAGGGTAAGTTTTAGGGAATCGTAATCCGGCTTATTTCGTGCCCTGTTTTGGGGTCAACAAAAATAACCATATCCGTTTCACCGTCACGAATATGTAGCACGATATTTCGGCCATGTGCCTGCATATGTATAAGCTGCGCCGAAACCGGTAAATCCAAACGTAAATTATGCGTCTCTTCACGAATAGCGATAGGGTGAGGCGCAGCATCATCACTTAACCGATTGACAATCGTTGTGACAACAAGCGTAAAGCCTGCAACAATAAAAATACCCAAAACAATCACAACAATGAGCAAAACTCTGGTATAAAGTGAGACTGGCTGGGTATGCTGCTCTTCCGTATTTTGTGGTTTTTCTTTATTATCAGGCATGGAACAATCCTCTATTACACTCATCATTGATACTGCTTATGCCAATCGGCGTATTGACCATAGCCTTGCCGATATGCTGCATGATTTTTCGCGTGCCCGTTTACAAAATATGATTCGAAGCGGCTGCGTAACCCGTAATGGCGTTATTTTAACAAATCCGGCACAAAAAGCAAAAGCCGGTGATGAAATTATTCTTATCCCCCCTCCGCCTGTCGAAACCACGCTTAAGCCGCAAGCTATAGCTCTGGATATTCTTTATGAAGATACGCATGTGATTGTGATTAACAAAGCTGCCGGATTAGTGGTGCACCCTGCGCCGGGTAATTATGATGGCACATTGGTTAATGCACTTATTGCCCATTGCGGTGATGACCTTTCAGGCATTGGCGGAGAAAAACGCCCCGGCATTGTGCATCGGCTGGATAAGGATACGAGCGGTGTGATGGTGGTTGCAAAGCATGATGGTGCACATAGAGACCTTGCAGACCAATTTGCCGCGCATGGGCGTGATGGGCGCATGGTGCGTATATATGACGCGCTATGCTGGGGGGTGCCGCTTACCCCTATAGGGAAAATTGATGCCCCGATTTATCGTGCTGTTCATAATCGGCAAAAAATGGCCGTATCAAAATCTGCCCGCGCCCGCCATGCCGTGACGCATTATAAAACGCAAACGCATAATATGGACGCACAAATTAGCCTGGTTGAATGTCGTTTGGAGACAGGGCGCACGCATCAAATTCGCGTGCATATGACGCATATCGGGCATCCCGTTATCGGGGATATGCTTTATGGCGCAGGGCAAAAAAGCCGCATAAACCGCCTCCCTCCACCGCTCAAAGCGGCTGTGTCCGCCCTTTCGTGCCAAGCATTACATGCACGCGCTTTGGGGTTTATTCACCCCATATCGGGCGAAAAACTTTATTTTAGTGCTCCCCCACCACCGGATATGCATGCGATTATTGATTTATTGTAACCCCTTTTATTTTGCATATTAAGACCCTATATATAAATGAGGATGACAAAACCAAAACAGAAAACGACAAATCTTGTTCCTGCGGCCTCGCCCGAAGGTAGCTTGAATCGCTATTTGCAAGACATACGCAAATTTCCCATGCTGGAAGCACAAGAGGAATATAAGCTCGCCAAGGATTATCTGGAAAAAGATGATGTGCAAGCCGCCTATAAGCTCGTCACGAGCCATTTGCGCCTCGTCGCAAAAATTGCCATGGGCTATCGCGGCTATGGCTTGCCAGTGGGTGAAGTTATTTCCGAAGGCAATTTGGGGCTGATGCAGGCTGTGAAAAAATTCGACCCCGAGCGCGGCTTTCGCCTCGCCACCTATGCCATGTGGTGGATCCGCGCGTCTATTCAGGAATATATTTTACGTTCCTGGAGCCTAGTGAAAATCGGCACGACGGCAGCACAAAAAAAATTGTTTTTTAATCTGCGGCGCTTAAAAGGCGAAATCAGTGCCATTGACGGGGGTGAAATGAGCCCCGCCCATGTCAAGACAATCGCCGAAAAGCTGGATGTCAGCGAAGATGACGTTAAAATGATGGATGCGCGCCTTTCCGGAGACCAATCGCTTAATGCGCCTATGCGCGATGATGAAGGCAGCAGCGAATGGCAAGACTGGCTTGTCGATGAAACAGATAGTGCTGAGGCCCAGCTTATTGATGAAGACGAATATGACCAGCGCCACGCGCTCTTAATGCAGGCCATGCAAAATCTTAATGAACGTGAGCAGCAAATTTTGACCGCACGCAGGCTTTCCGAAACCCCCGAGACGTTGGAAGTTTTAAGCGAGACATTCGGTGTAAGCCGTGAACGTATCCGCCAGATAGAACAACGTGCGTTTGAGAAATTGCGCGATGCCATGCAAAAGGCCGCGCAAACAAGCGGTTTATTGTCCGAATAATATTCTATTTACCCCTAGACAGCGTAGCGGTTTTTTGCTATCTACCCGCCACACATAAATCTATTTTATATGGAAAGAGCGAATCTAACGTGCAAGTAACCGTAAGAGATAATAATGTCGACCAAGCCTATCGGGTGTTGAAGAAAAAATTGCAACGCGAAGGCGTATTTCGGGAAATGAAATTGCGGGCGCATTATGAAAAACCTTCGGAAAAGCGCACCCGCGAAAAGGCCGAATCTATCCGCCGCGTGCGGAAACTCGCCCGTAAAGCCGCCCAGCGCGACGGCACATTTGTCGGCAAACGCAAATATTAACTTACCCGCCCGGCTGCCTAAGGCCGATATATTCCACCGATAAGACCGCATAAATTTGTCCTGCTATTTGCATCTTGCAGCGAATGGAGTAAGGTAGGGTATATATGTGATAAAGGGAGACATATTTATGTTAAAATTACATTTCGCGCCTAACTCACGCGCCGTGCGTATTTTGTGGCTACTAGAAGAATTGGGCTTGCCTTATGACCTTAATAAAATGGCGTTTCACCCGAAAGATTTGAAATCAGACGCGCATCGCGCGCGCCATCCTTTGGGGCGCATTCCGGTTTTGGATGATGGCGATATATCCATATTTGAATCGGGCGCTATTACTGAATATATTCTTGAACGGCATAAAAATGGAGGGCTTAAGCCCGCGACCGACTCACCGCTTTTCCCTGAATATCTACAATGGTTTCATTATTGTGAAGGCATGGTGATGCCGCCGGTAAATACGATTGTGGTGCATACATTATTATTGCCGCCCGCGCGTCAGGATGAAACTGTGCGCACCCAGGCGCAAAATCTATTACGCCGCGCCATTGCACCGCTTAATGAAACGCTTGAAGGGCGTGACTATATTATTGGTGATTTTTCTGCTGTTGATACAATGCTCGGCCATGCCACATTTATAAGTGACGGGCTTGGATGCATTGGCGATGAATTGCAGAATCTAAAATCCTATATTGAACGCATAAAGGCGCGCCCTGCGTTTCAAAAAGCACTATCCGTAACCTGAATTTATGAGCGATATACCCGCACCGCTTATTCTTTACGGGCCTGAAATATCGGTTTTTACACGCATCATACAAAGCGTCGCCACACAGGCAGATATTACGTGGCAGCTTATTCCAACCGGTGCGGGCACAAAGGAAATGGGCGCGCATCATCCATTTTTACGTGCACCTGTCGCTTATATAGACGGGCATAAACTCTATGAGAGCCTTGCCATTGCCACTTATATTGATAGCACATATAATGCTGCGGGCTTACAGCCACGCGCCCCGCTTGCACAGGCGCGTGCTTTGCAATGGATTAGCGTTGCCCATCATTATATTTTTCCCCTATTTGAGGAACGGCTGATTTTACCCCGTCTGGTTGCCCCGCTTATGGGGCGCGTGGCAGATGAAACGCTGATTAGCGAAGCGCTGCCGGTTATCGCCTATCATGCGCAAATTATTGATGCAGCAGTGACAGACCAAATATTTTTGGCAGGTGATATGTTTAGCCTTGCGGATATATTTATGTTTGCCATTATTGACGCCACGTTACAAACATCCGAAGGGACGCAGATAATCACGCAATTAGCGCATTTATCCGATTGGTGGCGTAGATGCAAAACGCAAGATTGCCTTTCGCGCACGGCGTGGCCGTCAATCGGTGCGGTGAAGCCGGCTTAAATATCGCCAAAATCCCCGGCACGCCCTTTGCCTGATACAAAGCGCGCGGCACCATCTGCCGCCCCTGCCCGTAAGGACGCTTTTCCAATATCCGCCTCCATTTGTAAGGCCGCCGGCACAAACATATCCCATTGCCGATAGGCGCTTTCGCGATCATTACGCATACATGCTTGCGGAAAACGTGCCAGCATATCTGCCATATCACGCGCAGCATCCAAAACTGTGCCATCGGCAACTACGCGATTGGCAAGCCCGAAACTTAACGCCTCTTGCGCGCTGACCGGACGACCGGTTAAAATCATGTCCAGCGCGCGCGATTGCCCAATAAGACGCGGCAGACGGATCGTGCCGCCATCAATAAGTGGCACCCCCCAGCGGCGGCAATACACACCAAATATAGCGCTTTCGCCAGCAATGCGTAAATCGCATAATATAGAAAGCTCCAACCCACCCGCAACTGCATGGCCTTCCACAGCGGCAATAGAGGGTTTGCGTAAATCAAGCCAGCTTGGCCCCATGGGTGCGGTTTTTGTAAAATGCTCTTCGCCCGATACAGCTTTCAAATCTGCACCGGCACAAAAATGCCCACCCGAACCGGTAAGAATATGCACACGCACCGCATCATCTGCTTCGCCCGCCTCAAAAGCAGCTTTTAAGGCCGCCGCTGTTTGCGGATTAACCGCATTACGCACCTCCGGACGATTAAGTGTAATCACCCATGCCGCCCCGTATCGTTTGGTTAAAACAACATCGCGCATCATTAAAACCTAATGTGCAGATTGGCGGCTTAGCACCACAGATAAGAGACAAAACCAGCCCGCTGTCCATAACAGCCACGCCGCGCCCAAAGGCGTATAGTCACCCACCATAGAATAAAGCCCCGGCACCCATGCCATCGCCACGCCATCCGTTATAATCGCTGCCGCATTGCCAATAGCTATGCCAGCGCATAAATATTCAGGCGATAATTTCGCGATAATCGCAATCATCCTAATCGACACCCAAACCAACGGAATCGTTACCGCATAAAGCGCCGCAAGTTTTATATCTGGTGCCGCAAAAAGGGGAATATATTTTATAAATAATGCACCCACAAACCACAGGCTTATACCTATAATGGTCATGGCAATAATATTATGGCGCGTCATTGGCCTGTCTCCTTCTTATTTTCAAAACGATACATTATTTTGTAGCGTAATATGCCCTCTAGTCAAACGCAAATAAATCATTATAGTATATGTTCGGGAGGTATATATGCGACAGCTAAAATGGTTTATGCTATGCACGATGATCATCATCGCCCTTAGCCTTATGCATGGTCAGGTGCCCGATGCCATGCTCGCCCTTTATCATATGGCCGAATTTGACTTTCTCTATCGTTTATTTGAATTATCGCTTTTTATGAAACTGGCCTTTTCAGCAATCGGTGCAGAAAAAATAGCCGGCGGGCTTATCCTCATCACCGCTTTGGGCTTTTGGGTGTGGCATAAGCTAACGAAAGGAAAAAAGACTTATGTTCCGGCGTGAATTTTTAACGCTGCTTACAACGGGTGCGGTTTTTGCCCATCCTGCCCTGGCACGTTTTGTCGATCATGCTGAACATTTTAACACACGCACACCTTATATATTTCAGCCGGCAGATGTGTTTACAAAACAAGACTTAAGGCTGCTTGCATGGATTGGCGAAACGATTATTCCGGCAGATGCGTATCCCGGAGCGATTGAGGCCAAAGTCCACCACTTTATTGCCCTGATTTATCGCGACTGGATGCAAGCGGCAGAGCGCGCCGAATTTCGTCAGGGGCTTCACGATATTGATGCGGCAAGCCATACGCAATATGGTAAAGATTTTCTATCCTGCACAGCAGAGCAGCGCACAGATATTTTACAAGAACTGGAAAAAGAACAATTAGCGCAAGGAAATATTGAGATCGGTTTTGCCAGTAGCTTTGCTATGGATACCCCTTTCTTTCCCCGCCTAAAAGAGCTTGTTGCGACCGGATTTTTTATGTCCGAAACCGGTGGCACGCGCGTATTGCGCTCTAACCCGTTTCCCGGTTTTTTTGAAGCTGATATTCCGCTTGGCGAAGATGAAAGCGAGTGGGATTATGTGCCATTTATGTGATCGCATTATTCTTTGCAAAATATGCAAGAAATAATGATAATTGCTAGAAATATTGGTTTATGATATTATCTGATGGAATTAACTTAGTTTCTAAATGAGGTTTTATATGTCTGCAACGACAAGCATATCTGCCAATATTCCAAAAGAGCTTAGCGACATGCTCGAGCACGTAGCACGGGCAGAAGAACGCTCAAAGAGCTATTACATCAAAAAGGGGCTAGAAAAAATCTTGCGCGATAGGCTGGAAGATTTGGAAGATTATGAAGATGCAAAACGAGCTTATGATGAATTTATAGCAACCGGTGAAAATGCGATTCCCTTTGAAGATATGAAAAAAGACCTTAATTTATGAGCGGCTTTGAATGTATAAAATTATTTTTGAGAAAAAAGCCAAGAAGCAATTTTATCAACTAAGTCGCGATGTTCAAGAAAGATTAACAAAAGCCATTGATGAAAAGCTGGCCGTAAACCCAAAAGAACATCTAACCCCTTTAAGCGGTGACAAGGCAGGGTTTTATAAGTTCAGGGTTGGAAATTGCAGGCTTTTATGTTTACGGGATGATAACAAGCTATATTTTGGTTGTGAAGGTGAAACATAGGAGAGAGGTTTATAGATAAAACCTAAAGGGAGTTAAGCTCATGACACATTATGATGCAATTATTATCGGGTCGGGTATGACCGGCGGGTGGGCCGCTAAAGAACTTACCGAACGGGGTTTGCGCGTTTTAGTGCTCGATCGCGGGCGCGCGCATGAACATGGGGTCGATTATCACGGCGAACATGCATCAAATTGGAACCTTACCTATGGCGGCCTCCCCGACCGTGCGCTTTATACAAGCGATTATTCTGTGCAACGCACAAGCTATGCCTTTGATGAAACAACGCGGCAACATTTTATCAATGACCGCGAAAACCCCTATATCAATGAAGGCGCAACACCTTTTGACTGGATAAGAGGCAGCACAATCGGTGGGCGGTCGCTCATGTGGGCGCGGCAATCCTATCGCTGGGGCCCGCAGGAATTTGAGGCCAATGCCCAGGATGGCCATGGCACAGATTGGCCGATACGTTATGCAGATATTGCGCCTTGGTATTCTTATGTCGAAAAATTTGTCGGCATTAGCGGGCAAAAGGAAGGGCTTGCTTCTTTCCCGGATGGTGAATTTCAAAAACCCATGGAGATGATGGCACCTGAAAAAATGATAAAGCGCAGGCTGGCAAAATATTGTCCTGAGCTTACCTTCACCATTGGGCGCACCGCTGTTCTGACCGAGGATTTAGGCAATCGCGCGGCCTGCCATTATTGCGGTGCCTGCCCGCGTGGTTGCTCAACGGGCAGTTATTTCAGCTCGCTTAGTGCAACGCTGCCTGCTGCTGAAAAAACCGGTCGCATGACCTTGCGCCCCGATAGTCTGGTCGAAAAACTAAGCGCCGACCCCGAAAGCGGTCATATTCGCACCGTGCATATTATCGATACAAACACCAAACAAAAGCATAAATTTTCTGCCGATATGGTGTTTATGTGCGCCTCCACCATTGCCAGCGCGCAAATTCTGCTTAATTCACGCACGGCACAATTTCCCACTGGGCTGGCAAATTCAAGCGGTGTGGTCGGGCGTTATTTGATGGATCACACAGACGGCTTTGCCGGCACAGGGGTTATTCTTGAGCATTTAGACCGCTATTTTTATGGCGTTCGTCCCAATGGCACTTATATTCCACGGTTTCGCAATTTGAACGGGCAAGATGCTGATGCCGATTTTATTCGCGGCTATGGCTTCCAGACCAATATGATCCGCCTGCGCTGGAAAGAAATGATGCATCAACCCGGTATTGGCAAAGCCTATAAAGATATGCTCCGCAAGCCCGGCCCCTGGATTCTTGCCTTGGCAGGCTTTGGTGAATGTTTGCCCAATGCCGATAATCGGGTAACGCTTGACCCCCAAAAAACCGACCATTACGGTTTGCCGCAAGTGCGGATTCGCTTTTCCTGGGGCGAAAATGAACGCCGCCAGCGCGTGGATATGCAAAAACAGGCCAAGCGGATTTTACGCGCCATAGGCGCAAGTTTCATTACCACCTATGATGAGTTGCCCAAAACCGCAAATGCCATTCATGAAATGGGCACCATCCGCATGGGCAAAGATAAGCGCACTGCCGCGCTTAATGGCTGGAACCAGTCTTATGACCACCCCAATTTATTCGTAACCGATGGGGCTGCCATGGCCTCTACCGGTTATATTAACCCGTCACTTACCTATATGGCCTTCACAGCACGCGCGGCAAATTATGCTGCCGATTTATGGCACAAAAATAAATTATAAAGGAGGGAGCTATGCGAAAAATTATCGTCTGGGGTATAGGGATTATCTTTAGTCTCATCATCTTATTTATCGGCAATGTTTTTTATACATTATGGCAGCATGAAGTTTTCAAGGAATTTACCTATGACACACAAGCCCCGCCCATTCCCGATTTGGGAGATGGCAAAAAAGTGTTTTTATTTTCAAAAACGCATGGCTTTCGGCATATTGATGCCATTCCGGCGGCGCAAAATTTATTTCGTGATATTGCTGTTCAGGAAGACTGGGGATTATTTATCTCTGATAATGCCGCCGTGCATAATATGCGCGACCTTGCCCAGTTCGATTTAATTATTTGGAATAATGTTACCGGTGATGTGCTGACGCAAGACCAACGCACCGCGCTTAAAGATTATATGGAAAGCGGCGGCAAATTTTTAGGGATTCACGGCACAGGCGGCACACGCAAATATGACTGGGCGTGGCATCCGGCAGAGCTTATTGCGGCGCAATTCTTAGCCCATCCGCTTACGCCACAATTTCAAGATGCACATGTGCTTGTAGAAGATGGCGCCCATCCGGCTATGGCGCATCTGCCAGAAATTTGGCCTTTGCGTGATGAATGGTATAGTTTCACCAATAATCCGCGCGGGCGGGCGCATATATTGGCGACCCTCGACGAAACAACCTATCGCACTGATGACTGGATAGAGGGAGATTTATCCATGGGCGGCGATCACCCTGTTATCTGGCATCATCGCATTAAAGAGGGGTATGTGTTTTATTCATCTATCGGGCATTTAGCCTCACTTTATGAAGATGAAAATTATCGCAGGCTGTTACACCAGGCGGCTCTCTGGTTGCTCACGCGCCCCTAGATAAATAAGCCGCAACGGTTTGATTAAACCGATCAAGTGCCCCTTCAAAGCGACCAAACAGCATATGGCGATTTGCCCCGCTTGCTAAATTGGCCTGAATACGCTCACCAATGGAAAAATCCTCATCAAGGGTTTGCATGGTAATTTTATGATTCTGCATCCAATATTCGCTTTGCGTCGCGCGCGCTTCGGGCACAAGCGTTGCAAGGCGCAAGCGTGTTTCGCCAGCACTAAGCGGTGTTTGGGTAATCCATACAATATGGTCTTGCTGCACCAGAAATTGTGTTGTCGGAAAAAGCGTATAGAGCACATTGGCATGATCGCGCAAACGCCATTTATCGCGCGGTATATCCTTTAATTCGGCCAAACTTGCGCGCGGCAAAATAGAGCGCAAATGCGCGCCCAAACACTGATAGGAAGACAAATTATCTTCAAAATAAGGTCCTATCGTATTGCGATGGGCAATTTTGAAATGATATGCCTCAATCCCGCCCTCGACCAAAATTTTCCAATTCGCCTTGCGTCGCGCATTATCTTCGTGTGCGATCACCATATTTTCCATTTCCAAAGCCGCAAAGTCATCTGCAATATCTTTGAAAAATGCATCAAAATCGTAAGTAGCATCGGGCGTCACACCCACCCAGACAAGGCCGAAAAGCACACGGCATGGCAAACGCGTTAACCCCAATGAAGATTTATCAAGACCGGAAAAACCTGTTCCAAAATGCGGCGCAGATATAAGCGCGCCCTGATTTGAATAGGTCCAGGCATGATAGGGGCACGAAAAACGGTTCTTGCATCCTGCTTCTGCTTCAACAAGTTGTGTGCCACGATGGCGGCAGACATTCAAAAAAGCATGCACTTTGCCATCCCCATCGCGGGTAAGCAGAACCGAGCGCCCCGCAATATCACGCGTTAAGAATGAGCCCGCACGCGCTAATTCGCTGCTATGTGCGGCAGCCAGTGGCAATTTGCGAAAAATATGGTCCCTTTCCTGTGCAAAGCGGGTTTCGCTCACATAATGCGCGACCGGATTACGCGACACGCGTTCATCCAAAAAAGGCGCGCCATCAGCTTTTAGGGTTAATAATTCATCAATCAAGTCACATGCGGTATGATGGTCCATCTGGCTTATTCCATATCACTTATTTTATGTTACTATATTTATATCTATGCTCACGATAACTTACCGATTGGTAAGTTTTATCCTATCATAGATAAACTGTCAAGAAAGCGATATAACTCATGCAAAAAAATACCCGCGAGACATTACTGGATTGTGCAGAAACCCTATTTGCTACGCGTGGTTTTTACGGCACAAGCCTTGCGGCCATTGCTGGCGAGCTTAACCTTACCAAACAGGCTTTGCTGCATCATTTCGGGAGTAAGGAAAAAATTTATGGCGCGGTGCTGGCGCGTATTTCGGATGCCTATCGCCAGAAACAGCAAGCCATCGCCACGCAAAATAGCGACCCTGTTCTTGTGTTGAAAACTTATTTATTACAGCTTAGCGAAGATGCACTTACGGCAAATGCCCGCACGCGGCTTATTATGCGCGAATTACTAGATAATAATGAGCGCGCCCAAACCGCAGAAAACTGGTATCTCGCCACTTTTTTAGACACACTGATTGATATGGTAAAAGCCACACCGCAAGGAGCGAATATTTCCGATGTTGAGGCTTTGGCTTTTATATATCAACTCTTAGGGGCACTTAATTATTTTGCTGTTTCACGCCCTACCCTCACGGGCATTTTCGGTAAAACGCGCTATCAGGCCGTGCACAAGGTTTTTTCCGCACGTCTTGAAAAACTTATAGATGCCGGGCTTACCACGCTTTGATTAGCGATTGGGGTGTTTATGTGCAGGCGGCAAAATGCAAATACGGTTCATACGGGTAACTGTGCCATTGGCATATTCCCATATGAGCTGCTTGCCTTGCATATAGCGACGAACGACAACCGGTCCCCATCCAAATACATGGAAATCCAATACCCCTTCATTCCACACCATTAAAGCGGAGGTGCGCGGACAAAACACACGCCCGCCCAGGCGGAATAACGGGCCTTCCGTATCATTGGTGGGCGCGCCAGCCATTGCATTCGGCCCGCTATCATGAATAATGCCCGCCGTTGTAATCACCACGCGCGTGCCACATGCCTCAATGCGCTCAACATGGCCACCATCTTCTGCCTGCCAAAGCCCGCGTATATCTGTTGCATTTTCGGGTAAAGGTTCGGTGCATTGCGATAAAATCGGTAAGGGAAAATGCGTATACATACACCCTGGCGTATTGGCTTTGGGAATATCAGCGGCGCTTTTACCGCTACCATCTAAAGCGGGTAAGGCGCAATAATCAAGCGTGCTGCCATCTCCGGCCAGCACATGTGGTTCTGTCATATTTGGGGGGCGCGGCGACAAAAATAATGCGTAAAAAGCAAAGCCGCCTAACACAGCAATTACCAAAATACTATACGCAAACATTTTAAGCAGGCGGATACGTCCGAATATTTTATACCCAGGCATGGGTTATATTTTCCTCATGGTTTAATTTGGCCACATAATATAATCATCATCTAATGTTGGTTCATCCGCCAGGCTTTTATCTATCCAGATCGGGATCTCAATACCCGATGGCCACATAGGCTCTGCCTGTTCGGCATTATGGGCATCCAATAATGCAGTTAGCTGTTTTACTTTTTCAGGATAGGTCGCGCCCACATTATTTTTCTCAAATGGGTCTTTGGCGAGATTGTAAAGCCGTATATGTTTCGGGTTTTCGCTACGCTGTAATTTCCACCCGCCAGCGATAATAGCCTGATAATACCCCTCCCGCCAGATAAGCCTGTCATGCGGTTGGCCTGTTTTATCACCGCTTAAATAGGGAAGCAGATTAACCCCATCAATAATCTCTGCTTGCGGCGCGCGGGCGGCAGCCCCCAAAATGGTCGGCATAATATCAAGATGCGAAATAGGATGCAGATAGCTTTGGCCTGCCAGTAATCTGCCCGGCCAGCGCATAACAAAGGGCACATGCGTGCCACCTTCGAAAAAGCTCAGCTTCCACCCACGATAGGGCTTATTGATGTCGGGCATACCGATATAATTCGCGCCCCCATTATCGCTAGTGAAAATAATCAATGTCTCTTCATCAATGCCGTTTTGTTTAAGTGCCTCCATCACCTTGCCGACACTCCTATCAACGGCACGGATCATCGCTGCATAAACCCGCGCGCGGTGCGTGGGGAATTGATCGCCCACTGCTTCGAAGTCAGCTTTTGACGCCTGCAAGGGTGTATGGATCCCCCAATGTGACAAATAAAGGAAAAATGGCCTATCCTTATTGGCAGTAATCGCCTTGACAGCTTCCTCGGTATAATAATCGGTGAGATAACCTTTCGGCGCGAAACGTGTTCCTCCATTAAAACTTGCGGCATAGGTCAAGATTTCCCATTGCACACGATCCAGCACAGAAAACTCATTGCGTGCATTCACCACATCGGGTGAATCAACCGGCAGATAAAGCCCGCTTTCCATAAGCAGGCTTTCATCAAAGCCTTGTGCATTGGGAAGCAAAGCCGCATCGCGCCCTAAATGCCATTTTCCAATATGGATGGTATGATAACCTGCTGCTTTTAACTCTTCAGCCACTGTTATTTCTTCGGGCGGTAAACCCCGTGCCTCAAAGGGCAAATCTGCCCCCACCGCATGCGCGGCAGTATGGGTTTGGGTAAATTCAAATTTGCGCGGCATCGGGTCTTGTGCCGTAAGCTGCTGCAATATTGGGCGCATCATATCGGGCGCCGGGGTAAATTCAAAACCGAAGCGCGTGGCATAACGCCCCGTCAAAAGCATCGCCCGCGAGGGCGCGCAAACAGCACTTCCCGCATAACCATTGGCAAAGCGGACACCCTCATACGCCAAGCGGTCTATATGCGGTGTTTCAATAAGCCCACCCCCATGAAAGCTGACATCATTAAACCCCATATCATCGGTTAAAATAACGATAATATTGGGCGGCCTTTCTGCCTTATCCGGTGCTGCCCAGTGCCCGCTTTGCCACTCTATCGGGCGATTGGGCTCTACGGCATAGGCCACGCGCTGAACAAACCCCAACACTTTAATGATAAGGCTGGTGCGATATATATAGGCTGTCGTCACAGCACCTAGCAGCACCACGCCGATAAGAGAAAAAATCTTGGCACGCCGGCTCATCATGGTCTCTCCCCGCATAAATGAAGTGCTGATAGATTATATATTGACACTAATAATGTCAATATGTAACTTACCCCATAAACAGGAGGACTTTTATGGATAATATATCTCTCATTATTTGGGCGTGCACGCTTGTGCTTTATCTTGTCTTTCTGGCATGGCATGAAAATTGGCGCGGGGCACTAACTGAGGCAGAAATCACCCACTTTATGGAAAAACTCGCGGCACAAAATAATTTAGACGCACAGACAAAACAGCTTTTTCAAGACTTTATGCATAATGATACGGGACGCGAATTTTTTATGCTTAATCTGGTGCAATTTCCTGAAGGAAACATTAAGCATCCGGATAACGGCGCGGACATAACCGGACGCGATTTATTGCAAAGCTATTATCGTCCCTTTGCCGGCATGATTTTGAAAAGCGCGGGCTATCCTGCCTATACGGGCCTGATGCGTGCGGGTTATGTGGAAAGCTGGGGCGTAGAGGCAAATCCCGGTTGGCATGCTACAGGGCTTATGCGCTATCGCAGCAGACGCGACTTTATGCAGGCTGTTACCAATCCGGCTTTTTCTGATATGCATATTTATAAACATGCAGCCTTAGCCGCAACCTTAGCCACACCGCTTGAAACATCACAATCACTTTTACTTTCCCCGCGTATATGGGTTGCGCTTTTGCTCACACTATTTGCATCGCTGGGGCAGATTATTCGTCTTTTGATCTATGGATAATTATGCAGGATAAATACACATTATATAGTTGGAGCGTATCGCTTTATTCGGGCAAGGCGCGGGCTTATCTTATCAAACAGCATATTGAGTTTGACGATATATCGCCAGCGCATCCGCGCTATGACGAAAAAATTCGTCCGGCAATTGGGCGGTGGATTATTCCTGTTATGGAAACACCTATGGGCGAGATTGTGCAAGATGGTGTTGATATTATTGACTGGTTTGAAAGCCGCACGATGGCACGGCTTCCGGCGTATCCGCCAACACCGCGCCATCTTATTAGTTCACTGATTATGGAGTTTTTCGGCGGCGAGGGTTTGTTACGCCCAGCGATGCATTATCGCTGGAGCTTTGATGCGGATAATCTTGATTTTATCCTGCAGCAATTCGGGCTGTTTGCTCTACCACATTTGCCCCCCGCAGACCGCCGCGATATGGCCTTACATGCAGCAGGGCGTATGCGCAAAGCCGCGCTTGCTTTTGGTGTGACCGAGGCAACAGCACCAGCGATTGAAGCGGCTTATCACGAAACAATGAATGAGCTAAACGCACATTTTTCTGACCACCCCTATCTTTTGGGCGGCGCGCCCACCATTGGCGATTATGGTTTATTCGCCGCGCTATTTGCACATTTGGGGCGCGATCCGCATCCATTACAGCTGATGCAGAAAAAAGCCCAGATGCTCTTTCGCTGGACAGAGCGTATGCGCACCCCCTCTGCCGATATGGTGGAGTTTTTCAATCGCGATGAAAGCCTTATCGCCGATGATGATATTCCCGATACGCTCAAAGTGCTCTTGCGCCGCGTAGCTACAGATTATCTACCCGAAATAAAAGCAATGACTGCCTTTACCAATCAATGGCTGGATGAAAATGACATTGCACATGGTGCCATTGCAGGCGGGAAAAGTTTAGCGCGCGGCATCGGCTTTTGCACTTTTGACTGGCGCGGTGTTACGATTAACGCCATGGTTATGCCCTATCGTATTTTTATGCTCCAGCGCGTGCAAGATGCATATGATGGCCTAGATGCTGCCGGACGCGCGGCCGTAGATGCTTTACTTGCTGAAACGGGCTTAAGCGCGATAATAACCACACGATGCACAAGACGGGTTGAGCGGCGCGATAATCGCGAAATATGGGCCTAGCTGATCTCTCCCAGAAAGGCGAGCAATGCTGTGCCATAGTCTTCGGCGACATCTTCTAACAGGAAATGACTGCCGCCCTTTAGAATAACCGGTTCGCGTGCACCGGCACCCGGAATAAACGGACGCACAGTTTCATACCCCTTGGGCGCGACCTGATCTTTATCCGAAAACAAACATAAAAACGGTTTATCAAAATGTGCCAATTTTTCGCGCGCATAAAAATTATCAATAAGCATGGGATTATCATAGCGCGTGGGTAATAATTGAGTAAATTGCCGATTGCCCGTAATATAGCGCCAATTCGGATAGGGTGCCGCATAGCCGGCCACCACTTCGGGCGGTAATTTCTTTTGCGTAATCATGGCCAGCAATTTCCAATGGCGCCAAAATGGATTAAAGCGCACATAAAGCTGAAAGCGGCGTAAAAATCCGCTGCCCGGTATGGCCATTTGCGTAATTGCCTCTTGCGGGTCGCGCACCGGAAAGCCCGTATTGGAAAAGGTAACGCTTGCAACACGCGCCTGATTATCGGCAATCGCGCGTAAGCCGATAATGCCCCCCCAATCATGCAACACAAAATGCACATGGGATAAACTGAGCTTATCAAACAATGCCTGTTTCACCCAATGCACATGGCGGGCAATCGAATAATCGCGCATACGCGTCGGCTTGTCGGAACGCCCCATACCGATAAGATCAATCGCAATGGCGCGAAACCCGGCGGCGGCCAAAAGCGGCACAATTTTGCGCCACATGAAAGACCATGTCGGATTACCATGAATAAGCACCACAGGCTGCCCATCAGCAGGCCCTGCTGCAATATAATGCATGTTTAATGTGCCGCCTTCATGATCGTCAAGTGTTACAAAATGCGGTGCAAAATCATAACCGGGCAATCCTGCAAAGCGGCTATCTGGGGTTGTTCTATATTTCATAGCAAAGCATATTACGTGTTTAGCTGGATAAGGTCAATGGAAATGACACTCACAGTGTCACTTTATATGCACAATAAGCTCACACAAAATTTTCTCAATCACCCTAACGCTTTGGGCGTGGGATAAATCTTCATCATGGCGAAAAAACCGCCAGCTATCGAAACTCGTCACCAGCAAAATCGCGCGTGTAAGCGTTTTATCCGCTTTCACTGCGGGCGGCAAAATATCACGCACGGCACGCTTTTCATAGGTCATTAAATTACGATAATTCTGCATCAAAACAGGTGAGTGAAATCGTTGCACACTGGTCGCAAGTCGAAACGGTGTGGTGGCTTCAAAAATATCCGCACGGCGGATCATCAATTCCACTAATTGACCTTGCCATGTCTCTGCCATTAGCGGGGCACGCAGCAGCGGCCTATAACTCTCGATTAAAACTGCGTTAATTTCACGAAAAATTGTTTCCTTATCATCAAAATGGCGAAATACAGACCGCAATCCCACACCCGCTTTTTCGGCAATGTTAGCCGCACGCGGATTAAGCTCGCCAGCGGCGATTAAATCAATCATCGCCAGAATAATTTTCCCGCGACTGCTATGGCTACGCTTATGCCGCCCATCGCCATGCGGCGCCATATTATCCAACACAGTGTGAATGGTTGCTTTATCAATACGTATAGCCATATTATTTCCGTGCAACAGTTCTAAACCCGATATGATTGGTCGGCAAGCCTGCCTCTTGCGACTCGCGTGCTGCGGCACGATAGCGACGGCAATAATTCGGCGCGCATAAAAAAGACCCGCCCTTTATTCTGTAATGCGCCGTCCCGCCTTGTCTGGTTTCGACTGGACTATCCGTCCATTCCCACACATTGCCGATCATATCATATAAGCCGAAAGCATTGGGTGGATAGCACCCCACCGGCGCGCGCATGGCAAAACCATCACGCATGGTATTTTCTATAGGGAAATGCCCCTGCCATGTATTGGCCATTTCCTGCTGTTTGGGTGCGCGCGCCTCCCCCCATATATAAGTCGTCTGCGCCCCGGCAGCCGCAGCATATTCCCATTCGGCCTCGGTGGGCAAACGCCGCTGTGCCCATGCTGCATAGGCGCGGGCATCATTATATGATACTTGCACCACTGGTTCATTCTCTTTGTCCTCTATGGAACTACGCGGTCCTTCCGGGTGACGCCACTGCGCCCCTTCCACAAATTGCCACCAGTTTGGATTTTCTGCCGTGGGCATGCGAAACACCGCACCGCCTGGCGCATGAAAACCGGGTTGAATTTTCTCCGCATCGGTGACATAGCCAGTCTCTGCGACAAAACGCGCAAATTGTGCATTGGTAATTTCGGTGGCATCAACATCAAATGCTGCAACCGCAACCGAACGCGGCGCCCCTTCTTCGCTATAAAGCGGATTGGCACCCATGACAAATGTGCCGCCCGCAAGCGCTATATGAGAGTCATAAGGCACTTCATTACACGCATGATCCTCTTCTTGCGCCTCACAGCCAGCCAAAAACATGCCTAAGCCGCATAGTATATATAAATGATAACCCCGCAACATAGTCACTCCTAAAATTATCCATCTGCCCTTCACTTTATCATAGAGCGCGCTATAATGGCAATATAAGTGTCAATTTCTAAAATAAAGGGAACGCGCATTATGATAAAATGGATGATAGCATTACTGGCTTTATATCCAGGGTTTCTTACCCCTGCCCGCGCAAGCCAGAACACGCCCCCCAATATTGTGGTTATATTGGCCGATGATGCCGCTTTGATGGATTTCGGCACTTATGGCGGCGAAGCGGCAACCCCCGTCATTGATGCGCTTGCCCGCACAGGCGCAGTATTTACACAATACAGAACCTCGCCGCTATGCTCGCCCAGCCGCGCCATGCTGCTTACCGGTATTGATAATCACCGCACCGGTATGGCGACAATTCCGGAAGTTTTACCCCCCGAACATGTCGGCAAGCCGGGCTATAAAATGGCGCTGGAAAAAAATGTGCTCACCCTTGCCGACCGGTTACGCGCATCGGGCTATCGAACCCTTATGAGCGGCAAATGGCATCTCGGTGAAATCGCAGACCACATGCCGCATCAGCATGGCTTTGATCGCTCATTTGCCCTGGGGGCTTCGGGTGCCGATAATTGGGAAGATAAATCATATATCCCCTTTTATACCGAAGCGCCATGGTTTGAAGATGGGAAGGATACCACATTACCAGAGGATTTTTACTCCTCGCGCTTCATCATAGATAAGATGATTGATTATATTGAAACCACCAATTCCGAAAAGCCATTTTTCGCCTATTTACCATTTCAGGCCATTCATATTCCTGTGCAAGCCCCGCCGGAATTTATTGCCAAATATAAAGGGCGTTATGATTCAGGCTGGCATGCATTGCGCGCGGCACGGCATAAGCGGGCAATGGCATTAGGGTTAATTCCGCAAGATGCCCCGCTTGCCCCCATGCCCGAAGATGCACGCAACTGGGATGCGCTTAGTGATGCAGAGCGTGAGATTTACGCGGCACGTATGGAGGTAAATGCCGCCATGATAGAAGCGATGGATTATCATATTGGCCGCTTTATTGATTATCTAAAAGCCGAAGGCCTGTTTGAGACGACTATTTTTGTTGTCACCTCGGATAATGGCCCCGAACCTTCGCGCGGGGATGATGATGCCAGGCTGGGCTTATGGATGTGGCTTAACGATTATCATATCGACCTGGATGATATTGGCGGGCGGGGAAGCTGGAATTTTATCGGCCCCGAATGGGCAAATGCCGCCGCCGCACCTGGTGCCCTATATAAGTTTTACGCAGCCGAGGGAGGCATTCGCGCACCGCTGATAATGAGCGGCCCCGGCATAGCCCCGGCACGTATTCATAGCCCGGCAATGGTGAGCGATATTGCGCCAACTCTGGTCGAATGGGTGAATGCCGCCCCCCCGCCCGCGCGTGCCCGCCCCATGACAGGGCGTAGCCTGTTTCCTGTTTTGAACGGAACCGCACAAAGCGTTTATGCGCCTGAAGATATACGCGTTATTGATGTCTCGGGCAATACGGCACTTTATAAAGGTGACTATAAAATAACCCGCCATATGCCGCCTGTTGGTGACGGAGACTGGCGGCTTTATCATATCGCACAAGACCCGGGGGAAACCACTGACCTTAGCACCACTCACCCCGATTTGCGGGCAGATATGCTGCGCGCCTATGCTGCGTATAGCGCAAAAATGGGCGTGCAACCTATGCCCGAAGGTTATAACACATTAGAGCAAATTGCTCAAAATATCCGGGCACGCTTTCTCGAAAATGCACGCATGCGATTCTCTGAATCCAAGATATTTGCTCTAGGTGTGATACTCACAATCGGCTTATGCCTAACGCTTTTGGGTGGGGCGGTATTTTTCACCGGGCGCTTTCTTATACGCATAGTAAAAGGATAATCCCCATGACCAAACCAGCCGACACGCCCGCACGCATAAAAATTTATGGAAGCAATATCTCCTATTATACCGGAAAGCTGGAAGCCTATTTGAAGTTTCGGGGCTTGGCTTATGACGTCTTGCCCACGATTGGCAATCGCAAAAAGCTGATTGCACAAACGGGGGTTGTGCAAATGCCTGTTATGCAGTTTACCGATGGGCAGTGGATGACGGATACAACCCCAATCATTGCCTGGCTGGAAAAACAGCAAGAAGCCCCCAGCATTTACCCCAAAGCTGATGGCTTAAACTTCCTTGCCCTTTTAATTGAAGATTATGCTGATGAATGGCTTTGGCGGGTGGCGATGCATTATCGCTGGAGCTATCGCCGCGATAGAGCCTATGCGGCGGAAACACTTTATACCGAATTGGTTAAGGGCATATTGCCCCTTCCGCGCCCGCTTGCGCTGGTTTTACTGAAACGCCGGCAGCGGGGTGGCTTTGTGCGCGGCGACGGGGTAACAGCCAAAACCCGTGCTCATGTTGAAAGCGGCTATGTCACCGCCCTTAAATCTATGCAAGCCATTTTTGAACAACGCCCCTTTCTTTTGGGCGATACCCCAACCATTGCCGATTTCGGCCTGATGGCGCCAATGTTTCGGCATTTCGGGCAAGACCCAACCCCCTCTGCCCTTATGCGGGCGCACGCCCCTGCCGTATTTGACTGGATGGGACGCATGTGGAATGTAAAAGCCAGTGGGCAAGCACCCAAACTGATCAATAAAATAGATGCCCCGCTTACGGCATTTTTGGCGGAAATATGCGAAACGCATTTGGCGCAACTTCGCCAAAATGCCGATGCCTTCACACAAGGAAAAAAACGCTATCGCCAGATCATTCAAGGCTGCAACTATGCCAATGTGCCCATGTCGCGCTATCGTGTATGGTGCCTTGAAATATTGCGGGCCCATTGGCGCGCACTCCCTGCCGCCACGCAAAAACAGCTTCGCGCCCATTTACCCGCATCCGAAGCCGCCATATTATGGGAGGAAACAGAGCACGCGCCCTCACAATATGACGTGGAAAATCTGGCGCCCTTTAACCGTGCTATCAATGTATTCGGCACCGGCGTGCCCCCGCGCTAAATGTGCAAACTTGTTTTAGTAAAGTTCTGAACATTCATATTTTCTGTAAACTTATGCCCGTTTATGGCTGACAGCGCATAATAAGTATCGGAGAATACTTATGCGCTTAAAACAGGATTATCACTATAAAGTCTTTATGCAATATATTCGCCATGGCGTGCCCATGGCGCTTTCACTAAAGCAGGAAACCGCCGACAATCACTCGACCCCTCGTTATATCTGGCGCACACATGGGGATGGTAAAGTGCGTGAAAGCCATCAACGTAATGATGGCAAAATATTTTCGTGGGACAACCCACCCCCGACGGGGCACCCCGGTGAGGATTATGGCTGCCGCTGCATCGCCGAGCCTTACGTGGAAGAGATTGATGAATATATGAATACAGAGCTCAAAGATGTAGCAGATACAGGCTTCCCATGGGGCGAAGGAAATTTTATTTGGCATTATTTTAATGGAAATGGAGAAGCTGTTCGTCTGAGAGACACAGGCCACTTAGAGAAAGTTGTTTCATCTTATTGGGGTAGCTTTTTTGGTCATCGTGTGAAAAAAAGATTGCAAGGACAGATTGCAAGGACAGATTGCAGATTTTGCAAGAAAGTATGTCAATACACAATTCTCTAATGATTTTCGAAACATCTATGATATGGAAGGTATCGTATTTTCTTTGGGAACAACAACAATAGGAGGAATTTATTCGGGGACTTGTCACCGCAAAGATGGTGGGTTAAAGATAGAGGGCACAATTACATTCTATCTGAAGGATAAGTTTAAAGACGCGGCAGATATATTCAATCGGTATGAGGATGATATTGAATTTGAAGATGGCACGCCATATGATATTTATGACAATTGGGCAGGAACTTTTGAAGGATTTATTTATGAGGACAGAACGAAAAGTGACTTTTTATGGGAGGGCGAAAAGTAGATTTTTACAATTAAGAACTTAACAGGTAATATATGTCACTACGTTATAAAATTATGCGGATTATTTTAATCATTATGGGAGTGATTCTGCTTATCCCTGTGATTATCCCTGTGATCTATGTATTTATCTATATTGGCTATATAAAACGTATTGATGAGGACTGCGCTAAATTGCCAAATGGTGTATATATTTCACAACTTGCGGTTTTTAATCTATCTTATCCTCGGCATTTTATAACTCCCGTTACATTAAAAGATCAAAATTTCAATGCGCTTGTATCTGGACATATAGAAGATTTCTATATGACCGCAACAACGCTTTATGGCACAATAGAATATCTTTTTACAATTGATGGATTTGCCTATCGCGCTGACACAGGCCTGGTGCTTCATGATGATAACCCGCAGCTTTATCAAACACTTATTGATGAAGCAGGCACATTGATCGATATTGTGCCACGTGATCCTGGTCTTTCACCCAATGGGGCAAAAGGTCATACACATACCAATCTTTTATATGCTTATTTTCAGCTTAGGGGCTTACCGCAATATAAAGCAAAATGTCCTGTAAATATATTTGCTTTTTGAAAGAGAGCCTGAAAAGGTTTATTTATGAGGACAAGACGAAGAGTAACTTTTTATGGAAGGACGAAAAGTAGATTTTTACGCTCCAAAACCTAACAGGTAATATATGTCACGACATCTGAAGGCTATACAAATTATGTTAATCATTATGGGAGTGCTGCTGCTTATCCCGGTGCTTATCCCTGTGATGTATATGGTAACTTCACTTGGTATTGGAAAATATGCCGGTGAGGACTGCGTTAAATTGCCACATGGTGTATATATTTCACGCCTGCCAATTTTTAACGGACTGGTAGACGCTTCGCCTTTTCCTGCTCCCGTTACATTAAAGGATAAAAATTTCAATATTATTGTACCTGACCGTGCGCATGGATACATAGATGATTTTTATATGACTGCAACAACGCTTTATGGTGTTATTAACTACTCACCTGCTAATCCCAATGCGCTTTCTTTTACGTTTCGTAAATTTGCTTATCGGTCAGACACAGGCCTGGTGCTACGGGTGGATAACCCACAGCTTTACCGAACGCTCATTGATGAGGCCGGCACATTGATCGATATTGTGCCACCGCGCTATAACAAAAAATATGCGGATCTTACGAGCACTTATGATCATCTTAGGGACTTACCGCAATATCAAGCAAAATGCCCTCTAAATATATTTGCTTTTTGAAAGAGAGCATGAAAAGGTTTATTTATGAGGACAGGACGAAAAGTAGATTTTTACGCTCCAAAACCTAACAGGTAATATATGTCACGATATTTCAAGGCCATACGAATTATGTTAATCATTATGGGGGTGCTGCTGCTTATCTCGGTGCTTATCCCTGTGATTTATATGGTTGGTTATCTTGGCTATTTAAAATATGCCGGTGAGGACTGTGCCAAATTGCCACATGGTGTATATATTTCACGTTTAGCTATTTATAGCCTATCACACTCTTATGATCTTCCTGCACCTATTACATTAAAAGACCAAAATTTCAATGCGCTTGTGTCTGGACGGAACGCGATTGCGTATGGACGCATAGATGACTTTTATATGACCGCAACAACGCTTTATGGCATAATAGACTACCCTTTTTCTTCCACCTATGATGAATTTGCCTATCGCGCTGACACAGGCCTGGTGCTTCATGATGATAACCCGAAGCTTTATCAAACACTTATTGATGAAGCAGGCACATTGCTCGATATTGTGCCACGTGATTCTAGTTTTGCACCCAATGGGGCAAAATATTATACACAGACCAATCTTTTATATGCTTATTTTCAGCTTAGGGGCTTACCGCAATATAAAGCAAAATGCCCTCTAAATATATTTGCTTTTTGAAAGACAGCCTGAAAAGATTTATTTATGAAGATAAAGCGCTTACGGATAAAAAGAGTTATTTTTTGGGTGGTGGTTATTATTCTGGCCATTCCACTTTTGCCAGTGCTGGCTGTGATTGGGTTTAATTTATTTGGGCTTGTCTTTCTCTTAACCGTTGGGGAAACATGCGTGCGCCTGCCAAATGGCATGTTGATTTCAAGAGAAGCTCTTTTCGATAGGAAGCATAGACATTGGTATAGTTTTCACGCTGTTCTCAAAAAACCGGACGGAGAGATTATTCACAATTATAGATATTTCACCAACCATGTTACCGAAACGACGATTTATTCCAGCTATTCAGCATATCGACCAGATGTCGGGCTGGTTCAGGAAGACGAGAACCCAGAATTACATGCACGTTTGGTTAAAGAAGCTGGCCCGCTTATTTATATAAATGGCGGTCCATTTGCGAAAGAGGGACAAAATCAGAACGGGCATCTTGCGCTCACCTCAATTTATAATATTCTACGCAAGCATCCTGATTATCAGCATAAGGGCTGCCCGGTGGCTTTATTTGCTAAAGAATAGAACAGGTTTGAATTTTAACAATCAGAACGAAAAGTAACTTTTTATGGAAGGGCGAAAAGTAGATTTTTACAATTAAGAACTTAACAGGTAATATATGTCACGACATTTGAAGGCTATACAAATTATGTTAATCATTATGGGAGTGCTGCTGCTTATCCCGGTGCTTATCCCTGTGATTTATATGGTCGGTTATCTTGGCTATATAAAATATGCCGGTGAGGACTGCGCCAAATTGCCAAATGGTATATATATTTCACGTTTAGCTATTTATAGCCTATCACGCTCTTTTGATCTTTCTAATACTGTTACATTAAAAGACCAAAATTTCAATCCGCTTGTGTCTGGATATAATGCAATTCCGTCTGGACGCATAGAAGACTTCTATATGACCGCAACAACGCTTTATGGCAGAATAGTATACCCTGCTTCTCCCCATGATGGATTTGCCTATCGCGCTGACACAGGCCTGGTGCTTCATGATGATAATCCGGGGCTTTATCAAACACTTATTGATGAAGCAGGCACATTGATCGATATTGTGCCACGTGATTCTAGTCTTTCACCCAATGGGGCAAAAGGTTATACACAGACCAATCTTTTATATGCTTATTTTCAGCTTAGGGGCTTACCACAATATAAAGCAAAATGCCCTGTAAATATATTTTCTTTTTGAAAACCGTTAAGCCTTTTACACTATATCAGCTGGTGCCGGTTAGGGCGGGTTTTGTCTTTACCGAATCAAGAGGCGGACTTAACTATGCCACACATAGACAAGTGTAAGTAAGTTCACATAATATTTGACAGCCCGTTCTTTTATTGCATATGCTTAATATAATTTTGTTTAAGGGAGATTATCATGGAAAAAGTGCTCGTTACTGGTGCAACCGGATTTATTGGACTGCACTGCATTGCGCAACTTTTGGAGCAGGGCTATGCCGTAACCGGCACTGTGCGTTCGCCTTCGCGCATTGAGGAAGTGAAAAAAGCCATAACCGACCAAGGGCTTGCAACCGATAAGTTGAGTTTCGTTGAAGCAGACTTAACCAAGGATGCCGGCTGGGAAGATGCCGTGGCCGGTTGTGATTATGTATTGCATGTCGCTTCGCCTTTTATTGTCGGCGTGCCAAAGCATGAAGATGAACTGATTATTCCGGCGGTGGAAGGCACCACGCGTGTTGTCTCGGCAGCGATTAAAGAAGGGGTGAAAAAAATTGTTCTTACCTCCAGCTGTGCCGCCATTACCGAAACCCATGACGGGAAAACCAGATTTAGCGAAGATGACTGGACTGACGCCGCCCACAAAAAAACACCGGCCTATTATAAAAGTAAAACTTTGGCCGAGCAAAAAGCCTGGGCGCTGATTGATGCACAAGGTGGAAAGACAAAAACCAGCCTCGCGGTTATCAATCCGGCAGGGGTAATTGGGCCAACGCTGAGCGATGATATTGGCACGGCAAATGAGTTTGTGTTGCAAATCATCAATGGCCAGGTGCCGGGCTGCCCGAAACTGCATCTTGGTTTTGTTGATGTGCGCGATGTTGCAGCGGCGCATATTCTGGCGATGCAAAACCCCAAAGCTAATGGCCAGCGGTTTATTATCAGTGAGCGCGAGTTTTGGTTTAAGGAGTTTTCAAATGTGCTGAAACAGGCAGGTTACAAAAAGGCACCAACGCGCGAAATGCCAAACTTAGTGGTTAAATTTTTTGGTTTGTTCGACCCAACTACCCGCCAAATGGCGCAAATGATTGGCAAAGAGAAATTTACATCGGCAGATAAAGCCAAAAAAGTGCTGGGCTGGCAACCGCGTGACGCCGCAGAAAGCCTACGAGATACGGCGGCACAAATCATAGAAAAGGGTTTGGTAAAAAACTAAGCCGCACAAATATCATAAAAAGGGAAATAAAATGGGTGAACGCTATCGTAGTTTATTGGTTATGAATGGGCTTGGCCTTATTCTATCATCCATCCTTGTTGGCTGGTTTTATTTCTTTTTCCTGCTTGGTGCGATTGACCTGTGGCCATTTGTCACCGATGTCGAAGCTACGATTCCGGGGGATCGGCGTGCGTGGAATATGGCGCATCTTGAAGGCATCACCAATGGCCTTTTATTGATGGCACTGGCTGCAATGGCACCCTATATTCGGTTGTCAGAACGCGCGCAAAAAGTGCTTTTCTGGTCGTGGATAACCTTTGCCTGGCTATTCACTTTACCGGCCATTGCCAACGCTTTTTTCGGCACACGCGGCCTTGAGTTTGGCGGGGGTCCCTTCCCGGGCGATGTCACCATCAATAATATTATTTTTGTCAGCGGCTGGCCTGCCATGATTGGCGTGCATATCGGCGTGCCACTGGCATTATGGGGCGCATGGCAGCATTATCATGCAAAATATTTGTAGAACGAAGTGACCTTTCAGGTGAACACTTAGAACAAATGATGGAAAAGAAACAATCAATATTTTATAATAAGAGATATATAAGCCTCATCACTTCATGCCTTATTTTTAGTTTCGTTCACTTCTTTTTATTGGCTGCTTTGCCATTATATCTTTTGGAGGCTGGAACATCTATTCAACATATTGGTATTATTGTTGGAATATACGGTATAAGTGCGGCAATATTTAGAATGTTCTTTGGGGGTATCATTGATAATCTAAAGTCCAATTTCCTGCTGCGAATTTCAGCTATTATATTGGCAGTAAGTTTTGTTTTATATCTCATCTTACCACCTGGTTTGCTGTTAATCATTCCAAGGCTTTTACAAGGCGTTTCAATCGCAATTTTCTTTACGACTGCTTTCGCATGGTGTGCAAGAGAACTTCCGCAGGAAACGAAAGGGCTTGCAATGGGAGTGTTGTCTGGCATATCAGGAATTGGGCTGGCTTTCGCGCCATCTATCGGGCTTGCCCTGCAAAGTATAGATATGTTCTATTTATTTTTAACTTGTCTTATTGGCGCAATTTTATTGCTTTTCCTTGCTGTGGAGCAAAATTATGTAAACGATATGCAGGACAATCAGGTTAATGGTCTGAAAGTCCTGCAGCTTATCCTTATTCCCGCATCAGTTGTCATTATGGTTAATTTGCCAACCGGAACATTGCAGACCTTCTTTCCTATTTTAGCCCAAATGCGTTCGGTTGATAATTTATATCCTATATTCATTGGCTTTGGAATGATGCTTGTCGTTGGCAGGGGGTATGGCGGAAAGCTAAGCGATAAATTTGGCCGGAAGAAAATAATCATAAGTGGTCTGGCACTTATTTTAGTGGCCAGTTTTATCCTCCTCGTCATTGACGGATTTTGGGGGCTTTTCTTCTCAGGCCTGTTACTTGGTATGGGTTTCGGTTTTACCGGAACCGCAGCCAGTGCATTGGCCTCTGATTTATTACCGGAGAATAAACAAGGGAAAGGATTAGGATATATTGGTTTGGCGGGCGATATAAGCATTACAGTCGGATCAGCTATCGGAGGTTTTGGTTTAATGATCTCACCGCAATTTATTAGCTATCTTATTATTTTTATTTCTTTGATTATATTCGTTATTTTGCTTTTATCGCAAATGTCATCTTCTAAATCATAAATGAAAGCGCTTATATCCAACACAGCAGGATAAACTTAAAATAATACGGCATACTGCCCACCCGCGCAGGAAAGATTTACTCGTCCTTTTCCGCCTGTTCAGCCCAGGGTTTGCGGTCTTCTTCACCACCAAAGAAATCCGGATCATCGACAATCTTTTGTATATCTAAGGCGATGTTTTTCGCGCGCGGGAATAGAGACAGCGCCTGCGCCAAGTCTTCAACAATCGCTGGAAAGTCGGATGCAATATTGTGCGCTTCAAGCGGGTCTGTTTCCACATTATAAAGTCGGTAGCGATAGATTAATATACTGATATTAGGCATATATTTTATAGATGATATAATGCCACTTGAGGAAAAATGATTTATCTGCTAGATAAATCCAGTAATTAGATATTTTATGTTTGAGGGTGGACTGAATGGCGAGTGAACGCGAAAGTATTGAATATGATGTCGTAATTATTGGTGCCGGTCCGGCGGGATTATCAGCTGCAATCCGCATAAAACAGCTCGCTGGTGATGATATATCTGTGGCGGTGCTTGAAAAAGCGGCAGAAGTTGGCGGGCATATAATATCAGGCGCCATTTTAGACCCGATTGGCCTTAACAAACTATTCCCGGACTGGGCAGAAAAAGGTGCACCCATCACGACACCGGTGAAAGAGGATTCATTCTATATGCTGGGGCCAGCCGGACAATTAAAAATTCCAAATTTCATTATGCCCCCTTTGATGCATAATCACGGTAATTTTATTGTTTCAATGGCAAATGTGTGCCGTTGGCTGGCAGAACAGGCAGAAGCATTGGGCGTTGAAATTTTCCCCGGCATGGCGTGCGCGCAAATTGTATATGGGGCGGCTGGTGAAGTAAAAGGTGTCGTCGCGGGTGAATTCGGCATGACGGCCAGCGGCGAAGCAGGTGCCAATTATGAACCGGGTATGGAAGTACATGGCAAATATGTTTTGTTTTCGGAAGGCGCCCGTGGTTCGCTCTCCAAGCAGCTTATAGAAAATTATCAGCTTGATAAGGAGTCTGATCATCCAAAATTTGGTCTGGGTATGAAAGAAATTTGGGAAATTGATTCTGCAAAACACACTGAAGGAAAAGTCGTTCATTCGCTCGGGTGGCCATTGGATCGTCATACCGGCGGTGGTTTCTTTATTTACCATCTGGAAAATAATCAGGTTTATTTAGGCGGGATTATTGATTTGAATTACAAGAACCCGCACCTCTTCCCTTATATGGAATTTCAACGCTGGAAACATCATCCACTGGTTGCAGACCTATTGGAAAATGGCAAGCGCGTCGCTTATGGCGCGCGGGTGGTCACCAAAGGCGGGCCGCAATCTATTCCAAAAGTTGTTTTCTCTGGCGGCGCGCTACTGGGGTGCAGTGCGGGCTTAACCAATTTACCGCGCATTAAGGGAAATCATAATGCAATGCTTTCGGGCATTGCGGCGGCTGAAGCGGCAGTAACGGCATTGCAGGCGGGACGACAATCTGATGAACTAACTGACTATGAAACAGAATTACGCTCTGGGCTGGTCGCCAAGGATTTAGAAAAAGTTAAAAATGTTGCACCACTGGCCTCACGGTTTGGAACTTATATTGGTAGCCTATTGCTTGGCGGCATCGATATGTGGTGTGCAAGCCTGTTCAAATTTCATCCCTTTGGCACGCTAAGCCATACTTGTAGTGACGCAGACGCGACGGGAAAAGCAGAAGATTATCCGAAGATAGATTATCCAAAGCCAGATAATGTGCTGAGCTTTGACCGGCTGACCAATGTTGCCTTTACGGGAACCGCGCATGAAGAAGATCAACCGTGTCATCTAAAACTATCTGATGCAAGTATTCCGACCCGCATTAACTTACCAGAATATGATGAACCTGCCCAACGCTATTGTCCGGCCGGGGTTTATGAAATTGTATATGGGGAAGATGGTGCAGACCCAAGATTCCAAATCAATGCACAAAATTGTATACATTGTAAAACCTGCGATATTAAAGATCCCTTACAAAATATTACCTGGACGACACCACAAGGTGGCGAAGGTCCCAATTATCCGAATATGTAAATCATTATTTTGAACAATGAAAAAACAGGGTGCGCGTATTTTTACCCCCCGCCAGAACCGCATGGCTATGCCAGAATAACCGGTTTTCTATAATCTAGCCTATCCTTACCTTTATCTATACGAGACGATATTATTTTATATCTTTGCTGGATTATCTAATAAATTGTCAAATATAATAAAATTTCCTTCTTAAGCATGAGAAATAAGAAAGAAACAAAAATATAAGCTCAAACCCTATAGGTCAGTGGACAAACAGAGTGTTAAGAAGGTTTTCACTATATATGACCTATCTGTTTTATTGTTATAAGTGGCGCACCCGAGAGGATTCGAACCTCTGGCCTCTGCCTTCGGAGGGCAGCGCTCTATCCAGCTGAGCTACGGGTGCAGCCCTGCCCTTATAAAAGCAAATATCTACCGATACAAGGCCAGATATGCACCACATGTAAAATGCCTGAACCCTATAAACTAATCCGCATAATCAGGCGGGGGTATAAAGCCTATCCCCAATCGCGATAGCATCTGCGCTACGGCAAGCCCTGTATTATCCTCAAAGGCAGGCGCAATAATTTGCATGCCTATGGGTAGGCCTGTTTCTGTAAGGCCGATGGGCACCGCCGTTGCGGGTAAACCACAAAGGGTGGCCACCCCCGGCCATACAAAATTATCAAAATAATGGCGTTGCGCGCCATTTACCATAATGCGCCGTTTATGTGCGCTTTCCTCTTGCATATGCACCATGGCCGCACTGGGTGAGATCGGGCAAAACAGCACATCGACCTGCTCGAAAAGCTGTCCCCATTTTTGCGCCAGCTGCAGGCGTTGCTCATTCAAAACTATCCATTGTGCATGAGTTAGTAATGCACCGCGTGCCTGCCATATGCGCAAGTTTTCTGTATCGGGATTATCATCCAGAAATTTTTGTAAACTTTGCTTCACATGCGTAGGAAAGCCTGCGCCGGTTATAGCACTTAATAACTGCATATAAACCTTTGAATAATCAGCAAGGTTGAAGTCTGGCTTTATCATGCGTATTTCTGCACCTTCCTGTTCCAAACGCTGCGCCATGTCTTCTATGCGTGTGCTGATTGCATCATCTACCTCACAAAAAGGATCGCGCGGCCATATGCCGATGCGAATATCTTGCGGGCGGGTGGCGCGCGCGCCTTGCAGGCGAAGATTAAGCGCTGCATTTTGCGGCGGCAAAACACCATAAGTTAAGTCCAGAGCAAGCTGTAAATCTTCTACATCACGCGCCAAAGGCCCGACAACGGCAAGATCGCTTATACCCAAACCGCCATGCGGCGGCACATGCCCACGTGTTGGCACAATGCCATGGCTGGGCTTATGCCCAAACACACCGCAAAAATGCGCCGGCACCCGAATGGACCCCGCAATATCGCTGCCATATTCAAGCGGTGTCAGCATTGCTGCCAGGGCTGCTGCCGACCCGCCCGAAGACCCACCGGGTGTGCGCGCCAGATCCCACGGATTATTGGTCGTGCCATATAAGGCATTAAAACTTTGCACATCGGCCAAAAAGGCAGGCACATTGGTTTTGCCCAGCATAATGGCACCCGCCGCTTTTAAGCGGTTTACCACATAGCTATCTTGCGTAGACATATATCCTTTATAATCTGGCACGCCGATCTCACATGTTGTGCCGGCAATTTCAAAAGACTCTTTTATCGTCATTGGCACACCGTGCAGGGCGCCCAATGCCTCTCCATTTGCTTGCCTTTCATCCGCCGTAATTGCCTCTTTGCGCGCCGCTTCGAACCTATTTACAATCACCGCATTAAGCGGCGGGTTATGTTTTTCAATACGCGCAATAAAATAATCCGTTGCCTCACGCGCACTAACCTTGCCGTTTGCAATTTCACCTGCCAAAGCGCGCGCTGATAATTCATGAAGCTGTGCCATAGCTGCCCCTTGCTTTTTCTTGCATTATCGTTTTTATATAGAAAACATAAAATAATATATGAGTAAAGGGGAGATATATGAAAGGCTCAATGCAAAATATACCGCTTGTGGTAAACGGAATTTTAGACCATGCCTTAATCAATCATGGCGAGCGCGAAATAGTATCGCGTTTGGTTGAAGGCACGATTCACCGCGAAACTTATGCGGATGCACATTTACGGGCACGCAAATTATCTCAGGCACTAACCGCATTAGGTGCAAAACGTGGCGATGTTATTGCAACCCTGGCATGGAATACGCATCGGCATTTTGAGGCCTGGTATGGCATTACGGGTGTTGGCGGTGTATATCACACGCTTAATCCGCGCCTTTTTGCTGAACAGCTGATTTATATTATCAATCATGCTGAAGATACAATCATTTTCACCGATTTGACATTCGTGCCGATTTTGGAAGGTATTGAAGATAAAATTCCCAATGTAAAACATATCATTATTATGACAGATGCCGACCATATGCCGGATACCAGCCTTAAAAGTGCGCATTGCTATGAAGACTTAGTAGATGCCCAAAATGGTGCGTTTAGCTGGACCAAGGTGGATGAAAATGACCCATGTGGCATTTGCTATACCTCTGGCACCACGGGAAACCCCAAAGGGGTGCGCTATACGCATCGTTCGAATGTATTGCATACGCTGGTTGGCAATGCACCCGATATTATGGGGCTTCGTAGCATTGATAGTGTGATGCCGGTTGTGCCCATGTTTCATGCCAATGCTTGGGGGCTTACCTTTAGCGCGCCAGCGGTTGGGGCAAAAATTGTTAATCCGGGCCCGAATATGGATGGCGAGAGCATTTATGAATTGCTGACCCAAGAAGCTGTCACCTTTACCGCCGCCGTGCCAACCGTATGGTTAATGCTGTTACAATATTTGGAAGAGCATGATTTGAAACTCCCTATATTGGAGCGCGTAACCATTGGTGGGTCGGCTGTGCCGCGCGTGATGCTTGAGAAATTCGAACGCGATTATAATGTTTCCGTATCGCATGCATGGGGCATGACGGAGCTTTCACCGCTTGGGTCTATTGCCTCGTTTAAGGCGGGCATGGAAGAAATGAGCTTTGACGAAAAAATGGATGTTAAGGTCAAGCAAGGGCGTGCGCCTTATCTGGTTGAAATGAAAATCACCGATGATGATGGCAATGAATTACCACGCGATGGCAAAACCTTTGGTAATCTTAAAGTGCGTGGTCCCTTTATTGTGGCTGAATATATTAAAGGCGATGGCGGTAATATTTTGGATGAAGACGGGTTTTTTGATACAGGCGATGTCGCGACGATTGACGAAATGGGCTTTATGCAAATTACTGACCGGTCTAAGGATGTGATTAAGTCCGGCGGTGAGTGGATTTCTTCGATTGAGATTGAAAATATCGCTGTGGGCTGTGATGGCGTTGCTGAGGCCGCTGTTATCGGTATTGCGCATCCGAAATGGGATGAACGCCCGCTTTTGGTGATCGTCAAAAAAGACGGCGCGGATGTGAGCAAGCAACAGGTTTTATCTTATCTGGAAGGGAAAATCGCCAAATGGTGGATGCCCGATGATGTGGCGTTTATTGATGAAATCCCGCATACAGCGACGGGAAAAATCCAAAAACTCACATTGCGAGACCAATTTTCCGATTATAAATTGCCCGATGCATCATAGCCTATAGGCGATAGGCTTTAAGCCGAGGCTGGAAAGACTGGCCAAAAATCGGTTATTTTGCCGCGATCGTAAACGGCGATATCGCCAAATTGTAAGAACACTGCCTCGCTTTGGGCGGGACGGAAAAAGATATAATTATCCACCGGATAATGCAAGCCTGTAGGCGCAAGCAAAAGCTCCTGATTGCTGGAGCGCCCGACAATATGGCTATGTTTTAAGCCCTTGGGGTAGACTGGCTGCGCTTTCCAATTTCCACCCCAAATATATAAGCTATGCGCGCGCGGCAGGCCGGCTATTTTCTTGCTGGCATATTCCATACCCGGCAAGCGCAAATGCGGCAGGGATTTTATTACCGGTGTCGCGATAAAAGCTGCGGGTTCGAAATCTGTGATGCTTGCATGGTCAAAATCCGTAGGCTTTACCAGGGCTGAACCCGTGGATAATTCATTGGCATATATTTTATCTGTATAAAGCCGAAAGGTGAGGCTTCCTGCAATATTGAAGGTGGCTTGCGCTATATCAGCAGGCGTGAAAATTTCTGTCGCTTGCTGGCGCGCGGCAAGAAAAGTTTTACACGCGCCTGTAAAGGCACGCCTGCGCCACCCCAGCGCTTTGGGTAAATGGGCAATATGTGCTTCATAGCCCATAAGCCCAGACCATGTTAGATGCTTGTTGTCTTGCAAAAATTTCAGGCTATCGTGCAAAATAGCACCGGGCATAAAACCGCCGCGATGCAAGCCGACATCTATTTCCAGATTGATGCGGAATGTCACACCACGCGCGTGGGCAAGGGCGGCATATTCGCGCAACCGTTCGGGCGTATCAACCAGCCATTCAATAGAGTTTACCGCACGCTTTTGCGCCCGCTTCGCATCATTCAGCACCTGGGCAGCAGCAGCGGCGGGCATTGGTTTGCCGAGCAAATGTTCGGCCTCTTTTATATCGCGCAAGAGCTGTGTAAGCATGGCCGCGTTAAAGGTCATAAGCCTGTTGGTTTTGGTGCGCTGCATAATATGGTGCAAAAGCGGCGTGCTCGGCAGGGATTTTGCAACAATGCGATAGCCCATTTTGCGCGGCAGGCTTTTGCGCAAACGCTCACTATTACGATTAAGAATTTGCTTATCAATCACCAAAACCGGGCGGCATATATCCGCCTTTCGTAGCGCCTTATTCAGCGTTTCGAAATAATCTGGGCTCATGGTAAAAATAAATCTTTCAGATGCGGATTCAGAAACTTCCCTTGTGGGTCGAGCCTTGTGCGCAATTCGGTAAAACGTTCAAATTCGGGATATAGGTCAACCAGATCACGAAATACAAGACTATGTAGTTTGCCCCAATGCGGGCGGCCACCATAGCGCAGAAAAATGGGTTCGATTTCTGAATAAAAATAATCATGGTTTTCGTCTGCCATACGATGAACAGCAACCGAAATACAATCGCTTTCATAAAACGGGCTAAGCCAGGCATCATCTGCTTTTGTATAGCGTATCTCCATAGGAAAAAAGGCATCAGGGCGATGCGTCTCTATATGGTGATACACCGCCTCAAATGCTTCCAGGCCAGATTTTGCCGGAATATGATATTCCATTTCATTAAACGGGATCGTTCTTTGTGTGGACAATAAGCGCCAGCTTTCGCCGACCACATTTTCCTCTGGCACAGCTTCTATTGCCTGCGCCAGTAAAAAGCGCCGCAATGATGGAAACCAGCTCAAATAATCGCGCAAGGCTTTCAGGTCGAATAAACCTTCATCATCTTCATGCGGTGCCTGTGGTGTCACAGGTAAATCGGTTGCATCATGGGTGATACAGATACAATAATCCGAAAAGGGAATATAGAAAAATTCAAAATTGCGATGCGTGCGCCATAAGGTTTCGGCATCTTTTAGCACATTATCCACGCGCTGCACCCATACGCGCCGATGCAAATGATAACGCGGCACAAGTTGAATTTGTAATTTTGTGAGTATGCCCAATGCCCCCAGCGATACGCGCAAAGCGGGCAGCATATCGGCATCAGCATAAAACACATCGCCTTGTGCTGTCATGATTTCGGCGCCGGTAATTTCTGCCGAAAGACACGGAAAGTTCATCCCCGTGCCATGGGTTGCGGTGCTGATGGCACCTGCTAGGGATTGCACATTAATATCGCTCATATTACGAAAGGCAAAGCCTTGTGTTTCCAAATCTTCTGCCAGAGCATAAAGCCACGCGCCTGCCCCGACCCATGCCTTTTGTTGTTCGGCATCAAGCTCATAAATGCCTTGAAAGCCCGCCAGCGATATAAGGCTATCTTGCGTGGGCACAAGCGGGCTAAAGCTATGCCCTGCCCCTGCAACACGGATTGTATCTGCCTGCATTATGGTCGCACGCAATTCATCTATTGTTGCGGGGGTAAGATTATGACGCGGATTAACCTTTTGTAAACCAGACCAATTCTGCCAGCCATAAGTTTGTTGTGTGGTTTGCGCGTGTGTCGCAGAGGCAGGAAAATACCCGGCCATAGAGGCGCAAGCGGCTATTTTTAACATATCACGGCGTTTCATATGTCTCCTATATGTCAGCGCATGGAAGAAAAATCGCCGCTTTGGGAATCCATCTCCCAAATATGCGAAGAGGCTGTGTGGATAAGCCACCCATGTAAAGCAATGCGTTTTTCCTGTAACGGACGCGCAAGCATGGGATAGCTGCGTAAATTTTCTACGCCCTGACGAATAGCCGCTTTTTCCAATTCAACAATTTGTTCCGCCGGCGTGCCGCCTTTGGCGTGCACCTGATCCCGTAAATCTGTAAGCGGGGATAAATAATTATGCAAACATGCCGTAGCTTGCGAAGGCGCATTTGCCACACACGCGGCTATGCCGCCGCAATCCGTATGCCCCATCACCACAATATTTTGCACATTTTTGGACAAAGCAAGTTCCACCGCCGCCGCAATGGGCGCACTGCCTGCATGAGAAAAAGGCGGCACAAGTGCCGCAATGCAGCGCAACATAAGCGCCTCCCCGCGCGACAACCCCAAATCGGCAAGCGGGTCAATGCGCGCATCAACACACCCAATAACAAGCATAGCTGGCTCATGTGCTGGCGGCACATCCACCGCGCCCGTCATTGTGCCCATCTGTGCACGAATGCGATTTATAATCGTATCAGACATAGGACAAAACCTTAAAATAATGCTAAGTCTGTGTCAATATATCACATGATTATGGAAAGGAAGACATGAAATGGCTAAGGCACATTTTAATTGGGAAGACCCGCTTTTACTCGCAGAACTGTTAAATGAAGAAGAACGCATGGTGCGCGACCAGGCATATAATTTTTGTCAAGAAACGCTTATGCCGCTTGTGCTGGATGCGTATCGGCATGAAACATTTGACCGCAATTTATTTCACAACTTTGGCGAAATGGGTATGTTGGGAATCACTTTGCCGGAGGAATATGGCGGCGCCGGAATGAGCCATGTCTGTTACGGGCTGATTGCCCGCGAAGTAGAACGCGTCGATAGCGGCTATCGCTCAACAATGAGTGTGCAAAACTCGCTTGTGGTTTATCCGATTTTCAGCTTTGGCAGCGAAGAGCAAAGGCGCAAATATTTACCCAAACTTGCAAGCGGAGAGTTTGTCGGCTGCTTCGGGCTAACCGAACCCGACCATGGCTCTGACCCCGGCAGTATGGTAACACGCGCCAAAAAAACAGCCGGTGGCTTTGAGCTTACCGGCGCGAAAATGTGGATTACCAATTCTCCTATTGCCGATATTGCGGTGGTATGGGCGAAAACCGAAGATGATAAAATTCGCGGCTTTATTGTCGAACGTGATATGAAAGGCTTTTCCACGCCCAAAATTGAAGGCAAATTTTCATTGCGTGCATCTGTTACAGGCGAGATTGTTTTGGATGGTGTATTTGTTCCGGAAGACAATATGCTCCCCAATGTAACGGGTTTGGGTGGGCCGTTTAGCTGTTTGAACAAAGCCCGTTACGGCATTAGCTGGGGGGCGATGGGTGCGGCAGAGTTTTGTTGGCACGGTGCGCGGCAATATACGCTTGAACGCAAACAATTTGGCCGTCCGCTGGCTGCCAATCAGCTTATTCAAAAAAAACTGGCTGATATGCAAACCGATATTGCGCTAGGCCTACAGGGAAGCCTACAGCTGGGGCGTATGTTGGATGCAGGGCGTGCCGCCCCCGAGACCATTTCGCTCATGAAACGCAATAATTGCGGCAAGGCGCTAGACATTGCCCGTATGGCGCGCGACATGCATGGCGGCAATGGCATTTCCGATGAATATCATATTATTCGCCATGTAATGAATCTGGAAACAGTCAACACATATGAAGGCACGCATGATGTGCATGCGCTTATTTTAGGACGCGCACAAACCGGCATTCATGCTTTTTTTTAGGAGAATGAAAATCATAAAAAAAACATAATTGATATTTATGGCTTTGCTTATAATAATAGAGGTAGCTTGATGAATATAAAATTTATAATTGCTTTTTATTTAGGGTTTTCTTTCATATCAGCCTATGCACAAACCGTGGATACCCCATCACCCGCCCCGCAGACTATGAATGACCCATTTAGCCCGCAAGCTATGGATGCGTCTCTGACTGAACAAACCGAACCTTTCTATTTCGGGGGCGGCTTTCAATTTATGGCGCTCACTGCGGATTTACCCGAGACCACAGATAATCCGGTGCCGCGAATTGATGAAACCGCAATCGGTTATTCACTCTATGTAGGTGGCGATATAAATTCTATATTCAAATGGCATGTTGCGGCAGGGGCGAGTGGATTTGATATGGATATTGATGACAGCGAAGGTGGACATGATTTTGATGAAGATGACCTGGCAACGGGCATGATGTCACTGCAAGCCGCCATAATTATTGCCCCGCAAAAGCTATTGGGAACAGAAAATTTTCGACCCCATATAAAATATGGTGCGGATTATAGCGAAATCTCCGTAAGTAGCGAAACCTATGAAGACGGACGTTCGGCTTGTGATCTTCCCAATGCATTTGGCTGTTACACACTTGCCGAACTATCAGAAACAAATCCGCTTATCGGCATAGGCTTTAGCTATATAAGAGAGGATTTTTTCGTCCGCTTTGATTATGAATCCGTCGCTGGTGATGCGTTTGAAAAAGAAGGACTTATTATGTCCGCCGGCATACGCTTTTAGAAAGCGCCCTAAGAGTGCTTTTATCTCCACTATTATTGTGCTAATCTTTGGCTATGTGGAATAAATATTACTCTGTGCTTTTGCCGAAAAAGATAAGTGCGACAGGCATTATGCTTTGTGTGCTTTTGCCATTTGCCGCTCTGGGGGATGAAACCAGATATTTCACCGATACGGGCAGACCTGTTATCCAGCCTTCAGCAAATATGCCTCTTACCTCCCGGGGAAAAATCTATAGCGGCATGGGCATCAGCATTATAAATTTTGATGCGGCGCTAACCTCCACGAAGCAAACAGAGATTGACCCGCTTATCAATGAATATGAGGCAAGTTTTAACCTATTTGTTGGCGGAGACTTATATGACGGCATAGGCTGGCAGCTAAGCGCCGGCACCAATCGTCTGGATATGAATGTCGGCAATGAAAATGATGTATCTGATACGCAAAATATTCCCGAAACCGTAACCGGAATACTTAGCGCACAAAGCCTTATGCTCTTTTCAAGCCGCGCGCTTTTTAACACACAGCGGCTAAATGCAATTATGCGGCTGGGGCTGGATTATACGCATATCAGCTATGCACAAACCCATTATGATAATGGCACGCAAGCCTGCAATGGGCGTGATGCGTTTGCCTGTGACACGCTTGGCGAGGCCAGGGAAATAAACGGGCTTATCGGGATTGGTTTGGGTTATGGGGTAAAACAAACATTTTCCGCTTTGTCACTTGATTATGTCAATGGCGATGAAATTGAGAAGCAAAGTATTCATTTCAAGGTCGGGATATATTTTTAAGGTGGCTATATGAGTGCACTTCAGTTTAATTATGATATGGATTTTACCTATGGCGAATGCACGCAAATCTCGCCACTTATTCGCCGGGTAATCGCCAATAATCCGAGTCCATTTACCTTTAAGGGAACGGGCACATATATTATTGGCCACGGCGCGGTGGCGGTTATTGACCCCGGCCCTTTGCTAGACGCACATATTGACGCGATTTTAGCCGCGCTTGCACCCGAAGAACGCATAAGTCATATTCTCATCACCCACACGCATAGCGACCATTCGCCCGCCGCCGCCCCGCTTAAAGCACGCACAGGCGCAACCACTTATGGCTTTCGTGCCTTGACCGCTACGCAAAAAGAGGGGGTTAAGCTGGAAGAAGATATAGATAGCCGTTTTATCCCCGACATTGCCGTGACGCATGGTGACAAGATTAACGGAACGGGCTGGACGATCGAATGTGTGCACACGCCCGGCCATATGTCTAACCATATGTGCTATGCACTTTTAGAAGAAAAAACCCTCTTTCCCGGCGATCATGTTATGGGCTGGTCAACCAGCGTGATCATTCCCCCCGATGGCAAACTTAATGAATATATGCACTCGCTTGCGCTTTTGCTTGAGCGCGATGACCGTATTTACTGGCCAACCCATGGGCCGGCCATTGAAAAGCCGCATGATTTTGTGCGCGGCCTTATCGCACACCGAAATATGCGTGAGGCACAAATTCTTGAACGTCTAAAAGCAGGTGATACTTATATTCGGGACATGGTCAAAATTATATATGCCAAAACCGATCCGCGTTTGCACCCGGCGGCGGCGCTTTCGGTTTTGGCGCATATGGAAGATTTACATATACGCGGCGTGATTCAGTGTGATGGAAATATGGGCGTGGACGCACGGTTTTCGCTTACCTAATCAGCGTATCATATGAGAAAGATTTTTCTTGCTATCATTATTGTATTTATCGGCGGCATAAGCCTGTTATGGGTCATGGGCAAAGATATGCGTGGATAGAGCGTGCTGGTCGGAGTGGCAGGATTTGAACCTGCGACCCCCTCGTCCCGAACGAGGTGCGCTACCAGGCTGCGCCACACTCCGCCATATGCGGCTTATACCCATCTAAACCGAGATTGCCAAGCCATTTACGCGACGTATGCGATATGGAATAATTGAAAAATCGCACTTGAAGCGGCAAGACCGAAAGGCTATTAGAGGCAAGGAAAAAATAATGCTTGAAACGGTAACACAAATTATAGATGCATTGGGCGGCACCAAAGCCTTAGCCGAAAAACTCGGCGTGGGTGCATCGGCCGTATCGAATTATCGCAAAACCGGTTTTCCACCACGTATTCACTATCAACTTGCACAAATATGCAAGCAACAAAATATCAGCGTTGCCGCGCATCTTCTGGGCGGCAAGATGGATATGGCATCCCCATCTCCCCTGCCGACACTTATCGGAGGCAGCTATAGCGCGGGTTTCATAAAAGCAGGCTTTATACCGATTGCACCATCGATTATTCAGCCTGCCGCCCCATTTATCGACCGTTTGGGCGAAACCATGCGCGCACGGCTTTATAATTTTACAACACCCACGGGTGAACAGCTTTGTTTGCGCCCCGATTTAACCATTCCCACCGCGCTTTATCACATACAAAATAATAGCGGTAATATATGCACACGCTATTGCTATGAAGGGCTTGCCTTTCGTTACCCTATACGCGGCGGGGCGCCAGAAGAGTTTACCCAGGCAGGCATAGAGATTATTGGCGGCACGCAAAATGACGAACAGGCTTATAATATGGAGGTTTTGGAGCGTATCATCGCCTTGCTGCAAGAGATTGGTGTCACTGAATTTGATATTATATTTAACCAGCTGGATATGTTTAGCCGGCTTTTATCTGCATATAATATACCTGTATGGCTGGTGAATAAACTAGACCGGCATTATCGCGCCGGCGATGATTTAAGGCTTGTGATTGAGAATTTACAAAATGCGAAACCGGTTGCCCCGCCCGAAAGTGCGCTACGCGCGTTAATGGCACAAGGTGAAGCTGATGATATGATTATCGGGCGCACGCGTGGCGATATTATAAACCGTCTCAAGCAAAAGCAGGAAGAGGCACGCCGCGAAAAACTCGATGCATCCATATATGAACGTCTTATCCGGCTTGCCGATATGGTTAATCAGCCAGCAGATGCGCCGTTTAACATGCCGCTCCCCGACCCAATCGCTGCCCGTATCGCACAAAGCACCACCGAAATAGAAAAACACATATCACCGCCAAACGGCAAGATTGTATTTTCTTTCGGCATTGGTCGCAAAATGGCTTATTATACTGGCTTTATGTTTGAAATTCGCGTTAACGGGCTTGGTGAGCAAGCCGTTATTGCCAGTGGCGGGCGCTATGATGATTTGCTCTCTAGCCTTGCCCCGCAAAATGGCGAGATTGCCGCGGTGGGCGGTGCGATAAATGCAGAGCGTGCCTGCCGCGCGGCGACAGTGGAACAAAAGAAATATGAGCAATAAACTAACCATCGCAATTCCCTCTAAAGGGCGCCTAGAAGAGGCATCAGCAGCCCTATTTGCCGATGCGGGGCTTGGCATTACACGCACACATATGCGCGGCTATCGCGGTAAAATGGTGGGGGTGGACAATGTAGATATTATTTATCTTTCCGCCAGTGAAATCGCAAAAGCCCTGCAAGGCGGGCACGCACATTTCGGCATTACTGGTGAAGACCTGATTCGCGAAAACATATCGAACCCTGAAAATGATTTGATTTTTTTACAAAAATTGGGGTTTGGCCATGCGGATGTGGTTGTGGCCGTGCCCGATGCATGGGCAGATGTAAACACAATGGCAGATGTTGCCGACGTCGCCGCTTTGTTTCGCGCACAAAATAAACGCCGCTTACGCGTTGCCACCAAATATATCACCCTTACACAAAATTTTTTCGCCCGCTGCGGTATAAGCGATTATGTGATTGTGCAAAGTTTCGGCGCAACCGAGGGCGCACCGGCATCGGGGGCAGCTGAAATAATTGTAGACATTACCTCAAGCGGGGAAACGCTGGCGGCTAATCGCTTGCGCGTGCCGGAAGATGGGATTATGCTTAACAGCCAAGCCAATCTTGTCGCCGCGTGCACAGCCCCATGGTCGGAAACCGCGCATATGGCAGCAAAACATATTTTAACGCAATTACATGCACGCTTAACCGCAAAAGCCATGGTGCAAATTGAGATAATGCGCGCGGCATCGAATGAATTGCGGGATGCATTAAAACGCAATAAAAATTATTGCCTAAGTGAAGATGAAAACAAATTTTTTATACCCCGTGCTGAAATCGGCGCGCTAACACAATTACGCAATAGCTCTGGTCAGCCGCAATGCATAATCACACAGCCCGAATTTATCTTTACGCTCGAAAACCCTTTATTCGAAGCATTGATGGCGCGGCTTTAAGAGTTTTTATCGGATATATGCCGCCCAAAATTCGGCGCAGCAATATCCTGGCCAGCAGCGATAATATTTTTACGCGTAGAGCGCGTACGCGCAAGCATAGCTTGCAAACGCTCACCATCTTCGGCCTCAATCACAGATTTAAGCATATCCAAATCTTGCGTAAACTTATCCAGCATATGTAATATGGCCGGTTTATTTTTCAAAAATATATCGCGCCACATAACCGGATCAGACGCGGCTATACGGGTAAAATCGCGAAAACCGCTTGCCGAATATTGTATCACCGCGCTACGCATTTCGGTTTCAAGATCGGCAGCTGTGCCGACAATATTATAAGCGATAAGATGCGGAATATGACTGGTAATGGCCAGCACAAGATCATGATGCGCTGCATCCATAAAGGCGACCTCACACCCCATAGCCTGCCAAAGTTTGGTGATTGTATCAACCGCAATCAGTTTTGTCGTTTCATGTGGGGTCAAAATACACCATCGCCCTTCAAATAGTGTGGCAAAACCTGCTTCGGGGCCTGAAAATTCCGTCCCTGCAATGGGGTGGGCAGGCACAAAATGTATTTTTTCTGGCAAAAGCGGTGCGATCTCGTCCCACACGCATGCTTTTACCGAACCGACATCGCTGATAATCGCTCCCGGCTTCAAAGTCGGTAGAAAAGACGTAACCACCTCACGCATTGCACCAAGCGGCACATTCAAAAAGATAATATCCGCATTGGCCACTGCCGCTTGTGCTGTATCATGCACACTATCGACAAAGCCAATATCCAGCGCCAAAGCACAGCTTTTTTGCGTGCGCGCATAGCCCGAAATATGTGCTGCCACATTATGTTTCTTTAGCGCATGGCCAATTGATGAACCGATAAGCCCCAAGCCAATAAGCGCGATATGCGGTTTTGTATCACTCATGAATAATCTTTCATAAAAATGGCCAATGTATCAAGGGCACGCCTATTTGCTGTTTCATCGCCTATGCTCAAGCGCAAGCAATGCGGCAAGCCATAGCTGGCGACATTACGCGCAATAATGCCTTTTGCGGTCCAAAATTCATCTGCTTTTTGTGCCATAGCTGGCGAGGCGAAATGAATAAGCAAAAAATTGGTCTCGCTCGGTGTCACCTCTAACCCCATACCCTTTATCGCCTGCGTCAGCCTGTCACGCCAAAGGCGATTATGCTCATAAGAAGCCGCAAGGTGCGCCGTATCATCAAGCGCCGCACAGGCTGCCGCCTGGGCAATAGCGCTTACATTAAAGGGCGGGCGAATACGGTTTAGAATATCAGCGACCGCATGCGGGCAATATGCCCACCCGACACGCAAAGCCGCAAGCCCATAGGCTTTCGAAAATGTGCGGGTTATGACAATATTATCCGCGTGTTCTGCCAGCTTAAGCAAATCTTGTCGTCTCTCAGGCGCAACATATTCTATATAGGCTTCATCAAATATGCATAAAATATGCGACGGAATGCGCGCATGCAAAGCCTCAATATCGTTCAAGGAGAGCATTGTTCCGGTCGGATTATTCGGATTGGCCAGAAAAATCATCTTTGTTCGCTGCGTAATGGCCGCAAGAATCGCTGTGCAATCTGTAGTGAGATTGGTTTCGGGAACGCCAATCGGTGTCGCATTACATGCCTGGCTCACCAGCTTATAAAGCAAAAAACCATGCGCGCTATAAAGCACCTCATCGCCTGCGCCGAGATAGGCTTGCGCTAGTAAATATAAAATTTCCCCCGAGCCATTGCCGCATATAATACGCGCTTCATTCAGCCCATTACGGGCGGCAATCTCTGCCCGCAAATATGTGCTTGCCCCATCGGGATATATATGCAGATCATGAAATGCCTCTTGTGCGGCGCGCGCCAAGGGGCTCGCGCCAAGGGGGTTTTCATTGGCGGATAATTTATAAACCTCTTCCACCCCGGCAAGGGCAGCCCGTCCGCCCTTATAGGGGGGCAAGTCTTGTAAATATTTATGCGCTTGGGGCAATATGTGCTCTTTGCTCACTTATAACTCTTCTGTAATATTATAATAACGCCCGAGCCATTGTGCGCCGGCTATCGCTTCTTTGCTTTCACAAAGCGTGCCATTTTTTACATATAAATTCGTGCGAATCATATCTGTCGCCTCTTCTACAATCGCCCCGAAACAATATGCCGTTTTTTCTGTTTCTAAAAACGGCAAGGTCGCAAAAATATGGTGCTGTGCATTTGCGGCTAAATCATTCGTCTCGACAAATTGGCGGCTTAATACAGCAATGGCTTTGGGGTTTTCGCGTACCCTTGCAAGTGCGGTTCTTTCATCCCGTTCATGATATTGCGCGCTTGCGCCGAAAAAAAATCGGGCATGCACCATATCGGCTGCACGCGCATAAACTTCAATACCGCCTTGTAATGTAATCGCGGCACCAATAATCTCGCGCCATATGGCAATCAGATTGGATAAGGGCAAGGGTGTATCTTGCGCGCGCCACCAGTCCAAAATATGCGCCATTTGTTCAGCCTCACGCACAGGCCGCAAGGGCGATGCCCCTGCCAGATCACCCTTTGCTTCTGCTACTTGTGCAACAAATGCCTGCCGCGTTTTCAATAAAGCGGCAATTTCATGATCACATGCGTCAATATGCTCACGTATGCGCGCCAGCGATAAATCACGATTAGGTTTTTGATCACTCATTATATTTTCACATTTAACTTTCACAAAAACTTGACATATCACGCCTTATCGTTGATTTCTAGCAAAACAAATGGAAAATATATGACGAAACACATAAAAGCAAATGATCCGACGCAAATATGGCATAGCGCCACCCCGCTGCAACTTGATAGCGGTGTGGCGCTTGATAATTTTTCAATCGCCTATCGCTGTTTTGGAAAATTAAATAAGCAGAAGTCCAACGCCATACTCGTGTGCCATGGGCTTACTGGCGACCAGCATGCGGCAGGCAAAGACCCACAAACAGGAAAACCCGGCTGGTGGCATCATATGATTGGCGGCGGCAAACCTTTGGACACAAAAAAATATTGTATTATCGCCACCAATATAATCGGCGGGTGTAGCGGGTCTACAGGGCCTGCATCAGTGAAATTTGACACGCGTAAAAAATGGGGATTGGATTTTCCCGTGCTCACCATTACCGATATGGTGCGCGCCCAAAAAATGCTTATTGATGCTTTGGGCATTGATAAATTATTTTGTGTAACTGGCGGTTCTATGGGTGGCATGCAAGTATTACAATGGGCAATAGATTATCCCGACCATGTGCATATTGCCATTCCCATTGCCACCACGACACGGCATAGTTCGCAAAATATCGCCTTTCATGAGATTGGCCGGCAGGCGATTATGGCCGACCCCGCATGGAAAAACGGTGCCTATTATACCCGCAAGGCGCACCCCAGCAAAGGGCTTGCCGTTGCGCGTATGATCGCCCATATCACCTATTTATCCAAAGCCGCATTGCAGCGAAAATTCGGGCGCAACCTGCAAGACCGCAAAGCCATTACCTATGGCTTTGATGCCGATTTTCAGATTGAAAGCTATTTACGACATCAGGGCTATCGCTTTGTGGAGCGCTTTGATGCCAATAGCTATCTTTATATTACCCGTGCTATGGATTATTTCGATATTGCTGCCGATCATGACGGTCATCTAGCGCGGGCATTTCAAAACACGCCTGTGCGTTTTTGCGTGGTTAGCTTTTCAAGCGACTGGCTATATCCGACGGCAGAGAGCATCACTCTTGTGCGCGCCCTTAATGCGGTGGGGGCTGATGTTAGTTTTGTGGAAGTCGAAAGCGATAAAGGCCATGATGCATTTTTGCTTGATGAACCGGAAATGTTCAGCACAATAGATGGTTTCTTGCGCGCCACGGCAAAAAACTATTCATTTAGTAAACCGAGTAAGGGAGTAAAATAATGACAGACCCCCGCACAAAAGCTGCTGGTAATATTACCAGCGAACGGATAGATTTACTTTTAATTGCCGATTTGGTTGCCCCCGCAAGTCGTGTTTTGGATATAGGGTGTGGCGAAGGCGCCCTGCTCAATCTTTTGGTTGAACGCCATAATGTCAATGCGCGCGGGCTAGAGCTAAGCCAGGCGGGCGTGAATGCCTGTGTTGCCAAAGGGCTTTCGGTTGTGCAAGGCGATGCGGATAAGGATCTGTCTTATTATCCCGATAATGGTTTTGATACGGTTATCCTCAGCCAAACCCTGCAAGCCACGCAAAAACCGCATGAGGTTTTACGTGAAATGGCGCGCATCGGTAAAAATATGATTATTTCGATTCCCAATTTCGGTCATTGGTCTGTGCGGCTAGATTTACTGTTACACGGACGCATGCCCAAAACCAATATGCTAAGTGCCACATGGTATGAAACATCAAATATTCATTTTTGCACCATAAAAGATTTTATCAATCTTTGTGCGGTTTTGAATTTGAAAATTGAACATAGCATTACGCTTACACATGGGCGTGTGCGACAAAAAAGCGGACGCCCGCCCCTATCGGCTAATCTTTTTGCAGAACTTGCTGTATTTGTGCTGACACATGCCTAGGGGGCGATAGACTGTTTAGCGGTTTCTATTTGTTCAGGCGTTAAGTGTTCAGCAATAAGAGCAAGGTTTTTTTGTGCCCCCTCCAGCTCCTGAGCAACCGCACGATGCATCCAGTAATACGCACGCATATAATCGGGCGCTCCCATATCACCAGTATAATATAGATGCGCTAAATTTGCTTGCGCTTCAGCATGGCCTTGTTGTGCAGCCTTTTGATACAATGTTAGGGCTTGTGCATAATCTTGCGCTACCCCTATGCCTTGATGATACATTGCCCCCAAATTAAATTGTGCGGCAATAATATTTTGTATAGCGGCTAATTCATACCAACGCGCCGCCTGTGCAAAATCTTGCGGAAAAACGACACCGTCATAATACATGATCGCAATGTTATACTGCGCCTTGGCCATGCCTTGTGCGGCAAGCGTAACAAAATCTTTCAACGCAACCTCATGCTTACCCTTTTTGAATAAGCCGACGGCTTGTGTATAAGTAGCTTGCGCGGGAGATACACACTCTTGCACCGAACAGGCAAGCGCTGCACGATAAGCCGCCTCCATATCAGCCGGGGTGACACCACCTTGCGCGCGCACGGGGCGTGATTCTATATCATATTTTACATCGCGGGCAGCATGATAGAGCATATAATATGCCCCACCAATAATGCCGACCAAAATAAATGTAATCAAATAGCGCATTAAAGTTTACGCAAAAGCCTCTTCCCACGTGCCACGTGTAGCAGCACGGCTATATTCAGTGGCGCGCCCTTCAAAGAAATTCATATGCTCAACACCATTTAACATTTCATCCATCCAGGGCAACGGATTTTTTTCAACCTCATAAATCGGATTTAACGTTAATTGCGACAAACGCCGATTAGCGATAAAGCGGATATAATCCTTCACTTCTTGTGCTCTTAAGCCTTGGACTTCCCCCATTTCAAAAGCCCGATCAATAAACGCATCTTCATGTGTGATGATGGTTTTACATGCCTGATAAATCTCGCTTTGCAAATCCTCAGTCCAGATTTGTGGATTCTCTGCAATAAAAGTGCGGAATAATTTTACAATGGAATTGGTATGCAAAGTTTCATCACGCACCGACCAGGTTATAATCTGCCCCATCCCCTTCATTTTATTGAAGCGGGGGAAGTTCATCAAAATTGCAAAACTGGCAAAAAGCTGCACCCCTTCGGTAAAGGCACCAAACACCGCCAGGGTTTTGGCAATATCTTCCAGATTATCAACGCCCCATTTTTGCATATAGTCATATTTATCTTTCATCTCGCTATATTTCAAAAAGGCTTCATATTCCACTTCGGGCATGCCAACCGTATCCAGCAAATGCGAATAGGCCACCACATGCACCGTCTCCATATTGGAGAATGCCGCCAGCATCATTTGAATTTCAGTGGGCTTAAACACTTGCGAATAATGTTTCATATAACAATTATTCACTTCAACATCGGCTTGCACAAAAAAACGGAAAATCTGTGTGAGCAAATTGCGTTCGGAATCGGTTAGGTTTTTGCTCCAGTCGCGCACATCCTCATGCAGTGGCACTTCTTCGGGCAACCAATGAATCCGCTGTTGTGTCTCCCAGGCCTCATAAGCCCACGGATACCGAAATGGCTTATAAACCAAACGCTCTTCTAATAATCCCATTTAACCCTCTCCCTTATCTCTTTTGAAAGCAGATATTATCAGTCTTTTTCTTAATTATTCACGTTTATAGGTCTTAATTTTACGCATATTTGCTTATTGACAAGCAAGGCATTCATCATAATCATCACCATCCTCGCTTGCACTTGACATATGCACCACCGCCGTGGCCGCCGTTGAGGAATGCTCGGCACGCTGAATGGATAAGGAACGACAATAATATAGGCTCTTTATGCCTTTCTCCCATGCTTTGAGATGCAACTGGTGTAATTCGCGCTTATGCACATCACCGGGAAGAAAAATATTCAAAGATTGCGCCTGATCAATAAAAGGCGCTCTGTCTGCTGCTAAATCAATCAACCAGCGCTGATCAAGCTCATGGGCGGTTTTGAACACATCTTTTTCATCTTGTGTTAAAAAATCAAGATGCTGAACCGACCCCTTAGATGTCACGATTGAAGACCATATCTCATCTGTATCTTTGCCTTTTTGCTGCAATAATTTTGCCAAATGCCGATTACGCACATTAAACGAACCCGATAGGGTTTTATGCGTATAGCTATTGCCCGCGATTGGTTCAATTCCAGGGCTTGCGCCACCGCATACAATCGAGATTGAGGCTGTCGGGGCGATGGCTGTCTTATTGGAAAAACGCTCCATCATACCACATTCCGCCGCATCGGGGCACGCCCCACGTTCTTCAGCCAAGATTTTGGAAGCAGCATTGGTTTGTTCTTTAATATGTGTAAAAATTCGCGTATTCCACACTTTTGCCATAACCGATTCCCACGGAATCATTTGCGATTGCAAGAAAGAGTGAAAGCCCATCACCCCCAAGCCGACACTACGCTCGCGCATCGCAGCATAGCTTGCCTTCGCCATTTCGGGCGGCGCACGCTCAATAAAATCTTGCAGAACATTATCCAAAAAGCGCATCACATCAGGGATAAAATCTTCATTATCTGTCCATTCAAAAAACTTTTCGGCATTAAGCGAAGATAAACAACACACCGCGGTGCGTTCATTATCAAGGTGATCCTTGCCTGTTGGCAAGGTAATTTCTGCACATAGATTAGACGTTTTTATTTCCAGATTAAGTAATTTTTGCTGTTCGGGGCGGGCATTATTAACTGTGTCTTTGAATATAAAATAAGGCTCCCCCGTCTCGACACGTGTCGTCAACATGCGTATCCACAAATTGCGCGCCGAAATATTTTTTTGGGGTGTGCCATCTTTCGGGCTTTTCAATACCCAATCCGCATCTTCTTTCACTGCGCGCATAAAAGCATCCGATATAAGCACACCATGATGCAAATTAAGCGTTTTGCGATTATGATCGCCCCCTGTCGGACGGCGAATTTCTACAAACTCCTCAATTTCCGGATGATCCACCGGCAAATAAACCGCCGCACTGCCACGGCGCAAAGACCCTTGCGAAATAGCAAGCGTTAAACTATCCATCACCCGAATGAATGGCACAATACCAGAGGTTTTTCCATTCTTCCCGACGCGCTCACCAATAGAGCGCAAATTACCCCAATAGCTGCCAATACCGCCACCACGCGCAGCAAGCCACACATTTTCCGTCCATAAATCGACAATCCCCTCAAGGCTATCACTGGCCTCATTCAAAAAACAGGAAATCGGCAAGCCCCGATTCGTGCCGCCATTGGATAAAATAGGCGTCGCTGGCATAAACCATAATTTGGAAATATAATCATAAAGCCGTTGGGCATGCGCTTCATCATCACCATAATAAGAGGCAACACGCGCAAATAAATCCTGAAAACTTTCACCCGGCATAAGGTAACGATCCTTCAACGTATCTTTGCCAAAATCCGTTAGTAATGCATCACGTGCAGGGTCGATTTTAACGGCAGGACGACCAGAAACCTGCACCACACCGGCAGCGCGATCAAATATCATGCGCGGTTCGCTTGCATGGGCTGACATATCAGCTTCAGGCGCAGCTATATGCCCGTCTAGTTTTTCAGCTAAATGCTGCATTTTTTCATCCACATGTTTTACATCTTCCGCCTGCTTTGCTTTTTGTGCATGCATTGTAGCAAACTCATTTTCATTACTAAACATATATCACTCCACCGCTCGTAACATAAGCCCTAAATGCAGAGCTTGTGTATAATTTTTATCTCACATTTATTTTTTATAAATACTTTACTATTACTTTAATGAAAGTAAATCTTTTCGCCCTAATACTATAGACTGTATAGATTGATCATCTTTTATGTATAATTCAAGTATAGTTTACAATATCATCTTCCTAATTACCCTATTAGTATCCCATTCGACCCAGTTTATTATATATTTTTATTCTGGCACACAGACTTAATTTTCCTCATGCCTCATATTTATTTAGTGAGATAGGTTTAAGCTCTGATACTACATATAGTGTCTCATTTTACTTGATACGTCAATATGCTGTATGCGGAAAAGATATATTCAGTGGAAAATTATAGCTAAACCCGCCGAAATCCAGCCTTTTATTTTTCATGTATAAATAAGATTTTTTTAATTTTCCGATAATATAGCTATAAAACCAATCTATAGTTTAGAATCACTTAAATTTTACATGCGGAATATGTATAAATTATATATTAAATTTCATAAAATATGAATTATAATATTTGTTCAATTTTTGTGAATATTCTCTATTCACATCTTTGCATCAGCTAAAAGCCGCATAAGCAGTGAAACTATATCTGCACGCGGGCACGTATATTGTGCACCCGCACCGGCGCGCCATTCTCGATTATCCCGTATATGTTCAGATTGCTGCGCCCCTAATTGTAAATCCTTAATCACAATCTCGCCGCGCGCATACTCATCTTCGCCCTCAATCAGTGCAAAACGCGCATCCCGCGCATCGGCATAGCGTAATTGCGCTTTCATACCCCCATCACCCATATAAAGCTCGGCACGTAACCCCGCAGCACGTAATTCCTGCACCAAGCGCACATAATCCAGGCGACGCGCCTTATCCATCACCAAAACCACAATAAGCGGTGCAGTGTCCTGATGCGCACCCCCCTCTACGAAATCCAAAGCCGCAACCAGGCGGCTCACCCCGATGGAAATGCCCGTTGCCGGAATTTCGACGCCCTTAAAGCGTTTCACCAAATCATCATAACGCCCGCCGCCGCCCACTGCCCCGAAACGCATGCGATTGCCGGCATCATCTTTTATTTCATGCAAAAGATTTATTTCAAAAATAGGCCCCGTATAATAGCCCAACCCCCGCACGATTGACGGGTCAAACAGGATACGATCCGCAGCAAAACCAAGTGCTGTAAATGATGCATCCATCTGCATAAGCGCCTCCATACCTTCTTCGCCATATGCATTGCCTTCGACAAAGGGCGCCATTTGTGCCAGCATATCTTTACGTGTTCTGGTTTCCAAACTTACAAAATTGGCAATCTGGTCTATTTGCGTTCCAGTAAGTCCGGCCCCTTTGGTGAAATCACCGCTTTCATCCTTACGCCCTTCGCCCAAAAGGGCACGCACACCATCTATCCCTAACCTATCCAGCTTATCCATAGCGCGTAAAATGGTAAGCCTGCGCGGTTCATAATCTGCCGCGTCAGGGGTAAGGCCGATATTATGCAATACAGCATCAAGAATTTTACGATTACTGATTTGCACCACATAATCACCGCGCCTTATACCAATTGCCTCCATTGCAGCGGCACCAAGCATACACACTTCGGCATCGGCATGGGGATGGCTTGCCCCGACCGTATCGGCATCAAATTGCAAAAATTGACGAAACCGCCCCGGTCCCGGCTTTTCATTGCGAAACACCATGCCCGTTTGATAACGTCGCAAGGGCTTAGGCAGAGACTCAAAATTTTGCGATACATAACGCGCAAGCGGGGCGGTTAAATCATAGCGCAAACTTACCCATTGGCTATCATCATCCTCTAATGCAAATACGCCTTCATTCGGGCGATCATCATCGGGTAAAAACTTACCCAGCGCATCGGAATATTCAAAGCTAGGTGTATCGAGCGGATCAAACCCGTAAGACTCAAATAAATCGGCCAAACGCGATTGAATATAAGTGACACGCTTAAGCTCACGCCCCGCTATATCGCGAAACCCCCGCACAAGGCGGGCTTTGGGCTTAAATGTTTTTTTGTTTTTTTGTTTTTTGGGTTTATCCATCTGATGTTAATAGCCGCTTAATGCACCAAAGCGGTCGGTGTGATAGCGCGCATCACCGAAAATTTGTGCCTGCACACGTGCACGTTTTAGAAACAGCCCCATATCCACATCATCAGTCATGCCAATGCCGCCATGCATTTGCACCCCCTCATTGCTCACCAATTTAGCTGTATCACATAGGCGTGCTTTGGCAAGGCTTGCCGCCTGGGGAATATCATTGCGCTGGTCTTCCAGGGCGGAAAGGGCATTTAACACAACGCTTTGGGCAATTTCAACATGACAAAACATCTCGGCTGCGCGGTGCTTTAAGGCTTGAAACGAACCGATAATCACGCCGAATTGTTTACGCTCTTTCAAATAGGCCAATGTGGTTTCAAAAACCTCTTCCACACCGCCGAGCATTTCAGCAGCCATCGCAATACGGCCTATATCAAGCACATGCGTCAGCGTCGCGGCTCCCTCATTCGGTGTGCCCAGACATTGTGCAGACGCATTATTCAATGCAACCAGTGCCGCGTTGCGGCTATCAGCCATAAGGGTGCGGGTAATGCCAACCCCTTCGGCTTTGGCATCCACCAAAAACAAAGCACATTCGGAGGCATCATCGCTTTTTGCCGCAATAATGAGCATATCCGCAATATGCCCATCCAGCACAAAGCGTTTTTCGCCGGTTAAGCGATAGCCATCACCATCCTTTTGTGCCTGTGTCACAAACCCTTGCGGCTTGTGATGCGGTGTTTCTTCCACACCAAGCGCGGTAAGCAATGTGCCCGCAGCAATTTTTGGCAAAAACGTAGATTTTTGTTCATCGCTGCCGCCATGTAAAATTGCGGTCGCGCCTAAAATCGCTGTCGAAAAAAGTGGCGACGCGGCTAATGTGCGTCCTGCTTCTTCCATCACAATCCCCATACCGATAGGGCCAAAATCTGTGCCACCATATTGCTCAGGGATTAAAATACCGGCAAAGCCAAGGTCGATAATTTTCTGCCATATAGCCTTATCGTAACCATCGGCATTTTTTTCATCGCGCAATTTGCGTAAATTTGTGGTCGGCACTTGCTCGGCAAAAAATTGTTTTGCCATATCGCGCAGCATAAGCTGTTCTTCGGTTAATACGAATGCCATATTATTCTCCTATAGTTTAGCCGACATCTGGCAAACCAAGCACACGCTTGGCAACCACATTTAACTGCACTTCCGACGTGCCGCCCTCAATCGAGTTGCCCTTGGATCGCAACCAGGAGCGCGTAATGCCCAGTTGTTTTTCGCTAAAGCCTTCGCCTTCCCATCCCAGTGCTTGCGTGCCCAATACCTCCAGCAATAATTCCAGACGTCGTTTATTAAGCTCGGTGCCATAATATTTGAACATGGCCGAAGCCGCGCCCGGCCCCTGCCCTGCCTTAGCCTGGTCTGCACTACGGCGCATGGCACAACCAAAGGCTTGCTGATCCATTTTATGTTTTGTCACAGACTGACGAATGGAGGGATTGGCAATTTTGTTATTTTCCTCGCCAAAAAAATCCTTCGCCACTTGCTCAATACCGCCCATGCCGCCGGCGCTGCTGCCGCCCATGGCCGAAATCATGGTGCGTTCATGCTCTAATAAGCGTTTTGCAATCGTCCACCCCTTATTCAGCTCACCGACCAGATTTTCTTTCGGCACTTTTACATCGGTCAAAAAGGTTTCACAAAATGGTGAGGCACCGGAAATAAGTTTAATCGGGCGTGCCTCCACACCGGGTGTATCCATATCAATCAGCAAGAAGGAAATGCCATCATGTTTGACGCTGGTATCGGTGCGCACAAGACAGAATATCCAATCGCATTGGTCGGCATAAGACGTCCAGACTTTCTGCCCATTTACCAGATAATGATCGCCCTTATCTTCGGCACGCGTTTGCAGGCCTGCCAAATCCGATCCCGCGCCGGGCTCGGAATATCCCTGACACCAGCGAATTTCACCGCGTATAATTTCGGGCAAATATTGCTTTTTTTGCTCTTCGCTCGCAAACTCCAGCAAGGCCGGTCCCAGCATCCACAAGCCGAAACTTGCCAAAGGCGGACGCGCACGAATATGCGCCATTTCCTGCTGCCATATTTTATGCTCTTCTTTGCTAAGCCCTGCACCGCCATAGTCTTTCGGCCATGTCGGGGCGGTAAGCCCGCGTTCGGCACAGCGGTCCAGCCAGATTTTCGTATCCGGATTAGGAAATTCGGCATTGCGCCCCCCCCATGGGGTTTCAGCTTCCGGCATCGGCGTGCGCATGGATTGCGGGCAGTTTTCTTCTAACCAGCTGCGTATGTCTGCGCGAAAAACATCTAAATCACTCATCATATCCCTCTTTACAAATTTTTATGTATTTTACCGCTTAACAAAAAAGATGCAAGGCTTTCACGCACGCTCTTTAATATTTATAGACTTGCCGCCAGTGCGCGTGTGCCGGCGAGCATTTGCTTAAAGCTCGGGCGAAGCTGATTGGCGGTTTGTGCGGGGCTTGCAAAATTGGCAATCACCAGATTTTTCGCCGGGTTGATGTAAATCACCTGCCCATGCACGCCCATGGCTATCCGCTCTAACTGGAGCGCATCGAAATGCCACCAAAAACTACGATAAGCACTAAAGCCTTCCAAATAACGCTCATGGGTTGGATCGGTATAGATACTTGCTGCTCCTGCCGCTCTATCATCGGCGGTCAGGTTACACGTATCTTGCATCCATGCCCGGGGGAAAATCTGCTCACCACCCAGCTCACCATGCCCAAGCGCCGCAAGCCCGAAGCGTGCCGCATCGCGCAAGGTCGAATTAAACCCGCCCGTAGCGATAGGGGCAAAGGCACAATCCACTGTAAAAACAGCATCATGCGCCGCCCCCAAAGGTGCCCAGATATGCGTGTGAATAAAATCTGTAAGCGGCATACCGGTTACACATTCTATGAGCCAGCCAATAACATCTACATTGGGCGATTGATATTCGTAAACATGCCCCGCTTTTGTATCAGCGCGCCTATGAAAATCGGATAATATTGCCCGCACACCGCGTGGTGTATCATCGCTAAGCGGATCAATCGCCAAAAGGTCGAAATCCGGCACCAGCCCTAAACGGCGGAAATAATTAAAATGCACGCTACCCGGCGTCATATTTTCATAATCTTCTGTATAATCAAGCGCGGTTACCATATTCAAAACCTGCCGAATACTCACCTCGGTAAACACGCCTGTATTAAGTCCGGGTATATAATCTGCTGGCGACTTTGTCTCATCAATGGAATAGCGTTGGGCGGCAATACCAAAGGCTGTCGAAACAAGTGACTTTGTCATAGACGCCCATAAATGGTGGTCTGTTTTGCGGAAATTATCAAAATAGGCTTCATAAATGATCTTATTATCTTTTATCACCATATAGCCATCCATGCTATCTGCACGCATGGCATCTGCGAGGGTGCATGTTTTCCCCTTATGCTCAAATTCAAACTGGGCAATATCGCGCGCATCGCCGGTTTCTAATTCATAAAGCTGGTCTCCGCGCGGCACCATAATAGTGGGTAAAAAGGAAAAATTACGCAAAGACCAACGTATATTTTGTGGATTACGCCATCCTTTTATTGATGCACTTTGCGGTGTTAAACGCGATATATCACTCATAATGTCTCTCCTATAGGTTTGGCCTATATATTAGGCCTATATGTCGGGTCTAGCCAAATCACATGACGCATGGTAGGGCTATAGCTTATGGATTTCAACCCTCACACGCCGCATCTTATGCAACAATTTTGTGCCCTCGCACTAAAAGCAGGCGCATCTATTATGGCATATCGGGCGGGCACAATTATGGCAGAAACAAAAGCCGATTCCTCCGTAGTCACCCAAGCCGATCGCGATGCGGAAGCTATTTTGGCAGAAGGCTTACGCAAGCTCTTGCCGGATATACAAATTATCGGGGAAGAGGGCTACGCCCAAAACGTCCCCTACGCACTTGATGACACTTTCTTTTTACTCGATCCGCTAGATGGCACGCGCGGCTTTGTCAATAAGGGAAAAGACTTCACCGTTAATATCGGGCTTATACATCATCATATCCCGCTTGCGGGTGTGATTTATGCCCCTGTGCATGAAACCCTCTATATATCATCACAAGAGGGGTGCGCTTATAAGGCACATATAGCCCCCGATGGGGATATAAGCACCGTTAGTTTTGAGAAAATCACTACGCGCGCCTTATCAGAAAAAGGATTGCGCATCATTGCCAGCCAGTCGCACCGTGCCACTGAAACGGATGCCATGATTGATAAATTGCATGTGGAACATATATTTGCGACAAGTTCCTCTTTGAAATTCGGATTGCTCGCCGAGGGAAAAGCCGATCTTTATCCGCGTCACGGCGCCACAATGGAATGGGACACCGCCGCCGGACAGGCCATTGTCACAAGCGCGGGCGGTATCGTCACAACAATAGATGGTAAGGTTTTATCCTATGGCAAATTAACACAAGGACTTAAAAACCCTTATTTCATTGCCGCCGGGCAAAAAAACTGGCATAAATTAAAAAAGAATCATATGTAAATAGGATCCAGTAAATTCTATGCGCTCTTTATTTCCCTTTTGCCGTCTTGTTACGACCAGCCTTGTGCTTGTCGGCCTCGTCTATAGTGGCTTTATCAATAAGGCACTGGCAGAAAAGGTGATAACATTAGAAACTTCGCGCGAAGCTATATTGGATATAAAAAAACCAGAAGCCCCCTCTGACTTTAAGGTTCCCCCAAAAACCGAGGTGCTCCTTACCCCTGAGCTTGATACCAAATTACCGCTAAAAAAAATCAAAGCATTTGATGCAGACTCGCTCTTTCACTATGCTACAGATTTCTTCGGCATGTCAGCCGAAACACTTGCCGAAATTATTGATTTAAGTTTTGCGCGCTATGGTATGCCCACGGCTATTATTCGTGGCGAAGAGATAGGTGCGAGTATGCTAATGGGCTTACGTTATGGCAAGGGTGAATTAGCCATGCAAAGTGGAGAAACATCTGCCATTCATTGGCGCGGCCCATCTTTGGGGATAGATGCAGGGGGGCATCTTTCCAAAAGTTTCATTCTGGTTTACGGGCTTGAGGAAAAACAAGACTTATTTCAACGCTTTAGCGGAATTGATGCTGCCCTCTATTATGTAGGTGGGGTGGGCGTTAATTATCTGCAACGCAAAGATATGGTTTTGGTTCCCATACGCGTCGGTGTCGGGGGACAAATCGGCTTAAGTGTAGGCTATATGAAATTAAGTGAAGAAAGCGGGTGGAACCCGTTCTAAAAACGTGCTTTCACCCCTATACTTAACCGACGGGGTTCGCCCGGGAAATAGCGGTTATTGCCAAACCATTTATCAGCACGCAAGGCATAACGCTCATCCAAAACATTGTAAATAGCCGCCTCAATATTTAGTTGTGCGTCCATACGGTAAGACAAGGTGATATTGAATAAATCATGCCCGGCATATTCGGCTGTATTTGAGGCATCCATAAAATAAGGCCCGACATGCTCCCATTGTAATGCACTGGTGAATTGCGGTGAAGCCTGCCACGCCAAACGCATATTTCCGAGTGTTTTGGGCGCGCTGTCAATCATATCCCCACTGGTAATGGTTTCGGTTGCATTGGCGCCATCCACATCATTGCTAAAATCATAGCTATGATGCCCATAGCTTGCACTGCCGCCAAGCGATAAATGCGGCATAATATTCCACTCTATATCCAGCTCCATACCATAATGCTTGGTTTTCCCATCATAAATGTAAAGATCATTTGCATCGCGGAAATGATAATTACGTTTACGCATCACATAAGCGGTAATCTCGAAAAACAGATTTTGCATGCCGCCGCGATAGCCCAATTCGACACTATCTAAAGTCTCGCTATCAATATCATCCGGATCAGGTTCGGGATTAATCCCTTCATCAGCATCCGGCCAGCGCAAACGATATAAATCCGTCGTTTGTGGCGCCCGCACAGCGCGCGCCACACGGGCAAACACCACATCATTATTGGCCAATATATGGTTAAGGCCGATTTTGGGGGATAAATCAGCATAATTTTGTGTATCATCTGCAGGCCGATATAATTTCCCCTGCACCCCGGTATCGGTTTTATTATCATAATCATAGTGCACCATTTCATAACGCATGCCCGCCGTTAGTTCGGTTTGGGGGGAAAGCTGTGCTTCAATATGAACAAAAGGGGCTATCGTTGTGGCAACCACCTCGTAATCATAATGCGTGCCTTGTAAATAGTTGCCGCGCGAATCGTCTTCTTGCTCTTGCACTTCGCGTAAAGAGCCAGTGCTATAATCCATATCAAGCCCGAAAATATGGTAAATATCACCAATTTCCATAATATATTTGCTAAGCATACCTATAGAGCTATGCGCGTTGTCTTCAACAGGGTCGGTGGGTAGGAAATGCATGAGAAATTCCATCTCATTATTACGCATATAAGGCGTGAGGCTTAGCTGTCGCCCATTATCCAAGTCTTTATTTATCTCCACACGCATACGCGCATTTTGCGCATCGCGATAGGCTTCCGGATTATCATTTTGTGTAATCGCATCTTCATCTTCATAAATCAGCCCCGGTTCATCATCTTCTCCAATATAGCCCGCTGTTTCCTGATTCAAATTCATAAAAGATAGCGACCATAAATAATCGGCATTGCCATATTGTAGCTTTATTTTTTGCTGGTCATGGCCTGCCTCATCGCGAAACGCATCCTTTTCCCCCGATAGGCCAACGCCTAACCGATACCCGATATCATCTGCCCCGATATGGCTTTCATCGCCAACCAGCTTAAAACGGCCATAGCTACCGATTTGTGCGTCTATTTTGGTGGCCGATTCTTCTATGGGGCCTGAGATAAAATTTATCATGCCATGTAGCGCATTAGAGCCATAAAGCGCACTTGCAGGCCCGCGCACCACTTCCACACGATCGGAAAATTCGGGCATGGCATCCATCAGGCCGTTAATATTGGCGAAAGCCGGTGCACGCAATGATACGCCGTCTTCCAAATATAAAAACGACCCTGCGCCCGCACCACCAACCAGAACCGGAGAGCGAATTGAGGTTAAATGTTCTTGTCCATTACCCCGATGCACCAATACGCCCGGTGCTTGATTGACCAGATCAGTCGCAAAAATCGAGATTTCCGTTTGTGGATCAATAATGGTAATATTACCGTTATTTTCATAACGTAGGCTTTCATCACGCGTGGTGGTTACAACAATCTCATCTATATCCAATTTATCCTGTGCATAAAGCGGCAAGGCCACGCACAGGGCGACACCCGCATAAAATACGCTCACAAGCCTATTCATAAAACTCTCCCTCTAAACCAAGGCCTTGTTATGCCGCACCTATACGCAATAAGTCAAGGATACGAATAAAACCGACCGGCTTATTAGCTTCACAAATAAACAGACATTGTATTTTCTCTTTATTCATTAACGCAAGCGCCTCTGCTGCCAAAGCCCTCTGTTGCATGGATTTGGGGGCAGGTGTCATAATATCTTGTGTGGTTTTTTGCAAAATGGCATCATCCATATGCCGACGCAAATCGCCATCGGTAATAATACCGCATAATGTGTCATCACCAGCACATATACCCAAGGCCCCAAAACCCTTTTCGGTCATAAGAAGCAGTGCGTCGCTCATGTGCATATCTATCGGGGCCAATGGTAAATGCGGGGGTTTATGCATAATATCGCGCAACTGCACCAATGACGCGCCTAATTTACCGCCAGGGTGAAAGTTTTTGAAATCACTGGCAGAAAAGTTTTTCTTTTGTAGTAAGGCCACAGCCAAAGCATCACCCAGAGCAAGCTGCATTGTTGTTGATGTGGTCGGTGCAAGCCCGTTAGGGCACGCCTCTTGTGCTTTGGGCAAAGCAAGGCAAATCCGCGCCGCGCGCGCCAAACGGCTTTGGGCATTGGAGGTTATGGCAATAAGTGGAATATCAAAACGCAAAGCATAAGCCAAAAGCGAGGATAATTCGCTCGTGTCCCCCGACCAGGATAGGCCAACAATGACATCTTGCGATGTGATCATACCCAAATCACCATGGCTTGCTTCCGCCGGATGCACAAATTGTGCAGGCGTTCCGGTTGAGGCTAATGTTGCGGCAATCTTGCGCGCAATATGGCCACTTTTACCCATGCCAGAGATAATGGCACGCCCTTTAACATTGGCCAGCAACTCTACGGCATGACGAAACCCGTCATCCAAACCAGCTTCTAATTGCTCTAACCCAGCGCGTTCGGTTGCAAGCGTGGTCTTAGCGGAATGCAAAGCATCAAAAGCCATAAAATTACTCCTTATGTTGTAAAATATCACGTAAAGGTGCCGCAAGATCATCGGCCATATCAGCACCATAAGCTGAAAGCGCAAAAGCAATATTTGCCAGCAAAAAGCCCTTGCGCGTTCCGCAATCATAGCGCGTGCCAGAAAAACGAAACCCATAGCTGGGAAGCGTAGGGACAAGTGCGCCTATTGCATCGGTAAGCTGTATTTCTCCACCCGCACCCGTTTTAGCTTCGCCGAGCACATCTATAATGCGGGAATCCAAAATATACCGTCCGATTATCGCCAGATTGGAAGGCGCTTCAGCCGGTTCAGGTTTTTCGACCATATTGGTGATCGCAACCATACGCGCCCGTTCCTCCCCCGGTGCAATGACGCCATAACGTGCCGTATCCGCATAGGGCACAGGCTCAACGGCAATCATTTGTCCGCCCGATTCAGGATAATGCTGCACCATTTGTTGCAAACAAGGGGTTTTAGACAACACCATATCATCGGGCAAAATAACCGCAAATGGCTTATCCCCCAGCTCATTGCGCGCACACCATATAGCATGCCCCAGGCCTAGAGGTTCATCTTGCACCACTTCGCTAATACGTGCATTTTGCGGAAGGCCTGCATGTAATAACTCTAATAAATCAGCCTTATCACGTTTTTTCAAATTTTCTTCATAATGCGGTGCAGCAGAAAAATGCTGCATAATCGCCTGTTTTTCCGGTGCGGTTACAAATATAAAATGCGTGCAGCCCGCTTGCGCCGCCTCTTCCACCGCACATTGAATAAGCGGACGGTCGACCACAGGCAGCATTTCTTTTGGCACAGCCTTGGTTGCAGGCAAAAAGCGTGTGCCAAGCCCTGCAACCGGAAATACCACTGTTTCTAATCTATTTTGCATTTTCCACCTAAACCTTTTATAAATATCAAACTATGCTATACAGAATCACGGCCAAAAATGAAACTCATATGCGCACTTATTTTAAGATTCTGACTTTAGCTCTCCTTATATACGTTAAGGCACCATCGGTTTACGCACAAAATACACAAGATGATGACCAGCTTTTTCGGGCATGGATAGATAATGTGATTGATGACGCGCGCGCGCGCGGTATTTCAGAAGACTATCTTGATGCCTTAACGCGCATAACCCCCGATCCTAAAATTATCGAGCTTGCCTCCAGGCAACCCGAATATATTCGCCCCATTTGGGAGTATTTAGCCCATATGATTACGACGGACCGGCTGCAAAAGGGACGCGTAAAAATTAACAATAATCCGCGCTTTCTTACCCAGATGGAAAATAAATATGGCGTGCCGCGCGGTGTGCTTATCGCGATTTGGGGCATGGAAACCAATTATGGCACATTTAAGGGGCATTTTCCCGTATTACAAGCTTTGGCAACATTAGGCTATAAAGGGCGCCGCGCCAAATTTGGTCATCAGCAAATTCATGCGGCTTTGGATATTTTGCAGACCGGTGATGTTACGCTAGATAATTTCAAAGGGTCGTGGGCAGGTGCTATGGGGCATACGCAATTTATTCCGACAACTTATCAGGCCTATGCTGTAGACGGAAGTGGTGATGCAAAACGCGATATATGGAATAACCCGTTTGACGCACTCGCTTCGGCTGCACATTATCTTAAAATATCGGGCTGGAAGCCTGATATGCCATGGGGGGTAGAAGTTACCCTGCCCGAAGGCTTTAATTACAGCATGGCCGATTTAAGCGTGAAAAAACCCGTATCCTATTGGCGAAATATCGGGGTGCGGGCAAAGCATAAAATGCTTGATCGCTGGGGCGAAAGCGCGCTTTATTTGCCCGCAGGGCATTTGGGGCCTGCCTTTTTGGTTACGGGTAATTTCTTTGCCCTTATGCGTTATAATGTCGCGCCTGCTTATGCGCTTTCTGCAAGTTTTTTAAGTGATTTGCTCATGGGGGCGCCCCCTGCCTTTATCGCATGGCCGCTTAATTCACGCCCCCTACAACCGGATGAAATTCGGGAAATGCAAATTCTATTACGCTTACATAAATATGATATTGGCAGAATAGACGGTATGCGGGGGAAAGATACAAATAAAGCCGTTCGGCAATTCCAAATCGACCAGAACCTTGTCGCCGATGGGTATGCAACACCCGATTTGCTTGATTATATGCGCAATATAACGCAAGCGGCGCAAAAAAAATAAGGGAATATTATGGCCACTACACATGACGCTCTAAAACATATTACAGAGATTGAAACGGGCTTTGCAGAAAAAGGCTACATTTGCGACCGGCAAATTGCCACCGCGCTTACTTTGGCGCGCGCATTGGATAAACCACTTTTGGTGGAAGGGCCACCCGGTGTCGGCAAAACCGAGCTTGCCAAAGCCGCTGCAATTTATTTCAACTGTTCCCTTATCCGCTTGCAATGCTATGAGGGACTTGATGAAAGCAAAGCCCTTTACGAATGGCAATATGGCAAACAACTGCTTTACACACAAATATTACGCGAAAAGCTAAGCGATCTTATGCAGGGTGCGCAAAATCTGGATGAGTCTATGGCGCGGCTAGAAGGGTTTGAAGATATATTTTTCTCTGACACATTTTTGTTGCCGCGCCCCCTATTGCAGGCCTTGCGTAGTGATGAGGATATTGTCTTGCTGATTGATGAAATCGACAAGGCCGACCAAGAGTTTGAAGCTTTTTTACTGGAGCTTTTATCCGACTTTCAAATCTCCATTCCCGAGCTTGGCACAGTAAAAGCAAAAGTTAAACCTTTGGTATTTTTAACATCCAATAATACACGCGAAATTAGCGATGCCTTAAAGCGGCGCTGTTTGCATCTTTATATTCCATTTCCGGATGCCACGCGCGAGGCGCAAATTATCCATGCGCGCGTGCCCACACTCAATACGGCATTGCGCGAGGAATTGGTTGATTTTGTGCAGGCCTTGCGCGCATTAGATTTGAAAAAACCACCCGCCATTAGCGAAACCATAGATTGGGCACGCACATTGGTCTTGCTTAATGTGGAAAATCTGGATGAGACATTCGTTAAAGATACGCTTAATGTTTTACTCAAATTCCGCAGTGATATAGAAGCGGTAGAAGGTGAGGTTAACACCATATTACGCCACATGCATACCCCATCACCCAAAGCCTCATAGGGTTATGTTATGTTTATGCTCGGGGATTTTATTCGCATATTACGCGCTGCCGATTTACGCATATCCACCGCTGAATCTTTAGACGCAGCAAACGCATTAAAAGCATTCGGATTGCAAGATAAGCAATTGGTCAAAGCTGCACTAAGCCAAACACTGGCCAAAACCGATTATGAAAAACAGCGTTTTGATATGTGTTTTGATGATTATTTTCAATCGCTGGAGCTACACGTGCCCCCTCAGGCACCCCCTGCCCCAGTGGCAGAAGCAGACCAGAGTGATACGCAATCAATCGCCGCACATGATACGCAAGCCGCACCTTTAGCCGATGAATTGCACAATATGCTGGCACAAAATGATCAAAATGCCCTTGCCACTGCCATTGCGCGCGCGGCGGGGCAAAGCGGGGTGCAAAATGCACAGCTCTTCACGCAGCAAGGGCTGTTTTCGCGCCGCATTGCCGAGACGATGGGCATTGAGGCGTTAGACCGCAGCATAAGTGACGCACGTCAAGCTGATCATGCCGAACTTATGAGCGCACTGGAACAACAACGTGCCCGGCTTATGGATACCATATCCGATTATGTGGAGCGACAAATAGCCATGCGAACGGCAAATGTCGGGCGGCTATTGCGTGAGGATGCTTTATCGCGCATCAAACTTACCAATTTAAGCACGTCCGATATGCATATTATGCGAAACCTTATCAAACGGCTTGCCAAGCGCCTCGCCAGCTTACATGCACGGCGCAAAAAAAAGGCACAACGCGGCACAGTCGATATTCGCCGCACATTGCGCCATAATCAACGCAATGACGGTGTGCTATTCGATATTATGTGGAAACAGGTAAAAGTCGAACGCCCCAAGCTCATCACCCTATGCGATGTGTCTGGGTCGGTGGCCAGTGTGGCGCGGTTTTTACTCATGTTTCTTTATAGCCTGGATGAAGTTATGCCGCGCACGCGTAGCTTTGCCTTTTCAGCGACATGCGGCGAGGTGACAGACTTTTTTGAAACCCATACTGCAGAAGACGCAATGATAGAGATTATTCGTCATTTTGGCAGCGGCTCTACTGATTACGGGCGCGCATTAAACGAGCTTGCCGATATGGTGCATGATGAGATTGACCACCGCACAACAATTTTAATTCTGGGGGATGCACGTTCCAATTATGGTGATCCGGGGCATTTGATTTTGAAAGATATGGCGCAACGGGCAAAACGCATTATCTGGCTTAATCCGGAAGTAAAGGCTTTATGGAATACGGGTGATAGTGAAATGCAAAAACTAGGCGCTTATTGCACCCATGTGCAAGTGTGCAATAATATTCGTCATCTGGAAAAAGTTATGGATGATTTATTACGCCTTGCTGCGTGAATGTAAGGGGTAATTTATAAGCCTGCCTTTTTATCTGCGTTTCAAAAGTCTGGCTTTATCGCGTTGCCAATCCCGCTGTTTTTCAACCTGGCGCTTATCGGCCTTTTTGCGGCCGCGCGCCACGCCCAGCAATAATTTCACCATGCCCCCCGCATTAAAATAAAGTTTAAGCGGCACTAATGTCATGCCGGCGCGCTGTGTATCGGCCATAAGCCGATTAAGCTCACGGCGATGCAGCAGTAATTTACGCGGGCGCGTCGGTTTATGATTGTTCCGATTGCCTGCACTATATTCGGGAATATCAGCATTGATAAGCATCGCCTCGCCTTTTTCAATTGTAGCATAAGCGTGCATTAAATTGGCCTTGCCCTGCCTTAATGCTTTTACCTCTGTGCCTTGCAGCACCAGCCCCGCTTCGAGCGTATCGGTGATCTCGTAATCACGCCGGGCGCGCCGATTTTCTGCAATGAGGCCATCATTGCCAGATTTACGTTTTTTAGATTTTCCCGACATAATGGAGCTAGCTTATTAAGCCCAAATCTTTAAGTGCCACATCAATCGCTTCTTTATTTATTGCACTTATCTCAACCAAGGGCAGACGCATAATCTGTGTGGATTTTCCCAGACGGTGCAGCGCATATTTTACCCCGCCCGGATTATTCTCCATAAATAAACTTATATGGAGGGGCATAAGCTGCTCATGCAAAATACCGGCTTTTGCATAATCGCCCGCCATACATGCATTTTGAAACTGCGCGCATAAATCGGGCACCACATTGGCCGCCACCGAAATACAACCATGTCCCCCATAAGTCATGAACCCCAAAGCGGTAGGGTCTTCCCCCGAAAGTTGAATAAAATCTGCCCCGCACGCCTGCTTTTGGTGGCTGACACGCATAATATCTGCCGTAGCATCTTTGACGCCTGCAATATTGCTATGCGCTTTTGCAAGTGCCGCCATGGTTGACACCTGCATATCAATCACCGAACGCGCCGGGATATTATAGATAAAAAGTGGCAAATCTTCCACCGCCTCGGCAATCGCGGCAAAATGTGCGACAAGCCCCGCTTGGGTCGGCTTATTATAATAGGGTGTTACCACAAGCGCACCATCAGCACCGCACGCCTTGGCATGGCGTGTAAGCTCAATCGCTTCTGTCGTGGAATTAGACCCCGTGCCTGCCATAACCGGCACCCGCCTGCCTGCCGCTTCAACAACCAATTCAACCACCCGCTTATGCTCTTCATGCGTTAATGTTGGTGATTCCCCGGTTGTGCCACAGGGCACAAGCCCATGTGTGCCGCAAGAAATCTGCCATTCCACCAATGCCTGTAAAGCGGCTTCATCCACTGCACCATTAGCAGCAAATGGCGTAATCAGAGCTGTGATAGAGCCATGAAACATAAATTTTCCTCACATTCCTCACACAATGTGGTAATAATTGCTTTCCTCGCATCATATAAGGTAGTTATGCATAAATAGTAAAGGGTTAAGCTGATTACATTCATCAATTTTCTTATCATTTTTAGTGCGACATTACTTACCGCAACCATATCGAGCATTTTTGGTATGGTTGGTGGACTTATTCTTATGGGCATTTTGGTGATGATTTTACCCGTGCACACGGCTATGATTTTGCATGGCGGCATACAGCTGGTGTCAAATGGGTATCGTGCTTGGCTTAACCGCGCCTATATTCATTGGCCGGTTATCTTGCGTTTTATTTTGGGGGAAATCGCGGCTTTGGGATTATTCTGGTTCATTGCTTATGTGCCAGAACGGGCATTGGTGCTGCTTATGCTGGGGGCACTTCCCTATATTGCCTGGGGCTTGCCGCGCCGTTTTGCCCTGGATATTACGCGCCCGCTTATCCCCTATAGTGCCGGCTTTATTGTGTCGCTGGTTAATCTGGTTGCGGGCGTAGGTGGGCCAATATTAGACATCTTTTTCCAGCGCACCCCTCTGACACGCCATCAGGTCGTGGCGACAAAGGCTATTTTACAAGCCCTAAGCCATGCAAGTAAAATCATTTTTTACGGCGCGCTGGTGCTCACATCCGCTGCACAGATATGGGCAGGGTGGTGGGTGTTTCCGGCTTTTATTATTGCGTCGATTATCGGCACAAGAGCCGGCAAGCGCGTGCTTGATTATATGAGTGATACATCTTTTTTCCGCTGGACACAGGCAATCATGCTTATTGTCGGTGCGCTATTCATGATACGCGGTATAATTTTGCTTTAAGAAAGTTATGCTGGAAAGAAAATAATGGTGGAGCTAAGCGGAATCGAACCGCTGACCTCTTGCATGCCATGCAAGCGCTCTCCCAACTGAGCTATAGCCCCGCACCGATAACGTAACTTTATATAACGCCCGCGAAAAAAGTAAATCGCTTAACGCATATAAATTAAAAAAATCTTAACGCGCCCTATAAGCTAGGCATCATCGTCATCATCGTCGTCGTCATCGCTTAAATCAATATCGTCATCGTCGTCGTCATCATCCAGCACCATGCTGTCATCGTCAAATTCGGGAAGATCGGGCGCATTTTCATCATCATCCACTTCCTCTTCATCAATAAGCGTTTCAATGCTTACATCATCATCCAAAACATCAGCTTGGTCATTATCCAATTCATTATCGGCCACGTCTTCATCTTCTGTCACAGTCGCCTGTATAAATGCCGCCGGGTCAAATGATGCCCCACATTTGGGACAAATAGCCGGTATTTTGTTTAAGTCATAATATTTCGCTCCACACGCTTCACAAATGCGCTTAATTCCTAATTTCGGGTCGGCCACGACATCGTCCTTTTCGCTGCTAAAATAATATTGACAAAATTCATTGCCATGAAGCAGTGGAACTGTCAAAACTTTATTCTGCATTTTATGCATTTTTTCTTGTGATTTTTTGTAGAAAATGCGTAAAAGCACATTCATGATAGCTGATTCTACCCGATTACATGTTATGGCACGTAAATCCGCATCTCGCTTGCGCGGCACAGTTACCATTGCCGGAGATAAATCTATTTCGCATCGTGCGCTGATTTTGGGCGCGCTGGCAATCGGAAAAACCACGATTCGCGGGCTTTTGGAAGCTGATGATATTTTAGCTACCGCCAGGGCTTTGCAAAATTTAGGCACAGATATTCGCCGCATTGATGCAGGGGTATGGGATATATATGGCGTGGGCGTGGGCAATTTTCGGGCATCGGACACGCCATTGGATCTCGGTAATTCCGGCACCGGGTGCCGCCTGCTTATGGGTGCTGTGGCGTCTAGCCCGATAAATGTCACCTTTAGCGGTGATGCGTCTTTAAGCCGCCGCCCAATGGCGCGCATTCTAAACCCGCTAAAAGATATGGGCGTGCACGCGCCCCTTACGGATAAAGACACATTACCCCTTACACTTACCGGCCTAAGCCCTGTTTTACCCCTTACTTATATATCGCCGATTGCTTCAGCGCAGGTTAAATCGGCCATTCTTTTGGCCGGGCTCGGTGCTCTGGGTGAAACATCGGTTAGTGAAGCACATCCAAGCCGCGACCACACCGAGCGTATGTTACGCTTATTTGGGGTGCAGGTAACCGAAGCGAAAAACGCAAAGGGAACAACCATCGCAATAAATGGCGAAGCACAGCTAACCGCATGTGATATTGACGTGCCCGGTGACCCATCATCTGCCGCTTTCTTGATAGTCGCTGCACTTCTGGTGCCTGGTTCGCATATTACCATTCAAAATGTTATGCTCAATCCACACCGAGACGGGCTTATCCATGCCTTACGCGCCATGGGGGGGCATATAGAGGTTAATAATCAACGCCACGCCGCAGGCGAAACTGTTGCAGATTTAACGGTCTGCCATTCCCCGCTGCAGGGCATAGAGCTTGACGGCACATATGTGCCGGCGATGATTGATGAATATCCTATTTTATCAATCGCTGCCGCTTATGCACATGGCGATAGCTATTTTTCCGGATTATCCGAATTACGCGTTAAAGAAAGCGACCGCTTACATGCCATTGCCGAAGGGTTACAAAAAAACGGCGTGCAGGTAAAAACAGAGCAAGATGCGCTTTTCATCAAAGGTATGGGGGGCATAATTCCCGGTGGCGGGCATATCACAACTTATCACGACCATCGTATTGCTATGAGTTTTCTCATTGCGGGGCTGGTGGCACAAAATGAAATTTATATTGACGATGCCGCTATGATTGCCACAAGTTTTCCTGATTTTTTTGATTTAATGCGGAGAATAGGAGCGGATTTTTCCGGCATATAATATGGTAGAACCAGTTATAATCGCCATAGATGGGCCATCGGCCTCCGGCAAAGGCACATTGGCTAAAAAACTAGCTGCACATTTTGATTATGCGTATCTGGATACGGGGCGCTTATATCGCGCCGTAGCAGCCGGGGTGCTGGAACGTGGTCTGCCGCCCGAAGATACAGCAGGGGCACTTAAGGTGGCGCAGAATTTGGATCTAACATTACTGGATGATGCAAAATTGCGAAGTCGCGCGGTCGCCACCGCCGCCTCGATTATTGCTGCACAACCCGGCATACGCGCGGCTTTATTGGCATTTCAACGCAATTTCGCAGCGACCCCCCCCAATAATAAGCGCGGGGCAGTTTTGGATGGGCGCGATATTGGCACGGTTATATGCCCCGATGCCGATTATAAGCTCTATGTTACCGCAAGTGCTAAAACCCGTGCCGAACGCCGCTTTGCCGAGCTTTCGGCGCAAAATCCAGACCTAAATCCCGATGATATTCTTACCGATATTCGCGCCCGTGACCAAAGAGATGAGACCCGCGCCACCGCCCCCAGTAAAAGAGATGAAAATGCCTACTTGCTTGATAGCACTAATTTGTCTATAGAGGAGGCGTTTGAAGCGGCCTTGGCGTATATTGCGTCAAAATCAGAACGGCGCTGATAATAAAGTGGAACTTAAATTTTAACCCTGCCCTTATATTAATAAATCTAAATTTAAGGGACGTCCTTCGGCAAAGCAATAAAATAGCCGAATGGCACTTTAATTTGATATATGGAGAGTTTCTTGTCTGAAACCCAAAACACCGAAAAAAATATGAATCCAAGCCAGGATGATTTTGCCGCTATGCTGGAAGACAGCTTTGCACATACCGCACCGATTGAGGGAAGCGTTGTGCGGGGGCGTATCACGGCTATTGAAAATGATTTCGCAATCGTCGATGTCGGCTTGAAAACCGAAGGCCGTATCCCTTTAAGCGAATTTACCCTTACCGGCCAACAGGCAACGATTGCCGTTAATGATAATGTTGATGTTTACATTGAGCGCATTGAAAATGCAATGGGTGAGGCTATGCTCTCACGCGAAAAAGCACGACGCGAGGAAAGCTGGCTTAAGCTCGAGAAATCCTATGCTGCGGATGAACGTGTAGAAGGGGTTATTTTCGGACGGGTTAAGGGCGGCTTTACGGTAGACCTTGACGGCGCAACCGCTTTTCTACCGGGGAGTCAAATCGATATTCGTCCCATTCGTGACGTAACCCCGCTTATGAACCAGCCACAACCCTTCCAGATTTTGAAAATGGATCGCAGGCGCGGCAATATTGTCGTATCGCGTCGTGCGATATTAGAAGAAACACGTGCCGAAGCACGTAGTGAAATTGTCGGGAAACTAACCGAGGGGCATGTTACGGAAGGCGTTGTTAAAAACCTTACCGATTATGGTGCCTTTATTGATTTGGGTGGCATTGATGGCTTGCTGCATGTCACCGATATTGCCTGGCGACGTATCAATCACCCTGCAGAGGTTTTGAGTATCGGGCAAACCATTAACGTGCAAGTTGTGAAAATCAACACCGAAACACAACGCATCTCCCTCGGCATGAAGCAGCTGGAAGAAGATCCGTGGACAAATATTGAAGCAAAATATCCTCTGCATAGCAAAGTGGTCGGACAGGTAACCAATATCACTGAATATGGTGCCTTTATCGAGCTTAATGACGGGGTTGAAGGCTTGGTGCATGTGTCGGAAATGAGCTGGGTGAAGAAAAATGTTCACCCCGGAAAAATCCTCTCTACCTCGCAGGAAGTAGAAGTGATGGTGTTGGAAATCGAATCGGAGAAACGCCGTATTTCACTCGGCCTCAAACAATGTATGGAGAATCCGTGGGAACATTTTTCTGCTAAAAATCCGATAGGCACGAAACTCTCTGGCCAGATTAAAAACATCACTGAATTTGGGCTGTTTGTCGGGCTGGAGCACGATATTGATGGCATGGTGCATATGAGTGATATTGATTGGAACCTATCAGGTGAAGACGCTATGGCGGCTTATCAGAAAGGACAAACTGTCGATGTCATGGTGCTTGAAATTGATATGGAAAAAGAACGCATAGGTCTTGGCATCAAGCAATTAAGCGTAGATCCGTTTGAAAGCCTCGGCAATAAAAAACGGGGTGATGTGATCACATGCGAAGTGACCGAAGTAAACGATAATGGGCTGGAAGTATCGGTAGGTGATAGCGATATTACCGCCTTTATTCGCCGCAGTGATTTATCGCGCGACCGCGAAGACCAACGCCCCGAGCGTTTTAATGTCGGTGATAAAGTTGACGCTATGGTTACGAATATAGACCAAAAGGCACGCCGCATCGGCTTATCTATCAAAGTGCTCGAAATCACAGAAGAAAAAGAAGCCGTCGCCCAATATGGGTCTAGCGATAGCGGTGCATCTTTAGGCGATATTCTCGGCGCTGCACTCAATCAGCAAAAAGAAAAAAATGAAAAATAAAGATAGTTATTCTGCTTGACGATTGCCATATGCTTTGGCTAAAGTCCTCGTGGATTTATCCGATACGTAGAAGACTTTGATTGATTCACCTATGGGGGAGCTTGTTAGATTATGATTAAATCTGATCTTATTAATCGTATTTCAGAAAAGTTTCCTCATCTTTATCATCGTGATGTTGAGCGCGTTGTCAATCGCATATTGGATGAAATTGGTGATGCATTGGCGCGTGATGACCGTGTGGAATTGCGTGGCTTTGGCACTTTCTCCGTAAAAAAACGTGATGCACGCGCTGGACGCAATCCACGCACGGGCGAAACGGTGCATGTTGATGAAAAGCATATCCCCTTTTTCAAAACCGGAAAAAAATTACATGATCGCCTAAACGCAAAAAATGACTCATGAACATGTAAAAATAAAAATATGCGGGCTTACCGATCACGCCGCTATTGAAACCGCAAATGAGCTTCAGATTGATTTTGCTGGCTTTATGTTCTTCCCTAAATCGCCGCGTCATTTATCTTATGACAAAGCAGCCATGCTCGCCGCGCGCTGTGCACCACAAATTGAACGTATTGCTGTTTTGGTAGATGCTGACGATATAACCCTTGAAACCGTTATGGCTACGATAGAGCCCCATCGCCTGCAATTACATGGGCAAGAAACACCCCAACGCATTGCTGAAATAAAAGCACGCTGGCACCGCCCGGTTATTAAGGCTTTATCTGTGTCCACACGAAAAGATGTTACAGAAAAAACCGCATTTTATCGCGATAGTGCCGATTGGTATTTATTCGATACCAAGCCCCCGCAAAATATGCAAAATCCCGGCGGCAATGCCCGCGCCTTTGATTGGGACATCCTTACCGCCTATGACAGGAAAAAACCCTGGATGCTTGCAGGCGGGCTAAATGCACAAAATGTGCAAATCGCGCTTGGTGAAGTGCGCCCGCCTATGCTAGATATATCTTCCGGTGTTGAAAGCATATGCGGCAAAAAAGATAGTGCCCTTATGCGTGATTTTGTTAATGCCGTTGCGCAAGTGAGATAGATAATATGACGCTCAATTCCTATCATACCGGACCAGATGAAAATGGCCGTTTCGGGCTTTATGGGGGGCGCTTTGTCGCCGAAACCTTAATGCCGCTTATTCTTGAGCTGGAACAAGCCTATAAAGACGCCAAAGCCGACCCGGCTTATGCGGCAGAAATTGCCGATTTACAAAAACATTATGTCGGACGTGAAAGCCCGCTTTATTATGCCCCGCGCTTGAGCGAACATTTGGGGGGTGCAAAGATTTATCTTAAGCGCGATGAGCTCAATCATACCGGTTCGCATAAAATCAATAATTGTTTGGGACAAATATTGCTGGCGAAGCGGATGAAAAAAAGCCGTATCATTGCCGAAACCGGGGCCGGGCAACATGGTGTGGCCGTCGCGACAGTAGCGGCGCGCTTCGGTTTTCCATGCACCATATTTATGGGGGCGACGGATGTCGAACGGCAAAAACCGAATATGTTTCGTATGAAACTCTTAGGCGCGGAAGTTGTGCCTGTAACTTCGGGAGCGGGCACACTAAAAGACGCCATGAATGAGGCCTTGCGTGATTGGGTAACCAATGTTGAGAATACATTTTACATTATCGGCACAGTTGCAGGGCCACACCCTTATCCGGCCATGGTGCGCGATTTTCAATCGATTATTGGTGAAGAAACAAAGCGACAGATTTTAGCCTATGAGGGACGTCTACCCGATATGTTAATTGCTTGTATTGGTGGTGGTTCCAATGCAATGGGTTTATTTTATCCATTTTTGAACGATGCTGGTGTATCAATTATAGGTGTGGAAGCGGGTGGACGGGGCTTGAACACGCCTGATCATGCTGCATCGCTCGCAGGTGGAGAACCGGGTATTTTGCACGGTAACCGCACCTATTTGTTGCAAGATGAAGACGGACAGATTATTGAAGGTCATTCCATTTCCGCCGGATTGGACTATCCGGGCATTGGGCCTGAACATGCATTTTTACGCGATAGCGGGCGCGTTACCTATGTATCTGCAACCGATGCAGAAGCCCTGGCGGCGTTTCAATTACTGACAAAACTGGAAGGGATTATCCCTGCGCTGGAACCTGCCCATGCACTGGCGCATCTATGCAAAATTGCGCCCACTTTACCGCAAGACAATGTGATCATTATGAATCTATGTGGCCGAGGCGATAAAGACGTATTTTCAGTTGCCGAACATCTGGGCGTAGCATTATGAGCATGACACGCATAGAGCAGTGTTTTACCCGCCTGAAAGCACAAAATAAAACCGGTTTTATCGGCTATATTATGGCTGGTGATCCAAATTATGAACAAGGTTTGGAGATATTGATGCAGCTGCCGCAGGCAGGCATTGACATTATTGAGCTGGGCATGCCCTTTAGCGACCCCATGGCTGACGGCCCCGCAATACAAGAGGCTGCTTTACGCGCCTTGGCCGCTGGCCAAACAATGCAAAAGACACTAGACATGGTGCGCGCCTTTCGGGCTCAAAATAATGAGACCCCGCTCATTTTAATGGGCTATTATAATCCGATTTATCATTATGGTGCGGACGCATTTTTACGCGATGCCAAATCAGCCGGTGTGGACGGCTTATTGGTGGTGGATTTGCCGCCGGAAGAAGATACCGAATTATGCTTGCCGGCACGTGCCGCGGGGCTTGATTTCATCCGGCTGGCAACACCCACAAGCGACGCGAAGCGGCTATCTGTGCTTTTGCATAATAGCTCTGGCTTTATCTATTATGTCTCTATTACCGGCACAACCGGTGCCGCCACCCCGCAAGCCGACCATGTGGCACACGCCATTACACGCATAAGACATATTACCGATTTGCCTATTGCCGTGGGATTTGGTATAAAAACCCCCGCACAAGCAGCGCGTATTGCCCAAAATGCTGACGCAGTGGTGGTGGGTTCGGTTTTGGTAGACTGTATAAAAGAAAATATGGAAAACCCGTGTGATGCCGTTCTTGCGCTCACAGCTGAATTGGCCACATCAGTTCATCATCAGGCGAAAGGGGAAGACTTATGAATTGGATTACAAATTTTGTTAGACCCAAATTCCCAAATGTATTTCGGAAAGACGAAAATGATGATAATTTATGGATGAAGTGCCCCGCATGCGGTGAAATGATTTTTCATCAGGAAGCCGCCGATACGCATAAAGTGTGTAGCGCATGCAACCACCATATGCGCCTAAATGCGACTGAACGGTTTAAGCAAATATTTGATAATGGGCATTATGAACAGATTGACACGCCCGATGTGCCGCTTGACCCGCTTAAATTTAAGGATGATAAAAAATATAGTGACCGCATTAAAACGGCGCGGGCAAAAACTGGCCAAAAAGATGCCATTTGTATCGGTAAGGGGACGCTTGACGGCGAGGCGGCCATTATTGCCGTGCAAGATTTCTTCTTTATGGGCGGTTCATTGGGCATGGCAGCGGGAGAAGCTGTTATTAAAGCAGCCGAAACCGCTTTAGAGCATAAATTACCCCTTATTATGATCACGGCAGCGGGGGGCGCACGTATGCAAGAAGGCATTTTATCGCTTATGCAAATGCCACGCACAACTGTTCTTGTGCAAGCATTGCGCGAACACGGCTTACCTTATATTGTGGTGCTTACCAATCCGACAACGGGGGGGGTTACGGCCTCTTATGGCATGTTGGGCGATATTCATATTGCCGAACCTGGTGCCCTTATTGGGTTTGCCGGCCCACGGGTTATTAAGGACACCATTAAGGAAAAATTACCCGAGGGGTTTCAAACAGCAGAATATTTACGTAATCACGGCATGGTGGATATGGTGGTGCATCGTCATGAATTGCGCGAAACTATTGGGCGCATTATACGCTTGCTTCGGCATGATGCTGCCGCATAAATAGTCTTCATATTGAGCGAATTTATGCCGGAACGTGCAAGCCAAAAGCTATTAGATGAGCTGCTTAGCCTCCACCCGAAATTGATTGATTTATCCTTAAAACGTATGCACCGCTTAATGGCGGCATTGGGGAATCCTGAGCAAAACTGTCCGCCCATTATTCATATTGCCGGCACAAATGGCAAAGGCTCTACATTGGCCTTTTTACGTGCCATGCTAGAGGCAGATGGGAAAAGCGTGCATAGCTATACCTCGCCCCATCTGGTGCAGTTTCATGAGCGTATCGCGCTTAATGGTGTTGACATTGATGAAAAAGAATTAAGTATTTGTCTTGAGCATTGTCAAAAAGCCAATGCTGGCGCACAAATCACCGTTTTTGAAATCATCACGGCTGCCGCTTTTCTCGCCTTTAGTCGCCAAAAGGCAGATTATTTATTGCTCGAGGTTGGTCTGGGCGGCAGGCTTGATGCGACAAATATCATCACCCCCCATCTGTCTCTCATCACGCCGGTAAGCCTTGATCATCAAGATTTTTTGGGCACAACACTTCGTGAAATCGCTGCCGAAAAAGCAGGTATTTTGAAACCAGATATTCCGGCAATTATTGCGCCACAGCCTGCACAAGCAAAACAAACCATATACCATCATGCACAGCACAATAACACGCCTTGCTTATTTGGCGGGGAACACTGGCACACATACGCACAAGCGGGGCGCTTAATCTTTCAGGATGATACCACCCTGCTCGATTTGCCTTTGCCGCGCTTAACAGGCGCACATCAGCTTATCAATGCCGGCACCGCGATTGCAGCCGCACGACATATGGAGATAAATGCGGCAGCTATTGCAACGGGGCTAGAGCGTGCCCGCTGGCGCGCACGGCTTGAACCTCTTTATAGCGGTGCCGTGATTGACCCACTAAAAAAACGCTTGCCTGCATCTGAAATATGGCTGGATGGCGGCCATAATGAAGCGGCAGCACAGGCTTTGCGACACTGGGCAGAAACTGCCACACATATGCGCCCGGCCCCTTTGCATATTATTTGCGGGCTCATGCGCACAAAATCAGCAGATGAATTTTTAACAGCCCTGCCCGAAGCACACATGCATTGTATTCCCATTCCTGCACAAGAAAATAGTTTTACAGCAGATGAATTAAGCCATATCGCCAAAATGCACGGCATAGATGCCAGTGCACATAAGTCTATTCAGGATGCTATGGCCGCGATTGAGGATGAAAATGCCCGTATTTTAATATGCGGCTCGCTCTATCTGGCTGGGTTTGTGCTGGCTCAAAATGGCTAAATAATATCAGCATCTATCGTATAGCTACCCGTATCGCCATTATAGCCTTCAATCGCCACATAATAATAGCCGTTTGAACGCGGCGTAAACTCGATTTGCTCGTCACGACCCGCCGATGAGCGATCAACCGAGTCTGCAACAAGATCAAGAGACGAATCATAAATAGCTTTAATCTTAATGTCAAAACCGCTTTCAGGGGCGACCGTAAATTCATAATCATAAAATGAGTATAAATAAATTTTATGCCAGTCAACATCATCACTTGTCTCAATTACACCTGCTGCATCATCACTTGTGCTAAAATTTGAGCTGGTTGATGTATCATCTGCATAATCGTCAGATATATTACGTGTGGCAGAAACCGTATAGCTGCCTGTGCTGGTGGAATAGCTTTCAACAGCGATATAATACGTGCCGCTTGTTGTAACCACATAGCTAAGTGTTTCATTCCCACCATCATCTGACGCATCAACATCGCTACTTATCACAGGATCTCCAAAGGCATCAAAAAGCCCGTCAATTTTAACATCTAACTCGCTTTGGGGGTCGACTATAAAACTATATTCATAACCTGCATCCAGCTCTACCCTATGCCAGTCAATGTCGTCACTTGTCTCTATTGCTCCTGCTGCATCACTACTTGTACTAAAATTTGAGCTTGTTGACGTATCATCTGTATAATCATCAGATATATCAATCGATGATGTTGAACTTGAACTCTCGGAATATACATCCCCACATGCTGACAAAAATAAGGCACCATAAAAGCTATGATATGGAAAATATGCACGCGTGAAATATATAGGGCGTGTCTTGCGCATGGGGTTAAACCTCATAAATAACTTACTTTTAACTTATAACACTCATTATTCGCATATTTTGGCAAGAATAAGGCTTTACTATGAGAATATATGAGGGCACGAAATACGCTTTATAAATATATATCGTTTAATGGGCGTAAACACGGCAACATGTAAAATTGCCTAGATATTATCTTCAATCCATGTTTTTAATTCGTTTTTGGAGGTGGCACCAATTTTGGTCGCAGCGGGCGCACCATCTTGAAACATAATCATTGTCGGAATAGAGCGTATCCCATAATTGGTCATAATATGTGGATTTTCATCAACATTCAGCTTCACAATGTGCACCTTGCCCGAAAGCTCATCCGAAAGCTCATCTAAAATTGGGGCAATGCGCTTACACGGGCCGCACCATTCTGCCCAAAAATCAACCAAAACCGGACCATCAGCATCCACAACCGCGGCTTGAAAATCAGCTTCAGCGACATGAGACACTGGCATAATTTACTCCTAATATATGAATCATAATCGTCTACAAATCTAACAGAAATTCGCCATATTTCAAGCAATATTTACTTTGGCGAGAGCAGCATCCATATCCGCTTGGGCGAGTGCCACCATATGTGCAGTTTGTGTCCAAATCAGATAGCAATGGATCGGCTTAGCAGGCTTGGCGTGGCGCATCAAAGCCTGGTAAATCGCCATTTGCCTTATATAAGCAATCGGAGGCGGGTCATGCATGTCACCACTTTTGAAGTCAACCAATATAATTTTATCCGGCAATTCAATAAAGCGGTCTATCTGCCCATTAACCAGAAGCGGCGTGCCATCACGACGCGATAACGTGCCGGTAATCGTAATTTCAACCCGCGCAGCGGCTGAAAATATCGGCTTGATCATAGTGTTATCTAGCAAGGCGAATAATTCATCCAGCATGCGTGCGTGCTCTGCCTCGGTAAACTCTGATGCGTGATGCCTTAAATAGGTTTCGGCTTTTTCACGGCGCATTGCGGGGGAAAGCGTTGGCACATTCTCTAACAAGCGATGAATAAGCGTGCCGCGCCGCGCCGCCTTATATGCCTGCGCGGAGGGCGCGCCTAGGCTCGTGGTCTCGCTTGCTGACGGCACCAGAATGTCGGGCATTGCGTCATGCGGGTCAGCTTTTTGGTAAAGCCAGTGCGGCGGTGGGGAGAGTTGCTCTTGTAAAGCGGGTTCATCTAAACGCACAAGTGGCAGAGCTTTACCTACCCGCCATAGCGTTTCGCCATTTTCAGTTACTTTATATGTATCGTTTTTCAAGGCGCGGGCGATATAGTTATACCAACTTGCTTCGGCGGGGCTCTTTTGGTTTTTATCCAGATAGCCCCCTATATAAAGGCGCTCGCGTGCACGTGTCAGTGCCACATAAAGCAAGCGATGCGATTCATAGTGGTCTGCCTGTTTTGCCTGTTCTTGCATAGTGAGTTGATAATCTGTGGTATATTCCTTAGGCAAACGAAGCAACAAAGTGTTTTTATCATCCAATATAGGTAAGTCATGTTTACCGCCCGTGCGCATATGCCTGCATGTGTCTGGCACGAATATGATTGGGGCTTCCAGACCTTTTGCCCCATGTATGGTCATGATACGCACCGCATTTTGCTCTTGCTCCATATCGCGTTTCAATTCCACATCGCTATGGCGAATCCAATGCAGAAAGCCTGTTAGAGAGGGTGTCTCACGCCCTTCATACGCCAAAGCAAGCCGCAAAAACGCATCTATCGGATCATCAATCTCATTGCCCAAACGTGTCGCCATATCCTTATAAAGATTATCCAGACTCAAAAATTGCGCGAAAAAATCAAATGGGCGCATATAATCTGCGGCGCGCATAAGCCAGCGTAAGCGCGTATAGGCTTGTTTTACACATTCATTGCCTTGCGCAAAATGCATCTTTACAGCCGCCCATAGGCTGCCCGCGCGTCCATGCGCAAGCGTAAATAAATCAGCCTCATTCACACCGCCAAGCGGGCTTCGCAAAAATGTGGCAAGGCTTAAATCATCTCGTGGCAAAAGCGCTACCTCGGCAGCAATCAGTAAATCTTGAATAACCAGCTGTTCGTTTAATTTCATGCGATCCGCACCTGCAAGCGGAATATTGTGCTCATGCAAAGCACGCATAATCTCATCTCCCAAACCACGGCGGCGACGCAATAATATTAAAATATCTTTGGGGGCAATATTTGCTGTTTTATCTTTTATAAGCGCGTCTATTTTTGTGGCAATGCGCTGTGCCAATTTTTGTTGGGCTGTCTTATTATGTGTCTTATCGGGAATCATATCGGGGCTGTCATGACGCGTTTCTTTATCATGATGTGTCGGCTCCCAAAGCTCAACCATGCCCTGCTCATCTGCACGGAAAGGCGTATGCCTGATCTTATTCCCTCCAACACCCACGCCCTGGCGTGCCGGGCTATTCGAAAACACATTATCGACAAATTGCAAAATCTCGGGCACAGAACGGCGCGCCTCATGCATAGGAATTGTGCGAAACCGTCCACCGCATGCCTGCACCATATCGTCAAACTTTTTACGCATTGCATCAAAGCAATTCGGATCGGCACCTTGAAAGCTAAAAATAGATTGCTTCTCGTCACCAACCGCAAATATGGTGCGTGGATTATCCGATGAGACTTCAGTCACAAAGAATTCCCGCGCCAAAGCCTCTATCACCTGCCATTGTGCGGGGCTGGTATCTTGTGCTTCATCCACTAAAATATGGTCAATACCATTATCAATTTTATAATGCACCCATGCAGCTGCCTGCGTGCCCGTAAGCAGACGGTTCACCAAAGTAATGAGATCGTCATAATCCAGCAAATTTTGCCGGTGCTTATAAGCATCATAGCTTTCAATAAACACTTTGCCGAATTGATAAAGCGCTTCGGTTTGCGAAAGCAGCTTTATATTGCTGTGCTGCTCAAAAAGCTGCATAAAACGGCCTTGCCATATAGTGAGTTTAGTCAGCATATCGGAAAAGCGTTCCCCTATGCCTTTCGTGCATAAATTTTTGCGCGGTGTATTACTGCCGGTCATAAAAAGCGGGCGAATTATCTTCCACGCTATTTTTGTATCCGGAGTTTTCATGTTTTGCGAAAACCGGGCTATTATATCCGCGTGCTTCGTATCGGTTTTTTCCCCGGACGAGCGAAGAATATCTATAAAAGCAGTCGCGCTTTGTGCAATCTCGCCTAGCAAATTTTCACAATTTTGATCATGCCCATCAAGGGCTGCTTGTGTCAGATTTACTGCCGCCATAATATCATGACGTATCGTGGTAAAGTCTTTATGTGTTACTTTTTCACGTTCGCTAATAAGTTTTAAGGTTAGGGCAATAAGTTTTTCTTCATCCATTTTGCGGGTCAATAAAGCCAAAGCCTCCGCCATAATGGCTGTGGCGGGGGCGCGTAAAAACTGTTCGAGTAAAGTAGACGCACAATGATGCATCATTGCATCATCCATAAGTGTAAATTCTGGCGATATGCCCGCCTCTATCGGAAAGCGATGCAATAACCCGTCGCAAAAGCCGTGAATGGTTTGGATGCGTAACCCGCCTGGTGCTTCCAATGCGTGCGCAAATAAGCGCCGCGCGGTAGGCAGGGCTGCTGCATGCATATCAATATCCAAACGGTTTTTAATATCTGCTTGTAATTGTGCATCATCTATCAATGCCCATGCGCTTAAAAGTTCAAATAAGCGATTTTGCATCTCCACGGCTGCATTTCGCGTATAGGTAAGACATAATATTTTCTCCGGCGGCGTGCCCGCAAGCATAAGCCGCACCAAACGCGTCACCAGAACATAGGTTTTCCCCGCACCGGCATGTGCATTAACCCATGCTGATTGCTTCGGGTCGGACGCCAGAATATGCGGGGCAACACTCATATTTTATCTCCGCCGCCCTCATCCGCATTACGCCATTCCTGCACGCGCGCCAAATGGTCATATTCGCGCTTAAAACCGCCTGGCATAGCTTCGGGACGTAAGTGTGAGTGATACGCCTGGTCAGGGCTTTGATAGGCAGCAATAAGATTACGAAGCATAGCCAGGGCTTTCGCAATTTGTTCATCTTCAATCGCATAGCTCTTATGTTCACCAGCAGGGTCTCCACCGCTTAATTTAACAATATCCAAGGAGGTCGTTCGGTTTTTTTGTGCATCAAACATTATGTCATCAAACCCATTATTGGATAATATGAGCGCCTCAAGCGGAAGCTGTGGGCTCCATAATTCGTCTATATTTATTTTACTTGGTAATGTGCCGGTTTTATAATCTAGAATAACAAATGCGCCATTTTTATATCGTTCAATCCGATCCGCTTTTGCCGTAAGTGTGAACGCCATATCATCATGGTTAAGGGTGAAAGCACCTTTTATTTCAGAAAAAATTTCATCCAGATCCTTGCGCCGCGCGCGTTCAAATGTTTCCATCCATGCGGCTATTGCATTTATACGGGCACGCCAATAAGTCATCACTGCCATAGCACCAGGCATATCGGCCTCAACCGCTTTGACACAGCTACGTAAAGCCATCTCTATGCTTTCGGGAAGGACATGCGGATAAGTCTTATTGAAACGGTCAAAAATTTCATGAATCACGATGCCGCGTAGAGCGGCAGTCACGGGCTCGTCAAGTGGTGACAAAGCAAGTAAGTTCAAAATATGACGGGCATAAATCGCATAAGGGTCTTTAATCAATGTATCAATTTGCGTAACCGATAACTGTTTAGGGCGCGCACCAAGCGGTGGGGTCGGGGCAGGTGGCGGAGCAGGAATTACAGTTTCAGCATAGCCCAAATGCTGCCACCAGCCTATATATTTATGCACGCGCGCACACCCGCCCATTAACGCATCCACCCGCCTTAACCAACGGCTGGGCAAAACCGCCATATCCCCTTGCTTTTTTGCCCGCGTGAGCACGACATGCGGCAGGGATGCATTTTGCACGAAATCATGCGCGCTAAGCCCGATACGCTGTTCGGGCAAAGACATGCCCATAGTTTTACGCATAGGACGCGACAACCACGGGCCGCTATCAGGCACTTGTGGCCATACGCCTTCATTAAGCCCGCCCAAAATCATCACATCAGCATGCATAAGGCGGGCTTCCAAAGAACCCCATATAAACAAACGTGCATCCATATCAAATGCAGCGCGCACCGGTATATCCGACAGCCATAGTGCCAGTAAATCCATATAGTCATCCAAACCTAGCGGCATGGCATGTGCGGCTTGCCCGGCGCATTGGACAAAAAACGTATACAGCAGCACCCCTGACTGACTATGCCAGCAATCGGCTTCACCTTGTTCATTCATATTAAGCTGCGTTATGGCGCGGCTATGTGCATCAATAAATTGAGCGAGCTCATTTTGTCCCTGTGCCATAGTCAAAAGCGGTTCCAAAATGGTTTCTAAACGGGTAAGCAAGGCAATAATTTCTTGTGCCTCAGTGGCATTATGTTTTTCAACCATGGCGCGCAAAGTCGCCACACCTGCTTTGGGGCGGGGGCCACGCATAATCATGCGTTCGAACGTCCAAACAAGCCGCAAATGCGCCGCACGCTCACTTTCTATACAACAAAGCGGATGTTTGAGCATCGCCATAAGCGGCACAGGGGCAAAGTTACTTTTTACCACATCCAAAATAAGACGCGCAAAAACGGCCTCTGCCGCATGGGCAAGCGGCACACCTGCCGAATCATCAATGACAATATCCCACCGACGTAATTCATGCGCCACACGGCGCGCCAAATTACGATCGGGCGTTACAAGTGCAGCGGTTTTATTCTGACTTTCCAAAATCTCGCGCATATAAAGCGCAATGGCACCCGCTTCGCTACGCGTATCATCTGCCTCAATAATATGCAAATCATGCATCGCCTTATGTGCTTCCCCCGCTTCGGCATTTATGGCGGCGCGATAATCCATCCACTTATCTGTGCACGCACTTGGCAATAGGGCGCGCCCCAATAAACCGGCGCGCGCAGATGGCGGTGCACTATCCGGCCATGGTGCAACCGCATGACGCGTCACATTCAGCGCGCTTAAAAATTGTGCCATATTATATTGTGGGTGCGACACATCCTCTTCTATCTCTGCCCATATTGTATCATCCATGGTTGTATCCATCCCCGGCAATATCACCGCGCCATTCGGCAAATGAGAAATAGCACGTAATAATAATGCGGTAACGGGGCGCGAGGCCGTAGAGCCGGCTGCGATGATCGGGTGCGCGGGCGGCGTTTCCTGCCATTGCTGAATGCGTTTTTGAATAAGCAGGACACGCCGCGCGACAATATCTGTTTTGCCTTCTTCGGCAAGGTGCCGCGGCCATGCCTGCCCGATAATGGTGAGAAAGTCCAAATTTTTCTGCCAGTTCTCGGCAAACATATCCGGCACAATATGCGCGAATTGGTCCCAGTCAATAAGCTCGCTTTGCATATGATCAAGAAAGGCTATGAGCTCTTTGGTGAGGCTTAAAATATGTTTCATATCGGCCTGATGGGCATCGGCACGCAATTTTGCCTTCACCAATTTCATAATTTGGAATTGTCGTTCGAATCTATCTATTGCAGGGGGTAGAGAAAAAATATCCTGCGCGGCCTGTGTTTCGGTGAAAAATAAGTCTTCCTCATCCATGTCACCAAGCGCATGAATGGTGGGCAAGAGCACAGCATTTTGTTTCCCTAATTTTTGTGCATAGGTTAAAAATATATGCTTCACCTCCCGTATGGCACGCCGGGTCGGTAGATAAAGGCTTATCTCTTCCAGAGCGAAATCGCCGAATAAATCTTGTCGCAAATGATCATCATAAAGCACGCGCACAAGGCAGGGCAAAAAGGCCTGTCCGGCAGCAATGTTAAATAATCTCGGTGGAGTTTGTTTTTGTTGCATATATTTATTTTAATACAAATTCATCAAAAGGGGAATTTACTTTTCCGGCTGATAAGCCGCACGTGCTTGCGCTAACCCTTGGGGCGTGCCCACATGCATCCAGCGGCCTTGCATAACATACCCATATAATTTTCCTTGCGCGGCGGCATGGTCAAAACAACGTCTGAGCGAAAACACAGTTTCCGTAATCCCGTCTAGTAAGGCCGGTTGCATAATCTGCACCCCGCTATAAATATAATGCATGGTGTGATTATTTTGACGCGATAGCTGCATGTGCTCATTCATATCAAAATCGCCCACGCCATCATAGCCGATAATATTTGTCTTTGGGCTAAGCATAAGCCGCGCCGCCATAGTGTCGGCATTAAAGCCCTCTGCCAAAGCGGATAAATCATCAGCCCCACCCTGCCACATAATATCCGCATTGCAGGTAAAAAAAGGCGCATCACCCAAAAAGGGCAAGGCTTTGCGCACACCACCGCCCGTCTCCAAGCGCGCATCACCTTCATCTGAAATAGAGATGTGCGCTTTATTTTTACGGGTTCGGAGATAATCAATCATCATATCCGCCTTATAATGCACATTCACCACAATATGGCGTATGCCTGCCGCCTCTAGGCGCGCAAGCATATGCCCTAAAAGCGGGCTATCCCCTATCATGTGTAGCGGCTTAGGCAGCCCACCCGCCGCACCGCGCATCCGCGTGCCAAGCCCTGCTGCAAACACCATTGCTGTCTCAATTCTTTCGGCCATTAATCTTGCCCATTAAATCATAAAATCCGGTATATATTTATCCCACCATGCGCGTAAGGGCGCAAGCGGCGGCGCAGAAATATGCGTGGCCACATAGCGTTCAATACGCGGCAAATGACGCAGATAATCGGCTTTTGCGTCACGCTTGGCGAGGCGGACAAAAATACCGGCAATCTTCAAATTGCGCTGCATGGCAAATATACTGATAGCATCGCGAAAAGCCGCCCGCGCATCTTCCGCAATATTATGCGCTAAATAATGCTCTCGTAAAAATTCACATCGTTCATCCGGCACATCAATGCGGGCATCATATAAAAGCGAAGCCATATCATAGGCCGCATGGCCACATAACGCATCTTGCACATCAATCACACCCACCCGAAACCGCGCGTGTAATTCGGGGCGCCATAATAAATTTGGTGAATGATAATCGCGCAAAACCGTCACGGGTGAAAACGCGCCCAGGCTTTGATAAATCTCCGCCCACATAGGCATCCATGCCGCCCGCGCCGTAGCATCAAGTGTCACATTACGATAGGGCAAATACCATTCATAAAATAAAGCCGCCTCATGCGCCATAACCGCCGCATCCAATTTTGCAAGCCCTGCTTTCGGCTTTTGCTTGTGTAAATGCGCTAAGGTTTCAACCGCCTCCAGATAAATGGCTGGCACATCGGCATGGTTTTCGCGCACCATATGATCCAGGCTAAGCGCGCCTAAATCCTCCAGCATAACCACCCCCTTAGCTGTATTTTGTGCATAAATTTCCGGTGCACCAATATGCGCCTGTCGTAGATAGTCAATCATGGAACAAAATTGCGGGGCGGCCTCAGCCAAATGAACAAGCGCAGAATAAGGCTTGCCATCATAAATGGGCGGACCATCAGGCCCATGCGGCCAATCCATCAAAATGGCGGTTTTATCTTCATGCGTCAGACGTTCATAGCGCCGTGTTGACGCATCACCGGCAATCACCTGCCTTTGTGCCTGTGCCCAGCCTGCCCGCGTTAAAAACGCGTGTGTTTCTTGCGCGCGGGAAAAGGCATTTTCCAATATAGTTTGCGCACCATCTGCCGCCTCTATGGTAATCTCACGCCCGTTATTTTCAGTTTCTGCCAAATTAACCACATAATGTGGTTTCGGCAAAACCCCCTGCCCACGCTCTGCCCATTCAATGAATAAAATATGCGTTACCACATCATCCAAAATGCCCAGCTCCAGCACCTCATCTATATCTTGCAGACGATATAAATCGGCATGTAAAATAGGAATAGCCCCGCCATCATAATGCTGCACTAATGAAAACGTCGGGCTGGGCACATAAGTATCACCCGTAAGATAGCGGATAATCTGACGGGTAAAAAAACTTTTGCCGCTCCCCAAATTGCCTTGCAAAAAGATAATATCCCCTTCACACAAGATTTGTGCAAAAGCATACGCTAAAATTTGCGTATCCTCTTCGCTTGCGGCATGATGAAAAAAGCGATATGTCATAATTGTTTTTAATGTGTATCAGCAAAAGCGGCAAGAGCGCAAATAAAGGAGGGAGATTTCATGCATATTATAATTATCGGTGCCGGACAAGCCGCCGCACAAGCTATTTCCAGCCTCGCACAAGGGGGGTTTGATGGCACGATTGCCCTGATTGGTGAGGAAACACATTTGCCCTATCAACGCCCACCGCTTTCCAAAAAATTCATGACCGGCGAAATGGATGAAGCACGGCTTTATTTTCGTCCCGCCGCATTTTACGACCAAAATAATGTCAAATGTATGTTGAATATGCGGGTGACAAAAATCGACCCCGCAGAGAAAAAGGTCACATTGGCAAATGATGATAATCTAACCTATGATAAGCTAATCATCGCAACAGGGAGCCGCCCGCGCAAAATTCCACTTACGGGAAGCGACGCCGCACGCGTGTTTGATTTACGCACCATAGATGATATCAATCGCATCAAGCCTTACTGCCAAAAGGGCTGTCATATTGGTATTATTGGCGGGGGCTATATCGGGTTAGAAACCGCCGCCGCAGCCAAACAGCTTGGTGTTGACGTAACGGTTTATGAAGCCGCACCGCGTGTGCTGGCGCGCGTTACAACGCCGGAAATGTCTGATTTCTTCATGCGCTTGCATCATAAACACGGTGTGCAGATTAAAACGGCGTGCCAAATAGACCGCATTGAAACCGAGAACGGCAAAGCCACCGGCATTGCTTTTGCGGATGGCCAGTCCACCGCCACAGATGCGATTATTATGGGAGTTGGCATTGTGCCCAATACTGAATTGGCGCAAGCAGCCGGGCTTGCGATAGATAATGGCATTGTGGTGGATGATGTCGGGCGGTGCTCTGTGGCAGATATTTATGCTGCCGGCGACTGCACCACACACCCCAATGCGCTTTTGGATACAAGGCTACGTTTGGAAAGTGTGCCAAATGCCATAGAACAGGCAAAAGCGGTTGTGTCTGATATTCTGGGCACACCCACGCCTTACCACCACGTGCCATGGTTTTGGTCGGATCAATATGATGTCAAATTACAAATTGTAGGCTTAAGCGCCGATGCCACCACACACTATATGCGTGGCGATATAAATACACAGAGTTTTGCTATATTCTATTTTAAGGGTGATACGCTCATCGCCCTTGACGCCGTCAATCGAGGGGCCGAGTTTATGGCCGGGCGTAAACTTGTAGAGGCGAGCTTGCGGGGCAAAAAAATAGACCCCGCCTTGCTGTGTGATGAAACCATAAAGCCCAAGCAATGGCTTGAGGCAATCGCGTAATAAAGGAGGCCCCCATGGGATTTTACGATAAATATATTTTGCCATCATTTATAAATTGTGCCTGTAGCAGTAAGCCGGTTTTGAAGCAGCGCGAAAAAGTCGTGCCGCTATGCACAGGGCGTGTTTTGGAAGTGGGCATGGGCACGGGGATTAACCTTCCCTTTTATGACCCGCAAAAAGTGGAGCGTGTATTCGGCCTGGAGCCTGCCGAAGCCATGATAAAGCGCGCCAAACCCAAGGCGGAAAAAGCGGGGTTTCCGGTTGAATTTATTGATTTACCGGGGGAGGAGATTCCGTTAGAAGATAATAGCATTGATACAGTGCTGCTCACCTTTACCCTATGCACCATACCCGATGCCCTGCAGGCTTTGGCGCAAATGCGCCGGGTATTAAAGCCCGACGGCAAGCTGATTTTTTGCGAGCATGGCCGCGCGCCCGATGCCAATGTGGTTAAATGGCAAAACCGCCTAAATGGGGTATGGGGAAAAATTGCCGGCGGCTGTAATATCAATCGTGATATTCCGGGGCTAATTACCCAAGCGGATTTCAAAATAAACAGACTGGATACACTCTATCTGCCAAGCACACCGCGCATATTGGGCTATAATTATTGGGGCGCCGCAACGGGGTAAATTGAGGGTAGCTGGATAGGAGAATTATAGAATGGGTAAGAGTTTATATAGGTAAGATAGAAAATTACCAAACGAACCGAAATATTCTGCTATTAAATAATCAGCTGAAGCGCCAAAAGCAATAACAAGCAAATATGATGGAATGATCCAATCTATACATTCAACTATAAGGGTTTGAATTGGCCGTCTACCAAATTTTCGAGCAGCCCATCGATAAAAGCGTAGATGAAAATTTTGTTTGTTAATTCCCGTCTCATTTTCGGAAAAAGTAAACTTTCCTATTGTAAGCAGTCTATCCAAAATACGCTTTTCTAATCCTCTGGGACTACCTATATCAGACAAAAGCGTTCTCTTTCTAAGATAGAACATAGCTCGGTTATATGCCAAAACACCAATAAGAAAAACTATAGCAGTAAAAAGAAAAAAAACTGATGCACGAAAGTTTTCAGGATACAACATATCATATATTTCATAGGAAAGCATAAGGGACGGAATAAAAAACACCATTGGCCAATTTGCTTTTATTTGAAAAAAAGTTGACGAAGGTATAGTTTCCATATCAGCAACATATTTGACTGTATTATATGTTGTCGTCCATGTTTGGCGCTCTGCCGCTTCATAGGCTGTCGTTAGATAAGAGTCTTCTTCTGGATCAATTTTGCTGGCAAAAGCATTTAACAAAGCCTCACTGTCAAGCCCCATAATTTTATGCCAGTTTTTGTGAGAGTATTTTTGTGTTTTGGTTGAGTATGTTTGTTTCTGGTGCTGGTGGTTTGTAGTTTAGTGCTTGGTGCGGTCTGATATGGTTATATTGCTTTACCCAGCCTTTTATTACCACCTTTGCTTCTGTCAGCGACAAGAAGGTTTCTGCATTTAACAACTCGGTTCTGAGTATACCGTTAAACCTTTCATTAAAGCCATTTTCCCATGGCGACCCTGGGGCGATATAAAGCGTTTCGGTGCCCACATTACGCAAGAAACGCTTTATATCGGTGCTGGTAAATTCTCTACCATTATCCGACCTGATATGCTCAGGCACGCCGTGTTTGGCGAAGCATTTTGCCAGTGTTTCAATCACATCTATGGACTTGATATTGTAGCCAACTTCCACAGCTATCGCCTCTCTGCTGAACTCGTCGAGCAACGTTAACATTCTGTATTTCCTGCCATTATGCAGCTTGTCCCCCACAAAGTCATAGCTCCAAATATGGTTCTTATATTTGGCACGAAGTCTGAGGCAAGAGGAAGTGCCATCATATATGCGCTTGCGCTTTTTGTGTCTTTTAGGCAGCTGCAAGCCTTCTTCGCGCCATAGTCTTTCTACCTTCTTATGGTTAACATTATGCCCCTCAACCCGCAATAATGCTGCTATCTTGCGGTATCCATAACGACCATATTGCTTGGCTAGGCGTATCATATCAAGCCGTAGCTGTTCATCGCTGCAAGCTTGAGTGGGTTTATACTGACACACGCTTCTTGGAATATCCAAAGCCTTGCAAACTTTACGCTGGCTTGTGCTCAGCCTTTGTTGGCAATGGACTGCAACACAGCGCTTATCTGCTGTGGTTAGGCCTTTTTCTTGTCCAAAAAATCGAGCCCCTCCTTGAGAATCAACTTATCTAACTCTAGCGCAGCAACTATCTTTTTAAGGCGCACATTCTCCTGCTCCAAGGCTTTTAGGCGTTTAACCTCGCTATTCTTCATATGACCATAATTGCCACGCCAGCGGTAATATGTCTGCGGGCTAATGCCACTCTTGCGGCAGGCAGAATCGGTATCCATACCCCCACCAATATTCACCTCAACCTCACGTAATATGCGGATTATATCATTGTCACTAAAACGTTTTCTGCTCATCTTTTACTCCTATAATTGATGTTTCTTAAAATCCTAACGAGAAATATACACCCAATCAAAGACAATAATCTCTCGCTAAAACTGGTACAATTATAAGGGGGAAGGACATCACCATATATGGCTATATCAGTCGGATTGAGTTTATTAAAGTTTTTTTCCCGTTTTACCGTGGTAATTCCTTTGGACATAAAATTCTGCATATATGTATAAAAAATTTCCGATGGGATGCGGTCACCATGAAATTTTTGCTTAATTCTATTGCAATTAAACACGCCAGGGATTGAGGCCGCCTCAACATGATGCAGCATATATTCGTGAAAACAGCTTTTCATGAAACTATATACAAGCTCATATATGCGCGGTGTTTGTAAGAAATTCGATTTATTCACAGGCGAAAATCCGTGTGCTTTTTGTTGTATGGCTGGAGGTGTTTTATCGGAAAACAAAATAATGCCATTACGCAGCAAGGTAAATTCAAACAGTAGAATTTGATACTCTCCCAAATTGTCAGTGTTTTGTTCTTCTCCTTTCCCCCACAGCGCCTCAAATTGCGTTTTTATGTCCTCCTCATATAATTCATCCATTCCTGTTGTTAGTTCGACCAAATCTGAAAAACTTTTGCCATCTCTCTCATGCACAAACGCATTATATGTCTTATCGATATTTTCATAAGCAGACAGAAGCGCGTGCTCACATTCATGCGGCAATGTATTATTGTGATCCGTAACAATTATTTTTCCTGTTAATTCACGATTTTCATTTGTTCTCGCCACCATATAATAACGAAATTCGCCATCAAATTTTCCTTTTATTGGCCAGACATTATGAAAATAAAAGCCGGTGCAGCATAATTTCCGCATCAGTCGTGCATTTTTTTCACACTCTTTCACCTCAAACGGCGCAATGAAATTCGCATATCTGCTTCTATAAAACAGGCGGATGGTTTTATCCGGATCAAATAGAGAAAAGCGCAACGGTTTTGTGCAAGGAATCCAGCTTGCAAAATCAGCTTGTTTTAGTCTTTCATCCAGGTGCATTTTTACATAAGTCTATCTGTCAAACAAAATCTGCCATACCTTTACGAGCCAACGCATCGGCGCGTTCATTGCCCTCTATACCGATATGGCCTTTTACCCATTTCCACTCGACATGGCGGCAGGCGCGCGCGGTATCTAGCGCTTGCCATAAATCCATATTCTTAACTGGCTTTCTTGCCGCTGTGCGCCATCTATTTTGTTTCCATTTATCGATCCAGCTTAGAATGCCGTCTTTCACATATTTGCTATCGGTATAAAGCACAATATGCGCGCCTTCTGGCACCGCATTTAGCGCAAATATCGCCGCCATAAGTTCCATACGATTATTGGTGGTTTGCGCCTCGCCCCCACAAAACTCATCTCTCTCAAGGCCAGCAGCGAAATAAACCCCCCACCCCCCAGGGCCGGGATTGCCTGAACACGCGCCATCTGTATAGACTATATAATCCGTCATAACACCTCCAAACCATAATCACGGCTATGGGTTACATTCTTGTGAAAGCGCAAACGACGCAGATAATCCGTCGGGTTTTTGCGCACCACAAACGCATCTTCCGTATGGTTCAGCCAATCATGCACCCGCGTAAGCAAAAACCGCATCGCCGCGCCGCCTGCTAAAACCGGCAAGGCATCATATTCAGCTCTTAACAGCGGACGCATCTGCTGATACCCATCCAAAAAATGCCGCGCTTTGGTAATATTAAAATTCGCATCAGCCTCAAAACACCACGCATTCAAACATATAGCCACGTCATAAGCATAAAAATCGGTGCAGGCAAAATAAAAGTCGATTATGCCCGATACGGCTCCTTCTAAAAAAAATGCATTATCAGGGAATAAATCGGCATGAATTATGCCGCGTGGCAAATCTTGTGGCCACTGCGCGGCGAGGCGTTTCAGTTCATCTTCTATTTCAGCAGCAAGGCCGGGCATAATTTCATCGGTGCGCGGCCTATTGCGTGCAAATAAATCTGCCCAATATGCGTGCCCTATATTATTTTCGCGCATGTGTGAAAAGCCCTGACCTGCAAGATGCAAAGCCGCAAGCGCGCTGCCCATAGCGGCGCAATGGGCAGGGGTTGGCGTGCTCACACTTACCCCATCCAGAAAGCTCACAAGGGCTGCGGGCTTGCCACATAGCGTAGACAATAAACCACCATCCTTACGGGTAATCGGCAAAGGGCACTTTATGCCTTGCGCGGCGAAATGGTGCATAAGCGATAAAAAAAACGGCACGCTTTTGGAGGTGGTTTCGGATTCATAAAGCGTCAAAATATAACGCCCCTGCGTGCTGTGCACTAAAAAATTCGAATTTTGCACCCCTGCCGCAATGCCCTTAAATGAGCGCAAGGCACCGATCGCATAATCCTGCAAAAAAACTGTTAGATCGGCATCATCAATTTGCGTATAGACGGCCATGGTTACTCACGTAATGCTTTCGGTAATTTGAAGACTATATTTTCTTCCGCTGTGGTTAAGTCTGAAATGGTAACATCATATTTTATCTGTAAAGCCGCAATAATTTCCTCGACAATAATTTCCGGTGCAGAAGCCCCTGCGGTTATGCCTATGGTCTGATATGTGCCAATATGATGATAATCAAGATCATGTGCATCAGTAATTAAAACAGACTCTTTGCACCCTGCCCGCTTGCCTACTTCAACCAACCTTTGTGCATTGGACGAATTAGGTGCACCGACCACAAAAAGCATATCTACCTGTGCCGCCAAAGCCTTTACCGCCTCTTGCCGGTTGGTCGTTGCATAGCAAATATCTTGCTTATGCGGCTCATATATTTTCGGGAAACGCTGTTTTAGACAGGCAATAATTGCCGCTGTATCATCCACAGAAAGCGTGGTTTGGGTAACATAGGCTAGCGCCATATCTTCCGGCGGCATAAAATTTTCTGCGTCATGAACGGTTTCTATCAAGCTAATTGCATGTGGCGCTACCTGTCCCATTGTGCCAATAACTTCCGGGTGTCCCGCATGGCCAATAAGTAAAATATATCTGCCTGCCTGATAATGCTGTTCAGCCGCGCGGTGCACTTTTGAAACCAAAGGGCAAGTTGCATCCAGCCAAAACATATTGCGCCTATCTGCTTCTTGCGGAACGGTTTTGGGCACACCATGCGCCGAAAAAATAACCGGCGCATCCTTATCCGTTATATCGGATAATTCCTCAACAAAAATTGCGCCTTTTTTTTGCAGGCTTTTCACAACATGGGCATTATGCACAATTTCATGACGCACATAAACCGGTGCGCCATAGCGTATTAGTGCGTGTTCAACAATTTTTATGGCACGGTCCACCCCGGCACAAAAGCCACGCGGATTCGCCAAAATAAGTGTTAATGGCTGTTTCATAAGTTTATAAACCTACCCTTGCCTTTATCTGTTTATGGTAATAATTAAGGAATGGCTATAGCGTCAAGCATGTAAAATCAAAAACGGAGACTTTATGCGACATATTTTGCTCATTCTTATGGCAAGCCTCATAATTGCAAGTTGCGGCAAAAAAGCAATTGAAGGGGCTTTGTGTCCACTCGTTTCGCCCCTTGCAACAACAGAGCAATGGCGTGATCCGCAAAATCCGCACGCACCCGCCTTTTATATTGAAATCAATAATAGCAACGTCGAATGTGTGCCCCACCCCGAAACGGAAGATATGATACGCCGCATAAAACTTACCATCACGGCACATATTAGCCAAGCAGATGCGATAACACAACGCAATTTTTCAATTCCGGCCTTTATCATACGCTTGCAAAATGACCAACTCATGTCGCGGTTTAATGCACAATTACCGCTTGATTTGCCCGAAAATCTTGAAGACGGGCAAAAAATAACGCTACCGATTTATACCGTTGAGACACCTATGGAAAAAGATGAGAAAAAGCAATTCCAACAAAATGAATTTCTTGTTGGTTTCACGCAAACCCCTATGCAAATTGAGGCAAATCGTGCCGCACGGCGTGCCCGCGTCTTACCTGGGCGCAATGAATAAAGCGTGGATAAAATAATTTTTCTCCGCTTTTTATATTGGCAAGATTTCGAATCTTTATCATTATATGTTGTGTAATGATCTGCACGGGAGACGGTGCATGTTTGGCCTTTATGGCTGCCTGGCGATAGGCGTGATGTCATAGGGGTGCTATACAGAACATGCAAGGCCGAAGGAGCAACCGCCCTCGGAAACTCTCAGGCAAAAGGACCGTGCAAGAGCTACGACTCTGGAAAGCAGATATAGCAATATATCTCACCGACGGGGTAAGCGTTTAAATGGGCGTGGATGTGTTTTCATGTGAAACCTTTCACATAGATACCCAGCCCGGATAAACGTCAATTCTCTCAGGTTTGCTGCTGGCACAAGGACAGAGGGGGGCAATTATTTCGCTAAAATAAATGCGAAATATTTATTGTTTTGGGCCTGTGTCAAATAAGAGGGAGAGCATTACGTGGCACCATCCATACCCCGGTCGGATGATCTACAAAAAATCCCCTTGCATAATATGCATGAACGCTTGGGCGCACGCATGGTTGGTTTTGCCGGTTATGCCATGCCGCTGCATTATGCCGATGGGGTGATGGCGGAACATATATTTGTGCGTCAGTCTGCCGGCTTATTTGATGTGTCGCATATGGGGCAAATACGCCTATCCGCACAAAATGAGGCCGACCCATGCGCTGCACTTTGCGAGCAGCTTGTGCCGGCAAATATTATAAATCGGCAAAGTGGCGAGATTGCCTATAGTATGTTTACGCACGCAAGCGGCGGTATTCTTGATGATTTAATGATAACGTGCTTTGATGATTATGTGTGGCTTGTTGTAAATGCCGCCTGTAAAGCCGATGATAGTGCACATATAGACACCATGCTTAAAGGCAAAATTAATGTGGATGTGCAAGATCGCGCCTTGCTTGCCCTACAAGGGCCACAGGCACGCCCCATATTGGCGCAGTTATTTCCGCATATTGCAGAGCTTCCCTTTATGCAGGCGCGCTGGTGTGACTGGAAAGGTGAAAGCGTGCTGATTTCCTGTTGTGGCTATACGGGAGAGGATGGATTTGAAGTGTCTCTGCTGCCAGACCAGGCCGAAGATTTTGCCATGCATATTTTACAAGATGAGCGGATAAAACCGATTGGTTTGGGGGCACGTGATAGCTTACGTTTGGAGGCAGGCTTATGTCTTTACGGGCATGACATTGACACCCAGACAAGCCCGATAGCGGCTGACCTTGCATGGACAATTCCCAAAAGGCGGCGCGCGGCGAAAGATTTTCCGGGGGCAGATATAATTTGCCAACAAATTGAACACGGCACACCCCATAAACGCGTCGGCATTTTGCCGCAAGAGCGCGCACCTGCCCGCGAAGGCACCCTTATCTGTGACAAAAATGGCCAGGAAATCGGGCATATTACCAGTGGCGGGTTTAGCCCCAGCCTAAAACGACCGATTGCTATGGGCTATGTGCAAACACAATGCGCGCAAGAAAATATGCCCGTTGACCTCATAATACGTGGCAAAAAAAGAGGGGCGCATATAACGCCACTCCCATTTATACCCCATAATTACAAACGAAATGAAAGAGGATAAATCCATGTTAAAATTTAGTAAAGATCATGAATGGGTGCGTCAGGATGGTGAACACGCCTTTATCGGCATTAGTGAATATGCCCAAAGCCAGCTCGGCGATGTGGTATTTGTCGAGCTTCCCGAAATCGGGCGCAAGGTGGCAAAAGGTGATGAAGCCGCCATTATTGAAAGCGTAAAGGCAGCAAGCGAAGTCTATTCCCCGATTGCCGGTGACATTGTCGCGGTTAATGATACGCTGGAGGAAAGCCCCGACCTTGTGAATCAATCCGCACAGGAAGAGGCATGGATTGTAAAACTCAAAATAACAGATGCAGCTGAGCTGGATACACTTATGGATGAGGCCGCTTATCGGGCTTATATTAAGGAGCATGGATAAATGCGCTATTTACCGCTAAGCGATGCAGACAGGACACAGATGCTGGCGCGCATTGGGGTCGATACAATCGATGATTTATTTGTCGATGTGCCTGAACAAGCGCGCCTGAAAGAGGCTTTGGATTTACCTGCATATACAAGTGAAATGGAGGTGGAACATATATTAACCGCTTTGGCCGCACAAAATCGGGCTGCAGGAAGTGGTCCGTTTTTTTGCGGCGGGGGGGCTTATAAGCATCATATTCCGGCCATGGTTGATCATATTATTCAACGGTCGGAATTTTTGACCTCCTACACGCCCTATCAACCCGAAATATCACAAGGCACATTGCAGTATTTATTCGAATTTCAAACCCAGGTCGCACAGCTTACCGGCATGGATGTCGCCAATGCGTCTATGTGGGATGGCTCTACCGCCACTGCCGAAGCTGTCATGATGGCACGGCGCATAACACGGCGGAACAAGGCCGTGCTGTCATCGCGCCTGCACCCACAATATGCTGACGTTATACATACTAATTCTGCCATGAGCGGCGGAGTGCTGGTGTCTCCCCCCCTTGACTATAATCCAACAAAATTGCCCGATGAAGATTTAACCGCCCTTATTGATGATGATACAGCCTGTGTGGTGGTGCAATATCCGGATTTTTTCGGCGATATAAATGATCTCGCCGTGCTAAGCGAAGCCGCCCATGCGAAAGGTGCATTGCTCATTGTTGCCGTTACAGAAGCGGTATCTTTCGGCCTATTGCGCGCACCCGGAGATATGGGCGCGGATATTGTGACAGGCGAAGGGCAATCCCTCGGCAATGGGTTAAATTTTGGCGGGCCTTATGTCGGGCTGTTCGCCACACGTCAAAAATATATTCGCCAAATGCCGGGGCGGCTGTGTGGCGAAACCCGCGATGCCGAAGGCAAGCGCGGCTTTGTGCTGACACTTTCCACGCGCGAACAGCATATTCGCCGTGATAAGGCGACCTCTAATATTTGCACAAATTCCGGATTATGCGCATTGGCCTTTAGTGCACATATGACGCTTTTAGGGGGGAGCGGATTACAAAAACTGGCACAGCTTAACCATGCACGTGCTTTAGATCTAGCCGACCGGCTTACGCAAATTTCTGGTATTCATCTTTTGAACGACCATTTCTTTAATGAATTTACCCTGCATTTACCTGTGCCCGCCGCACCGCTGATTGAGCAATTAGCGGCGCGCAATATTATTGGCGGTATTCCGGTATCTCGCCTATTGCGGGGGAAAAATACGGAAAATTTATTGCTTGTCGCCGCAACCGAATGTTGCAGCCATGCCGATATTGATACATTTGGCCAGGCATTGGAGGAGTTATTGCCATGAAACACAAAGGGCTACAACTTGAAGAAGGGCTGATATTCGAAATTGGTGACGCGGATAAAAGCGGTGTCGATTTACCCGCCATCACCCGCAAGGATGATAAAATCGGAAGCCTCAAACGTGATAAGGTCAATTTACCCGGTCTATCCGAACCCCAGGCCATACGTCATTATGTGCGCTTAAGCCAAAAAAATCACGCAATTGATGCTAATCTCTATCCGCTCGGCTCGTGCACAATGAAGCATAATCCCCGCTTAAATGAAAAACTAGCCCGCCTTGCAGGTTTTGGCGATATTCATCCCCTACAACCGCAATCAACCATACAAGGCGCGCTTGAACTTATGGAACATCTGACCCATTGGTTGCAAAAACTCACCAATATGCCCGCCATTGCGCTTTCACCAAAGGCAGGCGCGCATGGCGAATTATGCGGCATGATGACCATTCGTGCTGCCATCGAAGCGCGTGGCGAATTGGACACACGCAAGCGCGTATTGGTGCCCGAATCTGCCCATGGCACCAATCCGGCAACGGCGGCTTTATTGGGGTTTCAGGTAGATGAAATTCCTGCTGATACAAGCGGGCGGGTTGATTTTGATGCCTTTCAGGCCAAGCTGGGCGATGATATTGCCGCCATTATGCTGACCAACCCCAATACATGTGGTCTGTTTGAACGCGACATTATCAAAATTGCCGATGCCATACATGCATGTGGTGGCTATTTTTATTGTGACGGGGCGAATTTTAACGCCATTGTCGGGCGCGTGCGCCCCGGTGATTTGGGCGTGGATGCAATGCATATTAACTTGCATAAAACCTTTTCGACCCCGCATGGCGGTGGCGGGCCGGGCGCAGGGCCAACCGCCCTTTCCGCGCGTTTGGCGGCGTTTGCGCCCCTACCCTATATTACTTATAAGGATGATGGGCTAACCCTTATTGAACAAAATTGCGATGCCACACAGGCAACCCCGTTTGGGCGTCTCACTGCCTTTCATGGGCAAATGGGCATGTTTGTGCGCGCATTTGCTTATATGCTAAGCCATGGGCGCGACGGCTTGCGGCAAGTGGCGGAGGATGCCGTGCTTAACGCCAATTATATTTATGCCTGTGTGCAAGATATTATGCCGCCTGCCTATGCAGCACCCGTGATGCATGAAGTGTTGATTGATGATGCGTTTTTGCACGATACGGATATTGAGACATTGGATTTTGCCAAAGCCATGATTGATGCAGGGTATCACCCCATGACAATGTATTTTCCGCTTGTGGTGCATGGCGCCTTATTGATTGAGCCGACCGAGACGGAGAGCAAGGCGACCCTGGATGAGTTCATCACCATATTGCGCGATTTAGCCTATGCGGCACAAAGCGGTGATAAGGTCAGATTTTTGGATGCCCCGCATTATGCCCCGCGCAAAAGGCTGGATGAAACCCAGGCCGCGCGCCGCCCGGTTTTGCGCTATCCCGACGCATAGGCGTTTTGATGGACTCGCATTTTGACGCGCGTTTTTTCCAGACACCCGACCAGATTGCCGGCATAGATGAAGCTGGACGCGGACCATGGGCCGGACCGGTGGTAGCAGCTGCGCTTATGCTGCCTGCCGATTATGATTGCACAGCACTCAATGACAGCAAGAAACTCACCCCCCAAAAGCGCGAAATGCTTTATGCCCGCCTGACAACACAGGCAAGCTATGGCATTGGCATGGCCTCGGTTGCAGAAATTGATGCGCTCAATATTTTGCAAGCCACCTATCTGGCCATGCGCCGCGCGCTCCAAGCCTTGCCGCAAAAACCAGCATTTTTATTGGTGGATGGCAATCGCCTGCCGCCCGATTTACCCGCACCGGCAAAGGCCATTATTAAGGGCGATTCCCTTTCGGCGCGCATTGCCGGTGCATCAATCATCGCCAAAGTCACCCGCGATAGGCTGATGCTGGCGCTGGATAAGGACTACCCCGCCTATGGCTGGGCACGCAATAAGGGGTATGGCACCAAAGCCCATCGCGAAGGGCTTGCACGTGTGGGCATAAGCCCGCATCATCGTAAATCTTTTGCGCCCATTCGAGCCTTGTGGAAAGATTGTGGATAAATCTATTGGATAAGAAAAAATAATCTTCCATTACGCGATAATTTCATTGACGCTAGACTCGTTTTGACTCATTTTCCTTTACATGAAAGAGACAGAGTTTTCAGCCGATAAAGATATATTACCGCTTGACAGGATCATATGCGGCGATGCCATTGCACACATGCGTAAGCTGCCCGCTGCCTCGATTGATATGGTGTTTGCTGACCCGCCCTATAATTTGCAATTAAAGCGCGATTTGCACCGTCCCGACCAGAGCAAGGTGGCGGCAGTGGATGATGCATGGGATAAATTCACCGATTTTGCCGCCTATGATAGCTTCACCCGCGCCTGGTTAAGCGAGGCACGCCGCGTGCTAAAACCAACCGGCACGCTGTGGGTGATCGGTAGCTATCATAATATTTTCCGTGTGGGCAGCGCATTACAGGATTTGGGCTATTGGATTTTGAATGACATAATTTGGCGCAAGTCCAACCCTATGCCGAATTTTCGTGGCACACGTTTTACCAATGCACATGAAACCCTGATTTGGGCCGCACGCGATGAAAATCAAACGGGCTACACATTTAATTATCAGGCCATGAAAATGCTTAATGAAGATATTCAAATGCGCTCGGACTGGCTGTTGCCCATATGTGCAGGCGCAGAAAGGCTGAAAGATGCCGAAGGCAAAAAACTCCACCCGACGCAAAAGCCCGAAAGCCTGCTTTATCGCATTGTGCTTGCCGCAACCCATAAGGGCGATATTATTCTCGACCCCTTTGCGGGAAGTGGCACCAGCGCGGCGGTGGCCAAATATTTGCAACGGCATTTTATCGGCATAGAACGCGAAAAAAACTATGCCAAAGCCGCCCGCGCCCGCATAAAACAGGTGGAAGTGGCCGAAGAAGAAATGATTGAAGTCACCCCCTCACGGCGCGCACAGCCGCGTATTCCGTTCGGGCATTTGGTTGAAAAGGGAATCATCAAGCCCGGCACCAAATTATTCGGCCCCGCCAGGCGGTATCAGGCGCGGGTGCGTGCTGATGGCAGCCTGGCGCTGGGCGATATGCATGACAGGCTTTCCGGTTCAATTCATAAAATTGGCGCGCATGTGCAAGGCACACAAAGCTGCAATGGCTGGATATTCTGGCATATCAGCAAAGGAAAAAAACTTGTGCCGATTGATACATTGCGCCATAATCAGCAGAAGGATTAAGGCTGGTTAAAAGAACAATAAGGGAGGTCGCTTCCATGTATATAACTAAAAACTTCAAATTTTTTGGATTGCTATTGCTGCTATGCATACCTTTAACAGCATATGGGAATCAACTTGATGCAGATAAACTGCAAAAAAGAGGCGACGGGCTCGCCTATGCCCCAAATCAAACAGAACCCTTTTCCGGCACAGCGATTGAATATTTTGAAAATGGTCAGATGCGTAAAAAAACCACATATCAAAATGGGAAAGAGCATGGGCTAGTGCACGAATGGTATAAAAATGGACAATTGCGTGTTGAAGCAGCACTGGAGAATGGGAAAGCATATGGACAATGGCGCACATGGAATGAGAATGGACAGTTAAAATTTGAAGCAAACTTTAAAGATGGCATAGAACATGGGATATGGCGCATATGGAACGAAAATGGGCAGTTAGGGATTGAGCAAAACTTTAAGTATGGCAACAGACACGGGCACTGGCGCACATGGTATAAAAATGGGCAGTTGGGACTTGAGAAAAGCTATAAGGATGGTAACAAACACGGGCAATGGCGCACATGGTATGAAAATGGGCAGCTGAAATTTGAACAAAACTATAAGGATGATAACAGACACGGGCAATGGCGCACATGGAATGAGAACGGACAATTAGAAGAAGAGGGCATATATAAAGCGGGTGAAAAACACGGGGCATGGCGCGAATGGAACGAAAATGGGCAAATGACATATGAAGGAGAGTTTAGATATGGAAAGCCGCACATACAATAGCGCGATGTATAGAATGAAAATGGTGAATTGCACCACCACATGCAGAACATAGAAAGCGTATAACTTCCGTTGCCTTCTCCTCGGGGTATTGGGATAACACCATCAAAATTTGGGCGCTGTTTTTAGACGAGAACTAAGCCGCTTATGAAAGCTGTATCGGGGCGTCCGCCTCCCCTTCTCCACACGGGAAAACACATGGGCTGCACTGGCTGGATAGTCTGGCATATCAGCAAGGGAGCAAACGAAAGGCTTAATTCACCCCATCGCGCGGCGTGTCTAAAGCGGCGGTTTGCGGTGGTGCGTCCAGCTGCACATAACGCGGCCAGCTATCTGCCGCAAGCAGCCTTTGGCTTACCGCTTCCTGCCCAAATCGATGGCGGTAAATCCATAAATTTTCCAATACGATTTTTATGTATTTGCGCGTTTCAGTCACATAAATGCTTTCAATAAATAAAAGGGGATCATCTTCAACCACACTTAAATTGCGTCGCCATCGGCGCAAATTACCCGGCCCCGCATTATAACCCGCAAGCGTAAAAATGAGATTGCCGTTAAAATATTGCTTTGACAGTAGCATATGCAAATATTTTTGCCCGAGTTCTAAATTAAGCTCGCGGTCTAAAAGCTGATTGCGGCCATAACGGCGCGCCAAACTCCGATCACCAGAAATAAACGCCGCCGTATTGGGCATAAGTTGCATAAGCCCATGTGCCCCCGCATGCGATTTGGCATGCGGCTTAAACCTGCTTTCCTGACGGATAAGCGCATAAATTAACGCCCGGTCTAATAAAAAATAATGCTGCAAATCAGGATCGAGCATCGGATATAGCGATTCAGACAGCATAGCGGGTAAATCACCATTGCGCGTTTGCATATGATACCCAAGGTTAACCCCCACAACCAATTCAAGTGCAGGAAAATTCATATCACGCGCCAAAATCAACAAAGCGCGCTTTTCATCTGTGCCGACACGTTCTTGCAAGTAAAGCAATTCCAATTCAGCCAATTCATGCTGATTGGCTTCTTCCAATGCATAGGCGCGCAACACCGCCGGATGCTCCATAATCGGCAATTTAGTATTATCTAATTGTGCCTGCTGCCAGCTAATCGCGCTTTCGCCATATAATTGCTGCATGGCAAGCAGACTGTAAAAACTAACCCCCTTTGATGCCGCTACAACCAGATAATGTTCTGCCTCAACAATATTACCCTGCCGGCGCAAGGCGCGCGATGCCCAAAAACCGCCCGCAGCAGCTTCGCGCTCATTGGCCGAAGGATTACCCGCCAACATGGAAAAATGAAACGCCGCCATAGCATAATCACCCAAACGCCAGGCAGCAAGCCCCGCATGCCAATCGCTTTGTGTCACCTTAGCGCGACTACGTGTTGCGCGTGTTGCACTTTCAAAGGCTTTTTCTATTTTCCCCGCACCGTAATAGCTGCGCGCAATTAAGGAGAGTAAATAGTCAAACTCCATCTCCTGCAAATACCGCTTTTGCTGCCATTGCGAGATATAGCGCAAGGCTTGGGTGGGGCGTTCACGCCGCGTAAGGTTGACGACTTTGCGCCTTATTTTAATGCTACGGCGGGTGGTGAATAATGTGCGGACCTGGCGCGCGGCCTGGGCATAAACCCGTGCGGGTGGCGCTTTGGGCATCGCGCGATTACGTGGCTTGCGTTTGCGTGCTAATTTATAAATGCGCCATGCATTGGGGTGGTCGGCATAAAGCTGTAACCAGTTTGATAATTCTTTCCAGCGCGCCCGATAACCCGTCGGATGCATATAGCGTTGATAGAGCACATGCCCCATTAAAATGGGATCACGCAATTTACGAATGAGACGGTCGGCACGCTGCCAGTGCGCGTCTTCTTGTAAGGTAAAAATTTCATCATATAACTCCCAATCCGGCGGTGCGGGCGGCGGCGTATAATCCGGACGCGCCAAAGGCACCGTAACGCCCGCAAAAGCAGGGGGACTCGTAAATGTAAAATAAAAGCCTATCCCCAATAGGATAAAACAAATATATGTCACACGCATCATCGTGTTGCATCTTTACAGGGGTTACAGTTTGGTTTCATCTAGTTTTTCTGCCAAATTACATAAATCCGCCCACACATCTATCTTGCGTTCTGGTGTGCGTAAAATAAAAGCCGGATGCAAAATAGGTAAAACCGGAATATTACGTGCACCAAGTGTATAATTATGCCATTTTCCGCGCAATTTGGTAATGCCTTGTTGTGTATCCAATATGGTTTTTGCCGCGATTCCCCCGACAAGCACCAGAAAATCCGGACGCGCCAATTCAATATGACGCATAATAAAGGGCTTGCATTGGCTGATTTCCTCTTTATTCGGGGTGCGATTACCCGGTGGACGCCATGGAATAATATTAGAAACATACATATTTTCTGCGCGGTTAAGCCCGATGGCAGCAAACATAAGGTCAAGTAATTGCCCGCTACGCCCAACAAAAGGCTTTCCAAGACGATCTTCATCACGCCCGGGTGCCTCCCCAATAAGCATAACACGGCTATACGGCACGCCATCACAAAAAACCGTATGTTTTGCCGTTTTTTTAAGCGCACAGCCGTCAAAGTTTTGGAGCGCATGTTTCAAATCATCCAGATTATCCGCCTGTGCCGCAATAGAGGTGGCCTGTGCAGTGATATGTGCGTGATTTTCTGGCGCGCGCGCAGGATGCACTTCACCATGGGTCGGCATAATTGGCGGGGGGGTAGACGGCTTATATGCCATTTCGGGCATCTCTCTGGAGGGGCTTTCCTTTACCCCAACGTCCAGCATATGATTTATCGGGGCATCGCGCCATAAATCAGCACAAGCCTGTTCACTATAAAAGCGCAAATAATCTATAATCTGTGAACGGGTTAAATTTTGCATCGCTTGCTTATCCCCTATAAGGTCGCTATAATGGCACAAAGGTATATATTGTTATAAGAGTAACATAATCCGGCTAAATGATAAATAAGCGAATATATAAGGGACAAAATAAATGATAAAAAAACGGCCAGTAAGTCAGGTCACGGCGGGGCACGTGCCTCTGAAAAACGCCAGTCAATGGACTATCGAATCACTGGCATATGATGCAATGATGGCCGGGGCACCCCCCGCAGGCTATTGAAAGACGAAACCGTGCCAGTAGCCCGCATTATCCGTATATGTAGTTAAAATAGGTATATGAAAAAAAATAATCTCACCCTCACAGCTGTTATCGGTCTCATTTTTGCCGTGCTTATCGGCTTTATTATGGTGGTTATGACCCTTCCGCGTAGCGTTATAGAAGATGAAAGCGCTGCCGGCCTTGTTCTCGCTGCCCACTATGCAACATCAATGCAGGAAATGGAACGCGCCAGCGGTTATTATACCCGCGCCATAGATAAATATCCCGGTGATGACATTATCCGCACGCAAAGCTTTATCACCCATATTTCAGCAGGCGAAATTACCCGCGCCTTACCAATTGCCCCCGAATTGCTTGGACAAAATAATGCCGAAAGCGTTATTGCATGGATTACACTCATAGCAGATGCCATAAAAGCCGAAGATGTAGAGCGCATTGCGTATTGGCTCGCACAAAAACCCAAAGTTCATGCCGGCCTTAACCTCATTCCCGTTTTACAGGGCTGGAATCTTTTTCTAACCGACGCAGATGAAACCGCAAATTTTTTACAAAGCGCACTTTATGATGGAAAATTAGGCGGCATTATCAATTTCCAGATTGCCCTTATATTCGAAGCTATGGGCAATATTTCGGAAGCAAAAAAAGCATTTATGCGCGGCGTTTGGGCAGGGGGTATGGAGCACCAAGCCTTTGCCGTTCATTATGGCGCATTTTTAGAGCGAATCGGTGAAACCGAAAATGCACATGCCATATATCGGGCTTTTTTACGCAATAAAAACGACATACATATTCAAAATGCGCTGGATATGGGAGATAGTAAAGATGAGCGCGCAGCAGAAGAATGGACTCTCACCGCCTATAAAGGTTTAGCATGGGGGCTTTATGCACTTGCCGAAGCAATGCGTGATGGCGGGCATACCGGCTTAGCCGTGGCCTATTTGCAAATCGCGCTTTATCTTGACCCGCGCATTACCGCAGCACATATGCTCCATGCACAAATATTGGAAACTTACGAAAAATGGGATCAAGCCGCACATATTTACGGCAAGGTTGAAGAGGGTAACATATATGCGCATAGCGCACATGTCGCCCAGGCAAATATGCTCGAAAAAGCAGGCCAATATGAAACCAGCATTACAATGTTCAAAAAGCTAAAAAAACAATTTCCACAGGATTTGGAAATTGTTTTATCCTTGGCAAATGTTTATCGCATGAACAAGGATTGCACCAATGCAGAACCGCTTTATGATGATATTATAGAAAAACTGGAAGCAGAAAATCGTAATATCTGGACCCCTTATATGTTACGTGGCCTATGCCGCGACTTACTTGGTCGATGGGAAGCAGCCGAACAGGATTTCATAAAAGCCGTGGCGCTTTCCAATGAAACTCCGGTTGTGCTCAATGCCCTTGGCTATGTGTGGGTAGATCGGGGGAAAAATTTACAAGAAGCCTTTGCCATGATTGAACAAGCCGTGGAAAAAGAACCGGATAATGGCTACTTTATTGATAGTTTGGGGTGGGCGTTTTATCGTATGGGAGATTTTGAAAATGCGGTTATGCATTTGGAACGGGCAAGCTCGCTTGAACCTTTAATGGCGATTATCAGCTCGCATTTGGGTGATGCCTTGTGGCATAGTAATCGCAAGGTAGAAGCACGCTATCAATGGCACAAAGCACTTGCGTTTGAACCCGATGATAAATTGCGCACCGAATTGGAACAAAAACTTTTACATGGGGCACCGCCTGCACAAATTATGCCTGAGACACAAAAGGCACCTGAAGCACCGAAAGAAAAAACCGAGATATAATGCAACAAAATGCATATGCAAAAATAAATCTAAGTTTGCATATATGTGAAAAGCGCAGTGATGGCTTGCATGAAGTTGATAGCCTTGTGGGTTTTGCACGCGCAGCAGATCGCATCATATTAACGCCAGCAGAAAAAACCAGTTTACATATTTCCGGCCCGCTGGCGCAGGGGCTTGCTGCCACGAGCGATAATCTGGTTTTGCGCGCACATATGGCGTTTGAAACCCATATCAAGCAACAAATACCCCTTGCTTATCATTTGGAAAAAAACCTGCCACATAGCGCCGGCATAGGTGGTGGATCGGCAGATGCGGCAGCGGTGTTACGGGGGCTTATGGCATATTATACCGGTGACATTGATATGCATCATATATATGCAATGGCGCAATCTCTAGGTGCTGATATACCCGTATCTCTGGCCTCTCGCCCCTGCCACATGCGTGGTATTGGTGAGCAGATAACGCCGCTCATACGGTTTCCCGCGTGTGATATTATTCTGGTTAATCCAAAAAAAGCGATTGCCACAGCAGATATATTTCGAAACTATAACGCGAAAGCGCGCCATATAGCACATGACATACCACACAGATTTTCACGCTTTTGTGATCTTATTCGCTTCTTACGCACCCAAACGAATGATTTGCAAAGCGCGGCCCTGCAATTTGTGCCCGAGATTGCAGATATTATAGACGCCTTACATCATGCTGGTGCCGCTCTTGCGCGCATGAGTGGCAGCGGCGCGACATGTTTCGGCTTATGTCCTGCTGGTGAAGGAGATAAAGTTGCAGCGCGCCTTGCCCTGCCCGCACATTACTGGATATGCCGCACGCAGCTTATCACCGTTTGAAAACGCAGCGTGTTAATGTGCACGCTCAATACAAAAGCCCACCAAATCCGCAAGCAAGGCACTCGTTTCATTTTGCGGACATAAAGCAAGCGCATCCTTAGCGCGCTCCCCATAAAAACGTGCGCGCTCAACCGTGTCATAAAGCGCATCATATTTATGCATATAGCCAATCGCCTGTTCCAATATTTCCGGTGTATTTTGCTTGCCAATAATGCTTTGCCAAAAACCGCGTTCCTCTGCTGTGCCACGCCGATAGGCCAGTAAAAGCGGTAAAGTTGCTTTGCCCTCATGCAAATCATCGCCAACGGATTTTCCTAATTTTTGTTCAAGCCCCCCATAATCAAGCGCATCATCTACGAGCTGAAAAGCAATCCCCAAATTATGCCCATAAGATTTTAATGCTTCGGTTTGTGCATCATCCACAGTGGCAATAATGCCACCAATTTGTGTGGCGGCAGAAAATAAAGTCGCTGTTTTGGCTTTGATAACGCGTAGATACATATCTTCGGTAATATCAATATTGCCCGCATTACCAAGCTGCATCACCTCCCCTTCGGCGATGGTCGCTGCTGCATGCGCCATAATATCCAGCGCTTTAATATTCTCGCACATCACCATCATACGAAATGCCCGTCCGAGTAAAAAATCGCCCACAAGCACGCTAGACGCGTTACCCCATTTTTTACGGGCTGTAGGCAAGCCACGACGCAAATCACTCTCATCAACCACATCATCATGCAATAAGGTTGCCGTATGCAAAAACTCTATTGCCGCCCCAAGTGCAATATGATGGTCGGCCTGATACGCGCATAAATCAGCCGCAGCAACCGTAAGCAAAGGGCGTAAACGCTTGCCCCCCGCACGCACAATATAGGCGCTCATTTGGGGAATCACCTCAACATAAGAGCCCATATAGTTTTGCATCATCGCTTCCACCGCTTTCATTTCGCGGGCAAACCTATTATATAAGCGCTGCAAGCCATCATGATGCGCTTGTGGCGTTTGCTTCAAATTTATAATTTCTGCCATTATATGCCAGTTTATAATGTCTCAAATAGGTTATAAATATTCTATAGCAATAAACCGGAGGGTCAAGGGCGTATATGGATTTAAGCGAAGATGCCTTTTTGGATGGAAAAATTAAAATAAAACAACCGCGCAAAGGACATCGCAGCGGGCATGAAGCTGTTCTGCTCGCAGCAAGTATAAACCCTTCCGACAATCTAAAAATTTGTGAATTGGGTGCAGGGGCAGGTGTTGCCACATTATGTGCAGCAACACGTTTAGGCACAAGCCATGTTACAGGTATAGAAATAAATACAGATATGCATGCATTGGCACAGGAAAATGCCATAGCCAATAAAATGCAACACTGCACATATTTTATAAAAGGCGACATAGTCGCCCCCTTTAGGCATCTAAACTTAATGCCATCACAATTTGATTATATTATCGCTAACCCTCCCTTTTATGATCCGCAGCACATAAAAAACACGGTCGATAAGCGTGTAGAGCATATTATGAACCCGAAGCATCTTGAAGCCTGGATAAAATGTGCGTGCACTTTGGTGAAAGCGGATGGGCGGATAAATTTCATCCATCGCGCCGAGAGCTTGCCGCGCTTACTTACGCTCATGACCCCACGTATGGGGGATATATATATCAAACCCATATCCCCTAAAATAAATAAGGCGGCGCATCGTGTCATAATATCAGGTAAGCGCGATAGCCGCACCCCCTTACAGTTATTGCCCCCGCTTTATCTGCACACCGCAACCGGCACCCCCACACAAGATGCAGAAAACATATTGCGACACGGTCATGGTTTGTTTGGGCTTGATTGAATCACAAATTACCCATAAATTGCCCGCAATGGATTAACGAATACGTAAGGAAAGCAATCGCATTCCATGCCCAAAAACGATAAAACAACGCCTAGTTTTCAAGAATTGATTTTAAGGTTGCAAAATTACTGGGCAGATTATGGCTGTGTCATTTTGCAACCCTATGATATGGAGATGGGCGCAGGCACATTTCATCCCGCAACCATATTGCGTGCTTTGGGGAAAACACCATGGAATGCGGCTTATGTGCAACCCTCGCGCCGCCCAACCGATGGGCGTTATGGCGAAAACCCCAATCGATTTCAACATTATTATCAGTTTCAGGTGATCCTCAAACCCTCGCCCGATAATATACAGACGCTTTACCTTGAAAGTCTTAAAATATTGGGTATTGACCCCTTGCGCCACGACATTCGGTTTGTCGAAGATGATTGGGAAAGCCCGACACTAGGCGCATGGGGGCTGGGATGGGAAGTGTGGTGCGATGGTATGGAGGTCTCACAATTTACATATTTTCAGCAGGTCGGCGGCATTGATGTCGAATTGGTAGCGGGAGAACTGACTTATGGTCTGGAACGTTTGGCCATGTATATCCAAGGCGTAGAAAACGGCTTTGCCCTAGACTTTAACGGCACAGGCACAACTTATGGTGATGTGTTTCACCGCAATGAAGTTGAGTTTTCACATTATAATTTTGACCATGCCGATACGGATATTTTATTGCGCCATTTCGATGATGCGGAAACACAATGCCGCGCCCTAATCAAGGCCGGATTGGCACTGCCTGCTTATGACCAGTGCATGAAAGCCAGCCATAATTTTAATCTGCTTGATGCGCGCGGCGTCATTAGCGTAACCGAACGACAAGCCTATATTGGTCGGGTGCGCGCTTTAGCAAAACAATGTGCCGAAACGTGGCTTGCGAAAGACTAAAATGGCCGATTTTATTTTAGAACTCTATTCCGAAGAAATTCCGGCCATGCTGCAAAAATCAGCTGGCAATACGCTGGCACGCTTATTTGCCGAAGCGCTTGGTGCGCATAATGTGCACAGCCAAACATTAAAAAACTATGCAAGCGCACAGCGGCTTACTTTACTTGCCCATGACATCCCCCTTAAAACCGAAGCCATAAGCGAAGAAAAAAAAGGCCCCCGCTGTGATGCACCTGAAAAAGCAATCAACGGATTTTTGCGCGCAAATGGTTTGGATGATGTGAGTGTTTTGGATAAAAAAGAAGATGCCAAAGGCGCATTTTATGTTTACCGCAAAACCATCGCGCCGCGCGATATGGTCGAGATTATCACCGAAATTGTGCCGCAAATTATCACGACATTTCCCTGGCCGAAAACAATGCGCTGGGGCGCGGGGCAATTACGCTGGATACGCCCCTTACGCGGGATTTTATGTAGGCTGAATGGGGATATTGTTCCTTTTACTGTTGGCGGGCTCACATCGGGGGGCACAAGCTATGGTCACAGATTCCTGTCGCCTGCAAAAATTGATATAAGCCATGCCGATGACTATCTGAAAACTTTGGAGCAGGCTTATGTTATTGCAGATGCCGCCAAGCGCGAAACTCTGATTGCACAAGACGCGCAGGATATTGCCGTTAAAAATGGCTTGGAGCTGATTATGGATAAAGCGCTGATTGAGGAAACCGCCGGGCTGGTGGAATGGCCAGTGCCCATTTTGGGAAAAATTGATGACGCGTTTATGCAGCTGCCCCCCGAAGTGTTACAAACCGCTATGCGCACGCATCAAAAATATTTTGCTTTGCGCGACTCCGACACCAAAACACTTGCCCCCTATTTCATCACCATTAGCAATATGGTCACCGATGACGCAGGTGCCGCCATCCGCGCCGGCAATGAGCGCGTATTACGCGCGCGCCTTGCGGATGCGCGTTTCTTTTGGGAGCAAGACCAAAAAACACCTTTGGCAGATTATGTGCCCAAACTTGCCAGCGTTATATTTCACGCAAAACTGGGCACGGTTTTGGATAAAACACAGCGCATGCAAAAACTGGCCGAGAAAATCGCGCCTTATTTTAATGCGCCGCCCGCCCAAGCTGCACGCGCTGCCTATTTATGCAAGGCCGATTTAACCAGCGCAATGGTATATGAGTTCCCCGAATTGCAAGGGGTGATGGGCGGTTATTACGCACAAGCTAGCGGCGAAGATGATGCCATCGCACGTGCCATTGCAACGCATTATGCCCCGCTCGGGCCAAGCGAAAAAATCGCAGACACAGCCTTGGGGCAAATTGTGGCGCTCGCAGATAAGATAGATACTTTGGCGGGTTTCTGGTTAATTGGCGAAACGCCAACCGGTTCAAAAGACCCTTATGCATTACGCCGTGCCGCCTTGGGCATTGTGCGCATCATCGCCGAAACACACACCCCCATAGGCTTACGCGCGCTGCTTTCAACAGCGCTTTCGCTTTACAAACAGGAAACCCAGACAAACGAAGTCGAGCAAGATTTATTTGTATTTATTATTGACCGGTTAAAAATTTATTTGCGTGATAAAGACATTCGGCACGATATTATCACGGCAATTTTTGCCCAAGGGGATGATGATATTCTTTCGCTCATCCAAAAAGCACAGGCACTCACGGCGTTTTTACAAAGTGTGGATGGTGAAAACCTGCTCGCTGCCTATCGGCGCGCTGTGGGTATATGCAAAAAAATCACCGCCACCGATGCGGCGATTGATCCCACATTATTTAATGCAGAGGAAGAAAAGGCGCTTTACCACGCGCTTACAACAGATGAGCTGGATAAAGAACAAAGTGCAGCTGTCTATCATGATAATCTGCAAAAATTATCACATTTACGCGCACCGATTGATGCATTTTTTGACCATGTTATCGTCAATGATGCGCGCGATGATATTCGACAAAACCGCCTCAACTTACTGCAAAAATTTATAAGCCTTATCAACCAATTTGGTGATATGACACATATAGAAGGATAGGCATGGGGCGATGATAGAGCAAAACTTTATTTATCATTTCGGCGAAACCCATGTGGATGGCGATGACTCTATGGCCGATATTTTGGGCGGCAAAGGGGCGGCTTTGGCACAAATGTGCCATATGGGCTTACCCGTGCCCCCCGGCTTTACCGTTTCCACCGCCGTGTGCCGCAGTTTCTTAGAAAGCAATGCGGACAGCTTATCTGCCGCTATATGCACAAAAATTAAAGCCGCGCTTGATAAACTCGGCACATTATCGGGCTTACATTTCGGCGATGAACATGCCCCCTTACTCATTTCCGTGCGCTCTGGCGCGCCGGTTTCCATGCCCGGCATGATGGATACGATTTTGAATTTAGGGTTGACCTCAAAAAGCATAAACGGCCTTATTGCACGCAGTGGCGATGAAGCTTTTGCATGGGACAGCTATCGGCGCTTTATTCAAGGCTATGCAAGTATTGTGATGGATGTGCCGAGCGATATTTTCGAAACCATTATTGATGATGTCAAATTAGAGCGCGCCTATATACATGATGCCGACATTCAGGCCGAAGACTGGAAATATATTTGCACCCAATTCAAGCAAGCGATTATTGAGGAAGCCGGCATAGCTTTTCCCGATAATGCCGAAGACCAATTATGGGGCGCGATTATTGCTATTTTCAAAAGCTGGCATAATCCACGCGCAAAGACCTATCGCAGCTTGCACCATATTGACGAAAATATCGGCACTGCTGTCACATTACAAATAATGGTATTCGGTAATTTAGGCGAAAACAGCGCAAGCGGTGTGGCTTTTACCCGTAACCCCTCAACGGGTGATAAAGAAATTTATGGCGAATATTTACCCAATGCACAAGGCGAGGATATTGTCGCCGGCATACGCACGCCCTATCCGATTTGTGCAGCACAAAGCCATGACGGCATAGATGCTTTAGAAACACGCATGCCCGTAGTTTTTGATGAGTTAAAAGAGCGGGCACAAGAATTAGAGCAATATTTTAAGGATATGCAGGATATTGAATTTACCATTGAGCAAGGTAAATTATGGCTTTTGCAAAGCCGTAGCGGCAAGCGCAGCACAAAGGCCGGGCTTAAAATTGCAGTTGATTTAGTGCATGAAGGCATTATTGATGAAAAACAGGCTGTGATGCAGGTTGATATTTATGCGCTTGACCGGCTGTTGCATCCGATTGTCGACCCCTCTGCCGCTTATACGATTTTGGCGCGCGGCCTGCCTGCATCACCCGGCGCGGTAAGCGGTGAAATCGTGTTTTCTTCCGGTGCTGCTGAAATTGCCGCCGCACGCGGCAAGCAGGTGATTTTGGTGCGTATGGAAACCAGCCCCGAAGATATTCACGGCATGTATGCTGCGAATGGAATTTTGACATCACGCGGCGGTATGACAAGCCATGCCGCTGTTGTGGCACGTGGCTTGGGCAAACCATGTGTTTCGGGGGCAGGCATGATGCGGATTGATTATGATCGCGCACAAGCCTATGTCGGCGATGAGGTATTGCATGAGGGTGATTTAATTACCATTGATGGCGCAAGCGGCAATGTCATTAAGGGAATGGTGAAAACCATTGAACCTGAATTTTCTGATGCATTTTCAACCGTCATGGCATGGGCGGATAAATATCAGGCCATTAAAATACGCGCCAATGCCGACACCGCCGAAGAGGCGCGTCGTGCACGTAAATTCGGTGCACAAGGCATTGGCTTGTGCCGCACCGAAACCATGTTTTTTGCCCCCGCACGCATTGATATTGTGCGCCAAATGCTGCTTGCCGAAGATAAAACCATGCACAATCAGGCCATGGAAACGCTGGAAAGCCTGCAATGTGCTGATTTTAAGGAATTATTCGATGCCATGGGCACGATGCCGGTGGGCATAAGGCTATTAGATTCGGGATTACATGATTTTATGCCACAACTTGGCGATGATTTACGTAAATTAGCAAAAGATCTCAATATGGATGAAGATGCGTTGCGGGCGCGTATTTCAGGCTTTTATGCTGGTAATCCTTTATTCGGGCACCGTGCCTGCCGTATGGGCATAAGCCATCCGGAAATTTATCAGATGCAAATGCGCGCCATTTTTGCCGCCATGCAAGATTGTAGCGAAAAACCACATATTGAAATCATCGTGCCGCTCATATGTGATAAGGGCGAAATGCACATTATTCGGGATATGATTAAACAACAGGCCGAAGCATGGCAGGCCAAAAAGGCAAGCGTGCCACCTTTACAAATTGGCTGCATGATAGAAACCCCCCGCGCGGCGCTCACGGCACAGGAGCTTGTGCCCGTAAGTGACTTTTTTACATTCGGCAGTAATGATTTAACACAAAGCTGTTTAGGGTTAAGCCGGGATGATGCGGTTAGTTTCCTAAAAAGCTATCAAACCCATGATATATTTCCGGCTGATCCATTTGTGCAAATTGACATAAAAGGTGTGGGCGCCCTGATGCGTATAGCCATTGATGCGGCACGCGCGCAAAAGCAGGATATTGAGTTCGGTTTATGCGGCGACCATGGAGGAGACCCCTATTCCATTGCCTATTGCATAGAACTGGGTATGGATTATGTATCTTGCACCCCGCACAGAGTGGCTGTCGCCCGGCTTTCTGCCGCACAAGCTGCCCTAAAATCTTAAAATAATCTGTCGTTATTACTACATAAGATTAAGTATAATGCCGCAATTTTGCCATAAAAACGCAACATAAACGCATACTTAAAAATTAAAATATGTGTAGTATTACGTAATATGTTGTGAATCCACGCCTATCGAAAATGCTGGAAAATAACATGAATCGGAATGTATATTGCACACCTGCTTAAAGATATATGTATATAAGCATAAAGGAGTTTATCCATGAAAGCAGCCCAATTATATAAAAATATAGCCACTTATATAAGTGGTTTAGCTATTATTTTTGCTTTCAATACAGGGTTTATCGTGTCGGCGCAGGCGGCAGCATCATATCTGCCAAAAAGTGACGGGTTGATAGAAACATATGCTGGTAATGAGCAAGATAGGCATTATCTTGCTTTAGCAGCACAATTTAAGGGGCGCAAAAGTGCTAAGGGGCATGAAGATTTTGCGACAGCGCGTCATTGTTTGGCGCAAGCCATTTATTTTGAAGCCCGTAGCGAGCCGGTTGAAGGCTGGGCGGCCGTGGCTAATGTTGTTGTCAATCGCGCACGTGACAGGCGTTATCCGGCAAGTATTTGCGGGGTGGTTTATCAAAATGAAAAGCGGCGGCATAGATGCCAGTTTTCTTTCGCCTGTGACGGGCGCTTGGAGCGGGCTTATAATAGGCAATTATGGGAGCGTGCTGTGCGCTTGGCCGAAATTAAACTCACTGGCTTTATGCTCAGCGAAGACATGAAACATGTAACGCATTATCATGCCGATTATGTGAACCCGTTTTGGAAAAATCATTTGCTGAAAGTCACGCAAATCGGGCGGCATATTTTTTATAAAGAATAAGTATTTTCTGTGATCTATCGTCTTTTTTAAGTTTTTATAAAAATTCTCATGCACCCCTGGCCGCATCCTAGATACCTTTATGTCAGGTCTTAATACATAAGCCCATAACCAATGTAACAAATAGAGTAAATCCTGCCTTAAAATAAGTCAGCATGTGTTCCGGTTTCGACAAGTTCAAGCCCGTCATCTGCTGTCAAGCGATAAATCAACAACCAATCAGCTTCACTATGACATTCTCGGCACCCTTTGAAATTGCCGATAAGCTGGTGATCACGGTGATGCTGGGGAAGGGGTTGGTTAAGGGCGATCATACGAATAATGGTAAGGATTTTTGATATATCCTTGCCGCGTTTTTGCATAAGACGCATTTGCTTTTTGAAGCGGCTCGATTGCTCAATATAACGGCTCATAAAGACCTATTTCCAGCGCGCTTCAAAATCATCAATCGTATCAAAATGCTCGGCTTTTCCATTATCAAGCTCTTGCATGGCTTGCTTAAAACCTTCCGAGGGTTTACGCAAAGCCGGCGTAAAGGGAAGCTGATATTCGGTTACGGTCTGATATAAAAATAAACGAATGGCCTCTGATATGGTAAGCCCCATGGCAGCGAATATATCTTCAGCATCTTGTTTTAAGTCTTCGGACACACGGCTTTGAACAATTATCTTAGACATAGATATACTCCTTAATTTGTATAGCAAATTGCTATTAATTAATAATAAATATAAGCTATTTAGCAACAAAAAGCAACTTATACTTTATGATACTTGACTTTTGCCCCTTAATTTCGTCTAGTAGACACAGCACCGCTTAGTATGCGGTTTGCCACCGTTACAGGCCGTTTTCCCGATTATGATCGGGGAGACGGCGTCATAAAACAGGTTTATCCAGTCATTTCGTAAGGAATGGATGGGTATAAACGACCGAAAGCGTCGTAGCCGTTTCATACATACGGTTTGTTACTCCCCGATTACCAAATGGAAAGAATACCCCCATTGTGGGGATTCATTACACATTTATGACCGGGAGATAATTATATATGTCCAATAGCAATACGCTTAAAAATAATTATGAGGGCTTACCATACACCCTTGGCCGCCTCCAGCTCACCCTCATATATGCGCCCTATGCCCAGCCGCCAGCAAAGGGAATAATTTGGCCGACAATATGCGTATTATGCGCCGAGGCCAAAAAGGCAGCCAAGCGCGCCGTTTCGGTTTCCGGAGCAACCTGTAAAGTGGGCACCTGCGCCTTTAGATGCGCCTGAAATTTTTCATTGGCAATTAAACTATCCGGATAATAGGTTTCATTCCGCACATAATTTTGCCCAATGGCATTTACCTGCACATTATCGCGCGCAAGCTCCAACCCCACTGCGCGGATAAAAGCATTTTGTGCCCCGCGCATGGCGCAATAGGCGCTATTTTTAGCAATGCCCCGCAAAGGGGCAGCGCTGGTGACGGCAATTATTTTTCCGCTCTGTTTGGCTTTCATGGCCGGCAAAAAGCCGCGCACCAGGCGCATAAGCGGGTGCACCAGTTTATCTGCCAGCGCAAACCAGTCTTCATCTGTTATCGCATCGGCCAAACATGTGTGCGGCGGTTCATCTAAATTGATAATCAAAATATCCGTATCGCCTGCTGTTTCAACCAGCGCGTCAATTTCTGCCTGTGTTACGAGCGCGCTAAAATCGCGCGTAACGCGCGCGCCAAGCTCTTCGAAATGCGCGGCAATCGGCGCACCCATATAAACATCGGCACATGTAACCACAACATGCTTATGCATAAACTCACTCATATCCCCTCCCTATCTGTTTTACGGGAAATCTACTTCCTCACCCGTATCTTGCCATATGGGGTATTTTTGCATAACCCCTAAAAATAACGGCAGGTCTAAAAAGCCGGAAAGCCAATTTGCGATTTGTGGTAAAGCAAGCTCTGCATCAAACCATGCCATATCAGCAATACGAAACTGCCGAATAAAGGGCAAAATGGCTAAATCGGTAAAGCCGTAATCTGCGCCATTTAACCAGCTCTTATGGTGCAGGCGCGGTTCCAAATCGCGCAATATATCATGCGCTGCTGTGCGATGCGCATGGGCATCGGCATTTTCATAGCGGCTGGCATATTTATAACGGTCTAAATGATATTTGAATGTGTCATCAAAAAGCGCGATTAAATCCCATTCAGCAGACGCGATAAGCGGCATATCCACGACAGCCCAGCGCATAATATCCAGGCTCTCATCTATCACCGTGCCATCGGGCAAGACTAAAACCGGCACGCTTGCCTTGGGTGAGGCCGCAAGCATGGCCGCCGGCTTATCGCGCAATAAAATCTCGCGTAACGTAACGTCGCGCCCGGCATGGGCAATCGCCATACGCGCGCGCATCGCATAGGGGCAACGGCGAAAACTATAAATTATCGGTTTGGTCATAATGAAAAAAAAGCCGTTACGGCAATGCCAAATAATGTTACAGCTATGCCTAATATGAGATATGTGCTCTGTTTACCTTGTTTTCTTATACGCGCCTGAACAGCAGGGGCGGCCATTAAAAATATTGCTTATATTTTTTTGACCAAAAAGGCTTTGTTGCCTCTTTTCTAAGCGCATCGACTTCGCTTTGTGTTAGATACAGGCCAAGGCGTGCCAAAACATTGCCCAAGAAAAAGCGCGCTTGAAGGCGTTTTAATTGATCGCTTTTCGACATATTAAATATAGAATATTTATTACCAGACATATCTAAGTCTCCTTCGAAGCTAGTTTATCCCCTAGAGATTATATCTATGTCAAGGGAAAAGTGATTATATAGCACAGTAACGACACTGGGGATATGTTTTCAACATCCCGTTTACGTCTCACGCGCGCCGATATGTTTTTCGCCACGCGCGCGCGCAAGTTCGATTTGTTTTTGGCGTTCGCGAAAGCGCTGTTCGCGTGCAGCATTATGCGTGCCATAGCATTTGGGGCAGGACATGCCAGCCTGATACTGGGCATGGTTTTTTTCTTCTGCCGTAAGTGGCATGCGGCAGGCATGGCACATATCATAATCGCCCGGCACAAGCCCGTGTTTTACCGATACACGGTGGTCGAACACAAAACATTCACCCTGCCACTTGCTGGTGGCTTCGGGTTGGGTTTCAAGATATTTCAAAATGCCGCCCTCTAAATGAAATATATTTTCAAACCCCTTCGACACCAGATAAGAGGTCGATTTTTCACAGCGAATACCGCCAGTGCAAAACATAGCGATATTTTTCGGCTGCTTATCGGCAGGAAGCTGTGCCAGATAGCCATCAAGCCAGGCCGGAAAATCACGAAAGCGGGCCGTGTTCGGGTTTACCGCATGTTCAAATGTGCCAATGGCAACTTCATAATCATTGCGCGTATCAATCACCAATGTTTCCGGGTCGTCAATCAGCGCATCCCACTCTTGCGGCGGCACATAACGCCCCACACAATGCGCCGGATCTATATCGGGTTCGCCCATTGTCACGATTTCTTTTTTAAGCCGCACTTTCATACGATAGAATATGTGTGCAGGCGCAAAGCTATATTTTGGTTTTATATCATGAAACAACGCATGCGCGCCAAACCAGTCCATTAAGGCTTGCATATCTTTATATGTGGCGCTTATGGTGCCGTTAATACCCTCTTTGGCCAATAACACTGTGCCCATAATTTTCTTGCGCCTGCATATTGTGCGTAACGCTTGCTGATGCTGCGCCAGCCCTTTAAGCGCGACAAATTTATAAAGCGCGGCCACAACAATCTTATCCGCGCCCTGGGGCGCAGGCACATTAAGCGCATCATTATGTGTATGGGGTCTCATATTTCCTATGTGCCGTGTTTAACATAAAAATTCAAGACAGAACTTTATGCCTAAAACCCATAGGCGCGATCATCATATCCGCGTGTATAATCGGCAGCGCCTTCAAGCCGCCCATCTGGATGCACCAAAATCGCTTCCACCCGCCCGAGCTCATAGGTAAAGCGCGGCCACATATGCAGGCGATGGCCTAATCGCTTCAGGCCAAGATAGGTGAAAAGTGACGGTGTGCCGCGCTCGAGCAAAATCATATCTGGCTGCCATTGATGGTGGCTTTTACGTGCATTCACCGCTTGCTGGGCGGTCATGTCAAAATCTATAATATTAAGCAGGGTTTGAAATATGGATGTAATAATGGTCGCGCCACCTGGCGTGCCAACCACCAGCTTCAGCGCGCCATCCTTTTCGACAATGGTCGGGGTCATAGAGCTTAGCATGCGTTTTTGTGGCGCAATGGCATTTTTATCGGCACCCACAAGCCCAAATTGATTGGCGTGGCCGGGCTTGATTGAAAAATCATCCATTTCATTATTGAGGAAAAAGCCGCCGTCGCGCACCACCACCTTTGAGCCGAAATTACCGTTAAGCGTCGTGGTTATCGCCACCGCATTGCCCATGCTATCGACAATCGAAATATGGGTGGTCTCCACGCTTTCAATAGAGTCAACATGCCCTGCCTTAATTGTGCGGCTATCCGTTTTTTGCGTGTGCGAAATATCCGCCATGCGCGCGGTAATATAATCATTATTGGTAAGCTGCGCGATATTGACGGATACAAAATCCGTATCACCCAGATGCGTTGCCCGATCGGCATAAACGCGCCGTTCAAGCTCGGTCAGTAAATGCAGATAAGCCGCACGATTATGCCGCATAGACGCAATATCATATTTTTCTATGCCCTTAAGTAATTGTACCAGCGCAACCCCACCGCTTGAAGGCGGTGGCATGGTGATGAGCTTATGTCCGCGATAATCAAATATAATCGGTTCACGCCACACCGCGCGATAAGCAGCTAAATCTTCATAGGTAATCAGCCCGCCTTGCGCACGCATTTCATCTACCAGCGCGCGCGCCGTTTCACCCTTATAAAATTCATCGCGCCCATTCGCGGCAATGCGCTGCAAGGTAGTGGCAAGCACGGGGAACTTTATCACATCGCCCGCCTGCCATGGCGCATCATGTATCACGGGCGTTGCCCATCTATTTTGCTGTGCAAACACGGTTTGATAGCGGTTAAACATGCGGGCGGCTTTTTCGGTTAAGACAAACCCATCGCGCGCCAATTTCACAGATGGCGCGATAAGCTCAGCCCAGTTTTGCGAGGCGAATTTATCATATATCTCTGCCATGCCGGCAACCGCACCCGGCACAGCAACTGCATAAACGCCCGTTAGGCTCTTTCCCTTAATCACATTGCCCTGTTCATCCAGATACATATCGGCATGGGCGGCAAGCGGTGCCGTTTCGCGAAAATCCAACGCACCCGCCTCACCGTCGGCCAAGCGATATACCATAAAACCGCCCCCACCAATATTGCCGGCCTGCTGATAGACCACCGCCAGGGCAAAATGCACCGCGATAGCTGCATCAAACGCATTGCCACCGGCCTGCAAAATATCGCGCCCGATGGCAGAAGCCATCTCATGCGCGCTTACCACCATTGCAGACTCGCCGTAAACGCCTTTATCTGTTGCAGGCAGGCGCCAATTATAATGCATATAATCAGCCTGAATGAATATGAAGGGCGCACCAGCAACAAGCAAGACACCGATGAGGCACGCCAGAATAACACCGCTTGATTTTTGTGGCTGCATAAGTTTAACTACTCCCACTAATAGTAAGGGAGCATATCATGCAAAATAGCGCAAGCAAAATCGGCTATGAAACATATCCGCATTTATTCGCACCGCTTGACTTAGGATTCACGACGATTAAAAACCGCGCCATTATGGGGTCTATGCATACGGGGCTGGAAGAGGCTGAGAATGGCTATGAACGCATGGCCGCCTTTTATGCAGAACGCGCCGCAGGTGGGGTGGGCATGATCATTACCGGTGGTATTTCTCCTAATGAAGAAGGGGGCATTGGTGCAAAATTATCAACCCCCGAAGACGCCGCGCAGCATAGGTGCATTACCCAGGCGGTGCATGGTGCTGATGCAGATGTAAAAATTTGTCTGCAAATTTTGCATATGGGGCCGCTTGCCGGCACGGAGACTTTGGTTGCGCCTAGCGCAATCAAGTCTCCCATAGCACGGCATATTCCCAATGAGCTCGACCAAGCGGGTATTCAAAAGCAAATTGATGATTTTGCAAATTGCGCCGCTATGGCGGAACAGGCCGGCTATGATGGCATTGAGATTATCGGGTCAGCAGGCTATTTGCTTTCGGCCTTTTTGGTGCAAAAAACCAATCGCCGCACCGATGATTATGGCGGCACATATGAAAACCGGATGCGCTTTCCGCTCGACGTCACCAAAGCCTGCCGCAAAGCGGTGCGCGATGATTTTATCATTATTTTCCGTATCGCTGCTATGGATATGCTGCAAGACGGCATGTCATGGGATGAAATTGTGCAGCTCTCACAGGCTTTAGAGCAGGCAGGCGTGAATATTATCTCTACCCATTTCACCTGGCATGAAAGCGCCGTGCCGACCATAGCGACCATGGTGCCGCGCGCGGCTTTCACGTCGGTAACAAAAAGGGTGCGCGATGCGGTCTCTATTCCCTGTATCACCTCAAACCGCATCAATATGCCGCATGTGGCCGAAGATGTATTGCTGCGCGGCGATGCTGATTTGGTATCTATGGCGCGCCCCATGCTTGCTGATAGCGACTTTATGCTAAAAGCAGAACAGGGACGCGATGATGAGATCAATACATGTATCGCGTGTAATCAGGCGTGTCTGGATCACACATTTGCCGGCAAAATCACCTCTTGTCTGGTTAATCCGCGTGCGTGTCATGAAACCATGCTTGCTTATGAACCGACACAAGCCCCCAAACATATTGCCGTTATCGGTGCAGGGCCTGCAGGGCTGGCCTATGCCGTCACTGCGGCAGAACGCGGGCATAAAATAAGTCTATTCGAGGCAGCCGATGAAATTGGCGGGCAATTTAATCTGGCCAAGCGTATTCCCGGTAAAGAAGAGTTTCACGAGACCATTCGTTATTATACGCGTATGCTGGCTAAGCTGAAGATTGATGTGCGGCTTAATACCCATGCAACGCCCGATATGCTGACGGGGTTCGATCATATTATTGTCGCCACGGGCATTACCCCGCGCGTGCCAGATATTGACGGCATCATGCATGAAAAAGTCGTGTCTTATATTGATGTTATTCGCGGCAAAGTCACTCTGGGTGAAAAGGTCGCGATTATGGGTGCGGGCGGGATTGGCTTTGATGTGGCCGAATTGATTAGCCATGCGGGTGTGTCGGCGGCATTGGATATTGATGTTTTTGCCAAAGAATGGGGAATCGACTTCAAAAACCACCCACGCGGCGGCGTAACCGGCATTGAACCACAAACCGCACGGGCGACCCGCGAGGTTTATCTGATGCAGCGCAAAGATAGCCGCGTCGGGCGTGGCTTAGGTAAAACCACAGGGTGGACGCATCGGCTGACTTTAGCACGGCGCGGTGTGAAAATGCTCAATGGCGTGGACTATATAGGCATAGATGATGCAGGCTTGCATATTCTCCTCAACGGAAAACCCGAATTGCTTGGGGTCGATCAGGTCATTATTTGTGCCGGACAAGAAAGCCGCACCGGGCTTTATGATGCTCTGCAAGCAGCCGGGGTGACTGCCGCGCTTGTGGGCGGTGCCTATAAAGCTGCCGAGCTTGACGCCAAGGCCGCCATTTATCAGGCAAGTCATATGGCTGCACATATATAGAATCACGCTATAAACTGTAATTATATCGTGCAATATACACGTCAATTTTTCATGTGTTTTCGGTCATTTTTTGCTATTCTAGCATAGAATCATGTATACTATATGTGTCGTAGTATAGCTATACTATACGCTACATATTGTATTTATAGACTAAAAATTCGAGAAACATATATGTCCAATTCACAAAGAGATGATCGCAATAGACGCGGCGCACAAAGACGGCCTATGCCCCAAGGGCGCCGGCCTTTACAAAAACCTACACAATCAAAAGAAAGCAATGCTATTTTCAAGAAAATAGCATCTTATTTTCCTGAGAATTTATCACGACATTTTTCTAAAATTGTGGCAGGCGGTCTTGCTGTTTTATTGTTCTTATGGCTCGCTTTGGGAAATAAAACGCCCGAAACCACACCGGCAGTCGCCATACAAGAGCAAAATCAACAAAGCACATTGGCGCATGTCGAAACGCAAGTTATAAATGCACAATCTTTCCGAAAAACAGTTACCCTAAACGCCTATAGCGAAGCAGAAAGGCGTGTGTCAGTTACCGCACAAACGTCAGGCATTATTCGCAAAATAAATGTTGATAAGGGAACCACCGTGAAAAACGGACACCTCATCTGCCAATTACATGCAGATGCACGTTATGCACAACTAAAAGATGCCCGCGCCGCTGAAGCCTCGCACAAATTAGAGCGCGATGCAGCCATTCGGCTTTATCAAAAAGATTATGTGTCAAAAACATATCTGGCAAATGCACAAGCCGCTTATGAATCAGCACGTGCCGCAACAAGATCCTATGCGGTTGAATATGATCGCATTTACATTCGCGCCCCCTTTAAGGGCATTATTGATGATATTCCGGTAAGGGTTGGCGATTACCTAACCCCCGGCATGCCTTGTGCAACGATTGTAGATAAAGACCCGCTTTATGTGGTTGCCTATGTCTCTGAAAACGCCGTGAAAGATATGCGTGTGGGCAATCATGTTACGGCACGTTTTATCACTGGTGAAACCATAAAAGGCAAAGTTAGTTTCATTGCCGAAACCCCAAATTTGAAAACCCGGACATTTCGCGTTGAAATGGATATTCCGAATAAGAAAAATGAATTGCGCGACGGCGTAAGTGTGGAGGTGGATATTGATATGGATAAAACCACCGCATCGCTTATTCCACAAGGTGTGCTGGTGCTGAATGATGACGGCAAAATCGGTGTGCATGTGGTTGATCAACAAAATATTGTGCGCTTTAGGCCTGTCTCAATTCTTTCTGATAATGCTGAGGGGGCATGGGTTGATGGGCTTAATTCAGAAGAATTGCTCATCACTGTAGGGCAGGAGTTTGTGCGTGCCGGGCAAGAAGTTACAACCGAAATTACACATAAAAAAACGCAACAAAATATAGAAGTTAGTTCGAGATGATATATAAATTTACATTAGCCGCGATAGAAAGCTGGCGCGCTGTAATTGGTCTTATTATTGCGCTTACATTCGCAGGTATTGTTTCTTATATCACCATTCCCAAAGAAGCTGACCCTGATATTCCGGTTCCTTTCATTTATATTGGTGTAACTCTGTCTGGCCTATCACCCGAAGATGGCGAACGGCTGATTGCCAAACCGATTGAACTGGAATTGCAGCAATTAACTGGCTTAAAGGAAGTGACCACTATATCGCAACAAAATAGTGTCGGCGCGATAGCGCGGTTTGATGTAAACTTCAATTCTGACAAAGCGCTCGCGGATATACGCGAAAAAGTCAATATGGTAAAAAGTCGTTTTCCGCAAGAGGCAGACGAACCCGTTATTCTTGAATTTAATGCCTCGCTTTTTCCCGTTCTCGTGGTTAATTTATCTGGCAATGTGCCCGAGCGCACGCTTTATAGGCATGCACGCGCATTAAAGGATGAAATAGCCAATCTGCCCAATGTTTTAGAAGCCAATTTAAGGGGGTTCAGAGAAGAAGTTTTGGAGATCATTATTGATCCGGTAAAACTGGAAACATATGAAATCTCTAGCACGCAGCTTATTAGCATGCTTAATAGCAATAACCAGCTTATCCCGGCAGGTAGTTTAGATAATGAAGGTGGGCGCTTTGCCATTGATATTTCTGGTCTGATAGAAACAGCAGATGATGTTTTGAACCTGCCGGTGAAGCGCGATGGCGAGGCTATTATTCGTATCAAAGATATTGCCGAATTGCGGCGGTCTTTCAAAGATGCAACCAGCTATGCGCGCTTTAACGGCAAGCCGGTGATTGCCATTGAAGTAAGCAAACGCATTGGTGAAAATATTTTGGATACCACCGCCGATATTCGCCGCATTACCGATAATTTTACCGCAAATTGGGATGAAAATATTAAGGTCGATTATTCATCTGATTTTTCAACCTATATTGAGAATATGATTACATCATTGGAACTATCTATTACCAATGCCATTATTTTGGTTATGATTTTGGTGATTGCCACGCTCGGCCTACGCTCAGCGCTTTTGGTTGGCATGGCCATTCCGATTTCCTTTGTGGTTAGTTTTTTTATTTTGGTGGTTTTTGGCTATACCCTCAATATAGTGATTATGTTCGGGCTTATTTTATCAGTCGGTATTTTGGTTGATGGCGCCATTGTTATTGTAGAATATGCTGATAGGAAAATGGCCGAAGGCTTGGAGCGTAAGCAGGCTTATGCTATGGCAACCCAACGTATGTTTTTGCCTGTATTATCTTCCACCGCCACAACATTAGCCGCCTTTGCTCCTCTGTTATTTTGGCCAGGCATACCCGGCAAGTTTATGTCTTATTTGCCGATAACCGTTACCATTATTCTATGTGTTGCGCTGGCAACAACCATGGTGTTTATACCCGTGCTTGGCGGCTTATTCGGTAAAACCATGCAGGCCAATAGTAGCATTTCAACTGCGCTTACGGCTGAAAGTGATCAAAATATACTCGAGCTTGATGGATGGACAGGGCGTTATATTCGCTTCTTAAATAAATGTATTCAGTCGCCTTTTATTACGATTATCGGTGCAATTATCGTTGTTTTCTCTGTTTTCATGTTTTATATTTCTGCAAATAAAGGAACAGAGTTTTTCACAGGCGCCGAGCCCGACCAGGCAAATGTTTATATTAAGGCGCAAGGTAATATTTCAACCGCCCAGGCCGATCGCCTGACACGAAAAGTTGAAGATATTATATTAGCAACGCCAGGTATTAAATATGCCTTTACCCGCGCGGGCGCATCGACGAGTATTAACCCGGATATACCGGCCGATATGATTGGGCAAATACGCATTGAGTTTTCTCCCTATAACACACGCAAGCCCGCACGCCAGATCATTGATGATATTCATCGTAAGGCCAATAAGGTTGCTGGTATCCGTGTTGAAATTCAGGAACGTGAAGATGGGCCACCGCAAGGGAAAAACCTTGAAGTCGAAATACGTGGATTTGATTTTGACGATATAGAAAAAGAAGCGCAAAACTTAAACGCGTTTTTGAGTGACCGCAGTGATTTGTTTGTTGATATTGACAATAGCCTTCCCTTACCGGGTATTAAATGGGAATTTATAACCAATCGCGAGAAGGCGGGCTTTTATGATGCAGATATTGAAACATTAGGTGGCGTTACCCAGCTCGTAACGAATGGTTTATTGGTTGCAAGATATCGGCCAGATGATTCAGATGACGAAATTGATATTCGTGCGCGTCTGCCAGAGAGCGATCGCACGATTGATAAGCTGGATGATTTGCGTGTTATGACAAATGCAGGGCTTGTGCCAGCAAGTAATTTTTTAACACGCCTGCCACGGGCAAGATTAGATGAGATTACGCGGGTTGATGGTTTGCGCACAATTACATTTCGCGCGAATACGGCGATCAATCCCGATACGGGAGAGAAATATTTGACCAGCGATGCAACGGCCGCCTTTTCGACCTGGTTTGAAAATAACACTCCCACGCCTGGTGTGTTTATGCTATTGCGCGGTAATAATGAAGACCAAGTGGAATCAATAACATTTTTAACGCGTGCAGCACTGGCCTCACTCTTTATTATGTTTATTATTTTATTGCTGCAATTTAACAGCCTTTATTACACAATTTTAACGCTTTCAACCATTATATTCTCAACCATAGGTGTGTTACTCGGGCTTGTCCTTACCCAACAAACATTTAGCGTGATTATGACTGGCACCGGCATTGTTGCTCTGGCTGGCATTATTGTGAATAATTCAATCGTATTGATTGATACATATCAACGCTTGCTCAAAACAGGATTAGATAGATATACCGCTATCTTGCGCACGGCAGGGCAACGCTTGCGGCCTATTTTGCTTACCACAACCACAACCATTATAGGTCTTTTACCTATGGCAATTGGGGCAACCATCAATATAATTGAACCCTCGGTTGAATTTTCTAACCCAGACGCGGCCATGTGGCTACAGCTTTCAAACGCAATTATTTTTGGATTAGGCTTTTCGACCTTATTAACGCTAATTCTGGTGCCTGTTCTTCTTGTTCTTCCGGAACATTTGAAGGCTTTGTTTTCAAAACTTGTAAAAGATATGCCGATATTATCGCGTTTTTCACGGTTTGCGTCAGACCAAAACTCTATTGGCAGGTCATCTTAACTGCAAGCGGCAAGTTTTCGTGTCTTATAGAGGCGTAAGAGTTATTCACTATGCGCGAAACAATATAAATCAGCCCAAGCGCATAATCTAGTTTTTTTCTTTGTCGACTAATTTTCCTGCACCAATCCACGGCATCATTTGGCGTAAATTGCGCCCGACCTCTTCTATGGGGTGTGCGGCGCATGTTTCGCGCAACTGTTTGATTTCCTGTTGGCCGCCCTGCATCCACCTATCGGTGAAGCGTCCTGATTGAATATCCGCTAATACACGCTTCATTTCCTGTTTGGTTTCATCCGTCACAATGCGGGGGCCGGTGACATATTCACCAAATTCAGCCGTATTGGAGATGGAATAATTCATATTGGCAATGCCACCTTCATACATGAGATCAACAATCAGCTTTACCTCGTGCAGACATTCAAAATAAGCCATTTCAGGGGCATAGCCTGCCTCGGTTAAGGTTTCATAGCCTGCTTGAATAAGGCTTACCAGGCCACCGCATAGCACTGCCTGCTCGCCAAATAAATCGGTTTCGCATTCTTCGCGGAAACTTGTTTCGATAATGCCGGAGCGTCCACCGCCCATAGCGCTTGCATAGGAAAGGGCTAAGGCATGCGCGTCACCGCTCGCATCTTGGTGCACGGCAATCAGGCAAGGCACCCCGCCGCCACGCAAATATTCACTCCGCACCGTATGGCCAGGCCCTTTGGGGGCTACCATAAATATATCCATATCCGCACGCGGCTCAATAAGATTAAAATGAATGGCAAGCCCGTGGGCAAACATAAGTGCTGCACCTGCTTGCATATTATCACGTAAATGAGCGTTATAAATATCACGCTGCAATTCATCCGGGGTTAGCATCATCACAACGTCTGCCCATTTAGCCGCATCGGCAACTGATTTTACCGCTAATCCCTCATTACGTGCCTTATCTGCAGAGGCCGACCCCTCACGCAGAGCCACACAAATATCCGCAACACCGCTATCGCGCAAATTCAGCGCATGGGCATGGCCTTGGCTACCATAGCCAATAATGGCGACTTTCTTTCCCCGAATAAGGTCTATATTTGTATCCTTATCATAAAAAACCGTTAAGCTCATAAATGTCTCCCTTTGCTTATAATGTTTCGGCACCGCGGGAAATTGCCGCAACACCTGTTCTCGATATTTCCTGCAAGCCTAGTGGACGCATCAATTCAATAAATGCATCTATTTTTTCACTACGTCCCGTTAGCTCAAATATAAAAGATTGTGGCGTCGCATCTACCACACGCGCACGAAACGCCTCTGACATGCGCAATGCCTCAACACGTGCATCACCCTTGCCAACAACCTTAATAAGGGCTAGTTCACGATCGACACTTTCGGCTTCAACCGTAAGATCAATAACGCGATGAACTGGCACCAAACGGCCGAGCTGCGCTTTAATTTGTTCTATCACCTGCGCCGTGCCGCTCGTGACAAGTGTAATGCGCGATTGATTGGCTACGCCATCCACTTGTGCCACGGTAAGGCTATCAATATTATAGCCACGCCCGGAAAATAAACCGACCACGCGTGCAAGCACGCCGGCCTCATTATCAACCAATACCGCCATAATATGGCTTTTTATATATGTTACATCACTCATCTTGCCTGACTTCTTAATTCGCCCCATAGCCGGTGTCAATTTGAAATATATTAAACCAAAGTTTTTCCAGCATCAGAAATGGTAATTTTATCTATATCACCGCTTAAAATCATCTCATTATGTGCCGCGCCTGATGGGATCATGGGAAAGCAATTCTCTTCCTTTGTCACGCGACAATCAAAAATAACCGGCGCATTGACGGCTAACATCTCTTTAATCGCATCATCAAGCTCATCAGGTGTTTGTGCACGCATGCCGATAGCGCCATAGGCCTCGGCCAGTTTCACAAAATCAGGCAAAGCCTCTGAATAGCTTTGTGAATAGCGTCCCCCATGCAATAATTCCTGCCATTGGCGCACCATGCCCATATATTCATTATTCAAAATGAATATTTTAATCGGCAAGCGATATTGCACTGCTGTTGACATTTCCTGCATGGTCATCAATACCGAGGCTTCGCCGGCAATATCAATCACCAACGCATCTCTATGCGCCACTTGCACGCCAACAGCGGCAGGCAAGCCATAGCCCATAGTGCCCAAGCCGCCTGACGTCATCCACTGATTGGGCGCATCAAAATGATAATATTGTGCGGCCCACATTTGGTGCTGTCCCACTTCGGTTGTGATAAATGCTTGTTTATCTTTGGTAAGCTCATAGAGCCGTTTAATCGCATATTGCGGCTTAATCGCTGTTTTATCCTCAGCAAAGCCCAGGCATTTCACTGCACGCCATTCCTCAATTTGTGCCCACCATTTTTTAAGGGCAGCGGCATCGTTTTGCTCGGCCTGCGCTTTCCAAATTCTGATTATATCCTCCAACACATGCGCGCAGTCGCCGATAATCGGCACATCAACACGAATATTTTTATTGATAGAAGATGGGTCAATATCAATATGAATTTTCTTTGAGCTTGGTGAAAACGCATCCAAACGCCCCGTAATGCGATCATCAAAACGAGCACCAATATTGATAAGCACATCGCATTCATGCATGGCCAGATTCGCCTCATATGTGCCATGCATACCCAACATACCCAGCCACTTCTCATCTGACGCCGGAAATGCGCCCAACCCCATAAGCGTCGAGGTAATCGGAAACCCCGTCATCTCAACAAATTGGCGCAAAAGTTTGCTGGCAGCCGGGCCGGAATTGATAATGCCGCCCCCTGTATAAAAAACCGGGCGTTTCGCGGTGGCGATCAATTTAATCGCCTGTTTTATCGCGTCTACATCGCCTTTTATTTGCGGCAGATAAGTGCGATGCTTTATCGCTGCGGGACTTATATAATCGCCTGTTTCGAATTGTATATTTTTCGGAATATCAATCAGAACTGGTCCCGGTCGTCCACTGGTTGCTACATGAAAGGCTTCATGCAAAATGCGTGGCAAATCTTTAATATCGGAAACCAAATAATTATGTTTTGTGCAAGGCCGCGTAATGCCCACCGTATCGGCTTCTTGAAAGGCGTCACTGCCGATAAAGTTTGTCGCCACCTGCCCGCTTATGCACACTAATGGAATACTATCCAATAATGCATCGGCAAGCCCCGTTACCGCATTGGTCGCACCGGGGCCGGATGTCACCAGCATAACGCCAGGCTTACCCGTAGAACGTGCATAGCCTTCTGCCGCATGGGCTGCCCCTTGTTCGTGGCGCACTAAAATATGTTCAATATCGTTTTGCTCATAAAGTGCATCATAGATTGGTAAAACCGCACCACCCGGATAGCCGAAAATATGCGCCACCCCCTGATCTTTCAGGGCGTGTAACACCATATGTGCTCCGCTCATTGCTTGTGTCTTCATCGGCTTTACCTTTCCACAATATGCCTTATATGTTATGGGGTTTTATGCTGGCTTAGGGGTGTGGTCAAGCCCTTTTCAGTAATAAAATTAAGAATATAATCTGTTTTTAAGTAATATTCTTTCTCTTTTATGCTTTTCCACGTAACCATCTGATTGCGAAACCATGTCATTTGCCGTTTGGCATAGTTTCTGGTTTGCTGCTGCGCTTTGCTGATGGCATCATCCAGTGTCATATCGCCTACGAGATAAGCACTCAGCTGCTTTACGCCTATGGCCTGCTTCACCCCCCCATCACCCACAATATGCCGCAAGGCTTTTACCTCATCTAATGCGCCTGCGTGCAGCATGGCAAAAAAGCGCGCATCGCATCTCTCATAAAGCCATGCGCGCGTGGGCATAAGCAGAATCTTGATAAAATCACATGCCAGAGGTGGATATGTCGGTTGCGCCTGCCAATAAGATAAGGGCTTACCGCTGGCATGATAAACCTCAAGCCCACGTATAATGCGATGCGTATCATGCGGACGAAGCCGCGCCGCAAGGGGGGCATCATGCATCATAAGTTCCTGATAGAGCGCGTCATGCCCTTCCTCTTGCAAGCGCGCCCGTATATGGTCGCGCATTTGTAAATCTATATCGGGAATAGGGGCCAAGCCATCGGTAAGGCTTTTGAAATAAAGCCCTGTTCCGCCCGTTACGATTGGCAATTTTCCGCGTGTCAGAATATCTTTAATCACCTTAGAAGCCTCGGTCTGCCATATGCCGACATTATATATTTTTGTGGCCGGAATATGCCCATAGAGATGGTGCGGAAGTTTTTCCATATCGGCTTTTGTCGGGCGGGATGATAAAATACGCAAATCGGCATAGACTTGTAAAGAATCTGCATTCACAATCTCACCATTATAGCGTTCTGCCACCTGCATCGCCAAAGCCGATTTGCCACTTGCTGTAGGCCCTGCCAGCAGCAAGACAAATTTAGGAGAATCATTCATAAAGCCATATGTAACCTGATTGAGGCCTAGATGGAATACGCCCTTACTCTTATTGCAGCAGCGGATAATCCGGTGATTGATGATGCGCTCATAATGCGTTTAAGCACAAGCCTGAACAGCACAAAGCACGATATGCTTGCGCCATATGAGGCGGTTTCGTTTTATTGCACTGGCACAGAGGAACATATACTGTCTATTGCTCAAGATATAATCGGGGAACGCCCGCTTGATATATTTTGCACACCAGCGCAAAACCGGCGCAAGCAGCTGCTCGTGGCCGATATGGAATCAACTATTATTCCGCAAGAATGTTTAGATGAGCTTGCTGACATGACAGGCATTGGCGCGCAAGTCACCGATATTACCCGCCGTGCCATGCTTGGTGAGATTGACTTTACCCATGCCTTACGCGAACGTGTCGCGTTATTACGCGATTTACCGCTTACATATTTACAGAAACTTTATGACGAGAAAGTTACCCTTACCCCCGGTGCCCAAACATTGATTGCGACAATGCGGGCACATAATAGCCATTGCGCGCTGGTTTCGGGGGGCTTTGCATTTTTTGTGCAACGCATCGCCACGCGTCTTAATTTTCATTCATTCCACTGCAATGAACTTGGTGTGAAAGATAACCGATTAGATGGCACTGTGCCCGACCCTATTTTAGATGCACAGGCCAAGGCTGATATTTTACAAAAATTATGCGCTGAGCTGCACATATCACCCGCCGATGCACTTGCCGTGGGCGATGGCGCAAATGACATAGCCATGGTTACACAGGCTGGTTTGGGTATTGCGTATCATGCCAAACCGGCGCTTGAAGCAGCAACGCCATTTCGGGTAACGCATAGTGATCTGACTGCCTTGCTATATATACAAGGTTATCACATGCGTGAATTTATTTTATAACCGCTCAAAGCAACTCGACGTCTATAACAAAATACATAATTTCGCCGGCCGTATTGCCGCTTATCAAGTCCAATGTGCTATCGCCACCAATTTGTGAAAAGCTCGGTGTGCTATGTGACCCAATATCTATACCCGCAAATAAATTATCGGCATCGGTTTTTTCCGTCCATATATTGTTTTGATTTTCAAAATAAGAAAATTGCCCAGCATCATTGCCTACAACCAGATCATCATCGCCATCATCATCAAGATCGACAAAAACCGGCGCGCTATACTTACCCACATCAATATCTGAAAATGGGCTTTCTTCCACAAGTGTAAAATCAGCTCCATCATTGCGAAATAAATATATACCACCACTGTCATTTCCGAGGACTAAATCAATATCACCGTCACCATCTGTATCGGAAAATGCTATTTTACAGTTTGTGCCACCGCTGACGCCTGTAAATGGGTTACTATCCTCGGTAACCTGGTTCCAGTTTCCTTCTGCATCTTGCTGCAAATAAAACACCTGCCCTGCTGCATTGGACACGAAAAAATCATCCTTACCGTCTTGATCGAAATCATAAAAAACCGGAACGCTATATTCGCCAAAATCATATCCCTCAAAGGGGTTTTCCGTTTCATCATCGCCGCCGGCAACATAAAGGATTGTGCCTTCAATATTACCGAAAAATGTATCCATATAGCCATCATTATCATAATCAATGCGCACAGGAGCGGCATAAGTGCCCGCGCCTGTGTTGATCAACACATTTTGCACCTCATCCTCTAATGTCCAATTTAGATTGCCATCATTCACATAGGTAAGAAATACGCCATCAGAATTACCGAGAAGCAGGTCAATATCACCATCATTATCAATATCAAAGAAACTAGGTTTTGCCTCCGCACCGGCACTAACGCCGTCAAACGGATTATCCGCATCGGTAAGCTCACCCCATGTGCCTGCCTCATCACGGGTAAAATAATAAAGTAGCCCGTCACTCGCGCCGATAACCAAATCAAGGTCTCCGTCTTCATCCAGATCAATCAAAACTGGCGAGCTCGCACTGCCAATATCAATATCAGCAAACGGATTATCTTCACCCGTTAATTCAGTCCATACACCGCTATCATTACGGGTATAATAATAAATCAAGCCAGCATTACCGCCGACCAATAACTCCAAAGCGCCATCCCCCGTTATATCGCCCACAGCAGGCGCGCTAAAGCGTATATCCGTATTTGATCCTTCCTCGCCTTCCTCCTTATCTGCCGCCACCTGATCACCGACGGCATCAAACGGATTATCATCGCCTGTGCGCTGCGTCCAGATACCGTTTTGATTTTCAAAATATAGAATACGACTATCGTTAATACCGACGAGTAAATCCTGATCAGCATCGCCATCAATATCAGCAAAAAGCGGGCTGCTAAATGCAACCTCCAAATCGCTTGTGAGGGTAGCAAACGGATTATCCGCGCCCCATTGGCGCACCCATGTGCCATTTTCATTTTTATAATAAATAAGCTCGCCATCAATCTCGCCAGCGATCATATCCATATCCCCATCATTATCAATATCTGCTGCTGCAGGCGCGCTATAGCTACCAATACCCGCTGTTTCCAACGAGCCTTCGCCCGTTGTGACGTGTAACCCTTCATCACCTAACTCATCCGACACACAGGCCGAAAGCCCCAGGATGGACACAAAGGAATATAAAGGATAACCTCGTTTATCTTTACGCAATGGCATAAGTTTTTTCGGCATATAGGTAACCTTATCACTCATAGCAATGATGTTTCCAAATATAATTATTCGACCTTTAGGTCAAATAATTTATATCCCCATAATCGATAAGTCAAATTATTCGCGTTCAATTTGCAAAGGAATAAACCGCTGCCCTGCGGGTGATAACAGTAAAATGAGGGCGAATTTTTTATCGCTATCACGCACCTGCTCCAACACGCCAATCGCTTCTTGTGCAGAGTTGATTTTTTTATATGCGACTTCAAGAATAACATTGCCTTCGCGAATCCGGCCTTTCGCCGCCAGTGAATCCGGCTCAACCGCAGCGACATAAGCCCCGGTCACATCATCCTTATATCCCATTTTCTCACGTGTAGCCTGGTCGAGGTCGCGCAATGTCATACCAGAAAAAGTGAAAGCATCAGTGTCCTTTGAACCGACAATAGGTGCCTGACTGCTTGCAATATTTGTCTCTTCCATACGCTGTGTTGTAATGGTGAGGGTTTTGGTGCGCGTATTGCGTTTCACCACCACTTTAACCGTTTTCTCAATCGGTGTTTCAGCAACAATACGCGGCAAATCACGCATTTCAGCAATATCATGCCCATCAAATTTCAAAATAACATCACCCGGCTTCAACTGTGCCTTTTCGGCAGGCCCCCCAGGCGCAAGATTCGAAATGAGTGCGCCTTGCGGCTTATCCAAATTCAGGCTTTCGGCAAGCTCTTTTGAGACCGGCTGAATGGTGACCCCAATCCAGCTACGCCGCGTTTCACCAAATTCGCGTAATTGCCCGATAACTTGCTGTGCCAAGTCAGACGGAATGGCAAAACCAATACCAACCGACCCACCTGTAGGGGAAATAATCGCTGAATTGATGCCAATCACTTCGCCATCTAAATTAAAAAGTGGCCCGCCCGAATTGCCCCGATTGATTGCCGCATCGGTTTGAATAAAGCTATCATAAGGCCCCGCATGTATGTCGCGATTGATCGCCGAAATGATGCCAGCTGAAAGCGACCCCCCCAGACCAAACGGATTACCAATGGCCAGCACCCATTCACCAATACGTGATTGTTGCGAATCGCCAAATATAACAAAAGGCAAATCACCATCCGGTTCTATTTTAAGCAAAGCCAAATCGGTTTTTGGGTCATGGCCAATAATTTTCGCATCATATTCATCACCATTACTAAATTTGATGGTAATTTCTTCAGCACCTTGAATAACATGATGATTGGTGACGATATATCCTTCTTTATCGATCACAAAGCCCGACCCCAATGAGGTTACTTTATGTTCGCGTGGCGCGCCATTATTGCGATTGCGCGGTCCTAGAAAATCTTCAAAAAAATCACCGAAAGGTTCAAACCCTGGCGGAAACCCTGTATTTTGCACAGTCTTGCTTGTGGAAATATTCACAATGGCTGGCATAAGCGGCGCAGCAATATCTGCAAAGCCTTGTTTAACATCTTGTGCATGCGTAACCGATGACAAGGATAAACATAAAATTGCAAAAATAAAAATACGATGAAACACACTCATTTTTTACTCCACTAATCCGACAATAATAACACCCACACCCAGCATAATCAGGCCGGCAATGCGAATATGACGCGGTTTTAACGTTGACATATATTGCATCATAGACAATAAAGATGACGAAAAAAGGGCATAAAGCGTTCCTTCAAAAGCTAAAACTAGCCCGAAGGCAAGAAAAAGTTTCTCGATAAAGTCCATATTTTATAAAATCAAATGTGATAATGATTTAATTTATTGCGCGATACTGGCATTATCTTGCCCTTGCACCTGTGCATTGGAGACATTTTCCTGTTTTATTTCCGGACATAACACACGGCTTATGCTTCCGCCTTTTGTAAGGATATTCCGAATATTCACGGAAGACTGCTTTTTCGTGCTCGTATCTCTCTTATCACGCAGACGTGCATTCGGGTCTTGTAAAAATCTGAAAAACGCACTGTCGGGCGATAATATCATTGTGGTGCCCGTCTCCCCCAAGGCTTTCTCATAAGCCTGCATGGAACGGTAAAAAGCGAAAAAATCGGGGTCTTGTCCGTAAACTTCGGCAAATACGCGGTTACGACACGCATCGCCCTGCCCGCGAATAATCGCGCTATCGCGTTCGGCTTCGGCTAATAAAACCGTTACCTGCTTATTGGCTTGTGCTTCAATGGCGCGCGCAACCTCTTTACCACGCGCACGAAACTCAGCCGCCTCCTGTTCGCGCTCGGTTTGCATCCGCAAATAAATCGCCTGACTATTGGCATTGGGCAAATCAGCCCGCCTGATACGCACATCAACAATTTCAATACCAAAATCTTTTGCCTGTTCATTAACCGAATCGCGGATACGTTCCATCAATTCCGCTCGCTTATCGCGCACCACTGCCTGGAACTCTTCTTCACCCAAAACCGAGCGCATGGAAGACGACACAATCGTCGTCAAGCGCGAACGCGCCCGGCGTTCATCGCGCACCGATTTATAAAATTGCAAGGGGTCAGAAATACGATACCGCGTAAAGGCATCCACCACCAAACGCTTTTGGTCAGAAGCAATCAATTCTTCCGCCGGTGTATCCAGATCCAAAATCCGTTTATCAAGATAAACCACATTTTGAATAAAGGGTATTTTGACATTTAACCCCGGCTCAGTAATCACACGGCGCGGATCACCAAATTGTAAAATCAAAGCCTGTTGTGTTTGGTGCACACTAAATAAAGCTGAAACCCCAAACACAGCCAGAATAACCACCAGGGCTATAATCGCAAAAGACGCTATCCGGTTCATTGTGTGCCTCCTATTGGTCTCTTATTGAGCTGGTCGAGCGGCAAATAGGGCACAACCCCCCCGGCACTATCCTTATCAATAATCACCTTATCGGTTCTACCCAAAATGCGCTCTAGGGTTTCCAAGAACATGCGCTCGCGTGTTACGTCTTCGGCATTGCGATATTCTTCGAAAATGGCGGCAAAGCGGCTTGCCTCACCATCAGCATCGGCAATGGTTTGCTCGCGATAGGCTTCGGCTTCGCGAATGATACGCACGGCATCCCCTTGTGCTTCGGGCACAACGCGATTGGCATATTTATTGGCTTCATTACGTGAACGCTCCTGGTCAGCACGCGCGGCTTGCACATCACGAAAAGCATCAATCACGGCAGCGGGCGGGTCAACCTTTTGCATTTTTACCTGTGTAATCATAATGCCGGCACCATATCCATCCAGCGTTTTTTGCATCAAGGCCTTGACCTGTTCTTCATTGTTTTGGCGTTGCTCGGTCAAAATGGGTTGAATGTCATTTTGTCCAATAATCTCGCGCATTGTGCTTTCGGCAACGGCCTTTACCGTGCCTTCCGGGTTTTGAATATTAAATAAATAATTTGCTGCATCGCTAATAATCCAAAACACCGAAAAATCGACATCGACAATATTCTCGTCACCGGTAAGCATCAGGCTTTCTTCGGGCACATCACTGGTTACGGCATTGCGCCCGCGTCTATCTTCAACGGCACGCATACCAATATCAACCCGATTAACAATCGTTACTTTCGGTGTATATATTGTTTCAATCGGCCAAGGTAGATGATAATTCAAACCCGGACTGGTTTGGGCATGAAATTTGCCGAAGCGTAAAACCACACCTTGCTCATCAGCCTGCACGCGATAAAACCCGCTTAAGCCCCACATTAAAATTAGGGCAGCCAGAATGAACAAAAAGCCCGAACGTCCGTTAAAGCCGCCCGGCATTCTTCCGCCAAAGCGTTTTTTCAACTCATCCAGAAACGCGTCTATATCAGGTGGTTTGCCCCCGCCACCCGACGAGCGGCGCGGGCCGCTACCTGTGCCGTTTGACCAGGGGTTACGATTATCATTATCCATAAATCTCTAACTCTCTCTTGCATTTATGCCCGCCTCTTATAAAGCAGGATGCCACATGATGCAATGCTTGCACATCATCCGCAATTATATATATATTTGGATTCCTCATTAGAATTTCAAGGTGATATATGGCAAAAATAACCGAAGAGCAGATACGCGCAGTTTTACACCATATAAAAGACCCGATACATGATGGCACGCTAGCAGATAATCAGCGCATACAAAGCATTGTGATAAAAGCGGGCAATATCGGCATTACCCTGGAGATTCAGCCCGATGAGGCGGATAAAATGGAGCCTATCCGCAAGCAAATAGAACAAGACATTCGTGCACAAAAAGGCGTTATTTCGGCAAGCTGTATCCTGACATCCCATAGCGAAACACTGCCGCAAAATGCAGCAAAATCCCCGGCATCACGTGAGATTCCGGCAGCATTTGAACATATCAAATATGTCATTGCTGTTGCCAGTGGCAAGGGCGGGGTCGGAAAATCAACCATTGCCACCCAGCTTGCCACCCAGCTTAGCACACAAGGCTATAAAACCGGCCTGCTAGATGCCGATATTTACGGGCCATCCCTGCCCGATTTGCTGGATATTCACATCACGCCCGAAGTGGACACAAATAAGAAACTTATCCCGCTCGAGCGCTTTGGCGTCTTGACCATGTCGATTGGCTATATGGTGAAACCCGAACAGGCCATGATTTGGCGGGGGCCTATGGTGCAATCTGCCCTTTTGCAAATGCTCAATGATGTCGCCTGGCCGCCGCTTGATATTTTGGTGCTCGATCTCCCCCCCGGCACGGGCGATATTCAGCTTACCATGGCGCAACGCTTTCCGGTAAGCGGTGCGCTCATTGTCTCGACACCCCATATGCTCTCCCTTGCCGATATGCGCCGGTCGGCACATATGTTCAAGCGGGTCAATATCCCCATTCTTGGTGTTATTGAAAATATGGCCTATCTCACAACGCCCAAGGGCGATACGCTCTACCCCTTTGGCGAAAGTGCAAAAGACATGCTGACACAAATAGAAGATATGACCTATTTAGGTGCACTCCCCATAGACCCGGATTTGCAAACCATACCGCTTGCCCCCCAAAGCCAGGCGGAAAAACTATTTACCCATATCAGCGCACAGATTGTTGAAAAAATGACTACTTTATAAATTAGCCAGAATGTTGCGTGTCTTTACGCATAAAGTAATAATTTAACGCTGCCGCTGATATAAAAGAGGCAGTCGTGCCGATAATCATGCCATCCATAAGCCCCACTGCACCACGTGTGGTTAACAGGCTAAAATAATAGCCGCAAGGCAGCATAATACAGCTATAGGCAAATATATGAATATAGCTTGGCGCCCATACATAGCCACGGGCGCGCAGCACTTGTGCGAATAAAGTTTGGCCTGCATCCAGCACCAAAATAAAGGCGATATAAATCAGCAAAACCGTTGCTAATTGCTGCACAGCGCTATCCGTCGTATAAAAGCTGACAAAAAAAGAAGCCCCTGCAATCATTATCACAGCAAGCAGACTCATAAAGGTGGCTTGCACGCCAAGCCCCACCCAAATCGCGCGGTGAAGCGTGGGAAAATCTTTTGCGCCATAGGCATTGCCAACCAAAACCGAGCTTGCTGTGGATAATCCCAACCCTATCATAAACCCAAGCGCAAATATATTGATGGTAATAATGAAACTGGATAAGGTGGTAATGCCCAAAATGCCCGCAAACAAAAACAAACCCTGAAAAGCCGCATGTTCTATGGTAAAGCTAAAACCCGTCGCATAGCCAATATTGCGTAATTGTGACCCGGCGCGAAAATTCGGGCGCGGGATATGAAAAATCTTATATTTATCGCGGTCGGGAAACAACAAAAATAGATAGACAAGCAAGGCACTAAATTGCAAAGCCCGCACGCAAAATGTCGCCCAGCCTGCACCTTCTGCGCCCAATTCCGGTGCCCCCCACTGGCCATAAACAAAAGCATAATTGGCACATATATTGATAATATTCGCTATAATCATAATCACCATGCCAGGGCGCATATGTTTTATGCCCTCAAGAAAAAAGGTGAGCGCTAACTGCATCCCCATTAACGGAAAGCTCAAGCCCAAAATAAAACCAATGCCACCTGCCGCACGCGCCATTTCCGGGTCTTGGCCGAAAAATAATAATATAGTCTCCGTAAACAGGCAGATTATAAAACCGGCTATGCCAAGCAATAGACCATAAGATAGCCCACGCCACACAAGCGCGCCACCCTCCTTATATTTTCCCGCACCAAAATATTGCGCCGATAAAACCTGCACCCCCACCATAAGCCCGATAAGGGCCAAAATCGCCGTGCTAACGGGCACTTGCGCCAAGCCAAAATAAGCCAGATGCTCACTTGCATAGCGCCCAACCATAATTGTATCGGCCAAAGATAAAGTTAAAATACCCAAACGGCTTATAACCACCGGCCATGCCAGCGACAGCAATTCTATAATATCTTTACGTAAAACAGACATGGCTTAAACAAGCCCATAGCGCACAATATCGCGTAAATCGGGGCGGGGACGTTCAGTCGGTTCTTGTGTCTTTGTGCCGATATAAATAAACCCTGCAATTTTTTCGTGCAGGACAAGCCCCAATTTCTTACCTATCTCCATATCATAAGCCTGTATGCCAGTAAGCCATTGCGCGGCAAACCCCATGGACTGCGCTCCAGTTAGTAAATTCATACACACCGCACCGGCACTTAGCACTTGTTCCCATTCAGGGATTTTGTCATGCGGCTGTGCTTTTGAGATAACCACAATCACGCAAGGCGCGCGCGTAAAGACACCATCTAACCGCCCACGGTCATCGCCTTGCAAGACAACAAACCGCCATGGCACGAGTTTACCATGGTCGGGCACACGTGCAGCAATTTCCAGCAAGGTTTGTAATTGGTTTGAATCCGGCCCTGGCGCACACATGGTTTTTGCCAGCCCGGAGCGGCGTTTACGTAAAAATGTGAGTAAATCTGAACTATTTGCCATTTCGCGTTTCTTTTCACCTTGTCTGATATTATCTAATACGTAATAAATATTTGACTGTCCATAAAATATGTTTCGGGGAGATATATGGCAAAGCAATTTTGTATGTGCATATGCTTTGTGTTTTGGAGCACATATTGCTTTGCAGGGTCGTGGTTGAACGATCCGGGTGCCCTCACGATTACGATAAAACAAAAATCGGGTGAAAAACAGGAGAGCTATGAGTTACCCGATATTATCGGGGTAGATAATGATGCAAGCACCTTGCATAGCAACACGTCTTTTTCATCGCGAGAAATTCAATTTGAATATGGTTTGTTCGAAAAACTCACCATTCTCGGGAAATATTACGAATCCGTCTACCGGGACGAAGACACACATATAGACCAAGATGTTGCCGAAATAGGGGTTCGCATACCCTCTGATGATTTAGCCATTGGGCTTTTTATTCCCGGTCTTGTAAAAATATTTGTCGACCCGTTTTTAGACGCGGAGTTACCACGCGAATTGAAAAGTTCTACGGAGTTAAACCTATTGCACTCGACCTATAGGGATAGTTCTGACCATGGCATACGCACCCAATTTAGCTTTGCCGATCAGATATTCATGCCAAACTGGAAAATACTGACCGAAATCGTTTTGATAAATGGCTATATGGATGATTTTGATTATAGCGAGCAACGTTTTTTGCTCGAATTTGGCGGGCATAATTACGCTTATGTGGGATATGAGTTTACTGATCATTATCCATATGACCGCGATGACGCTTACTTTGAGCGCACATATTTTCTTGACACACCTCTCTTCTTTATCGCACCGAAAAAAGCGCGTTTACGGGTGAGCCGGTCCGAGAAAATTTACCGCCTTGACGGTGCTGGTGAAGATAAGTCAGGGCTGGAAATAAGATTTAGTCTGGATTTTTAACCTTGTCACGCGTCACGCAAATCGGGCGGTAAGGCTTCGCGCGAAAGTGCATTTATAGCATCATCGAGCATATCCACCTGTTGCTCTTGCGTGCCCAAACGGCGAATAGATACGCTACGCGCCTCCCTTTCACGCTTGCCCAGTGCAAAAATAACCGGCACTTTTCCAACCGAATGTTCGCGTATTTTATAATTGATTTTCTCATTACGCGTATCGATGTGCGCGCGTAATCCTGCTGCGCGTAATTGTGCCACCACCTCTTGCGCATAAGCATCAATATCGGTGGTGATGGGACACACCATAATTTGCACCGGTGCCAACCAAAGCGGAAATTTACCCGTATATTGCTCGATTAAAATGCCCAAAAACCGCTCCAGCGTTCCCAATATGGCGCGGTGCAGCATAACCGGCACATGCTTATTGCCATCCTCGCCAATATAGCTTGCGCCTAATCTGCCGGGTAGATTAAAATCAACCTGTAGCGTGCCGCATTGCCAGCTTCGGCCAATGGCATCACGCAAATGAAACTCTATTTTAGGCCCGTAAAATGCCCCCTCACCTGGGTTCATCTCATAGGATAAGCCGGCAGCCTCCACCGCTTGCAAAAGCGCTTGTTCGGATTTATCCCAAATCTCATCCGTGCCAACACGTTGTTCAGGCCGATCGGCAATCATCACATGCACATCGTGAAAACCCAAATCTTCATAAACCCCAATCAGCATATCGCAAAAGGCTTTGGTTTCAGAGGTAATTTGCGCGGGCGTGCAAAAAATATGCGCGTCATCTTGCACAAAATGGCGCACACGTAATAGCCCATGCAAAGCACCCGAAGCCTCATTGCGGTGGCACGAACCGAACTCGGCCATGCGCAAAGGTAAGTCACGATAGCTCTTTAACCCCTGTTTGAAAATCTCAACATGGCAGGGGCAATTCATCGGCTTTAAGGCCATAATGCGTTCATCACTTGTTGCCGTGAACATATTGTCACGAAACTTATCCCAATGGCCAGATGTCTCCCACAAGCTGCGGTCAACCAGTTGTGGCGTGCGCACCTCCTGATAATCATGTTTTGCCAAAATACGCCGGATATAATCTTCCAAAGTGCGATATAGCGTCCAGCCCTTTTCGTGCCAGAACACCATACCCTGGGCTTCTTCTTGCAAATGGAACAAATCCATTTCCTTACCCAAACGGCGGTGGTCACGCTTTTCGGCCTCTTCCAGCATGGTGAGATAGTTTTGCAAATCTTTTTCATTTGCCCAGCATGTGCCGTAAATGCGTTGCAGCATTTCATTCTTGCTATCACCGCGCCAATAGGCACCGGCCAGTTTGGTGAGCTTAAAGGCTTTGCCCAATTTGCCGGTTGAAGGCAGATGCGGCCCCCGGCATAAATCCAGCCAATCACCTTGCCGATAAATGCTTACCGCTTCACCTGCCGGAATAGAGGCGATAATCTCCGCCTTATAGAGCTCGCCGATAGACTTAAAATAAGCCACTGCCTCATCACGTGCCCACACCTCGCGGGTAATGGCTTCATCCCTTTCGACGATTTCGTGCATCCGCGTTTCAATCGTGGCTAAATCATCCGTAGAGAATGGCTCATCACGGGCAAAATCATAATAAAACCCATTTTCAATAACCGGCCCAATGGTTACTTGCGTGCCAGGAAATAATTCCTGCACGGCTTCGGCCATAATATGCGCGCAATCATGGCGCATAAGCTCTACCCCGTCGGTATCCCCTGCCGTGATAATTTGCACCTGTGCATCTTTATCCAGCACGGTCGACAAATCAACCAGCACACCATCACGCTTCAAACACAAGGCGCGCTTAGCCAAAGAAGGCGCAATAGACCGGGCAAAATCAAAACCATTTATAGCCTGTTCGTATTCGCGAACCGCGCCATCAGGCAGTGTGAGTTTAATCATGTGCATCACCTTTAACTTTCCATGGCATATACCAAGCAGGACGTAAGATTTCAAGCGGAACAGGATCAAACCCCTGTCCACAGCCAAGCGCTTTAATCGGATGACAGCTTGCAAGCCGTTTTAGCGTAAGCCAGCCGCCATACCAGGCTCCATGTCGTTTCACTGCGTCTGCCGCATATTCTGAACAGCTGGGCACATAACGACAAGAAGGTGGCAAGAGAGGCGAGATCAACAAACGATAAAACCAGATTGGAAGCAGCACAAAATAACGCATTATCGACCTAATTGTTGTAAACACATTTCAACCGCATCAAACACCAAAAGCGTTGAGGCATGGCGGTTTTTATAATCACGCACCGGTAAAAGCACATCTAAATCTGTCCACTTGCCGGTGGGCGGCGCCCCATTTTGCGTGAGCATGGCGCGCATGGTTTGTGCAAGCTGGTGTAGCTCTTGTGCATGACTGCCCATAATATGGCGTGCCATCACGCTTGCGGCGGCCTGTCCCAAAGCACATGCCTCTAATTGCTGGGCATATGCGCTTACGCACCCTGCCGCATCCAGACATAATTCAACGCTGATTTTAGACCCGCATAAGCGCGACACGGCTTGCGCTTTGGCTTGCGGTGCAGATAAATGCCCAATATGTAAAATATTCCCCGCAAGGGTTAATATTTTTTGGTTATAAAGTGAAAGGTCAAGGCTCTGTTGCATCACCCCCCCATATGCCATTTAGTGCCCGCGGGCGTATCTTCTATGTGCACACCCATTGCCGTTAATTTATCGCGCGCCGCATCTGCCGCGGCATAATCTTTATCTGCTCGCGCCTGTGCCCGTGCGGCAATCAGCTCTTCTACCCGCGCATGGTCAATATCCACTTGCTTTTCTCCCCGCCATATGGCCGGATCCTTTTGCAATAATCCTAAAATATTTGCGGCGTGCAAAAAAGCGCCCTTTGTTTCGGGGGTATCAATTTTTTTTGCCAGAGCAAAGAGCACAGCCAAAGCCTTGGGCGTGTTTATGTCATCGCACAGACCAGCAAGAAACGCTTGCGGGATAGCCGCCGTCTTATCCGCGTCTATTGCCGCTGCTTTATCCAGTTGCCGATAAAGCCCCTCTAATGTGCGGGTTGATTGTTCAAGCAAGGCAGGCGTAAAATCTATCGGCTGGCGATAGTGCCCCTGCAAGAGAGTGAGCCGAATGGCCTCGGGCGGATAATCCTCCATAAGCGCGTTAATCAACCTAATATTCCCCAAAGATTTCGACATTTTCTCGCCCGATAATGTAAGCATTCCATTATGTAACCAGAAATTTGCAAGTTCTGCGCCATGGGCACAGCGACTTTGCGCACATTCATTTTCATGATGCGGGAATTGTAAATCCACCCCACCGCCATGAATATCAACCGTGTCACCCACTTCCTGTTTAATCATGGCCGAACATTCAATATGCCAGCCCGGACGTCCCCGCCCATAAGGGCTATCCCACCCCGGCTGTTCAGGCGTTGAGGGTTTCCATAAAACAAAATCAGCCGCATTACGCTTAAATGGGGCAACCTCAACCCGCGCGCCGGCAATCATATCTTCTACGCTACGCCCCGATAGGCTGCCATAGGCGTCATCACGCGTTACATCAAACAGCACATGGCCTTCTGCTACATAAGCGTGTTGCGAGGCAACCAGCTTTTCAATCATGGCCAGCATGGGCGCAATATAATCGGTTGCATGTGGCTCTTTATCGGGCGGCAATACACAAAGCTGCGCCATATCCTCCATATAAATTTTATGAAAACGCCGCGAAATAACCGAAATATCTACGCCTTCAGCATCTGCCTTGGCATTTATTTTGTCATCAATATCGGTGACATTACGCACATAGGTAACCTGCGGATAAAGCGCACGCAAAAGGCGCACCAGCACATCAAACACCACTGCCGCACGGGCATTGCCAATATGCGCGCGCCCATAAACCGTCGGCCCGCATACATAAACCGTAACGCAAGACGGGTTCAATGGCGTAAATAATTGCTTTTTTCTAATACGATTATTATATAAATGCAGCTGCATGGTGCGCCGCAACTTATAAGGGTTTTACGACCCTGTCAATTTATGCAAAAGCATATGCATATTTTATGTAATGCCTTTTGCGTATAAAAAGACTATTGGATGCTTGAATTTTCAAGCCAATGTGCTAAGTCTTGGGCTAGATTAAAATATTAGCATTTTGGTTTGAGGGATATAAATGGATGCACAAGTTGACGGCACGAAAAAGCCGTATATAAATGAACGAGAGGTCCCTGTGGTAAAACCTTCACGAGAAGACGCCGAAGCAGCTGTTCGCACACTTATCGCTTGGGCAGGCGATAACCCCGCGCGCGAAGGGCTCATTGACACACCCAAGCGCGTTGTCAACGCCTATGAAGAGTTTTTCGCTGGCTACGATGAAAACCCTGATGAGGTTTTGGGGCGCACATTTGAAGATGTCGAAGGCTATGATGATATGGTCATGTTGCGCGATATTGCCCTTGAAAGCCATTGCGAGCATCATATGGTTGCGATTTTGGGCAAAGTGCATATTGCTTATATGCCCGTTGAAAAAGTCGTTGGCATTTCAAAATTGGCGCGCGTTATCGAAATTTTCGCCAAGCGCTTACAAACACAAGAAACCATGACGGCACAAATTGTCGATTGTATTCAACGCGTATTGGCACCTGCGGGCATTGCTATTTTAGTCGATGCGAAACATCAATGTATGACAACGCGCGGGATTAAAAAGCCCGACGTAGCGACAATTACCACGCAATTTACCGGTGTTTTCGCCGAAGATCCGCGTATGGAAGCGCGCTTTCTGGCAATGATAAACAAGTCATCATAATGTCTGAAAATTTTGCTCTCCGAAACTCCGTAGAACAGGTGGAAGAAGGTGATGAACTTGCGCCAAAATTTGATGTAAACGGACTTATTCCCGTTGTAACCACCGATAGGCAAAGCGGTGAACTGCTTATGCATGGCTATATGAATGAAGAGGCATTATTGCGTAGCATTGAGACCGGTGAAGCGCATTATTATAGCCGCGCGCGCGAACAAATATGGCATAAGGGTGCGACCAGCGGTTTGGTGCAAAAAATAATCGAAATGCGTATTGATGATGATCAGGATTGTGTATGGTTGCGTGTGGATGTCGCTGGTAATGGCGCAAGCTGCCATGTTGGTTATCGCTCGTGTTTTTATCGCTCTTTACCAACTGGTGCCTTACCCAATATACCGATAAAACTCCATTTTGAAGAGACAGAAAAAATCTTTGACCCTCTCGTAGTTTATGGCGATGCGCCAAACCCAACAAAATTATAGATGTTGAATAAAGTTTTGCACCAAAGCCGTGCCTGGTACCATCTTGGCTTATTACTAAATAAAATCAGAATTATCTGGACTAGAGCATTGGCTAATCAAGCCACACATATGCACGAAATATGTGCTTAGAAAAACCTTAAAGATCATCTATGGCGCGGGCATAATTACGCGATTTTACCAGATATGTCTCCGAACTAATCTCTCCGGCATGATATTGATCCCGCAAAGCACGCATTTTATGTTCAATTTCGATAATACGGTCAATATTATCGCCACTACCATGATTGGCATCATCGTCAATATGCGGAGCAATATCACGCCCTTTTCTTTCATTTACGGCCTGTGTTGCAAAGGCAATATCGCTTTGCACCTGGCGGGCAAGGGCTGCTTCTAACCGCCTTGACTTTTCTTCAAGCTCACGTGCTTGTGCACGTAATTGCAGACTTAGCTGTTCATTTTGTCTATCTGCTTTTTCACTATTCGTTATATTTTTTTCTCCAACAAGAACCGCTAATTGTGCTTCCAAGGCAGAAATTTTGCCTTGCTCTTCTTTTTGGGCGAGTAGTGCTGAAAGTTTTGCCTCAAGGTCGGCAATTTTGGTTTCATCGCTTTTTGACGGCAAACTTTGTGTAATTAAACTTGTCAACCGCGCTTCAAGAGCGGCAATTCTGGCATCATCCAAACTGTTTTCCACCGCCCGGTCAGGGGCTACAGCGCGATTGGACAAAGCGGCTAATTGCTCTTGCAAAGATTTTACCTTTTCGCTCTCGGCATTGCGAATTTCTTCAAGCATTTTTTTCTCGACTTCCAATGTAGCGAGGCGTATTTCCAGCGTTCTTTCTTTCTGTGTGCCGCTATGCTGTGATGATTCCAAGCGTGATTTTTCCCGCTCCAGATCGGCAATTTTTGCTTCCAATTCGGCGGTTCGTCTTGCGCTTTCTTTTTGCAGCACCGTCGTTTTTTCATCTTCGGCGCGACTATACATTTCCAAGCGCGATTTTTCCCGTTCCAAATCAACAAGTTTCGATTCCAAAATAGCTATTTTTTTCATATTTTCCTGCTGGATAATATCATCTTTTTCATCTTCGGCGCGCGCTTGTGCTTCCAAGCGTGATTTTTCAAGCTCCAAAGACATCAGTTTTGCTTCCATATCTGAAATCTTCCGCGCATTTTCTTGTTGTATCTCAGCATCTCTCTCAGATTGAGCACGAATACGTTCGCGCGCCAAATCAGCAAGTTTTGCTTCTAATGATAGAATTTTCTCATTCGTTGCTGAAATTTTTTCATTTAATGCATTTTGCGCGGCTTCATTTTGGTATGAATCGGTTTTCATCAGAACCGGCATTGCGGCATGTGCTAATTTCCCGTCATCGTCATCATTTTTGGGGGCCTGTGCATCTTCAGCTTCATCTAAATTAGCTTCAGACGGGTCTGTGACATCTGCTATGTCTGTCATATTTATATCCTCATCAAAATCCTGCGCTGATGAAAATTTATTGGCCAAATTTTCAATATCATCTACACCATCATCCGGATGCATCTCATAATCGTCTTCATACCCCTCTTCATCTGGCGTGGGTAATAGATCTTCGTCTGAGCTCGCGTGTAAAAACTTATCGTCTTCATAAGATACATCACCCTCATAATCTTCATCATAAGCATAATCATCATCCTCAAGGTCAGGCTCATTTTGCTTTTGCTTGGCACGTGACAAATGGCTTATAACGACAATAAGAAATAGTAAGAGTGCGATGATGACCGCTATGCCGGCATAAAATTCCGGGTTTTGCATAATCATTGTTTTTATTTGTTCCATAAACCGCCCCAAATTGCGCTATTTTGCCTATGTCATGCGACACGAATCATATTTTTACTATTTTAATCCTTATTTTGCTTTATGTCACTACCCCATTCACGATTAGCTAATCATCCCACGGGTGATCGCGGGCAGGCGGCGCATCACCTGTGCGCTTGATGACAGGCACATGTGCAGAGCGTGAAACAGGGCTTAGCGCAAAAGCGTCACTATATGCCGGCGCAAATAAACGAATATGCGGTTTTTTGAAAAACGGAATAAGCAAAACACCCGCAATAAATCCACCAATATGTGCAAAATAGGCAACGCCACCACTTTGGCCATCCATAGCACCGAGATTCAAAAACTGAAGGAAAAACCACCCCCCCAACACCAAAAAGGCAGGCACATTTATCAAGCGGAAAAAAATAAAAATACCGACAAGACAACGTATATTCGCACGCGGATATAAGATAAGATAGGCACCTAAAACGCCTGCAATTGCACCACTTGCACCAATCATGGGTATTGGCGAGGAAGGGGCAATAATAGCTTGCAAAACAGCAGCCGCACATCCGCATAAACCATAAAACACAATAAATTTACCCCACCCCATGCTTTCTTCAACATTATCGGCAAAAATCCATAAATAGAGCATATTGCCGATGAGGTGCATCCACCCGCCATGTAAAAACATAGAGGTAAATATTGTGATGCTGGCCGGAAGTGGAGGCGAATTTTGCGCCATTTCATAACCGAAAAAATGCGCCGGTATAAACCCGTAATGCATAATCGCATCTTGCCACGCAGCCCCCAAAGATGACTGCCAAAAAAATACCGCCACACACAGGCCCAATATCACCCATGTCAAAAGCTGACGCCGATGCGTCGGATTATCATCACTTAACGGAAAGAAAAACATAAGTTATTTAGGAATACTAGCTTCTATAATCATACGGCAATGTTTTTTCAAATTATCTGCTATATTATTATTTTCTTTTTCAATAATAATTGTCTCTAGCGCACTATATAGATCATGCAATGCAGTCGGTACAGATGTAACCATTTCATAAAAAGTCGATCCATCAACCTCGTAAACATACCTTTTAGATATTTGCTTTTTATATCTTTGCCTTTTTTTGGGAATGATAACAACAAGGTAAGCTTCCCATTCACCATGTTTTTGTTTTAATGCTGTATCTAAATCACTAATAATTTTCTCTTTATTAGCTGAATTCATAGTATTATGCTTATTCTTAATTTCGGCAATGATTTTTCTTGATTCATTTTCTAAATCATAACCACTATCATGATTTTTCCAGTTAAAAACTTTACTCAAAATTTCTTGGTGAAAATTACCGATAGCATTAGATATAGCCGAAGCACCTGACTGAAGCACTTGGATATCCAGAAGTGCTTGTTCGTCCTTAATACCAAAAGTTGGAATCAATAAGATAGAATGAAACGGGTCTGGAACATTTTTTCTGATACGTTCCTTTGCTTTTTCCTTTGCATCTTTACACCTTCTTAAAAGATTATTGACACATTCATCAAAGTCATCATCAGAAATCCAAGACAAGCGTGACATTAGAATAGGTTACGCAAATTGAAGTTGGTCAGATTTATATGTGCTAACATAAGTTTCATTAATTTCGATGCCAATAGGAATGCGTCCTAAATTTTCAGCAATTTTGAAGGTTGTTCCGCTTCCACAAAAAGGATCAAGCACAATATCCCCTCTATCTGTAAAAAGGTTTATAAAAAACGCAGGTAACCATTCAGGAAATGCAGCGCTATGCCCTGTATTGTGACAAACAGGTGATTTATGCAACACGTTAGAGGGATAAACCATATCACGTCCCTCCCAGGCTTCTATACGCCGCCCGATTTTAGAATTAGTTGCAGATTCTTGACGCTTTCTATCTTTTGCACTCATATTGCGTAACCGCTGTTGAGTCCAATTACCAACCGGCACTTTTACTGCATCTTGCCGCATTTTAATATCTTTAGTCTTACTAAAATGTAAGATGCGCTCCCAAGAATCCCGGAATCTATATTTCCATTTACCCGGCGCTGATGTTGTTTTATGCCAAATATATTCTTCAACCCAACGGAAGCCTATGTCACGCTTTAGGGCAAGAATAAGCTCTAAAACATAAGTATGTCGTTCACCATCAACACATTTTTCTTTTATGTTAAGAACAAAAGAACCAGTTGGTTTTAACACACGCAGCATTTCTTCTGCACGTATGCAAAACCAATCCACATAGTCGTCTGGCTTTATACCTCCATATGTATGGGCTCTAGCATCAGCATAAGGAGGTGAAGTAACTATTAAGTCAATACTTTCATCCGGCATAGAACGCAAAACATCAAGACAATCACCACAATGAATTTTTCTTTCCCATACATCAGTATTGATAGCCTTTTGTATCACTTTATTTGTTCCATTTTACTTATAAAAACATTTTCATTGTAAGCGATTCCTTTATGTTATGTCAAAAGGGCAATAATTTCTGCCCGCCAATGGTGACAATAAGCAACCCGCCGGGCTTGAGCATATCACGCGCAACGGCCTGAATATCATCACGCGTTACCGCGCGAATATAGTCATTGCGCTTATCAAAATAATCCGGCGACAAACCGCGCCATTGTGCAGATAATAATTGCTCGGCTATTTTTTCTGTCGAATCAAAGCCAAGCGGATAAGACCCCGTAAGATAGGTTTTTGCATCCGCAAGTTCTTTTGCACTTACACCTTCATCCGCAATACGAAACATTTCATGGCGGATAATATCCATCGCCTCGCCCGCCGTATCATTAGAGCTCGAAAAATGCCCCAACCAAAGCGCACTATATTTTAACGGCACCAGATAGCTGGACACACCATAAACCAGTCCGCGCTTTTCGCGGATCTCTTCCATAAAGCGTGCGCTAAATCCCCCGCCACCTAAAATATAATTCAAAACATAAGCCGCAAAAAACTGCGGATGCTCATATGCATAGCCATTATGCCCGAACATAACCGTGCTTTGTGGTCCATTGCGCGCTTCAAAAACTTCCTGTAGCTCTTCATGCATTTGCACCGGCGCAATGGGAGGCAAATTATGATGTGCCGGTAATGTGCCGAAAATATCATCAATATATTTTGCTGCCTCCTTAGCCGAAATAGCCCCCGCTATGGCGATCGTCATATTATCGCGCGCAAAATGTCGCTTATAATGTGCCATAATATCTTCGCGGGTAATGGCAGCTATGTCTTCACGTGTGCCATATATGCTCTGGCCATAAGGATGTTCTGGAAATGCCGTTTGCATAAATAATCCACTTGCTCTGCGTCTTTGATTTTGGCGCGCATTATCAATCAAACTTTCACTTTCCGCCTTAGCGCGGTCAATATCATCTTCATCAAAACGTGGTGCCGTAAGGGCGGTGCGCAATAAATTAAAGGCATGTTTTTGCTTATGGGTCAATGTGCGAAAACGCAAATCTACCACATCGCGCGAGGCGGTAAATCCGATCTCGGCTGCTGTGCGGGCGAGATGCTTACGAAATGTCCATGAATCATATTCACCACTTGCTTCATTCAAAAGCCCTGCGGTAAGAAAGCTCAAACCACCCAAATTTTCCGGATCACTTACCGCGCCGCCCTGCCAGCGCGCATAAAGTGTAACCAATGGCAGCGTCCTGTCTTCAACCAGCCAAAACCGAATGCCCGATTTCGTCTCGACACGTTCAATCGGGGGCAGAGCATACGCCCCTACCGTAAAAAACAATAGCATGATAAGCCCACATAAAAAGCGCATCATTGTGTCTCTCCGGCAAGAATATATCCGGTAACGCTATAATCTTTACGTAAAAAACGCTGTGCAGCGGCGCGCACATCTTTGGGCGTTACGGCGGCGATATATGTCGGCCATGCCAGCACATCTTGTGGCGTCCGCCCAATCGCAAAACCCTCCCCCAAAATATATGCCATATCTTGCTGATTATCGCGGGCAAAAATCGCATCGGCCAAAAGCCGGGTAATGGCAATTTGTAATTCGCTATTGCCTATGGTTTCGGTTTGTAAAAACGCTATCTCACGGTCAACATGCTGTGCGATTTTTTCATAATCATCACCTGTGCGGGCAATGGCATAAAGGCCAGCCTCGCCCATATAGCGGCGGGCATCATCCGACCAACCACCACTATGGGTAATCAGCATATTATCGCGCTTTAAGGCACGTGTTAGGCGGCCTGTTGCGGGATTGGCCAGAACTGAAATCAGCACATCGAGGGCAGCAAATTCTGCCGCATCTTCCGGCTGCCATTGCGGCAAAGCATAGAGACGTTGCCAGATATGTTGGCGCGCGCGCGTATCTTCCAATATAACCGGCGTATCGGGCTTATCCTGCTTGTGTAAAACCGCAGTGGCCGAAACCGACATATTCGCTTGCGGGCGTGCCTTATATATGCCGTAATATGTTTCGGCTAACGGCAAAACCTCATCCATGCGCACATCCCCCACAACCACCAAAGCTGCATGATTGGGTGCATAAAACTCCTGATAAAAGTCAAGCGCATCCGCCTGCGTCAACCCTTCGATATCTTCCCGCCAGCCAATAATCGGAATGGCATAAGGGTGACCGTCATAAAGTTTGGCGCGCATTTTCTCACCCAAAAGTGCTGTCGGATTCCCTTCCAATCGCTGGCTTCTTTCTTCAAGCACAACTTGTTTTTCTGTAGCGACATTCGCCTCATCCACCGTAAGATTATGCATGCGATCGGCTTCCATTTGCATAACAGTTGCAAGTTTATCTTTTGCGATACGCTGATAATAAGCGGTAAAATCATGCGAGGTAAATGCATTATCTTGCCCCCCTAAACGTGCAATAATTTTGGAAAATTCGCCCGCTGCAATTTCGCGTGTGCCCTTAAACATTAAATGTTCGAAAAAATGTGCAATACCAGATTTTCCCTCCGGCTCATCGGCAGCACCAAAGCGATACCACACCATATGCGTCACCACCGGTGCACGCCGGTCGGTGACAACCATAATGTGCATGCCGTTTTCCAGTTGCGCCACATCTATCGGCAAGGTCGTTGCCGCCAGTTCAGGTGCACGACTTTCAAGCCATGTTAGACTGAAAATCAGAAGAAATAAGCCGACCCAAAGAAATGGCCATAATCCAATGCGCTTCATTGCGTGTCTTGGCGCTCGACGGCAATTTGATTGACCAGAAACGGATCTTTGCTCACCATATTGCGGGCTTCATTATCCAATTCCAAACGAATGCCGGCATTGCGTGCATTTGCCCCTGCTTTATCCAGAATAATCTGCTCGCCCTGGCTTGGCGCCGTTTCTTGCATGGGTTTTCCGGTGAGAACAAAATAAGCGATTTCAGCGCTGCTCGCCGTATGATTAGCACGCGTCCCCGGCAAAGGGGGGCGCAAATTAAATTCGGGCGGTATGGTGAGGGCGGGCTTGGTTATGATACGAAACTCATCTGGCGGCGATTTATCAAACCCTAACGGCTTATCATCATTTCCACCGCACGCGGCGAGTAGCCCTGCCAGGGTTACCACAATAGCGATTGTGCAATAGCGTTTCATGATCCGACCTCTTTATCTTTCCTTATGCCTCTGGTTTTTGTGTTTGGCGATAATCAATAAACCAGCTTATAATCAACAAGCCTGCGCCTAACGAAATCCATATATCGGCAATATTAAATACATACCAATAATATCCTTGTGCATGCAAACTTATAAAATCAACCACAGCACCATGGACAAAGCGATCAATAAGATTGCCTATCGCCCCGCCAATGATGAACCCTAAAGCCGTAATCGGCAAAACACGACTTTCATAACGTAGCATATTAAACAAAAAGCCAATTACAACAAGAGAAAAACCAATAAGAAAAATACGCCCCCAAAGTGCATCATTACTAAACAGACCAAAACTCACCCCCCGATTCCAAACCAGAATAAAATCCAAAAACGGTGTAATCGTAAGCGGGGCATTTGTGGTCAGCTGGACACCATAGAGCAAAATTAATTTACTAAGTTGATCGCTTATCAATGCAGCCAGAACAATCCAAACACCTAAATAACGCATATGCTTATCTCTGCTTATCATATTCCATAACGGCATAGGCATCGCGCGGGCTTAAATCGGGATAGCCCTCAACGCTGCCAGTATCCGGCAGAATTTTCCACGACCTTTGACATTTTTTACCCTTCGCCAGGTGCGGCACCACGCCAATAGCAGCAATGTCATCCAGACGGAATGCATGATCGGGCGGCATTTGGTGGATTATCTCAATTTGCGACGTAATACATAAATCGGCCATATTGATATTTTCGGTAAGCCCATAAAGCTCTGCATCACCAATATAAACATGCGGCGCTGCTTCCAAACTCGATCCAATATGTTTCTCGCGCCGCTCTATTTCCAATGCCCCTGTTACCACGCGGCGGATATCACGCAATTTTTCCCATTTCTGCGCTAAGGCATCATCTTGCCAGTGCGATGGTATTTCAGGAAATTGACGCATATGCACCGAGCTTTGTGTTTCACCATGATAAGACCGCCATACCTCTTCCATAGTAAATGCCAGCATAGGGGCAAGCCATGCTGTGAGGCAATCAAATAAATGCTGTAATACGCACTTACAGGCACGGCGTGTCGGGCTGGAAAGCGCATCGCAATAAAGCGCATCTTTACGCACATCAAAATAAAAAGCCGATAAGTCCAGCGTCATAAAATTAAACAAAAGCTGATAAACACGACGGAAATTATATGTCTGATAGGCGATACGAATATCCTTATCCAATTCATAAAGCATATGCAACATAACGCGCTCTAATTCGGGCATATCTTCATAGGCACTGCCATCCGCATCAGCATCGCCACCATGCAAATTACCCAGCAAAAAGCGCAATGTGTTTCTAAGTTTGCGGTAGGAATCGGTAACTGATTTGAGAATATCCTGATCAATGCGTAAATCTTGCATATAATCCGCGCTCATCACCCAAAGCCGTAAAATATCTGCGCCTGACTGGGCAATGATTTTTTCTGGCGAGAGCGCATCGCCTGCCGATTTGGACATTTTACGTCCCTTACCATCCAAAACCATGCCATGGGTCAACACCTGCTTATATGGTGCATCATTACGCGTTGCACACGCCTCTAAAAGCGACGACTGAAACCAGCCGCGATGCTGATCGGTGCCTTCCATATATAAATCTGCAGGCCAGCTTAAATCTGCGCGCGCCTCAAGCACATAGGCATGTGACGTGCCGCTATCAAACCAGACATCCAAAATATCCGTAACTTTTTCATAAAGCTCTGCCGCATAGTCCGCGCCCAGAAAATCGGCAGCATCTATATTAAACCATGCATCCGCACCCGCTTGTTTTACAGCAGCAACAATACGGTTATTCACCGCCGCATCGCGCAAAATCTCACCTGTATCCTTATGGATAAAAATCGTAAGCGGCACACCCCATGCGCGCTGGCGCGACAAAACCCAATCCGGGCGGTTTTCAATCATTGAATAAAGCCGGTTGCGCCCATTTTGTGGAAACCATTTTACCCGATCAATCGCTTTTAAGGCTTTTTCACGTAAATTATCATGCGCCATAGACACAAACCATTGCGGTGTATTGCGAAAAATAAGCGGTGCTTTCGACCGCCAGCTATGTGGATATTGGTGGCGCAATTTTCCTGTTGCCAAAAGCGCATCAGTCGCATGCAAAGCCTCGATTACAGCAGGGTTTGCATCGCCATTTTTGCCCTTAGCCGTAAACACAGATTTGCCCGTAAAAAGCGGCACATGGTCATAATATATGCCCGCCTCATCTATGGTAAAGGGGATCTCAATATTATGCTTTTTCCCTAACTCATAATCATCCTGCCCATGGCCTGGCGCAATATGCACAAGGCCGGTGCCGGTTTCATCTGTCACAAAATCACCCACCAAAAGCGGCACGTCAAATTCATACCCGACTTCATGCAAGGGGTGCGCACAGGCGTGAATATCCGCCGGATTTACATCGTGCACGCGCTGATACGCTTCAATTTGTGCAGCCGCCAAAACCCGTTCGGCCAATGCATCACATAAGACTAATTTTCCTGCAAGCGTGTCATATAACCCATAGGTCAAATCTTCAGCATAGGCGATGGCACGATTGGCCGGAATCGTCCATGGCGTGGTTGTCCAAATAACCACAAAAGCATTTTCACAATCAAACGCCGCCTGCCGAATGGGAAATTTCACAAAAATCGTCGGCGAAACATGGTCTTCATATTCCACTTCTGCCTCAGCCAATGCGGTTTTTTCCACCACAGACCACATAACCGGTTTTGAACCGCGATAAAGCGCCCCTGACATTATAAATTTTTGAAACTCGGCAACAATCGCTGCTTCGGTGGCAAAGTCCATGGTAAGATAAGGCCTATCCCAATCGCCCAAAACCCCCAAACGCTGAAACTCCTCCGATTGTATTGCCACCCATTTTGCTGCAAAATCACGACAGGCGGCACGAAACTCCTGCGGCGGCACATCTTCCTTATTTATCGATTTTGCCCGATATTGTTCTTCAATTTTCCATTCAATCGGCAGACCGTGACAATCCCAGCCCGGCACATAAGCAGCATCTTTGCCCATCATTTGTTGTGAGCGCACAATCACATCTTTCACAATTTTATTCATGGCATGGCCAATATGAATATTGCCATTCGCATAGGGGGGGCCATCATGCAATGTGAATTTTTCACGCCCCCGCCCCGCGTCACGCAATTTTTCATAAAGATTTATTTTTTGCCAAAAAGCCAAAATATCCGGCTCGCGTTTCGGCAGGCCTGCTTTCATCGGAAAGTCGGTTTGGGGTAAATGTAACGTGTCTTTATAATCGCGCACTTGTGTCATAATGCCCATGCTTTTAGCAGGGCTTTTACGTTGTGGGAAGAGCTAAACCTGCAAGATATGCCCGCGCAGCATCACTATCTTTCGCAATTTGTGCGCGCAAGGACTCTAAGCCATCAAATTTCTGTTCGGGGCGGATAAATTTAAGCAGTTCAATATGTAGCGTTTCGCCATAAATATCATCATTAAAATCAAATAAATGTGCTTCCAAACGCGGTGCGGGCGTGCCCACTGTCGGGCGAATACCGATATTGGCTACCCCGAATTTATAAAGATCACGCCCAATAATATGGGCACGAATGGTATATACACCAAAGGCGGGATGCAGATAATCACCCAATTCAATATTGGCCGTCGCAAAGCCGATTGTATGACCGCGCTGATCGCCCTTTGCCACGATACCTTCTATCGTCCATGCGCGCCCGAGTGCTGTGTGTGCCTGTTCCATATCGCCAGCACGTAAATAGGCGCGTATTGCCGAAGAAGAATAGGGATTACCCGCTGCATCTGTAACGGCGACACCAGAAAAGCATTCAAAATTATATGTCTTTCCAGCAGCTTGTAATATATCCACTGTTCCTGTGCGCCCTTTGCCGAACCGAAAATTAAACCCAACGGATAAGCCGCTTATCCTTAAAGCATCATATAATATGCGTGTGATAAAATCCTGTGCTGAAAGCGACGCCATCGCCTGATCAAAATCAAGCGCCAAGACGAAATCTACCCCAAGATCCGCAAAAAGCCGCAAGCGCGTTTCAATTCTACTTAGTCGGAAAGGAGGCGCATCAGGGGAAAAATACGCGCGCGGATGCGGGTCAAACAGCATAATGCCCAAATTGGTTTTTTTATCATCCGCATAAGTGCGGGCAGATTTAATAATGCTCTGATGGCCTAAATGCACACCATCGAAATTACCAATCGCCACCACAGCCCCCTTATCAATAGGGTCAAGCGCATTTACATTTTTATATAAGCGGGGTTTATGCATAAATGCGTTATATAGGCAATATATAAAATTGTGAAGGGTTCAAACCTTACAACATAATAGGCTTTGATATAGGCTGGTAAATACCGTGCTTAAGTGGTGATATATATAAAACCATGTGCCGATAAGATTTTACTCGGCAGCAAGCAATAAATAATCGCCTGTAACAATCTCAAACGCATCTGGATTTTCAAATAATGCCGTAAGTAAAGCATGATGCAGCGCATGCCCTGATTTATAACCGCGATACCGCCCTATAATTGGCATACCGGCAAGATATAAATCGCCAATCGCATCCAGAACTTTATGCCGGACAAATTCATCCTGATTCCGCAAGCCCTCTTGATTTACAACATGGTCATCATCAACAACAATCGTGTTATCCAAAGACCCGCCCTTACCGAGCCCTGCACGGTCCATAGCTTCAACATCTTTTAACATGCAAAATGTGCGCGCCCGTGCAATTTCATCTACAAAACTTTGTGCATCCAGATTAAGCGCAAAACTCTGCCGCCCAATGGCTTTGCTGGAAAAATCTATGCTGGCCTCAAATATACGATTATCTGCCGGCACTAACTCACAATAAGCGTCATCGCGTTCAACACGCACCGGGCGGGTAATATGCAAGAAACTACGCGGTGCGGATAAGGTCGCAATGCCCGCTTTTTTGATCATTGTGATAAAATAATCCGCGCTTCCATCCATAATCGGCACTTCTGCCGCATCCAGCTTAATATAAGCATTATCAATATTCATCGCCGAAAATGCCGCCAGCAAATGCTCTATGGTGCCAACGTCAAACCCGTTTTTATTGGTAATTTTGGTGCATAACATAACATCGGATACATGTGTAAAACGCGCCGGAATGAGCCTGCCTTCAAGAGCTGGCGTATGGGCAATGGCGGCGGCATCGGTGCGGATGAATAAGATACCCGTATCTGCTGGCGCCGGCTCAACACGCATAGTAACAAGTTTTCCCGAATGAAGCCCAATACCCGCGCATGAGATTGCTGTGCGCAAACTTGTTTGCTTATTCATATCTTGTCGAGACGACAAAACCGAAGAGAATGCATCATCTGCAGATAAAAAATCTGCGTCTATATCGTGCATTTCAGTAGTAACGGCTTCTGCCGATAGTATATTAGGTGATAAATCAGTCATTTCCCGCGCCATTTCACTTTACTATTATTAAATCTAATTACTATTATTAAATCTAATGACTATCATTAAATCTAGCTGAATTTATTAATATGCATTGTCTTTCTAACCGCATAGACGCAGCAAGACAAATAACAGTTTGTTTCGCTTTATTACTTTAAGTGGGTTATATAAAAGCTAGGAAAGGTGATTAACGGCGCAAGAAAAGGGGAAGCTCAAGTTTTGCGTCATCATCTGAAAAGGCTTGGCTTTGGGTTGTATTTTGCGCGTCAGGTGAGATGGCATGGTCTGTATCATGTGTCGGCAGAGACATAATATTATCTTGGCGACGCGGACGCACAATAACTGTTTCTTCTACCTGCTCTGGCTGGTCTATCTGCGCCTTCGGGGCAGGCACATCATCTGTGGCATGTTTTTCATCCGAAATTCGGCGCGATTCATCTTCGGGCGGCGCACGCTCACCTGAGCTTTGCGCAGGGGGGAAAGCCCCCGATTGTATATGGTTTTCACCATCAGGCCCATCAGCAGCATTCGGGGAATGCGAGTCTGCATTTTCGTGTAATAAATCCAGCAGCGGCTCCCTTTTTTTCTCATCTAATATATCGGGACTTGAAAATATACCTGCTTGCGAAGTCTGTGCGTCACGTGTTTGCGCGGCCTCACCACCATCGACAATATTTTTGAAAAACGCAGCCACGCTTGCAAAGCGGTTACGCCGTATAGGAACAGGATGCCTTTCTTCCCGCAAAAATTCTGGCATAGATGTGGAATTATCATCACTTTGCACGGCAGGTAAAGTTTCATCCGGCATAGGTTCGGCATTGCTTTCATAAGCCTTATCAAAGACTTCCGAAAAGGATGACATGTCATCTTCTTCTTTCTGCTCCACGCTATTGTCTTGCTGCGTCATAGCCTCCGCCGGCACCGGCAGTTCACTTAAATTATCCTGCGCTTGCGTTTCGTGTATTTCGGGCGGTTGTGTATATTTGCCCGAAATAGGGATTACATCATTGTCTATCGGCTGTATCGCTTCACGATCACCTATCCCCGTTGCTACAACCGAAACCCGTATGCGGCCTTCCAAATTGTCAATTATTGCCGCCCCGAATATAATATCTGCATCACCATCAACCTGATTACGCACATACTCAGCCGCCTTGGTGACTTCATGCAAGGTTAAATCAGGCCCGCCGCTAATATTGATGAGAACGCCCCGTGCGCCTTTCATAGATGCCATATCTAACAAGCGGTTCGAAATCGCCGCACCGGCAGCATTTTCGGCACGATTTTCACCACTTTCCTCGCCCGTGCCAAACATTGCGCGTCCCATTTCCTGCATAATTTTACGCACATCAGCAAAGTCAAGATTGATAAGCCCCGGCCGAAGCATCAAATCAGTAATCCCCGAAATACCGGAATATAAAACATTATCCGCTAACTTAAATGCATTGCGAAATGTAGTCTCTTCATTGGCCTCTAAATATAAATTTTCATTGGGGATAACCACAAGCGTGTCAACCACTTCGGTAAGGTCAACAATACCCGCCTCGGCGATACGCATGCGCTTCTCACCTTCAAAAGCAAATGGTTTGGTAATAACCCCAATGGTTAAAATGCCTAAATCTTTTGCAGCTTGGGCAATAATGGGGGCTGCGCCTGTGCCGGTGCCACCGCCCATACCCACAGCAATAAATAACATATGCGCGCCTTGTAAAACATCGATAATCTCGGCCAATGTTTCCTGCGCCGCCTGTGCACCGATTTGCGGATCAGACCCTGCTCCCAGACCTTCCGTTAATGCTGCGCCGATTTGTATACGCCTTTCAGCCTTATTAGATGAAAGCGCTTGTGCATCCGTATTCACCGCAATAAACTCAACACCTTCCAGGCCACCTTCCATCATATTATTGATGGCATTACCACCACCGCCACCGATTCCCAATACGACAATACGCGGTTCTAAATCCTTATTATTCGGCACAGACAAGTGAATACTCATACTTATTTCTATTGTAATGTTGTTTCTATCGTAATATTTTTACTATTTAGATATTTATATTGATTCGTTTCGACCATTGCATAAATCGACTGATTTTACAAGTAAAATACCAGATATTGGCTTATTATATCTGTGATTTACATGTAGTCTATATAGTATAGAAAACATCCGAATCGTTAAAATGTGAGTCGCCGAAACAAACCACGCCATAATGAACGGATAAAAGACTGTTCTTTCATCTGTGTGCGCCATTGTTCGGCATAGTAAACAAGCACACCGATCGCAGACGAAAATGATGGTGAAATGAGCGTATTTATATCTTCAGATGTCATATCAGATCGGCTTTTTATAACATGGCGCGCATCGCGAAGCTCAACGGGTCGTAAAAATATTGTTTCCGCAACACTAAAGACAGAGGTAATTTGTGCCCCGCCACCTGTTAATATAATAGATGCTTTCATAGCTAAAGGCCGACATGGGTCTTGCTCTAAACCGTGTAAAATATCATTAAAAAGCAAAGTCAATTGTTCGCGAATCAAATAATTTAATACATCTTTATCCGCAATATCATCGCGTTTTTTTATTTTTTCGGCATCAGCATAAGAAACTCCCAGTTTTTCAGCGATTTTAGCTGTGATATGCATCCCCCCTTCGCGGATAATCCGTGTATAAACCAACGCATCTTTATAAAACAGGCTAATCGCTGTTGTGGCAGCTCCCATATCAATCACAAGGATCGTCTCTTGCCTCTCCGCCACCGTTGATACAGCCAAGGCGGATGCAAAAGAGGATAAAACAAGCCTGTCACAGCGAAGCTGTCCACCAGTTTCAATCGCTTTAAGCATAGCCCCCGCTTCACGCTGCGGCACCAATATCCCATGCATAAACAGTGTAAGTTTATGCACATATTCACCGATAGGATTATCCGTATCTCTATGGTCGTCCAGCATATATTTTACAGGGATAGCATGCATAATATACTGATCGGCACCTGCAAGCGACGCTATGGCATGATGCGTTAATTGTTCAACATTTTTATAATCTATGCGCATTTTTTCAGCTTTTTTCATAGGCAGATTTTGCCTGATTATTTTCCGCGAAATAGACTGTGGCGAAAAACCGGCATAAACAGATTTAATCGCATTTTTTTTACCGGCCATTTTTTCCGCTGCAATAATGGTTTTGCCAATCGTATCATAAAACGCTGTTGCATCCTCAATAACACCGTCACGCATCCCTTTTGTGGCAAAATGGGCAAGTCCTGATATATAAATATCAGCCATGCCATCTTGTGCAAATTTAATATCGGCAATAACGCAGGCCGTTTTCTCTGCACCGACATCCAAAGCAGCAAGCGTTACCGATGGCGAGGGGTAGTATTGTTTATGGGCTTTTTTATGCATTCTTACAAATTATCGTCTTTTTTATCTAAAAAATTTATAGGTGGCGGTGTGGTGTTTTGCCGGCGCACAACCGGATTTTTAAGCCGCAAATCTATGCGCGTATTCCCGCTATCACTTAGCAATCTGGTTTCTTTTTGGTAAATTTCCAAAAGCGTAAAGGCATTTTCAATCTCCGCCGATGTGCTCGGCAACATAACGCGCACATTATTATTAAACCGCAACGCCCAATAACGCTGCTCAGCCCAATGTGCGGCAATCAAATGCGGACGTACATGACCATAGCGCGACATTAAATCCAGCAAAACAGGCGCATGGCGCAAACTTCCTTTCCCCGAAATAACCGGAAGCCCCTTAAACATACCCAAATGATTTTCTGTAATGACCTCGCCACCCCGATTAACCAAAGACAAGCTATTCCCATCCGAGTAAAATGCAAAAGGCTCATGTTCATAGAGGCGAATGAAAATAATATTCGGCAGATTGCGCCGAATATCGGCACGCGCAACCCAAGGTAATTGTTCAACCGCTATTTTTATCTCTTCCAAATCAATTAAAAATATCGGCATTTGATCATTAATATGCCATCGCCCCTCTTTTAAGGTGACAAGATCGGTTTCGTTTTGGAGCACTTTATATAAATCAGAAAGGGCTGTGCGATTACGCTGTTCAATGCGAATATCCTCGAGACGGAAACCTATCTGATACAAACGATTTGCAAAAAAATGATTTACAGAAATATGGGCACGTATATCTGAATAAAATATACCTATAGCCAAAAGACTACAAAAACCGATTATATAGCGGCGCGCAATAAACAAGCGTAAAATCCAAAACGGAAACTGTAGCGGCGCAAGCATAATATTCCGCCACAGCGGCATGCTAAATTGAAAATCGGACATGCGTTTTAATGATTGTGCGCCAGAGCCACGTAATTTATGTCGCTTTATCGTTGGCATGAAGCATCCTCCACAATCCATTCAACTAGAGCAGCAAAATCCATACCGCGATGCATAGCAATTTCCGGCACAAGCGAAATAGGTGTCATACCGGGTTGAGTATTGACCTCAAGCAAAACCAAATCGCCTCTATCGGCATCATAGCGAAAATCAGCACGGCTTACGCCCTTACACCCCAACGCATTATGTGCCTTAAGTGTAATATCACGAATCCGCTTTATAAGGTCACCATCCAAATCTGTCGGAAATTCATACACCGCGCCACCTTCACTATATTTTGCATGATAATCATAAAATCTCTTATGGGGTTTTATTTCAAGCACATCGCACGCTTCATATTTTATAACTGCACATGTAAGTTCACGCCCGGCAACATAGCGTTCTGCCATTGCTGCTGTATTTTCAAATCCCCAATTTTTCTGTGTTATGCAATCGGGCACTTTATTCCACCCCTCTGGCACTATGGTAATATTTACGCTTGACCCCTGATTGACCGGCTTTACAACATAGGGCGGCGGCAAAGGATGTGCAACAATATTATCTTCGCGGGTAAGTTTAATATGCTCGGCCACTGGCAGCCCCGCTTGGGAAAAAATATGCTTGGCACATATTTTATCCATCGCCAGGGCCGAAGCCAATACGCCCGAATGGGTATAGGGAATTTGCATTACTTCCAAAATACCTTGCACTTCGCCATCTTCCCCCCCCACACCATGCAGCGCATTAAAACATATATCAGGCATGATTGCTGCAAGTTGTGCCGGCAGAGTGCGCGCGACATCTATCTCGCTTACGCGGTAGCCGAGCGTTTTAAGGGCAGCAGCACAGGCTTCACCCGAAACAAGGCTCACAGCACGCTCTGGCGACCAGCCGCCTTTTAGCACAGCAATATGAGGTTTATCCGTCATAATACTCACCAATGCGTTTTATTTCCCAGTGCAAATCTATACCGCTTTGCGCCTTTACGCGCGCGCGCGCCATCTCACCCAGATTTTCCAGATCATATGCGCGCGCATTGCCATGATTGATTAAAAAATTACAATGCTGTTTTGAAAATTGTGCATCACCTTTTTGCAGACCACGACACTGCGCGGCATCCAGTAATTCCCATGCTTTGGGCCTGTCATTTGCCCCATACGGGTTTTTGAAACAACTGCCGCCGCTATGCGCTCTTTTAGGCTGGCTCTTTTCGCGGGTATGAATAATGTCATCCATACGCATTTGAATGGCGTCTGGCGCATCAGAAAAACAGGAAAAATATGCCTTTGTAAAAATCATTTCCTCTGCCACTGGGTTACGCCGATAGCCAAATTTTATATCTGCGGCATCAATATAGAGCCGTTCGCCCTTATAAGTCAGCGCATCGACCCCGCGTAAAATCTTCGCCGTTTCATTGCCAAACGCACCAGCATTCATCGCCAATGCACCACCTATCGTGCCAGGAATACCACTATAAAATTCAAGCCCGCCAAGACCTGCCGCACATGCCGCACGCGCAAGCGCAGCATCCAAAACAGCAGCGCCAGCGACCACAGATAAAGTCTCAACATCACATTTTATATCGGAAAAGCCCCGCCCAAGCCGAATAATAACACCACGAAAACCGCCATCGCGCGCCAAAATATTAGAGCCCGCCCCCATAACATAAACCGGTATGGCTTTATCTTTTTCGCGTAAAAAATGCGCTAAATCATCACTATCGGCCGGCCTATAAACAATATCTGCAGCACCGCCCACACGAAACCATGTGAGCGTAGATAAATCTTGCGCCGCATGATATGTCCCCCGAACCGAAGGTAAATCTGTCATACGATAAAGGGGGGTCGCTGTCATACGCCCTCGTTTAATTGTATTGCTAAATCTCGTGCCATGCGCGAAATATCGCCTGCACCCATGCATAATATAATATCACCCCTTTGGGTGGCGGATGCAATTTTATGTGGCAATTCTGCTGCCTCACTTAACATAACATCGCGCCCCCTTTGGCATAGAGCTTCTGCTAAATGCGCGCTATCATAACCTTTAATCTGTTCTTCACCTGCCGCATAAACCGGCAGTAAAATAACTTTATCGGCATGGCTTAACGCCTCGACAAATGCATCAAATAAATCACGCAGACGCGTATAGCGATGCGGTTGCACCACGGCAATAACTTTATTTTTCGTAACGGCATAAGCGCTTTCAAGCGACGCGGTAATCTCAACCGGATGATGGGCATAATCATCAATAATCTGTGCACCGCGCCATGCACCAACCCGGGTGAAGCGTCGTTCTACACCACCAAATTCGGCCAAGGCACGCATAATATCATCGGGGTGCGTATCAAGCCACAACCCGGCTGCGATTGCGCCCAAGGCATTGCGCACATTATGCCGCCCCGCCATGGGCAATGTGCACCCTTCTATTTTACCAGCACGAATATGTGCAAAAGGAGACATGATCACATCGAATATTTGCCCCGCACCGCTTGGCCGTATATTCGCGGCGCGTATATGGGCGTCGGCATCGTCGCACGCACATGTTAAAATATGCGGCGTGGTCATGGTTTTCGCCATAGCTTTTACCACGGCATGGTCGGTGCATAAAATGCTCACACCATGTGCAGGAATATACGTAATATAATCATGAAAACATGCCTTTAATTTATCATAGCTACCGTCATAATGGCTTAAATGTTCGGCATCAATATTGGTGACGATGGTCATGGTTGAGGGAAGGCGCACAAATGTGCCATCACTTTCATCTGCTTCCACCACCATCCACGCCCCATCAGAGAAACGCGCATTCGAGCCATAAGCAGGCATCACCCCGCCATTGATAATGGTTGGTTTATATCCCCCCGCATCCAATATAGCGGCTGCAAGTGAGGTTGTTGTTGTTTTGCCATGCGTGCCAGAAATGGTGAGTGTATTTTTACCGTGCATGAGCGCTGCCAAAATTTCGGCACGCGATAAAACCGGAATATTTTTTTTGCGGGCGCCCACCAATTCCGGATTGGTCGGGGCAATCGCCGATGAAACCGCCACCACATTTGCATGTGCAATATGCGCTTCATCCTGCTGCAAAAATACAGAAATACCCAAAGCCCGCAGCCGTTTAACATTTGCACTCTCTGCCATATCGCTGCCTTGCACCTTATAGCCCATACCATGCAAAATCTCGGCAATGCCGCTCATGCCTATACCACCAATACCGATAATGTGAATTATATCCATTATATCAAGAGGCTGCGGGGAGGCATTCATAAGGTTACACACTCTTTTTTGCGGGTAAATACGTCACGACGGGCAACACAAAGCGTGTAATCGGCCAAATAATCGGCACTCGTTAAATCGCGTAAGGAAACAGCACATTCGGCCGCGCTGCGTAATTTTTTGGGTGACGTCATTAAATCTTCTAAATAGGCCGTTACACGCGCTGCATTAAAACTTTCCTGCAACATAAGCCACGCGGCGCCTTTACGCACCAAATGGCGCGCATTATGCGCTTGGTCTTGGTCTAAAGAGCCGGGGAAAGGCACAACTATGGCGGGCACACCCAAGGTTTGTAATTCGGTAATTGTCGAGGCGCCAGCGCGCGAAATAACCAAATGTGCCCGCCGCATACGATAGGGCATATTATTAAAGAAATCACGAATCTCGGTATAAATATTTGCCTTGGCAAATACGTCTAGCAACACCGGCATATCGCGTCTATGCGATTGGTAGGTAACACGCAAGCGGCGGCGCAATTTATGCGGCAAGTTAGAAAGTGCCTCGGGAATAACCTGATTAAATATCGCTGCTCCCTGACTACCACCAAAAATCAATAGATCAAAAGGACGGTTTTGAGTCAAAAAACGATATTTACCCCGTGTCGCTTCCACAACTTCCTTACGCACAGGATTACCCGTAAAAACAACCCGTTTGCGCCCCCATCGCGGAATCCCTGCCGTGTGTTCAAAACCAGTCGCAATATGCGCACGCAAATAAACCATCAAACGATTGGCACGCCCCATATAGGCATTTTGCTCGTGAATTAAAATGGGCACCCGCAAAAGCCACGCGGCAATAAGGGGGGGTATGGAAGGATAACCACCAAAACCGACAATCACCGCTGGGCGGCGATGTAAAAGCACATAAAGCGCATGCAAAATACCGCCGATAAGAACCATAAGCTGAAAAAATACGCTAAACACTCTGCCGCCGAAAATCGTGCCTGCCGCAATAACATGCACAGGGAAATGAGAAAAATGCGCGTAATAGGCCATGCCACGTTTATCCGTGCAAAACCTTATATCATAATTTTGGGCGGCAAGTTTATCAGCCAAAGCAATGGCGGGAAAGATATGTCCTCCCGTGCCGCCTGCCGCTATATATATCGGACGCATATGTGTCATGCATTTCTTTCGAGTCAATTATTTATACCGCTATGCTATTTAGGCTAACATATCCTGTTTGCGCAAACGTGTTAAGGCTATTATCGCCCCAAATGAAAGCGAACACGCAAATAAAGACGACCCCCCATAAGATATGAACGGTAATGTAACACCCGTTACGGGGAAAAAATTGAGATTAACCGCAATATGTAACGCCGCTTGAAATGTAATAAGCGCAGATAGGCCGATAATGGCAAGGCGCACCCATAATATATCCTGATGCGCTATATGCAAAAAAACCCGCCGTATAAAATAAAAGTAAATACCCAGAATAATTATGCCACTTAACAGGCCAAATTCTTCGACAAAAATAGCAAATACATAATCCGTATGCGCTTCGGGCAGGATTTGTTTGATCCGGCCATTGCCTAACCCCATACCGAATATACCTCCATTTTGTATCGCGTCCAAAGCACGCCCAACCTGATAGGGTGTCTCCTCACTAAAAAAGTAATCTACCCGCTCCCGCACGTAAGACACATTCCAATATAAAAATATGGCTGCTCCGGCACACAAAGCAAGGAATCCGACAATAAGGCGTGTATAGCCCAGAACAATAAATAAACTGCCAGTTACGATGAGTAGTAAAAATATTTGGCTATAATCGCGTTGAAAAACCATACAGCCGAATGCGCCTAATAGTAAAAAGACAACAAAATAATCGGCGCCGTGCCATTGACGGTGCTGATATATACGCGCCAATAATATAGCCAGAGTTATAATAAAGGCCGGTTTCAAAAATTCGGCTGGTTGCACAGAACGCCCCCCGATACGCACCCAGCGGGTTGAGCCTTTGACTTCCTGCACACTGAAAAACCCATTGGTTACATCACCCCCAAATGCCCCCATAATAAACATGAGCAGCATAACGCCTATGATTACACATAATAAAATAAATCCGCCAATTCTCACTTGTGCAAGCGAGGCTGCCGATACAAGAAGCAACAAAAAAATCGAAATGATTGTATAGATGACATGCATCCAAATAAAATAATAGGGAGAGATGTAAGTATCTCCCCTTGTTAGGGCTTGTGCTGTATAGGGACTTACGGAAAAAACCGCAATAATGCCCAAAGAAAATAAGGCAAAACTTATGAAAAATAAGTGATGATCGGTTTCAAACCACCACCGACCAATAAAATTACGATCAAGGCGAGACATCATAACCGTTCTCCCGCTTCGCGCATATCGCACCACTGTTTTGCCACGGCGCTAAAAGCGTCACCACGCTGCTCGAAATCGACAAATTGGTCAAAAGACGCACATGCCGGTGACAATAAAATCACTGCTGGTTTTTTTTGTGCATCGGCATCATTGGCCGCGCGATACACAGCTTTTTCCAGCGTATCGCTTATGTCATACGCCATATGCCCGTCAATTTGCCACGCGAAATCCCTAGCTGCTTCGCCGATTAAATAGGCTTTTGCTATTTTGGGAAAATAAGGCGCCAAAGACGCAATGCCCCCTGTTTTTGCGCGCCCGCCTACAATCCAGTAAATATTCTCAAAAGAAGATAAGGCATGGCCGGCTGCTTGTGCATTGGTTGCCTTGCTGTCATTGATAAAATCAATATGCCCGTAGCGCGCACTATGTTGCATGCGATGCGCAAGCCCCGGAAAATCTTCGAAACAGTTGATAATATCACCTGTCGAAAACCCACAATATAAGCCAACCGCCATAATTGCTGCTGCATTTTGTGCATTATGAGTGCCGCGCAAACTTTCACATGCCTTGAGCGAGACTGTTTCGCCCGTTGCCTCTATATGCAAAAGCGCACCATCATAATAAATATCCGCTTGACGGCCATAGGCTGAAACCCTGCATGCCGCGTCCACACGATCGGCCATTGCGGCTTCATAGACACCATCGATACCGATAATCGCATATGGTTTTGTGCTATGGGAGATGAATAATTTTTCTTTTGCCTTCACATAATTTTCCATTGACCCATGCCTGTCCAGGTGGTCGGGGCTGATATTTGTCAGCACGGCAATATCCGGCACAAAATGCTGTATCAAATCGATCTGGTAAGAGGATAATTCCACTATATAAACACCATTTTGTGTTTTTAGCATAGGTAATTCAAGAACGGCAATCCCTATATTACCACCATAATATGTTTCATAGCCCATTTTGGCAAACATATGTGCACATAAAGCTGTGCTGGTTGATTTTCCATTGGTGCCGGTAATTGCGATAATACGCGGCGGCTTACGAAGGTTCGCCATGGCATCAAAAAATAAATCCATATCTGACATAATCGGCACAGATGCCGCATGCGCCGCGCGCACCACATTATGCGGTTGCGGGAAAGATAAAGCAACACCCGGGCTTAGGACAAGCATTTTGGGTGTGCCCATATCAGTGCATAAATTACGTGCCCGCGCGCCATAGGCTTTTGCCTTTTCTATCTGCGCGGGTGCCTCATCCCACACAACGACATCATTACCAGCCGCACAAAGCGCATGCACCACCGCAAGGCCGGTGCGACCCAAACCGAAAACGGCAATCTCTCCGCCATAGTGAGGAAGCTCTATCATTAACGCAATTTTAGTGTTGCAAGTCCGATAAGCGCAAGGATAACTGCAATTATCCAGAAGCGAATGACAATCGTCGACTCTGCCCATCCACGCTGCTCAAAATGATGATGTAAAGGCGCCATAGCAAATACGCGCTTGCCCGTCAGTTTGAATGAAATAACCTGCACAATAACAGACACTGTTTCCAGCACAAATAATCCGCCGATAATGGCCAGAACGATTTCATGTTTCGTCGCCACCGCAATCGCCCCCAAAGCCGCCCCCAAAGCAAGCGAGCCTGTATCCCCCATAAACACCATAGCCGGCGGGGCATTAAACCACAAAAACCCCAAGCCTGCCCCAATCAGGGCAGCACAAAAAACAGCAAGTTCTCCAACACCCGGAACATAATGAATCTGCAAATAATTTGAAAATACGACATTCCCGACCAAATAGCTGATAAAACCAAAACTGGCGGCAGCAATCATACAAGGCACAATCGCCAAACCATCCAGACCATCTGTGAGGTTTACCGCGTTAGAGGCCCCCACAATCACAAATATACCGGCACCTATAAATAGAGGTAAGCCAAACGGAATAAGCAAATCTTTAACAAATGGAATGGTATAGGATGTTGCAAGCGGCGGCGGCAAAAGCAACGTTACGCTATAGACCAGCACGCCAGCAATAATTGCTTCTATAAGCAAACGTATACGCCCGGAAATGCCCGCTTGATTATGGTTGTTTTTGAGCTTCAAATAATCATCGAAAAAACCGATAAGGCCAAAAAGAAATGTAGAAACCATCACAATCCATAAATATGTATTCGTAAGATCCCCCCATAAAAGTGCGGCACTCATAATAGACAGCAAAATAAGCAAGCCGCCCATGGTCGGCGTGCCGGCTTTGGTAATCAGATGCGCTTGCGGGCCAACATCGCGAATAGGTTGCCCGTGCTTTTGGCGCAGTTTAAGTTTATTGATAAGCCATGGTCCCAATAAGAAGCTCATAATAAGGGCTGTCATAAGCGCACCACCTGCCCGAAATGTGATATAGGAAAATAAATTGCCCCCCGGAATGGTGCTTAAAGAAGAAAATAAACTATAAAGCATAAATTAAGCCTCTTTTTTGTGGGGAGCTGAAGTGATAAGTGACCCGCCACGTGCTGTAAAATGGGCAACCAGGCGATACATTTGCATTGCGTGTGATGCTTTGACCATAACCACATCGCCTGGACATATATCATCCGCTATCGCTTCAATAAGTGCATCGCTATGGGGCGCATATTGCCCTCTATAAGCCGGTGATAATGAATCATGTAAATGGCGCATATGCGTGCCGCAACTATGCACCACATCAATATCTTTCGACATAATATAGTCAGCTAAATCACAATGCGCCTGCACAGCATTTTCACCTAATTCGTTCATATCTCCCAAAACAGCGATACGCCGCGCATATGCTGCACACGGCATATGCGCAAGCACATCTATGGCCGCGCGCATGGAATCGGGGCTGGCATTATAGCTTTCATCAATCAGCGTAAACGCCCCCTCGGCAAGCGGAATGTCATAGCGCTGGCCACGCCCCGCACTTGCTTCAATATGGCTAAGCGAAAGGGCGGCCAGAGCCATGTCGCCACCGGCACGCTTAACCGCCATAAGCACAGCAAGGCTATTTAATATATGATGCTTACCTATAAGGCTAATTTTATAGGTCACCGCCATCTGATCAATAGACGCATCAACACAGCTATAATCTGCATGTAATTTATAGCGGCGTATATGGCTATCTGCCTTATCAGCGGTGCTATATGTTAAAATATGCGCCTTTTGCGCGCGCGCCTGCGTAGCAAGCACGTCATACCATTTATTATCACGCGGCAAAATGGCGATGGCTTGCCCCTGTAAGCCGGAAAAAATTTCCGCCTTGGCATGGGCAATATCTTCCTCCGATGCAAAATTACCACTATGCGCCGCCCCAATATGACCTAAAACCGCGATATGTGGCTTTACCTGTGTCGTCAATCGAGCAATTTCGCCGCTATGATTCATTCCCATTTCGAAAATGGCATAATCACAATCTGCCGGCATACGTGCCAGACTTAATGGCACACCAATCGCATTATTATAAGATTTTGCAGAGGCATGGCATCGTCCGCTTTCGGACAGACAATGATGCAGCATATCTTTCATACTCGTTTTGCCGACACTGCCGGTTATACCGATAATTTTCGCCTGCGTGCGCGCACGTGCTGCCGCGCCCAGAGCTTCAAGAGCGGCGTGTGTATCAGCTACCCGTAAAAGACGCGGATCATCTATTTCAGATTTATACGCCTGGCGCACCAGCGCGGCGGTGGCACCTTTTTCAAAAGCGGCGGTAACATAATTATGCCCATCTTGCTGCGCACCGGTCAGGGCAATAAATAGATCGCCTTTTTCCAGGCTGCGCGTATCAATCGAAACCCCGCTTGCCTCAATATGCGGGTCAATATGCGGCAATGCGAGTGTCGCTTGTAGCTGCGTCGCTGTCCATAAATTAGCAGACATGGTATACGGCCTGCTGATATATCGGAACAATATGCACGATTTATCCTCCGAAATATGTCCCTTATTTAGGCGCATCTCTATAAAAATAAGACTTACACTTATTATAAACGATTCGAATCAGAAAGAATATGTATCATATACGCGTTCCAAAACTAATATAAACATATCTTTATATGTTTGTTGACGCGCATATAAAATTCTGATTATATAATTTTCAAACGCACCAGTTAGACAATTTGTGGGAAAAATGACAGATACGCATCATATATTAACGGCTTTACGCGCAGCAGGCGAACCCACACGCCTGCGGATCCTTGCCATTCTAGCAAAAGGCGAACGCACCGTATCTGAGCTAAAAGATATTCTTGTCCAAAGCCAGCCACGTATTTCACGCCATTTGAAATTGCTTGCCGAAGCAGGGCTTATACATCGCTACCCCGAAGGTAGCTGGGTGTTTTATCGCCTGGCTATAAATAGCCCTTATGAGCCTCTGCTCGCTTATCTTGTCGACGTAACACAACAGGATGCCCAGACAATACGCGACTATGAACGGCTAAACATGGTGCGCGAAGCCCGGAAAACACGCGTGCAAAAATATTTTGCCGCCAATGCAGCGCAATGGAATGATATTCGTGCCCGTTATATTCCTGAAACAAAAATCGAAGCAGAAATGTCAAAATTCTTCACGCGCAATGATTATGACCTGATTGTCGATTTGGGCACCGGCACAGGGCGTATGCTCGACTTATTCGCGCCGCATACCCGCCATGCCATTGGCTATGATACAAGCCCCGATATGCTGGCCATTGCGCGTATGCAATTAGAAGAAAAGAATCTGCATCATTGCGAAGTGCGCCAAGCCGATATTACAACCCTCCCGCTTGAAAGCAAATCTGCTGATATGGTGATTTTACACCATGTGCTGCATTATCTGGATGAGCCGATACACGCGCTTGGCGAAGCGATGCGGATTTTGAAACCGGGCGGGTATATGCTGCTGGTCGATTTTGCTCCGCATGATCTGGAATTTTTGCGTGATGACCATGCCCATCGGCGCTTAGGCTTTGCTGATGCGGAAGTAAAAACGTGGCTTACCCATATAGGGCTTACACCAAAAGAGGTGATAAAATTTACACCAAAAGCCACTATGGTGCAAAAACTGATCCCCCTCTTATGGGTTGCCGAGAGGAGCGCATAATGCCACATTTTTCATTTGAATTTTTCCCGCCAAAAACCGAAGCGGCAGAACAAAAATTATGGCATGCGATTGAACGGCTTGCCCCCTTAAAGCCGGATTTTGTATCAGTAACCTATGGCGCAGGCGGCACAACGCGCACGCGCACGCATGATTGTGTGCGCCGCATAAAGCAGGAAACCACGCTACTGCCGGCAGCGCATCTTACATGCGTTGGGGCACAAAAGTCTGATATTGATGCTATTATCCACGACTATAAAGAGGCAGGTATAGACCATATTGTTGCGTTACGCGGTGATATGCCGGATATGCAGAGCTTCACGCCGCATCCGCAAGGCTATGCAAGTGCTGTCGATTTAGTGGCCGCCCTTTCCACACAAGGCATAAGCGATATTAGTGTCGCTGTTTATCCGGAACCGCATCCCGATTCCACATCGCTTAGCGCAGATATTGACGTGCTCAAAGCAAAGATTGATGCCGGTGCGAAGCGCGCCATCACACAATTTTGCTTTGATACAGATGCATTATTGCACTGGCATGACCAGATTCGTAAAAACGGTATAGAGATTCCAATTATTCCGGGCATTATGCCCAGCACGAATTTTACCGGTATAAAAAAAATGGCCGCCGCATGTGGCGCAACAATCCCTAATAAGATTGCTGCTTGCTATGATGGCTTAAATGATGAAGCCGATACACGCAAACATATTGCCGCGACAATCGCGCTCGATCAATGCCGCATATTGTTCCGGGAAGGCTTTGAGGCTTTACATTTTTACACGCTTAATCAGGCCGATTTAACCTTTGCCATTTGCCGTATATTACAAAATGAGGAAAATTTATGAGTTTCACTCGTCCCGCACGCCTGGAGGTTTTGCCCGCACATATTGCCGAGCGTATTCTAATCTTTGACGGCGCAATGGGCACAATGATTCAAAAACATAACCCCGATGAGGCCGCCTATCGCGGCACGCGGTTTGCCGCACATACATCCGACGTTAAAGGCAATAATGATTTATTAAATCTTACACAGCCCGATCTCATCAGGAATATTCATCGCGATTATTTACACGCCGGTGCCGATTTCATCGGCACCAATACATTTTCTTCAACCACCATCGCGCAAGCAGATTATGAGTTACAAGAGATTGCCTATGAGCTAAATGTTGTAGGCGCACAATTAGCCCGCGCGGCGTGTGATGAATATGAAGCCACAGATGGCAAACCGCGCTATGCTATCGGCTCTTTAGGGCCAACCAATCGGACGGCCTCTATTTCGCCAGATGTGAATAACCCTGCCTTACGCAATATCAATTATGACGATTTACGCATCGCTTATCGTGAAGCAGCAATCGGCTTAATCAGAGGTGGTGCGGATTTATTGCTTATCGAAACCATATTCGATACGCTCAATGCCAAAGCGGCCATTCATGCGGTGCAAGATGCATTTGACGAAACAGGCGAACGCCTGCCGCTTATGATTTCCGGCACAATTACCGATCGCTCGGGGCGCACACTTTCGGGGCAGACCACGGAAGCCTTCTGGCATTCCATCCGCCATGCCAAGCCTTTTGCCGTGGGGTTGAATTGTGCCTTGGGCGCAGAAGAGATGCGCCCCTATATTGCTGAGATTGCACGCATTGCCGATACGCATATTTGTATTTACCCCAATGCTGGCCTACCCAATGCATTTGGTGAATATGATGAAACACCCAAGACAATGGCGACAATTATTGAAGAATTTTCCCAGTCTGGCTTTATCAATATTTTGGGCGGCTGTTGTGGCACCACACCGCAACATATTGAAGCCATTGCCGCAGCGGTGAAACCACACCCGCCCCGCTCCATTCCACAAAATGAACGGCGTTTACGCCTTTCGGGGTTGGAAGCCTTTAGCTTAAGCGATGATATTCCCTTTATAAATATCGGTGAACGCACCAATGTTACCGGTTCGGCGCGCTTTCGTAAACTCATTACCGCCGGCGATTATGAAACCGCTTTAGACGTTGCCCGCGACCAGGTTGAAAATGGTGCCCAGATTATAGATGTGAATATGGATGAGGGCCTGCTCGATTCAGAAGCCGCCATGACGCATTTTCTAAATTTGCTCGCCACCGAACCCGATATTGCCCGCGTGCCGCTTATGATTGATAGTTCGAAATGGAGCGTTATAGAAGCCGGGCTTAAATGCACGCAAGGAAAGGCAATCGTAAACTCGCTCTCGCTTAAAGAGGGAGAGGATATATTTCTTGAACAGGCACGCATCTGCTTAAATTATGGTGCCGCCATTGTGGTGATGGCATTTGACGAAACCGGCCAGGCCGATACAGCGCAACGCAAAATTGACATCTGCACGCGGGCTTATAATTTGCTCACGCAAAAGCTGGACTTCCCGCCCGAGGATATTATTTTCGACCCCAATATTTTCGCCATTGCCACTGGCATAGAAGAGCATAATAATTATGCGCAGGATTTCATTGAAGCGTGCACTGCATTGCGCGCGCAATTACCGCATGTGCATATTTCCGGCGGTGTATCCAATATTTCATTTTCCTTTCGTGGTAATGAGCCAGTGCGCGAGGCCATGCATGCCGTATTTTTGTATCACGCCATTAAACAGGGTATGGATATGGGCATTGTAAATGCTGGCCAATTAGCCATTTATGAAGATATTGAACCGACCCTAAAACAAGCCGTAGAAGATGTTATTCTCAATAAGGACGCGCAAGCCACTGAGCGCCTGCTTGCCATTGCCGAAACGGTGAGCGGTCAAAAAACCACCGAAACAAAAATCGATTTAAGCTGGCGCGAAGGTGATGTCGCGGCGCGGCTGAAACATGCATTGGTAAAAGGCATTACCGATTATATTGATGCGGACACAGAAGCCGCGCGCGCCGATTTGGGCAATCCGCTTAGCGTGATTGAGGGCCCCCTTATGGATGGCATGAACCATGTTGGCGATTTATTCGGTGAAGGAAAAATGTTTTTACCGCAAGTGGTAAAGTCAGCGCGTGTGATGAAACGTGCTGTCGCCTATCTGGAGCCTTTTATGGAAGAAGAACGCAAAAGTGGGCGCGCCATGCAAAGTGCAGGGAAAATATTGCTCGCCACCGTAAAGGGCGATGTGCATGATATTGGCAAAAATATTGTCGGCGTGGTGCTACAATGCAATAATTTTGACGTGATTGATTTGGGCGTGATGGTGCCGGCAACCGAAATCCTAACCAAAGCCAAAGAGGCGAGTGTCGATATAATCGGGCTATCCGGCTTGATCACGCCGAGCCTGGATGAAATGTGTCATGTGGCGCGCGAAATGCAGCGAACAGGATTTGACATTCCTTTGCTGGTCGGCGGGGCAACTACGTCCAAAACCCATATGGCAGTGAAAATTGACCCCTGTTATGATAACGGGCAGGCGGTTTATGTTGCCGATGCCAGCCGCGTGGCCAATGTGGCGGGAAAATTATTATCCCCCACACAGGCAGAGACTTATAAAAAAGAGATACGCGCCGAATATGAGCATATTGCCCTAGCCCATATTCAGGGTCAGACAACACGCAAAAGCATGACGCTGGAAGATGCGCGCGCGAATCGGCTCAACGCAGATTTCAGTAATTATCATCCGATTATTCCGCAATTTTTGGGCACAAAGATTTTTGAAAATTATGACCTTGCCGCTTTGCGTGAGGTGATTGACTGGACACCTTTTTTTCAAAGCTGGGATTTACACGGGCAATTTCCTGCCCTTTTGGATGACACAAAAATAGGGGAAGCGGCACGCACGCTTTATAATGATGCCCAAACCATGCTGGATAAAATCATTGCCGAGGCATGGTTTACCCCAAAGGCGGTTATTGGCTTTTGGCCTGCCAATCGTGATGGCGATGATATCATCATCTATGAAGATGATACACGCGAAAAAGAACGCACCCGCTTATACACATTGCGCCAGCAAATGCAACGCAGCACGAATGCGCGCGCCCATTACGCACTTTCGGATTTTATCGCGCCTGCCGGTATAAATGATTATATTGGCGGCTTTGCCGTTACAACCGGGCATGGAGAGGATGAGCGCGCCGCGCAATTTGAACAAGCCGGTGATGATTACAATGCCATTTTATGCAAAGCCCTTGCCGACAGGCTGGCCGAAGCATTTGCCGAACATATGCATATGCGTGTGCGTAAGGAGTTTTGGGGCTATGCCGCAAATGAGGATTTGGATAATACCGCGCTTATCGACGAGGCGTATCAGGGGATTCGCCCTGCGCCGGGGTATCCGGCACAACCCGATCACACAGAAAAAGCAACTCTATTCGACCTGCTTGACGCCCAAACAGCAACAAAAATTAAACTAACCGAAAGCTATGCTATGTGGCCGGGCGCCTCTATATCCGGCTTATATTTTGCGCATCCGCAAAGCAGTTATTTCGGTGTGGGTAAAATAGACCGCGACCAGGTGGAAGATTATGCACGACGCAAAAATATGGATCTCAAAACATGCGAGACATGGCTCGCGCCAATTTTATCTTATGCACCGAAGGCTTAAGGGGCAATTAGGCGAAATGTGCCTTTGGCTTCATAGCCCCAAAACTCTATATGAGCGACATAATCCCCCGCACGATAGCGCGTGGCATTAAGCGCGATTTGTTCAATGCGCTCCACCACCTCACCCGCGCCGATTGCATCGCTTACTTTTGCAGGGGAACAATGTGCCGGTGCCTTTCCCTGCCCTTGCACAAACACGCCATCATCACGCAAAATAACATAGCGGAAAATTTTACATGCATTAGGTGCGCTTAACACCACCTGCTTATCTGTGTGATTACTAAGCCGTAAAACAACCGGCAACATAATCATCCCATCGCGTGCAATCATTTCATGACGCACAGGCACGCCGATTTCCAGTTCTACAGCAGGTGACGCCTGCCGGAAATATATCGCGAAAATAACAAAAATAGTGACAAGCCCAAGAATAAGCGTTGGTGATAGTCTCGAAAACATAAAACCTGATTTTCCCCGTAAATTTAAGATGTAAAAATCTGAGTCGGTAGCCATGTCGCAAGCTCTGGCCAAAATGCCAATATAATCAGCATACCTAACTGCAAAATAACATAGGCGATTGCGCCGCGATAAATCTGCCCCGTTGTTACTTCTGGCGGCGCAACACCCCGCAAATAGAAAAGCGCAAACCCAAAAGGCGGCGTTAAAAATGACGTTTGTAAATTTATTGCCATCATAACCCCTAACCATATCGGGTTAATATCCATGCCCAATAAAATTGGTCCGACAATCGGCACAATCACAAAAATAATTTCGATAAAATCAAGGAAAAAACCAAGCACAAACATAAACAACATAACCGCAATCATAGCCCCCATCGCCCCACCGGGAAGATGCGTTAGCCACGTCTCTATGGTCGCATCGCCGCCAAGCCCCCGAAACACCAAAGAAAACAAAGCAGCCCCGATAAGAATAACAAACACCATAGATGTGGTGTGCATTGTATTGCGCATAACATGATGCAAAATGCCATTGGGGTAACATATATAAAGGCTGTAAATAATGCCCCCAGCCAGGGTCAAACAAAACAGCCCCGCCGAAGCAATGGCCAGCGCATCTATGGCAGAAATCACATCGCGCTCAATACGCAAATCAAACAGAAAAACCAAAATAACCAAACCAAACAGGGCAATCATTGCACTGCGCGGCCAGACTTTATGCGGGGCAAGGCGTTCACCTGCCAGTAAAATCGTGCCAACAGCCCCCACAGATGCCGCTTCTGTCGGTGTCGCAATGCCCCCCAAAATAGACCCCAAAACTGTAAAAATAAGCAATATGGGCGGCAGCAACGCATAGGCAATATCGCGCCACGCCACAGCTTTATCATCTTTATAAGGCGGGGCTTTTTCCGGATAAAGCGTCGCTATGATAATCTGATAAAGACTATAAATGCCGACCAAAACCAAGCCCGGCACCAAAGCACCGGCAAAGAGCTCACCCACCGAAACCGTATCGGGCGTAAAAATACCCTGGTCAAGTTGTGCCTTTTGATAGGCGTTGGCAATCACATCGCCCAGTAAAACCAAAACGATGGAAGGCGGAATAATTTGCCCCAATGTGCCGGCGGAACATATAGCACCACTTGCCAGAGCAGGGTCATATCCGCGCCGCAACATGGTCGGCAAAGATAATAAGCCCATTGTCACAACCGTTGCGCCGACAATCCCGGTTGACGCCGCAAGCAAAGCCCCAACCAAAGTCACCGAAACCGCAAGCCCACCCCGCACGCCCGAAAGTAATCGTGCCATATTTTCCAGCAAATTATCAGCAATGCGCGCACGCTCTAACATAGCACCCATAAAAATAAATAGCGGCACGGCCAGTAACACATCATTGGTCATTGTGCCAAAAATGCGCTGCGGCAAGGCACGAAAATACCCCATATCAAATATCCCGAATGCCATGCCCAAAAAGCCGAATAAAAGCGCTGTGCCCGCCAGGGTAAAGGCAACCGGAAAGCCCAGCATTAAACACAGACACGCAAAAGCAAATAATAGTAAATCCAGATAATCGCTAATCACGCGCCCGCCTCATAACGCGCCTTTAGGATAAACCGCCCTTTTGCACTCATCATAGCTATGGCCTGTAGAATAAGCTGCAACGCAAAGAGTAAAATAACGCTTTTCAAAAGATAAATGGCCTGAATACCACTGGTTTCGCGCGAACCCTCCTGCACGCGCCACGCAAGAGCGACGTAATCATATGAAACATAAAGCAGCAAAAGCGCGAAAGGGATAATGAAAAAAACTGCACCGGCAAAATCAATATATGCCTGTCTAACGGGCGCGGCGTTGGCGTAAAATATATCCACCCGCACATGTTCATCATTGCGTAATGTCTCGGCAGCGCCCATCATGAATAAAAGAGCGTGCATATAAATTACGGCTTCTTGTAACTGGATCGCTCCAATGCCAAACACATAGCGCAAAACAACCACGCTAAATTGCACGAGCACCATTATCACGCTTAGCCACAAGGCAATACGGCCTATAGAGGCATTGATCATATTGCATATATATTCAAGACGAGACAGCATAATTTATAATTCGCGCCGTGCCTGTGTATATGGCTCTTCAGACCACCGCCCCCAATCCATCGAATTGGCAAGCGAGGCACGAAAGCTCTCATAAATCTCGGCTGTCAGCGCATCTTTCGCGCTAATTTCACGAAGCACCTCATCTGAGGCCTGCTTTAGCGCACGCATAATCTCTGGCGAGAAAGAGCGAATTTTCACCTTATGCTTTTTCACAAGCATGGCCAAAGCCGCCGCATTTTTATAATTATATTCGGCCAAAGTGCGTTCGTTTTCAGCCTGACAGGCCGCACGAAAAATCTCTTGCTGTGCAGGGGTAAACTCATTCCATATATTCAGATTTATCCCCATAGATAAGCCGGCGCCTGGTTCATGTATACCAGGGCAATAATAATATTCGGCAATTTGATGAAAGCCAAACGCCATATCATTCCACGGACCGACCCATTCGCTGGCATCAATCGCCCCGCTTTTCATGGCGGGGAAAATCTCACCCCCCGGCAAGGCCACCGCCGCAGCGCCGCGTTTGCGCATCACCTCACCCCCGAGGCCTGGCATGCGAATCTTCAACCCCTTAAAATCATCAAGCGTGTTGATCTCTTTATTAAACCAACCCCCCATTTGCACGCCCGTATTTGCGGCCTGAAATGCACGAATATTAAATTGGGCAGAAAGTTTATCCCATAGCTGCTGCCCGCCGCCAAATTGCAACCATGCACTTAACTCCTGTGCTGTCATGCCAAAGGGCACGGCGGTAAAAAAATTAAAGGCGGGTGATTTGCCCTGCCAATAATATTCTGCGCCATTATACATATCTGCCGCGCCGGTGGAGACGGCATCAAATGCCTCAAAGGCACCGACCAGCTCGCCTGCCGCAAAAATCTTAATATCAATCTGCCCATCTGTCATGCGCCTGATATTACGTGCAATCGCCTCAGGTGCTGTGCCCAGACCGGGATAATTTTTTGGCCAGGTCGTCACCATTTTAAGCCGCATTTTGCCTTTCGCATAAGCGGGCAGCGCAAGCCCTGTTGCCGCTGCACCGGCTAAAGCCCCGCGCATCACATCACGACGTTTTACACGCTTAGTCTCTATCTTTTTGTGTTCCATAGTCTCGCTCATTATTATACATGACCCAGTTTTCACGATCAAAAATTTGTAATGGTTGAAAGCGCTTTTTATAGCCCATTTTTTTGCTTTGTGCGACCCAATATCCCAGATAAACATAATCTAATCCGCACGCACGTGCATAATCAATATAATCCAATATCATAAAGCTGCCCAAGCTACGTTTGTCTTCCTGCGGATCAAAAAAAGAATAGACAAGCGAAAAACCATCCATCACGCGATCAGCTAACGCGCAAGCAATGAGGCACCCCTGCCCATCACGATATTCAGTGATTTGTGTATCCACCATGCTATGGTCTACCATGCGGGCAAAATCCTGCCTATCCATATCCATCATTGTGCCATTATTATGGCGCTTTTCGAGATAAAGACGCAATAAATAAAATTGTTCATCTGTGCTTACCGGCGATACATGTTCCACATGCACATCTTTATTTTTATGCAAAATACGTTTGAAACTTTTATGCGGGGTAAAACCATCAACAATAATACGCGATGACTTACATGCCATACAGTCTACACAGGCCGGTGCATAAATCATATCCCGACTACGGCGAAACCCCATTTTTGTCGCAAGGCTATGTAGATCATCCGGCTTATGTGTCGGTAAGCGGGTAAAAAACAGACGCTCGGTGCGCCCCGGCAAATAAGGGCATGGGGCTTCCTTGCTCATATAAAAATGCGGATTAAGAAAGTGCTTATTTTTATGCATAGCCTGTCTGTTTACTAAAACCCGAAATAAAGCGGCGCGAAAAAAGAATAAGCCAGCCAGATAATTATTATGAGCGGCGTGCCCGCGCGCGCAAAGTCACGAAATTGTAAATTGCCCGAATTCATAACCAAAAGATTGGTTTGATAGGCCATGGGTGTGGCAAAACTGCAATTTGCTGCAAAAATAACTGCAAATAAAAAGGCCATTGCATCAATATTAAGCGCCTGTGCCAAATTCAAGGCAATTGGTGTAAACAGCACCGCCGTTGCCGAATTGGATAATATATTGGTAAAACACGCGCATAGTAAAAAAAATGCCGATAAGATTAAAGCCGGTGATGTGTTGTCAAATAGTGATAAAAAATGTGTTGCCAAATAAGCTGCTCCGCCTGTTACCGATAAGGCTTGCGCCATACAAAGCGCAGCACCGATAAGCAGAAATATACGTAAATCTATGCCGCGTGCCGCCTGGCGTATATTCAAAACACCGCTTAAAATCATCAGGCTTGCCCCTGCTAAAGTCGCTGCAACCAGCGGCACGATGCCCAAAGCCGATATTAAAATCGTTATGCCGAAAATAAATCTGGCGCGCATGGCATGGCGAAAATCAAGAATTTCTTCCGTCGACCATTCCATAAGTAGCGCATCGCGATTGCCGCGCAATGATTCAATATTTGACTGCGTGCCCATAATCAATAAGACATCACCCGCCTCTAAACGTATCTCTGAAAGATCATAGCGTAAAAAGCGGGATTGCCGCTGCACGCCCAAAATGCGACAATTTGTTTCATAAGCGAAACCGGTTTGATATATTGTCCGCGAAATGAAGCGCGCACCGGGGGCAACGACTATTTCCGCGAGCATCATATCATCCTTATTATCAAAAACCAGTGGTCGATAATATGTGCGAATATGCCGATTTAAGGGGTGATCGGGTGTGGCTAGAATATCGGCAAGCTCTTTACGCGTAGCCGCAATAGATAATCTATCGCCTATGGCGAGCTTATACGAATCAAAAGGCGGCAAGCGTTTGCCATGCGCGCCGGAAATCATTTGCACCGTCACCCCGCTTAATGCCGGGAAAAAGCCTGCCCGTGATGCTTCCCCAACCAGCACATCATCTGCCCGCAAGCGAATCTCAACAATAAATTGCCGACCGGAGTTTTGCACCGCGCCGCCTGCTTGCACGCCTTCGCTACGGCGCATGATAAAGGGCATCACCAAACCAATATAAAGAACACCGATAAGCGCCAGAAAAACTCCTGGCAGGGTTTGATCGAAAAATCCAATCGTAATTCCCGCATTGCGCCATGCCGCATCGGCAACCAAAAGATTGGTCGATGACCCAATAAGCGTTGTCATGCCCCCCAAAATAGACACAAAGCTAAGGGTAAGCATTGGCATATTGCGTTGTAAATTCCCTTTCTTAATGATAATCGCCACCACGGGAATAAACATCAAAACAACCGGTGTATTATTCAAAAAACCACTACAGATAACAACCAGAAATGCCGCAACCCCCAAAGCACGTAGGGGATGGCGCGTGGCACTTTTCGTGGTGAGTTCAATCAAACCTTCAAGGGCGCCTGAATAAAATAGCCCCTGCCCCATAACCAATAAAGCCATAACCGCTATAAGTGCCGGATTACCAAACCCGGCCAATAAATCGGCTGGTGATAAAGACTCTTGTGGAAAAACATGAAATAAAAAGATAAGCAGCGTGATGACAAGCAAGGAGGTAATCTCCATAGCAACGCGCTCACTTATATAGAGTAGCATTGCCCCGCCAATAATGGTAAAGGTTAGCCACATTTGTAGGTCTAGTTCCATTATTTTTTGCTACTATATATTAAGCATTTAGGCTAGATACTTCATGAGATTATAGGAGAAAAAAATGGCGCGCTGTGCATTTATCGGTTTGGGGGTTATGGGGTATCCGATGGCAGGATATTTGGCACAAGCCGGCCATGAGGTAACAGTTTATAATCGCACCGCTGAAAAGGCCGCACGCTGGTGTGCAGACTTTACGGGGGTATCCATATCCGATCTATCCCGCATAGGAACACATGCCGATTTTATATTCACCTGTGTTGGCAATGATGATGACATGCGTCATGTTATTGAACAGGCGCTCATATCTGCAAAGCCCGATACAATTTTTATCGATCACACAACATGCTCGGCAAATGTCACGCATGCAATGGCACAAAAATTAGCAGATAAATCCTGTCACTTACTTGATGCACCTGTATCAGGCGGTGAAATTGGCGCGCAAAAAGGCGCACTCACCATCATGGTTGGGGGCGCGGAAGCTATTTACGAAAAAGCCGCCCCGCTTATGGCTTGCTATGCGCGTGCCGTAAAATTGATGGGCGCAAGCGGCGCCGGACAATTAACCAAAATGGTCAATCAGATTTGCATTGCCGGCCTGTTGCAAAGCCTTTCCGAGGCAATTTTATTCGGTGAGCGCGCAGGGCTAAACATAGAAGCCGTTATCGACGTTATATCACAAGGAGCCGCGCAAAGCTGGCAAATGGATAATCGTGCCCTGACAATGCACGCAGATAAATTTGATTTTGGTTTTGCCGTTGACTGGATGCGCAAGGATTTGGATATTTGTTTAACGCACGCCAAAACCTTAAATACACCTTTGCCGATTACCCAAATTATAAATGACTATTACAGCGAGATACAAACTATGGGCGGCGGGCGGTGGGATACCTCTGCATTGATTGCCCATTTGCGTAAATCCCTTACCACTGACACATAAATCTTACCTAAAAATTATACAAAATCTTTATTCGGGCGTTTTTAGCTCACACCATAATTGCACGCAAAATGCGTGCCCTAAAAATAAAATGTGTGAGGCACTATGTTCGTCTATAAAAATAATTCTTACTCTCAAATTCAATCACCCCCTTATCTGATAATTGCGGGTTTAATCGTTTGCCTTAGTGCCTGTGCGCAAAGCAATATACCCGAACCACTGCTTACAGAATCCGCTGTGACCAGTTCAACCGATATGGATAATGCACAGTCGCAATGGGCAAATGATACGGAATATAACGGGCAAATAGGGCTTAGCATGATCAATGCGTCACATGCCTATGATGCCGGCTATTCGGGTAAAAATGTAAGTATCGGCATTGTTGATACGGGCATTGATATGGATCATGCAGAATTTTCTACTGGGAATGTAATGTATTATAATCAAACGGCACTGGGTGATAATCCGAGCAATGAGAAAATAAGCCACGGCACCTCTGTTGCCAGCATTATTGCCGGCGCGCGCGGCACAGGCGACAAAATGCATGGCGTTGCTTTTGACGCACATATCGCCATGTGGGGCATCAATTCGGATAATGGTATTCTTGATTTGGATTCCGAAATTTTGACCAATGCATATAGCCGCCTGGAACAATTAAATACGAAAATCGTCAATAATAGCTGGGGGTATGACCTTAGTTTTGCCGCATCGGGTATAGCGACCTATCAGGATTATTTATATGAAAAATTCGGTAATGCGGTTGACATTATGCGTAATAATGAAACGATTTATGTATGGGCCGGCGGCAATCAGGGGAATAGTGAAGTTGCGGTTTCAGCCGCCTGGGCAGCTCTTTTCCCCGAAATGGCCGGACGTTCCATCGCCGTGGTCGCTGCAAATTATGATGGCACAATTTACGACCAATCCAATCGCTGCGGCAGTATGGCAGCACATTGCATTACTGCACCTGGCGGCATCGGACCAACAAGCGATACGCACATTCTTACGGCACAAGCAGGGGGCGGCTATAAAATCGCTGCCGGCACCAGTATTGCCGTGCCACATATATCCGGCACTTTGGCGGTGATGTATGAGGTTTTTGGTGATCAATTAACCCCACAAGAATATGTCGCACGCCTTTTTGCCACGGCGAATAAAAGCGGTATTTACGCACAAGAAGAGATTTACGGGCAAGGGATGGTGGATATACAAGCTGCTATATCTCCAATCGGTGATCTGCATATTCCCACACAAGACGGCACACCGATAGCGCCCGACGCGTTCGCCGTCACATTCACCACCATCCCCGATGATGTGGTGGCACGCATTATGACAGAAACCATTATTGCCGTTGATGACATGAATACGCCTTTTCCCATAAGCCTGGGCACACTTATTGAACCTGACGTTCATACATCGGTTAAAATGCCCCGTCGCTATATGCCGCACCCCCCTATCCCCGATACACATATCACATTGGGCGGCTTACAATTCAGTTCATGGCATATGCCTCATTTCACGACCCATATGAACAGCTTAAACAGCCCATTTGATACACCCTATCTGACCCGCCTTATAGATGATGATATGCATACATACGCGCATATGTTGCAGACCAATAACGCAAAGGGCACGCTTAGCGTAATCGGTTTTGCTGCCCGGCAAAATTCTGCACCGGCACAAAATAAAACCCATGCGCGGGAAAATGACAATAAAGACCTTTTGGGAACAATGGCCTATGTCACATTGGCACATATTCCCGACCACCATTTTATGATGGGCTTTATTGGTGAATCAAATGGTGTCCTGGGTTTAAGCGGCGCAGGTGACTTAACGATAAATGAGATTGGTAAAACTGTATTCATACAGGCAAACGGCCACTATTTATTAAGCTCTGATATGCAATTTGATTATCGTCTGGGCGCGGGGTTAAGCCATATGGGCGCCCCGGATGGATCGCTCATTTCCGGAATGACACATACCCTTACCAGCAATGCAAATATAGGGCTACAATATGGGTTGGATAAGCATATTTGGCGGCTGGATTTTGCACAATCACTTCACTTTGAAAATGGCGCATTAAAAATGACACTTCCCTATTATCGGCAACAAAATGGTGAGATTCTATTTGCCGACACACAATTCGACTTAAGCAATAGCACGCGTCCCTTCGCGCTTACCGCCGCTTATATTTTTCATGGTAGCACATATGAAATAGAAACCTATTCGGTTTTCGATAATGAAGCAAACAATGCCGATAAGGGCGCCACCACATTGGGGGTAACACTGAATATGCGCTTTTAAGCAGTGAGTAATTTTGCCGCATAGGGCGCGAAATAGGTTAAAATGCCATCAGCACCCGCGCGCTTAAATGCGGTGAGGCTTTCGAGAATAACCGCATCTTTTTGTAGCCACTCCTGTTTAATCGCCGCCATAAGCATAGCATATTCACCCGATACCTGATAGGCAAATACGGGCACGTGAAATTCACGTTTGGCGCGCGTGACAATATCCAGATAAGGCATGCCCGGCTTCACCATAACCATGTCTGCTCCTTCGGCTATATCAAGCGCAATTTCGCGCATGGCCTCATCGCTATTGCGATAATCCATCTGATAGGTTTTTTTATCGCCCTTAAGCCGATCGCCCGAACCTACGGCATCGCGAAAGGGACCATAAAAAGCAGAGGCATATTTCGCGCTATAAGCCATAAGTAATGTGTTTTTATGCCCCGCATGCTCGCAGGCGTGGCGAATGGCTCCAATGCGCCCATCCATCATATCCGAAGGCGCAAGAATATCGCACCCCGCTTCGACTTGCACCAGGCTTTGCTTTACCAAAATCTCAATGGTTGCATCATTTAAGATTTCTTCACCGACAAGCACACCATCATGCCCATGCGACATATAGGGGTCGCACGCAACATCGCATAAAATAGCTATATGTGGCACCGCCGCCTTAATGGCCTGTGTGGCACGGCACACCAGATTTTCCGGATTATATGCGTCTTCAGCTTGGGGTGAGCGGTTTTCGGCGGGCGTGTTGGGAAAAAGCGCAATGACTGGAATCCCCATATCAGCCGCCATTTTTGCCGCCTCAACCGCAAGGTCAATACTCAAACGCACCACCTCTGGCATAGAGGCCACCGGTTCACGATGATTTGTTCCCTCACAAATAAAAATCGGCCAGATTAGATCATCCACGCTCAAACGGCTTTCCGCAACCAAATCGCGTATATGCGCGCTTTGGCGTAACCGCCGCATACGTATAGTTGGAAAAACAGCTTGTGTCATACCCATGCCTCATATAATAAAAGACTTATATACAGAGTTCCCCCACGAATATGAAGGGGGTATAGAAATAATTAGCTAATTTCGGTGGCGAAATATGAAAGACCGGTGGTTAAAATATGAAAAAAATGGTTTCGTCCTTTTTAGTGCGCGCACCATATGTTTATTGGCCATATAATGTTTTAGAAAATCATGGATGATTTTGTCTATGAGAGCGAAACAAAAGGCTTGCCAAAAAAAGGCGACTAGGGCATAAACGCCACATATGCGGGCGTAGCTCAGGGGTAGAGCACAACCTTGCCAAGGTTGGGGTCGTGAGTTCGAATCTCATCGCCCGCTCCAATCGTGGGACAATAAAAAAGAAGAATTACCGTGGCGCTTTTTAAGCGGTGCGGTTTTTTGTGCAACAATTCCCGTTGCTTTGCGGGCGGTCATTATGGCCGCCCGTTTTTTTGTTTTTGGAGGATATTATGACAAAAGACCCAAAGCATGCGGCGAATGATAATCATGACAATCAGGGCTGGACAGATTGTGAAGAGCTGTTTGACGACAATCGGCTGCCCCCGCCGCCCGAATTTTTACTTCGTAAGCCGGAAACACATCACCATCTATCGCCGCACCAAGTGCGTGCGCGCTTATTGCGGCTATTTGCCGTGCTTGGTTTATGCCTTGCCTTTGTGCTGATTTGGGGGGCTATCCAATGAGCTATCGCTATTCAGCCGATGATATTAAAGACATGTTGCGTTACGAGATTGAACATCTTGTGCAAGATATTGCCCCCGGTGGTATGCTTGAGGGGGTTGAATATTCAACATTAAACCCAAGCCGGCCGGATAATAAGCCAGGCAGCTTTAAGATTTGTGTGCGGGGTGCGAATATTGGGAAATGGGCTGATTTTGCCACAGACCAACGCGGCAATGACCTGCTTTCTCTTATCACCCATATTAAGTGCGATGGCGATCACAAAATGGGTTGGAAGTGGGCTTTGGCGTATTTGGGGATTACGCATGATATACCGCTCCCCACCCAAAAAGAGCAAGAAGCAGCAGCACGAAAAAGAGAGGAAATAAAAAAGCAGCGGAAACAAGACGCCGACAAAAGGGCGGCATTGATGATGCGGCTGGCTTATGAAACCTATCTTGAAGCGCAGCAATATCCGGTGCGCGGCTCGCTTGTGTCTGATTATCTAGCCACGCGCGGTATAAATTTCAATGCGCTTTATGATACAGGCCGCGCTGGGGGTGGCGTGCGATTGGGCGAAATATTTTTTCACCCTAAATGCGCGTGGGGTGGCAAGGATAACCGCAAAATTCTACCGGCAATGATTGTGCCCTTTATCGCCATAAATAAAGAGGGCAAGGATTATGTGAGTGGTATCCATCGCACATTTTTGGCGCGTGATGGTTCGGGTAAATCTGCTGAAATTCCCACGCCTCGGCTTGTGCTTGGCCGTTTTGCAGGGGCAGCTATGCGGCTTTGGCATGGCGATGGTGACGTGGATAAGCCGCTTATCCTTACAGAAGGTGTTGAGGATGCGCTAAGCGTGGCTTTGGTGTGCCCGGACCATGCTGTTTGGGCGGTTGGTGCATTGCCTAATTTTGCGCAAGCTGTTTTGCCGGCTGTGCATAAAAGCATCTTGATATTTGCGGATAATGATAAAGATGAAGCGCAAAAGAAAGCCATACAAAAGGCCGTCAACACACATATTAAGGCCGGTCGCATTGTGCGGGTAATGCACGCGGACGAAACCATCGCCAAAGATGCAAATGATTTATTGCGCGCCGGGACACAAACGGAGGTGGTGTGATGGAACGGGTTACGATTGGCCATCATATTTTATTTTGCGGTGACGCACGTGATGTATTGAGTGCTGATATACCGTCACCACTCCATGCTGTGGTAACCGACCCGCCTTATGGTGTGGAGTTGGGAACCAAAAAGCAACGCGGCAAAAAACCCGCAGGCTATATGGGCTTTGATGACAGCCCTGAATATGTGCGTGATGTGGTCGTGCCTATAATATCTGCTTATATTGGGCGCGTTCGTTCGGCAGCGGTGATGCCTGGTATTTTTAATATGTGGCATTATCCGCAACCCCAAGATGTGGGCGATTGGTTTAACCCTGCAGGGAATGGTGTTGGTCGATGGGGGTTTCAATGTGTCAACCCGATTTTATTCTATGGCAAAGACCCGCGTCAGGGTTTGGGTATTTCCCCCTCTTCGCCGGTAAAAGTCGGGGGCAAGCGCGACAAGTCAATAGACCACCCGTGCCCCAAGCCATTGGGCATTATGAAATGGCTGGTGAACAAGGCTTCGCTTGAAGGTGAGACGGTTTGCGACCCGTTTATGGGCAGTGGCACGACGGGGGTTGCGTGTCATTTAATGGGGCGGCGCTTTATCGGGGTCGAACTTAACCGAAGATATTTTGATGAAGCGTGTGTGCGTATGGAACGCGCCATTGCACAAGGTGATTTGTTTTTTAGTCGGATGTCGGAGGTGGCGTGATGGGTGAGGTTGTGAGGTTTCATGTGCGTGAGGGCGTGGTGGAAAAAGTTAAGCAACGCTTTGAGCAAGCACGCGAAGATGAACGTGTGCCCTATTGGAGCGGCAATATTGAGGCGGATGCGCATTGTGATTATGAGATCGCGGCACTTAAGGAACAAGTTGACCTTTGGGAAAGAATGCAAAGATGCACGCTCGAGCGTGTGAAACGGAGCGATGGCGATTGGGATTACTTTTTAATTAAGAAAATACCTGCATGGTTGCGCGCGCTTTATTAAACCGCCCTCATGTTTGTGAGTGGCAGAACAAACAAAAGGAGGAAAGGCAATGAATTTAACTAAGGACAACAAGGAGCGGTTAATTGATGCAATATTACGGCATCGGTTTCAAAAAGACATTGATAATCTGGTTAAACGAGAAAATCGGCTTGCCGCGCGTGTTTATAATAAAAAATTTCCTAAGCGCGAAAGAGAACTCATTGAGGAAATACCTGAAGTAGGGGTGCATAAAACAGGGGGCATTCTTATAAATATCTATGATGTGCCATTCGAACTCTACTACGGAGGTGGGCGGCATTTTGGCGCTTGGGATCATAAAGATATACTTGATAAATATGGTAATGTTTCCCGCCGTGATCCTTTATCTAGCGAACAATTTTCAATTAAAAATGGTAAATTGTTCGATGATATTATCGCATGGGCGTGTGCATATGATGATCTTGTGAATTACATAGGTGGCGCCAAATATCTATTTAAGGTTCACTTAGGAAAAATCCGCTCGGTAAGCCGTCTTATAAAGGATTGGCCAGAAATCCAACCTTTTATTGATGCCCTAAATATTACCCCCGCAAATGTGCCTGCTTTACCGACCGATGAATTAAATGAAATGGTGGGGCTGTAATGACCCGTGAGGCTTTATCGGAAGCACTGCGTGAGGGGTTAAATTCACCGCCTTTAGAGGTGGAAAAAGATATGCCGCCTGTAACGGCGGAAGCAGAGATGACGCCGCCCATCCCTTCAGGGAATGGTGGCAAAGGCAAGGGGGTTAAGCGTGCGCATAGAGATCTACCGGATAATTTCCCCGTCATTCCGCTTGGGCATGCAAAAGGCATGTTCTTTTATCTTGATCCGGCCGGACAATTCCGTGAATTATCCGCCGATAAGCACACCAAGCTCAATTTGACAGCGCTTATGGGCACACGCATTGATGCGGCATGGGCGGCATATCCCATTATGAAGCAAGATGGGGAAGGTTGGGTTCTTGATAAGAAGAATTGGGACGTGTCGCAGCTGGCACAAGATTTGATGAAGGCTTGTGCCCAAATCGGTGTGTGGAATAGTGCCGACCGGATTAGAGAGCCAGGCGGCTGGTGTGACACGGAGGGGCATTTGATTTTGCATTGTGGGGATATGCTTTACCGCTCGCAGGGCGCGGCGCAAGCCCCCGGCAAATATGAGCGGCATGTTTATTCAGCCGGTGAACCCTTGCCGCCGCCAGCTGAAACGCTTTCGGGCGATGGCCAAGGTGGTGCGGCGCGTGCTCTGCTTGATGAATTGAAAAAATGGAACATGGCGCGGCCTGATATTGACCCTTATCTGGTTTTGGGCTGGCTTGTGAGTGGCATTATGGGTGGGGCGCTGGAATGGCGCTCGGCCATATGGGTGACAGGTGATCGCAGCACGGGCAAAAGCACCATGCAAAAATTGCTGGCACTGGTTTTGGGTGATGGCCTGGCCAAAACCAAAGAAACCAGTGCGGCGGGTGTGTGGTCGACTTTGGGGTTTAAGTCATTGCCGGTTATGGTGGATGAGCTGGAAGCTGACACTGATAATAAGCGGGCAGATGCGCTTATTCGCTTGATGCGGCTTGCCACAGATGGCGGTGAGATTTGGCGTGGCTCGGCCAATCATCAAAGCAAGAAGTTTCGGGCAAATTCCAGCTTTATGTTTAGCTCTATCAATATCCCACCCCTTTCCCCGCAGGATAAATCGCGGCTTGCCATAATTGATTTGCACCCGCTTGAAAAAATATCGGCAATTGATTTTGATGCAAAATATTGGGCAGATATTGGTGCGCAATTACGCCGCACAATATTGGATATGTGGCCGCTATGGCCGGAACGCTTTATGCAATGGCGACAGATGATGGCGGATAATGGCCATGTGGCGCGCGCGGCGGATACATTCGGCACGCTGCTCGCGGCGGCTGATTTGGTGTTACACCCCCATGCCCCCGATAGCGATACATTGGACATGTGGCGGGGGTGGTTAAAACCGGAAAATCTGGCCGAAATTGTGGAAGAAGAAGCAGACTGGCAATTATGCTTGCGGCATATTTGCGGTGCACGGGCGCTTGATTTGTTCAAAAATGGCACGGATAAGACGGTGGCGGAAATTATCGAGTCTGTGAAAATTGTGGATGATGCCAATGACAGGCTGAAGCTATTAGGCTTGCGCGTGCTTAATGAGGGGATTGATTATACATATTTGGCGGTGGCGAATAGTCACCATGGCTGTGATGTTCTATTTGCGGGCACAAAATGGGCAGGCGGTGTGTGGCAACAAAGCCTGAAACGTATCCCCGGTGCAAAGGCAGGTGGCACAATGCGGATTGCGGGTGTGTCGGTTAGAACGGTGCTTGTGCCGGTTGACCATATCGCCCCCCGCCCCGATGGAGGTGGCCAAAATGAGGACGTGCACGATGATTTGTAAATATTGGGGGGCAGGGTGTGACGGTGCGTGACGGTGTGTGACGGGTGGCGTCACGGGTTAGGGTGTTGTTTTTGTTTATGATTTAGCAAAATGTGACGATGTGACGCTTTTATGACTATACCCACATGCACGCGCGGGCGCGCACGCACATGTATGTTTATATGTGTCACAAGCGTCACAGCGTTACAAATATAAATATCTACTTGGAATATATAGATATTTTTATGTGACGGTGGTGTGACGGTGCGTGACGGTTAAAAATGGAGGTTAATATGGATGAAATTATTTTACTCGGCGCAAATGAAATGCCGGTGCGGCTTGCTGATTTGCGCAAAGTGCTTGAACGCACACTTGCCGCGCGGCCATTATCGCCGCCGGATGACTGTCGCTGGCCATTCGGGCGAATGGCTATGCGGCGTGCCTTGCCCACGCGGTCGGCAGATGAAATCAGACAGGCGCAACGCGCGGCGGAACAAGCGCGGCGCGATAGTGCCAGAGCACGCGCCAAACGCATGGCCGGTGGCCGGCGTGTGCAATTAAGCCTGGCCGATCGTTTGGAAAAGCAAGGCAAGCTGGAGCGGCAACATGTGGACGCATGGAATGAAATATCGGCTTTTTTGGAGGTGTGCCAGTCTGCTTTTGGCTTAGCTATAAACTATGATAACATGCTAAAGATTGACGGGTCGGTTCGTGATTGCACATTGCTATATGCTGGCCGCGTGCGGGAAGTTTATCAAAACTGCTATTTGCCATAGAAAGAGAGTTTGCATACAAAGCCGATAAAAATCGGTAAGCGATCTTATGGTGAAGCAGGCGACATGTTAATTTGTGCGATAAATGGCATGAGCTTGCGTGGCTTGGAACAAAAATTCAAAATACGCAATGGTGGCGCATGGCCTGTGTTACGCAAAGCGTTAGGCCGGTGGCAAATATCTGGCGTAGATTTTGGGGTGTAGGCTTGGTTTTGAAATATAGTTAAAGGCTTCCAGATCTTAAACACTTTCTGTATGCTTCTAAAAAATCTTCGAACGTTTTTGGATCACACAGGCCTGTCTCAATAGCATACTTTAACACCTCAACGACACCATGACTGTTACGTGGTGCGCATCTTAGACATTTGTTATATGCCTCTAAAAATTCTTCGAATGTAGTTAGCTCACACAGGTGTGCCTTATTAGCATATTTTAATAGTTCAAGTGCCTCTTGACTTCTTATATCTCTGCTCATGATAATATTACTCTGATTGCTTATAATTACGAAATTAACCTATAGCTTAACGCTGATTTGCCCCGAAAATTCAACTTTTAATTTTTTTGGTAATTTTGCAGTTGACGGGGACAACAAATCACCCCATTTTTATCAAACTTTAATACTTGCGCCTGGACGAATGGGGTGCGAAATTATACCGCTAAGCACATGATTTGTGCGAGGCGGTTTTTCTTTGTCATGCTTTCATATGCAAATTGAACAGATAAAAATTGCGGCGTTGCAGCCAGCCGCGAAAAATGCGCGCACGCATACAGACGACCAAATTACACAAATCGCCAAAAGCATAGAGGCGTTTGGGTTTAATGTGCCGGTGCTTATCGGTGCGGATGATGTTTTGATTGCAGGCCATGCGCGTGTGCAGGCGGCGGCGCAAGTCGGCTTGTCGCATATTCCGGCCATTCGCTTGGTGCATTTGAATGAGCGGCAAAGGCAGGCCTTTATGCTTGCTGATAATCGCATTGCCTTAAATGGGGGATGGGATAAGGAATTGCTGGCAGACGCGCTGGCAGATGTGAGCGATTATTATGATTTGGATAGTTTGGGCTTTGATGCGCTTGAATTGGATGAATTGCTGGGCGTGGATGATGATAGTGCGGATAATGTGCCGCGCGTGCCAGATGCGCCCGTGTCGCGATTAGGTGATATTTATCAGCTCGGCGCGCATCGGGTGGTGTGCGGGGATGCAACAATAAAGCAAAATGTTGCCGATGCTTTTGGCACGGCGCATCCGCATTTAATGGTGACCGACCCGCCTTATGGTGTGAATTATAACCCTGATTGGCGAAATAAGGTGAAGGGTGCAAATGCTACGCGTGTCACTGGCAAAGTATTGAATGATGATTGTGCGGATTGGTATGCGGCATGGAACTTATTTCCCGGCGATGTTGCCTATGTGTGGCACTCCTCATTTTATCCCGATATTGTTTTGCATGGGTTCGCGCGTACGGGTTTTTCGATGCGGGCGCATATTGTGTGGGTAAAGTCGCGGCCTGTATTGTCGCGTGGCCATTACCACTATCAGCATGAGCCGTGTTTTTATTTTGTGCGCAAGGGCAAGAAAGGGCATTGGAATGGTAGCCGCCGGCAACATAGCGTTTGGCAGGAGGCATCACCCACATTTGCCGAATTGCGTGAACGGGTAGAGGCGGCGGATGCTTCAGTGGAAGAACTAAAAGCGGCGGCCAAAACCAAGCGGGATGATTTTGTGCAATGGTTGGCGGATATGGCGGCGATTGAAAGCGATGTATGGCACATTGCCCATATGAAAAACGACACGGGGCATGGCACGCAAAAGCCGGTGATGGCGATGCGGCGTCCAATGGAAAATAACAGCAAGCGTGGTGATTATATATATGACCCGTTTTTAGGAAGCGGCACGACACTTATCGCGGCGGAACAGGCGGGGCGCGTGTGTTGTGGGCTTGAGCTTAATCCGGCCTATGTGGATGTGATTGTTAAACGCTGGGAAGATTATACGGGCAAGCGTGCGGAGCAGGTGCGTAATGCCAGTTAAACCGCCGACATTGGATAAGCGCGCGCGTTTGGGGCGGCTTGTGCAACCTGCACGTAGAAGCAGTGCGGCGCGTGGCTATGGTTATGCCTGGCGGAAGTTGCGTGGTGAATTTATCAATGAAAATCCGCTATGTGTCCGTTGTTTAGAAGCGGGGCGCGTTGTGTCTGCGGAACATGTGGATCATATTATCCCGATTGCGCGTGCACCGAAACGGCGGTTTGATAAGATAAATTTGCAGGCATTATGTGCGTCTTGCCACGCACGCAAAACGGCAAAAGAAGATGGCGGGTTTGGAAACTGACACCCCCCCCATGCGAAACTTTGGGCGGGGCTTGCTTGGTGACCGTGTGTGCTTCTAACTTGTTGAAATTTGATTTTTTGAAATGAAAAGCCCCATATTTATTTTATTGGATTTGAAAACCCATTTGATTGACTAAAGTGACTATGACGAAAAAAGCAAAAAGTAAGGCAGGCAGAAAGCCATCACCGGAGGCGGCCAAGCAGGCGACTGCGGCGCTTGAGGCTTTGGAAAATTGGCCGGGTAATGTTGCGCCGATAAGAGAAGATATCGCTGCACCGCGCCGTATTGAAAAGATTGCGCCGCCGCCCACCATTAGCCTATCAAATGGTGGGGAACATGCTTTGCGGGCATGGGAATTTTTGACGGAACATTTACAAGGCATTGGCTTGTGGAATGATACGGATATATTTGCCCTGGAAATTTTGTGCAAGAATATTGGTGTCTGGCATTGGTGTCGCGAGAAAATTGCCGACAAAGATAATGAGAACCCCTTAAAGCGTGGTGTGCGGGTTTATGCCTCGCATGGCCGCAATGGCACACAAGAAAAGCGGCGTGCTTTGGTGCAAGAAGAGATGGATGCGGAAAAGCAGATTTTACGCCTTTGTGGTGATTTTGGCATTACGCCTGCCGCGCGCGCGCGTATTTTGAATTTGGCCTCACCGACAAAGCCGCAAGGTCAAAGTGATTTATTTGACGAGTAGCGCACCATGCACATTGCAGAAGCCTATGCACATGGCGTTTTGTCGGGTGACATTATCGCTGGCAAATGGGTGCGGCTTGCCGCTAAACGCCATTTACATGATTTACGCCGCCGCGATTTGGTGTGGCGTGAAGATGAAGCCGATAAGGCGTTGCGCTTTGTCAGCATGCTGGTGCAGACCGAGGGCAAATGGGCGGGGCAGAATTTGCATATTCAACCGTGGGAGGCGTTTATTATTTCCAGCCTGTTTGGCTGGTATCTGAAAACGGGTGTCCGGCGTTTTAATCGCGCGGATATTCTTTTGGGCAAGAAAAATGGCAAAAGCACTTTGGCGGCAAGCATCTGCTTGAAAATGCTATGCGCCGATGGGGAAGGCTCGCCGGAAATTTACACGGCGGCTACGGCGCGCGAACAGGCAAAAATTGTCTGGGGCAAAGCGGCGGCAATGGTGGAGGCCACAGCTGAATTGCGCCGCCGGCTTAACATTCGGGTGAACAAGATATTATTTACCGGAAAAAGCGGCGGTGTGATGGCGCCACTTTCGAAGGATGCAAAAATGGCGGAAGGCATTAACCCGCATTGCGCGGTGCTCGATGAAATCCACTTATATGGCTCGGAAGATATGGTGAATATGCTTAATCAGGGGTTTGGCGCGCGGCAAAACCCGTTACTGCTTATGATCACAACGGAAGGCCATGATCGCGGGGTGGATATGATTGGTGATAAAATTCACCACACCAGCGAGCAGGTTTTGGCGGGGTTTAAGTCGCGCAAAAAAGATGCGATTAAGGATGACCACTGGTTTGCGTATCTTGCGCGGCTTGATGAGGGGGATGATTGGGAAGATGAAACAAATTGGCTAAAGGCCAATCCGGGTTTGGGTGTTTCACCGAATTGGGATGAGATGCGCCGCCAATTTGTGCTGGCCAAGAATATGCCATCACAAATCAATGATTTCAAAACGCGGCGCTTGAATATACCAACCTCGGCTGCGGCGGCTTGGATAAGCAATGACATTTGGGATAAGGGAAATATGAGCTTCACGCTTGAAGATATGCGCGGGCGTGATTGCTTTGTGGGGGTGGATATGTCGCGCACCACTGATTTTACGGCTTTGTCATTTTTGTTTCCGCCGCAAGGTGAAACGGAAAACTGGCATGCCCGCGTATTTCATTTTGTGTGCGATGCACAATTTCAAGAGCGCGCCAATCAAAAGCAAATCGACATTGCTGCATGGCGGCAAAATGGCTGGCTTATGGTTACCGAGGGCAATGTGATTGACCGGCGCGCGGTGGAACAAACGCTGATAGATATGATTATGACTTATGACTTTAATGTAAAAGCTGTGGGTTACGACCCCGCCTATATGGGAGAGACGGCACAAAATTGGCAGGATATGCACGGGCTAAATGTGTTTGGTGTGCGCCAGGGCGGTATTACGCTGGTTGAGCCTTTTGCCAAATTTGAGGGGCTGGTTTTGGCTGGGGATTTTATTCATGGGGGCGACCCGGTTTTGCGCTGGCAGGTGCAAAATGTGCGTTTGCGCTATGATGCAAATAATAACCCAATTCCCGGCAAAAAGGCGAGCGCCGATAAAATAGACGGGGTGGCGGCCACGCTTAATGCGTTTGCGGTTGCCATTAACACAGCGCAAGAGCCTTATCAGGATTGGTCGGGCGTTTCATTCGGGTAAATTTTATGAAATTTGGAATTACAATAGGCTCACGCTTTTATGGCTGGGGCGGCACCAGCCCTTATTTGTCTGATAGTCTGGGTGCGGTTTATGATAATAGCGGTGCGGTTGTGGTCACCGCGCGCAATGCGCCCTTGGTGTCTGCGGTCTATGCCTGTGTGAATATTCTGGCCGACAATATTGCCGGCTTGCCGAAACATATTGTCGAAATTGCTGAAGACGGCCATGAAACCCCGGTTGCAAGCCACCCGGTTGGTGCTTTGCTGAACACGCCCACCACGCAAATGGATGGCTTTCAATTTTGGCAATTTATTTTGCGCGACATGTTTTTAGGCGGCAATGGGTTTGCGCTTATTGAACATATGGGGGCATATGCCACGCATCTTGCACCGATGGGGCAAAATCAGGTCGCAAATGTGAAGCTGATGGATGGGACGATTATTTATGAAATCGACTTGCCATCCGAAACGGGCACTGGCCTGGGCAAAAGAATAAGCGTGCGACAAGCGGATATTTTGCATTTTGCCGGCGCCGGCTTTGATGGCTTTTGGGCGCCTAGTCCGGTTCAGGTTGCGGCTTCGGCGGCGGGGCGCAGCTTGGCCATACAAAAAATATTTAGCAGCCTGCTTAAAAATTCAGTCAGACCAAGCGGCACAATCGAAACGCCGCAATCTGTATCGCCAGAGCAATTTTCCGAATTTAGGGGTAAATGGGAAGAACAATATGCGGGGGTAGAGGCTTCGGGCAAAACGCCATTTTTACCGCCCGGCTTCAAATGGACGGGGGCGCAATTATCGCGTGGCGATATGGATTTAATTGAGTCCATGAAATTTGATGTGGAAGATATTGCCCGCACTTTTAATGTGCCGCTTTTTTTATTGGCGCGCACGGAAAGCGCGAGCTGGGCAAAATCCAATGTGTCCGAGCAATGGACAAACTTTGTGCGTTCCAGCCTTAGGGCGCATTTGGTGCGCTTGCAGGCACAGCTTGAAAATAAATTATTGCGAAATGGTGGCAGCAAGCGGCTTGGCATTCGCTTTGATGTCACCCCGCTTGTGCGTGCCACGCGTAAGGAAATGTTTGACGATGTGGCCGTGGGGTTAGCCGGCGGGTTTATGACGGCCAATGAAGGCCGCCGCCTAATGGGCTTGCCGCCCATTGCCGGGGGTGACGTTTTGCATGCCCCTGCCGGCACACCAAGCCGCCGTGAGAATGATACTCAAAAGAAAGGTGATGATGATGCGAAAGAAAATTGATTTAGATATGAGCCATATGGTGGATTGCCCACGTGCCGGCCATGTGGGTGAGCCTATTGCCGGTGGCCTTGTTAGCCAGGCCGGCAAGCAGGGGCATGAGATACACCTTACCGGTGGCATTTTTATGGAAAAAATCTGGGGCAATGAAGTAACCCCTGAAGATGTGACACAGGCGTTGCAACAGGCCAATGGTGCTGACATTACGCTTTGCTTAAATTCCGGCGGCGGTTCGGTATGGGCAGGCGTGCAGATTTTTAATGTGCTGCAAAATTATAGCGGTCGGGTGATTGTGCGCATCGATGCGCTGGCGGCAAGCATTGCAACGATTATCGCTTTGGCCGGTGATGAATTACATATCTCGCAAGCGGGGCTAATGATGTTTCACCGTGCGAGCACAAGCATATGGGGCAATGGCGATGCCATGCTTGAAGCTGCATCCTTGCTTGAAAAAATCGATGCCGCGATGATTGACATTATTATGTCGCGCACCGGTATGGGTGAAGAAGATGTGCATGCGCTTATTGGTTCTGGCGATACATTTTTGAGTGCAGAAGAATGTTTAGCCAAAAACCTTGTTTCCAAAATTATAAAAATTGAAAAAAGAGAAGATGCCCAAACCGCCGCATCACTTAAGGCGCAGAATATTGCCGCGCTTGCAGCGCAGGGCATTCACATTCCCCAAAATTTGACGGCGCAACCCGCACCGTGCAAATCCGCTCCATCGGCAGCGGATAAAAAAGCCGACCAACCCGAACCGGTGGCAGATAATGCCGCCTTATATTTGGCCGCCGCAAAACTTCGCTTGGCGGCGAATTTAACCTAATGAAAGGAAAATTAAAAAATGAATGAGCAAGAGTTAAAAACGGCGCGGGCTGAACGTGATAAACTTCAGGCGCGTGTCAAATCTCTATTTGGCGAGGCAGGGCAAGACCTTGATTTGTCGAAAGTCAAAAGCCTTGAGGCTTCCAGCAATGAAGGCAAGCTGCAAGAATTTAAGGCAATGGAGGCACGCCTCACAGCCTTAAATGAACAGATTGGTGAGCATGAATTTATGTCCAATCTTGCCGAGGCCATTGAAATGAAAAATAATGGGCAAGCGGATGCACAACCAGGCTCGGTTGCCGCGTTAATGGCTGACTTGATTGCGCAAAATAGGGGACAAAATTACCTTGCGGCCAATCAGCAAGCACCGACAACATTTGGTGGAGCTTTTGTCAAATCTGACGCTTTTTTCGAGCGTAATACGGTGGCAAATATTGCTATGCCGCATATCACTAATGCCTTATTTGACACAGGCGCCGCGCCAGCCGAAGTGGTGCGCTCCGGTGTGCGTATCCCTTCAGCACAACGTCCGCCCGAAGTGATAGATGCTTTGCCGGTTGTGAATGTCAATGCAGGCGCCTTCAAATATATGGAAGAGACCGTATTTGACAATAAGGCAGCAGCAATTGCCGAAGGGGCGGCCATGTCACAAGCTGCCGTAAGGCTGGAAGAACGTATGGAGGAAATCCGTGAGCTAGGCGTTTACCTGCCAGTCACCCAAATAGCGCTTGAAGATAATGCAGACGATATGGAGGCTTATATCAATTCGCGCTTGCCGCTTATGTTGCGTCAGCGTTTAGATGAACAAGTAACGCTGGGTGATGGGCAAGACCAAAACTTGCGCGGGCTATTAAATCGTCCCGGCGTCCAAACCCGCCAGCATAATGGTGAAGGTGATAATATTGCCGATACGATTTTGCGTGCCTTAGCGGATGTTAAAACAGTGGGGCGTGCAAAACCATCGCATGTGCTGATGTCGCCGGCTGATTTTACCGCTTTGCGTTTGTTGAAGACAAGCGAGGGGAGCTATATTTATGACCATCCGTCCAATAGCTCTGTCACCCCGTCAGTTTGGGGTGTGCCGGTGGTGGAAGCAAGCCTTATCGGGCAAGGCACGGCCTTTGTTGGTGATTTGCTCAATTATGCCGCTTTAATGATGCGGCGTGACATCACAATGGAAATGTCCAAAAGTCATGATGATAATTTCATCAAAAATATTTTGGCCATCAAAGCAACCCTGCGTGCAGGGCTTGTGGTGTATCGCGCAAGCGCCTTTGTGAAGGTAACAGGCTTGCCGCAATAATTTATAGCTAAAATTGCTGCCTATCACTCCCATTAGGCAGCCATGTAAATGCCCCGCCATATTTCCTCCATGGCGGGGTATTTTTGAAAGGAATTTAATCTTATGATCTTATATGCAAAAACTGATATTTATCGATGCGGCGAAACGCACAAATTCGTATCTGACCCCGCAAAAATGAAAAGTGGTCTGTTTCTTTTTTTGGCCGGTGATGCCGTGGATGAAACCGCGCAAAGCCGTTATAGCTTATCGCTAGAGGTCACGCCTGATTTTGTCTGTGAAAACCCGGACCAGGTGGATAGGGATAGTGGTGATAAAACCCCGGATAAAAGCTGGACGCATAATGATATCCGCGCCTGGCTACGCACACAGGGCATTACGGGTGCGGCTGCCGAAGGCAGAAAAGATGATTTGCTTGCCCGTGTGGCTTTGGTGCAGGGCTTGCAAAGTGAGGGCGTTGTGCCTGACGAAATGACCCGGCGTATTTTGGCACAGATTGGAAATGCGGCGGCGAATACCGAAACGGGCGAAGGCAGTGAAGGTGATGCCGATACTGTAACTCCAGAAACCGGCGAAGCTAATACCGCAAAACCGGGCGGCATTTTTGGCGCGTTTAGGCAATAAGCAAAAATGTCGAATAATGCGACATATATCCGCACCGGTGAAGCGCTTGCGCCTTTGCTAAACCTCACCGATATGGCCACGCAATTACGCATTGCCGAACCTGCCCCTGAAGATAATGCGGCGGCAGAATTGCTTGCCTTTGGTGCGGCGGCCTATGCGTGGATTGAACGCTGGCTAGGGCGCACGCTTATTGCCACGCCTTATGAGCTGTGGTGCACGGGCTTTCCTTATACGGGGATGCCCATAAAGATTATGCGTTTGCCCGTCATCGCCATTGATGCGCTTAGCTATACAGACGCACAAGGCGTGGTGCAGACGTTTGATATTGCATCGCTGGATATTAGCCTTGCGGTCTCTGCTACCTATGCGGCGCCCGCGTGCATTTACCCGCCCGCCACTGGCTGGCCGTGTGATGTTATCGCCAATCGCCGCGATGCGGTGCGCGTGTGCTTCACCGCCGGCTTTGGCGAGGCACCAAGCGATGTGCCCGCCCCGATAAAACAAGCAGCCCTTTTGCTGGTGAGCGATTTTTATGACCGGCGTGGGCTTACCGGCATGGCCTCTATGGACAGTGTGGGCGTGCCGCCTGCCATCACGGCCTTACTGCAACCTTATCGTGTGTATCTGCCATGAGCCGCTATCACTTACAAGCAGGCGCGCTAGACACGCCGCTTATGTTGCAATCCCCGCAAAAAACACGTGGCGAATTGGGCGGCGAAATTGTGAGCTGGGTTGATGCTGCGATCGTCTATGCCCGCCGCCGCGCGGGTGCAACGCGTGATGATAATAGTATTGCGCGGCACCGGGCAGAGTTAGAGGTGGTGTTTACCATCCGCTATCGCACGGACATTAAAGCCGATTGGCGCGTGCTATGCGATGGTGTGGTCTATAGCCTTATCGGTGAGCCGATTATGCGCGGGCGCAAGCAGTTTTTGGATTTACGCTGTGTGAGCGTGGATAGTGTTGCGGTGTTAGACGCGACAAATGACGAAATGGCAGACGATGATGCGGGCGATACAGCCGCCCAAAATGCAGACAATGAAAATGGAGAGAGCCTAGATGCAGGTGAAATTTGACTATAGCGCGCTTATGGGCGGGCTTGTGCCCTTAATCAATAGCTTGCCCGAAATATTTGCCGATGAAATCGCAAAATCAGCCCTAAGTGCTGCCGGGCGAGTGATTGCGGCAGATGCAAAAACGCGCGTGCCGGTTAAGTCTGGCGATTTGCGCGACAGCATTGTGGTGCGCCGCACCACGCGTGCACAAAGGGTTAAATCAGCCGCCGCCATTTTACGCAGCCATGGCTTTATGCAAAAAGGGCAAGGTGCGCGTTCAAAAGCGGCCAAAACATTACTTGCGGCACATGCCAAAGAATTGGGCGTGCCCGATGTGATTATCGGCTTCAAAAGGCCGGCAAGCAGGCGCGCGCATCTAATTGAGTTTGGCACCATGCACGCCAAGGCACAGCCCTTTATGCGCCCCGCCGCCGATGAAAAGGCCAGCGAAGCCAATGCAGCAGCAATGGCCTATATTAAAAAACATGTGCCCAAAATTGCCGCCGAAATTTCAGGGGAATTTGACAAAATCAATCGCAAAAATAAGCGGCTTTTGGCGAAGGCATGACAGATAATGAATTTAGCCGGAAAAATTTACACAAGCCTGGCCAATGACCCGGCTCTTTTTGAGCTTGTAAAGGGGCGGGTTTTTAACGGCTTGGCACCACAAAATGCACAAATACCTTTTGTGGTGTTTCAGCTCATCAGCGAAACCCGCGAAAGCGGCTATGGCGGTGAGCATTATCGCCGCGCCCGCTATCAATTTAGCGCATGGGGTGAGACGCCCGAAAGCGCACAAATCATTGCCGATGCAATAGATGCAGTGTGGGCACAATCAGATTTGGCAGATGCAGGGAAACATGTTTACGCGTGGCATGCAGAAACCCGCCAATTAGACACACGTGACGAACCGGTCATTTTGCACGCCCTGCAACATGACTATTTTTTTAATCATATATAGGAGTATTAATTATGAGTGAATATTTAGACACACAAGGCATTGAATTGCGCATTGGTGATGGGCAAGACCCGGAAAGTTTTGTGCTTATCCCGGGCATTAAAAGCACCGCCCCGCCCAAAGCCAATTATGACGAAAAAGAGGTAACCAATTATCAAAGTGACGGGCGCGAATTTGTGTTTAAGCCGCTGGGTGATTTTGGCGAGCTTACCTTCGAAGGTGATTTTATTAAAAATTCCATTCACAGTCAGTTTTTGTCGGATGTGTTGAGCAAGCCTCTTTTGCGTCCCTTTGAATATCATTTTTACAACCCGCAAGACATTGTGCGGCACATATTTGAAGGCAGCACCGGTAAGGATATTGCCATTGATAATAAAGGTATTGTTACTGCGACAGGATGGAAGTTTAGCGATGAAAATTTAACCGCCCCTTTTGCGATTGTTATGGGGAATGTGCGCTATATTGTCACCGCGCTTACCAGCGACACCAAAGCGCTTGTGTCCAACCCGCCAAGCACGACGGTTGCGGCCACGACTAATTTTTCGATCCAACAGGTAAAAGATATTTTCGCCTTTAGCGGCTTCCTTACAAATTTTGAAATTGCCGCACCCTCAAATGACTTTGCCGAATTTACCGGCACAATCCGTGTAAGCGGCAACGTAACACGACGCTTTGAATAACTTTAACCAGAAAGGAAAAACAAAATGGGTAGAAAAATATTTAATCAGCAATCGCAATGTCTGGGTGATATTATTGAAGTAGAGATTGGTAGTGATGTGGTTGTGCGCCTGGCCGAACCATCTTTTCATGAAATTTCAGAAGTAACAAAACTTTCCGGTCTAAATGAGAGTGAAAAGACACTGGCTCTGTTGTCATCTATTATTGTGGATGAAAATAATGCGCTCATATTCGACCGTCATGACCATGAAGTGATTGCAAAAACCTTTCCCCCACGCGTGATCTATATTTTGTCAAAAGAAGTTGCAAAGCTCACGCAAGCCGATGATGCGGAGGTGGAACTCGCTGCGGGAAAGTAACCGAATTTCAGCTATGTTGGCAGTTGGGTGTTTTGCATCCAGACCATTTGCACCGTCAGCTAACCCCACGGCAATATCGTGAATGGATGCATTTTTTACACGCCCATATGCCAACCGAGCTAACGGCGCGCTATTACTGGGCACGGATTAGCTGGCAGATAGACCATCTTTTTACTGATAAAAAAGAGAGGAACAAGAATAATATATCTGATTATCTAATCCCGACAGAAAAGCCAAAGCCAAAATCGGTATTTGAAATGAGTGAAAATATGAAAGCATATTTACGTGGACAAGCCAGTTAGGTTTTGTTAGGATTCCAGGCACAGAGGTAAACATATGCTAGACGTAATATATTATCTGTTTATAAGGCCAATAGCGATAGGGGTTGCTCTGCTATTCGGATTTGTTGGCATGGGTAAAATTGCCGAAGTGATAGGCTTTCTGCCGACTTTAATATTATTATGGGCTGTTGCATGGACATTATTGCAAATATTATTGACTATACAAAAATTTGTTAACCAGCAAAACGCTTAAGAGTGATGGCGACCATGGCTACCCTGTTTATGGTTACAGGGTGTAGTGCACTTAACACAAATATAGCGCAATTTGATGCAATAACCCCACAATCAATCGCCGCCTGTGTCAATGTCTATGATCACCCGCTTGAGGAGACGGTTAAATTTGACACGGAAAAATGTTATCGGCAAAGGTCGTTCAAATATAATTATGAATATTTGATAGATAAGCCGGCGAAAGGGGATGTTCTTATTAGGGCATTTAAGAATAAAACCGGCGAAGATGCAACCGCATACCAAATTTATACAATTCTGGCTCTAGGTGATTGGTATTTCCCTGAATCAGCAAACTTCAAAATTAACGGGAAGTTAATCCAAAGACAGGGAAAGCGTGTAGCTCATAATGTTGAAGATTGTTATTCAATAGGGTGTGTTATAATTGAGCACTTTGTTTTTTCTTTAACTGAAGATGAAATCAAAATGATTATCTCCAATACTGATGATCTTGATGCCCCCGCGCGTTTTGATGTGCGTGAATTTATGTTTCACATAAAAGGTAAATCAACACAAGGCATTGACCGGTTTTTGAATGTTGCTGAAATCGAAGGATTTTATAATTACGTCACAGCTTATGACGTAAAACAAAAAGCAAAAGCTAACTAAGCAATATAATTTTAACTTTAACCAAACGGGTAAGGCGTGTTGCTGCACGCTTTATCCGTTTTCTTTTATGAAAGGAACTAACATGGCCTCACTTGGCAATCTCAATTTAGGCTTGGGATTAAATATTTCAAGGTTTCAAGCTGCGACAAAACAGCTTTCGGCTTCCACGCGTCAAATGAATGAAACCATGGCGCGGCTTGAAACCCGCTTTCATAAAGTGAGTAAGCAAGGCAATTTGCTGGGCTTACATATAAAGCGCGTAGGGGGGTATCTAAGTGGTTTTGCGACAGTCGGTGGCGCTATTAGTGCTGTCCAAACTATGGCTGAATTTGGTGATACGATGGCCAATGTTAAGGCCATCACTAAATCCACCGGTGATGTTTTCAAAAAGCTGGAAAAACAAGCTATTGACTTAGGGCGTAGCACGCGCTTTTCCAGCACCGAAGCAGCCCAAGGGCAGGAATTTTTGGCGCGTGCCGGCTTCAAAACCGACCAGATTTTTACCGCCCTGCCAGGCACATTGCTGTTAGCCCAAGCCGCAAAAATCGGCATTGGTGAGGCTGCCGATATTGCCTCCAACGCCTTATCGGCCTTTGGGCTTGCGGCAGGTGAAACCGGGCGCATGGTTGACATTATGGCCAATACCATAAGCAGCTCCAACACCGACCTTATCCAGCTGCAAGATGGCTTGAAACTGGTTGCACCCGTGGCAAAAATGCTGGGCGTAAATATGGAAACCACTGCCGCCGCAATCGGTGTGCTGTCCGATGCGGGTTTGCAGGCCACATTGGCTGGCACGGGCTTACGCAAAGTCATGTTTGATTTAACAGATGATAAATCATCTAAGGTTTTGAAAAAATATGGCCTTACCATGCAAGATGTGTCTGTCAAAACACATGGGCTTGTTCATGTGCTTGAAACGTTACGCAAAGCAAATATATCCAATGCCGATGCCATTCAATTATTTGGGGCACGCGGCACGCCAGCTTATGCGAACCTGTTAAGTAATATCCCGAAACTGAAAGAATTGGCACAAACAAATTTGCTTGCGGCGGGCACGGCACAAAGAATGGCGGATATTCAGGACAATACATTAGCAGGCGCGCTAAAGCGTGTGTCTTCTGCGCTTGATGGTTTTGTCCAAACAATCGGCTATACGGAAGGTGCGGCAAGTCATTTGCAAGCCGTGGTTGATGGCTTGGCAAATGGTATAAATTGGGTAACTGATAATTTAGGTTTTATGGCAAAGGCCGTTAGCACTGTTATTTTGGCGTGGAAATTTGACACGCTTGTCGCAGGCATAGCGCTGGTTACAAAAAAAGTAAAAGGCTTAACCATTGCAACCGGTGCATTACGCACTGTCACACGCGGATTGATGCGTGTCGTAGGTATAGGGTTTGCGTTTGAGGCTTTGGATTTGGTTATCACACATTTTGAAAAAGCGCGTGCTGCAGGGCTTTCTTGGATTGAAACATTTAGCGAGGGGTTAAAACGCATCGTAAATTGGCTTGCGCGTATACCTCTCATAATTGGCGAGGCACTTCGTGCAATTTCCCGCGTGGTGGCAGGCGGCTTCATGTCGCTTTTCGATGATAATGCGTGGGAGGGCGCGCTAGAAAAAATTGAAAAAGGTTTTCAAGCTGCTTTGAACTTTGAAGTTTTTGCAACGATTGATCTTGATGAAAGAATTAAACTATCCACTGCAACAAATAATGCGTTGCCTGATAATAATCTGTCTACGCCCTATACGGGTTATCAGGTTCCCGTATCCACCGCCGAACTCCATCAGGAGCTTGGTATTGATTTAAGCGAGACACCCAATAAAGTTGGGGAGGCATGGGATAGGGTCGGTCAAGGCTTAATCAGGGATTTCAAGGATTTCGGCAATATTAGTGAAACAGTTATGCAACGCTTAAGTACCCAGCTTTTGGATGCTCTTGTCGTGGAACCGGTGAATGTAACGATCGGAGGCTTTATGAAAAGTATAGTGGGCAATTTTAGCTCAGGTGGCGATGGTGGGACGGCTTCAACGTCAATAGATGGCGCTGCAGCAATTGGCGGTAATGTTGGTTTGAACAAGACCTATTTAGTTGGTGAAGAGGGTGCGGAATTATTTGTGCCCAAAGTAAATGGGACGATTGTGCCGCAGGGGCAAGTGAATGATGCGCTGGCGCGTTTGAATGGGGCAGGCGTGCAAGATATGAATGCGCGCATGACGGCAATGGCGGCAGCACCGGTTAAAAAAATGCAAGGTGCAATGGAAAATGCGACCTTCCGCAAGGCAATCGAAAACCTTGCCAAGGGTGGCACGCAGCCGGCGAATATCACCATAAATTATAATGGCGGGGCTATCCCCGATGAAGCGACCCAACGCAAACATGCGCGCTGGGCACGTGAGCGGTATTTAGGCAATAAATAATGACAGACTTTCCGCTTTCCTTACCGGCACAGCTTGTTGTGACCGGCGGCACGCGTGCGCCTGCACCGCGTGTGCGGCAAAATTTTAACCAGTCACGCACAGGGCAAGTTGTCACCAGTGATTACGGCTTGCCTGAATGGTATGGCAGTTTTGAATTTGCCCCCATTATCGCCGGTGATGTAGAGGGACGGAAAGCCAAGGCGGCGTGGGATGTGTTTATTGCCCAGTTAAATGGCCGTGCCGGCACATTCATTGCGCCAGATGTTTTTTATGATCGCATGGGCGATGTGCAAGATGATGATGTCATAAGTTTGCATGAAGCAGCACAGGCCGATGCCACGCACATTACACTTGCATTTCATAATGTGCATGGGGTTGATATAACCCGCCGTCTGGCCGCCGGTGACCGCTTTACCATAGGCGGCACGGATTTTCATATGGTTATAGGGGTTGATGATAAGAGTGTCCAAATCACCCCGCCTTTGCGCCGTGATTTTTCATCTGCCACAGTGATAGAACATGCACGCCCCTTTGTTGTTACACGGCTGGGTGGTGAAAGCACCGCACAAGATATTGAGGCCGGGCAAAAAATAATCCGTTTTAGTTTGGACTGGATAGAGGCTTTATAAATGGCACGGGCTATTCAAACAACGCGCCCGCTTGATGAGTGGCTGGGTTACGACCCTTTGAATTTGGCGTGGAAAGGTGTTGAGCTTGCGTTCAATAATGCATCTCTCATATATACGTCCCCCGAAGCCGAGACAACGGCAGTCGCGCAATATAATTATCTTACGCGCATTTATTGGGGGGAACACGTTTTATGTTTTTGGGATGGCAGCGGCGATATTCGCCTTAGCATTGATGGCGCTGACCAAATCGCGATTGGCTCAAATGTGCTGCATGACATATCGCTGCCGCAAATGGGGGCGGCATTGGATGAGGCAGGTGTAACGGTAACACTTGCGCTTGACCATGCTGCTTTGCGCGAAGCGCTGGCCGGGCATCGCCCGGCGCATGTCATTGGGCAGGTTTTCATGCTGCCGCGCATAGATGGCGAATTTTGCGGGCTGGGCAAAGACTTTCCGCTCCGTATTTTCCAGGGTGTTTTGGAAGTATCAGAGCATAATTATAATGCAAGCACGGCTGAAATTGTGATGCACTTTAAGTCGCAATATTTTGCTAGTGGCGCACGCGGGCATGCCAGCCCCTATATGACAGCGGCAAGTTTTAAGGCCATCGACCCTGAAGATAAGGCAGGCGAATTTTTGCCTGGCTTAAAAGACCAGGCCACATTGGGCAAATGGGGCAAGCCAAATGCGCCGCCGCGTGAACGCAAACGCAAGAAAAGAATCATGCAAGCCGGCTTTGCGGCCACCATTGCGTTTATAAGCAATCCAGGCGGCTGGGCTTATGTTGCCGCAGCGGTTGCAGGGGGGCTTAGCTATAGATCTGCCGAAAAGCAACGTAAGGCATATAATAAAGCCGCGCAAGATGCGGCGGCGATTGACCGCAGGCCGGATGTTGTGGCGGATGAAAACAAGCCCGCCTTGCGTTTTGTATTTGGCCGCAGTATTGCGGGGGGTGATTTGCTGTATCGCGCGCTGTTTGAAGAAGAGTATGTCAATCAGATTATTTGCCTTGCAGGCCACCCGATTGACGGGGTGGAGGAATTGCTGATTGGCAATAGTCACTATGCCTTTATGTCTGGTTTGGTAGATGAAAACCCGATTGCTGCATTATCCATAGAAGATGGCGCGACTGATTATACCGGCCTTATTCATTATGCCACGCGGCTGGATGGCACAAGTGAGCTGGATTATGCCGGCTGGGATGTTGAGCAAATCACCACTGCTTATTTGGCGGGCGATGATATTATTTATGACACTGATAAAATTTCCGGCCTGATTGCGGACTGGACGCCTGATCACAAAGCCGTGGGCAAAGCCCTCATTGCGGTGCGGGCAAAATATAATATTGACCGCATTGTGCCTTATAGTAATTTTCGCTTTATTTTACGCGGCGGGCGGTTTTATGACCCGCGTGATGGCGAAACCCGCTACACGGCCAATGCCGCTTTGGTGATTGCCGGTTATATTCACGCGGTTTTAGGCTGGCAATATGCAGATGATAATTCTACGGATGCGCAAAATCAGGCAGGCGGCATAGATGTTGCAGCGCTTAAAAAATCTGCCGATATTTGTGACGAACTGGATTTTGAGCTGCATGGCACGGTTTTTTATGATGAAGACCCGCAGGCTGTTTTGGCTAAATTTGCCGCCCATATTGGCGGGCGCATTATATTTAATGGCTGGGACTGGACGATAAAAGCGGGCGATGCGGAAACGTCAAAATTAACCATAAAAAATAATGATGTGGGCATGGTGAATTATCAACCCGATATTGCCGGAAGTGAGAGCTTTAATGCGGTGACCGGTAGCTATGCCAATGACCCGGACCACCCCGCTAGCAATAAAATGGCTGAAAGCGATTATGATGTGGTGGAAAATAGCGATGCACAAGCCTTGGACGGCGTGACGCAAACCGCAAATATGGATTATGTATTTAGCGGCGGGCTAAACCGTGCGCGTAAATTGGCCAGCATGGCGTTAGCCGCTAACCGCAATGCCCGAAAGTTAAAGCTGGAAATTGTGCGGCGCAATGCGTTTTTGCTCACGCCGGGTGATCGCGTTTTTGTCGATGTGAATATTGATGAAGCAATTAGCGGCATGTTTCGTGTTACTGATATGCTTTTGAATGAAAGCGGCGTATGGGAAATTGACCTGATAGGCGACCCGGATGAGATTTACACACAAGCGCCCTTGCAGATAGGTGCAGTGGGTGATGTGGGGGATATTGGCAGCCATACACTTGCACCATCGCCGCCCATTTTGGCAGCTCTGGCCGATGGGGCTTTGGGTGGTAATGTTGCCCCGGATGGCACGGCGATAAATGATTTGGAATTACGCTTTGCCACCACTGCAGGCGCGCATAGCGGCAATCGTGTGCAGGTGCAGCTTCGCCGTGTCGGTGCTGCCGCGTGGGTTGATGTGGCCAACATTGGGGCACATGAAAACCGTGTGAGTTTGGGGTTTCGCTCTGTGGGCATTGCGTTTGAAGCACGGTGTCGGGTGCTGAATGTTTTAGGTGTTGCAAGCGACTGGCTTGTCACCGCGCCGTTTACCATACCGGCGGATGCGCAAGCGCCCGAAGCGCCTGCCAATGTAACAGCCAGCCTTATCGGCGAAAGCCAGATGCGGCTTGAAATTGCCCCGGTCATGGCCGATGATTTGGCAGGCTTTGATGTGCGCTTTATGAAAGCCCCGCTTTCGGTGGTGCCGGCAAAAATTACCAATGAGGCTGAATGGCAGGCCGCCGAAGTATTGCAAATTCCGGCAAGCCTGCCCGCGCGCGAAGCCGATGGCGACCATATTATTTTTGCCGGTCTATTGGAAAGCGGCGAATATCGCTTTTATGTGCGCGCCCGCGACCGGACAGGGAATTTGTCGCCGCTTTCGGAAAATGCAAGCGCCAAGCTACGTTTCATTAGCACGGCGGGCATTTTGGAAAGCAATGATTATGGCGGTGTGCATGGCTGGGATAATGTGGTTGCCCTGCAGGGATTTGTAAAATCGTCAACCAATATATTATTGCCGCTTTCAGGCCGCACCGGCACACAGGCAGACCAGCTTACAAGCGCGGCGGCGAAACAAAATATATGGCACAATACGCACTGGCTAATGTCACCGCCTAATGATGTGCGTGGTGAAATAATTTTGGCAAGCGGTGACTTGGGTGGGCTGGTATCGGGCATGCTTAATCTATCGGTCGATATTTGGGATGCGCCGGATAATACCATTGGTGCTGGTGAGGAAATTATTTATACAATCCGCACCAAACAAGCAGCAAGCGATGCCTATTCCGCATGGGGTGATATGGCCGGCGCCTCTTATGAATTGCGCGATATGCGCTTTTGTGAGGTGAAGCTGGAATTTGTCAATTTGGGGGTGCGGCAAATAAACCTATCCGTCACAACCCGTTCGACCAGCTATGGGTCAACCGCAATGGTTAATGATGCGCAAAACGGGGTGGCGATTGCGTTTTTGCAACCCTTTTTTCAGCCGCCCTTTGTGCAAGCCTATGTGACGGCGGTGAATGCCGCCGGTGAATTGGATGATTATGAAGTAACCGGCCAGGGCACGGCCACCACGAGCGGTGTGACGCTTAAAATTCGGCATCGTGAAACCAAGCAAAGCGCAACCGGCACGATCGCATGGGTGGTGCAGGGCAATATTGTGTGAGGCATTATGGCATTAAGTAGTGAAATTTTAGATGCAGCAATAAGTGGTGCAGATGGTGAGGTAAATAGTCTGCGCAAAATTATTGCGCGCGCGGATATTAGCGTGGACACATCGCGAACGGCGGCGGGCTTGGAGGCTTTGGCTTTGTTTATTGCGCATAATTTGCAATCCGGTGCGGTCACAAACATAGCGCATGGCGATAGCGCGCCGGCCACGCTTGGCGATAATGACATATTTTTGGTATATGATGATTGAGCAAGACATAATCAATGACTTAAGCCCTAATAATGATGTGGTGATACAAGCCTTAGCCTTTGAGCGTTTGGCCAAAGCCGTGCGCGATAAACTGCATAATGGCGCTGTGACACAAATAATCACCGGTAGGGATGCCCCCACGCAGTTAGCAGACGGCGCGGTTTATTTCCGCTATGATGCATATGGGGTTATGGATGGCGCTTGGCTGGGCACGAAAAATAATACGCCCCGGCGCGTGGCTGGATATGTGGGTGATGCCCAAAATAGGCCGCGGCGGTTTTTTCGCTGGCCGACTGTTATAGAGACAATTACGCTTGCGAGCCATGGCATGTTTATTAGTAATGTGTCTCTAGCCCATGAATTGCGCCGGCGTGGCTGGGATGGCACAAATAAGATTGAGGCCAACATTGTCATTGATGGCACGATTGGCTCTATACGGCAGGATTTACCCGCATTGCATGTGGAAAGATTACCGGCGGGGTCTAAGATTAAAATAACCCTGCCGACATTTTTTGGCGATACCAGAAAAATATACAGCAAGCATGCATATAGCCATGGCGGGGCACTTTTGGGCTGTGGCGGGCGGCAAGTGCAGATTTTGCCTGCGTCAAAATTGGATCAATATAAAGTAGCGGTTCATAGCAACGCACATGTTTACTTGAACGCTGATGACCAAGGCTTTTCGAGACATGGCGGCACAGCACTGCAAATAGATGCGCAAGCATCAGGCACCTCTATCCATATTGAAAATAATGGGCTTATTGCAGGCGGCGGCGCGGGTAATGGTTTTGTGCTATGGAACAAGGGAGGAATTACGCGCAACAATTTAACTTATTATCAAATCTTTCAAGGCGGTGCTGGTGCAGAAGATTTTTTATTGCCTGTCAATAGTCGTGCGACCCCTAATGGCGCAAAAGAAACAATTGCGGCTTTATCTGTCGGCGGTGATTTTGGCAAATCCGGGCAAACCATAACCACAAACCGTGTGGATAATTGGTGGCGCGCTGTGGATGAATATGGTTTTAGGGTTTATCGCTTATTAGACCAACCCGCCGGCAGAGGCGGGGCGGCGGTGAGCGGCAATAGCCGTGCAACATGGATTAAAACGGGCGACCGGCGCGGGCGCGTATCATAAGAAAGAGTTAATAAAGATGAAAATTGATTTAGCAAATGAAGACTTCCTTCGTGCATTGGAGGAAGAAGACATCCTTTTTGCCATGCGGCCAAGCGATGATGCAGAAAATGCTGCCGTGGCATTTACCTATGCCGATTTGAAGACGGCGATTTTGCAGGAGGCTGCACAAAATGGTGATGCGGCCTATTTGCCGATTGATGGCAAGGCCATAGATGCCACCAAGCTGGGTGGGAAACTGGCGGGCGATTATGCGGCGGCAGGGCATGGTCATGATGGTGTTTATTTACCGATTGACGGCAAGGCGGTGGATGCGGCCAAGCTGGATGGCAAACCGGCGGGTGATTATGCGGCGGCGGTGCATGGCCATGATGGTGTTTATTTACCGATTGATGGCAAGGCGGCGGATGCGGCTAAGTTAAACGGAAAATCCGCAAGCAATTATGCCCCGGTGGTGCATGAACATGATTATTTGCCAATTAGTGGCAAGGCGGCGGATGCGGCTAAGTTAAACGGCAAACCCGCAAGCAATTATGCATTGGCAGCACATGAACATGATTATTTGCCGATTAGTGGCAAAGCGGCGGATGCAGCCAAGCTGGATGGTAAGCGTGCTAGTGATTTTGCTGCCGCCAATCATAGCCATCCGCCACCACAGCCGGCGGCGCATGGTCATTATAAAGGGTGGAAAAAAAGCAGCGCGCCATTTAGCGTAGCAGAAGTATCCGGCTGGCAGCCGGGTGACTTATGTGTGTGGCACTGGCCGAATGTGCATGTCAAATTAGGGGTGTATCTAGGCGGCACATATCGCGATAAATACCAATCGGGCACACAGCGTAAATTCGTGCCAGATGGGGGCACGGATAAATTGGGTAACAAAACGGGCACATGGCAAAATGTGCCGACATATAAGACCGTCACCCGCCCCAATATCCGTTATGTCAATGCGCATTTTTCAGAATTTAATAAAAAATAGGAGGCAGATATTATGAAGTTTGAAATAATTTGGGCGCGAAAATCAGCCGGGCGCATACCGCCGGGCGAAAAGCATGATTGCACTTTGCCGCGCGGCTTTGACCGCTTGTTTGAGGAATCATGGGGCGCAATGCAGTCTATGAAATGGGTCACAGAAAAGGCACTCACAAAAGCGCAAGCAAAAAAAATTGTCTCTACCGAATTTGGAAACCCGAACGCAGAAGTGGGGCATATTTTTAACGATGATGGCGTGCTTATGGGCATGTTTACGTTCTTGCTTATGATTTTTGAGGAAAAACAATATGTTTATGTTTCCAATGTTCTTTATGGCAATGATTATAATGGCAGTAAAAAATGGGCGTTTACGCCGGAAATGGTTGTTGCGAATTTGCAATTTGTGCCGGTGGTGCAAGCGGCAGGCATGGTTGCGGCGGTGCATAAAGGTGATGGTGTGCATCGTTTGCGCGAGGCGCAAATTGAATTGCTGAAAAATTCACCGCTTGTGGACATTAAACGCCGCGAGTTTAAGCTAGACGAAGTATTTGGCAAAGAGCCAGGCGACACGGTGGAAAATGGCGCGGTTGCGATTGTGACGGATGTAAAGATAAAAGAGGCGCGCGGTGAGTAGTTTTACCAAAGCAATAGGTTTTGCCCCCCAGCGTGTTAAGCGATATGGATTGTGGCGTTTGCTTCCGCCCGGCATGCAGAAACAAAAATATAAAGTCACCGAAGGTTTTGCATGGCGGGTGGATAGTCACCGTGTGATGCACGTTAAGCAAGGGTTTGAATTTGACGGTGCTTCGGTGCCGTTTTTTTTCATCTGGATTTTCCCGCGTGCACATTCGGATTATATACAGGCCGCTTGTTTGCATGACTGGCTTTATTGCACACAAACCACCAGCCGCCGCTTTGCCGATAGGCAGTTTTATCTGGCCATGCGCGTGCTGAATGTGCCTGTTCTATATGCCTGGTTAATGTATGCCGCCGTCCGGCTCGGTGGTTTTGGGGCATGGAAAAAGAAACATAATAAATAAAGGATAACCCATGGAATTTCTAGGCATAAAGATAAACTGGGCGCTTGCAGGCTTATTTGGAGCAATATCTGCTTTAATCCGTGACAAAAATATCGGATTGATTGAAGCGCTTTTGCGCCTGATAACCGGTGCGGCAAGTGCGGCATATTTAACGCCCGTTGTTGCACTTAAGCTGGCTGTTGGTGCGCCCGAAATGTTAGGCGGCGTTGCCTTTTTGGTCGGCATGACGGCACACCAGATTGTAGGCGTAATCTATCAGAAATTCACACAATTTACGGGCTATGGAAAGGATTAAGTCATGGGCGACATGATTTTATGGCTAACACTTATCGCCAATCCAATCGGTGCAATCGCTATTATTTATGTGATTATCCGCAATGAGGCATTACACCGCTTGCATTATATTTTGCGCTTTTTTTGGGGTGCAGCGGCCATAGGCTTGCTGGGGCAATCCATGCACTCTGCCTTTTGGATATTCACCGGCCATGCATCTGCCATTGATGAAATGATGTGGTGGGCGTTTAAGGATTTTTCCTTAATCGCGTTCGGACTTTACCATGCAACAAAAACCATAAGGAGACAATAAAATGGGTTTGCTTTCACGTATATTTGGAACTGAAAAAGCCTTGAATGGTGCGGTAAGCGCCGTGACAAAAGGGCTGGATGCGCTTGTCTATACCGATGAGGAAAAGGCACAAACGGCAGCTAAAGAACGCGCTGCGGGGCGGGAAATGGTTATAAAATGGATGGAAAATACACAAGGCCAGAACCTTGCACGCCGTGCCATTGCGCTTACCGTTACCGCAATATGGGCGGTGCAATATGTGGCGGCGATGTTATTAAACGCGCTTGCCGCCGCCATGCCGGAACATGCAAGCCTGTTAAGCAGTGTGGCAAGTGCCATTCGTGAAGGCGGCGAACAGGTAACAGGCGCGATGATGCTTGTTTTGGGCTTCTATTTTGCGGCACCGCATTTAGGCACAATCGTGGGCGGGGCAATGGATAAGTTCAAAGGTGCACCAAAAAAGCCCTAATGCCGTCCGTATCATCAGGCGATGCGCACGGCAGCATAATTCCCGACACACTCATTGAGCAATTAAAGATAGATGAGGGGTTCATAAAAGACGAAAGCGGGCGGCACATTATATATGTGTGTCCGGCCGGCTATGAGACGATTGGCTACGGCCACCGCATTTTGCCTGAAGAAGATTTTACACAAGGCTTAAGCGAAGCGCAAGCCTGCGATTTATTGCGGGCTGATATTCAGCGTGTGGCGATAGATGGCTTTAAGGCGATTTTTGGCACGAAAGATATAAAAGGCTTAACGCCCGCGCGCTATGAGGCTTTGCTCAATATGATATTTAATTTAGGCGCAAGCCGCTTTGCCAAATTCAAAAAAACCATCGCCGCTATCAAAAGCGGAAACTGGCAAAAGGCAGCCCGCAAAGCAGAATACAGCCTATGGTTCAAACAAGTCGGCACCCGCGCCCATAGAATTTGCACCGCATTACGTGACGGGTGAGTGTCTCGAATTATAAAGGGTTACAACTCTATCACAAAAATTCATCGCGCTATGGTTTGCATTTCGATCTAACCACTATCATCAACCCAGACCAGCAGCATAACAACCCAAATGCTGCAAATCTAACAAGCGAAATTAAAGCTACAGAAGCGCAAATAAACGCCCTCGCAAATAAGCTCTATGGCATCGCAAGATAAATCGTACTCCCGCACAATTTGAAATACTTCACTTGCCTCCACAAATAAATCAAAGTCCTACTCCTCTTCCGAAAAGTGGATCCATTTATGAATTAGTGTTTTAAATAAACTCTTGACAGTGTGCCGATAACAAAAGAAAGTAAAGAAACAATATAAGAGGGAAACATGTTACTAGACGAAGGTTTGGATTTAGTCGTAGAGAGGCGTGGGCTTCTATTTTGCGGCTCAGGGTTCAGCGCAAATTGTTTATCTTTTAACGATGATGCCTTAGGAACCGCTTCTCCTTTATTGCAAACCTTAAAGGAAGAGTTAAATTATGAATATACAGATTTAGCTATTGCAGCAGAAGATTATATCAAAGAAAAGGGTGAGAATGGGCTGTTTTCTCTTCTTACAGAGAAGTATTCGGTAAGAAATCGTCCCCAAGCAGTGGATGATATCCTAGCACACCATTGGAGTCGTATTTATACCACAAATTACGACGACACTATTTCATTGTCTCTGACTAATGCCGGTTGTAAACACTATGTAGCAAACAACACTGAATATCCCCACGAAATTCGGGAGCATCATAACAATAAAATATGGGTAGTCCACCTGCATGGTGCTTTAAAGAAATGGGAATTTGGAGAATCATTTCAGAAGAGTTGTATCCTCGGAGCAAAAAGCTATTTGCGAATTGCTACCGACTTTAATTGGCAACAGGAATTAAACGAAGATTATTCAAAAGCTGGCGTGATTTTCTTTATTGGTTTTTCAAATAATGACTTTTACCTTGCGCAGCACCTTTACTCAGCAGGGGCGTCAAAGAATAAAGTATTTTTCATTAATGCAGAAAATGCACAAGATGATAGAGAACTGATAGCCCGACAAGAAGTCTTCGGAGCTTCTCTTGCAATCGGAATTGAAAGATTTGCCCAGCAATTAACAGAAAGAGCCAAAATTTCCCCTGAATCTAATGAAATCAAACTTGACAGCTTCAAAAAATGTAACTTACCAGATTCGTATCCCAGCGAAGTCAGTGCAGATTGTCAATATCATTTTCTGGTTAATGGCAAAACAGATCCACCGGCACATTATCATGATATTTTACTCGATCTTGATCATTATAGAGCCAAAAGAACGAAAGTTGATGAAATTACAGAATTCCTTATAAATAAAGGTAAAATCGCTCTCATTTTGGGGGGAATTTGTTCCGGTAAAACAACTGTTTGGGCGGAGTGCTTATATAAATTGACAATGGGGGGGCAAATCGTCTTTTATCTCGCTAGCAAATACCAGGGGCTGTTAGTTGAGGTGCGGAACATTATTAATCAATATCCGTCAGCAATCTTAGCTATTGATAATTGCTTTTCCTTAAAAGAAGACGATTTTCATGAAATTCTCAACATTGTTAAATCTTCATCAGTAAAATTATTACTTACTTCTCGAACGCTGATATATGACAATGAGCCTAATGTGCATTCCGCTTTACAAAGCGGTACGGACTTCCAAACTTTCGATATGGAAGAATTGAATGATGAAGAGAGTCTATCACTCATAGAAGGAGCTAACCGAACTGGTATTTGGGGAAAAGAGCGAGCACATTATAATAATCGTAACAAGCTTCGAATTTTACAAACAGATCATCACAGACGATTATCTAGTTTTTTGTTAGGCGCATTTCGATCGCCAAGTATTAGAGATAGGTTTTCCTCAGAGTTCTCAGTTATAAAAAGCAAGGGAGGAAAAGCTGTCGAACATACGCTTATCATTGCACTTTATCTCCAGAATATTGAAGGAAGAGTAGAAGAAAGTATTCTCAGCGAGTTAACTCGGGGAGATGCTTTGAAGCTTTTCCGGAACATCAAAGAGATAGAAGCTTTCATAGCATATGACGAGAAAACAAATTGTTTTGATGTGCTACCAAGTATCAATGCGCGTGATGCTTTGCAAAACTTTTTTGACCCACGGGTGATAGTCGATAGCATCACTTCTGTAGTCAAAGATATGGAGAATTTAAGGCGCATGCCTAGATACATCAATATATTTAAGCAATTTATGCGATACACACAAATTAAACAAATTGTTACCGTTTCAGAACAGCAGAATCGTTTTTTTGACACATTATCTACACTGCCGTTCTGCCGTGTTCTGGTTATGTTTTGGCTTCAATGGTCTATGGCGATGAGAGATCAAGGAAATTATATAAAAGCCGCTCAATATTTAGATGAGGCTTACGGAATTGGTAAAGGTATACCGGAATTTGATCCGGCATATTTAGATGATCAGAAAGCTGGTTTGCTGCTCGAGTCGACCCCAGATAATGAAACCTCAATTAAATATTTACAGCGCTTCAATGAGGTTAATCAGCTGCTTACTCGTTGCATAAGAACACATGGTAAAACTTCGCATAATTATCAGACCATTGGGCTTCTCACGTCTTTTTTTGATAAGGCTATTCCCAATCTTACTATTAATACTAACAAAACTGCCATTAAAAAAGCCTTGGAGTCGTTGGAAAGAATCGTTAATCAGAAAATAGGTGAGCAGCACGCGGGGTATGTTAAGCAATCTATGGAGGATGCAAAAAAGGTAATCGAAGATAGCATCCGCCGCTTGTAAGCTGCGAACCCTACTTTTCCTCGCATTTTCGGCGATCTTTTATTAACATTGACACACGCCTTTATTATCCCCCACTCGTAAATAGAGCTTCTTTTTGTATAGATAGTATCGCAAAATAGATCATGCTTTTACACGATTTGAAAGCCATCAAGATATTTTATTGAACATCAAAATATTAAACCGGCTTGACTATGATATAGACATGCAGGGAAAGTGCAGTATTAAACGAAGCACTTTGCAATATGCAAAATTCGTTTAATCGTGATATATCAGGGTTGACTACGCAATAAGGCACGCATAAAAACGGACTCATGAGCACCGAAAGATTATTAAGGCGTATTTTAGGAAAACATGGGTTATCGCAAGCCGAATTTGCCCGTGCTATTGGTTTGCTTGGTGAAAATGCTGGTCGCGATATAAGGCGTATTTTGGGGGGTAAAAAAGAAATGTCCGGGCCAATCTATAAAATATGTGTGATGCTGGATAATGGGACAATTACACTGGATGATTTGCATAAAATTGATGTGCCGTTACAAGACGCTGAAAAATATTAGCTTGCGGGGGTGTGGTCTGTAAGATAAAAGACATTGTTGAATAAAAAATATCAACCACGCCAAAGTGTTAATGGGGCATTGCCCCGCCAGATATGGAGATAAAAATGACAAACTATAACGCGCTTTCGCCTACGCAAAAGGCGGACATCCAAAAAGCAGCAAATACAGTCGCACTTGTGGCGGCTATGACGATCTTGCCCGGCGGCAAATCGCATGAAAAATGGGATACGCTATATTCGCAAATCTTGCATTTTGCTAAAGAGCAATCCACCCATATCGACTTTTCCGATAGCGATGTTTATGAGCAGACGATAACAAAATTATCGGAGGCAATAAACTCCTATGCTTTCAAGATTGGTGCAAACTAAGTGTTTGCACTAATCACCAAGGGAGGGGAAAATGATTGCTATACGAAAAAAATCCAGCTTTGCGGCTGCGTGCAAACTATATGTGTCACTGGGGGGTGAAGCGCGGTATTTACCACCCCTAGTAAATGAGATAGGCAAGATGCCTTGCAATAAAATTAACCAAATGGTTCTTATGGAGTTGCAGGTAAAACTATTTCCTGATTTGTCACCTGCAACGATAAACCGAAAATTATTTACGCCGATTATTGCTGTTTTGAATTATGCGGCGCGCTCTGGCTTATGCCCGCCGCCGCTTTTGCAACGCCCAAAGATAGTTGCTCGGCCGGTAGATTTGCCGCCGCCGGGGTGGCATCAAAAGGTTATCACGCACGCATCACCCAAACTTGCCGCGCTTATCGTTTTTTTGATGGGAAATGGATGCCGTATTAGTGAGGCAATCAATATGAAGTTAGGCGATGTTGATTTTGAAAAGTGTTGCGGGGTTGTGTGGCAAGGCAAAACGCAGCAATCGCGTATGGTATTTTTGACAGCGGGCTTGGTATCACGCTTAAAGGCTTTACCGCATTTGCGCGATGCTGATTTGGATACGCGGCTTTTTGGCTGGCAACAACATTATGCGGTTTATAAGCCCTTGCGGCGTGCGTGTAAAAGAGCTGGCGTGAAATATATTCCACCACATGTTTTTGGCAGGCACGCTTTTGCAAGTGGTTTACTTGCGGCTGGGCATTCGCTTAAAATGATTGCGGAAGCTGGCGGCTGGAAATCTCACCGCCTTGTGGCTACGACATACGGGCACTTAGAACAATCAGGTGTTGAAAATGCCGTGCGTGGTTTTCAAGAAAATATAAATAATTAAAAAAGAGGTTGACTATTTTTGCGAATAACGCAAACAAGTTAGGTAGGAGTTGTTGAAATGAATAATTTTATGATTTCCTACTATAGAGCACAACCTTGCCAAGGTTGGGGTCGTGAGTTCGAATCTCATCGCCCGCTCCAGATTAGGGGCACCTTTCCAGCCCGTTAAGAATAGCTAAAAAATAGATAAAACACTTCCTATCCTCACTATCCTAATGTGTGGGGCAGGCTTATTTTTATACACTAACCGAATACTTAAAATAAAAACAGCACAATCACGAATATAAACCCTGTCATGGCTTTTATGTTTGGCGCACATTTTGAATGGTGCCGCTTATGCCGGCGTATCAGAGTTTGACAAATAGACCATTCTGCATAAACTCTTAAGGTCATATGAATATAAATATAATGCGCCCGTTAAGGAGGGGGTTTCATGGCAAATACAGATTTAGAAAAATGGCTGGGCACGCGGTCTTTTGCGGATTATCAAAAAGAATTTGATGCGCAGGGCTATCTGATTTTTGAAAATGTCATAGATGCAGATGCGCGTGCACAGGTGCGTGCCGCGCTTGCCCCCTTTCATGCGACAGATATGCGCGGGCGCAATGATTTTGAAGGGTTAAAATCCAACAGGGTTTATGGCCTTATGAGCAAGGGCGATATATTTGCAGACCTTGCCATTCACCCGCTGGTGCTTGCTTTTGTGGAGGCGGAGTTTGGTGAAAGCGCATGGCTTTCGGCCTTTTTATCAATCAATATTCACCCCGGTGAAACCGCACAGCCATGGCATTATGATGATGAGCATTGTCGCCTGCCCCGCCCGCGCACGCCATTACAATTAAGCGCGTTTTGGGCGATTGATGCCATGACACAAGATAATGGCGCGACAGAGATTATTCCCCAAAGCCATAAATGGGGTGATGAAAAGGTGACAGGTGCCACCAAAAGCAGCTCTTTTTCCGATACGCATATGCGTGATGTAAATGATGACCCCGGCACGCGCGATGATGCCCATAAAGTCATCATGCCCGCAGGCGCGCTTATGCTGATTAAGGGCACATTATATCATCGCGGCGGGGCGAATAAATCAGATGCATCACGGCTTATCCTAACCCCGCAATATTGCCCGGGCTGGGTGCGTCAATTAGAAAATATGGTGTTAAGCACGCCGCCCGAGATTGCACGCACTTTGCCGCCACGCGCAAGAGAGCTTATCGGCTATTCCATTCACCCGCCCTTTATGGGTTATGCCGATGGGGTACATCCGGAAAAAACACTCTTTGCCAAGTAGCAAAGTAATTATGCAAAACCACTTATATGGAGGGATATATGCCTGATCATAAGCCACATCATAAACCGCGCCGGTCTGTGCTTTATATGCCGGGTGCCAATGCCCGTGCCCTGGAAAAAGCCCGCACACTTGCTGCCGATTGCCTGATTTTCGATTTGGAAGATGCCGTTGCCCCCGAAGCCAAAGCAGAGGCACGTGCACAGATTGCCGCAGCGCTTGAGGCAGGCAGCTATGCACCGCGTGAAGTTATTATACGTATAAACGGGCTTGACACGCCCTGGGGGATGGAGGATATGCGCGCCGCCTGTGCCGCCGCACCCGATGCCATTCTTGTGCCGAAAATAATGAGCGATAAAGATATTGCGCGCGCCGATGCGCTTATGCCGGATATGATTGCTCTTTGGGCAATGGTAGAAACGCCGCTGGCGTTGCTGAATATGCAAGATATTGCTGCACAGGCGCATACAAGCAAACTCACCGGGCTGGTTATGGGCACCAATGATTTGCTAAAAGATATGCACGCGCCACAACAAAAAGGGCGCGCTGCCTTGCAGACGGCTTTAGCTTGGGCGGTGCTGGCCGCGCGTGCCTATGGGCTTTGCATCATAGATGGTGTGTTTAATGACATTGCGGATGAACAAGGCTTGCGCGAAGAAACACAACAAGGACAGCATTTTGGCTTTGATGGTAAAACGCTGATTCACCCTAACCAGATTGAAACGGCGAATGACATTTTTGCACCGACGGCAGACGAAATTATCCGCGCGCAGGCGATTATTGATGCCTTTGCTTTGCCGGAAAATGCGGGCAAGGGCGTGATAAAGGTAAATGGCACCATGACCGAGCTTTTACATTTAGCGCGCGCGCGCCAAACTCTGGCGATTGCGGGGGCGATTAAAGCCGCTAAGGCGGATATGCCATAAGGGACAGCAGAATGAGTGACGGGCGTTTTTTTGAGGAATTTACACTTGGCGAGGTGATAGAGCACGCCCCACCGCGCACCCTAACTGAGGGAGATGCGGCGCTTTATCTGGCGCTTTATGGCAGTCGCTATGCGCTAAACTGCGCGCGCCCTTTTGCCCAAAATATGGGCTATCGCGAAAGCCCGCTAGATGATTGGCTGGTCTTCCACATTATATTCGGTAAATCTGTGCCGGATATTTCCCTAAATGCGCTGGCAAATCTGGGCTATGCCGAAGGACGGTTTCTAAAGCCGGTCTATGCGGGTGATACACTGCGGGCGCACTCAGAGATTATCGGCCTTAAGGAAAATAGCTCAAAAAAAACTGGTGTGGTTTATGTGCGCACCACGGGAACAAACCAGAATAATGAACCCGTCATGGAATATTGCCGCTGGGTGATGGTGCATAAGCGCGACGCCGCTGCCAAGGTTAAACAGGAATATGTGCCCGCTTTGCGTGAACATATACCGGCGACAGATTTGGTGCCGCCGCGTGCGGGCATGATGCCATTTGATGCACGCATTGCAGGGGCATCCAGATTATGGGATGCGTTTAAGCCCGGCGATATACTTAACCACCGCGATGGCGTAACGCTGGAAGAGACCGAACATATGCTGGCTACCAGACTTTATCAAAATACCGCGCGGGTGCATTTTAATCAGCTGGAGCAAGCCGAAACGCGCTTCGGCAAACGGTTGATTTATGGCGGGCATATTATCTCACATATGCGCGCGCTTGGGTTTAATGGCCTGGAAGCTGCTTTTGCGCTTGCGGGTGTAAATGCGGGGCGACATAGTGCCCCTGCCTTTGCCGGGGATACGATTTATGGGTTCAGCGATATTATTGCGCGCGCCGAAATCCCTGCGCGCGAAGATATTGGGGCGGTGCGTGTGCGCCACAGGGTGATAAAAAATACAGTGCCGCATATAGGTCCACAAGCAGATGATGCAAATCTGATTTTGGATCTGGATATATGGCTATGGGTGGCGCGCTGATAAAATAAGAGGGAACATTACCTAAAGGGCTGACGATATAGAATTGGTGGCCGGAAGTCTAATAAGCATTTCTACGTGCCTGCACCCATCTTTAGGCAAAGCCCTGAACATACATGATTGCCTTCCGGCCATAAATGGCGAAACGACCACACAACATGTAATGAAACATGAATGGTGGCCGGGAGCTGAAAATCGCCGATAACGACTGCAATCATCTTTGGGCTAGGCCTTGGACATGCATGACTGCCTCCCGGCCCAAAGGGTCAGGAGACATTGGTTACGATATGTCATACCGTATCGGGGAGTGTCAGACTCCAAAAGCAGGGACTGACCTGCTTTCACCGCAAAATGTGGCATGATTGAAACGTAAGGTCAACCAAAAAGCAAAGCAGCCCCCGCATATAAAATAAGGGGCTATATATAAATTTACCCATTATAAAACCTATCATGAAGTCATTTGGATAATATCATTCCATGAGCGCCACACAGGTGCTTGCACATCACAATGATTGCGCTATAAAGGGGGTGATAATTTGGCTCGACTCGGGGAGATCGTCATGTCGGAACAAAAGAATATAGAACGGCCACTTTCGCCACATATCCAGATTTATCGCTGGACATTAACCATGCTTTTATCCATCGCGCATCGCGCCACCGGCATGGCACTTTATGCGGGCACACTATTTTTTGCCCTATGGCTCTATGCCGTGGCCGAAGGGCCAGATGCGTATGCCGGCATGCAAATGCTCGCAACCCATTGGTTCGGGCGGCTCATTTTATTTGCCTATATATGGGCGCTGTTTCACCATATGTGTGGCGGACTACGTCATTTTATTTGGGATATAGGGCGGGGGTTTAAGCTCATTCATGTAGAAATTTTGGCCTGGGTGACAACATTATTGCCGCTTCTTTTAGCGCTGCTTACATATTATTGGGCATATAAGGTGGGAGGTGTGTTATGAGCAAAGATATGCAAACCGATTTAGCCCGGGTGCGCGGACTGGGCGCGGCCAAAAGCGGCACGTCTCACTTTTGGCAGCAACGCATTACGGCGATTGCCAATATTCCGCTCATGGGGTTTCTCGTCTTTACACTTGTTTATATGGTGGGTGCCGATTATGACCAGCTGAGCGATTTTCTGGCCAAGCCCTGGGTGGGCACAATTTTTGTTTTGCTGATAATAAATATGTTCTGGCATATGCGTTTGGGCGCGCAAATGGTGATAGAGGATTATGTGCATAGCACGGGGTTAAAAATTTTCCTGCTTATTATGAATAATTTTTTCACGGCAATTATGGGTGCATTTTGTGTGCTTAACCTGTTACGCATTATATTTACAGCCTAAAGGGGAAGGAAGACGAGTATGAGCACATATGAATTTATTGACCATGATTTTGATGTCATTGTGGTTGGTGCTGGCGGGTCGGGTCTGCGGGCGGCTTTGGGCTGTGCCGAACGCGGCTTAAAGACAGCTTGTATTTCCAAAGTATTTCCCACACGTAGCCATACCGTTGCGGCGCAAGGCGGTATTTCTGCTGCCTTGGGCAATATGGGTGATGATGATTGGCGCTGGCATATGTATGATACGGTCAAGGGGTCGGATTGGCTGGGAGACCAGGATGCGATTGAATATTTATGTCGCAATGCCCCCGCAGCTGTTTATGAGCTGGAGCATTTTGGTGTGCCCTTTTCGCGCACCGAAGCAGGGAAAATCTATCAGCGCCCCTTTGGCGGCATGACCACCAATTTTGGCGAAGGCATCGCGCAACGCACCTGTGCTGCGGCTGACCGGACGGGGCATGCGATATTGCACACGCTTTATGGGCAATCCTTGCGCTATGAAACTGAATTTTTTATCGAATATTTTGCGCTTGATTTAATTATGGATGGTGATGCCTGTATCGGCGTTATCGCTTTATGTATGGAAGATGGCACATTGCATCGCTTTCGGGCGCATCAAACCATATTGGCAACGGGTGGTTATGGGCGCGCTTATTTTTCGGCAACGTCGGCGCATACCTGCACAGGCGATGGGTCGGCGATGGTGTTGCGGGCTGGCCTGCCTTTGCAGGATATGGAATTTGTGCAATTCCACCCCACCGGCATTTATGGTGCCGGGTGTCTGATTACAGAAGGCTCACGTGGCGAGGGCGGTATTTTGATAAATTCTGAAGGTGAACGCTTTATGGAACGCTATGCGCCTTCGGCTAAAGACCTTGCCTCGCGTGATGTGGTATCGCGCTCTATGACGATTGAAATTCGCGAAGGGCGTGGCGTGGGGCCACAGAAAGATCATATTTATCTGCATCTCGACCATATCGATCCGCAAATTTTAGCGGAACGTCTGCCGGGTATTTCGGAAAGCGCACAGATTTTCGCTGGTGTTGATGTGACCAAAGACCCCATACCCGTGCTGCCGACGGTGCATTATAATATGGGGGGTATTCCGACCAATTATCATGGCGAAGTGTTAAACCCCACCTCACGCCAGCCCGACCGTATTGTGCCCGGGCTTATGGCCATTGGCGAGGCGGCATGTGTTTCGGTGCATGGGGCAAATCGTTTGGGCTCGAACTCTTTAATTGATTTGGTGGTGTTCGGGCGTGCAGCGGCAATACGTGCTGCCGAATTGGTTAAGCCGGGCGGTGCTTTGCCGGCTTTACCTGCACAGGCAGGTGAACAGGCTGTGGCGCGGCTTGAGCGTTTCCGCACTGCTGATGGGGGCACGCCTACGGCAGAATTGCGCCTCACCATGCAACGCGCCATGCAGGAAAATTGTGCCGTATTCCGCACCGGTGATGTGCTAAAAGAAGGCTGTGTGCGTATGCAAGATGTCGCTGCGGCGCGCGATAATATTCAGGTTTCCGACCGCTCACTGATTTGGAATTCCGACCTTATTGAGACTTTGGAATTTGATAATCTCGTAGTGCAGGCCATCGCCACGGTGGAAGGCGCGTTTGCACGAAAAGAAAGTCGTGGCGGTCATGCGCGCGAAGACTATCCCGAGCGCAATGATAAAAAATGGATGAAGCATACACTCGCGCATGTGGATGAAACGGGTAAGGCAAAGTTATCCTATCGTGCAGTGCATGATTATACGCTTAGCGATGAAGTCGATTATATCAAACCCAAAGCGCGGGTTTATTAAGGGGGCAGATTATGGTTGAAATTACACTACCTAAAAATTCGAAAGTCCGGCAGGGTAAGACGCATAAGCCGCAAGGCGATGCGAAACGCCCGCGCCACTTAAAAATTTATCGTATGAACCCGGATGATAAGGAAAATCCACGCCTTGATAGCTATGAAATTGATGCCGATGCGTGCGGGCCTATGGTGCTTGATGCGCTGATAAAAATTAAAAATGAAATTGACCCGACGCTTACCTTTAGGCGGTCTTGTCGCGAGGGCATATGCGGCTCTTGCGCCATGAATATTAACGGGCAAAATACATTGGCGTGCACCAAAGGGATGGATGACATGCGTGGCACGATTACGATTTATCCTCTGCCCCATATGCCGGTGATTAAAGATTTGGTGCCGGATTTAAGCCTGCTTTATGCCCAATATGCCTCTATTGAACCATGGCTGAAAACCACCACGCCGCAACCGCAAAATGAGTGGCGGCAATCGCGCGAAGACCGCGCGGAACTAGATGGGCTTTATGAATGTATTTTATGTGCCTGTTGTTCTACCTCTTGCCCAAGCTATTGGTGGAATTCGGAAAAATATCTAGGGCCGGCTGTTTTATTGCAAGCCTATCGCTGGCTTGCCGATAGCCGTGATGAAGCAACGGGCGATCGTTTGGATGATTTGGAAGATCCGTTCCGGCTTTATCGCTGCCACACAATTATGAATTGTGCCAAGGCGTGCCCCAAGGGCTTGTCGCCAGCCAAAGCGATTGGCGAGATTAAATCCATGATGGTGCGCCGCGCCTTATAGGTTAAGCTAGGTAAGGGCTGTATGTAATGGGCGCGTGCCCGTATTAAGCCGGTTAAACAATCGCGTGATATAAGGCGGGGATGAGATTTCCCGTTCGTTTACTTTTACCGTAACAGAAAGGAAAACAGCGCGTTTTGCTTACAATTCGTGTAGCGCAAAAAAAGTAGCCCGGCCTTAGGGGAGGAGGAATGATAGGAGCCGGGCTACATGTCTCATAATTGAGCCATATATAATCTTGTATAAGAATGTGGCAACGCAAAGACCGAAATAAGGCGATTTTGTGATATTTTGCTGGAATAAAAGTTTTTTGGAGGTTAACGCAGTCCGATATAAGGGGAGGAGGAATGGGAGGAAAATACCGGACTGCGTTTTTGTCTTATTGTATGCTTTGTATAATCACCTATCAATGTGGCAACCCAAAGACCTAAATAAGGCAATTTTGTGGTATTTTGCTTGCATTTACCAGAATTTCGGGTCAGCATGGGATATGAGCAATCGGCTAATTTTTATCGGCAATGCGTTTGAACGCGAAAAACAGATCAGCAAAATCAAAACCATGCCGATTATGTGGACACGCCAGGAATTAACACTATTATTTAATATCTATGGCCGTTTTGTTGCCAGGGGCGAATGGCGCGATTACGGCATTAGTGCGACACATGATCGCGCTGTTTTCGCCATATTTCGTAAAAGCCATGAAGCGCCATTATATCGCATTGAAAAAATGCCGCATCTACAAAAAAAGCAAGAACTCTACCACCTGACGCATATTTCGGGACGTATCATCCGGCGCGGGCAGGACTTAGCACAATTACTAAAATTCTTCGATAAAAGACGCTTACACCTTGCAACATAAAACGGCGATAGGTAAACCTATCGCCGCCTTTTTTACGGATAATAATTATATCCTATTCGCGATTGCCCAAAAACTGCAATAGGAAAAGGAACATATTGATAAAGTCAAGGTAAAGTGCCAAAGCGCCCATAAGTGCCTTTTTCTCGGCAATTTCGCGGCTATCGCTGGCAAGATAAATTTGTTTTATCTTTTGTGTATCATAAGCCGTAAGGCCGGCAAATATCAGCACGCCAATCACCGAAACAGCAAAATGCAAGGCCGAGCTTTGCACGAACAAATTAACGACCATGGCAATAATAATACCGATAAGTCCCATAAATAGGAAAGACCCCATGCCCGAAAGCGAGCGTTTGGTGGTATAGCCATAAAGGCTCAGACTGCCAAAAGCCGCCGCCGTGACTAAAAATGTGGTGACAATGCTTTCACCGGTAAAGGCCAGCAAAACATAAGATAAAGAAAACCCCATAAGGCCGGAAAACAACCAAAATGTAAGCTGGGCTGCCGATGAACTCATTTTATGAAGCCGCATATTGAGGAAAAACACAAACCCCAATGGCGCAAACATAACCACATACACCAAAGGTGTTTGGGCAATCGCATAATATATGCCCGATGATGCACCGGCATAGGCGGCAAGCGCTGTGATGAGCAAGCCAAGCCCCATATAATTATAGACTTTCATCATATAAATACGCAAACCCTCATCTATTTCACGCGCAGCGCCTTGTGTAAGTGTTGAATTTTGTGACCATTGATCAGACATTATTTACCCTTTCTGGTTAAAACATGGATGTCTTTATAATATCTCTATTTTGCATGTGAATTTCAAGTCTTTTTCTTAAAATTATACTAATTTCGCCGCAAAACCGGCGCGGCAGGCATATATAAAATACCAAGGGTAAAGGCAAGCCCGCATATAATTGCACCGCTTATGGTTATGGTAAGTGTGGTTACACTAATCACCAAGCTATCGATAAAAGACAAGCTCCAGGCAAGCTCCATAAGCTGTGTGACCAATACCCACGCCAAACCAAATGCCGCCACACCCGCAATCAGCGCCACCGCACAGCCCATTAGCGCATATTCCAAAATAGCCCCGCGCAAAATCTGTCCGCTTTGTGCCCCCAAAATTTTCATCATCACCGCATCATAAGCCCGTGCATGTCGTCCACTTGCAAAAGCACCCGCCAACACAAATATGCCAGCAAGAATGGTAAACAGGCTGATAATTTGCACCGCAAGCGTAAAATTCTCTAACAAAGCAGCAAAATCGGTAATGGCTTCTTTTACCCGAATAGTGGTTATATTGGGAAAAGCCGCCGTAATATCACGCCGAAAAGCATTTTCCTGCGCGGTATCCAGACTAAGTGTTGCCATAAATGTATGGGGCGCATATTGCAATGGTTGCGGAGAAAATATCATCGCGAAATTGATGCCGCCCTCTGCCCAATTTACCTTGCGTAAATTATAGACTTCGCCCGTTAGGGGACGCCCCAGAATATTCACGCTTATTTTATCACCTATACCGATATTAAGCCCGCGCGCAATATCAATATCAAGCGAGATAAGCGGCGGGCCTTCATAATCTGCCGGCCACCATGTGCCTGCTACAAATTTTGTGCCTTCGGGCGGCTGTGCGCTATATGTCAGGCCACGATCCCCACGCAATACCCATTGGGCTTCGGGCGCGGCTTTCACATTTTCGGCAGAAATATCATTTACCGCGAGAATCGCCCCACGCAATAAGGGACTTTTTTGCAAACCAATAAACCCGCTTTGCGCCCGCGCAAGGGCTTCAAATTGTTCAATCTGGTCGGGCTGAATATCCAAAAAGAAAAAAGATGGCGCCTGATCAGGAAATTCATTTTGCATGGCTTTGGTAAAATTACCATTGATAAGCGCAATCGCCGTAAGCAGGCTTACGGCAAGCCCCATAGATAATATCAGCGCATTTGTGGCATTGCCCGGGCGATAAAAATTAGATAAGGCCAAACGCCATAAGGGCGCACCGATAAAAAAGGGAGGTGCATTTTTCACCCGCCGCGCCAGCATCTTCACCCCGAACGCCGCGCCGCGTAACCCCATATAAATTGCGCCCAAGCCGAGGCTAAACCATAATATAATCTCCATCGTTTCGGAAATCATAACCGCAATGGCAATAAGCCCGACAATGCTGAAGAGAATCGCAATCATATATATAAAAGGCGGACTGGTTTTTACCTCCCCAATGCGCTCACGAAATAAATCTGCGGCAGAAAGCCGATATAATTTACCCAATGGCCATAAAGAAAAGATACATGCAGTGAAAAAACCAAACCCTGCCGCCGTAATAAGCGGCATGGGAAAAATCGTTTTCACCATGCCCACAGGCAAAAGCGCCCCAAAAAACCAATCAAGCGGCCACAGCACCCCTGCCCCCAAAGCAAGCCCGCATAAAATGCCTATGCCGCTAAGCCATAAAATCTGCAAAGCATACGTGAAAAAGACAAGCCTTTCCGACATGCCCAAAGATTTGAAAATAGCAATCACTGTGCGCCGGGTGGCCAAATAGGCATGAATGGCATTGCCAACGCCCACACCGCCAATAATCAGCACGCTTAAGCCCACCATGGTTAGGAATAAGCCAATGCGTTCAATAGAACGACGAAGCGATGGGGACGCATCTTCAAAGCTACGTATGCGCCAGCCAGCCAGGGGAAACCGCGCCTTTGCCTGCGTCATCACATAGGCAATGCTATTCCCCTCAGATAATTTTATCCGGTAATGATGGTTAATCAGACTGCCTGGCAAATCTAACTTCGTTGCCACAAGCGTTGTTTGATTGATCATTAAACGCGGCCCTACGGCAAAACCGCCAGCTAGTCTATCCGGTTCTTCCTCGATAAGCCCCACAAGCTGAATAGCCGCGTTACCCACATCTATTATATCCCCGATTTTTACATTTAACTGCTCCAGCAATATTGGTTCCACCCAGCCTTGCCCATCGGCCAATGCAGTATTGGGGGTGGTGCGTAATGTGCCATAAAGCGGATAGGCAGCATCAATAATTTTAAGCTCGACCAAAGATGTGTCTTCGGCAAAGCGCGCCATAGCCCGCATGGTGGCGCTATGCGATACCGTTCCTTGTGCACGTAAAAACGCATATTCCTCTGCTGTGGCCTTACGGTGAACCAGACGGAAATCAATATCCCCGCCCAAAATATTTTTTCCTTGCGCGTTCAACCCCGCCACAAGCGAGGCCGAAAGGCTGCCAATGGCGGCAATAATCGTTACCCCCAAAATCAGACAGGCCAGGAAAATCCGCAACCCCCGAAACCCACCGCGCAAATCACGCCAGGCAAGTTTTGCCGCGAGCCGCATTAGCTCATTTTCCCGTCACGCATGGTAAGCACCCGATCGCATTTTTGGGCAAGCGCATTGTCATGCGTAATGAGTAACAGGCTCGTGCCGCGCGCTTTGGCCATGTCCAAAATCAGCTTTATAATTTGTGCCCCAGTTGTTTGATCGAGATTACCCGTTGGTTCATCGGCAAGCAAAATAGCCGGCTTGCCAATTAGCGCGCGCGCAATCGCCACGCGTTGCTGCTCACCCCCCGAAAGTTGACGCGGATAATGATCACAACGCGCCCCCAGGCCTACATCGCTCAAAATATCCCGCGCATGTGCCAGTGCATCCCCTGCACCGGCAAGCTCCAGGGGCAAGGCTGTATTTTCTGCCGCCGTCATGGTCGGAATAAGGTGAAAGGATTGAAAAATAATCCCAATATGCTGTCTACGGAATAAGGCGCGGGCATTTTCATCCATTGTCGCATAATCGTGCCCGGCCATTTTAATATACCCTTTTGTGGCACGTTCAAGCCCTGCCAGCACCATAAGCAAGCTGGATTTTCCCGAACCCGAAGGGCCTACAAGCCCGGCAATCTCACCTTGGGCGATGTGAAGGTCAATACCGCGCAATATGTCAATATCACCCGATTGCGCGCGAAGCGTTAAGTGTAAATCTTTTATCTCAATCATATATATAAATAATTTTTCAAAAATAAGACGTGTTATATTACCTATAACGTTATACTAGACAAGTATCCGTTCTTTTATATGATAAAATTTATGAGACAAATTATTTTTTTCTTTCTTGTTACCTTATTAGGTGTATTCCCAAGCCTTGCTCTGGAAAAACATATGATTATCGGTGTGGGCGATAGCCTTATGGCGGGCTATGGTTTGCCCCCCCAAGCGGGCTTTGTGCCGCAATTACAACAGGCTTTACGGGCAAAGGGCTATGCGGTTGATGTGGTAAATGCCGGTGTTTCGGGCGATACCACAAGCGGCGGGCGCTCGCGGCTTGAATGGAGTGTGCCTGCACAGGCTGATATGGTGATTCTGGAGCTGGGGGCGAATGATGCCTTGCGCGGGGTTCCCCCTGCGGTTACGCGGGAAAATCTGGATTTTATGCTGACACAGCTTAAACAGAAAAATATCAAAATTTTGCTTGTCGGCATGCTGGCGCCGCCCAATATGGGGGAAGCCTATAGCGCGGCGTTTAATCCGATTTATCCGGCGCTCGCGAAAAAACATAATGTAATTCTTTATCCGTTTTTTCTGGAAGGCGTTGCCGCAAATCCTGCGCTTAATTTAGATGACGGCATACACCCCAATAAAAAAGGGGTTGCAGTAATGGTGAAAAATATTCTACCTAATGTAGAACAGGTTTTGAATACCCATAAATAGGAGAGCTAAATATATGGATTATCGTAAATTAGGGCATACGGATATTAAGGTGAGCGCCATTTGCTTAGGGACAATGACATGGGGCACCCAAAATACCGAGGCCGAGGGACATGAGCAAATGGATTATGCCGTGGATATGGGTATAAATTTTTTTGATACGGCTGAAATGTATTCCATCCCCCCGCATCCGAAAACACAAGGCAATACGGAGCGGATTATCGGCACATGGTTCAAAAAAACCGGTAATCGGGATAAGATTATTCTGGCGTCCAAAGTCTCGGGGCGTAGCGCGGCAGATTGGTTGCGCGATGACAAGTCTCCCACCGAACATAGCCAGGCGCAAATCAATGAAGCAATCGACAAAAGCCTTGCACGGTTGCAAACCGATTATATCGATCTTTATCAGCTCCATTGGCCAGACCGCCCGATACAATTATTTGGCGAGGGATTGGGTTACACGCATTTGGGCGATGAGATCAATCGCATTGAAGATATTCTGGGCTATTTGGCCGATATACAAAAGGCAGGAAAAATTCGTCATATTGGGCTTTCCAATGAAACGCCATGGGGCATTATGAAATTTTTGCACCATTCAGAAGTCAATAAACATCTGCCGCGTGTCGTATCGGTGCAAAATGCCTATAATTTTCTAAATCGCATTTATGAGCTGGGAAGTTCAGAAATATTTCACCGCGAGGGTGTCGGGCTTTTGGCCTATTCGCCACTGGCGCAAGGCTATTTAAGCGGCAAATACCAAAATGGTGCCGTGCCGGCAGGCTCGCGCAAATCTCTTTCCGACCGTCTGCAACGCTATGAAACAGCCGGCGCATCAGACGCGATTGATAGCTATTTAGGCATCGCCACCAAATATGGGCTCGACCCCACACAAATGGCCAACCAATTTGTCACCACGCGCGATTTTGTAACATCCAATATTATCGGGGCAACGTCTATGGAACAGCTAAAACTTGCCGTCACCAGTCACGAGATTGAGCTGACGGATGAGATTCTCGCCGATATTGAAGCGGTGCACCTCACTGCCCCCAATATTTGTCCTTAAGAAAGAGAGAGTTTTATGGTTGAAAAATTAACCGCCACCCAGACAAAAACAGCCTTAACAAAATTGTCGGGCTGGAAAAAGCAGGCGCGGCGCAATGCCATAGTTAAAGAGTTTGTATTTAATGATTTCAAATCCGCCTTTGCCTGGATGACCCATATCGCCATTAAAGCCGAAAGCATGGACCATCACCCCGAATGGGAAAATATATATAAGACGGTGCGCGTGGTGCTGACCACGCATGATGTGGGTGGTCTATCTACACGCGATATTGAACTGGCAAAATATATGAATAAGACCGCAGGCGCTGCCGGGCGAAAACACACATAATGGCACGAAACCTTCACATTGCGCTTTCAGTTGCGGATATTGCCGATAGTGTTGCCGATTATAATCAACGGTTGGGGCAAGAGGCTGATATTGTGGTTGCAGGTGAATATGCACTATGGCGTTTGCCACATATCAATTTTTCCATTCGCAAGGTGGAAAAAGACGCAGGCACATTGCGTCATCTCGGCTGGGAGGATGATGCCGCCATCGGTTTTCAAAGCGACACGGATGTCAATGGCATTTTATGGGAGCATTTTACCATAGACGCACAATTAAAAGAGATCCGCGCTTTATGGCCGCATGTGCTTACGGATTAAAAACAAAACGCACCGGCAGGTTTATGCCGATGCGTTTATTTTATAATTTTACGTTTATATAACGAAAATAATTAGTTTTTACCTTGCCATACAGGCCAGCAATTTGCACCGGCTTTTTCTGCAAGGGCTGCTTGTGCAGCAGCAGCATTGTCACCTGTTTCGGTTGCTTCATAATCATCTTTGCCTGTGCACCATACATAGAATTGATGATCACCAGCCATAGATTGTGCATCAAAGCTCGAATCAAGCGCAAAAGAGGTGGATGGAGCAATAAAGGCTGCCGCTACGGTTAAAGCTAAAAGTTGTTTTTTCATAAAAATTCCTCCCATTTATGACAATAAAGTTAAGATGCCGCAAAAGACACAAAAAGCAAAGTTAAAAATTGGTAATGTTTACGGTTTTTCAATCAGCTGTGCGCCTATTTTGGCTAAATAGGCTTTGCTTTGCGCTTTAATTTTTTCTAAATCATCCCTGTTGCGCCCCCGCGCGACAATGCTGGTGCCCAAACCGGCAGGCCCGTAAAACGGGTAAAGCCCGATTGTAATCTGCGGATAATGCTGTTGTAAATCTTCTATATAATCAGCAATTTTACCTTCCGCAATATCAGCAGTAATGCTGATATTATGAATGGCCTCGCCCCCTTTAAGCTGGGGCAAAACACCTTCTAGCATGGCTTGCATAATTTTGGGGATACCGGCCATAACATATAGATTTTCCATAATAAAGCCGGGGGCTGCCGAAACCGGATTATCTATTAAGCGCGCGCCATGGGGAATGCGCGTCATACGCTGGCGGGCATGGTTAAACTCTACCTTATTGCGCCGATAATGCGCGCTTAGGCGACGTGTCGCTTCCGCATGCGGGCTAATATCAACCCCGAAAGCCCGGGCAATGCAATCTGCCGTAATATCATCATGGGTAGGGCCAATGCCACCTGTGGTAAAAACATAATCATAAGCGTGGCGTAATTCATTAACATTGGTAATAATCTCTTCCGGCACATCGCGCACCACGCGCGCGGTGCAAAGCTCTATCCCTATCTCGGCCAAAACCCGGCCAATATGCGCCATATTCGCATCTTGTGTGCGCCCCGATAAAAGCTCATTGCCAATCAGCAATAAAGCAGCGGTGACATTCCCTTTTGTGCACATAATATTCCCCTTTCACATGGTGTAACCGCTTGGCAAAAACGATATTCGCGTATATTCTAACGGCTGGACGTAAAATAGGCAAATTTATGAATTTGATTGATACGATTGATGCACCAACGCGCAGGGTTGGGGAGATAAAGCTACATAAGCAAGAAGACTTTGCCGCTATGCGTAAGGTAGGGCAAATGGCCGCGCATGTTATGGATTTACTGGTCCCCCATGTTACACCCGGGGTGAGCACGCAAGCGCTTGATAAAGTGGCGTTTGACTATATCACGGCTTTGGGCGCGGTGCCCGCGCCGCTATTTTATCGCGGCTTTCCCCGTTCAATCTGCACCTCTATCAATCATGTTGTGTGCCATGGTATTCCGAGTGAACGTGTGTTGCGCGTGGGCGATATTGTGAATATTGACATAACACTTTATTATGAAGGCTGGCATGGCGATCATAGTCGTATGTTTAGCGTCGGCACTGTATCGGTGAAGGCCAAAAGGCTGATGGATGTAACTTATGCCGCGCTTATGGCCGGCATTGAGACTGTAAAGCCGGGGGCCACAACGGGCGATATTGGCGCGGCCATACAGGATTATGCCCGGAAAAACCGTGTTTCTGTGGTGCGTGATTTTTGCGGCCATGGATTGGGACGCATATTTCATGACGCGCCCAATATTCTCCATTATGGAAAAGCCGGCGAAGGCATAACACTTAAACCAGGTATGTTTTTTACCATTGAGCCTATGTTGAATTTAGGCAAGCCCACATGGAAAATTCTAAAAGATGGATGGACTGCCGTTACCCGAGACCGCACACTTTCGGCGCAATATGAACATTCACTCGGTGTGACGCAAAGCGGTTACGAAATTTTTACCAAATCCCCCGCCGGGCTGGATACGCCGCATAATATGTTTTAAGGCCGTAATATATTTATCAAGGGATAGACGTGTCTAAAGTAAAAAAAGAAAAAGAACATCATGAAGGACACCGCCAGCGTTTGCGTGAGCGCTTTTCGCGTGGCGGGGCAGATGCTTTACAACTTTATGAATTGATAGAACTGGTTTTATTCCGTAATATCCCCCGCCGTGATGTTAAACCGGTAGCCAAAAATTTATTGGCCGCATTCGGAGGCGATATATCCACTCTATTAGCTGCCTCAGAAAAAGACTTACGCGCCATAGACGGAATTAGTGAAAATACAGCAATTGACATAAAGGTCATTGAGGCCATCGCCTTGAAATTTGGGCAAAGCCGTATCATGAACCGTATTATTATCTCTGCCTGGGATGATTTGATCAGATATTTACGTATGAAGTTTGCTGAATTAACCACCGAGCAATTTCATGTTGTATTTTTGGATAGCAAAAACCAGATTATAGATGATCATACAGTTGCGCGGGGCGGCATAAATCATGTGCCAATTGAAATAAGAGAGCTGATGAAAACCGCAATGAATAAGGATGCAGCTGCCTTGATCATCGCGCATAATCACCCAAGTGGAGACCCTAAACCAAGCAAGGCTGATATCAGCATGACCAAGAAAATTAAAGAAACTGCCGCCTCTTTGGGAATCACATTACATGATCATATTATTATCGGGAAAACGGGTGAGTATAGCTTTCGAAATGAAGGGCATTTATAAGGCAGTATTCTTTTATGCAGGAGACTGAGATAAAGCCCATAACACATTAAACAGGGAGTGTTGAACAATGATTCCACGTTATGCACGTGCCGAAATGAAAGCCATTTGGGATGCAGAAAGCAAATATGGTATTTGGCTGGATATTGAAACCTATGCACTCGAAGCTATGGCAGAATTGGGCATTGTCCCCGCCGCAGCCGCAAAGGCCGTGCGGGAACGCGGCGGGTTTGATGTGGCGCGCATTGATGAAATTGAGCGCGAGGTTAAACATGATGTCATTGCCTTTTTGACCAGTCTGGCTGAACATGTAGGCGATGAAGCCCGGTTTGTGCATCAGGGCATGACGTCATCTGACGTGTTGGATACATGTTTGAATGTACAACTTATGCGTGCAAGTGATTTATTGCTTGATGGTATGGAGGCACTATTGGCAGCCCTTAAAACGCGCGCCTTACAACATAAAATGACGCCTTGCATTGGGCGCTCGCACGGTATCCATGCCGAACCGATGACTTTCGGCCTTAAAATGGCACAAGCCTATGCCGAATTTGCCCGCAATCGCGACCGGCTAAAAGCGGCACGCGCAGAAATTGCCACCTGTGCCATTTCTGGCGCGGTGGGCACATTTGCCAATATTGACCCGTTTGTCGAAACTTATGTCGCACAAAAAATGGGACTTAACCCCGAACCCGTTTCCACACAAATTATTCCGCGTGACCGCCATGCCATGTTTTTTGCAACGCTCGGGGTTATCGCCTCATCCATTGAACGATTGGCAACAGAAATCCGCCACTTACAACGTAGCGAAGTTTTAGAAGTGGAAGAATATTTTTCCGAAGGACAAAAAGGCTCTTCTGCCATGCCGCATAAGCGCAATCCCGTTTTGACGGAAAACCTAACCGGCCTTGCGCGGCTTATTCGCTCTATGGCTTTGCCGGCTATGGAAAATGTTGCGCTGTGGCATGAGCGCGATATTTCACATTCTTCTGTTGAACGCATGATCGGGCCAGACGCCACCATAACGCTTGATTTTGCCCTGGTGCGGCTTACCAATGTTATTACAAATTTAGTGGTTTATCCTGAAAATATGCAAACCAATCTCGACAGGCTGGGCGGGCTGGTGCATTCGCAACGCGTGCTTTTAGCGCTTACCCAAGCAGGTGTTTCGCGCGAAGATGCCTATCGGCTGGTGCAACGCAATGCCATGCCCGTATGGCGCGGCGAGGGGCAATTTTTGCAGCTGTTAAAGGCTGATAAAGATGTTGTTTTATCGGATACACAGCTGGATGAATTATTTGATCTGAATTATCATTTCAAACATATTGATACAATTTTCAAACGTATATTTGATTGAGTCTTACATATAAATACGCTAATCTGCCCCTACTTGAACGGAGAGAGTTATGGTGCAACGTCATCCCCTTTATGAAGGCAAGGCCAAGATTTTATATCAGGGCCCGGAGGCCGGAACGCTGATACAATATTTCAAAGATGATATGACCGCTTTTAACAATGAAAAACATGAGGTGATTGAAGGCAAGGGAGTGGTGAATAATCGTATTTCCGAATTTATCTTTCATCGGCTAGAGGAAATCGGGATTCCAACGCATTTCATCCGCACGCTTAATATGCGCGAACAGCTCATTCGTGAAGCAAAAATCATTCCCCTTGAAGTGGTGGTGCGTAATGCCGCTGCGGGGTCGCTTGCCAAAAGAGTGGGGCTTAAAGAAGGTGAAAAATTACCCCGCCCCATACGCGAATATTATTATAAGGATGATGCTTTGGGCGATCCGTTTGTCAATGAAGATCATATCACCACTTTGGGTTGGGCAGATGCACAAGAGCTGGACGAAATGACACAAATGGCCATGCGCATCAATGATTATCTATGCGGATTATTCTATACTGCCGGGATTCGATTGGTTGATTTCAAACTTGAATTCGGACGCATATGGGATGACGCAAGCGATATGGGGTATCTGGTGCTTGCCGATGAAATAAGCCCCGATAGCTGTCGCCTCTGGGATGTGAAATCGCATGAAAAGCTGGATAAAGATCGCTTTCGCCACGATTTGGGCGGCGTGATCCAAGCCTATCAGGAGGTGGCAAAACGCTTAAACATCCCCACTATCAACAAACCGAAACTCGTAAAATAGGGTAGATTTATGAAAGCAGTTATCCATATCACCTTAAAGGCCGGTGTGTTAGACCCACAAGGCAAAGCCATTGAAACCGCATTGGGACAATTAGGCTTTCAGGGCATTGATAATGTGCGTCAGGGAAAACGCATTGAATTAGAATTGACCGAAACGGATAAGACCAAAGCGCAAACACAAATTACGCATATGTGCGAAAAACTGCTTGCCAATACGGTGATTGAGAATTACGAAATTGAGATGATGAGCTAATATGAGCGCTGCAATTATTGTTTTTCCGGGTTCGAATTGTGACCGCGATATTGCCATTGCCATGCGCGCAGCCTTGGCGGCACAGGGCAAGGCAAAACCGGTGATGGTGTGGCATGGCGACGGGCAATTACCAGCGTGTGATTTAATCATTTTACCCGGTGGGTTTTCTTATGGCGATTATTTGCGTAGCGGTGCCATGGCCGCCAATAGCCCAATTATGCGCGATGTCATTGCCCATGCAAAAAAAGGCGTGCCGGTATTGGGCATTTGCAATGGCTTTCAAATTCTCACCGAATGTGGCCTATTGCCAGGCGTGCTGATGCGTAATCGTGACTTGCACTTTATCTGTCGGGATATCCGCTTACGGGTAGAGCGCAGCCTTGCGCCTTTTACGGATACATATAAACGCGGTGAAGGCATCACCATCCCGATTGCCCATCATGATGGCAATTATTTTGCCGATGCAGATATGTGCAAATCCTTACAGGATAATGAGCAAATTGCGTTTACCTATGCGGATGAAAACCCAAACGGGTCGGTGCTCAATATAGCCGGTATTTTTAACCGTGCCGGCAATATATTAGGCATGATGCCCCACCCCGAGCGCCTGGCTGAAGCAGCACTTGGTGGTGAAGACGGCAAAAAATTATTCCAAAACCTTGCAGACTATGTGGCCGCATGACACAAAATATAACAGAAATTACGCCAGAAATCATTGCCGAACACGGGCTTTCGGAAGATGAATATGCGATGATCACACAGCATATGGGGCGTGCGCCCAATCTTACCGAATTGGGGGTGTTTTCGGTTATGTGGTCGGAACATTGTTCTTATAAATCTTCGCGCCGTTGGCTCAAAACATTGCACGTTGAGGGGGAAAATGTCATTCAGGGGCCGGGAGAAAATGCCGGCGTGATTGATATTGAAGATGGTGATGCCGTGGTGTTCAAAATGGAAAGCCATAATCACCCCTCTTTTATTGAACCCTATCAGGGTGCCGCGACTGGTGTGGGCGGCATTATGCGCGATGTATTTACCATGGGCGCGCGCCCCGTTGCCAATATGAACGCCCTGCGCTTTGGCGAGATTGAGCACCCCAAAACACAGCATTTACTGGCGGGCGTGGTTGCAGGAATTGGCGGCTACGGAAATTGCATTGGTGTGCCGACAGTTGGCGGCGAGGTGAATTTTGATGCCAGCTATAATGGCAATATTCTGGTCAATGCCATGTGTGTCGGTGTGGCGCGGACAGATAAGATATTTTATGCCGCCGCCAGTGAAGTCGGCGCACCGGTGGTCTATGTCGGCTCAAAAACCGGACGCGACGGCATTCATGGCGCAACGATGGCCTCGGCTGAATTTGATGATAAGGCAGAAGAAAAACGCCCCACTGTGCAAGTTGGCGACCCATTTGCCGAAAAATTACTCCTGGAAGCCTGTCTCGAACTTATGGCCTCGGATGCGATTATTGCCATTCAGGATATGGGGGCGGCGGGGCTTACGTCATCATCGGTGGAAATGGCCGATAAAGGCGGGGTAGGCATAGAACTTGATTTGGATAAAGTGCCCTGCCGCGAAACCGCTATGCAGGCTTATGAAATCTTATTATCGGAAAGCCAGGAGCGCATGCTGATGGTGTTAAAACCTGGACGCGAAGAGCAGGCCCAAGCCATCTTTACCCGCTGGGGCATTGATTTTGCCGTTATCGGCAGATTAACCGACACACAGCATATGGTGATAAAACAAGGCGGCGAGATTGTCGCCAATATGCCGCTTGGCCCACTGGCCAATAATGCCCCCGAATATGATCGCCCACACATACAAACCCCGCAAGCGGCACAGCTAAAGGCAGAAGATATTCCCCACCCCGCCAATGTGGGTGCCGTATTGGCCGATATGCTCGCAAGCCCTGAATTATGTTCGCGCCGCTGGGTATGGGAGCAATATGATCATATGGTGATGGGCGATACGCTTGCGCGCCCCGGGGGGGATGCCGCCCTTATACGCGTGCATGGCAGCAAAAAGGCGCTTGCCATTACAACCGATGTTACCCCCCGCTATTGCTTTGCCGACCCGAAGGAAGGGGCAAAACAAGCCATTGCCGAGGCGTGGCGTAATATCACCGCAACAGGCGCGCACCCACTTGGCGCAACGAATTGTTTGAATTTTGGCAACCCCGAACGCCCCGAAATTATGGGGCAATTTGTCGGTGCCATAGAGGGCATGCGCGAAGCCTGCCTTGCACTGGACTTCCCCATTGTTTCGGGTAATGTATCGCTTTACAATGAAACCAATGGCACAGCTATTTTACCAACGCCGGCCATTGGGGGGGTCGGGCTGATTAAAGATTATACGCAAGCCGCACAAATCGGGTTTGCACAAGAAAATGAAACAATCTACGTTATCGGTGAAACCCATAATCATATTGGCTGTTCGCTTTATGCGCGCGATACTCTCGGACAAACACAATTAGGTGCCCCGCCGCCAGTTGATCTTGCCCAGGAAAAACGACATGGCGATTTTGTGCGCGCACAGATATTGGCCGGATATGTATCTGCCGTGCATGATGTATCGGATGGCGGAATATTGGTGGCCATTGCCGAAATGGCTCTTGCCGGCAATATAGGCGCACTGCTTGAAAAAACTGATGGTGCCGCGCATTGGTTTGCCGAAGACCAGGCGCGTTTTGTGGTCAGTGTAAAGCAAGCGCATGAAGCTGTATTTTTAAGCCGCGCACAGGCAGACAATATTCCGCTTGAAGTCTATGGGAAAACCGGAGGAACAATATTGACAAATGGTGATAATATTTCCATATCTATTGAAACATTACGCAATGGCTATGAAGCATTTTTGCCCAACTATATGCGCCATATGTCATAAATAAAATAGGGATTACGTAAACCATGCCCATGACAGCACATGAATTAGAACAGTTAATCAAGCAAGCCTTGCCTGACGCACAGATCACCATTTCTGATTTACGGGGTGATGGCGACCATTATGCCGCTCATATTATATCGCATGCTTTTGCCGGTAAAACGCGCGTGCAACAGCATAAAATGGTCTATGATGCGCTCAAAGGCGGCATGGGGGATGAATTACATGCTCTGGCCTTGCAAACCAGTGTTCCTGAATAATATGTTAGTAAAGAGAGATATTAAAATGAGTCACATTACAGAATTTATTCAAAATGAAATTGATAATGAAGAAGTTGTGTTATTTATGAAGGGCACGCCGACTTTCCCACAATGCGGGTTTTCTGGCCAGGTGGTGCAGATTTTATCGCATATTGGCGTGCCGTTTAAGGGGGTTAATGTGCTCGAAAGCGATGCTTTGCGCGAGGGGATTAAGCAATTCTCGAACTGGCCAACCATTCCGCAGCTTTATGTAAAGGGTGAATTTGTTGGTGGCTGTGATATTATTCGGGAAATGTTCGAAGAGGGGGAATTGCGCTCCTATCTGGAAACCCAGGGCATTGAGGGTGTAAATGGCTGATATATCCGTCCCGAAATTTGCCAATGATGAGGGTTTAGAAGACATCTTTATCGGGGTTAAAGCGTTTGAATGTATGGGTGCTTCGCCCCCCTATGACCATCCGCATATTTATCTGGATATGGGACGCGAAACGCAAATTATCTGCCCTTATTGTTCAACACGATTTCTCTTTGACCCGAAACGTGCAGGCTAAATAATGAAAAAACGTCTATGGATTCCACTGTTAATTTTCGCCCTTATCGGGCTTGGTTTTATAAGTGCCCGCACGCCCGATTTATCACGCGAAGCGGCACAAGAAAAATATACCAATGATGCCTCGCGCTTTATCGTCTTGCCTTCGGGCAATAATATTCATTATCGCGATGAAGGGGCGCATAATAAGCCCGCGCTTTTTCTCGTGCATGGGTCTAATGCCTCCCTCCATACATGGGAAACATGGGTGGATGAATTAAGCCGAGATTATCGCCTTATCAGTATTGATTTACCCGGGCATGGGCTTACCGGTGCTGTTGCCGATGCAGATTATTCCATTAAAGCCATGGCCGATACGATAAAACAACTTGCCGATTATTTGCAAATTGATACATTCGCGCTGGCCGGAAACTCCATGGGTGGTGTGGTGATCACACACCTTGCCCTCGCACACCCAGAGCGCGTGACTGCGCTTATCCTCATTTCCGCTTCGGTTATGACGCGCGATGCAGAAGATAACTCTTCCAGCCTGGTGTTCACCTTATTAGACTCATCTATCGGGCGATTTATTTTGCGTTATGTTACATCACGCAGCCTAATTGAAAATGCGCTACGCAAAACCGTTGCCGCGCCAGACGACTTTGTCACCGATGCGATGGTCACGCGCTATTGGGATCTCGCCCGTATGCGCGGCACTTGGGATGCAACAGTCCAGCGCTTTTCCTTAAAACGCCCTTCCCTGCAAACGCGCCTTTCTGAGATAAAAGCCCCTACCCTTATTTTATGGGGTGAATATGACACGCTAACCCTACCCAAATATGCCCCGCGCCTGAAAGACGCCATTTCTGAGAGCACATTGATTATGTATGATAATGCCGGTCATCTGGCGATGGAGGAAATTCCTGCCCAAAGCGCAAAAGATACGCATGTTTTTTTACAAAATACCTTAAACTAGGATGCCGCCAGATTAGGCGCGCCGACCTGGTTAAGATAATCATCGCTTAACGTAAATGTAATCTCGCTTGGGGTAAACTTATAAGGCCCGATCTCGGAAACAGCCGTCACCTCCGCCGCCGTGCCCGTGATAAAACATTCGCTAAAACCGTCAAGCTCTTCGGGCATAATGGTGCGCTCAACAACCTCAAACCCCCGCTTTTGTGCAAGCCCAATAACTGTGCGCCGCGTAATGCCATCCAAAAAGCAATCGGGTGTAGGTGTGTGCAGCACATTATCGGCAATAAAAAATACATTCGCCCCCGTAGCTTCTGCCACGTGACCGCGATAATCCAGCATCATAGCATCAGCATAACCTTTACGCTCGGCCTCATGTTTGGAGAGTGTGCAAATCATATAAAGCCCTGCTGCTTTGGCCAGACAGGGAATTGTATCCGGTGAGGGACGGCGATATTTCGCCAAATCCATTCTAATGCCACGGCGGCGCTCTTCGGGGTCGAAATAAGAGGGCCATTCCCACGCCGCAATCGCCAGATTGATTTTATTCTGTTGTGCCGAAACACCCATCATCTCGCTACCCCGCCATGCAACCGGGCGCAAATAACCATTATGTAATTTATTGACCCTTAGCGTTTCTTCGCAAGCCGCATTGATCTCCGCCACACTGAAAGGCAGGGTGAAACCCAAAATTTCTGCCGAACGCGCCAATCGCTCATTATGCTCATTATTTTTGAAAATCTTGCCATTATAGGCGCGTGTGCCTTCAAATACACATGACCCGTAATGAAGCCCATGTGTCAGCACATGAATTTTGGCATCTTTCCAATCGATAAACTCACCATTAAACCAGATAAGCCCGTCTTTTTGGTCAAAGGGAACATCCATAACTTAAACACCTTCACGATATACTTGCATATATGCTGCATCTTGCTGTAATAAATATGATAACAAGTGATATGGAATAAGTCAACATTGTTGACATTTTTGCAAGAGGGCACGCGTGACATTACCCCAGAATAATACGAAATTTGTAGATGCGCTTGAATTGATGTTTTTTGCCTATCGCGACTTTATATCAGATCCGGATGAAATTCTTGCGGTGCATGGCTTTGGGCGTGCCCATCATCGTGTGTTACATTTTGTTGGCGGCGCGCCTGGCTTGAGCGTTGCCGATTTACTGGATATTTTGCGCGTATCCAAACAAAGCCTGGCACGCATATTGCGCGACCTTATTGATACAGACCATATGACCCAAAAAATCGGCGAACAAGACAGACGCCAAAGATTGCTCCACTTGACACCCAAAGGCCATGAATTGCATCAGCAGCTGATTGCCCCACAAATTCAACGCTTTTCTAATATGTTATATAGGCTTGATGATAAAACATTCCAAAATTGGAAGAAAGTTATGTATCATATCATTGATGAAGCTGAACGGGAAAAAGTTGAGACACTCATCGCCAATGCCCATTATGCGGTTTATAAATAGGAAATAAGCTGATGCATGCGCCCGATGAACATACACCGCATATTCTTATCGTCGATGATGACAGACGCATACGTGCATTATTACAAAAATATCTCGGTGAAAATGGCTTTCGCGCAAGCATTGCGATTGATGCCACTGATGCACAAGAAAAAATGAATCGCTTGACTTATGATTTACTCGTGCTTGATATTATGATGCCGGATATTACCGGACTTGAATTTACTGAGAAATTGCGACAGCGGCATAATCAAATTCCTATTTTATTGCTCACCGCACGGGCTGAAGTGGAGAATCGTATTGAGGGTTTGGAAGTGGGTGCCGATGATTATTTATCCAAGCCCTTTGATCCACAAGAATTACTTTTGCGTATCCATAATATTTTACGCCGCACCCATAGCGAAGCACAACAAAAAAATGCAATGGTGAAAGAAGCAAAATTCGGTGATTTTATCTTTAATGTCGAAAAAGGTGCGCTTACACGTAATGGCACGCGCATCACACTGACAACGCGTGAAATAGATGTGATGCGTAAACTCGCAACATCGCCCGGACGCGCCATTTCACGCGCCGAGTTTTCGGGTGATGAGGGAATATCAGATCGTGCCGTTGATGTGCAAATGAACCGGCTAAGGCGTAAAATAGAGGAAAAACCACATGATCCGCTTTATATCCAAACCGTGCGCGGGGCGGGTTATATATTAAAAACGGATTAAATTTATGCGGTTTCGTTTCGAACAGTTTTTGAAAACTTATATGCCGCGTGCTTTATTTTTTCGGTCTTTGCTTATTATTATCGTTCCGGTTGTGCTGGCACAAATTGCAGTTGCCTTCTTATTTATGGAGCGGCACTGGAATATTGTAACGCAAAAATTGTCAAATGCCGTGATTAGCGATGTTGCTATGCTGGTTGATTTACGCATGCGCGCGCAAGGGGGTGATGGCGATTTACTAAGCCAGCTTGCCAAGGATAATTTCAATATGAGCCTTGCCTTTTTGCCCGGTGAAAATCTACCACCACCCGCTGCGGCGCCCACAGTTGCCCTCTTGCAAAGGTCTTTATCCGAAAGGGTTGAATCACAAATCGGGCGTCCCTTTTGGGTAGATACAAGCACATATGATAATTATGTCGATATTCGCATTTTATTGCCCGGTGAGGTAATGCGTATTTTGGTGCAAAGAAAACAAGCCTATGCGACAAATTCGCATATTTTTCTATTATGGATGGGCGTTGCATCACTCTTTCTTATTCTTATCTCGGTTACGTTTTTACGCAATCAAATCCGCCCTATTGAGCAATTAGCCGAAGCGGCAGAAAGTTTTGGACGCGGCCAAAATCTGCCCGATTTTAAGCCCGCCGGTGCCAGCGAAGTGCGCCGCGCGGCAGAAAGTTTTATTGAAATGCGCGACCGAATAAAACTGCAAATCGAACAGCGCACCACAATGCTCGCAGGCGTTAGCCATGATTTACGCACCCCCCTTACCCGCTTGAAATTACAATTAGCCATGCTGCCCGATGGTGATGATAAAAGAGATCTGAGCGCTGATGTTGCCGAAATGGAGGATATGCTAAATGATTATCTTGATTTCGCTCGCGGCTATGCCGGACAAAAAACCGAAAATGTCGCGTTTAATTTATTTTTCGAGCAGATATATAATGATACATTAAGGCGCTGGCCGAATATAACGGTGCAATTTGTGCAAAATATCACCAAAACTGTGAAAATTAAACGCCAGGCCTTTGCGCGCTGCCTCACCAATTTAATCAATAATGCCTGCGCCCATGGCACACGCGTAGAGCTTGCTGCCTATTTTTATGCAGACATAAACCTGATTGCCATTACGGTTGATGATAATGGGACAGGCATTCCCAAAGAAAAGCTGGAAGAGGTATTCAAACCCTTTTATCGGTTGGATGATGCGCGCACAGATTTAGGCGGCACAGGGCTAGGCCTTGCCATTGCGCGGGATATTGCGCGCAATCATGGCGGCGATATTCAATTAGGCAAAAGCCCTCTGGGCGGCTTGCGGGCGGTGATTAGCCTGCCTGTTTAGGCGCGCTCAAACATCATGCCCCAAAATAGTGGATAAATCAGCCAGAGCTTGTGCGGCAGAGAGCACTTTTATGGTGTGCATGCCCAATGCGCGGGCAGGTTTTAGGTTAATCCCTAAATCATCCAGAAACACCGCATGTGAGGGCGATACCGATAAAGCCTCACAAGCCATGAGATAAATTTGCGGTTCAGGCTTACGAATGCCCACTTCAGAACTTTCAATAATATGATCGAAATGCTGCATGGCTGCTTTTACTTCGGCAGCCTTTTTTGCGCTACGCGCCATGCCTGCCCCGCTGCCAGTTTTGACATTATTGGTAATACAGCCCAGCTTATAGTGCTGCTTTAGACGCTTAAGCGCATCCACCATGTCCGGCCTTATCGTGCCGGCAAGACACGCCAAAACATCCCGCCCCGGCACATTATGACCAAGCGCACGCGCTTCATCAGCAAATAAAGCATCAAATGTGTCTGCATCAATTTGATTACGCTCAAATTGCGCCCACGCATTTTCATACCCGTTGGTCGCATTGATTGTGCGGATAAAATCACGCGGCAAATCATGTGCTGCCTCATAAATATTAAACGCCTCAAAGGGAGATGAGGTGATAACCCCCCCAAAGTCCCAAATAATGGCCTCAATATTATGCGGCATCTTCGCTTACCAAATCATTTTTCAAATGCTTGCCGGCAAAGTAAAAATGCAGCGCCGCCCATAGATAAACAAAGCCACATATCAGCAAGGCATAGCGTAAAGAATCAGTGCCAAATCTTGGGTTTAGAAAATCCGAAACCAAGCCGACAATGGGTGGTCCAAGCCCCAAGCCGATCATATTGATAATGAAAAATAATATACCCGCCGCCAAAGCACGCACACGTAAACTTACAATGCCCTGAGTTTGCGAAAATACGGTTGCCTGATAAAAATTCCCCAGAAAAACCGGCACCACCAGCCATAAAAGTGTAAGCGTTGATGTGTCTGACATATAAGCCATATAATTAAGCGGCACGCTTGCGGCAAGCGCAATGGCGGTTGTCCATAAATACCATTCGGTTTTGCGCCGCCCCAGCCTATCAGCACAAAAGCCACCCAACACAATGCCTAAACCGCCGGGAATACCCAAAATCAGCCCAAACCAGATGCCGATATCTGTCGGCGCCATGCCATAGGATTGATATAAGAAAGTTGGTGCCAAATAGATAAACCCATAACCGACAAAAGCAGCGAGGCCAGCTGCAAAAGACATATGCCAAAAGGTGCGTTTTTGGGCGAGTTCTTTTAAGGCCTCGGCAAGACGCGGCTGTTCCTGTGCCTGGCGTTGTTCGACCAAGCCACGTGGCGGCTCGGCGACAAAGAACCGCACAATAAACGCCATAAAAATGCCCGGAATACCCACCACAAAAAAGGCAATGCGCCAATTAAAATTATCGACAATCCAGCCCCCTGCAAAGGCACCAAACATAATGCCCAAAGGAATCCCCAAAGAATATATGCCCAGAGCCGTTGCGCGTTGTTCTTGCGGATAATAATCGGCAATCATGGAATGTGCCGGCGGGCTACAGCCGGCCTCGCCCACACCCACACCGATGCGCGCCAGCAGCAAATGCCAGAAATTTTGGGCAAGACCTGAAATTGCGGTAAAAAAGCTCCATACCGCAATTGCAATACTGACCAGATTACGCCGATTGCTCCGGTCGGCATAGCGCGCAATCGGGATCCCCAACGTCGCGTAAAAAATCACAAAAACCGTGCCCGAAAGCAAGCCAAGCTGAAAATCAGAAAGGTCAAATTCCGCCTTGATTGATGGTAGTAGCAGCGCCAAAATCTGCCGGTCGATAAAATTAAATGTATAAACAACCACCAAAATAGCCAAAGCATAATGCCGGCTACGATAAATCTTATCGCGTAAATTATTATCCGTTTCTATTTGTGTATCAGCCATAATGCCCCCTTATTTTTTGCCAGTGTAAAACATTTTTACTAAAGTGCAAATCTAGTCTATAACCTTATATAAACGAAAGGAAAGATTATGTCAGATAAAAAATTTGATTTTGTTATTTACGGCGCAAGCGGCTTTACCGGCAGGCTTGTCGCGGAATATGTGCAAGCCACCTATGGCAATGGGAAGGACATAAGCTGGGCAATTGCCGGGCGCAATGGCAATAAACTTGCCGAGGTGGCGCAATCTATCGGCCTGCCCGATAATACGGCAAAACTTGTCGCCGATGCCGATGATCCGGCAAGCCTAAATGCCATGCTTGCCCAGACCAACGCCGTTATTACCACGGTTGGGCCTTACCAACTTTATGGGTCTAATCTGGTGGCCGCTTGTGCGGCACAGGGCGTGCATTATGTTGACCTTACGGGCGAACCAAACTGGATGCATGAGATGATCGGCGCATATGAGCGAACCGCCAAGCAGTCGGGCGCACGTATTGTATTTTCTTGCGGCTTTGATTCTATTCCGTTCGATTTAGGTGTTTTATTTCTACAAAATGCTATCCGCGAGACATATGGCAAAGCCGCCCAAAGGGTGAAATGCCGTGTCTGTGCGATGAATGGTGAGTTTTCTGGCGGCACAGTGGCCTCTTTGGGGGCAACGATGGCGGCGTTGGGGAAGAATCCGGATTTAATATCTGTATTGGCAAACCCCTTTAGCTTAGCGGGCAAGGATGGTCCGCCCCAACCCGATATGGATACGCCACAGCAAGAAGAGGCGCTTGCGGGCGCATGGCTTGCGCCCTTTATCATGGCACCGATTAACACCAAAAACATTCATCGGTCTAATGCATTGATGGATTATGCCTATGGTGCAGATTTTATCTATGATGAAATGATGGTGACGGGTATGGGTGATGAGGGCAAGGCGATGGCCACGTTTTTAGCGGCAAATAGTCCGCTTGCCGGCGAAGACTTGCCCAAGCCCGGTGAGGGACCGTCTGCGGAAAGTCGCGCGGCAGGAAATTACGATATTTTATTTATTGGTGAAACCGATGATGGCGACATGCGTGCCCGCGTTACGGGGGATATGGATCCGGGTTATGGGTCGACCTCCAAAATGCTGGCCGAAGCGTGTATTTGTCTGGTGAAGGATTGCCCCGATCTAGCAGGTGGCATCTATACCAGTGCGCCGGCTTTGGGAGAGACGCTCATCAAACGGCTTACCGCCCATGCCGGGCTTAGCTTTCGCTTAGAATAATATAGATTACCGCCACACCCGTTCCGTGCTTTCGCCAATACGGTAGATCATACCCATACCGGTGCTATAGGTGACATCTTTTTTGAAAAGGGGGCTATCGCTATTTTTTGCCCCCTTATAAAAACCGATTTGAGTGGAAAAAAACAAGCGCAGATCCTTGCCTATCGGCAGCGACATACTGGCACCTATTTCGCTACCGATATAACCGGCGCGGGCATTATAGCGTGGGCGATTTTCCTGCACATAATCCGGGGCGACCTCGTAAAAATAATCAGCAAGTTTTTGTGTTGCATAAATGATTTCAAGGTCAATCGAAATTCTGCGATCGGGATTTCTTGCACTCGTATATTCATATTGCACGGCGGGTTCAAAAATTGTGCCGCGCCGGTCGAGGCTATTAAAGTCGCTGGAAAATACGGCGCGGGTGCGTAATTCAAAATCAACACTGTGCTGTCCCGCCGCACTTTCCTGTTTAACCGCATGGTAAATAATCTGCGGGCCCACCTCGAATAAATAATCGAGGTCGGGCATGTTCTCACGGTCAGGGTCATCTTCGGATTGCGCGTTAAATGATGCCCCGAAAGAAAGGTCTATCTCTATCTTTTCGCTCAGAAATTGCCGCGCCCGAAAGAATCCGCGATCGCCAAATGCATATTTATCGCCACGATAAATGAAAAAGGGCAGCATAGCACGGCGCGATACGCTATCATCCGATGCGGGATAGCTTGGGGTTTGAATCGCCCCCCCGCCAATACCATATTCCCACTTTGGCTTGCTATAGGAGGATATAGTGTCCGCTGCATGTGCGCCAGACAATGAAACAAAAAATAAAAGGGTAACAAATATGATAAAACGGAGGGACATATATATCCTGTTTATGCTAAAAGAAATCATGCGAAATATATGTCTCTATAGTATCAGCATAGTATTATTTTGTCACATGATTTATCCCACACAAGCAGATATATGTTCTCCGACTGCCACACTCACACGGGAGCGCGCATACCTTGCTACAACAGAAAAGAAAAAGAGCACGTTTAGCGCGTATAGAGGCCAAGCACCTATTTGCGTAGCAAATGTCTAGCGCAAATTAAATATATAGCGTAAAATAAAAGACCTTGCTCTTACATGGAATACCTTCCTCTAAAGTGTGACAAAAGGAGGCCTTTATGAATCTGACACAAGACCAAATTGCCATACAAGATATGGCGCGCAATTTCGCAAAAGAACGGCTCGCCCCTTTTGCACGTAAATGGGATGCGGAAGAATATTTCCCCATAGACACATTACGCGAAATGGCCGCGCTTGGCTTTGCCGGGGTTTATGTGGGCGAAGATGTTGGCGGTGCCGGCCTTAGCCGGTTAGATGCGGCGCTTATATTTGAAGCCCTCTCTATGGGCTGCACCACAACCACCGCCTTTATGACCATTCATAATATGGCAAGCTGGATGATTGACCGGTTTGGCAGCGATGAACAACGTCATGAATGGCTGCCACGCCTTACCACGATGGATCTTATTGCGAGCTATTGTCTTACCGAACCGGGCTCAGGCTCGGATGCAGCCGCAATGCGCTCCAAAGCTGTGCGCGATGGCGATGCGTATATTCTAAATGGCAGCAAGGCTTTTATTTCAGGCGCGGGCACATCAGATATTTATGTGGCCATGCTCCGCACGGGCGGCGAAGGGGCAAAGGGTGTCTCATGCTTTATTGTGCCCAAAGACATAGCCGGTTTACGTTTTGGCGCGAATGAAAAAAAAATGGGATGGAAAAATCAACCCACGCGCCACGTCATATTTGAAGATGTGCGTATTCCTGCACGGTTTCGTATTGGTGAAGAAGGCGAAGGATTTACCTTTGCCATGATGGGGCTGGATGGCGGCAGGCTGAATATTGCGGCAACATCTTTGGGCACGGCGCAAGCTGCATTGGATAAAGCCCTTGCCTATGCAAAAGAGCGCGCGCAATTCGGGCGCGCCATCGCCGATTTTCAATCGGTGCAATTCAAGCTCGCCGATATGGTAACCGACCTTACCGCCGCGCGGCTTATGCTCTATCATGCTGCGCGCATATATGATGCCGATGGGCATGATAAAACCATGACGTCTGCCATGGCCAAACGCTTTGTCACCGATATAGGATTTCGTGTTGCCAATGAAGCCTTACAAATTCATGGCGGCTATGGCTATTTGCAAGATTATGAAGTGGAACGCATGGTGCGCGATTTACGCGTCAACCAAATTCTTGAAGGCACCAATGAGATTATGCGCGTGATAATTGCACGCGCTTTATTGGCTGACTAACAACGCCGCAAATTAACACCGCATTGTTGACCTAAAGGGCTCAAGCGGGGTGCTTGCATAAGCGTTAAGCGCAAGCCCCAGCCACTCAATCAGGCGCGGGCGCGTTTCGGCAGGGTCAATCAATTCATGCACGCTAAAGCCCTCGGCGCGCGGAAAAGGCGATTGGGTTTGTGCCAGCATCATTTCCAATTCTTTTTGTTTAGCCGCCGGGTCATCCGCCGCCGCAATCTCGCGGGCAAAGGCAACCGCAACCCCCCCTTCTACCGGCAAAGCCCCGCTTGCCGCACTCGGCCAGGAAAGCACAAAAGCATCTGGCCCAAAATGCGCCTGTGCCGCAACACCAAAGGCTTTATGCACCTGCACACAGGCCCAGGGCACACGCGATTGTAACACAGCTGTAATTGCCGCTGTGCCATGGCGAATTGTGCCTGCGGTCTCCGAATCAGGGCCAATCATAAAACCCGGCTCATCAATTAAGCTAATCACCGGCAGATGGAAGCTGTTACAAAAATCAATAAAGCGGCGCAATTTCTGTGCCGCCTGTGCTGTCATGGCACCGGCATATATCATGCAATCATTAGCGATAACCGCCACCGCCTCGCCATTTAGGCGCGCAAGGCCGGTAATCAGGCTTGCGCCATATTTGCGTGATAGCTCAAAAAAACTGCCTTTATCCATAACCGCCTCAATAATCTTACGCATAGCAAAAGGCTGGCGGCTATTTTGCGGCACAATCGTGCGGAGAAAATCCTCGCACCGGTCGGGCTTATCCGTCGGTGTGATGCGGGGTGGGCGCGCCCACGCATTATCCGGCAAATAAGATAAAAAGCGAGCGATTTGCGTAAATGCATCTTCTTCATCTTTGGCCAGATTATCAATCGCCCCGCTTTTAAGGTGCACCTGTGCGCCGCCTAATTCCTCTTTGGTAAGCTCATGCCCCAAAGCGCGCTTTACGACTTGTGGGCCGGCGATAAGCACGGCAGCATTTTCTGTCATTACCGAAAAATGTGAGGCCACAAGACGCGCCGCCGGCAAACCCGCAACCGGCCCCAAGGCGGCTGTTGCCACTGGCACTTGTCCCAATGTTTCTCCCAAAGCGACAAAGCGCGATGTTGAAAAAACCGGCTCGCCAAGCGGACGGCGCTTTTTCTCCTGCCCAGTGCCGCCCACCGAACCGCCGCCGCCCTCATGCAAACGAATAAGCGGCAGCTTATAGTGCAAAGCAAGCTGTTCGGCATAAACGCTTTTGCGTAAACCTGCCGGATTGGGCGATCCGCCCTTAACCGTAAAATCTTCACCGCCAATAATCACCTTGCGGCCATTCACCTCACCAAAACCGAGGATAAAATTCGCTGGTTGAAAATCTTTTAACGCCCCCGCCGCATCATAAAGCGGCACGCCTGCACCTTCACCTAATTCCCGAAAACTATCCGCATCCAAAAGCCCATCTATGCGCTCTCTAATGGTCTGCCTGCCCTTGGCATGATGACGCGCAACCGCCTCTTCGCCGCCTTGCTGTTTTGCCAAGATACGGCGGTGATAAATTTCATCGATTTGTTTACCCCATATATCCGTCTCGCTCATCGCCTATACCTCAATTTCAGCCACGGCCTGGCCTTCATCTATCATATCTTCTTCCGCAACAAGGATTTTACTGATGGTGCCCGCTTGCGGCGCCGGAACAGGAATCTCCATTTTCATCGATTCCAAAATCATAATCGGCGCATCGGCATCTATTTTATCGCCCACCTTGCAGTTTAATTTCCATACGCGACCGGCAATTTCGCTTGTTACAATGCGTGTCATTTAATCCTCCGTGTCTATTGCTGTTTCACTTAAATCCTGCCAACCGGCAAAAGCCGGTAATAATATCGCTGCTGCCTGTGATTCAAATTTATACGCCCATGGTTCAAAGCGGCTTTGCCACGTTTCAAATTGTGCCCGCGCCGCAGCATCTGCCTTATCCGCAAGGCTAAACTGATAGTGCGTCCATATATGCATTCCGGCACCTATGCTTGTGAGTTTTATGCTTATCCCGTTTTTCAGGGTTATCGTAAAAAACGAGGCTTTACGAAAATTTATCTGCGCCCGCAATGCAACATCGCTTGGCCGCATATTTTGCAAATCGCCCACCCAGCGCGCAATGGTGTCATCGACATAAAAGTCCTTACCGCTATTGCCTGACGTAAGAAAAGCAATATCTTCCACCGCAAATAGGGGTAAGGATGGGTCAATCCACGCAGCCATATTTCTGCTACGTGGCACCCGCCCGCGTGCAAGCCAGCTTTGTGCCTCGCTTGCACGGCGCACATAGAAGTTTTTTGCATCCGGCGCAAAATCCAATGTTGCCTGCACCTGATCTAATTCGCTTGCTTCTTCATTACCGATAAAAAACGCAAATATTTCTGTTTCATTTTCGAAAAAAGAAAAGCGAATGGCCTTGCCCAGTTCTTCGGGCGCGACCAAACCTAATTTTCGATGCCATTGCGGGTTTTGCGTGCGCGGCTGCACTAATTTTACATGCGCCATTTCAAACAGGGTTTCATTAACCAATTCCTGATTGGCAGGGTAATGCGCGCGCGCGGGCACATGCCACAAACCATCTTGCTTGTGTAACCATAAATGCCGAACACCCGAAATACCAAGACCATGGGTCATGCGGATTTTATCAATCTGTTCAATATGATTGATAAAATCGGGCGATAAAAATGTCACCTGCTGTTCTTGCTTGGCTACCCTGTCATTTACCAGCGCGACAATCAAAAAGCCAATGCTTAGCACTGTAAGCCCGATTATCCCCCGCAATAATAAATTATGTCGCATATGGATAATGCTATGTGCTCTGGCGGACACGCATGCCACCACGCTTTTGTGTTGCAAGGCGTTTGCGCGCGCGGCGCATGGCAATAAATGTGGCAAGACCTAATAAGAGCAAGGGCACAGATAAAATATTCACCCATCTTACATAGCGGCCCAGCTGATCTATATCCCGATGCAAATTGGCCTCGACCGCCCGCAAAGCACGGCGGGCTTGCACAAGCTCATTGCGGTAATTTTGTGCCGCCTGTTTGGTTTGTGATTGTGCGCCGCCCAAACGCTCAATATTATCCAGTTCCGCCTCGGCGGTTTCAATGCGCACGCGCAAGGATTGCTGCTCGGCAAGGTAAAGGTCTTCTGCCTTGCGCCGCAGCTCTTCCACCCGCGTAAAGGGGCGGGCAATTGGTTCGCGCCCGCGTAAACTTATCAGGTCATTCGACCCCATAAAATTTTCAACCGCATTGAGCAAAAATTTACCATTATCGGCAATCGGCACACCAAATCTTTGCCCCAGATAAGTCTGCTCGCTTACCCAAAAGCGGTCATCGAAAAAATCCGAATCGGCAAATATAATGATATTGGCATTTTCCGTCATAGCGACATGGTCGGCTTGGGCATTATCAGGAAAAGCCGTTTTTACCGTGCCGCTTATGCGCGCGGCAATGATATGTTTTATATTATCGGGCGTAAATTGCGCCAATAAATCTTCCGGACGCGGCGCGGCCAGCACCTCTTCACGCGGCACCAACATTGCATCATCTGAAGATGTCACCAAAGGCGTAATTTGTGCCGTGGCATCAGAGCGTATCGCTAAACTGCCCGGCGTGCCAATATTGAGCAAATCAATATTGGCTGTAACCAAATCATGCGCATTCATTTCATCTGCTTCCAGCCCCATCCATAAAATATAGTCGGCTAATTGCTGGCGGGCATTATGGCCGACAAAAACCTTTTGTGCACGTGTGCGATCGGCCACAATTTTATTCCCCGCCATATCAACCCCCCATGCTGCCAAAAGCTGCGGCATGGCCGATTGTTCTGTATGACCGGGCAAGGGGTTTCCCCCTGCGCCGGCTGTAAGGCTTACCTCTGAATGTGGATCAAGAAAAGCAATCACCCGCCCGCCACGCATAACAAACTGGTCAATCGCCAAAGCCAGCGCATCGCTTAAAGGGCGCGGATGGGCTATCAATAGTATATTTATATCTTTTGGAATCGCATCCGTTTTAGCCGTTAGAAACTCCACACGAAAGCGATCAATCAGCTCGCTATAGATTAAAAAGGGTTGCGATTGACCTTGCATCGCGGCTAAAAGTCCACCCGTTCCGGTATCTAGCGGTAAGTTGGATAAAACCCCCAATACCGGTTTTTCCGGCATATCTAAATTCGCAATCAGGCGAATAATATCATATTCCAAATATTGTTCACGCTCAGGGGCAAAAAACGGAATAATCTCGACACTATCCACCATATTCGTGCCGATAAGGCCGAAATAAATCAGTTCATTCACCGGGGTAGATTGACCAACCAGCCCCTTGCTTACTGCCACTTCTTCAATCTCCGAAAAAGGGGCGGGGTCGATAATTTCCAGCTTTACGTTACCCTTTGCCGCTGCGGCAATTTCTTCAAGCATATCACGCACGCGCGATGCATAAAGCTGTAAGGCGGGGTAATCGCTTGCCTGGGCGCGCGAATAATAAAATTCAAGCGTTACCGGTTCGGATAAATTAGCCAAAATATTATGCGTGCCTGCGCTAAGCGTATATAAAGATTGCGCGGTAAAATCAAGCCGCGCCATACGCAAGCTAAGGCCGGAAAATATATTGATCGTTATGAAAAAAATCACCAGCAAAATAAGCGATATAAGCGGACGGCGATGGCGCGATTTCATCATGCACGCCCCCCGCCACTGTCAGCCTTTTTCACTTCAATAATAATCATGGTTGCACTCAGAAATACGAAAATAAGACTTGCAAAAAAGATTAGCCCGCGCGCATCCAGAACGCCGTTTGCAATCATATCAAAATGGGTCAGCATGCTGAAATTCACCAAGCTATCAATAATATTTTGTGCCAGAATATTATCAAATAATTCGGCAATAAAGGGCAAACCTGAAATGGTGAAAAAGAAACTAACCACCACGCTTAAACTAAAGGCCGTTACCTGATTGCGCGTAAGCGCCGACATAGCCGAGCCGATCGCAATATAGCCTCCGGCCATAAGCGCGCTGCCTAAAAATCCAGCCAAAATAACTCCATTATCCGGTGAGCCTAAATAATTCACCGTAAGCCAAATCGGAAAATTCAAGCTAAGCGCCAAAATCGCAAATCCCCATGCAGCAAAAAATTTTCCTACAACCACAACCCATAAGGGCACAGGCAGGGTAAGCAATAATTCTATCGATCCATTACGCCGTTCCTCTGCCCATAACCGCATGGAAATGGCGGGTAGAAAAAATAAATATACCCAGGGGTGAAACGCAAAAAAGCTACGTAAATCTGCCTGCCCTGCTTCAAAATAACTCCCGAGAAAAAAGGTCGCAATATTGAGGCTTAGCAAAAAAACAATGATGAATATATATGCCAGAGCTGTCGCAAAATAGGCGGTAAATTCGCGCATCACTATGGCGTGTAATTGTGACAAATTTTGCCTCATTCCTGCTCCCTCATATGTGCACGCGTTAGCTTGCGGAATAAATCATCCAGCCTGCCTTGATCAAGCGCAAGCCCCTGCACTTGCCATTCATGTTCACGTGCCAGCGCTGTCACCTGCGCCAATAAATTCTGCCCGCCATTTTGCGGCAATAGGGTAAAGACTGTTTCTTTATCACGCATGGTAATTTCAATATGCTCATCTGGCACCACCGTGCCCAATGCCGCTTTAATCTGTGTGGCTTGCGCGCTTACAACCGTAAGATGCACCGCATTATGATACGTCGATTGTGCCATCAATTCGCTCGGGGTGCCATTGGCCACCAATTCACCATGATTGATAATAAGCGCGCGCGTGCATAATTCATTCACCTCTTCTAAAATATGGGTGGAAATAATAATCGCCTTTTCTTGTGCCATTTCGGTAATGGCGCGGCGCACATGATATTTCTGATTGGGGTCTAGCCCATCGGTCGGCTCATCCATAATTAAAATGGGTGGGTCATGCATAACCGCTTGCGCAAGCCCTACGCGGCGACAAAACCCTTTTGACAAAGTATCAATCGGCTGGTCAAGCACGGCATGTAGTTCTAAAAGATCAACCGCATAATCAATAGATTTTTGCGGTGTCGGCATCATCCGAATTTGTGCGATAAAATGCAAAAAGCCGCGCGGCGTCATATCGCCCCATGCAGGGGCACCTTCGGGCAAATAGCCGATATGGCTCTGCGCCGGCAATGGGTCTTTTGCGATATCTATGCCGGCAATAGACACATGCCCCGCGCTTGGTGTGAGAAAGCCGGTGAGCATTTTCATCGTTGTCGATTTCCCTGCACCATTAGGGCCTAAAAATCCTAACACTTCGCCACGCTCTACCGTAAAAGATAAATCGGATACAGCGACAAAGCGCGAAAACTCTTTGGTTAAGTGGTCTACCTCTATCATGCCTGCACAGTAATAAGCTGTGCCCCATGTGTAAAGTCTTAACTTAGAGGCTTATATAAAAACTCCCCACATAAACGCATGCAGAACGTGCTTTATTGTTTCTTTACCCTTTTAATATTATACATAATCGCCGCTAAGGCTATTCGCATGCGCGCGCGTGATATGAATGGGTAGAATTTTACCAATAGCATCTTGTGGTAATTGTGCATGCACAATTTGCAAATAGGGGCTACGCCCAATGAGCTGCCCGTCTTTTTTACCGGTTTTTTCAAATAAAACGGGGAGGGTTTTGCCGATTTGTTGCTGATTAAAAGCGATTTGTTGCTGATTGAGCAGCTCTTGCAGGGCAGCTAAGCGTTTGGTTTTTACCGCTTCATCAATTTGGTGTTGATGCTCGGCAGCCGGTGTTCCGGGACGGGGCGAATATTTGAATGAAAAAGCCTGCGCATAATTCACCGCGCGCACCAAATCCATGGTTGCTTCAAAATCTGTATCACTTTCCCCAGGAAAGCCGACAATAAAATCTGATGATAAAGCAAGGTCGGGACGTGCCGCGCGGCATTTTTTTATCCAGGTAAGATAATCTTTTATCTTATGTTTCCGGTTCATGGCTTTTAGAATGCGATCCGACCCCGATTGCACAGGTAAATGCAAATAAGGCATCAATGCCGGTAAATCGCCATAAGCCGCAATGAGCGCATCATCCATATCGCATGGGTGCGAGGTGGTAAAGCGCAAGCGATAAATCCCTTTAATATCAGCCAGGTGCCGCAATAAGCCGCTTAAGCCCATATGCGTATCGCGGTCATGCCATGCATTTACATTTTGCCCCAATAGCGTAATTTCACATATGCCCTGCTCTGCCAGCGCGGTAACCTCGCGGGCAATATCTTTTGTGCTGCGCGATATTTCTGCCCCGCGCGTATAGGGCACAACACAAAATGTGCAGAATTTGTCACACCCTTCCTGAATGGTAACAAAGGCGGTGGGGCTGCGCTTTAGGGGGGTGCGGGGGGTTTTATCCAGATAGGCGAATTTTTCTTCTGCTGGAAAATCCAAACGCACAATATGTTTTTTGCCACCGTGCGCACGCGCATGGGTAAGTTCGTCCAGCATAGTAGGTAAATCATGATAGCTTTGCGGGCCGAACACCATATCCACCAGCGGCGCGCGTGCGATAATTTCTTCCCCTTCTGCCTGGGCGACGCATCCGGCAATACCAAAGACCATATTTTTATTTTGTTGTTTTAAGGCTTTAAGCCGCCCTAATTCAGAATAGACTTTTTCTGCCGCTTTTTCACGTATATGGCATGTGTTGAGAATAATAAGCTCGGCTGCTTCCGGGGTATCTACAGGATTATATCCGGCCTCGGCCAAGGCTTCGCCCATGCGTGTGCTGTCATATACATTCATTTGACAGCCATAGCTTTTTATATAGCAGTTTTTTGTCATGTGATTATTCCGCAATATGAATGGCACCGCATGTTACCGCCTGCGCTACCCCATTTTGAATATGTTTATAACATAATGTGCTAAGGGCGCGACGGTCATTTATATCATGTGCTAATATTTTATTATGGAAAATAATATCAGCGGTTAAGGGACCGGCAATAAAAATATGCCATAATGTTTCAAGAAATGTCTCCTCGCCCAACCATGCATAATCAGCACGTTTGCGCCGCCCCATTTTGAGGCCGTAATATTCGGCATAGATGAGCGAAACGGGTTGCACATGCGCGGGTGATTGTTTTATATCTGCAGGGGTATTTAGCGCGGCTGAAAAGAAAAAATTCTTAAATGGTAAAAGGCGTGTGCCATTGCCAGTTGTGCCTTCGGGGAAAAGCATAATACGCTCACCACGGGCTAAATGTGTGCCGATCTCATTACGCGAGGTCATTGTGCGTTTAGACGGGGTGCGCTCAACAAAAATTGTGCGGTTAAGTTTAGATAACCAGCCCAAAATAGGCCATGATTTAAAATCGCTTTTGGCGATGAACGCCATCGGCGTTACCGATGCTAACAGCAATACATCCAACCAAGAAACATGATTGCATATAAGCAATGTGCCTCTGGGCGGGGGGAATTTTCCATGTGGGCGGACTTTTATGCTTAAAATGCGTAAAACAACCCGAAAATACCACACGGGCATAAAGCGCGATAAAATAAAATTGCGCGGCAAAATAAGAATGAAGACGCTTTGCAAGGGGGCCATAATCAGTGTTGTGATGAAAATAAGGATAAACCGATAGAAAAAGCGTATAAATTTCATTTATCCGTTCCCTTATTTTTTTCAAGCGGCACGGCGTAAAGCTCCAGCCGGTGATCAACAATCCGAAAGCCGTGCGTGCGGGCAATTTCTTCTTGCAATGCTTCAATTTTTTCATCGTAAAATTCGATAACTTCACCGGTTTGAATATTGATTAAATGGTCATGATGCTCATCGGGCACGGTTTCATAGCGCGCCCGTCCATCACCAAATTCATGCCGCATCAATAGGCCAGCCTCTTCAAATAGGCGCACAGTGCGATATATGGTGGCGATAGAAATGCTTGCATCTTGTTCTATGGCACGCTTATGCACTGCCTCAACATCGGGATGATCATCAGCATATGATAAAATGCGCGCAATCACACGCCTTTGTTCTGTCATACGCATACCCATAGTGAGCGCGGCCACTTCAATATCGCTTTTTGTATTCTTATTATCCGACATAACCCATACCTATATCATATTTTAATAATAATGCATCCTGCTTTTCATAATAGTTTTTGCGCCGCCCGCTCTCATAAAAGCCGCAAGATACATAAAGCGCATGTGCGGCTTTATTATTTTCGGCAACCTCTAAATGTAACACGGTTATAGCCATTTTTCGGCATTGGTCTAGGCTTTCGGTAAGCACATGGCGCGCATGGCCTTGTCGCTGTGCGTGCTGTGCGGTGGCAAGCGTTAATATTTCTGCTTCATCAGCAAGTTTCTGACACAAAATAAAGCAGGTTTTTTGCGCTGTGGCAAAACCGAATATATGTATACGGGCAAGCATATGGGCAAACTCATCTTGCGACCATGATTTTCTAAAACATTGTGCGTGTAAATCTGCAAGCCATTGTGCATCGCTATGGCTTAATGTGATGATATCGGACATCAGGCACGTGTAACGATATGGCGTGCCGCAGGCAGGGTTGCATCGGGGGGGCGCAAATAAATCGGTTCAGGTAATTGTGTCGATACGGGCAGGGTAAGTGCCATATGCCCGACATAATAGGCGTGAGGAAAATTATCTTCTGTGCCAATATGGGCGTTTGCGCCATATGCCTCAGCCAGCTTATATTTTCCAGTGCCAATAATATGAAGACCGCCTGCGGGCAAATGTGGTAAGAGCGCCTCAAGCGTTAGGGCTTGCGGGGGTGTTATGTCTTGTTTTTGGGCATCAAAAATCTGTGTGTAAAATTCATTGCGGCGCGCATCAATAATAACAATAATCGGATATATTGCCGCACATGGCTGTGCCATTGCCGCAAGGGTTGATATGCCCGTCAATGGAATTTCCAGCGCACAGGCAAGCCCGCGCATAGCAGCAAGGCCAATACGCACACCGGTAAATGTGCCCGGCCCGATAGTAACCGCCAAATGTGTAAGATGTTGTGGGGAAAGTTCAGCTGTTTGTAAAAGCTGATATATCATCGGCAACAGAGCTTCGGCCTGGCCGCGCGGCATTGCTTCTAAATTTTGTGCCACACAGTCATCACCCCGAAATAGCGCAACCGAACACGCCCCTTGTGTGGTGTCACAGGCAAGTAGATAATCAGAGGATGCTGCAGGCATCTTCAAAATTCAAACGCGGGCTGCGTGCAAATAGGCCCGCTGCATCACCATAGCCAATATTACATATAAAATTAACTTTATAAGATGTATCACTAAAAAATTGTGCGTTTACGCCTGCCGCATCAAAACCAGACATCGGCCCGACATCCACCCCCAAAGCGCGTGCAGCCAGCATGAAATATGCGCCTTGCAAAGAAGAATTGCGAAAGGCGGTTTCTTCGGCCAAAGCCTCATTGCCGCTAAACCAATCGCGTGCACCGGGATTATGCGGAAATAAATGCGGAATATGATCATAAAATTTTGTGTCATAAGCAATGAGAGCACATGCAGCAGCGGCACGTGTTTTTTCTTGGTTTTGTTCCAAAAGCAACGGGAGCAGTTTTTCCTTTGCCGCCTGTGATGTCACAAACACAATCCGCGCCGGTGAGCAATTTGCACTTGTCGGTGCCATTTTCATCAATGCATATATATCTTGTAAAATAGCCTCATCCAGCGGCTTATTCTGCCACGTATTATGACTGCGGGCTTTGCGGAATAATTGGTCGAGGGCACTATCATTTAACTTTGTCATAAATATTTTCCTTATAAAATTGCACGCACTTCTTTTACATCCGGAATGTAATGTTTGAGTAAATTTTCTACACCATGTTTGAGTGTTGCCGTAGCACTCGGGCATCCGGCACATGCCCCGCGCATATGCAACGATACAATGCCAGCATCAAAGTCATGAAAAATAATATCCCCGCCATCTTGTGCAACAGCAGGACGAATGCGTGTGTCCAATATATTTTTTATCATACGGACGGTCGCATCATCCTGCGCATCGCGCATACCCGCATCATATGTATCGGCAGGTATATCCATAACCGGCAGGCCTGCAACAAAATGATCCATAATTGCGGCTAAAAGAGCTGGTTTCATAAAATCCCATTCATAGCCATCATATTTGCTGATAACAATAAAATCGCGGCCAAAAAATACACTGCCCACACCATCAATAGCAAATAGCGTTGCGGCCAATGGTGAGGCTTTGGCCGCATCCATATTCGGAAAATCAGCCGGTGGCGCATCGCCCATCACATCGCGTCCGGGCAAAAATTTCAGGCTGGCCGGGTTAGGTGTTGCTTCGGTTTGAATAAACATAATTTAACCTCATAAAGTTTAAGTTAATGCATCAATTTCTTCATCGGAAAAGGCGCCAGGCACAACAGTGATGGGAATGGGAAAGCCCCCCCGGCTCTTTGTCACCAACTGGGTAACGAGCGGCCCTGGTCCTGCTGCGTCTGTTCCGGCGGCAAGCACCAAAGTAGAAATGGTTTTATCCGCTTTAAGTAAGGTGATAATTTCTTCCGCCGCACGCCCCTCACGAATATGCGCATCGGGGTTTTTTACGCCAATATTTTCAACCATGCCAGCCAGATTACGTAACACATGTTCGGCTTCCTGCTGTGCCTCTTCTTTCATCAATCCGCCAATGCCAAGCCAATGTTCAAACTCACCCGGTTCCAAAACCAATAATAAAGCAACCCTGCCGCCCGTGCCATGCGCACGCCGTGCAGCAAAACGCAAAGCTGCATGTGATTCGGGCGTGCCATCCACCACAACTAAAAACTTTCTTTGTAAATGTTGATTTATATCCATAGGGTTAGTCTGCCATAAGTTTTCAAAAAAATAAACTGCCGCACATTAGCCTAAAAACCCGATTTTTTGTTTTACGGCATGTAAAATCGGTTCGGCAATGGCGCGCGCGCGCGCGGCACCATCTTGTAATATTTTATCTATATGGGATGTATCATGCATGAGTTTTTTCATGTCTACAGTAATGGGCGCAAGCCGCGCGACCGTTAATTCAGTAAGCTCTTGCTTGAGGGTTGAAAATTGTTTGCCAGCAAAATGAGTGATGGTCTGCTCTAATGTTTCATGATTAAGCGCTGCATAAATCCCCAATAAATTAGCGGCTTCAGGGCGTAATTGTAAATCCGCCTGTGTGGCGGGAAGCGGCGCGGGGTCGGTTTTGGCTTTGCGGATTTTGCGCGCAATCATATCGGCATCATCCGTTAATGTAATGCGTGACATATCAGAAGGGTCTGATTTTGACATTTTCTTCGCCCCGTCACGCAAAGACATAACGCGCGTAGCACTGCCTTGAATCAGCGGTTCAGGCAAAGGGAAAAAGTGGGTATCATCCGCAAAATCATGGTTGAATTTCTGGGCAATATCGCGCGCCAATTCTACATGCTGTTTCTGATCGTCTCCTACGGGGACATGGGTGGCATGATAAAGCAAAATATCGGCAGCCATTAAAACGGGATAGACATAAAGTCCGACAGACTGTTTTTCCCTGTTTTTTCCTGCTTTTTCCTTAAATTGTGTCATGCGGTTAAGCCAACCAATACGGGCGATACAATTTAATATCCATGCAAGCTCGCTATGCTGGGGCACTTGGCTTTGATTAAAAATAATGTGACGTTCGGGATCAACGCCTGCTGCGATAAAGGCTGCGGCCACTTCACGCGTATTGCGCGCCAGCTCTTGTGCGTCTTGCGGCACAGTTATGGCATGTAAATCCACCACGCAATAAAGACATTCATGACTTTCTTGCAAAGCCACGAAATTACGTATGGCGCCTAGATAATTGCCAAGATGCAAATTCCCTGTCGGTTGCACGCCGGATAAAACACGCGGCGTAAATGATGTATGCATAAATTATTCCTTGCTATTTTTGTTCTTATGCCGCGTCCTGACAATCTGTGCAAGTGATGACGTGCCACATAGTTTTAATATGAGAAAATATATAGCTGCACCGCTACAAATAAGAAAGGCTACTATTCCCAATTTGGACATAAATGCCGTGGGCACAGCATAAGCATATATATAGCTATAAAGTAAACCCGCCATAATGAGCGTTGCAAAAATTTGCAATGCGATTTTGTAAAATAGATCTTTGCTTATAAACCATATATTATGGCGATAAAGATGCAAAATCATTAAGCCTAAACCAAGCCATACACCTAAACTGGTGGCAACGGCAATGGCAACATGCCCATATTGCGGGAAAAAACTAAGACTCAAAATAATATTAAGCAAAATGCCACATGAGCTGTAAATAAACGGGCTTTTGGTATTCTCCCGCGCAAAAAATGCAGGCTGCACACAAAAAATAAGCACAAAGGCGGGTAAGCCGAGCATATAACCCCTTATCGCCAGTGCCGTTGCGCTAACATCTTGCGCGGTAAAGGCGCCGCGCTCGAATAAAAGGGATACAATAGGTTCGGCCAAAATAAATAACCCCGCCATAGCCGGCAAGGTTAGCCAAAGTCCGGCCCATATAGCATTATTTTGGCTTTCACGCGCGCCTTCATAGTCGCCTGCTTGCAAGCGGCGTGATAAATCTGGCAATAAAGCCACCCCCAATGCTGCACCAATAACACCTAAGGGCAGTTGATAAAGTCTATCGGCATAATAGAGCCATGCCGCCGCGCCCTCTTGGCGTGTCGCGATTGACGTGCCGATGAGTAAATTTATTTGCATTATACCACTGGCCATTATGCCTGGAATCGCTAAAGCAAAAACCCGCTTCACATGCGGTGTTATACGCGGGCGAATAAGTTTCATCCATAAACCGGCACGATAAGCCGCGATCATAACAAAGCCTGCTTGGGCAATGCCAGCAATAACAGTGCCCCAAATCAGATATGGCAAAGGTAAACCCTGCACAAAGACAGCAAGAAGCAGTGCTATAATGAGCACAATATTCAATAATACGGGCGCAAACGCTGCCGCTCGGAATCTATGCTGTGCATTTAATAAAGCTGTAAAAAAAGCCATAAGTGTCATGCAAAACAAATAAGGAAATGTTATGCGTCCATAATAGACGGCAAGTTCAAATTGCTCAGGGTTATCGCGAAAACCATAGGCAATCAAATCGATCAGGCTAGGCATAAATATAATGGCCAGGCCGGTTGCGATAAGCACAAGGGTAAGCAAGCAGGAAAAAATTTCTGCGGCCAATATAAGGGCTTCATTTTTCCCTTTTTTTTCCAACTGACGGGCAAATAGCGGCACAAAGGCAGCATTAAAGGCCCCCTCGGCAAATAGATGCCGAAAAAGATTGGGTAGCCGAAATGCAACCACAAAAATATCCATCAAAGGCCCTGCGCCCAAAAGGGCAGCTATCACTATATCGCGCAAAAAACCGGTAAAACGGCTTAAAAGCGTCATACTGCCAATGGTTGCCGCACCAGATAAAATTTTATTGTTTAAGGGGTTTGTTTTGTCACGCATATTATTTTTCTGTCTGCTTACCCTTTAACGCAGCTTTATGCGTAATCACAGCATTTAATTTTGCAATAAGTTTTGCACGTTGATTGGCATTGGTAATTTTTTGACCTGCTTTATTTTGGACGTAAAAAATATCTACCGCCCGCTCACCAAAACTAGCCACCCGCGCCGATAATATCGTTATATTTGCCTTAAATAAGACGCAAGATAAATCATAAAGTAAAGCTTGCCTATTGCGCGTGCTTATTTCAATAACGCTTGCATGTTGCGACATATTATTATTGATATCGACTTTAGGGGCAATATCAAAAGCCTTCATGCGTGAAGAAACCGGATTTGCTTGTCGAATAATTGTGGCGGGGTTAATATTATGGCTCACCGTTTCTTTTAGTTTTTGAATAAGCTGCTGTTTTTGGGCTGTTGTGAGTATCTTATTTTCTGTGGTCTGTAAATAGAGTGTATCGAGCGCAAAACCATCGCGCGTTGTTGCGATACGGGCATCCAGAATATTCGAACCCGAAAGCGCCACCGCGCCGGCAAGCTGGGCAAACAGACCAGCACGATCAGGGCAGATAAGTGTTACAATGCTCACGGTTTTGGCATTATTGGCATGTATATCGATGATTATATCTTGTTCGGCCTGGGTTTCAAGCAAGCGCATATGGATGATTTGTTCTTCCATAGCAATGCCTAGCCAATAGCTATCTTGTTGCCGCGCGATGAAGCGGTCAATTTGTGCTTGGGTGACGGTGGGGTTTTGTGTATTGGTTACATGTCGGATAAAATTCTGCTTGGCGTGCATCACCCGATTTTGTTGAATATTTGTTCTTCCCCCTGCGGTAAGCACGGTATCGGTTTCGTCATAAAGTGTGCGCATAAGCTGGGCTTTCCAGCTATTCCATGTGCCTGGTCCCACGGCACGAATATCCGCAATGGTAAGCACATAAAGATGTTTCAAACGCTCGCTATTTTGCACAATATTCACGAAATCCTGAATGGTTTGCGTATCAGATAAATCGCGCCTTTGGGCAATATCGCTCATCGTTAAATGTTGTTCGACAAGCCAGATAACAAGCTGCGTTTGATGTTGTGTGAAGCCAAAACGCGGCGCGAGACGTTTGGCGATTTGCCCGCCGAGAAGCGAATGATCCTCAGGGCGACCTTTGGCAATATCATGCAAAAACATTGCGAGATAAATAACTTTACGATCTATCCCCTGTGCAAATAAATCATGGGCGAAGCTATCTTCTGCATGCACACCTTTTTCTATTTCTGCCAGCATACCGATGGCACGCAATAAATGCTCGTCGGCCGTATAATGGTGATACATATTAAATTGCATTAAAGCGACTATGTGTCCAAAATCTGGGATAAACCGCCCTAAAACCCCAGTTTCATTCATGCGCCGCAAACTATATTCGGGGTTTTTGTGCGAGCACAGAATTTGTAAAAATAATTCATTTGCGGTTTTATCGCGGCGTAATGTAGCATCAATTAAACGAACATTACGGGTTATTTCACGCGTGGTTACGGGGTGAATATCCAATCCGTATTTATCGGCCAGATGAAAAACACGAATGAGATTAACCGCATCTTTAGCAAAACAATCCTGGTTCGCCATGGTAAGGCGTCCATGCACAATCTTAAAACCGTGCAGATTTTTTTGTCGTTGAAATAATCTAGGCAAGCGTGTGATGGGGCGGCGTTTTTTTTGTTCTTCTTCCAAGGTTGCACAAAATATAGCGGTTAAATCACCAACATCTTTTGCCACTAAAAAATAGCGGCGCATGAATTTTTCTACCGGGTTTAAGCCAGTGGTCGCCTTAACGCCCATACGCATGGCGAGTTCTTTTTGCACATCAAAACTTAGTCTTTCTTCAGCGCGTCCCGTTAAAAAATGTAAGTGACACCGCACCGCCCACAAAAAATTATAGCATCGTTTGAATAAAGCAAGCTCTTGTGCTGTAAGTAAGCCGCGCGCCACCAATTCATCAATTTCGGTTAGCTGATAGCAATATTTTGCAATCCAAAATAAGGTATTGAGATCGCGCAATCCCCCCTTCCCTTCCTTTATATTGGGTTCAACCAGATAGCGCGAACGTCCGGTTTTTTCGTGGCGCATATCGCGCTCCTGCAATTTTGCTTCAACAAATTGCCGCGCGCTATTGCGTATGATTTTTTTATGAAACTCTGTTTGAAACGCAGTGAATAAAGCCTCATTGCCCCATAATAGGCGTGCTTCCAAAAGCGAGGTGCGGATCACCATATCTTTCTCGGCTTGCGCGATGGATTCGGTGACAGAGCGTGTGGCATGGCCAACTTTAAGCCCCATATCCCATAGCATATAGAGTATATATTCAACAAATGTCTCGCACGCCGCATTACGCTTATAGGGAAGCAGAAACAGCAAATCAATATCTGATGCTGGTGCCAGATACCCGCGTCCATACCCCCCCACAGCGACAACGCTTAATTGTTCGCTATCAGTAGGGTTAGATAGCCGCACAATATAGTTTTTGGTAAAATTGCAAAGGGCAGTTAAAATCTCATCTTGCACACGACACAAAAATTCGGCACATGTGCTGCCGCGTAAATGCTGACTTTCCAGTTTTGCCTGGGCATAGAGATGCCCCTTTTTCAATTCCGCCTTTAGAATATCCAGCACGGCTGGGCGCAAATCCGCTTCCGCCTCTATTGTCTGCGCTGTTTGTTGTAATTTTTCGAATATATCCTGTGCGCGGATAGGATTATGTTTCATCAGTCATTTCCCTCGCGCATAAGCTCAAGCAGGCGATAAAGCCAGTCATGTGCCTCGCGCGGAGTTAGTGTATCAGGGTTTAATGTGCTAAGCGTTTCACGGAGCCTATCTTTTTTCGGGTCTTCGTCAGTTGCATATTCTGTAAATAATGGTAGGCCGTCTAAATCAGGGGCAAGCCCGCCCATATTACGATTTTCCTCTAACATGGTCAAAATGGTCTGGGCGCGCTTGATCACATTTTCCGGCAAACCTGCGAGCTGGGCGACATGAATGCCGTAAGAGCGGTCTGCCGCCCCGCTTGCAACCTCGTGTAAAAAAACCAGACTGCCCTTATGCTCTTTTACGCGCATGGTTAGATTAGTGAGACCGTCCAGGCGTTGTGCCAATGCAGTAAGCTCATGATAATGTGTCGCGAATAAAGCGCGGCACTTAATTTTATCGTGTAAATATTCCGCCACTGCCCATGCCAGTGATAACCCATCAAATGTGGCCGTTCCCCGCCCGATTTCATCTAAAATCACCAGGCTATGTGCGCCCGCATGGGTCAGAATTGCTGCCGTTTCCACCATTTCCACCATAAAGGTCGAGCGCCCACGGGCGAGATCATCCGCCGCACCGACCCGGCTAAAGACCCGATCGATAATGCCAATATGTGCCGCTTGCGCGGGCACATAACTACCCATTTGCGCTAAAATAGCGATGAGCGCATTTTGCCGTAAAAATGTAGATTTCCCGGCCATATTCGGCCCTGTGAGCACACCAAGGCGTGGGGTGTTTTCTTGCGACATAGTGGTTGCATCAAGCGCGCAATCATTGGCGATAAAACGCGCATATTGTGTTGCCTGCAAAGCATGCTCGACCACAGGGTGACGCCCCTGGGTAATAAGAAAGCGCATATCATCATACATAAGCGGACGCACCCATTTATATGTGCGGGCAAGCACGGCCAAGCCACATGTTACATCAAGTGCGCTTAGGGCATCGGCACAGCTGCGGATTTTTTCATTTTCCGTCAGCACTTTGGTTTTTAAGTCTATAAAAATCTCTTGTTCAATACCCAAACTCATTTCGGCAGCACGACTAATCTGACTTGCAAGCTCACCAAGCTCTTTGGTAGAAAACCGCGCCGCACTTGCGAGTGTTTGTCGATGGATAAAGTCTTGATTAAACGGTGGATTTATCAATTTATCTCCATGCGCACTCGGCACGTCAATATGATAGCCCAATACGGCATTATATTTGATTTTGAGAGATTTAATGCCGGTTGCATCGGCATATTTTTGTTGCAATCCGGCAATGATTCTTTTGCTTTCGTCACGCATTGTGCGCGCCTTTTCAAGGCTTGCATCATAGGTGGAGCGTATAAAATCGCCATCGCGTGCCAATAGGGGTAAATCCTTTTTTAGGGCGCTTCCCAGCACATCAATAAGGCCGCTCAATTCGGTGGTCAAATCTGTTCTAATGCGGCGGATTTCGGCGTTATCATTTTCGATATGGTGTAAATAGCCTGCTATTTTTTGTGCGCCGCTTATACCTTGTGCAATGGCCTGTAAATCACGCGGTCCGCCGCGATCCAGTGAAAGGCGTGAGAGAGAGCGCGCCATATCCGGCACAGTTTTTAATGTATGTCTTATGTCATCATTTATCTGTTCCTGCTCAAGCAAACAGGCAATCGCCCCGTGCCGATTTTCGATTTCCGATTTCTGCATAAGCGGAGCAGAAAGCCGCGCAGCAAGCACGCGCGCGCCGGCACCAGTAATGGTTTTATCTATGGCCGCAAGTAAACTGCCTTTGGTTTCGCCCCCCAATGTATGGGTTAGTTCTAAATTTGCCCGCGTTGCAGCATCTATATGCATATGGGCTGCCGTGCTTTCCAGGCGCGGTAGTTTTAAGTGGGGCATATGGTCGATTTGGGTAAAGCGTAAATAGCCGATAAGTGTGCCGCATGCCGCGCGCGCTGCACGGCTAAATTCATTTTGTAAATCCTGAATATGATGCGGAAAATAATCCGCCATATGGCGTTCGGCAGCTTGCGCGCTTGCAAGAGAAGGCGGAATATCGGTTAAAAGCGGCGGACGCGTCATATTGTTTAGCGTATCAGCTATATCGCGCATATGTTCAGGTAATAAAATTTCACGTGGGGTAAGTCGCGCGAGGCTGGCGAATAAATCATCCATATTATGAACCATACAGGCTTCAAATTCGCCGGTCGACATATCTAGCCATGCCAGAGCTATTTCGTCGGCAATGGTGCAAATGGCCGCTAAAAAATTATGTGTCCGCGCATCTAGCAGTGAGTCTTCGCTAAGTGTGCCGGCTGTCACCAGGCGCACAACTTCACGACGCACCACCGCCTTGGCACCGCGCTTTTTTGCCGCAGCAGGATCTTCGGTTTGCTCGCATACGGCAACCTTATAGCCTTTGCGAATAAGGCGCTCAAGATAAGGCTCTGCCGCATGTATCGGCACGCCGCACATGGGAATATTTTTCCCCATATGCTGGCCACGATGGGTAAGGGTTATATCTAATGCCGCCGCTGCTTCGAGCGCATCTTCAAAAAATAACTCATAAAAATCGCCCATACGATAAAACAGCAAATAATCCTGATGCGCCGCCTTTATGTCTAAAAATTGAGCAATCATAGGCGTAGGTTGCGGTGCGCTTGCTTTTACAGGTGAGTTTTGCTTATTCATATAGTGATCGCATTATTTTTAATAAATTCCTTTTGCCATCTTGTTATCTTTCATGCAACCGCCTAAAAGCTTGTTATATAGGTGCAGTTATGACGAATGATAAACATAAATCTTTTACAGATAAAGAGGCTTTACATTTTCACACGCGCGGCAAGCCGGGCAAGCTGGAAATTATGCCGACCAAGCCGATGGCCACCCAGCGTGATTTATCGCTGGCTTATTCGCCAGGCGTAGCCGTGCCGGTGCAAGCGATAGCGGCGGATGCTAGCGCCTCTTATGATTATACAGCGCGTGGCAATATGGTTGCGGTTATCTCCAATGGCACGGCGATTTTGGGGTTAGGCAATTTGGGGGCGCTTGCCTCTAAGCCGGTTATGGAGGGGAAAGCGGTTTTATTCAAACGGTTTGCCGATGTGGATAGTATAGATTTGGAAATTGCCACTGAAGATCCGAAGGAATTTGTAGATGCGGTAAAATATATGGGACCGTCTTTTGGCGGTATCAATTTAGAAGATATTAAGGCACCTGATTGCTTTATTATTGAGCAGCAATTACGCGAGATAATGGACATTCCAATATTTCATGATGACCAGCATGGCACAGCGATTATTTGTGCGGCGGGGCTTATCAATGCGCTTTATCTTACGGGTCGTGACATCAAAGACATAAAACTTGTGGTAAATGGTGCGGGGGCCGCAGGCATTGCCTGTTTAGAATTGGTAAAAGCCATGGGCTTGCCGCATGAAAATGCGATTTTATGCGACACAAAGGGGGTTATCTATGAAGGCCGGCAAGCGGGGATGAACCAATGGAAATCTGCCCATAGTGTGAAAACAGATGCCCGCACATTGGCCGAAGCAATTACGGGGGCGGATGTATTTTTAGGTCTTTCGGTAAAAGGGGCACTTACGCCGGATATGGTAAAGAGCATGGCGGACAAGCCAATTATTTTTGCCATGGCTAACCCTGATCCTGAAATTACGCCAGAGGACGTTATGCACATTCGTGATGATGCGATTATTGCAACGGGGCGTTCGGATTATCCCAATCAGGTCAATAATGTATTGGGCTTTCCCTATATTTTTCGGGGGGCGTTGGATGTGCGGGCAACCACAATCAATGAAGATATGAAGATTGCCTGTGCACAAGCCCTGGCGATGCTGGCGCGTGAGGATGTGCCCGATGAGGTGGCGGCGGCCTATAGCGGGGCGCGTCCACGTTTTGGGCCGGATTATATTATTCCGGTGCCATTTGACCCGCGCCTTATTCGTGATATTCCGCCCGCCATTGCCCGGGCAGCAATGGATAGCGGTGTGGCGCAATATCCGATTATTGATATGGAGGCGTATAAGGATAGGCTTTCTGCACGGCTTGACCCGACAGCAGCGACCTTGCAAATTATCATCAATAAAGCGCGGCAAAACCCAAAACGCATGATTTTCGCCGAAGGCGAACAAGAACAGGTTATTCGTGCTGCCACTGCCTTTAAGGATTTGGGTTTGGGTGAACCTATATTGATCGGCACAGAGCATATTGTGCGCGAAAAAATGCAGGGTTTAGGTTTGCAAGAGCGCGATGATTTAATTATTCATGACACACGTCAGTCTGACAAAGTTGAAATTTATACGGATTTTCTTTATCAGCGTTTGCAGCGGCGCGGGCGCTTGCGGGGTGATTGTTTTCGCTTGATTAGCAATGACCGTAACACATTTGGTGCGTGCATGTTGGCGCATGGCGATGCCGATGGCATGGTGACGGGGGTTACGCGCAGCTATTCCATTACCTTAGAAGAAGTCTCGCACGTTATTGATGCGCGCCCGCATAAGCGGGTGATGGGCGTATCCATGCTCATTGCGCGGGGCAATCGTGTGGTATTGGTGGCAGATACGAATGTGATTGATATGCCCAGTGCCGAAGAACTTGCAGATATTGCCGAACAAACCGCAGCAACCGCGCGCGCTTTGGGGCATGAGCCGCGCGTGGCGATGCTTGCCTATTCCACTTTCGGGCATCCGGAAGGGGATCGCTCGGTTTATGTGCGCGAGGCGGTGCGCATTTTGGATAGGCGCGGGGTGGACTTCGAATATGAGGGTGAAATGGCTGCCGATGTTGCGCTTAATCGCGATGTCATGAAGCGCTATCCATTTTCACGGCTAACATCCCCAGCGAATATTTTGATTATGCCGGCCATTCATTCTGCCTCTATTTCCACCAAAATGCTGGAAGAATTGGGCGGGGCAACCCTTATCGGCCCCATTCTTATCGGACTTACCCATGCAGTGCAGATTCCGCGCATTGGCGCAACAGCAACAGAAGTATTAAACATGGCGGCCATTGCTGCTTATGGGTTGGAAAATATAGACTAAAGAGCATCTTTATCTGATATAAATTTATTTGTAATCTGTGCTTATGTTTTTTCGGTTTTTCTAAACCCATGCGATAAAGCCAGTAGATATTTGATGTAAAGGTAAAAATGTGATGCAAAATCTGCTCTCACTACTTTGTTTTGAAAAACGCAATAACTCAATAGGAAAGATATGAATAGATTTTTTAGAGTTGGCATTATTATTACATTCTTTTTGACCACTATATTGATTATAGCAAACATCGCCATACCCATTTATGAAGCGCGCCATTGGGATAGTGATGCTGCTTATATGCAAGCGCAAAAATATAATGTCGAGATTATTCGAGATGAATATGGAGTGCCGCATATTTATGGGAAACGTGATATTGATGTGGCATTTGGGCTGGCTTATGCACATGCACAAGATGATTTTAAGACTATGCAGGATATTATCCCCTTTACGCGCGGTGAATTGGGGCGCGTTCAAGGTTTCGATGCTTTGCCGATTGATTATTTGGTTAATTGGTTGGATATACGTGGCACAATTACCAAAAAATATGAGACTGCCCTCTCTCCAAAATTACGCGCCTATATGCAAGCCTATGCCGATGGGTTGAATTATTATGCCGCGCAGCATCCCGATGAAGCCAATGCTCTTTATTTTCCGGTAAAAGCTGAAGACCTGGTTACAAATTCCAGTTTACTTCATCTTTTATTTTTCGGCATAGACGATCATTTGAAAGATCTTCTTGCCGATAAACCGCGATATGAAATGGCACAGTCTGCGCATGAAAACGCAGCTATGCAAATGGTTGGAAGTGGCGGATTACCGACAGGGTCAAATGCTTTTGCGATTAACCCCACCAAAAGTCTTGAAGGGGCGACACGTCTTGTTATTAATTCACACCAACCCTTAACCGGCCCCGTAGCATGGTATGAAGCTCATCTAAAAAGTGAAGAGGGGCTAGATATGCATGGAGGGACATTTCCTCTTTTGCCCTTAATAGCGCTGGGGTTCAACCCTGATCTCGGCTGGGGTATAACAGTAAGCAAGCCTGATTTGGTTGATATTTACAAGCTAACGATCAACCCCGATAATGAAAATGAATATCTTCTTGACGGTATATATATGCCTTTCGAACGTCGTTTTATCTGGCTGAAGATGAAACTATTGGGTAATCTTTATCTCCCTATCCCGCGCGAGGTTTTATATAGCGCACATGGCCCGGCCATACGCACCAAACATGGTGTTTATGCACTGCGTGCCAGTGGCATGAAAGAAATACGCCATATTGAACAATGGATGGCTATGAATAAGGCACGCAATTTGAAAGACTGGAAAAAGGCTATGGCAATGCAATATGTTGCGTCTTTCAATTTCGTTTATGCCGACCGCGATAAACATATTTATTTTTTGCATAATACACGTTCACCTAGGCGTATGGCAGGATGGGATTGGGCGCAATATTTGCCCGGCACACGTAGCGATTTAATTTGGCATGAAACAATTTCATTCAACGAAATGCCACAACTTACCGACCCGCCATCAGGTTATATTATAAGCGCTAATCAGTCTCCTTTTCACGTCACGGCGCCTGCTGATAATTTATCGCGCGCCGATTATGCCGAAGAACTTGGCTTGCAAACGCGTATGACTAATCGTGCCATGCGTGGACTTTTTCTTTTTGCCGATGCGGGCAAGTTAAGCAAGGATGCGTTTACAGCTATAAAATGGGATAAGGCCTATCATAAACAATCACGTGCCATGCAATATGTTGCGGGCGTTTATGCGCTGCCTTATCCGCCACAAACTGTATATGCCGAAGGACAAGTGCTGCTTGCGAATTGGACGATGGAAACAACAAAAGATAATCGTGCCGCCGCTTTGGGGGTATGTCTTTTATCGGAAGAATGGCTTGCTGAGCGTGCACAGCGCGACCCGCCACCCATTAAACCGCTTTATGAAAAATGTATTACCGATTTATTACATAATCACGGTCGTATTGACCCGCTTTGGAGTGATGTTAATCGCCTTATTCATGGCGCTGTTGATTTACCCTTAGGTGGTGGTCCCGATGTTATGCGTGCTGTTTATGCCTTATCAATGGATGATGGAAGGTTGAACGCCGTAGCGGGAGATGGATTAACCATAGTCGTTCATTGGGATGAAAACGGTGAGCAAAGCGCCGAAATTATACATAATTACGGTGCAGCTTCAACGCGTCCCGATTCTTTACATTATAGCGACCAAGCACCGCTTTTTGCGGCGGAGAAAATGCGCCCCATTGCTTTAACGCGTAAAGATGTTCTGTCCAAACCACATAAAGTCTTACATTTGCCGTAAATAAGACAGACGCACCGCCACGTTTTATATCAGAACATGTATATATATATGTGGCTATAATTCTTTCTATTTTACAAAACTTACATGCTTTCAAAGCAGATCATAGATATAGCTACTCACATTTTCCTTGCCACATAGACGTAAAACATATAAAGAAATCTTTATGTGATATAGCTAAGTTAAGGGATCATTTTATGCGTAATAATTATATTTTTACTTCTGAGTCTGTTTCTGAGGGGCATCCGGATAAAATATGTGACCGCATTTCCGATTCGATTTTGGATGCATTTTTAGCACGCCAAAGCGATGCACGTGTTGCGGTTGAAACGCTCACCACGACCAATCTGGTGGTGCTGGCTGGTGAAGTGCGCCCCGATGGTTTGATCTCATCTGCGGAAATGGAAGAGATTGCACGTGCCGCCATACGCGATATTGGCTATGAGCAAGACGGGTTTCATTGGCAAAATGCAACAGTGAAAAACCATATTCACGCGCAATCGGCACATATTGCACAAGGTGTGGATGCTGCAGGCAATAAGGATGAAGGCGCGGGCGATCAGGGCATAATGTTTGGCTATGCATGCACCGAAACCGAAGAACTTATGCCGGCGCCTATTGCTTTTTCACATAAAATTCTGGCTGATATGGCTGCGGCGCGTAAATCCGGTGCGGTTAAGGGGTTGCGGCCAGATGCGAAAAGTCAGGTCTCATTGGTTTATGAAAATGGTCGCCCGGTGCGGGCAAGCTCGGTGGTGGTGTCGACCCAGCATGATGAAGGATTAAGCCAGCAGGATATACGCAATCTGGTGCGCCCGTTTGTGGAAAATGTTTTGCCCGATGGGTGGATGTGCGATGATACAGAGTTTTATGTAAATCCAACAGGGCAATTTGTTATTGGCGGGCCCGATGGTGATGCAGGTTTGACAGGGCGCAAAATTATTGTGGACACTTATGGCGGTGCGGCACCACATGGCGGCGGGGCGTTTTCGGGGAAAGACCCAACCAAGGTTGACCGTTCGGCGGCTTATGCGGCGCGTTATTTGGCAAAAAATGTGGTCGCGGCAGGTCTGGCAGAAAAATGCACCATTCAGCTTTCCTATGCGATTGGGGTTTCAAAACCGCTTTCAATTTATGCAGATTTGTATGAAACGGGCACCATTGAGCCACGCCAGTTAGAGGCTGCTTTGGGCACGATTATGGATTTAAGCCCGCGCGGTATTCGCGAACATCTTGGGCTTAATCGCCCGATTTATGCCCGCACGGCGGCCTATGGCCATTTTGGGCGTATGCCAGAGGATGATGGCGGCTTTGCATGGGAGCGCACCGATCTAGTCGATGCGCTTAAAAGCGCCCTATAATATGCCGCTTGCATATCCACGCCAACTTTATGGACGCGGGAAAGGGCATAAATTAAGTCTGCGGCAAGAAAAATTGATCAGTGATTTATTGCCGCGCGTGCGGCTTACACCGCAAAATATAGCCGATTTTTTCAAACAAAATTATGCGGATTATCGTTTGGAAATCGGCTTTGGCGGCGGCGAATATTTGGCAGCACAGGCACACCTAAATCCGCAAACTGGCTTTATTGGCTGCGAACCTTTCGTAAATGGCATGGCCAAAATCCTAACGGCAATAGATGAGACGATGCTCACCAATATCAGGCTTTATAATGGTGATGCGCGCGATATTTTAACCTGCTTGCCTGCACAGTGTCTGGACAAAGTTTATCTGCTTTACCCCGATCCATGGCCGAAAATGCGGCATCATAAGCGGCGGTTTATCAATGCCGAAAATCTGGCGATGCTATACCATACGCTAAAACCGCAAGGAACGTTATTTGTTGCCAGCGACAGTGCTGATTATATTGGCTGGACACTTGCGCATATAAGCCGGCATGATGGGTTTGCATGGCGGGCGCAATGTGCCGATGACTGGCGTGTGCCGCCAACAGACTGGATGCCGACACGCTATGAAAAAAAGGCCAAAGCCGCCGGACGCCTATCGACTTATTTACAATTTGAGCGTATATGATGGTAAAGATATTATGGTGGTCGCGGATAAATTTAACAAATATGCATCTGTTTATGATGCATCGCGCAAGCGTTTAATTCCCTGTTTCGACGCGTTTTATGGCACGCTGATTACATGTGCCCAAACCCTTGCACATCCGCCCTTATCTATACTCGATTTGGGCGCAGGCACGGGGCTGGTATCGCATATGCTTGCAGTGCATGATGATCTTGCAAAATTCCACCTTATTGATGTTGCACAAGATATGTTGCATGAAGCCAAAGCCAATGAAATATTGTCTGCCCGCAATGTAAAAATTACATGCGGGGATTTTCGCAACTTACGCACAGCAGTGGATGCCGCTGCGGGCACATATAATTTAATTATATCTGCACTTGCCATTCATCATCTTACGGCAGATGAAAAGCGAGACTTATTTTCCCAGATTTTTACACTTTTGCCGGCAGGCGGTATATTCTTAAATGCTGATCAGGCATTAGGAGAGACACCGGAAATTGAGGAGATTTATCGGTCACACTGGTTACATGCGGTAAAAGAAAATAATGTGTCCGCACCCGAATTAGCGGCGGCCCTAGAGCGTATGAAAGAAGATAAAATGGACACGCTTACCAATCAACTTACATGGCTTAAGCAAAGCGGGTTTAGCAATGTGAATTGCTGGTATCAAAATTATAGCTTTTGCGTTTTTGGTGGTATGAAACCATTTACATAATTAAGACTTGCTATAATCTTATAAAGACTTTATAACGCACATAAATAAGGCTGCTTTGATATGAAAAGTGGGATGCTCACATTATGAGCCCCGCTTTTTTTTTCATAAGCCTGTGTAAATTATAACTGGGCGATATGACGATAATGGATAATGCACATCTTTTAGCTCCAGATGCGGCGCGTGCGCTTTTACCGCTCATTGCGCCTGCCCTGGATGATATGGGGTTTGCCCTCATTCGCATCTATATAACGCAACAGGCAGGCAAGCAGACCGTGCAGATTATGGCCGAACGTGAAGATGGAAGCCTGTCTATTGCTGATTGCGAGATGATTAGCCGTGCGCTCTCGGCATTATTGGATGTTGAAGATCCGATTGCCGGTGAATATGTGCTTGAAATATCCTCTCCCGGCATGGCGCGCCCACTTACGCGTGCCCGGGATTTTGACATATGGGCAGGCTATGAAGCGAACATAAAACTCAGGCATAATGTAAGTGGACAAAAGCGGTTTCGTGGTGTTATTGACGGGTTCCATGATGGCGAAGCAAGGTTAAGCACGATGATAGAAAATTATGATACGCCGCAAATTTTAGGTTTCAGGCTGGGTGATATTGCCGAGGCGCGGCTTGTCATTTCCGATAATATGATGCGTAACGCGCTTAAACGGCAAAAACAAATAAATCAGAGCAAGCAGCATAGCGCGTAAAGAATATGAAGGAGTAGCGATATGAGTGAAGCAATAAGTGCCAATAAATTAGAACTTTTACAAATTGCCGATGCGGTGGCACGTGAGAAATCTATCGAACCTGCCATTGTCATATCAGCGATGGAAGATGCCATTCAAAGGGCAGCAAAAGCGCGTTATGGGTCAGAAAATGATATTCGCGCCAAAATTGACCCCAAAACGGGCGAAACCAGATTATTGCGCGTGGTAAAAGTCGTTGAAATGGTGGAAAATGATAATACAGAAATTTCTCTCGTTTTTGCGCGGCAGCAAAATCCGGATGCACAAATAGATGATGAGGTGATTGATGAATTACCCCCCATAGAATTTGGTCGTATTGCAACGCAAGCAGCAAAACAGGTGATTGTGCAGCGTGTGCGGGAGGCTGAACGTGATCAGCAATATGAAGAATATAAGGATAGGGTTGGTGAAATTATCAGCGGTATTGTGCGGCGTCTGGAATATGGCAATGTGGTTTTGGATTTAGGTCGTGGTGAAGCGGTGATAAGGCGGAATAATCTTATTCCGCGTGAGACATTCCGCACGGGTGATCGTATTCGGGCTTATATTCAAGATGTGCGCCGCGAACAGCGCGGCCCGCAAATTATTCTCTCACGCACCGACCCGCAATTTATGGCTAAATTATTTATGCAGGAAGTGCCAGAAATTTATGATGGCATTATTGAAATCCGTTCGGTTGCACGTGACCCGGGTAGTCGCGCAAAAATCTCGGTGATTGCCAATGACCCGACCATTGACCCTGTGGGGGCTTGTGTGGGTATTCGTGGCTCGCGCGTGCAAGCCGTGGTGAGCGAATTACAGGATGAAAAAATTGATATTATTCCCTATTCGCCCGATCCGGCTGCCTTTATTGTTAATGCGTTACAACCGGCGGAAGTGGCGAAAGTTGTGCTGGATGAGGATGCACAGCGCATTGAAGTGGTGGTGCCGGATGACCAGCAATCTTTGGCGATTGGGCGTCGGGGGCAAAATGTGCGGCTTGCCTCGCAGCTTACCGGATGGGATATTGATATTTTAACCGAGGCGGCTGAATCCGAACGGCGACAACAGGAGTTTAGCGCGCGCACGCAAACCTTTATGGACGCCCTTGATGTGGATGAAATGATTGCCCAATTACTCGCCTCCGAAGGGTTTTCTTCGGTTGAAGAAATCGCCTATGTGCCATTGGAAGAAGTTGCAATGATCGAGGGTTTTGATCAAGATATGGCAGAAGAAATCCAAAATCGAGCTAAGGATTTTCTTGATAAACAAAATCTTGCCTTTGATGAAGAACGTAAAGCATTGGGGGTAGAAGATGCACTTGCGCAAATAGAGGGGCTAAATGCTGCTATGTTGGTTGCGCTTGGGAAAGAAGACATAAAAACCCTAGAAGATTTTGCCGGATGTGTGACGGATGATCTTTTAGGGTGGTATGAAACCGTAAATAAGCGGCGCGAACGCCAGCCGGGGGTTTTGGAAAATTTTGATCTTACGCCGGATGAAGCCGAAGATATGATTATGCGCGCGCGCCTTGCTATGGGCTGGATTACACAAGCAGATCTCGATGCAATGCGGCTAGAAGCAGAACAGATAGAAGAAGATGACTTAGAGCAGGTCGAAGGAGAGCAAACAGGTGATGCAGACTAATGCACATTACCGCGCCACGCGATCGGCTAAGACGCATATTTGTGCCCTAACAGGTGAACGCCTGCCAGAGGCAGCATTGATGCGTCTGGTTTACGCGCCAAACGGTGATTTGGTGCCCGATCTGGCTTTGCGTTTGCCCGGCAAGGCAATCTGGGTAAGTGCTAGACGCGATGTGGTCGCGCGCGCAGCCCAGACACTTAGTGAGCAGATTGCCAATATTTTAGACCAAAATTTGCTAGGGCGTATCGGCATGATTTATGGGGCAGGTAAATGCGTAACCGGCTTTGATACGGTTATGGCTGCTATAAAAAAAGGCAAAGCAGCACTGGTTTTTTGTGCGCACGATGCGGCAGAAAATAGCACAAACAAAATAAAACAACAGGCGATAAAACACTATATTCCATATTCTGATTATTTTACCCGCACAAAATTAAGCGATGCGGTTGCGCGGCAAAATCTAACATTTCTGGCAATATGCGATAAAGCGCGTGCACGTGCTTTACGGGATGAAATAAAAAGAATAATGCGCTATAATGGTATTTCATAATGAGGTAAAGCAAAGCTATGAGCGATGAAAATAAATCTGAAAGTGCCACGCCACGGACAAAAACATTAAGCCTGAACCGGACGGTTGAGTCTCGACAAGTGCGGCAAAACTTTGCGCGTGGCCGGTCAAAATCCGTTGTGGTTGAGAAAAAACGTCGCCGCATTGTCACCAAAACTGACGATGGAAAAAATATGCAAGCCTCACCCGATGTGCAAGAAAGGCAGGACGATGATCAAATTCGCATATTAAGCAAGGCCGAACAAGATGCACGCAATCAAGCTGTATCGCAAGCACGCGAACGCGCCAGGGAAGACGCACAAAGGCGTGAAGCGGATGCTACACGCCGTGCCGAAGAAAATTCGCGTCGGGCAGCCGAGAAAAAAGCCCGCGAAGCAGAAGAGGCACATATTGCCGAAGCATTGGCGCGTAAAAAAGAAACAAAACAAAAACGGGAAACCAAAAACGAAACAAAACCGGCATCTCCCACCCCCGATATTATAGACGTCCCCGCCGCACCGCTTTCGGATAAAGCGGCTTTGCGCCCCGTCGCACGCCGTAAAGAAAGTGAGCGTGATAATGAACAATCCAAGCGTTCGCATGCGCCGCGTGGGGAAAGGCGGCGGCGTGAAGGTAAATTGACCATTCATGATGCGCTAAATGATGAAGAGCGCGTGCGTTCATTGGCATCAATTAAAAGACGGCGCGAGCGCGAAAAACGTCAAGCGCGTGATGCTGAGCCTGTCGAAAAAATATCGCGTAGCGTTACGATCCCTGAAACCATCACCATTCAGGAATTAGCTAATCGTATGGCAGAACGTGCGGTTGATGTGATTAAAATTCTTATGCAGCAAGGTGTGATCGCAAAAATCAATGATGTGATTGATGCAGATACAGCGCAGCTTATTGCGGAAGAATTGGGACATAGCGTCAAGCGTGTTGCGGAAAGCGATGTAGAAACCGGCATTAGCGGTGGCGCGGATGATGCGGCTGATATGCGCCCGCGTCCGGCGGTTGTTACGGTGATGGGGCATGTGGACCACGGGAAAACCTCTTTGCTGGATGCCATTCGCAATGCCCGTATTGCGGCGGGTGAAGCAGGTGGCATTACGCAACATATCGGCGCTTATCAGGTGGAGACCAAAAGCGGCGGCGTCGTGACCTTTATTGATACGCCCGGCCATGCCGCATTTACCACTATGCGCGCACGCGGTGCAAAAGTAACTGATATTGTTGTTTTGGTGGTTGCAGGCGATGATGGGGTTATGCCTCAAACCATAGAGGCAATAAATCATGCCAAAGCAGCCAATGCGCCGATTATCGTCGCGATCAATAAAATGGATAAGGAAAATGCAGACCCGACGCGGGTAAAAAATGATTTATTGCAGCATGAAATTATCTCGGAGGAAATGGGTGGCGATACACAAATGGTGGAGCTATCGGCAAAAACCGGTGCAGGTGTCGACGATCTGTTAGAGGCAATTTTATTGCAAGCCGAATTGATGGATCTGAAAGCTAATCCCGATCGTGAGGCCGAAGGTGTGGTGATAGAAGCACAGCTGGATCGCGGGCGTGGGGCGGTGGCGACCATATTATTACAGCGCGGCACATTGCATAATGGTGATGCCTTTGTTGTCGGGCAAGAATCTGGCCGTGTGCGGGCATTGGTTAATGATCAGGGTAAACAAATAAAACAAGCAGGCCCGTCAATGGCGATAGAGGTGCTCGGTGCCAGCGGTGCGCCGCAAGCAGGGGACATATTTAATGTTGTGGAAAACGAGGCGCGGGCGCGTGAAGTGGCCGAATATCGCAATCGCAAGGCCCGTGATAATGCCAGTGTTTCCGGGGCACGGGCTTCATCATTAGATCAGATGCTCAAACAGTTACAAGATAGCGACCAAATAGAATTTCCGCTTATTGTAAAAGGGGATGTGCAAGGATCGGTCGAGGCGATTAGTCAGGCGATGCAACAATTGGGTAATGATGAAATTCAGGCACGGATTGTGCTAAGCGGCGTTGGCGGCATTACCGAAAGCGATGTTACGCTTGCCAGCGCGTCAGCTGCGGTGGTTATTGGGTTTAACACGCGCGCCAATGCGCAGGCACGCAATGCTGCTGCACGCACAGGCGTTGAAATTCGTTATTATAATATTATTTATGATCTGGTTGATGATATGCGTGCCGCTATGGCAGGTATGTTATCGCCTGATTTACGCGAGACGATGTTGGGTAATGCTGAAATATTGGAAATCTTCACTGTCGGCAAGGGCAGCAAAGCGGCAGGCGCGCGCGTGCGCGATGGCATATTACGGCGCGGGGCAAAAGTGCGGCTTATTCGTGATGATGTGGTGATCCATGAAGGTGATTTAAGCTCGCTACGCCGTTTCAAAGATGAAGTAAAAGACGTAAATGCCGGGCAGGAATGCGGCACTGCATTTGAAAATTATGCCGATTTGAAACCGGGCGATATTATTGAATGTTATGAGGTTGAAGAAGTCGCCCGCAAGCTCGAAGACTAGGAGGCAATGATGGCCAAAGGGCATATACGGCGTCATGCGCCAAGCCAGCGCCAGCTACGTGTAGCTGAGATTTTGCGCCATGAGTTAAGTCGCTTTTTTATGCAAAATAATTTTTGGGATAATGAGCTAGATAAAATGCGCCTTACCGTAAGCGAAGTGCGGATTGATGCATCTTTGCGTCATGCAACCATTTACATTATTCCGCTTGGTGGTGATCATATGGATGAAGCGGTCGCCTTATGCACAGCCCATATGGGTAAAATTCGCCACGCGGTAGTGAAAAACCTAAATCTGAAATATGCACCTGAATTTATCTTTAAGGCGGATCGTAGCTTTGACGAAGCGGCGCATATTGATCGTCTGCTTAGGGTGAAGAAGTAAGAGCCAGTGTCATCAGTTTTCTAGGCTTTTAACCATTCTCACCAACAAATCTTTTTGTCTTCGTTTCTCAAGTTCAGTGTCTTCTACTTGCAAAAACTCCTTACCGCTGAAACCATTACCTTGTTGTCTATTTTGACGTGGCTCTAGCCCTTCAATCAATAATGCCTCAAGCGTATTGATAATCATTTTGGTTGGAAATTTTGTATTTTCTTCGACATCTTCTAAGCTACCTTTCTCTGAAACTGTCTTTAGACCAAACCATGAAAAGCGATCCCACCTTCCTCTATGGCGGTCAAATAAATGCTCAGATAACCGTTGCCCCAATGTTTGTGTTTGTCCAACATAAATGACTTCTCTTCCATCATACAACAAATAAACCGCAATTTGTGAAGAAAAATCTACCTTTTTGGATTTGATATTTTCTTGCCCTAAAATCTTTATAGGTTTGTGTTCCCAGTTAACCAAATCCCGCTTCCAAAACATGCCAAAGGCGTTGATAATAGCAGTAGTCTCACTTTTTTCGTCTTCCCTATCAGTTATCATTGCATCATTTTGGGATTGAAGCGTTGCTTTTAAGGCATACACGCCTCTATCTATAGGGATAAACAGAGATTGATCTTTATTTTGTCTCAAGTCGCTAGTTATATATGTACTAACCGTTGCACTAGGTGTGGCACCAACATTTTTGCGATATTCTTTTTTGATAATTTCATCAGTAATATCGGTATAGTGCATCGGGCTCTCTGCCTCTTTCAGCACTTTTATAATCGCCTTCAGCCATAGCATGTCTTTTTTCATAATAGACTTTCTCTATAAATAAATTATGCTTTATTATTATAACACTATCAGAGTTTTTGTGGGTGCGGGCAAATTATTTTTTAAGATTGCCTTGTGCTGCTATTCTTACACAAGCAAGGATAATAATTCGCGCCCCTAGCGTGTGGGGGTGGGGGTTTCGCCGTCATAAATATAAAAGCCGCGTCCGGTTTTGCGTCCGAGCCAGCCGGCATCCACATATTTTATCAAAAGCGGGCAAGGATGATATTTATTATCGCCCAAACCCTCTTTTAGCACATGCATAATATTCAAACATGTATCAAGCCCGATAAAATCGGCTAATTGCAGAGGCCCCATAGGATGATTTGCCCCAAGCCGCATAGCTGCATCAATGCTTTCTATATCGCCCACGCCCTCATAAAGTGCGTAAGCGGCTTCATTAATCATGGGCAATAAAATACGATTGACGATAAAAGCCGGATAATCCTCAGCAATTGCCGCTTGTTTGTTGAGCTTTGTCACCACACTTAAGGCGGTTTCAAACACAGCATCATCTGTGGCAATGCCGCGAATAAGCTCGACCAGTTTCATCACCGGCACCGGATTCATAAAATGCATGCCGATAAACTTCTCCGGTCGCATGGTCGCTGCTGCCAGCCGCGTTATGGAAATAGATGATGTATTGGAGGCGATGATCGCATCCGCTTTCACAACAGCGCTTACTTCGCGCAATATGTCGATTTTAAGCGCTTCATTTTCGCTTGCGGCTTCAATAATCATGTCAGCCGTCTCAAACGCATTGATGCTCGCCGCCGCATGAATATTATCAAGCGCACGTGTCATATCATCTTGCGTAATTTTTTGAGATGCGACCTGACGGGTTAAATTACCGGTAATGGTCGCAATGCCCGCTTCTATACGCTCTTGCGAAATATCATTTAACAAGACTTTATAATCAGCAAGGGCGCAAATATGGGCAATGCCATTGCCCATTTGTCCTGCGCCGATAATGCCAATTATGTGGATGGACATAAAGCTAAACCCTCGTCACTTATAGTCCGGCCTTGGTAAGCTCCTCTTCCAGTTCCGGAATAGCGTTAAACAGATCGGCAACCAGACCGTAATCCGCTACTTGGAAAATCGGGGCTTCTTCATCCTTATTGATCGCAACAATAACTTTTGAATCTTTCATACCCGCCAAATGCTGAATCGCACCAGAAATACCAACGGCAATATAAAGCTCGGGCGCAACAACCTTACCCGTTTGCCCAACCTGATAATCATTCGGCACAAAGCCGGCATCAACAGCTGCGCGCGAGGCACCAAGACCTGCACCCAGTTTATCAGCCACACGTTCGAGCATTGCGAAATTATCACCCGATTGCATGCCGCGCCCGCCAGAAATAATAATTTTTGCAGATGTCAATTCCGGACGGTCTGATTTTGTAAGCTCTTCACCCACAAATTCCGAAATCCCGGGATTATCACCCGTGGTAAGTGTCTCGATTGCCGCTGCACCACCTTGCCCAGCCGCACCAAAAGCGGTTGCGCGCACAGTAATCACCTTTTTGGCCTCACCGCATTTTACCGTTTGTATGGCATTTCCCGCATAAATGGGGCGTTCAAATGTGGTCGCATCAATCACAGCGGTAATATCAGAAAGCTGCGAACAATCCAAAAGCGCGGCAATGCGCGGGGCATAGTTCTTCCCATTGGTTGTTGCAGCGGTTAAAATTGTATCATAATCACCAGCAAGCCCCACCACCAAAGCGGCCATAGGTTCGGCAAGCTGCTTGGCATAAAGCGCATCATCTGCCACCAGCACTTTCGCTGCGCCGTCCAGCTTTGCGGCAGCTTCGGCAACGCCATCGCAATTATGCCCCGCAACAAGAATATGCACATCTCCCCCCACAGCTATAGCAGCGGTTAGGGCTTTTACACTTGCATCGCTAAGTGTCGTATTATCATGTTCTGCAATAAGAAGACTAGCCATTAGAATACTCCTGCTTCATTTTTTAGTTTATCGATAAGTTCGGCTGCGCTTTCCACTTTAATACCGGCTTCACGCGCGGCAGGTTCGCTTACCTTTATAATTTCCAAACGCGGCGCAACATCCACACCATAATCGGCAGGGGTTTTCTCGTCTATCGGTTTCTTTTTCGCTTTCATAATATTCGGTAGCGACGCATAGCGCGGTTCATTCAAACGCAAATCAGTGGTTACGATTGCAGGCATATTTAATTTTATGCTTTGTAGACCGCCATCAATTTCACGCGTAACATGCAGCGTCTCGCCATCTATTTTTACTTCGGAGGCGAATGTGCCTTGTGGCCATCCCAAAAGAGCCGCTAACATCTGGCCGGTTTGATTGTTATCGCCATCAATGGCCTGTTTGCCCAAAATAACCAGTCCGGGTTGTTCTTCCTCAATCACGGCTTTGAGCAATTTTGACACCGCCAGGGGTTCGACATCATCCTCATGCTTCACCAAAATGCCGCGATCAGCGCCCATAGCAAGCCCGGTGCGAATGGTTTCTTGCGCCTGAGCAGGGCCTATGGAGACCACCACCACTTCACTTGCGGCGCCTGCTTCTTGCAGGCGTATGGCTTCTTCTACAGCGATTTCACAAAACGGGTTCATGGACATTTTTACATTGGCCAAATCCACACCGCTTTCATCGGCTTTTACACGAATTTTGACATTATAATCGACCACACGTTTTACGGGCACGAGAACTTTCATGATCTCCCTCCTTCTTAAAATGTAAGTTTGTGGCGGAAATTACGCCTTGTTAGCCGCGAAGTCAAACCCTTAAACTTATATTTATGGGAATAATCAGCGATTTTTTCCTGCCTGCCATAAAATATCACCTTTCGCACTGTAATTGGCGCATCGCGCGGCCACAAAAAGTAAATCCGAGGCACGATTGGCAAAATGGAGCGCATTTGGATTTATCGCCTCTTTTTTTTCATGTATAAGCGCGCTGATATGGCGTTCGGCGCGGCGCATAATTGTGCGCGCCACATGCAAATAGGCTGCCGCCTGTGTGCCACCGGGCAAGATGAAAGAGCGAAGCGGGTCAAGCGGCGCATTGAGCTTATCTATCTCACCCTCCAGCCTTTTTACCTGAGCAGCACTTATACGCAAGGCAGGCTGTTCGGGTGTCTCGGTTTCAGGGGTGGCTAAATCTGCGCCTAAATCGAATAAATCATTTTGTAACCGCATAAGTATGTCATCCAGCACAGCATTGGCCTGCGTGGAAAGCCGTGCAACGCCAATCGCCGCATTGGCTTCATCTATAGCACCATAGGCAGCAATGCGGATATCATATTTAGGCCGGCGCGTGCCATCGGCCAAAGCCGTTAAGCCGTCATCACCGCTGCGCGTATAAATTTTAGTCAGGCGAACCATTAGCCCCGCACCAGATAAAAGCCGAGCATGACAATAATAATGGTGATAAATTGCAAACCTACCCGCCAGCGCATCAATTTTTGTGAGGTGCTTGCACTGCCATTACGCAGCATATTATAAAGCCCGGCCAGCAAAACAAGGCTTACGGCAATGAGGCCGGCGGGGATAAGCATATTAACCAGATTTTCCATAAATTTTACTCCCCCTTATTTAGTGTTCCAAAAGGCGCCGGGCAATCACTTCGGCCTGTATTTCTGCTGCCCCTTCAAAAATACTCAAAATACGGGCATCGCACAAGATACGGCTTATCGGAAATTCTAGCGCAAAGCCATTGCCGCCATGAATTTGCACCGCATTATCTGCCGCCGCCCACGCAATGCGCGCGGCTAATAGTTTGGCCATGCCGGCTTCAAGGTCGCATCTTTTGCCGCTATCTTTTTGTCGTGCGGCAAAATAGGTGAGCTGACGCACACATAAAATCTCGGCTGCCATCATGGCGATTTTACCATAGACGCGCTCGAATGTGTAAAGCGGCTGGCCGAATTGAATACGTGAGTGGGCATAGTCAAAGGCCAGTTCCTGTGCGGCCTGGGCGACTCCTATGGCGCGCGCGGCGGTTTGAATACGTGCCGATTCGAATGTCTGCATAAGTTGTTTGAAGCCCTGCCCTTCACCGGCTTTTCCCCCTAAAAGCGCATCATGCGGAATGAGAAACCCGTCAAAGCCTATGTCATATTCCTTCATGCCGCGATAGCCGAGTACGCTAATTTCACCGCCGTTCATGCCCGTGGCGGGGAAAGGCAGTGCGTCATTGCCGCGCGGCTTTTCGGCCAAAAACATGGAGATACCCCCATGCCCTTTTTTCTCATTGGTGCGGGCAAGTAGGGTCATCATATCGGCACGCGCGGCATGGGTAATCCAGATTTTATTGCCATAAATACGATACCCCACTTCACATATCTGTGCGCGTGTGGTGAGATTAGCAAGGTCTGACCCGTTATCCGGTTCGGTAAACACGGCGGTGGGGAGGATCTCTCCATTGGCAATTTTGGGTAGATAATTTTGTTTTTGTGCGTCTGTGCCATTTGCCAAAATCAGCTCCGAGGCAATATCGGTGCGCGTGCCCAGCGAGCCAACCCCAATAAAGCCACGCGATAATTCTTCCGAGACCACACACATGGCTTGCTTTCCCATGGCACTGCCCCCGTAATTTTCGGGAATGGTAAGACCAAATACGCCAAGCGCCGCCATTTCAGAAATAAGCGCAAGCGGAATAAAATCGTCGCGTAGATGCCAGCCATGCGCATGGGGGGTGACTTTGTCATCAGTAAAACGGCGAAACTGATCGCGCATCATGCTATGCGTGTCATCCAGCCCGCTATCGCCACCCATAGCGTTTTGTTGTGCCAGCATATGGGCGATATGTTTCCGTCTTTGGGCCTGGGCTTGGCCATCGCAAAAATACGCCAGTGCAGGCGGGGAAAAAAATCTGTCTATATCGCTAATCCCCAAATCTTGCGGGCGGATAATCTCGTTCTGGCTCATCATAATGCCGCCCCGCATTTGCGCGAGATAATCACCAAACAGCAGGGCAACCAGATTTTGCTCCAGGGCACCCAGACGATTTTGCTGCTGCATCTCCACACAATAGGCAGAAAGCTGCGTTAGGGCCTCCGCATATGTCGCAAACCAGGCAAGCCCGTGGCGCATATATTGCTGCTCATTTTGCGCGCGCTGTTTTACCGTTTCGCATAAGGCATCGGTAAAATCGCGCATATAGTGCGCGGCAATCTGTGTATTTTCACTAAGCGGTGTGTCTGTCATATTGGCCTATGTTACTCCTAGTTTTGCCTGATGGGAAGCCTTGTTATGTATAAGCTGAAAGCGGCGGCAAAAGTGCTTTAAGCTGTGCGGGCGACATGCCCTCTTCGCGCAACACATGAAACCCCCCATCGCCTGCCTGTTTGGATAAACGGCGGCCTTGTGCATCATAAATCAGCGGGTGGTGATAATAATCTGGCACGGGCAAATCAAGCAACGCCTGCAACAGGCGGTGAATATGGCTTGCGGCAAACAGGTCACGCCCGCGCGTCACTTGCGTAATATGTTGTGCTGCATCATCCACCACCACGGCCAGATGATAGCTTGCGGCGATGCTTTTGCGTGCCAGCACAATATCGCCATAAATTTCCGGCGTGGCGGTTATCTGTCGCGGCGCGCCGTTGGGCGTATGGCAGTGTTCGGTAAAATAAAGCGGCTTGTCTATGGTTGCGATTGCTTTTTGCATATTGAGCCGCCAGGCAAAATCTGCCCCCTCCCACATAAGGCGGCGTTTTTCCTTGGCGGAAATATCCCGATATATCCCCGGATAAAGCGGTGCGCCATCCGGATCTATCGGCCATGCTGCCCGCCCGCCGGGTTGGCCGTCTATGGTGCGGCGAATCTCGCCACGTGTCGCCCAGCATGGATAAATAAGCTCTTTTTCACGCAAACTATGAAGCGCGGCGGTATAAGCCGCAAAGCGCTGCGATTGGCGCATAACCGGTTCTGGCCAGTCCAGACCTAGCCAGCGCAAGTCATCATATATGGCATGCCTAAACTCATCGCGCGCGCGCCCTTTATCAATATCCTCAATCCGCAACACAAACAGGCCATTATGAATATCGGCCTGATGCGCGCATATCAGAGCCGAATAGGCATGCCCCATATGCAGCCGCCCATTTGGGCTAGGCGCAAAGCGCGTGATAAAATCTGGTGTCTGCGACATTAAACGCTTTCCTATTATACAAGAAACGGGCATAATACATAAATTATGCATAAATTAAAAACCAGACAAGATTTACGCACCGCATTGGATGCCGTGGCGCAATCGGATAAAGATATGGCGCGCGCCTATAACTTATATGGTGCGCCTGTTTTGCGTAAAGGGGAGACCGGGTTTTCTGGCCTGATTTATATTTTAATCGGCCAACAAGTTTCCACAGCAGCGGCTCGCGCCATAAAAGAGCGGCTTTTTGCAGCACTCAACAATGAGGTAACGCCAGAGGCGTTTCTTACCCTCACCCCGCAAGACTTAAAAGCCATCGGGCTTTCGCGCCAAAAGCAAACTTATATCACCGGCATTGCCGAAGCTGTAATGGCGGGGCGACTTAACTTCCGTTCGCTGGCGCGCGCTGATGATGCACAGGTGCGTAAAACACTTTTAGACCTAAAAGGCGTTGGCCCGTGGACGGTGGATATTTATTTGATGTTTTCAATGCAGCGCGCCGATATTATGCCGATTGGTGATTTGGGTTTGCAAGAAGGCTGCAAGCTCGTAAAGCGGCTAAAAACCCGCCCCACGCCAGAAAAATTGGAAAAAATTTCGCAAAAATGGGCGCCCTATAGAACCGTCGCAAGTTTACTGCTATGGCATTATTATGATATGTCGCGCAAACAAAAGGGTTAGCTTATGGCGAAAAAATTAAATAAAAATCGAATGATCTGGTCAAAACTAATGGTGCTGCTTGCCATTATTGTAGTGCTATTTTCTCCACAAACATTTGCCGAAGCCACGCATGCGCATCACGCCTTGCAAATTATCGGTGTGCTTCTATTGGCTATTTGTGCTTTGGGCAGGCTTTATAGCACAGCCTTTTTGGGCGGGCATAAAAATGAAAGCCTGATTGATTATGGTATTTTTTCGCTTATGCGTAACCCGCTTTATGTGTTTTCCTTTATCGGCACAGTGGGCATTGCGTTTTTAACCGCGCATTTGCTGGTTATCATTATTTTGCCTTTGGCGTTTATTGCGGTTTATGTGCCGCTGGTGCGCCGCGAGCAGGATTTTTTGCTGGCAGAATTTGGCACGCCTTATAAAGACTATCTGGCGCGCGTGCCGGCTTTTTTGCCGCGCTTTTCTAATTATCACGCGCCCGAAACCATCGATCTTTATCCGCAGCGTTTTGCGCGCGGCTTTTTGGATGCTATATGGTGGCCGCTATGTTATCCGTTAATTGAACTTATCGAATATGGCCACGCAATAGGGTTTGTGCCTTATTTATTTGATATGCCCGCCCCTTTTTAATTGCGGCATGTGCCAAATAGGAAAGGATTATGTTAGATAGTGACGCGGTCAATTTATTAGAACAGGCGACGGGGTTTAGCAATCCGCAAAGCTGCCCGGCTTTGGTGCTGAATGCAGATTTCCGCCCACTTAGCTATTACCCGCTTTCTCTATGGTCGTGGCAAGATGCGATTAAGGCCGTATTTATGGAGCGGGTAAATATTATTTCCGCATATGATACCCATGTCCATTCCCCCAGCATGGAAATGGCATTGCCCAGCGTGGTTGCGCTTAAGGCTTATGTAAAGCCACCGCTTTACCCTGCCTTTACGCGGTTTAACCTGTTTTTGCGCGATGGGTTTACATGCCAATATTGCGGCACAAATGCGGGCGATTTAACCTTTGACCATGTTATCCCGCGCCGGCTTGGTGGGCGCACAATATGGGAAAATGTGGTGGCGGCATGCGCGCCCTGCAATGCCCGCAAAGGCGGGCGCTTACCCGAACAAGCGCATATGATACCGCGCACATCGCCGCATAGACCCAGCATTTATGAATTGCATGAAACTGGCAGGCGCTTTCCGCCCAATTATATGCATGAAAGCTGGATGGATTATTTATATTGGGATACCGCGCTTGAAGCATAAAATAATACTCAAAACACGCGCCGCTGCTTCAGGTCGGCATAAGACAGACGTAAAAACTTAATGTTTAACTTTTCCGCCGCAATCCGAATTTTATATTCATATTTTCCTTCCCGGCCATCCGTATCATAAATAACAATCAGCGGTATTTTGCCCGTAAGCGCCGCAGCAAAGGCCACTTGTTGCACACTGTCAAGGCTGCTGCGTTTATCCAGCCCGCCTTCAATCACATAATCATCGGTTTCCACATCCACATATATGGTGCCACGGGTGCCATAGGCGGTGCGATAGATATGCGCAACTTCTGTCTGCCCCGAAACGGCAAGCGCCAACGCGCGATTATATTCGGTTTCATTTGCAAAATCCGGGGGTGTGCGCGGATTATGCGGGGCATGATGGCAATGATAGCTGCCGGTTTTTGTGTTATTATGGCAACCTTGTGCATTTGTGCGCCCGCTATGCGCCTCTGCTACAGGAGAAAAAGCAGCAGGGCAAAGCATTACGCACCCTATGCTTATGGCCAAAATGTATAAGATTTTATACAAAACACACCCTATATATAATCATCAACAATATACCATTGGGTGTATTATTATTCAATACACCCATAAGTAGAACTATATACAGCTAAGGGCTATATTTATGATTTTATTCTTTTTTTTGGGCGCTACACATTCCTTACGGAATGACGCGCCTACCACTACACCCGCGAACAAGCTTTTTTTCTTTTCATTGGTCATTATCTTAACCCTCTTAATTGCTATTAACAAAAACGGCACCAGATCGTCCATCTGGTGCCGGGGTGCACAAAAACCATAGTTTTTAAAATGGCTACGATGCCTTCGATTACACCGAAGTGACAACCTTATAGCTATCGTCACCCCAGCATAATTGTGGGGTGAACAAGGATGATATGAGTCATCATATCAACTAAAAACTGATGGGGATTGTGAGCCCCGCCCTATGACCGTTCACAGGTCAAAGGATATCTCTAGTATAATGTAAATTTAGATTTATGCCAAGAATAAGGTTTATCATAAGTTGGCACCAAGTAACCACTTGGTGCCGGGGTCGTAGAAAAGCCACTCAAATATGGCCGCGACGCTTTTAGTCGCGGTGACCTGTTATATAACGTCGCCACCCCGACCATGGTCGTGATGGCAGTTATTACGGCTACTGCGCGCCGAATCTTAAGGGGTTTTTGAACCCCACCCATACCCCCTTATAGAGCATGGATAACAACATATTACATGATTTTTTGCGAAAGTGAAATGATGTTTTTCTTTCTGTTTGGGCGCATCACATAAGCCCCAAAATAAACCTTGCCAAAACGGGCAATCTCATCCATTTTACCGCAATTATGACACAAGAGCGTAACCATAAATTAACCCTCGGCTATAGCGGTGTGGTGCAGCGTTGGGAGTGCGATAATTATGACCATCTCAATGTGAGCTTCCACTTTGGCCGCTCTTCTGACCAGGCACATTTCACCCGCAATATGATTGGGCTTAGTCCACAGTTTTTACGTGATAATAAGCGCGGCACAGTTGCACTGGAAGAACACGCCCGCTTTCACCGCGAGGCGGCAAGTGGCGAATTGATACGGGCCTATTCTGCCCCTCTGGAGATAAAACAACGCACCATGACCGCCTTACATGAATTGCGTAATAGCGATGATGATCTGATTACATCCATCCGGGTGGTCATCGGTTTTTTCGATACACAAAAGCGCAAACTTACCGCCTGGCCTGACCAAACGGTTGAACGTGCCCGCGCGCAACAAATAGATATACCCGCCTATGCCGCGCCCAAATTTATTTCTGGCGCGCGCATTGTTTCGGATAATATAAACCTGGAGACAACGCGCGAAGCAGGCTTTGGGCATACGGGCGGCGCGGCCATAAATGCGTGGGAATGTGACCAGTTCGGGCATATGAATACCATGTTTTATGTGCGCCGCTTTAATGAGGCCGCCCCGCATTTCTGGGAGATGTTCGGCTTGTCGCGCGAAGGCTTAAGGCAAGCCGGCACAGGCTTTGTGGTGGGGGAAATGAAAATCACCTATATATCGGAATTACTGGCAGGTGATATATGTGCCGTCTATTCGTGCTTGCGCGCGGTGACAGAAAAAACGGTTTTGATTGAGCATCGCCTATTTGATGCTGCACGCGGCACGCTTTCGGCAATCGCTTATGTGCGCGCCGTCTATTTTGACCTCACAACACGCCGTGCCACGGCCTTTCCGTCATGGCTCACTGAACAATTTTCTCCCCACATAAAAGGACAATAAAGCCTATGCCAGAGCATAATAATTTACCCGTAACCTGTCGCAATTCGGTGCAAGCCTGGCATATAGATGGCATGGGGCACATGAATGTACAATTCTACATGCATTACGCCATGCAAGCATTATCGGGGTTTTGGGCACATATAGGCGTGGGCAAGGCATGGCAAAACGAACATAAGATTTACCCCGTCATCCGCCAATCGCATATTCGGTTTTTGCGCGAGCAGCATGTTGGCGCGCCTTTTTATATCCGCACCGGCATTGCCGAAATAGGCGAAGCAGAACTAAGGCTTTATTGCGAGATGCGTAATACACAAAGCAATATAGTGTGTGCCGCCTTTAGTTTTTGGGTGGGCGCACGCAATGAAGATTATGCCACGCGCCTTGCCGTGCCGGATATATGGTGCGAAAAGGGGAAAGAATATCTATGCACCATTCCCCCACATGGAGACCTATTGGGGATGACGCTCACCCCGCCGCGCCCTGCACCCTATATGCACGAGGCCGATGCGCTGGACTTGTTTGAAACTTATATGGGGGAAGTATCACCGCAAAATTGCGATATCAATGGCTATCTCACCGTGCCCGCCTTTATGGGGATTGTTTCTGATTCTATTCCTAATTTATTAAGCTATACGCGCAATGAAGACCGCTCTGTCAATCCGGATATTGGCGGGGCAGCGCTTGAATATCGCTTTGTCTATCATGACTTTCCGCAAAGTGGTGACATTTTGCAATTACGCAGCGGCATTTGCGACATTCAAAATAAAACCTATAGCTGGGGGCATTGGCTATTTAATATTGAAACCGGCAAGGCCGTTGCGACATCCATGTCGGTGGCGATTGCGCTTGACTTACGCGCGCGCAAGGCCATTATCATTCCGGATGACTTACGCGCAAATCTAACCCCACTTTTGAAAAATATAGATATTTGACCCTTAGAAATAATAGGCAAGCCGCAGCCGCCAAAAATCTTCATCGCGCGTATTATACGCAACCGTATCTTCACTATCGGAGTCAACAAAATAGCGGGCTTCGACTAATAATTTCAAATCATCGGTTAAACGCCGTTCCCCTTCAAGCGAAAGCGATGACGTATCATAATTCATATCCATGATTGTGCCGATTAAAAGGGTGGTGCCCTGTGTGTCATTCGCCGTCCAGCGTAGGCCAATGCCAATATCATTACCATAAATATGTGGCGCTTCATCTTCGCGTTCATCCCACATATATTCTGCGACAATACCAATATCACTGCTGCCACCAAAAATATTATAGAAACTATACTCAAATCCGCCCGTTGCGCGCATAATGCTTTCACCAAGCTGGTCTTGGTGCGCCACTTCCAGCTTCCACAACCACGCATCAAGCGTGGCCTGCACATCAAGCGCGGTTTGTTCCAGCAAAGCATAATAGGGAATAATGCTGTTAAGCGTTAGATTGTAATTTTCCGCACTTATAATCGGATCACGCGCCGTGCCATTAAAATAGGAAAAGCCGAAATCTATCACGCCAATATTATGCTTATAGCGAAAGGCATAATCTTGATGCGTGTCTTCATCTTCGTGTTCATAAAGCTCATTATCGTCGTCAACTAGCACCCCCGAATAGGGACGCCCTTCAAGCGCAGAAAATGTGCGCGGGCGAAAAACGGGCATATAAAACCCCGTAAATGTGCCCCAATCGGAAGCATAAGCAAGCCGCACCATAGGCTGACCGAGCTTTTGTTCACCATCTATGCTTTCAACCGCATCGGTTTGATTGATAATATCAACCAAATGCAGAAATTCGGTCACACCCCAATAGACTTTATCTATACCGACATTCACTTCCCACGCATCATTTACATAGCGATATTTTGCCTCGCGTAAATCAGCATGGCTACGATTTTCATCCACCGCATCATAACGAATAAAGGGCTTGATGATAAAGGCATGGTCTCCACTATCATCATAAAGCCCCAGCTCTATTTCGGCGGCGATAGACGGATATGTTTCCTCTTGCTCATCCACAATAGGCTCGTTAATGAAATAACGTATTTCGGGTTCAATCAGGCCTTCATACTCAAATTCAAGCGCCTGTGTGGTGCCCGCACTTATTAGCATCATAGCACATAAAGCACAGACATATATGAATACGCCATTACGCATGAAACTCACCGTGCACGTTTCAGGCTGTTTTGGGTGAAATCTTTTTCCGTTAAGCCAGTTTTGAAATCAATTTTTGTCCAGGTGAGTTTTGTGGTTTTGCCATTGACATGATTTTTCATAAACAAATCATGTGCGCGCCAAAACTTATCCATATATAAGCGATAATCGCTAAAAGTGAGGGTTTTCAAAAAAGCACCTTTACGGTCATAATAATCGACTTTGCGGCTTTGATAGTCCACTGTATCCGTCCAGCCAATGGTTTTGGTATAGCCAGAATGCTCGTAAAGCGGAATGCGTTCAATCACATGGCACATGCGCTCAGCGACATTTGTCTCTTCGGGGCATGGCTCATCGCGCAACCACTTATAAGAGAACTTACCCACTTCCTGGCTGGAAAAATCTTCATACGCAAATTCGGAGCCCATAAAGGGACCGGATTTATTCACCGAGGAAATACGCTTAATGCGTTTGAGGGCGGGCAGATACATCCATTGTTCATCCGGATCAAGAATATGCGCATAGGTCAGCATGGCCGTGCCCTTAACATCGCGCGGACGGTCAAAAATAATCACACTCCAATCCCCGTCATTCGGGTCGGTATTTTCCAGTGTATTATTGCGTAATTGCCGCGTGCTCACATCGCCATTACGATTGGTAAGCTGCATTTCCATATAGCTTTGCGTATCATGATAGCCCTGATCGCGCCGATCGGTCTCTTGCGCGATGGCAAGCCCGCGTGCCTCGGGGTCAGTTTCAGGCGGCAAATTTACCTCTGCATAGGCATTAAAGCCCAAAATGCTACTTAGCATAAAAATAATCATTTTATATTTTATGGTCATATGATTTGTCTCCCTCACTTTAGGTGTTTTTTAGCTTACGGTTATCAATCAACATCAGCAGCGGCGGCAATAGCAAGAAATCTAACACCAAAGCGGCAAATATAGTGCCGGCCACAAGCAAACCAAGCATGGCATTGACGAGGAATGGTGACGTTGACAAGGCAAAAAAGCCAATAATGAGCACCAGGGTGGACACCCACAAGGCGGTGCCCACGGTTGAAAAACTATAGCGTATGGCGTCTGTGCAGGCTTGGTTTAGGTCAAGCCGCGCATGGCGATATTTGCTCAAAATATGCACTGTGGCATCTACGATTATGCCAATAGCGGTGGCGGTGACGAAGCTCGTCCAAAACCCGACTTCGGTTTGGATAAGCGCAAACACGCCAAAAGCAACCAATGGCGGCGCCATATTGGGAATAAGGCTCACCAAGCCAAGCCGCAGGCTTCGTAGCGCAATAATTAAACAAAATGAAATAAGAACAAAAGCGATTATCGTGCCGTTCAACATAGCATAAAAATTACGTTCCCCAATAAAGGCAAACATAACCGCCTGTCCGGATGAATCAACACGCTCCCCAGATGGGGTGGCAGTCATATAAGCCGGCAGATTATCGCGCATCCATTGCTGCGCGCGTATGCGGAAATTTTTAATGCTTTGCACGTCAATATCATGCAAGGTGACAATCAAACGCGTTGCGGATCTATCGACATTGATTTGATCATTCAAATCGAGCCCATAAGGCAATGACATTTCATAAAGCAATAAATATTGCGCGGCTAATTCGCGATTATCTGGCACGCGATAATAGGCCTGATCATCCCCATGCATGCTGCGGTTTAAGCGTTTTATAACACTTGCAAAACTCATCACATGCGCTGTTTCGGGCTGCGCTTCCATCCATGTGGCGAGTTTATCAAGGTTTTGTAAATAATCCGGTTTGGCAATACCATTTGCATCACCTGCGGGCATAGAATAATTGAGTAGGTAAATACCAGTGAGATTATCTGCCGCCCAATCAGAGGCTTTGCGGAAATCAACCGATTCATCAAAATAATCGACAAAACGATCATTAAAGGTGAGGCGCGGTATGGCCGCAGCACTCACAACCACAATGGCCAACATAGAAACCAGCAAGATTTTATATTTGTCAATAACCCAATTAGCGATTTTATCCATGATATGATTTTGGTCAGCAATAATTTTATTGGCTTTCATGGGTAAAACTTTCAATAGGGCGGGAAATAATGTCATGGTGAGCACCCATGCCGCCATGGCGCCAATCGCCGAGGTTGTGCCCAAATCTTGATAGGGCGGTGCGTCAGAAAATCTGAGGCTCAGCATACCGATGGCTGTGGTGATCGAGGTGAGGAATACCGGCTGTGCATTGATTTTCAGGCTTTCAATAATAGCCTCTATTTTGGATGCACCTTTATTTTGCGTCACCAGACTTAACACTAATACATGCACGCAATCAGCCACCGCAATGGTGATGACGATGGTCGACACCCCTCCCATTGGCGGACTAAACGGAATACCAATCCATCCGGCGGCTCCCATCGCTATTCCAACTGACAGAAGTATAATAATAAGCGTGGCAAATGTGCCGCTAATGCTACGGGTGGTTAAGAATAAAATAGCCGCGATGATAAGAAATACAATGGGCAGGAGCACAGTTATATCACGCCTGGAGGCTTCAGAAAAACTATTGGACAGGAGCTGTGATCCGGTAAGCTCAATACGAAAGTCAGGATATTTTTCCTGCATTTCCGCTTTAATCTTGCGGGCATGTTCTACAATATGGGTTGTCGCCGTTGCATCATCGCGCGGTGGCGTTGCAGATACGATAACCGCAGCAGTGCGCGCATCTTTTGATAAAAGCCGCCCCGCCAGAATTGGTTCGCCCAATATGGTGTCTTCGGCATAGATACTGCTTTCGGGGTTAATATCTTCTTTATAGGGCACAATGGCACGCACTTCCAAATCATCCATGCCAATAGCGCGGGTATTTTGAAAATTAGTGACAGAGTCAACCCGTATGGAATAGGGAATTTGCCAAGATGCTTCGGTTATATCATAGGCAAGCCGCAAGGCTTCGGGCGAGGTTGCCTTGCCTTCATTTGGCTGATACACGAATAAAATCGTATCCGGGCTGGAATAGGTGCGCTCCAATTCCTCAAAGGCTTCAAGATAAGGGTTTTTGTCGGTAAAGAAATAGCGATAATCATTTGTTAGACGTAATTTTGTAATGCCATAGGTCGCCAAAAAGGACAGGGCAAGTGTTGCGATAATGACGAGCCATGCATAATCTGTAATCGCACGGCTAAAGCGGTCAATTGAAAACATTGATATTTCCTTCCCTCGAGATAGCTATATTATATATAGGCGTTCTACGTTTTATTGCAATAGGGCTCACTCATCTTCATATGCGTCATGACGTTTGCCTAAATGCGATAAATGTCCGGCAATTTTCTGACGTGCTTCGGGCGATAATTGAGTTGCCATATCGCGAAATAAAACATGGAAACTTTCATTTATGTTTTGCGCCGCCTGGGTTGACGCTGTGATTGACGCGTCAAGCGCGGCTTGGTCAACATTATCTTGCGCCATAAGGTCAATGATTGCGGCTTGATGCGTGCGTATATCAAGAAACGCATCACGCATAACAGGGCGGGCTTTGGAAAAAGCAGTGCGCGCAATTTGTTTATCCGCTCCGTCAAGGTTACGAATGAATAAATCTTCCCCGCGCTGCATGCGGCTGTCTATCCAGTCAGCCTGATTGCCGCCCATATAGGAAAAACTTTCAAATTTATACTGAATATAGGCGATTGAGGTAATCACAAATATATTCAACGCTACGGATAAGATAAAAATAGTGGTAAGAATATGTTTCTTGGTGATGGTCATATTTTAGCTCCTTAAACGGGGGGTCAGGTTTAATTTATCCATAATTCAATGCCCGCCAGTGCAGCAATGTCAAAGGCCTGGGCGGGAGAGAAAAAACTATCTAGCAAATAGGGGGTTGAGAAAATGCTTAAAGCCATACACGCGGCCATAGCGGTGGCAGCGGTAAGGTAGCTGCGCCATGGGGTTTGCCTGGGTGTTAGGTTGATGGGTGTTGCGGCAAAAAAATGATGCATATCTTGTTCGATACGTTTGTTTAGCGCCTGCATTTCCGGCAGTTTTGCGTGCGTAAGTAAACGGTCCAGCTCTGCCTCATGGCTTAATATGGCTTGGGCAATGGTGGGATTGGCACTGATATAATCATATAGAGCAGATTTTTTATCTTCCGGCCAATGACGCGGTTCGGCACCATAGCTTGCAATTATATCTTCGAATGTTTGTTTATCCATCATTTTTCCACTCTTTATATCAGGTTTACTGTATATCGGGTTTGTTGCATATCAGGTTTACTGTATATCGGGTTTGTTGCATATCAGGTTTACTGTATATCAGGTTTACTGTATATCAGGTTTACTGTCTCTTACTCTCTTAAACGCATATATCCGTTAAATCCGTCATATTATAGGGCAATCAATAGGTCACGATTTTGTGCCAGATATTTATGTAATTGCGCGCGTGCACGGCGGAGTTGCGATTCAAAAGCGGCAAGGCTCATATCCATTAAATCGGCCGCCTCTTGTTGCTTCATATCTTCAAAATAAATCAGCTCAATGGCACGCTTTTGTTTGCTATTCAGCTTATCCAGGGCATCGCGAATAAGCCGATATTGGTCGGCTTGTTCCTGTAGGTTTTCGGCACTATCTGCATTATCGGCAATATGTTCGGCGACACTTATATCTTGTGTGGGGCGGCGTTTGCGCAAAATATCAATACAGCGATTATAGGTAATGCGATAAAGCCAGCTTGTTACTTTGGCATCGCCTTCGCGCCATTTTTCTGCCGTGCGCCAAACAGCGGTAAAAACATCTTGCGTTATGTCTTCGGCTTCGGCCTGGTTTTGTAATTTTAGCATCGCAATTTTCATAATATAATCGCTATGGCGCGCGATAAATAAGCGTGCAGCGGCTTGGTCGCGCTGGGCAATGCGGTATAACAATGTGCTATCATCGGGTTCGGCTGGTTCTATTTTATGTATCTGTGCGGTCATATATATCCCCTTATTCACTTAAACGAATGGGGTGCTAAAACCCGTCAAAATTTATTTGTGCGCGTAACGCGCGTATGGCTTGCAAAGATGCAGGCCCTGTGCATGTGCTTAAATTACCGTCCAGATAAAGCCGTTTTTCGGGCGGAAACGCATAAGCAAGCGCCGGATGCACCAGCATATCTGCCCCGCGCCCGCCATATTTATCACGCGGATTGAGCAAAATATAATCGGCAGGACTGGTGATAATATATTCCAGCGCAATCGGTGCCATAAAGGGCACATGCGCGCGCATTATATTATCCCCGCCGGCACGCATTATAATTTCATCCAGAATATGGCCCTTACCAATGCTTAACCCACGCCGTTGATAGGCAAGCATGCGCGGGCGTGGTGTGTTTGGTGGCAAGGAAAGGGCTGTAAGGTTTTGGGTAAATTCTGCCAACCAGTTACGTGCTGCCGCCGCGCGGCCAATGGCGTGACCTAATGCGGTAATTTCTGTCGCAAGGCTTGCAAGCGTGCCGCTATTTTCCATCGTAAATACCTGCTTGCCAATGCGCGTTAATGCGTCGCGCTTGGCTTTGTCTGAATAAGCATTGACAATAATCAGATCGGCATTACTTGTGGCAAGAGCTTCCACATCTGCAGAAATTGTCGGGAAGCGGCGCGCCTTTTGTGCATGCGCCGCAAGACGCGCATCATGCGATAAATACGATAAGGCGATAATTTGTTCGGGCAGAGCAATCTCTAGCAAAAACGCATCGGCGCACATATTCACGCTGGCAATTTTCGGTAAATTATCAGCATATGCGCTCGCCGTGCATAAACAAAATAACAGGGTGATAAATTTATGTGGTTTCATTTTGCATCTATACCATATATTTACAAATAATGGTTACACTAACACCGACAAAACTTTATGCCTTGCTTAGCCTGCTTTTGGGGGTGAGTGTGGTGCTCTCCCTATTTGCGGGACGGGTATATCTTACCCCATTCGATATATGGCATATGCTTATGGGGGATGCAGATATTTTGCACAGCATTATCGTTGAGCAGATTCGCTTGCCGCGAATTGTAGCCGGCCTATTGGTGGGCTGGGCATTGGGCATAAGCGGCGCAGCAATACAGGCTTTATTGCGTAACCCTTTGGCTGAACCCATGTTATTGGGGGCGGGCAATATGGCTGCCCTTGGCGCGGTAATTATGATTTACATTGGTAGCCATGCCACAACGCATTGGGCGGTGCCGGTTGCAGCCACAGGGGGTGCGCTTTTATCGGTTATCTTATTATTTATTCTGATTGGGCAAAAAGGCAATACGATCCGTTTTATTCTGGCGGGCTTTGCGTTAAGCGCAGGGGCAGGCGCTGCCATTTCGCTGGCGCTTAATCTGGCGCCCAATCCTTTTGCTGCTTTGGAGATTGCTTATTGGTTGCTCGGGTCTTTGGAAAATAGAAGCTGGGCGCATATTTTTTTGGCCGTGCCCTTTATCTGTGCCGGTTCATTTTTGCTTTTGGCACAGGGGCGCAAATTAGATGCGCTGGTTTTGGGCGAAGCAACGGCGCACAGTTTGGGCGTATCCTTGTCGCGGCTCTATTGGCACTATGCGCTGGGGCTTGCCTTATGCGTGGGCGCATGTGTTGCGCTTGCCGGTGTGGTGGGCTTTGTGGGGCTAATTGTGCCGCATATTATGCGTCCCTTTTGTGCTGGGCTTCCGGCGCGTAGCCTTGTTGCGTCCGGGCTTTTTGGCGGCTTCTTGGTTTTGGCGGCAGATAGTTTTATTCGGCTTATCCCCACGCCGGTGGAATTGAAGCTGGGCGTGGTGACGGCATTTATCGGTGTGCCGGTTTTTTTGATATTGTTATTGCGCGATAAATGGTCTAACAGCATAAGCGGATAGGTGCTTTGTCATATCATTAACGACAAAGAGAATAGGGAATGGGGTGCGAGGCCTCAACTGTATCCGCAACTGTGAACGCATATAATGTGCGAAGTCAGGAGACCTGCCTATCCCGTCGTTTGGCTAAGGGTGCGGAATTACGCCTTTGGAACGAAATACCTTCGTTAATAAACGGCATATTTATTAAAGGAGGCATTTTATGCGTTATATTATTTTTTTCATTCTCATATCTGGCTTATCACTATCATTGGGACGTGCAGAAGAGACCTCTGCAATAGACGAGATTATTGTAACGGCGGTGGGTATTCCTGCACCGCTGGATCACATTGGCGCGTCAATAGATGTGATTGATGCCGATGAGATTGCCCAAAGCGGAAAACTTTATATTCAGGAGTTGATTGCCCAAAAAGCAGGCGTATCTTTTTATCAGCAAGGCGGGGCGGGAACAGTGTCTAACGTATTTTTGCGGGGGTTACGCAGCTATTATGTCGGGGTTGAGCTCGATGGTATGCGGATAACGAGCCCAACCCAACCGCAACAAATGGCGAATTGGTCTTATCTTTCCACAAGCGGGCTTGAGCAAATCGAAATTTTACGCGGCAGCCATAGCGTGCTTTATGGCAGCGAGGCGATAGGCGGGGTTATTCGTATGCAAAGCGCTATTGGCGGCGCGCGCGAAACAAGAGTAGGCCTGGAAGCAGGCACGAACGTCACGCGCAAGCTGGATGTGTATAGCAAAGGGCGTTATAAGAATACAGATTATGGCGTGGGGCTTTATTCATTTTCCACGAAGGGCATCTCCGCTGCCGATGCAGCAGATGGCAATAGCGAACAAGACGGGCATGAAAATACCAGCGTAAACGGACGCATTCATACCGATATAAATGACAGGCTCGGGCTTGCTTTATCTGTGCGGGTAAGCGATGGCGAAAGCGAATATGATTCGGCTTTTCCCGAATTAGCCGATGATGATAGCGTGCAAAATCTTAAAACCCGGCAAGCGCGGCTAAGCCTTATTTATGAAGATGAGGTTTTTCACCATGAGGTATCACTCGGGCGCTATGAAGATGAACGCGAGGAAACTTATGGCCTTTATGAAGGCACGCGCAATATAGCCGAATCGCGTTCAACCTATAGCATTACGGATAATTTGCAAATGGCTGCTGGCCTTTATAGCGAAGACACGCACTATATTTATACAGATGACGCTTATGATGCCATGCAAAATGCAGCTTATCTTATGGTGCAAAATGACTGGGCGAATAGGCTTTGGACGACATTTGCCTTACGCCATGATCAGCATGAGCAATTCAACGCGTTCACCTCTTACCGGGCAACGGCGCGGGCGGCTTTTATGCCGCAACTCTCTATGCGTGCAAGTCTGGGCACGGGGTTTCGCGCGCCGAGCCTGTATGAATTATTCGATGACTTTGCGGGGAATGAGGATTTGCACCCCGAAGAAAGTATGAGCGCGGATATTGGCTTTATCCTCACACCCTTACAAAATATTACCCTTGATATAGGCGCGTTTTATACCGAGATTGATCATCTGATCATTTATGATGATGTCGAAAGTTTTACCTATAAGCAATCTAATCTCAACAATGAGGCACATGGGGCAGAGGTAAAGATTGATTGGGCAAGGGGGCATTATATGTCGATGATGGCAAATTACACATATACAGATGCACACCAAGAAGGTGCGCGCGCGCCGCGCCGTCCGCGGCATCAGCTGGGTGTTGCAGGATATTATAAATTAGGACAGGCCATAAATTTGGGCGCGGATATAACGGCCATATATGATGTGATCGATACAGATGGCGCGCCGCTGGATAATTATGTGCTTATGGGGGGCAAGCTGGATTATCATGTGGATGAGGCTGTTATATTTACCCTACGCATTGAAAATATAAGCGATGCGGATTACCAAACCGCCCGCGGCTATGGCACGCCAGGGCGCGCGGTCTATATCGGCCTGAAAGCAGCATATTGATGCTGCGCCTGGAAAATGTGAGTTATACTATCGGTGGCACACCGCTGGTGCATAATATATCCACACATTTTGCGGCAGGTATGTTTGTCGGTATAATCGGGCCCAATGGGGCAGGAAAATCGACCCTATTGCGCCTTGCTGCCGGTCTGGCGATACCGGATACAGGCGAGGTTTTATGGCAGGGCGAACAGCTTGCCGCATTACCCCATTTTATGCGCGCACGCAATATCGCCTGGCTCGCGCAGGATAATCCGATAGAGTGGCCAATGCGCGGGCGCGATATTGTGGGGCTTGCACGTTTGCCGTTTACGGGCGGTTTTGGCAAACTGACCGCGCAGGATGAAACCGCCATCGCCTGCGCTTTAGAAGATATGCAGGCACAGGGTTTTGCCGATCGGCTGATGACCACGCTTTCGGGCGGGGAGCGCGCGCTTATTTTACTGGCGCGGCTTTTGGCAGGAGACGCACCGCTTTATCTTGCTGATGAACCCATTCAATCGCTAGACCCGCATCGGCAGCTGCATGTTTTGCGCCTTTTGCAAATGCGCGCGCGCAATCATCATGCGGTGATTGCCGTATTGCATGATATTATGTTGGCAAAACGCTTTTGCACCCACTTGATTTTAATGCATAATGGACGCATTATTACCCAGGGCGAAACCCACGCCGTGAGCGCTAGCGCGCATATGGAAGACGTTTTTGCTACTGATTTTTTACGCGCAACCCATAAGGGGGAATCCTATATGTTACCATGGCGGGCACATGATTGACCTTAAAAATATATCCAAATCATTCGGCGCAATTTGTGCGCTTGAAAATATTAACTTACGTGTGGAGACAGGGCGTTCGCTCGCCCTTATCGGCCCGACAATGGCCGGAAAATCTGTCTTGCTAAAATGTTTAACAGGGCTTTATGCCCCCACAAGCGGTGATATTTTTATAGATGGTGAAACAGCGACTGATCCGGCTATGCGCGATAAGGCTTTATCCAATCGCATTGGTATGTTGTTTCAGCATAATGCCTTATTTGATAGCCTGCCTATATGGGAAAATATCAGCTTTCGGCTTATTGCCACAGGGGTAAGTCGTAAAGCTGCCCGCGCGCGCGCCGAGGAATTATTGCCGCGTGTTGGTCTGCCGGTTGAAACGGCAAATTTATTTCCCGCAGATTTATCCGGCGGGATGCAAAAACGTGTGGGCTTTGCCCGCGCCATTGCAGCACAGGCAGATATTTTATTGCTGGATAACCCCACTGCCGGCCTAGACCCGATTTTGGCCGCACGCATTGAAGGCATGATCAGCACAATCGTGCAAGAAACCGGGGCAACCATTATATCTGTGGTGACAGATATGAACCATGTAACGGAAAATTATGATGATATTGCCGTTTTGCATGCGGGTAAATTGCGCTGGCACGGCACAGCACAAGCGGCACAGCGTAGTGAGAATGGCTGGGTAAAACAGCTTCTTGCCGGTAGCCGCGAAGGGCCAATTAAAACAGTAAGCATGGCACGTTAGGACAACCATAATGCATCACTTCTTACAAAAACCCACTATGCCGACCGCCCAAACCGCCTTGCCGGGGCGCGCGGAAAAAATGCCCGTTGCAAAGCGCCATTATATATTGGATACCCCTTTATCCCCGCCCTTTCCGGCGCATTATGAAAGCGCGCTGTTTGGTATGGGCTGCTTTTGGGGGGTGGAACGTATTTTTTGGCAAAAGGCAGGTGTTTACTCCACTCATGTTGGCTATGTAGCAGGCTTCACACCAAACCCGACTTATGAAGAAGTGTGCACCGGCATGACGGGGCATAATGAAGTGGTGCGGATTATTTTTGACCCTGCAAAATTGTCTTATACTGATCTGCTTGAGGTTTTCTGGCAAGGGCATGATCCAACGCAATATATGCGTCAGGGCAATGATGTCGGCACGCAATATCGTTCGGGGATATATGTGTATAATGACACACAACAAGCCTGTGCCGAAAAAACCCGCGCCCTATATCAAAAGGCACTAAGCGCGGCGGGCTTTGGCGATATTGTTACGGAAATTATCACGGCAGGCGAATTTTATTATGCCGAGGATTATCATCAGCAATATTTAGCCAAAAATCCGAATGGTTATTGTGGCATTGGCGGCACCGGGGTTTGCTTTACATAAGGCTTGGATGCTCTATATTTATTTTATGTGTCGCGCATATTAGAGTGCACATTCACTTGCGCTTTGGCATACGACACTCATATAATATCTCTGGTCATGATATACAGGCACGGGCGGAATGGGGCGGCAGTGATTGCCTCGCGATTGCCCAGAGCTAGCCCTTTGCTGCGCATAAATAACCGCCTCTCTTCGACGTTCAGGACTGGTTAAAACTTTCCCTCAGAAACCTGTTTGAGACGGTCATCGTCTGATTCAAGCTGTTTGAGACGCTTGGCTTTACTGACACCCATGCGTCATTTTTATGGGCCTTGATTAAACCCCACCGCATCAACCAGCTTGCTTGCTTGTGCACGCAAAGCGGCAATGCGATGCATGGGGGTATCATCCATATCAAATATGCCCCATTGTGTGACGCGTTTGGAAAGCGCAACACCTTCACGCACAGGATATTCGAAATTAGTTTCGGCATATATTTGCTGCGCTGCGGGTGAGACCAAAAATTCCATCAATTTAAGCGCATTTTGTGCATTGGGGGCATGCTTTGTCATAACCATGCCCGATAAATTGACATGGGTTTTGCCATTGTCAAATTGCGGAAAAATAATATTTACAGCCTCCGCCCATTGCTTTTGTTCCGGGTTTTTCTCATTGGTCTGCATCTTGCCCATATAATATGTATTGCCAATAGCAATATCACAAATGCCAGCATAGACCTTTTGCACTTGTCCGCGATCATTCCCCGAAGGTTTTACGGCCAGGTTTTGTTTTATACCGTGCAACCAGCTACGGGTTTTGGCTTCACCATAATGCGCGATATGTGCGGCAATAAGCCCGATATTATAGGGGTGCTGCCCGTTACGCATACAAATTTTCCCTTTCCAGTCGTGATGTGCCAAGTCGCTATAGGTAAGCTGTGTTTGGGCGATGCGCGCTTTAGATGCAAAACCGATGCGTGCGCGAAAGCTCAAACCAAACCAAAGATTTTCCGGATCCCGCGCCTGTGCAGGAATAGCTGCTTGCAAAACCGAAGACTGCACGGGCTGAGCAACCAGTTGCGCCGCGTGGATTAAATTGCCTATATCCGTTGTAAGAATAATATCGGCAGGGCTATGCTTCCCTTCAGCATGTGCGCGTTCAATCAGGCCTTTTTTGGCAAAAACCATTTTAACATCAATACCGGTTATTTCGGTAAAGCGGGCAAAGAGAGGGGCAACCAAAAAGGGCTGGCGGTAAGAATAAACATTCACATGCGGCGCTTGCGCAGAGGCAAAAGAGGATGCCACTGTGCTTATGGCGATAAGGGTGAACGCGATAAATTTTAGTTGCGCGTGCATTATTTTATACATGCTTTAGGTCTCTTGTTATTGATAATCATTATCAAATAAAATAAGACAGCTAAACATATTTGTCAAATATAAATGTGATACTAACACATAGATAATCACCCAGACTATGCAAGCGCTTATGTTATACGGAGGATACCATGCAATAACCGTCCATTAGATTATGCCGGGCAGTTATTCATTTATGGTGACAAGTGGGTCGTCAGACTTTATCTGCAAGGGGTGACGTGGCCTTTCGCGTCACATAATGCGTTTGACACTATGCAGCTAAAGTTTATATGCGATATGTCGTAAAGTGCTTTGGCCATCTATATGTTTGGACAAGACGGCTTTATTTTTTTGCTTCTTTCTCACTTACAGCGATGCTTTGGATCATTGAGATAATGTTTCGCCGCACGGCTTCACTTTCGATTTGCAAAAACGCCCGATTAAGCTGTAACCCATCATTACTGCTTACAAAATTCAAATAGGGTGCCACCGATGCGGATTCAGCATTGGGCTGTGGTGCTTTCGCAATATCTTCAGACATGCCAGTTGTTGGCGGTTGTGTTGTGTCATCTTCCAAGCCATCAAAGAAATATTGGACAGGCACGTCCAGCACGCGTGCCAGCTCATATAACCGGCTTGCGACAATTCGATTGGTTCCCTTTTCATATTTTTGAACTTGCTGAAAAGTTAAAGACAGGCGTTCGCCCAACGCCTCCTGGCTCATGCCGAGCATAAGGCGCCGCAATCTTAGTCTTGCACCGATATGGGCATCGATCATCATTTCTTTTTTTCGTGGCACTCTTAACTCTCGCTAATTCCTCACAAGCGTGCAGCTTATACTGACTTCGCTATTTTATAATTCTCCCTGAAGACAATTATAAATAAAATTACAAATAATAAAACGGCAATACACGTGAAAATTAAACCTGCAGGTCGTAAAAAATGGTGATATTTTTCAGATTCATGTATTGTAACGTGTATTATTCCCCTTTTTTCTAGTTCTACGCTACTTACCAGCCGTCCCTTTTTATCAAAAGCAGCCGAGATACCTGTATTGGCTGAACGGATAAAAGGGAGGTTTGTTTCGATAGCGCGCAAGCGCGCATGCGCTAAATGCTGATGCGGTCCGACGGTTTTACCGAACCATCCATCATTGGTGACATTAAGTAACCAGTATGCTTTTAGGGGGGATGTGTAATCCTTAAGCGGGAAAATTGCCTCATAGCAAATCAGTGGCACTGCTGTTGGCATGGCGGGTGTGCTTAACAAGGGGGCAGGTGCGCCTGCCGTAAAGCCGCCGCGTAACTGGGTTAATTGGCGCAAGCCAATGCGTTCGAGAAAATTTTGCAAAGGCAAATATTCGCCAAAAGGAACAAGATGCACTTTATCACTATATGTCAGTAAGTCCCCGGCTCCATTCCATACCATAATTGAATTATAATGCTTATACTTATTTTGTGCGGTTTTTTCGCGTCTTATCGCCCCGGTGATAAGCAGAGTTTTTGGGGGAAGATTTTTTTGTAGCAAGCGTGAAAAATTTTCGCTTTCATCTATATAAAAGGGCAGGGCGACTTCCGGCCAGATGATTATATCCGGATTTTCCGATAAAGCATCGCGGCTAAGCGCGAATAAAGTTTCGGTGATCTGTGCCCGATTTTCACGTTTCCATTTCTCGGTTTGGGGGATATTGGGCTGGATAATTGCAATATGGGTTGCGTCTGTTTGCGCGGATATATCGGGGGCGCGTAAAATAAAGCTGCCATATATGAAAGTTACACCAAGCGGGAACAGACCTATAAAAAGGCTTAGCTTTTTTTGCGGAGATATAAAACAGGCGGCACAGGCAAAAAGGCTTATCAAAACCACCACATTCATGGCATAAAGTCCGATAGGTGCGATGATTTGGGCAAGCGGTAAAAAGCCGGCCCATATCATGGCGGGCATATTCCACGGGAAGCCGGTAAAAAACAGAGCGCGCGCATATTCGAATAGGCCATAAAATGCGGCCATAGCGAGTGCTTGTGCAAGGATATTTTCGATGCGGAACATTTTGATAAACTTTCCCCAGCTCCAAGCCGCCACAGCCAGATACAGCCCAAGCCCTGCCGGTATGAGCGTAACAGCAAAGGGAAGCAACCAGAGAAAATCTTCCGCCTCAACAATAAGCGATGAGCCTATCCAATAAAGCCCGAAAAAAAATTGCCCTATGCCGAAAAGCCAGCCCAATAGAAAAATCTGGCGTAAATTGTCCCGCGCATTATATAAGCCATAAAATAGCAGGCTAAATCCTATGAAAGCGGCAGGTAAAAAATTCACAGGCGGAAAGGATAATGTGAGCAATGCACCTGCAAAAAATACAGATTTTTTAATATTGCGCGCAAGGTAAGACATCATCTATTCTTCTATACCTGTATCTTTAGACGCAATTAAACGCAAAATTATAGTTTTAATGCGCCGCGGATCGGCATCTTTTATGCTAAATTCTATGCTAGCATTTTTTTCATCTATAGGCATTGTAATGATTTCGCCACGCTGGGGAACGCGCCCGGCATGGGTAAAAACCAGCCCGCCCAACGTATCAATTTCATCAATTTCCTCATGGGTAAACTTTAGGCCTAATATGTCTTCTAAGTCTTCTATCGGCAGGCGGGCATGTGCTTCCCATTGATTTTCGCGCATATATTTAATCAAAGCCGCATCACCATCATCATGCTCATCTTCTATTTCGCCGACGATCTCCTCGACCAGATTTTCAATCGTCACCAGCCCATCCGTGCCGCCATATTCATCAATCACCAATGCCATATGTGTGCGCGAGGCTTGCATTTTCAACAATAGATCAAGCGCAGGCATAGAGGGCGGCACAAAAAGCACCTCACGCAGTAAATCGGCGGCGGAAAAGTTTTTCCTCCCTTCGGTAATGAGTGTCATCACATCTTTAATGTGCACCATACCGCGCGGTGTGTCTAAGTTCTGATTATAAATCGGCATGCGTGAATGCGCGCAGGCGGAAAATTCTTGCATCAAATCCTTAAGGCTAATGGTTTCATCCACGGCTATAATATCGGCGCGCGGCACCATAACATCTTCCACTCTTATATCGCGAAAGCCAAGCAAATTGCGGAGCATATGTTGCTCTTCATCGGAAAAGTCCATATTGCCATTTTGCGCATCATCCAGCACATCCTCAATATTTTCGCGCAATGTGGCATCAGACCTACCCAAAAGGCGTTTTATGCCCCCGAACCAATTAAAATTATATGTCACGTGTCAGCTCTTTCATATATTGTAAGATAGGGGTTAGCGATCGCCAATTTGTGTAAAATGTCTATTTCCAGCGCTTCCATAATTTCCGCTTCCCCGTCATCTTCATGGTCATATCCGTATAAATGGAGCAAGCCATGAATAAGTAGATGCGCTAAATGAGCGTGAAAGGTTTTTTTTTGCTGTGCGGCTTCATCGCTAAGGCGCTCGCATGAGATAATAATATCGCCCCAAAATGGCGGACGGTTTGGAAAAGATAACACATTCGTTGGTTTATTTTTTTTGCGATATATGTAATTCAAATCGCGCATCACCATATCATTTGTAAGGCGAATGCTAATTTCTCCGCCTTCCATACCGATATGCTTTGTTGCCGCAGAGAGAATATGACATATATATGGCTTATGTTTTCCTTGTTCATCCGCATCGCATAAAATATCAATTTCCGGCGCGGGCATTATATAGGCTTCCTGTTATTTTCCCTATCGCGTCGATTATAGGCTTTCACAATATGGGTTACGAGACTATGTCTTATAACGTCATCCTCACCAAAATATGTAAAGCCGATATCTTTTATCGCGGGTAAAATCTCCAAAGCATCAATCAGGCCAGATTTTACACCTGCCGGTAAATCTATTTGTGAAGGATCCCCCGTGATAACCATATGGCTATTTTCGCCCATACGTGTAAGAAACATTTTCATTTGCATATTCGTGGTATTTTGCGCTTCATCGAGAATGATAAAACTATTGCTTAATGTGCGTCCGCGCATAAAGGCAAGGGGGGCTATTTCTATTTCCCCTGATTCAAAAGCACGGCTTACTTGTTTGTGCGGCAATATGTCATAAAGTGCATCATAAAGCGGACGTAAATAGGGGTCTACTTTTTCCCGCATATCACCGGGTAAAAACCCCAAATTCTCACCAGCCTCTACAGCCGGGCGTGATAAAATAATACGTTCCACCGCCCCTTGTGCCCATAAAGCAGCGGCACTGGCCACAGCAAGATATGTTTTGCCTGTTCCGGCAGGCCCAACACCAAAGCACATTTTATGGGTATTCAGCATATTTATATAATGTGCCTGCATCTGGGTGCGCGGTTTTATTTCGCGCTTTTGGGTGCGAATAGAAACTTTCATATCACATTTTATGTGATGCGTTTTTTTGGGCATATGGGGTGCGTTCATGCGGATTGCGCCATCAATATCACCGGGTGAAAGCGTGCCGACAAGGTGGAGTTGTTCATATAAATTTTGTAAAACTTTTTGTGCATGAATACAAGCATCTTGTTCTCCGGAAATAATGACACGATTACCACGCCCGGCAATAGATATATCGAGGGCGGTTTCAATTTGCGCTAAATTTTCATTATGTGCGCCGAAAAGTGCGGTTAAAAGTGCGTTATTATCAAAGTCCAGAATAATCGGATTATTTGATAAAGGGCGGTCTTTATGTGTGCCGCTCACGCTTTAGGTTCCGTTTGATATAGGGGTATCATTTTTAAGAAAATATCCGTTTCCGGTGGTAAAAGGCAAGCCTTAATTTTCAAATTTATATATAAACGTCTCTACATAATAAAAAGCCCATTTATTTGTCCCCAACAAGAACGCGGTCAATGACACGCAGCAAAGCGCCCGCAATGTCTTCGGGAACTTCTTCCTGCAGAAAGTGCCCTGCCGGCGTTTTAAGAACAGGCGCATTCGGAAAATGAGCAGCCATAGCATCAATTTGTTTACCAAGTATGGGATCTGCCATCCCCCAGACAATTTCGGTGGGAATATCCAAGCCGTTTACATAGGTTTCAATCATACGCATTTGCACCGCGCTTGGATGGTCAGGACCATCGGGCACCATACGCATAAGCGCAAGCGGTGCTTTTTCATTACCGCTTTCAACGAGCGGGCGCGCGTAAAGGTCTAAAACATCTGCCGGCAAAGATGCCGGATCACCTTGCACACGGGGCAAGGAGTCAAAAATTGAACCAACCACGCCGGTTAGAAACTCGCCAATAATAGGCGTTTTGACCGCTGCATGTGCGGGGGAAAGATCGGCCTTTTGTTTCGGGGCGGTAAATGCTGTGTTCATGGCAATAAGACCTTTCAGGCGGTTAGGCGACAGTGCCAGAGCGCCCATACCGACGGGGCCACCCCAATCCTGCCCGACATAAACCAGCTCTTTTAAGTTTAGCTGAAGCAGCGCCTGATTCAGCCAGCGTATATGATTTTCAAGTGTGTGCTGTGAGGCCGGAATCTTGCTGGAGAAGCCAAGCCCTACCAGGGTTGGCATAATCACGCGCACCCGCTCGAGGGGAAGGTGTTCAACAATTTTGCGATAAAGAAAACCAGAGGTTGGATTGCCATGCTGAAGCAAAACGGGATAGCCGCGTCCCACCTCAAGAATATGTAGCTTGATGCCGGTTTCCACTTCAATCAAATAGCTCTTATAGTCTTGTGTGACAAATTTTCTTGCATAATCTGGCAGGGGATAGGCTTCAAAGCGCCCCGCATCAAGCGCAACGATACCACTGCCTTGTGGTGTAACCCGTGCGCCATCTCTGGTAATCACAAAAGATCCAATAATGCCAATGGCAATAATCGCTGCAAAAATGGCAAGAAAAATACGCTTCATTTGTTTTAGTCCTTTTTAATATTATGGATAAGATTATAGCGCAAAAATTTGAAGAAACAATCGTAATAAATGCCGGTGTTAGTCATAATCTACATGCATGAAATAAAGCCCATGCGCGGGCGCGACGGGCGCACAGGCGGTGCGGTCGCGTGCCTGTAGGGCGGCGCGTAGATCTTCATTTTGCCATTTTCCTTCGCCGACAAATTTGAGCGCGCCAGCAATAGAGCGGATTTGATGGTGCAAAAAACTTCGGGCAGATGCATAAATCTCAATGCTTTCGTCTTTCATCTGCACATCCAGCCGGTCGAGGGTGCGTATGGGGGAGGCGGCCTGACACTGTGCGGCCCGAAATGTGGTGAAATCATGCTTGCCAATCAATATTTGTGCTGCCTCATGCATTGCCGCGCTATCCAGCGGGTGCGGCACCCACCAGGCATGGGCGCGTGCTAATATCAGGGGCGCGCGGCGGCAGATAATGCGATAGCGATAATGCCGTTTACAGGCGGAAAAGCGCGCATCGAAATCATCCGCCACCTGCTGCACATCCAGCACGGCAATGGGGTGGGGTTTAAGATAAAAATTCACCCCGTCACGGATTTTATGGCACGGATAGGCTTTGGGCAAATCCATATGCGCCACCTGCCCGCGCGCATGCACGCCCTTATCCGTGCGCCCTGCCCCGAAAAGCGGCACATCTGCGTTACAAAAGCGCGCCACTGCACCCGCTAAAATATCTTGCACAGCAATGCCATTTTGCTGGCTTTGCCAGCCACAAAAGGGCGCGCCATCATATTCAATAATGAGCTTGTAACGCGGCATGGGTTAAGCGGGCTCTATCGGCTTTAATGTTTGCAAAATATCATCCGGCAAACCCTCAGGCGGGAACATTTCACGATAGTAACTATCATCCCATTTGTTGTTATTGAGATTTTTTGCATCGGAAAAATTAGCACCGGACACATCACATGATATAAATTCTACCACCAAGCACTCAGCTCCATGAAATTCTGCCCACTGGCACTCAGCTTTATGAAATTTTGCCCCCAAGCAATTAGCTCCATGAAATTGTGCCTCTTGGCAATCAGCTTTATGAAATTCTGCCTTGAAGCAATTAGCTTCATGAAATTTTGTTTGCACGAAATTGGATAGTGAAAAATTGGCGGCAGAAAAGTTGAAATGAGTGAGGGTTAAGCCGTGCAATTCTAGTCCCATAAGCAGTGCGCCAGATAAATCATAGTAAGATCTATCGCCTTGACCACCCTTGCCTACGTGAAATTGAGTCTCGTTTTGCAATGTGGTGAGGGCATTACGAATATCCGGGCAAGGGATAAGGTTTGGTTTCTCACCGCGTTGCTCTTCTTCTGCTGTCAACCAGTTGTCTATTTTTTGTTTTTGTTCACGATAGATTGCAATCTCTTGCGCGGCGTTTCGAATAAACTCCCGCAATATTTTATTGGCAATGTCCCAGTCATTTAAGGCTTGTTGTTTATCACCAAGGGCTGTTTTAATGGATTTAGCCGATAGGCGCATAATTTGTTGTAGGGAATGAATCGCCCCAATGCGCTCGTAAAGTTTCTTGCTGGATAACATGGCGACCGCATTATTCATGCGGTCAATGGCGTGGCTTTGCGCGGCAAGGTCAACCTGTTTTTGCGCCACCATGCTGCGCCATGTGGCAAAAATAATCGCGAAAATGCCGCCGAAAATCAGCGCCCAATTCCGAATATGTTCAACATTTTTCGCGTCCCAATCATCCAAGCCAAAAGCAAAAAACATGTAAACCCCCGCAATGAGCAGGAGGATTATCACAGGCGGGCGGGTGACAAACCATAAAATAATATGCCTAATAGCGGCGTATGTTTTGCGGACAAACTGCGTGCCCTGCCGCATCCGTATAGCCAATTTTCTCATTATAGTCCGAAATTGTTCCATATTTATGCCAACCCTGTGCTTGTGAGATGTTTCGCGCCGCGCTGAAACGTCTGCGCGTCTAATGCACTCTTTCCAGCACGTTGCACGGAGAGCAAGCGCAATGCGCCTTCGCCACAGGCAATGGTAAGGGCATCATCCAGCACCGTGCCGGGGGGCGCCGGCGGATACGTTTTTTCAGCGATGCGGCAATTTAGGATTTTAAGCCGTTCTTTTCCCCACATACACCATGCACCGGGAAAAGGCGATAGACCACGAATGTGCCGGTCGAGCTCTGCCGCCGGACGCTGCCAGTCTATGCGCGCTTCTGCTTTTTGTATTTTCGGCGCATAAAGCGCGCCGGTTTCGTCTTGCGCGTGTGGTGTATGTGCGGGGGTGGTAAGTGCGGGGGTGGTAAGTGCGGGGGTGGCAAGGGCGGTGCACATGGCCTGCCCTCCCAGATGCGCGAGTTTATCATGTAGGCTTGCAGCGGTATCTTGCGGCAAAATAGATATTGTCTCCTGGTATAAAATAGCCCCCGTATCCAGCCCCGCATCCATTTGCATAATTGTAATGCCGGTTTGGTTATCGCCGGCCATAATGGCACGTTGAATGGGTGCGGCACCCCGCCATCGTGGCAATAATGATGCATGAATATTCCAGCAGCCCACGCGCGGCGCATCCAAAATGACCTGCGGCAAAAGCAGGCCATAGGCCGCAACAATGGCAAGGTCTGCCTGATGCGTCTGGAATTGTGTAATGACTTCGGGGGATTTGAAGTTTTGCGGCATATATAAATCTATACCCTTTGCGTCGCAAAAACGCTGCACGGGTGTTTTTTGCACCTGCAGGCCACGGCCTGATTGTGCAGGCGGGCGGCTATAGGCCGCAATGATCTCATGGCCTGCCTGATATAGAGCGTCTAGGGCCGTTGCGGCAAATTCCGGGGTTCCCATAAAAATAAGCCGCATGGGGCAAAAGCTCCCTTACACATTAACCATGGATTGCTTTTTAAGTTTCTTAACAATGCGTTCGCGCTTAAGCCGCGATAAATGGTCAAGAAACACAATGCCGTTTAGATGATCCATTTCATGCTGAAGACAGGTCGCAAGCAGGCCATCGCACTCTATTTCCTGCAATGTGCCGTGATAATCCAGAAACCGCACGCGGCACTGGGCGGGGCGTTCCACGTCATCATAAAAGCCGGGCACGGAAAGGCAGCCTTCCTGATAATTATTCATCGCTTCCGATACCCATATAATTTCCGGATTAACGAAATAACGTGGCTCTGTGTCTTGCGATTGCGACATATCATAACGCGCTTCTTTATCTGCATCATCTGCGGGTGATAAATCCATCACAATAATGCGTTCGGGCACGCCGATCTGTATGGCCGCAAGGCCAATACCATGTGCGGCATACATGGTTTCCAGCATGTCATCCATAAGCGCGCGATGGGTGTCGTCCACCTGTTTTACCGGCTTTGATATGGTTTTCAGGCGCGGGTCGGGGACATGGATAATATCTCTAATCGTCATAATCTATGCAATACGCTAAGCGATTGATGTGGTCAAGTCTATGTCGAATCACCTAGATTTACGGCATGGACTATTTCTTTATCGCAATTGGGGGTGCATTTATCTGTGCGCTTATTTTTTTCGGCCTAACGCGCCGTCCGCATGCGCATGATGCAGCACTTCTTGCCCATATAGACGCCCTGCAAAAGCAGCATAGCGAAATGGTTGGCCGCCTTGGCGCGCTTAGCGAGACACAAGAAAAAGCCCGTGGTGAATTAAGCCGCACACTTAATGAACGCCTCGACCATTTAACGCAAAATGTAACGGTGAATTTGCGCGAAAATAGTGAAAAAACCGGTAAGACTTTGGGTGAGCTTGGCCAGCGGCTGGCACTTATCGACCAGGCACAAGAAAAAATCACCGCGCTTTCGGGGCAAGTGGTGAATTTGCAGCATATATTGGATAATAAGCAAGCGCGTGGTAGTTTCGGTGAAATAAGGCTAAATGATTTGGTGCGCGATGCGTTGCCGCAAGATGCCTATAAATTGCAAACAACCCTAAGCAATAACAAGCGCGCCGATTGCCTTATTTTATTGCCCGATCCGCCAGGCCCGATTGTGGTGGATAGTAAATTCCCGCTTGAGGCATTTCAAGCGATGCGCGTTGCTGAAAATGCGGATGCTGCCAAAGCCGCCCTTAAGCAGTTAAGCGATAATACGCTACGCCATGCCCGCGCCATTGCCGAGAAATATCTTATTCCCGGTGAGACGGCTGAGGCGGCGTTGATGTTTCTGCCTTCGGAGAGTATATTTTCCGAGCTGCATCTTTCCTTGCCAGATACCATTCAAAAATGCCGCGATATGCGGATTTATCCCGTATCGCCCAATACAATGTGGCTCACCTTAAATACGGTGCGTGCCATTATGCGCGATGTGGAAATGCACAAGCAAGCAAGTCACATTCAAGCGGAAGTGCGTCATTTAATGGAAGATGTATCGCGCCTAAGTGAACGTGTGAATAATTTGAAACGGCATTTTAATCAGGCAGAAGCTGATATTAAACAAATTGAAACCTCATCGGGTAAGGTTTTATCGCGCGGCGAAAAAATCACCAATGTTGAGCTGGATAATGTCGAGGAGATTTCCAAACCGGCCTTACCAGAAAATAAAAATTAGATAAGGCTGCGTGATTTCACCGCTGTAGCCAATGTGCCCTCATCCAGATAATCCAATTCGCCCCCCACGGGCACACCATGGGCAAGTCGTGTAATCTTAACATTCACACCATGCAGCATATCCATAATATAATGCGCAGTGCTTTGGCCTTCTACAGTTGCATTCAAGGCCAAAATAATTTCCTGCACATTTTCTTGCATGGCGCGCGCGCGCAAATTTTCCAAATTCAAATCTTCTGGTCCCACGCCATCTAATGCGGAAAGTCTGCCGCCCAAAATATGATAATGGCCGGAAATGGCTTGCGCGCGCTCTAAGGCCCATACATCGCCAACAGTTTCAACCACACAAATATAAGACAGGTCGCGGCGTGGATCGGTGCAGATTGTGCATGGATTATGCGTATCCAAATTACCGCATTGCGTGCAGGCAGATACATTATTTCGTGCTGTGGTTAAGGCAGTAATAAGGGGGTCGAGCACTTGTTCGGGGGTGCGAAGTAAATGAAGCACAGCGCGCCGTGCCGAGCGTGGCCCCAGGCCAGGCAAGCGCGCCATAATTTTTATCAGCTGTTCAATGTCTTCCCCACGCATGTGCTTTAGCCATCATCCCCGTCATATTCAGGGGTCATAGTCTCTGCGCCGGTCTCGGTAATTGCTGTAATTTCTGCATCGGGAAATATATCCAATGTGGTGCGAATAAGCGGGTCTTGTAATAATTTTTCTCGCTGTGCCGTGGTTTCATCCATAGCGGCCATAGTGGGAGGGGATGAGGTTTCATCTTGCGCTAAAGACACTATCCAGCTTTGCTGTGTCCAGTTAAGCAGTTTTTGCGGTAATTCCTGCATAAGCATATTTTTTTGTGCCGCATCCCCCGTAAAGCGCAACTCTATATGCCCCATGCGGTTCGGGGCGGGGGGCTGAAAGGTATTTAACCGTGCCTGCTGGTCTAATATATGATGCAAGGCTGCTTCACCTTTGGCAGCGATAAGGCTCACAATATCTTGAAATGTATGAATATGCGTTTGCGTATTTGTTTGTGTAGCGCGCTTTGTTGCTGCCATATTGGCACCGGGCGCGCCTTGTTCATATGTGGGGGCATCCGCTTGTGTCATTGTGTTTTGGGGGGGCGTCACTGGCGCGGGGGGCGTTTGGGGGGTGGTGGCCGGGGCTGCCTCATATTGCTTTATCAAGTCTTCCGGTGTGGGTAAATCGGTAATATGTGCCATGCGAATAAGCACCATCTCGGCGGCCACATAGGGGTTTGGTGCGTGCATGACATCCTGATAGCCCTTCAGCAAAATCTGCCAGCACCGCCCCAGAACGCTCATGGATAATGTCTCGGCAATATTTTGCCCCTGTGTGATTTGTGCCTCAGCAATGGTTACATCGCGCGGTGCATTGGGCACATATTTAAGCCGTGTGAGCCAATGGGTCAGATCGACCAGATCACCAATAAGCATCAGGGCATCTGTGCCCAAATCATAAAGCGCGGCAAACGCGGCTAAAGCCTCGGCTATTTTACCTTGCAAGGTGAGGTCGAATAGGTCGAGTATTTGTCCGCGATCGGCAAGCCCCAATAATGAACGTATTTCATCCATGCCCAAAGAGGCAATCTCGTCGCCAGCATGTGCCCATATGCGATCAAGCAAAGACAGCGCATCGCGTGCGGAACCTTCCGCCGCGCGCGCAAGCAAGGCGCGTGCTTCGTCTTGTAACTCAATCTTTTCTGCCATGCATGTGCGGGTAAGTAATTGGTCCATATCCGTATGACTTAAGCGGCGCAAATCAAAACGCTGACAACGTGATAATATGGTTACCGGCACTTTACGAATTTCGGTTGTGGCAAAGATAAATTTCACATGTGCGGGCGGCTCTTCCAGTGTTTTGAGTAACCCGTTAAAGGCCTGGGTAGAGAGCATATGCACTTCGTCAATAATATAGACCTTATAGCGTGCCGAAGCAGGCGCATAGCGCACATTATCTATAATTTCGCGAATATCATCTATGCCTGTGCGTGAGGCCGCATCCATCTCTAATATATCGACATGCCGCCCTTCCATAATAGCCGCGCAATGCGTGCCGTGTTCGGGCATATCAGCGCTTGGGTGGTCGCATGTTTCGGTATGATAATTCAACGCGCGGGCTAGGATACGCGCTGTTGTGGTTTTGCCCACACCCCGCACACCGGTAAGCATAAAGGCATGGGCGATGCGCCCACTGGCAAAGGCATTGCGTAAGGTGCGCACCATGGCATCTTGCCCGATAAGGTCGTCAAAATTTTGCGGGCGGTATTTTCGTGCCAAAACCTGATAGGCAGCTTGCGGCGGGGCGATATTATTTTCTGCATCTGCTGCGTCCATAAAGCCAAAGCCCTCCCCGGATGTTGCCTGTGCGGGTGGGGGGGTAGTATTATCGATTTCGGAATTATCCATAATGTTTCATATATGTGCTTGGTTTGATTATGCGTTTGGTTTGATAAGGCGAGAGATTGGACAGGCAACCCGCGTCGAACTCGTTAGGGCTGCTTCCTTCCGGACCTGACCCGGTTGGCGAGGGATGCGTCTGCCGCCAACCTCTCATTACGCACTATAGGCGAAATCAAAAAATAAGGCAAATCTGCACTTGCTCCTTTTTTCACATCATGTCATTTTATCCACAGTGAAAGGGAGTTTATGTCATTACCACCAAGCCCGATAATATTTGCCAATAATCCGTTAGACCGCGCCGGCCATCAGCGCAATGATACGGCGTGGCTGCGTGAGCATATGCTTGGTCCCCATGCCCTATTTGTGCCGCTATGGAATTTATGCCCGCTTGTTTTACCCGAATTACATGCGGGCGATGGGCGTGATGTTGGCTGGTTGCCGCGTGACGTCTTGAAAGATGTGCTAACGCCTGCACGCTTATGTATTTTTCTGGGCATAAATAAGCGCGGCAAGCCGCTTTTTGCGCTGGATATATCGGATATGTCAGCGCCCGAGGATAGGCCGCCTTTTAAGGGCATGGGACAATTTGAAGATTTACGTGCCCTTGCCGCTGCGGGGGATATGTCTGCCGGTGAAGTGGCGATTTTAGCCCAGGCCAAAGCCATGCTGGATTGGCATATTCGTCATGGCTTTTGCGCGCGCTGTGGCGGAGAAACGACAGTGCAAGATAGCGGCTATAAACGCGTATGTGCGGCTTGTTCTGCCGAACATTTTCCACGCACCGATCCGGTGGTGATTATGCTCGCCATATATGAAGATATGTGTTTGCTGGGGCGGCAAGCGGGCTGGCCAGAAAATATGTTTTCTGCCCTGGCCGGTTTTGTGGAGCCGGGTGAAACCATAGAAGAAGCGGTGGCGCGTGAAATGATGGAAGAGGCGGGTGTGACGGTGACACATGTGCAGTATCATGCAAGCCAGCCCTGGCCGTTTCCTGCCTCGCTTATGATTGGGTGTTTGGCGCAGGCCAAAAGCACAGATATGTATTTGGATGGCATAGAACTTGCGGATGCGCGCTGGGTGTCGCGGGCAGATATACGCGCGGCCTTAAATGGCGAAGGCACATTCGGTGTGCCTCCCCCCATGGCGATTGCCCATCATCTGGTGAAGGCCTTTGCCCAGCAAGATACATAAGGGGCGTATGTTTTTTTTAGGGATTGATTTGGGCGCGAGCGGGTTGAAATTATGCCTGCTGGATGACGTTTTGCAGACTATCGTAACCTTTACGCGTCCGCTTGCGACGTCTCACCCGCACACAGGGTGGGCAGAACAAAACCCGCTGGATTGGCGGGCGGCACTGTTTGAGGCTTTGCACGATATGGCGCGTGATTATCCGCAAGAGGCAAAGCGCATGGCGGGCATTGGGTTTAGCGGTGGCGCGCATATTGCTGTGCTTACCGATGGAGCAGGGGTGCCCTTGCGTCCGGCCATATTATGGAGCGACCAGCGCGCAACCAGACAGGCAGACTATTTACGCGCCCATCATAGTGTGCTGGCGCATAGCCTCAATCAGGCGAATCCGGGCTGGACACTGCCGCAGCTTATCTGGCTGCAGGAAAATGAGCCGACATTATGGGCGCGGGTTGAAAAAATCTATTTCGCCAAAGACTGGCTACGCGCGCAAATAAGCGCGATAGATACACATAGTAGCGATTTCGGTGAAGCCATAGGCGCGCTTATGGGAGATTATGCAACCCAAAATTGGGCGGCAGAGCTGATGGATTTTGCCGGCGTGCACCCCACGCATTTACCGGATTTACATAAGGCAATGCATGTGGCCGGTTATCTTAATGCGCACATAACCAGCATGCTTGGTGTCGACCATTCAATTCCGCTTTTTCAAGGCAGTATCGATACCAGCATTGAATGGTTATGTTGTGGGGCAAGTGCCAAAGGAAGCGCAAGCCTAAAACTGGCCTCTGCCGGTGTGGTGGCGCTAAGCGATGATACAGCTCATTGCTTTCCCCCTGTTTCGTGCTATCCACATATTATAGCGGGGCTTTATTATCATGCCGCGGGTATGAACCAATGCACCAGCGCGCTTGGCTGGCTGGGGCGTGTTTTTCTGAATGATATGCCCGTGGAAGAAATGGATGCGCTCGCACAAACCGCCCCGCGCGGGGCGCATGGGGTTTTGTTTCACCCCTATCTTAATGGCGAGCGCGCGCCGCATTGGAATGGCGCTTATCGCGCGCATATTTCGCAGTTAAGCCGTGCCAGTGATCGGGCAGATATTGCCCGCGCAGGCTTTGAGGGGCTAAGTTTTGCCTTTTACGATATTGTGCAGGATATGCGTAAAAAATGTGGCGTGCCGCTTAAAACATTGCATCTGCTTGGTGGCGGGGGTGCAAGCGCCTTTTGGGCACAAATGCTGGCCGATATGCTCAATGCCGAAATAAGGCTGGGACAAAATGGAGACGCCTCTTTCGGGGCAGCTTTGCTTGCCGCCGCCGCCGTGCAAAAGCAAGACCTTAATCATATGGCAGCAAAAGCCTATCGTGCCAAAGCCAGATTTATGCCGGATGCCCAGGCGCATAAATTTTATCATACACAATTTGCACAATTTGATAAAATGCGATATGAGTTTCATCATAAATAGAGTGAAGGAGACTAATCATGTCCGAACGTGTGCGTTTTGAAGTAAAAGACCATATTGCCTATATCACCATGACACGCGGTGATAAAATGAATGCGCTGGATATGGAGATGATGGAAGGGCTTATTGAGGCCGGCGAGACATTAAAAGCGGCCGCAGATGCGCGGGTGGCGATTTTATCGGGCGAAGGGCGCAGCTTTTGTGCCGGCCTGGATATGGGGAATTTCACCAAAATCGCAGATGGAAGCAATGCCAATGTCAGTAAAGAGCGCACGCCTCTGGCTACGCGCACGCATGGCATGACCAATTTAGTGCAACAAGTCTGTTGGACATGGCGCGAAGCCCCCGTGCCGGTTATTGCTGCAACCCATGGCGTTGCTTTGGGCGGTGGCTTTCAGATCATGATGGGCGCGGATATACGTTATGGCGCGCCCAAGACACGTTATTCGATTTTGGAAATCCGCTGGGGACTGGTGCCCGATATGGGCACAACGCATGCGATGACGCAGGTAGCGCGTGAGGATGTTGTTAAAGAACTCGCCTTTACCGGGCGCATCTTTGAAGCCGAAGAAGCCCAAACGCATGGCTTTCTTACGCGCATTTGTGATGACCCCTTTGCAGCCGCGGTTGAAACAGCAAGCTATATTGCCACGCGCAATCCGGATGCCATTCGTAGCATTAAGCGTTTATTTAATGAACCTGCCGACCGTTTTGTGGCAGATACGTTATTGCTTGAATCTGTGTTGCAAGATGATGTAATCGGCTCGCCCAATCAGACAGAGGCGGTGCGTGCCGAATTAGAAGGACGTCCGGCTAAATTTGGTTAGCCGTTTTTCTTGTTTTAGCGTTGCACATTCCTTTTGGTTGCGACACATTTGCTACCAATATCTCATTACTCAATTGGCGAACTAATCCTACGTCAGATTCTTCTAAATCTTCTAACGATATACCTCGATCCGATAAAATTTTTCATTGAGTTGTTCTTGGAATTTTTCTAAATCATATTGGTTACTCATTTTTATCCTCTCCGCGTTATATATTTTTGTAGATCCAAGACGCAAACATCATTATCAAGCCGCGCCGCCCAAATGCGTTTCGGACATGCCGCCACTATATAGATTGGCGGTGTCAAAAAAGTTTATTCCATGTTCCAGTGCCATGCGGATAAGGCGGCGACCTTCTTCCGCGCCCACCGCCCAGGGATGCACCGGATTATCTACATCACCCAATGACATACAGCCAAAGCAAATTTTTGAAACTTTAAGCCCCGATGCGCCCAATGTGGTAAATTTCATCTTTTCGAAATGCCCTTCATATACACTAAACGATTTGTGAAAAGCATATTCAATAACTATACCAAATTGCACTTTAGCGGCGCATAATTTTCTTATCCCCCCATTTATAGACTAACCGAACGATTGATAAGCCAGCCGACAAGCAAGACCTGTGGCACAGTAATAAGCGGCAAGAACAAAGCCAGCCGCCAGCTTTTGGTCGTATCTTTTAGCACCATAATTTCAGTGTAATCCGTCGCCACACCGGCCATTAAAAAGGCAAAGCCGTTTCCTGGTGCTTTGGCACGGGTTAAAATATCCGCAGCAATGGGGGTTGCACCTTCAGAGCACACCTCCAAAATTGTGGCCACAAAAACTGTAACCAAAAGACCTAACAAGCTCGGGCCGAAGAATTGCTCAAATTGTTCTGGTGCAAACAGGGCGCGCAAAATCGCGGCCAATAAAATACCGAACAGCAACCAGCGCACCACCATTTTAGAATCTTTTATGCCGCTAATAAGAATATCCCTAAAAAATGCGATATTAAATGATGCCTGTTTTAGCCCCGCTTTTGCCTCAGACCAGAACCGAAAATCAGGATCATGAGCAATCTCATACCGATTGGCAGGTAAAATATTATACGCAACCAGCCGGTCGAAAATCCACCCTGTGCTAAGTGCAATGACCATTGACAGCACAGTGAAAAGGGCTGTCCAGTGAAGGCCAATCAGGCCGATAAGGATAAGGGTGAGCGAAAATGAATTCCATGGACTGGCCAGAAGAAAAGCCATAATCTGCCCCGCACTTGCGCCGCGTTCATATAATTTCGCCGCCACCATTAAAATGCCATGCGAACATAAATCCAGCATAACGCCTGCGCCGGTGGCACGCAACAAGCCAGTTATGCTGCCGCCCTGGCCTAATATGGCCATGATAAAATCGCGTGGAATTTTCGTAAGCACCCCAACAAATAGCACACCCATTACCACCCCCCACCACATGGCGTAAATCATCTGATGCACTGTATGTGTCATTGTATTTAGCCATGGATAAGCTATAACCCATGCAGGTGATAGCACAGCCAGAGCAAACAGAAAGCCTACGCCAGTCAAAGACCCCCAAAATAAAATATCAATACGCGCACGCCCCTTTGGCGCATGGCAGGACGCAGTTTCTGGCTCTGATGGTTCACAGCAGCTTGGGGTTTTGCTCATTAGCTGCTCCTATTCATATTTTTTGAGCAGCGCCATAATATCACCGATTTGCTTATTACGTGTCTTCGCCTTGCCGGTATGCGCTTTATCCAGACACGCATGCATATGGGTTTCAAGCACGGCTAATTCCACAGCCTTTAGCGCGGCGCGCGCGGCCTTAATTTGCATCATAATATCAACGCAATATTTTTCCGCCTCAATCATGCGTTTTACTGCATCAACTTGCCCGCTTATGCGGTTTAACTTTCCCAAATGGTGTTTATGCGATGGGTGCATTTACTCATCTCCTATATACCTATAGGGGGTATATACCCATAAGGGGTATCTTGTCAATAATTACTATATATGATTATTATATATAGTTACCACCACGAATCACCTTACGCGCAAGAAAAGCAAGATTTATGATGGAATGCCTTATGCTGGTTTGATTTGCTGCTCTTGGTATAGGTAACCCCCCTAAAAATAGTTGTATTTATGATTTCATTCCTATTGGTTTTACTAGCGTAGAACCTCATAAACTCAGGCTCGCTTATCAGAAAGCCAGTTATCTATGCTATGTAATGGCTCCACTAAATGGCTTTTCTAAAAACTTATTTGTTACCTTTTTTGCAACTTTTTTACCGGTTTCCAGCTATAGTTTATATACACCTATGAAAAGTGTTGCCCTAACGTGTTTAGGTTCACGCGCCACTATGGCTAGTTTTCTGATATGTTCAGACAAGACCCACCGCTTGACAAAAGCCAATTCTAGTTACGACTTATATGTCGCAGACGCGCGTAATCTTTATATACCTAGTGTAACGCTTAAATTTTAGCGTGGTGCCATACGAATTGCCCCATCAAGGCGCACATCCTCACCATTAAAATAATTAAGCTCGCACATAAGGCAGGCAAGTTTGGCATATTCTTCTGGCTGGCCCAAGCGTGAGGGATAAGGCACTTGTGCCCCCAATGCCTGGCGCACATTTTCCGGTGCACCAGCAAGCAAGGGTGTATCAAAAATACCCGGCAAAATCGTATTGACCCGAATGCCTTCGCGCGATAAATCCCGCGCGATAGGCAATGTCATGCCGATCACACCTGCTTTGGAGGCCGAATAAGAGGCCTGGCCGATTTGCCCGTCTTCACCGGCAACCGATGCTGTATTGACCATGGCACCACGATCGCCACATGGCAGCGGGTCAAGCGTCATCATACCAGCAGCAGATTTTGCAATGCACCGAAATGTGCCGACCAGATTGATTTGAATGATGAGATTAAAGGCATCAAGCGGAAAATGTTTAATCTCGCCGGTTTCTTTGTCGCGCGATGCGGTTTTAACCGCATTACCTGTGCCGGCACAATTTACCAAAATGCGCTCTTGTCCCAATTTACCACGAATTTCAGCAAAGCCTGCATCAACGTCTTCTTCACTGGTTACATTTACCTTGGCAAACGCACCGCCAACCTCTTCAGCAATTTTTTGGCCGGCTTCTTCATTCAGGTCGAAAATACCGCATTTCACACCCTTGCTGGCCAATAAGCGCACTGTCGCTGCCCCTAAACCGGATGCACCACCTGTAACGATTGCTGTAATATTAGAATTTAACTCCATAAAACCTCTCCTTCTTATAGTTTTAGCCTATGCATAAAGGCCATAAATAGCGGCGCTGTCAAGCCATTTACACTGTGCCGAATAAATCACGTGTATAAACCTTGTCAACGACATCCGCCAAATCCTCATCCATCCGGTTGGTAATGATAATGTCCGCCCGCTGTTTGAATTGTGCCAAATCGGTCAATACTTCCGAATTAAAAAAATGGTTTTCCTTTAAGGCTGGTTCATAGACAATCACCTCAATACCCTTTGCTTTTATGCGTTTCATAATGCCTTGAATGGCCGATGAACGAAAATTATCCGACCCCGTTTTCATCGCCAAAAGATAGACCCCTACGGTTTGGGGGTTGTGGCGTAAAATCGCATCGGCAATAAAATCCTTGCGCGTGCGATTGGCATCAACAATGGCGCGAATCAACTCATTGGGCACGTGTTCATAATTCGCCAAAAGCTGCTTTGTGTCTTTGGGCAGACAATAGCCGCCATAGCCAAATGACGGATTATTGTAAAAATCACCAATACGTGTGTCCAAACATACACCATCAATAATCTCGCGCGCGGCAAGCCCATGTGCCTCTGCATAAGAATCAAGCTCATTAAAAAAGGCGACCCGCATTGCCAAATATGTATTGGCGAATAATTTAATCGCTTCGGCTTCGCTCGCCCCGGTAAAGAGCACCGGCACATCAGTTTTTTGGGCGCAATGCTGCAAAGCAAACGCGAATTTTTTCGCCAGCGCGCTATCGCCGCCAACCACAATGCGCGATGGGTGCAAATTATCATAAAGGGCGGCGCCTTCGCGCAAAAACTCAGGTGCAAAAAATAAATGCTTTGCGCCTGTTTTTTCACGCAACTTATCTGTGTGCCCGACCGGCACGGTAGAGCGAATGACAATCACTGCATGCGGATTAAACTGCACAATATCTGCAACCACTTGATCTACACTATCTGTATTGAAATAATTATTTTCCTGATCATAATCTGTAGGCGTGGCGATGATCACAAAATCAGTCCCCTCATAGGCTTTTTGCTTATCCAGCGTAGCGGTGAGGTTAAGCGTTTTATTTTTGAAAAATGCTTCAATATCCGCATCGCGAATGGGCGATACGCGCTGATTGATTTTATCAATACGGTGTTCATCTATATCTAACGCTGTAACATCATAATGTTGTGCCAGCAAAACCGCATTAGAAAGCCCCACATAACCCGTGCCGACAACTGTAAATTTCATGAAATGATCCCGTTTTATGTTTAGCCTTTATTTATCAACATATAAAAAAGCGCGCGGTAAGTCTATAGACCGCCGCGCGCATATTCATAAAGCTGCTGCTATTTTTACGCAGCAAGCATACGCAATACATAATGCAAAATGCCGCCATTCATGAAATAATCCACTTCATCTTGCGTATCAATACGGCTTAGCATGTCTATATTTTTTTGCGTCCCATTTTCATAAGTCACAGACATGCTGAGTTTTTGACGCGGCTTTATCACCCCGTCAAAGCCGGCAATCGTAATGGTTTCGGTGCCCTTCAGATTTAAATCTTGCCAACTCATATCGCCAGTAAATTGCAAAGGCGCAACCCCCATGCCGACCAAGTTAGAGCGATGAATCCGCTCAAAGCTCTCGGCAATGACGGCACGCACCCCCAATAGGCGCGTGCCCTTAGCCGCCCAATCGCGGCTAGAACCAGTGCCATATTCTTTACCGGCAAAAACCACCAATGGGGTTTCGGTTTTTGCATAGGCCATGGCCGCATCATAAATCGACATGATTTTGCCTTCGGGCTGCAGGCTTGTCCAGCCGCCTTCTGTGCCCGGTGCCATATGGTTACGAATACGAATATTGGCAAATGTGCCACGCATCATCACTTCATGATTACCGCGCCGTGCGCCATAGGAATTAAAATCCAGTTGTTTTACCTTATGCGTCGTCAAATATTTTCCTGCTGGGCTATCGGCCTTAATCGCGCCGGCAGGCGAAATATGATCCGTGGTAATGCTATCACCCAAAAGTGCAAGAATACGTGCATTCTCAATCGGCTTTAATGCACTGGGTTCTTTGCTTAGCCCATCAAAAAATATTGGTTTTTGCACATAGGTGGATTTTTTATCCCAGCTAAATGTTTCACCGCTTCCGGCTTTAATTTTACGCCATTGCGTATCGCCCTTAAACACATCGGCATAACGGCTGCGGAACATTTGCGGTTTTACACATTTACGCACAGTTTCGGCGATTTCTTTATTGCTTGGCCAAATATCGCGCAAATAAACCGGATGACCCTTTTTATCATGCCCCAATGGCTCGGTTTCTAAATTGATATTCACCGAACCGGCCAGCGCATAGGCCACCACTAACATAGGCGATGCCAGATAATTTGCCCGCACATCCGGGCTCACACGCCCTTCGAAGTTCCGATTGCCCGATAAAACCGACGTCACAACCAGATCATTTTCGTTTACGGCGTGCGAAATTGGTGCCGGTAGTGGGCCGGAATTACCAATACAAGTTGTGCAACCATAGCCTACAATGTTAAAGCCCAAACGGTTAAGGGGGTTTTGTAAACCCGAGGCTTTAAGATACGCGCTCACCACTTGCGAACCCGGTGCGAGCGAGGTTTTAACCCATGGTTTAACTTGCAACCCCTTAGCCAGTGCATTGCGCGCAACAAGCCCCGCCCCCAACATAACGCTGGGGTTAGATGTATTGGTGCAAGACGTAATGGCCGCAATCACCACATCACCATGCCCCAAATCATAAGTTTCGCCTTTAATCGTATGACGCTGCTTACTCACATTTTGATTGATTTTTTGATCTTTTAGCGTTTGGGCAAAATTTTCTGGCATGCCACCAAGCAAAACCCGATCTTGCGGACGTTTGGGGCCGGAAAGGCTCGGGCGCACTTTGTTCAAATCCAATGACAGGCTTGACGTAAAGACCGGATCTTTGCTCGCGCGGGTGCGATACATGCCTTGTGCTTTGGCATATTTTTCGATCAAATCAATGGTGGCTTTTTTACGTCCCGTTGCTTTCATATAAGACAGCGTATCCGAATCAATCGGGAAAAAGCCGCATGTTGCGCCATATTCAGGCGCCATATTGGCGATTGTGGCTTGGTCTTCCAAAGATAGATTATCCAGTCCTGCCCCGTAAAATTCGACAAATTTACCCACCACGCCTTTTTTGCGGAGCATTTCAACAATGGTCAAAACCAAATCTGTTGCTGTTGCCCCTTCGGGTAATTTACCAGTGAGCTTAAAGCCCACCACTTCGGGCAAAAGCATGGATATGGGTTGTCCGAGCATTGCCGCCTCGGCCTCAATACCGCCAACGCCCCACCCCAAAACAGAAAGGCCATTGACCATTGTCGTATGGCTATCTGTGCCAACCAATGTATCGGGGTAAGCCAGTGTTACCGTTTTGCCATCTTGTTTTTCTTTGCGCGTCCAGACAGTTTGGGCCAGATACTCCAAATTAACCTGATGGCAAATGCCTGTTCCTGGCGGCACAACACGGAAGTTTTCAAAGGCTTGCGCGCCCCAGCGTAAAAACTCATAGCGTTCTTTATTGCGCTCATATTCCAACGCGACATTTTGTTTTAACGCCTTGGCGGTGCCGAAATTATCCACCATAACCGAATGGTCGATCACCAAATCAACCGGTGTGAGGGGGTTGATTTTTTGTGGATTGCCATCAATATCTTGCATGGCGTTACGCATTGTGGCCAAATCCACCACAGCGGGCACGCCGGTGAAGTCTTGCATTAAAACCCGCGCCGGGCGATACGCAATCTCGCGGGTGGATTTACGCCGTGTCATCCATTGTTTCACCGCTTTAATATCTGCCGCTGTAACCGTGGTGCCATCTTCGTGCCGCAATAGATTTTCCAGCAAAATTTTCATCGAATAAGGCAGTGCTGAAATACCGTCCAATCCATTTTTCTCGGCGGCCTTTAGACTATAATATACATAGCTTTTATTGCCGACTTTAAGGGTTTTGCGCGCCTTAAAACTATTGGGGTGTCCGGATGATGTCATTTTTTGACTATCCGTTTTGTTTGCTGTAGATTTTTTTGTCACTTTTTTGACGGTTGGTTTACGTTGCGACATAATTTCAGGCTCCTCCTTACCCTTACACTGTTTGTTTTTTTTCGCTTTTAGCGGTTTTTGCGCCACTGCCACATTCATATTTTGCGGCTGTGGTTTAGGCATATGCGCTTCAAGTTGAATGACATTTTCTGCCTTATTTGCCTTTTCTGCCTTTTCTGTCTTCACCGCCTTGGGTTGCTCTGGCGCGGGTGCGGCATCATGATTCACGGTTATTATTTTTTGCTCCACACGGGATGCGGCATGACTATACTGTTTTTTAGATAAAAAATCTATGCTATTGGATAGTGATTTTGAAAAAAAGTTTTTAAGCATGACAATAGACCCCGCACAAAAATTTAATGATGAAAATATAATACGTCTTATGCAACTATCATGCCGGCGCGGCATATATGAAATATTTACGGATATAAGTCTGGAGGTAAAGGCTGGCACGGCTCTTACGCTGCGCGGCAAAAACGGGGCGGGCAAAACGTCGCTTTTGCGCCTTATTGCTGGCTTACTTCGCCCCTATAAGGGTGAGATTACATTCACCGGCAGCACAAATTTAGCCGCACAATGTCATTATATTGGACACCAGGACGGACTTAAACCGCAATTAAATGTGTGGCAGACCATGCAATTTTTTGCGGCGATTTTTCAAAGCAAAGCCGATAAAACCGAAATAAAGTCAGCGATTGACAAAGGCGGGCTTGGCGCATTTCATGAAAGCCGTGTGAGCGATTTATCTGCCGGACAAAAACGCCGCCTCTCCCTTGCGCGCCTCTGGCTTGCGCCACGACAAATATGGTTGCTGGATGAACCCCTAACCGCCCTGGATGCGCAAGGCAAAAAACGCCTACATGACCAAGCCACCGCGCATCTAGCGGCAGGGGGGATTTTGATTGCGGCGAGCCATGAGACTTTGCGCTTTGCACCAGATGAATTTCATTTGGATTGAGGGGCATTTTATGACAATTTTCCTCGCCCTTATCCAGCACACATTGCAGCTTATGCACAAGCAAGGGCGCATCATGCTATCTATCATATTTTTCTTTATTGCCATAAGCCTCCTGCCCTTTGGTGTTGGTGCCGAAATCAGCCTGCTTAAAAAGCTCGCGCCCGGCTTATTATGGGTTGCCTTATTGCTTAGCCTTTTGCTTTCACTCGACTCTATGTTTCAGGAGGATTATGAAGATGGCACACTCGATCAACTCATGCTCATCAATATGCCGCTTGAAACGATAATTATCGCAAAATTATGCGCGCACTGCCTCAGCATTATTCTGCCGCTTATTGCGAGCGTCAGTATTGGCGGCATTTTGCTCAATATCACCATAGAGACGATGCCCCTTATGCTGATGAGCATGATAAGCGCAATACCAGCATTGGCCTGTTTGGGCGGCATAGGTGCGGCGATTGCCGTCAGCATAAAACGCGGCGCATTATTTGGCGCCCTCATTACCATGCCGCTTTATGTGCCGCTTATTATTTTTGGCAGCACCAGCATAACAAGCCCCGCACCATGGATGAATATTTCTATATTAGCCCTGTTTAGCCTGGCCGCTTTTATGCTATCACCCTTTGTAATTGCTGCCTCATTACGCGCAAGTTTAAGATAGGAAACCATATGCCGCGCCGCATAACAGACTATTATCATTATTATGCCAACCCACATCGTTTTATGGGTCTGGCACACGCATTACATGCGCCGCTTTGGCTTATTGCGCTTGGCGTTATTGGCCTTGGTCTTTATATGAGCTTCGCCGCGCCGGAGGATTATCAGCAAGGCCGCACAGTGCGGATCATGTTTATCCATGTGCCATCCGCGTGGCTTTCTCTGTTTATCTATAGTTTTATGGCTGGCGCAAGCGGATGGGCGCTTGTGTTTCGTCACCCGCTCGCCCATATAGCCGCACGCGCTGCCGCCCCCATTGGAGCCTGCTTTACATTGGCTATGCTGATTAGCGGCAGCCTATGGGGTAAACCTATGTGGGGTGCGTGGTGGGTGTGGGATGCACGGCTCACCTCTGCCCTCATCCTATTGTTTATCTATCTGGGTTATATAGCCGTTTGGCAGATGATAGATGACCCGTTGCGTGCAGCACCCATTGCGGCAATCGTGGCGCTGGTGGGCGCGGTAAATGTGCCGATTGTTAAATTCTCCGTTGACTGGTGGAATAGCTTGCATCAGCCTGCAAGCATATTGCGTGCAGGGGGGCCTAGTATTCACCCGGATTTACTCTATCCACTTCTCGTTATGGGGGGTGGGTTTTTCATATTATTTTTCGCACTTTTGCTTACGCGTATGCAAATGGAGATTTTACGCCAACGCGTGCGCGTGCAGCCTATGAAAGGACAAAGCTGATGGCACAATATGGCATTTATATCTGGGCAAGTTATGGTGTTGTCGCGCTTTTGGGGGGGGGCATAAGCATTATCAGCCTTTTGCAATTACGCTATTACCGGAAGCGGTTAAATGACGCTTAAATATTACCTGCCGTTTAGTTTATTTATTGGCCTATGTGTCGCTTTTTTGCTTGCGCTTTTTGGTGGCGATCCGAACCACATTCCCACCGCGCTTGAGGGAAAGCCCGTGCCACAATTTAACGTGCCGACATTCGAGACGGGCAGCACATTAACAGCGCAAGATTTTCAAAGTGGTGAAACAGTTTTGCTCAATATATGGGCGAGCTGGTGTGCACCCTGTCGGCTTGAACACGCGCTGCTTATGCAGCTTGCCCAAAATGACATCGTGATTTACGGGCTAAATTATAAAGACACCCCCCAGGCAGCGCGCCGCTTCTTACATAGCCTCGGCAACCCCTATCGTAAAAGCGGTATAGATAGAGATGGACGCCTTACCATTGAATTGGGGGTTTACGGCGTGCCGGAAACATTTATTATTAGTGGCGCGGGAAAAATTATCTATAAACATGTCGGACCACTTACACAGCAAGCCCTTAGCGATGATATTTTACCCCGCTTGGCAAAGGATGAAGCAAAATGAGTTTTAGAGACGAATCACGTAGCTATAAAAAGCAAATCGCGTTTAGCCAGATCACCCCGCATAATGACGATTTACCCCGCGATGTGTGCGATCATTGCGGGTTAATCAATTATCAAAATCCGCGCCTGATTGTTGGTGTGGTCGCCCTATGGGAAGATAAAATCCTCATGTGCAAGCGCGCCATTGAGCCGCGCAAACATTTCTGGACACTCCCCGCAGGCTTTATGGAAAAAGGTGAAACCACAAAAGCCGGTGCCGCACGCGAGGCTTATGAAGAGACCTATGCCAAAGTGGAGCCCGAGGCGCTTATCGGCATTTATAATGTGGCGCGCATTGCCCAGGTGCATATATATTACCGCGCCCGACTTTTGTCGAAAGAGATCGCCTGTGGGGTGGAAAGCGAAGCGGTTGCCCTCTTGGATTGGGAGGATATTCCCTGGGATGCCCTTGCCTTTCCCAGCATATATTGGGCATTGCAGCATTATAAGCAAACCGCAACACAAAGCCATTTCGCGCCATTTAGTGAACCCGAAGAGTGGGCGCAAACCCCCGGATTCGAAGATTTGCATAAACGCTATCGTCACCCCTAGCCCTCTTATTTGTTGCTTTACAAAGACCGCCCATAAGGTTTATGGTGGGGCATATATTACATAAAGGAGATTTAAGAATGATTAAAGCAGGTGATAAAATTCCTTCAGCGCAACTTATGCATATGAGCGATGCTGGCCCTACGCCCATTACAACAGAGGATTTATTTCAAGGGAAGAATGTTGCTTTATTTGCTGTGCCCGGGGCTTTTACACCGACATGTTCTAATCAGCATTTACCGGGTTTTATCGAAAAGGCCGAAGACTTGCGCGCCAAAGGCATTGATACCATTATCTGCCTTTCAGTCAATGATGCCTTTGTGATGAGCGCATGGGGGCAAGCACAAGGGGCTTCAGGCAAAGTGATGATGGTTGCCGATGGCAATGGTGATCTTACCGAGAAAATGGGTGTTGCGATGGATGGCAGTGGCTTTGGTATGGGCAAGCGGTCTTTGCGTTATTCTATGATTGTGCGTGACGGCATTGTGACCCAGTTTAATCTGGAAGAAAATCCGGGTGGCGCGGCCATATCGGGTGCAGAGAATTTATTAAGCCAGCTTTAGGCGTTATGCATTAAAATCCGGATAAAGCGGTGATAATCTGCCGCCCATGCGTATGGGCGAAATAAAACGCGCCAGACCGGTTTTATCATCGGTTTCCACCACCACCCCGCATAGGCTAGGCGTGCCGGTAGCAATGCGTAAACGCTGGCGGTGTGTTTTGGTGAAAAAGCGATTAACAGGCGCAGTTTTTTCCATACCGATCACACTATCATAATCGCCACACATGCCGGCATCGCTTTGATAGGCGGTGCCTTCGGGTAAAATTTGCGTATCAGCCGTGGGAATATGCGTATGCGTGCCAATAACCAAAGAGGCACGCCCATCGCAAAACTGCCCCATCGCCATTTTTTCCGAGCTTGCTTCGGCATGAAAATCCACCACAATCGCATCCGCCATATCGCGCAAAGGGCAGGCCTCAAGCGCGCGGTGAACGGCAACAAACGGGTTATCCAGCGCATCCATAAATAATTGTCCCATTACATTCACAACCAAAATCCGTTTATCACCACATGTAAATAACCCCGTTCCTTTGCCTTGCGTTCCTTCCGGGAAATTACAGGGGCGTAAAAGGCGCGGTTCATCATCAATAAATCCGCATATTTCCGGCTTATCCCATATATGATTGCCCGTGGTAATCACATCTATGCCGCAGGCTAAAAAGGCGTGGGCAATATCTGGCGTAATGCCGAAACCACCCGCAGCATTTTCGCCATTTACGATAACAAAATCTAAAGCAAGATCATCTCGCAAGCGGGGCATAGCGTGTATAACCGCCAAACGCGCGTGTTTGCCGACAATGTCACCCAAAAATAAGATCCGCATAGCATCCATGTCTTTCTATATGTTCAAAGAAAATTTAGCATAATTATATCACGATCCGTAACAATCGCATCCAATTTCTGGTCATGTGCTTCATGCGGACATTCTATAAGCCTTTGCGTATGATGCGCTAATCCGATTACATAGCATCCGCCTTGCGCGCGCAAGCCAGCCAAAGCGCGGTCATAATACCCCCCGCCGCGCCCCAAACGATTGCCCTTATCATCAAAGCCGACCACAGGTGTAAGCACAATATTGGGGGTGATCTGTGTTGCTGAGTCCGGGGGTTCCCAAATCCCATATTTTCCCCGCTTTTGCGGTATATGCGGTTCCCATTCACGGAAAACCATATGCCCATTTTCACCGGTAACTGGCAAGGCGCATTTATATCCGCGCTGCGCAAGGGCAGATAAAATCGGCAGTGCATCAATTTCATGCCCAATCGCTCTATAAGCTGCAATAATCATATGGGGCGGTATATGGAACGCTTCAAAAAAGCGACGCGCTAACTGCATTGCTGCACGGGCACGTTGGGGTGCAGACAAGCTACGACGTTTTTCCATAAGTGCATGTCTGGTAATATTTTTATCCATATCATTTACTATTTCGCGCGCAGCTTAAGTGGAACCGCGAAAAGCCGTTTAAGGTATAATCCTCGGATGACCTACGATAAGTAGGTGGGCGCCGTTATACGAAGGGCCACGACCCTAAGCAGTGACAGCTCCCGAAAGGATTGTAAGGTCCCGAGCGTGAACCTTTCACATGCTTCGCAGTCCCGCTTATATCTTATACTAGTCTTGCTTCTGGCGTAAAACAAAATTTTCAATACGCTGTGCACAAGTCGTTAAAATTTCTGCTATTTTGATTTCCATCTCATTAAGCTGTTCTTGAAACTCTGCCGGGGCGGCTTGTGCCTGAGTATACTGCACACGTAATTCGGCCATTTCATCTTGTAAGTCTTGTATCTGGCTTCCCAGCATCATCGTGATGAGCACAAGCAAATGGCTATTGCTCGCATGCGGGGCATGGGCGCGTATATCTTGCATACGCGCTGTTAAATCTTGCGCCAGTTCGTGAACGCGCGCTTCCTCTCCCTCCGCGCATATTATAGGATAAGATAATCCATCAACTGTAATGTTTATTTCTGGCATATATTACCCTTCATTTTGGTCTTCATCATTATCAACCGCATGGCGGATATGGTGCATTGCCTCCGCAATTTTCTTGCGCGCGCGTGGCAGTTTTTCTTCGAGCGCTTTTTTTTCACGCGTAAGCGCGGCGATATTTTCATGTAATTGCGCCCGCTCCGCTTGCATGGCGGCTTTGGCATCACTATCTATAATCGTCTCCAATGCCTCCATCGCTTTTAGGGCGTCATCCAGACGAATAACCGCATTTTCAAATTTTTGCATAAAACGCTGCTTTCTCTCTTAATTTATCATAGCTAGTCTAGCACTGACTATATAATTTTTGTAAAATAAAGTGAAAAAAATATTCCAATAAACAGAGAATCTGTCATTGACTCATAGAAAGGGAAAGGCCATTGTGCGCGCACTTGGGGAGATTGCGACAATAACGCATAATTTATATGTAAAATGGGAAGATGAAAGAAAGTAAACCACTTCAGAATATGGCAAATGCCATTCGTATATTGGCGGCAGATGCGGTTGAAACCGCAAAATCCGGTCATCCTGGCTTACCGCTTGGGGCTGCCGATATTGCAACCGTCTTATATAGTAAATTTCTGAAAATTGATTCGCTTGCGCCCGACTGGCCAGATAGAGACCGTTTTATCCTCTCGGCAGGGCATGGGTCTATGTTGCAATATGCACTGCATTATTTAATCGGCTTTAAGGATATGCCGATTGAGGAAATTAAAAATTTCCGTCAATTAGGGGCGCGCACAGCAGGCCATCCCGAATATGGGCATGCCGCTGGCATTGAAACCACCACCGGGCCTTTGGGGCAAGGCCTTGCCACTGCGGTGGGTATGGCGCTTGGCGAACGTATGCTTAATGCCCGTTTTGGGGATGATGTGGTTGACCACTATACTTATGTGCTGGCCTCTGATGGTGATTTAATGGAAGGCATTAGCCATGAAGCCATTTCCATTGCAGGCCATTTGCGTCTGGCACGCTTAATCGTGCTTTATGATGATAATAATATTTCGATAGATGGTCCGCTTGACCTTACCGAAAGCGGCGATGCGTTAGCGCGTTTTGCGGCTGCGGGTTGGGATGTCTGCCGCATTGACGGGCATAATTATGAAGATATTGAAACGGCAATCAGCGATGCCAGACAATCTGACAAGCCAAGCCTGATTAGCTGCCGCACCAAAATCGGCTATGGCGCGCCCAATAAGCAAAATACAGCTGCCGCACATGGTGCACCTTTGGGACCGGAAGAAGTAAAAAATCTACGCGAAACTTTGGGCTGGACGTCCCCTCCGTTTGAAATCCCTGCTGATATTCTGGATAGCTGGCGCATTGCCGGGCGCGCCCATGCGTCTACCCGCAAAGAGTGGGAAAAACGCTTTAACGCGCAATCAACCGAAATGCGTCATCATTTTGAGCGTATTATGGCTGGTAAATTGCCGCAAAAATTATCCGATGCATTAGATAAATATAAACGCGAACTTGCTGCCGAGAAACCTGCGATTGCCAGCCGCAAGGCTTCAGAAAATGTGCTGGGCGTTATCAATGCCATTGTGCCGGAAATGGTTGGCGGCTCGGCGGATTTAACCGGTTCCAATAATACCAAAACCGCCGTTCAAACGCCGGTAAGTGCCGATAATTATGCGGGTAGCTTTATCCATTGGGGCATACGCGAACACGCTATGGCTGCCGCCATGAACGGCATGGCGTTACATGGCGGGTTTATTCCCTATTCGGGCACATTTTTGGTATTTTCCGATTATTCGCGCCCCGCGATCAGGCTAGCCGCGCTTATGCAGCAACGCGTTATTCATGTGCTGACCCATGATAGCATCGGGCTTGGCGAAGATGGTCCGACCCATCAGCCAGTTGAGCATTTGGCTGCTTTGCGCGCCATACCTAATCTTTTGGTGATGCGCCCCGCCGATGCGATTGAAACTCTGGAATGCTGGCAGCTTGCGCTAGAGCAACGCACCACACCAAGCATTTTGGCATTGAGCCGGCAAAACTTGCCCGCCATTCGTGAGTATAGCGAAAAGACCCTATGCGCCACGGGTGCTTATGAAATCGCAACGGCCACGGGCAAGGCACAAATAAGCCTTATGGCGAGCGGTTCAGAAGTCTCGCTTGCCCTTCGTGCACGCGATATGCTGGAGGCACAAAACATCCCTACCCGCGTCATCTCTGTGCCTTGTCTTGATTTATTCGCGCAACAATCAGCAGATACACAAAATGCCATTCTGGGCGATGCCCCCTTACGCATTGCCATTGAAGCGGCCATTCGCCAAAGTTGGGATAGATATTTGCGCCCGCAAGATTGTTTTATCGGTATGGAAGGTTTTGGCGCTTCTGCCCCTGCAGCAGATTTATTCACCCATTTCGGCATTACAGCCGAAGCGATTGTCGAAACCGCACAGCAATATTTGCCTGCTGAAGCAATGGCAAGTAAACCTTCGAAGAAGTCCAGAAATAAAAAGGAGACATAAATATGGCTATTAAGGTTGCAATTAACGGCTTTGGTCGTATCGGACGCCTCGTTTTACGCGGCATTATTGAAAGTAAACGCAAAGATATTAATGTTGTAGCCATAAATGATTTAGGCACAGGGGAAGCCAATGCACATCTTTTGGCTTATGATAGTATTCATGGCCCCTTAAATGCAAAAATAAAAACGACCAAAACCGGCATTACAGTAAATGGCACCCGCATAAAAATTCTATCGGAGCGTGACCCCGCCAATTTACCATGGGAGGCGTTAGGTGTTGATGTTGCGCTAGAATGCACGGGGCTTTTTACCAAAGGTGCCGATGCCGCGAAACATATTGCTGCCGGTGCCAAAAAAGTGCTCATTTCCGCCCCCGGCACAGAGTGTGACCTTACCGTGGTTTACGGGGTTAATCACAAAAAACTAAGAAAAAGCCATAAGATTGTATCTAATGCCTCATGCACAACAAATTGTCTGGCACCTGTGGCACAGGTTTTGAATAAAACATGCGGCATTGCGCATGGTTATATGACGACCATTCACGCCTTTACCGGCGATCAGCGCACAGTGGATACATTGCATAGCGACCCGCGCCGGGCACGTGCGGCAAGCCTGTCCATGATTCCAACCTCAACGGGTGCTGCCAAAGCTGTCGGCCTCGTGCTGCCGGAACTGGCAGGCAAGCTGGATGGCACCGCGATTCGCGTGCCAACGCCCAATGTATCGGTGATTGATTTGGTGTTTGCGCCACGCAAAAAAACATCTATTGACGAGGTGAATCATGCCATTCGCAAAGCCGCAGCCGGACCTTTGAAAGGCATATTGGGCACATGTGATGCCCCGCTGGTTTCGATTGATTTTAACCATAATCCACATTCCTCGGTTTTTGACCTGACACAAACGCAAATTGTCGATGGCAAACTTGTGCGCGTGTTAAGCTGGTATGATAATGAATGGGGCTTTGCCAATCGTATGAGTGATACGGCGGTTGCCATGGCAAAATTAAAATAATTTATGTCTGCGTTAAGCCTTGATGATTTGATTGCGCATGGCTTGCGCGGGAAGCGCGTATTATTGCGCGCCGACCTCAATGTGCCGCTTGATGCAACAGGCCATGTGCGTGATGCAACACGGCTGGAACGGCTTTTACCCAGCTTGCGCGCGTTATGTGCACATGGCGCGCGCATTGCGCTTTTATCGCATTTTGGGCGTCCGCAAGGCGTGGCAAACCCCGAAATGAGTCTTGCCCCCATGGCGAAAGCCTTAAGCACATTATGCGGGCAGGGTGTGCATTTTGCGCCCGATTGTATCGGGGAGACCGCCACACACGCAATAAATACATTAAAAGATGGTGAAATATGCGTATTGGAAAATACGCGCTTTCATGCGGGCGAAGAAAAAAATGATGCCGGCTTTGCGGCAGCGCTGGCCGAAAATGGTGATTTTTATGTAAATGACGCTTTTTCGGCCGCGCATCGCGCCCATGCCTCCACCCATGCGCTGGCACAAATTTTACCTGCCTTTGCCGGACGTGCCATGCAGGCCGAATTAACCGCTTTGGATGCGGCTTTGGGGCATCCGCAAAAGCCGCTGGCAGCCATTATTGGCGGGGCGAAAATATCAACCAAATTAGAGCTTTTGCATAATCTCACGCAAAAAGTAGATATATTGATTATCGGTGGCGGTATGGCCAATACATGTCTTGCGGCGCAAAATATAGAAATCGGAAACTCACTATGCGAAACCAGCATGCTGGAAACAGCGCGCGAGATTTTAACGCATGCCGAAAAAAATAAATGCCGCATTATTCTGCCGCGTGATGGGGCGTTAGCACCCGAATTTGCTGCCGGACAAAACGCCAGAATTGCCCCGATAAATGCCATTCCCACAGATCAAATGATTTTGGATTGTGGGCCCGACAGCATAAACGATATATGCACCGCCCTAGATGAGGCACGCACCCTTATCTGGAACGGCCCTCTGGGTGCGTTTGAAATTCCGCCCTTTGATAAAGCTACTGTGCATGCCGCACAATATGCCGCACAGCGCACCAGGGCAGGCGCGCTTATATCTATTGCCGGCGGCGGGGATACGGTAGCGGCGCTCAACCATGCGCAGGCGGCGGATGAGTTTACCTATATATCAACCGCAGGCGGGGCATTTCTGGAATGGCTGGAAGGCAAAAGCCTTCCGGGTGTTGCAGTTTTGAACGAAAGAAAATAAAAGTTTAATAAAATAATATAAATAAAGAGGGATAATATGAATAAGGCACAGCTGGAAAAAATTGCAAAAGCGATGGTGGCAGAGGGAAAAGGCATTCTCGCCGCCGATGAAAGCACAGGCACAATCAAAAAACGCTTTGACTCAATTAAGGTTGAAAGCACAGAAGATAATCGGCGGGATTATCGTGAAATGCTGTTTCGCTCTACGCAGGCGATGAAATATATTTCCGGCGTTATTCTTTATGATGAAACCATCCGCCAAAAAGCTGCCGATAAAACCCCCCTTGTGCGCTTAATCAAACAGGCAGGTGCCATTCCCGGCATTAAGGTTGATATGGGTGCAAAAGATATGGCAACGCATACTGGTGAAAAACTAACCGAAGGGCTAGAGGGCTTGGGCACGCGGCTAACAGACTATTATAAATTAGGCGCCCGTTTTGCCAAATGGCGCGCCGTGATCACCATTAAGGGCAATACGGCACCAAGCGACGCCTGCCTGGTGGGGAATACATATGCCTTGGCGCGCTATGCGGCTTTGTGCCAGCATCATGATATTGTGCCGATTGTAGAACCGGAAGTGATTATGGATGGCGGCCATTCCATCGAACGGTGTTATGAGGTGACAAGCAACATACTTCAAACGCTCTATGGCATGATGCGGGCAAATGATGTGCATCTTCCCGGCACAATTTTGAAACCCAATATGGTTGTTTCGGGCACCACCCATAAGCACCAGGCTGGTATAGATGAGGTGGCGGCCATGACGCTGGCTTGCTTTAAGGAACATGTGCCGGCAAGCGTGCCCGGCATTGTGTTTCTCTCTGGCGGTCAATCCGACAGGGATGCCACCGCGCATCTGGATGCAATGAACAGGATTGGACAAAAAACCGGCGGGCTTCCGTGGAAATTAAGTTTTTCTTATGGCCGCGCCCTACAGGCCGCACCCTTAAAAGCATGGCGTGGGCAACCGAAAAATGTGAAAAAAGCCCAAGCTGCTTTCGCGCATCGGGCAAAAATGAATGGGCTTGCCGCACGGGGCAAATGGCGCAAGGCACTGGAAACGTAAGATTTAACGCCGGCCAAACAGACGTTCTATATCGCTACGCTTAAGCTCTACATAGGTGGGGCGACCATGGTTGCATTGGCCAGAATGGGGCGTTTTTTCCATATCACGCAAAAGCGCATTCATTTCATCACCATTCAAGCGGCGGCCTGCCCGCACCGATGTGTGACAGGCAAATGTGCCGCAAATATCTTCCAGCTTGCCGCGTAAGGCCAAACCTTCGCCTAGCATATCTATTTCCTGCGCTAAATCACGGATTAAGTTTTGAATATCGCCCGTGCCGATAAGGGCAGGCACTTCACGCACCAAAATCGCCGCTTTGCCCCGCCCGCCGGGGCCAAATTTTTCTATAATAAGACCAAGTTCAGCAAGCTCTGCATCGCGCGATAAAATAGCCTCACCCAAATGCTCATCCAGATCCACCACTTCGGGCACCAGCAAGATTTGTCGGGTAATCCCGCTATGCTCTATTTGCCGTTTCATGCGCTCATAAACCAGCCGTTCATGCGCTGCATGTTGATCGACAATCACCAAACCATTTGCCGTTTGTGCGAGAATATAGGTTTCATGTAATTGCGCGCGCGCAAGCCCCAGCGGATAATTATTTTCTGCTGCCGCATTTTGTTCCTGTTCGCTTGATGGGGGGACACTTTGCCAATATGGTGCACTATCCCCCTGTTGTAGAGAATTATCCATATGCGGTTGTTGCATGTCAAAAGCAGCCTGGCGTTGTGCAACTGATGGGGGATAGCCCCGTCCACCGCCCCGTTCACCAGTGTGCCTGTTACCGGGTATATGCATGGCATTTAAGGCTTGCGTGGAAACCGTTGTTGATGCCCGATGCCCGGCCTCATTGAGCGCCACACGTAAGGCACCTACAATCATGGCGCGCACCAGCCCCGCATCACGAAACCGCACTTCGGTCTTTGCCGGATGCACATTCACATCAAGCTCAGTGGGGGGTAAATCAAGACATAAAACCAGCGCCGGATGTCGATTACCTGCCAAAAAATCCTGATACGCACCGCGCACCGCGCCATGCAATAATTTATCGCGCACAGGCCTGCCATTTACGATAAGAAATTGTTTTTGCGTTGTGGCATGGTTATAAGTCGGCAAACCGGCAAACCCGCTTACTTCAATATTATCGCGTGTGACGTGTACCGGCACAGCATTGTCAGAAAAATCACGCCCCATAATGGCACCCAACCGCTTAAGCAAGGCATCTTCCCCACTTTGTGCCAGATAGGTGAGGCTTTTACGTCCTTCTGCGATAAGCCAGAACGAAATATCTGCATGCGCCATGGCCAGTCGTTTGATAATATCCGATATGGCGCGCATTTCGGCTCTGTCACTTTTAAGAAATTTAAGTCGTGCCGGTGTAGCATAAAATAAATCGCGCACCTCAATGCGTGTGCCTTGCATGCCCGCAATTGGCGTGGGCGGGGTCACTTTGCCGCCATTCACCATAAGCTGAAAGGCGGTTGCTTGCGCTGCACCGCGTGAGCTAATCTGCATATGCGCCACCGCCCCAATAGACGGTAGAGCTTCACCACGAAAACCGAAAGTATGAATGTCAAACATATTCTCATTGCCATCATTATCGGGCAGTTTAGACGTGGCATGACGTTCTATCGCCAGGCATAAATCATCATGCGATAAGCCTATGCCGTCATCTTCAACAATAATTAAAGATTTCCCGCCCGCCGCAATGGTGATGGTGATATTTTTTGCGTGCGCATCTATGGCGTTTTCCACAAGTTCCTTTACCACGCTTGCGGGGCGCTCTACCACTTCGCCTGCTGCAATGCGGTTAATTACCGCTTCAGAGAGTTTACGAATATGGCTCATTGCATCTGCTTCATATATTTTTTTGCTAATATTTTACCCATCTCAACACCGGGTTGATCAAACGCATTCACACCCAATAAATCTGCGGATAAAATTGTCTCCAGCATAAAATTCATCGTAAGATTTCCGATTGTTTCTCCATCAATTTTAGGCAAATGAATATGCCGTAAAGGCCTTTTTGCACCAATCAATGTATCGCGTGTTGCCCGCATTTCAGCGTCTACCAAATCGCCAATCGTATAGTTATAATCCCATAGGCTTTCTTTTTCAAAATCAGTCGTTGCTTTGTTTCCCTTACCCTTTGTTTCATATGAAATAAGCGTATAAAATTTATCATCCGGCCCCTCGGTATAAAGCTGTAACTGGCTATGCTGGTCACGCGGCCCTATGGCCACAACCGGGGTCGACCCATGCCCGTTTTTGCCTAAACTTTCGGCCCATAGCTGGCTATACCATTTCCCGAACGTCTCCAGGCGGTCAGCATAAACCATAAGCAGGTTAATATTACGGCCGGCTTTTTTATGCGCCATATGTAAGGCCGCGCCTGCAAGCGGGGCAATCGCTTGCAAAGGGGTTTGTTCATTCATGAAACTGTCAATCGCCTGTTGTGCGCCCCCGCGCACCGCTTCGGGGGCAATACCCACAATCAATCCGGGCAATAGGCCGACATTGGTTAATAAGGAGTAGCGCCCTCCTATATCTATTTCATGGGCAAGCGTGGGAATATCATATGTGGCTGCCATATGATAAAGCGGGCTTTCTTCTTGCTGTGTAATAACGACAAAATGCTGCGCAACATCCAGACCTGCTTGCTTTATAGCCGCAAAGGCACAGGTAAATTGCGCCAATGTTTCAAGCGTTCCCCCTGATTTAGACACCACCAGGAATTTGCTGCGGGAAAGGCGCTCAGCGGCAAGACTATGCGTGAAACTGTTTACATCCAGATTATCGGCAAAAATAAGCTGTGGATTTTGCTGCCCCCCCCCGATTGTGCCCCATCCGTTTATTTGTGCCACAAGCTGTCCGCATAGGCTTGAACCGCCCATGCCCAAAACAATCACATAATCTGTATCCGCCCTAAGCCTATCTGCCATATCATAAATAGCGGCAATATCATCCGTTTTTTGCGACAATAAAAAATGCGGTAAGGGCGTGCGACGATGCGCGGCAACAAGATCGGCAAGTTGTTTTATATTTGCGTTAAAAAAACCTTCCGATTGCGCACATAAGGCATGGTCATTATGACAATCCATGGAGCGCCTCCTTGTCATGCTGTATAACCGCATACAAAAAATTTTGCTTATATTTTCTGGTCATAGGCACCCACTTCAGCATAAGTTGATAAAAGTGAATCAATGGCATCAAACATAGCGCGCATATTTTCTTCCGATTGCGGGCTTTCCACCACAACCACCAGACCTGGCTTATTGGATGAAGCACGCACCAGCCCCCATGTGCCATCTTCTACGGTGATGCGTATACCATTCACCGTTACCACATCGGTAATTTTTTGCCCGATAAGCAATGCCCCTTTTTCTGCCATGGCCTGAAAATGGGCAATAACGCGTTCGACCACATCATATTTTTCCGTATCAGCGCAATAGGGCGACATGGTGGGCGAGCCATACGTTATTGGTAATGAGCGGCGTAAATCTGCCAAGGTCTGGGTTTCATTGCGCGCCAGCATATCGCATATCGCAATCGCTGTGACCAGCCCATCATCATAACCGCGCCCAATCGGGGCATTGAAAAAATAATGCCCGCTTTTTTCAAACCCCGCCAAAGCCCCCATATCATGGGTGTGGCGTTTCATATAGGAATGGCCGGTTTTCCAATAAATTGTCTCGGCGCCTTGGGCGCATAATTGCGGATCGGTCATAAAAAGGCCGGTTGATTTTACATCAACAATAAATTTTGCATTTTCATGTAAATATGCCAAATCGCGCGCCAATAAAACGCCCATCTTATCGGCAAAAATTTCCACGCCTTCATTATCCACAACCCCGCAGCGATCCCCATCCCCATCAAAGGCTAATCCAATATCAGCCCCTTCCGCCAGCACCTTATCGCGCAAAGCATGTAACATCACCATATCTTCAGGGTTGGGGTTATGATGTGGAAAATTATAATCCAGATCGCAATGAAGCGGCACAATATCAACCCCCAAAGCAGATAATACATCCGGCGCAAAAGCCCCTGCAGTGCCATTGCCGCAGGCAATCACGGCTTTTAACGGACGGGTTATGCGCGCGCGCGCGGTTAAATCATCCTTATAGCGCGCAGCCATATCGGCAACATAATGATAGCGCCCACCCGCGCGCGATTGGGCGGTTGCATTTAGCACCATATCACGCAAGCGCGCCATTTCATCCGGCCCAAAAGTAAGCGGGCGGTGTGCACCCATTTTTACACCCGTCCAGCCATTTTCATTATGGCTGGCCGTCACCATAGCCACACCGGGCACATCCAGGGCAAATTGGGCAAAATAAGCCATAGGCGAAAGCGCAAGGCCAATATCATAAATATGCGCGCCTGCGGTTAATAAGCCATTTATCAAAGCAAGTTTTATGGCTTGCGAATAAGCGCGATAATCATGTCCCACCGCAATGGCGGGCTTATGGCCATTTTGTGCGGTAATCTCATGCAATAGCGTTCCCAACCCCAAGCCTAGGGCTTGCACCCCCATAAGGTTAATTTCATCACCAAAAAGCCAGCGCGCATCATATTCCCGAAACCCTGTCGGCTTAATCAGGGGCTTGATTTCAAAGTCCAGCGTATTCGGGGAAATATCAGCATGGGGCTTTTCAAACATAATATCTCTTTTTATTTTATTTCTTCTTACCTTGGCTTATAAAGGGTTTCATGATAAAACAAAACCCGCAACAGGACATTATCCGCTTAAAATTAAGCACGCAAGCCTTACCGCATATTACGCTTTCCGATATGCCTGTTTTTTTGCCCGGTTGGGTGTGGCTTGCAGGCGCGGGGCCGGGGGATGTCGGCTTGTTGACCCTGCATGCGGTAAATGCGTTACAGCAAGCGGATATTCTAATTTATGACGCGTTAGTGAGCGAAGATATTCTAGCGCTTGCGCCGGCAACATGCCAGAAAATCTATGCCGGTAAGCGCGGAGGCAAACCATCCTGGAAGCAGCAGGATATTAGCGATAAAATCATCCATTATGCGCGGGCGCAAAAACGCGTGCTTCGCTTAAAGGGCGGAGATCCGTTTATATTCGGGCGCGGTGGTGAGGAGGCCGAAGCGCTTTTTAAGGCAGACATAAATTTCCGTATTATTCCCGGTATAAGCGCAGGGATTGGCGGGCTTGCCTATGCGGGTATTCCCGCCACGCATCGCGATATAAATCATGGTGTGAGTTTTGTTACGGGGCATATGGCTGATGATGAAACATATGCACGCGTCGATTGGGATGCGCTTGCCAAAGCCACACCGGTTATTGTGCTATATATGGCTATGGGAAAACTCGATAAAATTGCACACAGGCTGATTGCGGCAGGGCGCGACGCTGATGAGCCGGTGGCATTTATCACCCATGCCACCACGCCTTTACAAAATGTGCTTGAAACGACTTTGGCTAAAGCGCATTACGATGCCCAGGCCGCGCAGCTTGAACCGCCCGCCATTATTGTGATTGGCGCGGTGGTGAATTTACGCAAAATGCTAAGCTGGTTTGCATGAAGCTGATTGACATTTCATGAAGGGTGCATAAACTAATTGGCTATGAATAAATCCGGGCATAGTTCTATTCCGTCCAGCATGCGCGCGCTAATGGTCTCGAGCCTTTCACAAGATTATAGCGGATGTGCGCTTAAGCAAATACCGACGCCCATACCGCAAGCAGGTGAGGTTTTGGTGCGGGTGCGGACGGCAAGTTTGGGATTTCCCGATTTGCTAATGACGCGCGGCGGTTATCAATTCAAACCCGATTTACCCTTTATTATGGGCGGCGAAATGGCCGGCGATATTGTGGCTTTAGGCGAAGGCGTTACGCAATTCTCCCCAGGCGATGCGGTCATATGTGCCGGCATTGGGGCAGGCGGAAAAGGCGGGCGTTTGACGGGGAGCTTTGCGCATTATGCCGTGTGTTCTGCCACGCATTTGCGCGCAAAGCCTGCATCACTGGATTATGCCACTGCCGCAGCGACCGGTTCGGCCTATCTTACCGCCTATGTCGCGCTTATGCGCCGCGCCGCATTGCAAGCCGGCGAATGGTTGCTGGTGCATGGTGCGGCAGGCGGTGTGGGGCTTGCAGCGGTGGATTTGGGAAAACATATAGGTGCCAGAATTATCGCCACCGCGTCAACAGATGAAAAATGTGCCCGGATAGAGCAGCTTTATCGCCCTGACTTTGTGCTCAATAGCCGTGATGGGTTTCGCGAAAAGGTAAAAGACATTACCAATGGCGGTGCTGATGTGATTTATGACCCGGTGGGTGGCGATATATTTGATGAAAGCGTGCGGTGCATTGGCTGGGGCGGACGGCTTTTGGTTATCGGCTTTGCCGGCGGGCGTATTCCGACAATCGGGGTAAATATGCCGCTGATTAAGGGCTTTTCTGTTGTTGGTGTGCGCGCTGGCGAATATGGCCGCCGCGACCCACAAAAGGGGCAGGAAAATCTTGATGCCATATGGTCCTTAGCCGAAATGGGGAATATTCATCCTGCTATATATAAAACGTATACACTAGATGACTGGCGCACGGCTTTTGCCGATATGGAGCAACGGCGCATTATTGGCCGCGCTATATTTGATCCGCATCTTACCAATCAAAACAAATGATGTCTTAAATGATGGAGCAGACAAAGTGCAACACACACAAAATATATTGATAGAAGCAGAAGACTTTGCCGATTATGGCGGCTGGGTTTTGGACTCACAATTCGAAATGCAAATGGGTTCGCCCTATTTATTGGCGCATGGGTTAGGCCGACCTGTAGCTGATGCCACAACCGCAATCGAGATTGCCGCAGCCGGTGAATATGAGGTTTATGTGCGCGCCAAAGATTGGGTGCCGGGGCACGCACCGGGGCGGTTTCAGCTATTGATTGATGGGGCGCCCCTTGAAAAGGAATTTGGTGCCAGTGGCAAAGACTGGGCGTGGGAATGCGGTGGCAAGGTGACGCTTCCCGCTGGCAAGGTGACATTAACCTTGCATGATATGACAGGGTTTGAAGGGCGCTGTGATGCGATTTATTTAAGCAGCGATGGCATCGCCCCGCCAAATGACGTGAATGATACAAGCAAAAAATGGCGCAAACAATTACGCGGCTTACCCGAAGAACCGCTTGATGCCGGCCATTATGATGTTGTTGTGGCAGGCGGCGGTGTATCAGGCTGTGCAGCAGCCCTAAGCGCGGCACGTTTGGGCTTGCGGGTTGCGCTTATCCATGATCGCCCTGTGCTGGGGGGTAATGCGAGTAAGGAAATCGGGCTTATGCCACGCGGCACCCAGGGGGCAATTTTGCAAGAATTATCACGCCGCACCAAAGATGGAGATCTTGTCGCCTTGCAATTATTACACGCCGAAGATAATGCCACGCTGTTTCTCGAGCATCGTGTTTTTAGCGCCATTACTGAAGATAATAAGATCAAATCCATTGATGCAATACAAGCACGTGGCGGGTATGAGCGCCGCATTTCTGGCGATATATTTATTGATGCCTCGGGCGTTGCTCAATTAGCAATTTTGACAGGCGCAGAAACCATGTTTGGCCGTGAAGCGCGGCACGAATATAATGAGTCCTACGCGCCAGAAGAAGCCGACCATATGCATCATGGCAATACGCTGTTTTTTCGCACACGCATGGCCGACAGGCCGGTGCCATTTCCCGAAGTTCCATGGGCAACGGAAGTGTCAAAAGATTATGCCAATTTAAGCGGACAGCTTATTGAGCCGGGTCTGGAAAATGGGCCGGGGCCGGAAGCCGGCGCGAATCCGCCAACGCCAGAATTTCGTTTCGGCCAGGCGAATGATGTGTTTCCGGCAACCCATTTTTGGGAATATGGACAATGGCTGGACCCTTATATATCGGGCGAGCTGGTGCGCGATTATCTGATGCGCGCGCTTTATGGCACATTTTCCAATGTTAAAAAGCTGGAACCGGAAGCCTATGCCAATCTGGAATTTGACTGGATGGCCTATGTTGCGGCCCAGGGCGAGTTTTGTCGCTATAAGGGCGATTATGTGCTAAGCGAAAATGATATTACCGGCCATACACATTTTGAAGATACAGTCATCGGCAATGATGGTGCCTTTTGTATTCACTGTGCGTGGGAAGAAGGCGAAGGCAAATATGATTTTCGTCTAAAAGACTGGATATGGGATATGCGCGATAATCAATCCTATATTATTCCGTTCCGGTGCTTATATTCAAAAAATATTGATAATTTAATGGCCGCCGGCAAACATATTAGCGTGTCACATATTGCTGCTTCGGCCACTAAACTTATGGGTAATGGCGCACAACATGGCGTTGCGGTTGCGGCTGCTGCCAAATTATGTTTGACGCATAAAACCTCACCGCGTGGGCTTTATGAAAATCACTTGCAAGATTTGCAAACCCTTATCAGCACGTTAACCGCCTGTGATCATGATTTACAGCATAATCCGCCCCAGCGTAAGTTTACACCCGTGCCAGGTTAAGCGAAATTGCTTTAGGGCATATTAAACCATTTTGTAAATTAAAAAGCAAAAGCAAGAGAAATATGCCCATAAGATGTAGGCCGCCATTGCTGCTCAAATTCGCGCGAGATATAATGAATCTCATAATTTATCTGCACGCCGGCATAAGCTGTGGCAACGCCCATATGGGCAAGAAAAATCAGCGGCTTTTTTTCAACCGAAGGATCATTGCCATCCCAATCACCATCAAGAAAAATATTATGCGCAACCGCACGCATAGCAGCACCCGCTGTAAAAACCCATGGCATATCCGTTGTCGGCGCGCCTTCAAAAACGGGCAAAGCAAGGCCGGCACGTGTCCGCCAGCTCAATAAATCCCTGCTCATGCTTGCACGCATCCCGGTTTGTGCATGGGTTCTTATATTTCCGAGGGCAAAAGAAAATTCTGGCGCTATCCGGAAAGAAATATCGCCCCTTTCTGCCTGCCGCCACTTATGCCATATATGGTGCTGTTCATGCGTTATGCCTATCTCTGTGCCAATTTGATAATCCCAGCCTTGCGGTTGGGGTTCATCGAATATACGATGAATAAAACTTTGGGTATCTTCCCCCAAAGCCAGTTTTCCTGTCAGCCCCAGCATAAAATCAAACCGCCTAGCCGTTTTGCTATCATATGTATTATACGCCCGCCCAGCATAAATATATGCAGCATAGGGACGATCAGTCACATCGGGAAGCGTTCTTTCATAGTAGACGGGTGTATAAACTTCATGGCCGAAATGATAACTGCTATCCGTTCCATTTTTATCTGATGGCGCGATATAAGCCAGTTTAATGCCGCTGGTATAATCCTTATCATCATCGGATGCAAAAGCATCGTTTTCAACGATTAGCCTTAGCTTGCCTGCCTGTGCTTGCCCCAAGCCAAGCATAAGCAAAACCATCATTATGAGACCATGCGGAATATAAAATATGTGCCGCAAAATTTTACTTAAAATGCTTTCACGATATTTTCGACCATTTTTTTGGCATCGGCAAACAGCATCATAGTATTATCGCGGAAGAATAACTCATTCTCCACACCGGCATAACCCGAGCCCATGCCACGCTTGATAAAGAGCACAGTTCCTGCGCGTTCGACATCCAAAATCGGCATGCCATAAATGGGCGAGGCCGTATCGGTTTTTGCTGCCGGATTGGTCACATCATTCGCCCCGATAACAAAAGCAACATCGGCCTGAGCAAATTCGCTATTTATATCCTCCAGCTCGAACACTTCATCATAAGGCACATTGGCTTCGGCCAATAGCACATTCATATGCCCCGGCATACGCCCTGCCACGGGATGAATGGCATATTTCACCTTCACACCTGCGGCTTTAAGCTCATCGGCCATTTCCCGCAATGCATGTTGTGCCTGCGCCACCGCCATGCCATAGCCCGGCACAATAATGACGGAATTTGCATTTTTCATGATAAAAGCCGCATCATCTGCACTGCCTTGCTTAACGGGCCGCTGTTCAACCGCCCCACCAGTAGAGGCTGTTTCACCACCAAAGCCGCCGAGAATAACCGAGAAAAAGGAACGGTTCATGCCCTTACACATAATATAAGATAAAATCGCCCCCGATGAGCCGACAAGTGCACCGGTAATGATGAGTGCCATATTCCCCAGCGTAAAGCCAATACCCGCTGCCGCCCAGCCAGAATAGGAGTTAAGCATAGAGACAACAACCGGCATATCAGCCCCCCCAATCGGAATGATAAGCAAAAACCCAATTAAGAACGATAAAATGGTAATGAATAAAAATAATTCTGGTAACTGATACGCTGGGTCCATACATAAAATAATCAGCGTCACAATAATCGCACCGGCAATGATGATATTCAATATATGACGTAGAGGAAGAATAATCGGCGCGCCTGACATAATGCCTTGCAATTTGGCAAAAGCGATAAGCGAGCCGGAAAAGGTAATCGCACCAATGGCAACGCCTAATGACATTTCGACCAGACTTGCTGTTTTAATTGCACCGCCTGATACAATACCAAAGGCGTCTGGCGTTAAAAAGGCCGACCATGCCACCAAAACAGCGGCAAGCCCCACCAATGAGTGAAACGCAGCGACCAGTTGCGGCATAGCCGTCATGGCGATGCGTTGCGCAATAATGGCGCCGATAATGCCACCAATCGCAATGCCACCCCCGATAATGCCCCAGCTTTGCCAGCTGGCCATATCAAATGACCCAAATTGAAACAAGGTCGTGGTAATCGCAACCACCATACCCGTCATACCCCAATAATTGCCTTGCCTTGCTGTTTCGGGTGAGCTTAAGCCGCGCAAGGCAAAAATAAAACAAATACCCGAGGCAAGATATAAAAGTGCCGTTAAATTTGCAGACATTTTAGGCCTCCCTTACTTATCTTTTTTACGATACATGGCGAGCATGCGCTGCGTTACCAAAAAGCCGCCGAAAATATTTACTGATGCTAATATAATGGCGAGAAAACCGAGCAATTTAGATATAAATGTTTGGGATTGCGCCCCATTGCCGACAGCCTCTACGCCCACGGCCAAAAGCGCGCCCACAATAATCACCGATGAAATGGCATTGGTGACCGACATAAGCGGCGTATGCAAAGCCGGCGTTACCGACCACACAACATAATAGCCGACAAATATAGCCAAGGCAAAAATACTTAAAAGATAAATTGTTGACTCTACCATTATTTTTTAGCTCCCTTTGTGGATGATGTCTTACGCGTTGTCGCTTTCTTTGATGCCGCTTTTTTGGGGGATGCTTTGGCTTTCGGCATAAAATCAGCATGTATTACTGCCCCATCACGCGTAAGGCCTATCGCTTGTATAATTTCATCTTCCCAATCGGGCGCGAATATCTTTTTTTCCTCATTCCAAAAGGCTGCGATAAAATTATATAAATTGCGGGCATAAAGTTCGCTGGCATTACCGGCGAGCCTGCCGGGAACATTTTCATGCCCGATAATATGCACCCCCTTATGTGTGACGGTTTTACCTGTTGCGGAAAGGGGGCAATTTCCCCCCTGTTCGACGGCAAGATCAACAATCACCGCCCCCGGCTTCATGCTTTCCACCATTGCTTTGCTCACAAGTTGGGGGGCAGGACGTCCCGGAATAAGCGCGGTGCAAATCACAATATCCTGTTTGGCGATATGCTCACTTACCAAAGCCGCCTGGCGGGCTTGGTAATCAGCACTCATTTCCTTGGCATAACCGCCTGCGGTTTCGCCGCTTTCATCCTCATCTTGTTCAACCATCACAAATGTGCCGCCCAAGCTCTCTACCTGTTCGGCTGCCACGGCGCGCACATCGGTTGCACTCACCACCGCGCCCAGACGCTTGGCCGTGGCAATGGCTTGTAAACCGGCCACCCCTGCGCCCATCACAAAAACGCGTGCAGCAGGAATCGTGCCCGCCGCCGTCATCATCATTGGCAAGGCGCGCCCATAAACCGCACAGGCATCTAATACAGATTTATAGCCCGCAAGGTTGGATTGTGACGATAATACATCCATAGATTGCGCCCGCGTAATGCGTGGCATAAGCTCCATTGCCAAAGCCTGCCAGCCGCCACGTCCGAAAGCGGCAATATTTGCTTTGTTTTTATGCGGCGCAAATAAAGCGAGCACCGCTGCACCTTTTTTCGTTCCCTTTAATCGTGCCGCTGCTGGGGCATTCACCGCCAGCACAATATCGGCTTTTTTCAAGGCTGCACCTGCCGAGCGGATAAGCTGCGCGCCCGCATCGGAATAATCTGCATCACTAAAATGCGCCTTGGCACCCGCGCCGGATTCTATCGAAATATCCGCACCCATCGCGGTAAATTTTTTCACGATTTCAGGTGAAATAGCGACACGCGTTTCATTCTTTTGTGTTTCTTTAAGAACAATAATCTGTGCAGACATAGCTTCTCCCCAGCCTATATGTTAAATTTATCCTAATAAACAAAAAGCAAAAGCCCGAGCAATATAAGTGTGGTAAGAATAACACCCCATTTGGTCATTTGCAAAAAATGCGTATAGGTTATTTCATGTGCATTCTGGTCCATCTCTTGGTGCCACGTCTTATCTTGCATGGTTAACTCCTACTCCGAATTGCCAATGGGCTAGCTTTATCAGCAAACCAACCATATCGCAAGTCACTGTTTGCACAATATGAATGTGTTCACATATTTATATGCGCTCTTAGGGTGTTGCATGTGGGCAATGCGGCACAATTTCTTAATATTTGTGTCAATCTTTTGGCCCAGATATGACGCCCGGACTGGGTTATGCAAATATCTTGCCGAATTTCAATAAGCCCGTGTGGCACGCCGCGACATGTGCCGTGCTGATACATGCAATCGCCATGTAATTTGCCCGAATAGGGCTGATTATTGCCAAAGGCTTCATCGGGTGCATGGCGGCGCATATAGTCAAAAACGGCATGGGGTAAGCGCTCATCTTCATCCCATAGCATGGCTGCCTGCCATGGCCGTTTTTTTCCAGCATAAAAAGGCGTAAAACTATGCACAGATAGCATAAGAGGAACGATATTTTGCGCAAGGGCGCGGTCTATCATATCATCTATTGCCTGATGGTAAGGGCGATAAAATTGTTCAATACGCTTTTCATATTCCGCTTTATCATTCCGGGCATCTACATCGCGATTTTGCGGAATAAGTGCCCCATCGGAGAGTTTCATAATCAATGTTGGGTCGTCCAGAGCGCGATTAGGGTCGATAAGCAAACGTGAAAAACCAGCACAAATTACCGGGCACCCGACTCTCTCACCAATATCATGCGCCAATTCCAGCGCGCCCAAATCATAAGCGATATGTTGTTCGATTTTTTCCGGCGCAAGCCCCAGCGTGCCATAAGAGGAAGGGAGGCGATTCGTTGCATGATCGCATATAATAAGAAAACGCGGATTCCCGGTTTCCTGATATATATTTACCGGCTGAAAGGCCATATATAGCCGTGTGGAGACTTAGCCCTGACGTGCCTTAAATCTTTTATTCACCTTATTGATGACGAATAAACGACCTCTGCGCCGCACAATCTGATTTTTCTGATGGCGGTCGCGTAAAGATTTTAATGAATTTCTTACCTTCATGGGTCAACTCCACTTGAATTTTGCCGGAAACTATACGCAACGCTTTATAATGTCAACTATAACTATAAAGGCTTTGTCTTAATTTTATGCTACACATTCGCTGGCGCGAATGGGCGCTTTAACCCCACACCCGCGAACAAGCTCTTTTTCTTTTCTGTTGCAGGTGTATAAAAGCAGGCTGTGATTAGTCTACTATCGCGCTAGGCGGTTCGGTTTGCTTTGCTTCTTTTGCCTTTGTTCTTATTTTAACTATATCGCGAATAAGCCATAAACCACCTAAAAGAATTGCAGTAAACCCTATAAGTCAGACGGTTTTCACCCAATCTGACGAGGTGTGAAATTTGTTTAAGATGTCTGCTATCATACTATACTCATTGGTCATATTAACCCTCCTATTTGTTTCAACAAAAACGGCACCAAGCAAAACTTGGTGCCGGGGTGTAAACAAACCATAATAGAAATGGCCGCGACGCCTTTAGTCGCGGTGACCTGTTGTATAACGCCGCCACCCCGACATTGCGACGTTATCCCAATACGGAGTGACCATTTTTTTGCGGCAGGGTCTCCTCTGCCGTCTATTATGGGGTTGCTTAAGCCCCAGCCACGCACCCACATGGCACGCGCCTAAGCGCACATTATATGATTTTTTACGAAAGTGAAATGATATTTTGCTCCCATGCGCGCTTACCTTGCCACAGCAGAAAAGAAAAAGAGCTTGTTCGCGGGTTTTGGGTTAGGCACGCCATTTGCGCCCGCGCGGCGGCGTGAGAGCGTGCAGTTAGGCTAGGACTGTGATGGGTGGTGGGTGCTTGCTATGAATCGGTAGGCAATCGCGCGAAAAATAAAAATGCAATGTGTAGCACCCAAAAAGAAAGAAGCGCGTTCCGCGTGCAGTATGGGTCAAGCGCCCATTCCCTAAGGAATGTGTAGCGTAAAATAAATATGCAACAGAAAAGAAAAAGAGCTTGTTCGCGGGTTTTGGGTAGGTGCGTCATTCCGCTAGGAATGTGTAGCACCCAACAAAAATGTGTAGTGCCCAATAAAAATATGCAACAGAAAAGAAACAATAACTTTGTCTATAAGTTACTTAAAAAGCCATTGCAGCAATAGCGAAGCAATCTTATAGTCACGACAATATGGATTTATAAATATAAATAACGGAAAATAAATGGCAGGTCACTCTAAATTCAAAAACATTCAGCATCGCAAAGGCGCACAGGATAAGAAACGTGCAAAAATATTTGCGCGGCTGGCAAAAGAAATCACCGTTGCGGCAAAATTGGGAATGCCCGATCCGGATGCAAACCCACGCCTACGCACCGCAATTTTGGCCGCACGCGCCCAAAACATGCCCAAAGATAATATTGAGCGCGCTATTAAAAAAAGCAGCGATGTAGGCGGCGAGACTTATGAAGAAATACGCTATGAAGGATTTGGCCCCGCCGGCATTGGCGTGATTGTAGAAACACTCAGCGATAATCGCAACCGCACAGCAAGTGCGGTGCGTGCGGCTTTTTCTAAAAATGGCGGGAATCTTGGCGAGACGGGTTCGGTTGCATTTATGTTTGAACAAATGGGGACGCTTCGTTATCCCGCAGCACAAATTGATGCAGATGTGCTGTTTGAAGCTGCCCTTGAAGCCGGTGCGCGTGACGTTATATCCACAGATGAGATGCATGAGATTTATTGTGATAAATCAGACTTGCATCAGGTGGTGAAAGTTTTGGAAACCGAATTGGGCGAACCGTCAGGGGTGGAGATTATATGGAAACCGCAAAATGACATTGCTGTTTCAGCCGAAGATGCGCCACAAGTGATAAAACTCATGGAGGCTTTGGATGATGTGGATGATGTGCAAAACGTCTATGCAAATTTTGATATAGCCGATGATATTATGGAAAGTCTGTCTACATAAATTATGGCACAGCGTGAAAAAATAAGAGTGATTGGCCTCGACCCCGGCTTACGTTATACGGGCTGGGGCGTGATTGAAATGCACGGCACAAAATTATATCACCTTGCCAATGGGGCAATACATACAGACACAAAAAGCGACCTTGCCAATCGTTTATTGCAGCTTGAACAGGGGCTGGATATTATTTTTGAAGAGTATCGCCCAGATTATGCCGCCGTAGAACAAAGTTTTGTAAATCGCGATGCGGTGGCAAGCCTGAAACTCGGCCATGCCCGGGCGATTAGTCTGCTTGTGCCGGCGCGGGGCGGCGTGCCTTTGGCCGAATATGCGCCGACGATGATAAAACGCAGCATTGTCGGCACGGGGCATGCGAACAAAGAACAAATAAGCGCCATGGTGCAGCTTTTATTGCCACAGGCAAAACCCAAAAATGAACATGCTGCTGATGCGCTTGCGGTTGCCATTACCCATGCGCATGCGGGGGATTTTTCCGGGCGTATAAAGCAGGCTTTGCAAAGGGTTGCCCAATGATTGGGCGGTTGCGTGGTATTGTCGATGGGCGCGGCGAAGGGTGGGTGCTGCTTGATGTCGGGGGTGTTGGCTATATGGTGGAAGGCTCAACCCGAATGATTGCCGAATTACCGCATGACGGTGAAACGGTGACTTTGGCCATTGAAACTTATGTGCGCGAAGACCAATTACGCCTATTCGGCTTTGGTGATGAAACGCAAAGAAGCTGGTTTCGTCTGTTAATGAGCGTGCAAGGTGTGGGGGCAAAAGTGGCTCTGGCTATTTTAGCGACATTAAACATACAAGATTTAACCCAGGCAGTGGCCGCTCAGGATAAAGCCATGATTGCACGTGCGCCGGGTGTCGGCCCCAAAGTGGCGCAGCGCATTGTGCAAGAGCTAAAAGATAAAGTGCCGGGAGCCGATTTTGTGGTATCGAAGACAGCGGACACACATGCCGCTTATAAAGATGCTGCCTCGGCTTTGCTTAATCTAGGGTATCAGCAGGCGCAGATTCATAGCGCGCTTACTAAAATACAGGCGCAAATGGGTGAAGATGCAGAGGTGGGCGCGATAATCAGGGCGGGCTTAAAAGAATTGGGGCGTTAGGTTTATGAGCGATGACCGTATTGTATCTTCGCAAGCGATGGCGCAAGACCAGGCGCAAGATGCAAATTTGCGTCCGCGCAGTTTCGACGATTTTATTGGACAAAAAAAGCAATGTGAAAATCTAGGGGTTTTTATAAAAGCCGCCCGTGGGCGCAATGAGGCGCTTGATCATGTTTTATTGGTTGGCCCGCCGGGGCTGGGTAAGACGACCTTATCGCATATTATCGCGCATGAAATGGGCGGCGGGTTTCGGGCAACCTCGGGGCCGGTTATCTCCAAGGCGGGGGATTTGGCGGCCTTGCTCACCAATTTAGAGCCACATGATGTGTTGTTTATTGATGAAATTCATCGGCTTAATCCGGCGGTTGAGGAAATTCTTTATCCGGCTATGGAGGATTTTGAACTGGATTTGATTATCGGCGAGGGGCCGGCAGCGCGTTCGGTGAAAATCGACCTTCCCCCCTTTACGCTTGTCGGGGCGACAACGCGTTCAGGGCTACTCACCACCCCTTTGCGTGATCGCTTTGGTATTCCGATTTATCTTAAATTTTACGAAATTGAAGATTTGGAGTTTATCATCAAACGCAACGCAACGCTTTTGGATATGGCATTAAGTGAAGATGGCGCGCGGGAAATTGCCGCGCGGGCACGCGGCACACCGCGTATTGCGGGGCGGTTATTGCGCCGCGTGCGCGATTTTGCGGCGATTCGTAAAGCAGAGCATGTGACGGCCGAAATTGCCGATGCGGCACTTACCCGCCTGGATGTCGACAAGCGCGGGCTGGACGGGCTTGACCATCGCTATTTACATGTGCTTGCTGATAAATTTGGCGGTGGCCCTGTAGGGATAGATACAATCGCCGCCGCTTTAAGCGAACCGCGCGATGCGCTCGAAGATATTGTCGAGCCCTATCTTATCCAATTAGGGTTTTTGTCTCGCACCCCCCGTGGCCGCCAGCTTATGCCGATTGCTTTTGAGCATTTAGGGCTTATGCCCCCCCGCACAAAGTCATCAATGGATGCCGATTTATTCGACGGAAAACTATAAATATGACAAATATGCAGCTTAACGATACTATCTTCACAATGCCCATGCGGGTCTATTATGAAGATACAGATTTTTCTGGTATCGTATATCATGCCAATTATTTGAAATTTGCCGAACGCGCACGCTCGGAATTTTTGCGGCACCTGACTATAAATCATAAAGACCTGTTGACACATGAGCCGCCCCTGGCATTTGCGGTGCGTGCAATGGAGATAAAATTCAATGCGCCAGCGCATATTGATGATCACCTACATGTTTACACGCAATTCACCTATATGCGCGGCGCACGTTTGAAAGCGACGCAATGGATTATGCGTGATGCACAAGATTTATGGCGCGCCCAGATAGATATTGCGTGCATTACATTGGCAGGAAAACCGGCGCGGCTTCCTGCCTATATTACAGATATATTACAAAACTATATTCCCGCCTGATTTATGATATCTGTCTCATTTTAGTCATATTTTTTTGATATAAGCTGCATGGAGTAAGTATATGGATAATGCAATGGTAGAGACAATGGTTACAGGCCTGGCCACAACCGATTTTTCGTTAATGGCCTTATTTATGCGTGCCGATTGGGTGGTGAAGCTGGTGATGCTTGGCCTTATTGCCGCGTCGATTATGTGCTGGACAATTATTTTTTCAAAAATTGCCCGCCTGCATTTTTGTCGTAAAATGGGGATGTTATATGCCACACAGTTTTACGAAAAAGTCACATTGCAAGGTTTATATAAGCAAGCACGCGCAAAACCGGTGCATCCATTTGGTGTGGTTTTGATGACAGCCGTGGATATGCAAACCCATTATAAAAATAAAAACGCCGCTCAGTTTGCCGAGCGGCTGCATTATAAACTGACTTGTGCTGTGGATAATCAAATTGCTGCATTGCAAAACGGTCTAATATTTTTGGCGGGCACGGGCGCGGTTGCGCCTTTTATCGGCTTGTTCGGCACGGTATGGGGCATTATGAATAGTTTTCAGGCCATTGCTGTTACGCAAGATACGAATCTGGCAGTTGTTGCTCCAGGCATTGCCGAGGCGCTATTTGCAACCGGCCTGGGGTTGCTGGCGGCTATTCCGGCGGTGATAGCCTATAATAAATTTTCGGCAGATATAAACCGCTTTGCACAAAATTTGGATGAATTCGCCTATGATGTGAATGATGCCATATGTCATAAATAAATAGAGTATTATCTTATGGCTATGGGAGTCTCATCACAAACAGCACACACAAAGAACCGGCATCGGCGCCGTATGGAGCATCGCCCTATGAGCGATATAAATGTGACACCTATGGTGGATGTTATGCTGGTATTGCTCATTGTGTTTATGATTACCGCACCTTTGCTAACGCTTGGTGTGCAGGTTAATCTGCCCAAAGCCGGCGGACAAAACTTACCAAGTCAAGACACGCCGCTTACCATATCGGTAAATGCACGCGGGGATATTTTTATTCAGGATACCGAAGTGTCGCGCGCTGATTTGGTTGCAACATTAACCGCGATCGCACACGGCGGACGCACACAGCATATTTATGTGCGCGGCGATGAAAATGTAAATTACGGCCAGATTGCCGGAATTGTCGCGCGCATTACAGCCGCAGGCTTTACGCGGGTCGCCCTCGTAACCGAACGTAGCCGAGAATGAACCGCGCTATCTACCTGCCCCCTATTATACAGCCCATAGCACGGATGAGCTTTTGGCTTTCAATGGGCGTGCATATTGCCTTTATCGGGAGCGCATTTTTATGGACACCGCATTTATCCGTGCCGACACACACAGATTATATTATTCCGATCGAGTTTATCGAAATTAAAAAAATGACGCAAATAAATGAAGATTCTAGCCAAACGGTGAGCGAGGAAGTGAGCGTTAATGAGCCCGAACCGGTGAATGTGCCCCCTATGGTGCAAGATATTGTAAAGCCGCCTGCGGCAGACGAAACCCCCGATATAGCTGAAACCGAAGCGCCGCCGGTTCTGGCGGATATTCCTGCAAGCGATGCCCCCCCACCCCCGTTTGCCGCGCCAGAAAAACAGGCCGAACCCACGCCCCCTATCGCGGAGGAGGATGCACCAAGCGAAGCACAGCTAGATGTTACGCCGCCCATAGCACAGGCACAAGATGAAGCAACGCCGAAAAACGAATTTGATATTGCAAAATTGCGGGCGCTTTTGAATAAAATACCCGATGCACCAGAGGCTGATTATGTGCCCGAAAAAACGCAAAAAAATGAAGCAAAAGTAACGCTTAATGAGATAGATGCCTTTCGCGCGCAAATGCAACAATGCTGGCAAGTGCCCGCTGGTGCGCGCGCAGGGGAAGATTTGCTGGTGCGCGTTAAATTATCGCTTACAGCCGATGGGGTTATCAGCAAAGACCCCGTCGTCGTGAATGCCGGCATACGGCGTAATGATCCGTTTTTTCGTGCCGCCGCAGAGAGCGTTTTGCGTGCCATTCGGCGTTGCCAGCCTTTTCACTTGCCGCCAGAAAAATATATGGCCTGGCGTAATCTTGAATTAAATTTTGATCCGCGTAAAATGCTTACACGCTGATAAAAGATTGTGATGATTAGACCGGCTTATGCATAATATGAAAAAAATCTCCGTTCTGGCTTTTGCCTTTCTGCTGTTTGGCGCGGGGCAGGCTTTGGCTGTTTTACGTATTGATGTGACGCAGGGGCATGTGTCACCTATGCCGATTGCGATTGCCGATTTTTTAGGCGCAGAAGATTATGCAGACCATGGCCGTGCAATCGCGCAGGTTATTCGCGATGATTTGGAACATAGTGGTTTATTTCGTTCGCTTGCACGCGATGCCTTTATTCAAAAAGATGCCTCGGTCAATATATTGCCACGTTTTGCCGATTGGCAGCTTCTAAATGCACATGCTTTGGTGGTGGGGCGTGTGCATGCAGCCTCAGGCGGGCGATTGCGGGTAGATTTTCGCTTATGGGATATTACGGCACGTGAGCAAATGGTGGGCTTGCAATTTATTACCCCTACGGGTAATTGGCGGCGTATTGGGCACTTAATCGCGGATGCAATTTATCAACGCCTAACAGGCGAGACAGGTTATTTTGATACACGCATTGTTTATGTTGCTGAATCGGGGCCGAAAAATGCGCGTATTAAGCGGCTCGCCATTATGGATCAGGACGGCTTTAACCAGAAATATTTAACCAGCGGCGAAAATCTTACACTTACACCACGCTTTAGCCCCGTATCGCAAGAAGTGACCTATTTATCCTATTATGGGGGTGCGCCGCGCGTTTTTCTATTGAATATTGAAACTGGCGAACAGGAAATTGTTGGTGATTTTCCGGGTATGACATTCGCGCCGCGTTTTTCGCCAGACGGCAGAAAAATTATAATGAGCCTGGAGCATATGGGACATTCGAATATTTATACGCTTGATTTACGCACGCGTGAAGTGCGTCGCCTTACGCGTGCGCGTGCCATTGATACAGCACCATGTTATTCGCCAGACGGCAAGCAGGTTATTTTCGAGTCCGACCGTATGGGCTCTCAACAATTATTCGTTATGAATGGTGATGGCAGTGATTTGAAACGCATCAGCTTCGGCAAAGGGCATTATGCAACACCGGTATGGTCGCCACGGGGCGATTTAATCGCCTTTACCAAAACCTATAAAGGCCGGTTTTTAATTGGTGTTATGAAGCCGGATGGCAGCGGCGAGCGTATTTTAACCGAGGGGTATCATAATGAAGCCCCGAGCTGGTCGCCCAATGGACGCGTCATTGCATTTTTCCGCGAAAATGAGGGGGCAGATGGTGGCCCGAGCTTATGGACGGTTGATGTGACCGGCTATAATGAACGGCGAATGCGTATAAGAGGATGGGGATCTGACCCTGCATGGTCGCCTGCCATTGAAGATTAAAAAATATAAATTATTGCTTGAACTGTGTTTGAAAATACAATAGGCATTTGGCTGCTGAATGAGAGGATGAAACATATGCTGGATCGTTTTTATACGCTTTTTAAGCGCGATAATATACAAACAGATACATCTGATAGTGATGATGTGCATATCGCTGCGGCGGCTTTATTGGTTTATGCTGCACGTATTGATGGTGATTTGGATGCACGCGAAAGTCACATACTTTCAAAATTAACCGCGCCGCATTTTGGCCTATCGCATGATGAGGCGCATGAACTGATTATGCTCGCTCATCAAAAAGTCGATGAAATGCATGATTTATTTCAATGGACAAAACAGATCAATGCGGCCTTCACTTATGAGCATAAACTGACTTTACTTGAGTTTTTATGGCAGATTATACTTGCCGATGGGGTTGTTGATGCTTATGAAACCAATCTAATACGGCGCATTAGCGGTTTGCTTTATGTAACGGATAAGGATGCAGGCCTTGCGCGCAAAAATGCAGAAACTATGATAATAAATACGAGATTAGGAAGTTAAGAGGAATTTATGACTTATATCGTGACGGATGCATGTATCAAATGTAAATATACGGATTGCGTAGAAGTATGCCCGGTCGATTGCTTTTATGAGGGTGAAAACATGCTCGTCATTCACCCCGATGAATGTATTGATTGCGGGGTATGCGAACCGGAATGCCCGGCCGAAGCGATCAAGGCTGATACGCAAAGCGGTTTGGAAAAGTGGCTAGAGATTAACACGCAATATGCTGATATATGGCCGAATATTACTTTGAAAAAAGACCCGCCCGCCGATGCAGATGACTGGGTCGGCAAAGACGGAAAATTCGAGGCACATTTTAGCGAAAACCCTGGCGAAGGTGATTAAATCGTTATCAGTTGAATTTTTCCATTTTTTGTGATATAGTCTAAATCAGATGGTATGGTGCGCTTTGGGTATCGGACGATTTGAATTTAGAGGATCTATGTGAGCAAATTAGCTTGATATGAGATTATTTGATATGTGGCTAATTTAGCCAGATGTCATCATGATGGGGATAATAAAATTAGGGCTAGTTTAGTAAGGATCAAACTTTAATAAGGGTCGGTTTTTAATAAGGGCCAATTTTTTAGTAAGGGCCACTTTTTTAATAAGGGCCAATTTTTTAGTAAGGGAAGGTATGAATATGGCAGCAAAAAAAGCATCTGCGCGTGCGCCGAAAAAAACAGCATCGGCAAAAACAAAAACCACAGCAAAATCGGCAGCGCGCACAGCAAAGAAAACTGCATCGCCAAAAACACAAGCAAAAAAAGCGCCAATAGAACGGCGTTCGGCCTTAGGCTTTCGTGTGAATGAGCATGTCGTTTATCCGGCGCATGGGGTTGGACGCATTATCGAGATTACCGAACAAAAAGTCGCCGAATTTACGCTTGAACTATTCGTGCTTGATTTTGATAAGGAAAAAATGATTGTCCGCGTGCCAGTAACCAAAGCCAAGGAGATAGGTATGCGTAAATTGGCCGATAAAAAAATGCTCGATGGGGCGATGCGCACATTGCGCGGGCGGGCGCGTATTAAGCGCACCATGTGGAGCAGGCGTGCACAAGAATATGAAGCCAAAATCAATTCCGGCGATTTGATTGCGGTTTCCGAAGTGGTGCGCGATTTATATCGCAATGAAAACCAGCCCGAACAATCTTATTCCGAACGTCAACTCTATGAAGCAGCGTTAGAACGCATGGTGCGTGAATATTCAACATTAAAGAAAATTACAGATGATGAGGCTGTTATTGAGCTGGAAGCTATTCTTGCCGAAACAACCGGCGGTGTCAGCGAGAAAAGCACTGACGAAGAGGACGCCACCGAAAACGCTGCCTAGCTTTCTCTTATTTTTGGGCACTACACATTGCATTCTTGTTTGTCGCGCGATTGCCTACCGATTCATAGCAAGCACCCGCCACCCATCATAGTCCTAGCCTTAACTGCACGCTCCCACGCCGCCGCGCGGGCGCGAATGACGCGCCTATCCCAAAACCCGCTAACAAGCTCTTTTTCTTTTCTGCTGCGGGCGCGCCCATGGGGCGTCCCTATATAACGCAAACATGGGCGTGCTTTATTTTTGGTCACTACACATTGCATTTTTATTGGGTGCTACACATTTTTTACGCTACACATTCGCGGGCGCGAATGGGCGCTTGATCCCCTCTTTATTTTATCATGCGATTGCCCACCGACTCATAGCGAGCACCTACCACCAATCACAGTCCTAGTTTGGTTGCCTCTGCTCACGCTCCCGCATGAGCACGCGAACAAGCTCTTTTTCTTTTCTGTTGCAGGCGCGTATAAAAGCATTTAGTAATTAGTCCGCTATCTCGCTAGGCGGTTCAGCTTGCTTTGCTTCTTTTGCCTTTGTTCTGATTTTAACTATATCGCGAATAAGCCATAAGCCACCTAAAAAAATTGCAGTAAGCCCTATAAGCCAGACGGTTTTCACCCAATCTGATGAGGTGTAAGATGAAGGATGGTTTTACATATAATGAGTATGCGGGATGAGACGGGATATAAGTGGATATAGATGGACAAACTCCCAGAAAACCAAGACTTTTGAAGGGTGTTTAGACAAAAAGCGCTTTTCTTAGAATAATTATAAAACGAAAGATAGTTTTGCATATAATTGGAAAGATCGCAAAAACCTGTTTCATAAAAAGCCTAGAAATTTAGGATTTCTGCACTTCTGATTTTACATAATATCCTATGACGCGTCCGACCATGATTTGAGTGTCCGCCCTCGCTAAGAATCCTAGAAATCTAGGCTTTTTATGAATTGCTGCGTAAAAAAGACCGTTTGAGGTCGGACGCTTGGAATCACCATTTTGTGATGTGCGTAAATTTGTCAAAATTTCTGGTTTTCGTAGTAATGGCTCTTTCATGTCCGGTGATCTCTAGGAGATAGTGTCGCGGTTGACAAAATTAACAAAATTTCGCATTTGGTTGCCCGAAGGTTGTGCTAACCAAAATCAGGAATTAGTCTACGCCCGATTACAGCTTAAATTGGCGGATTAAGAATATTTTCAGGAATATTTTTCTTTACATTTGGTCGTTTCATGCTACCATAGCGAATGTTATAACGAATCATTAAGAGGTTTCTTGTGGAAACGAATATTGACATAATTATGGACAAACTATACCCTCATTTGCCTGTGTTTGATGAAGTGCTGAGAAATGCACACGAAATCTATAAAAGTAGATATCCCATAGACGTTGTTGTAGACCATGATGCGAGCACACAAGCGCATTGCACATATCGCCATATTTTAACAGAAGCCAAAAAGAGATTTAACGACTCGCTGAACATAAAGCATTTTGAGATTAATGGGCAAAATTCGTGGCTCTTTAAAAGAGAAAATATTATAATTCGTTTCAAGAAAATGGATAGGGATGGGGTGTCTGCAAATTATCCTACAAAACAAGCTAAGGTTTGGGAGCATAGTGATAGTTTACCTGGCATACCAGAGCAAGCAACTTATTTAACAATAGGTTATCTTTTGGATCTAACCGGTTCAGAATATATTCGGTCACAACTCTCTCTTTCATACGGAAAGAGTCGATGGTGTGCAGCGATTATTCCCAACGTGGGGGAAACCGGTATCATATATGATTGGGAAAATGTAACAAGACAAGGCAATTTAGCGGTGTAGTGTCATGAAAAGCTTGGGAAGATTTAACCATCACATGATGGTGTTGGGAAGGGAGTCAAAAGGTTACAGTCAGACCCATTTGGCTTCAATTCTTGATGTCAAGCAGGGAACAATTTCAAAATATGAGAATGGCATTCTTGAACCGCCAGAAGATTTTGTTAATATTCTTGCGACATGTCTTGGATTTGAGCCCGAGTTCTTTTTTCAAACTAGTCAGCTACACGGAATGTCGCCATTCCATTATAGAAAGAGGCAGAGATTATCCGCTAAAAAACTTGCAAAAATAAACGCTGAAATAAATTTGAGGCGATCTCACTTACAGATTATGTTACGTAGCTATGATAGTCCATCTAGCGAACTAATTCCCACGCTTGATCGAGATGAATATCGTAGTAATTATGGCAAGGATTTTTCGATTGAAGATTCTGCCCGCCAATTGCGTGAAATGTGGATGTTACCAGATGGGCCAGTCGAAAATGTGATTGATCTTTTAGAAAAAAATGGCGGCATTGTTATTCCATGCGATTTCGGCACTTCCCTATTTGATGCTGTCAGCCAAAAAATAGAAGGGCTTCCTGCATTATTTTTTGTGAATGTGAATGCGCCTACTGATCGTATTCGATACACTCTTTGCCATGAGCTCGGGCATATGGTCTTACATACAACTTCGTCTTTCTATAACGATGATGACATAGAAAAAGAAGCTGACCTCTTTGCGGCTGCGTTTTTGTTGCCACCAAATAGTTTCAAGAACCAACTAGCAAAGTTTGATTTTCGGCAAATTGCCAATTTAAAACGTTACTGGAAAGTATCTATGGCTTCCATTGCAATGCGGGCACATGATTTGGAGTTGATAACACCATATCAAAAGAAAAATTTTTTTATGCAAATCAGCAAACTGGGATACCGCACTGCCGAACCACACGAACCACAACGCGAGATTCCTAAGAAACTAAACCAGCTTATCGACTATTTCCTCTTCAATCTCGGGTATTCGAAAGAAGAATTAGCAAAAACACTTATGATTTCATCGAAGAAATTTGAGGAACTCTATGCGCCGACACGCCCGGAACTGCCATCAAGTTCGCCGTCACTCCAAAGACCCCCCCCTTTTTTGCGCATCGTTAAATGAGGTTTTGCAGGGCTGGCACATAGGTTGGATGACTGAAGGTTAGTCTCTTTTCTTTGCAATAGACAATTTGTGACTTTTTGCAAACTTAGCATTCATAGGTCGCTTCGTTCATGTGGGTTTGTATATTCACGGATTGAGGCGACAACGCGCCCGATGACCTCGAAATGGTCGGAATCAGTCATTAAATTAACAGGAACAGGCGGATAAAATGTATTGCTGCTCACAAGGTTTAATTCTGTATCATTTATGACCTGCACGCGCTTACCTTGCTACACCCAAAAAGAAAGAAGCGCGTTCCGCGTGCAGTAGGACAGGCACGTCATTCCGCAAGGAATGTGTAGTGCCCAAAAAAAAGAAAAATAATCAAACTTCAAAAGGCAGACGACGCAAACGCTTTCCACTTGCAGCAAAAATGGCATTGCCAATCGCCGCCGCAATGGGAGGCGTGCCCGGTTCACCAACACCGGTGGGATGCGCCGTGCTTGGCACAATATGCACATCAATCTGCGGGGCTTCATCTATACGCGTAACCGGATAATCATCAAAATTACCCTGTTCAACCGCACCATTTGCGAGTGTAATATTGCCACTAAGTGCCGCCGCAAGCCCGTAAATCACGCCGCTTTCAATTTGCATTTTTACAATATCCGGATTAACCACCTGCCCGCAATCAACCGCACAGGTCACTTTATGCACGCGTAAATCTCCGTCCTCAAGCGATATTTCGGCAATCTCCGTTACATAAGACCCGAAGCTCATATGCGCTGCAACCCCATGAAAGCGCCCCCGTGGTGGCGTCCCCCAATTTGCCTTTTGCGCTGCAAGTTCAAGCGTTTGTTTAAGACGTGAGCCCTGCGGCAAATTCTTCACACGAAAAGCGATAGGATCAATACCCGCCGCATGTGCCAGCTCATCGATAAAACATTCCTTAAAAAATCCGCTAAAGGAATGGCCGACCGCGCGCCAAAAACCCAAACGCAAGCCGTGATCTACCGTGATATGGCGCACCTCCTTATAGGCAGCGTCATAATCTTCAAACAAACCTTCGACACTGCTGGGATCAACTGCTGTGCCATCCAATAGGCTATGGCCGCGCTTGCTTAGCCAATCCGCAGCAGCACGCGGCATAAAACCGTAAAGCACCGTATCAAGCGCTTCATCAACAAAATACCCCACCGTATTGGGGCCTGTGCGCGTCACGGTGAAATGGTCGATTTTACCATTTTCAGCCATAGTCGCTTTATATTTAGCGTAAGAGGGAGGACGATAATAATCGTTTTTCATATCATCTTCACGACTCCAAACAAGCTGTATGGTATGCCCGCTTTTTTGGGCGATTTCTACCGCTTCAATAACAAAATCCGTATAGGCACGCCTGCCAAAACCGCCCCCTAAAAAGACAGAATGTATATGCACATCACGCTCGGCTATGCCAAGTGTCCATGCCGCTGCACCGCGTGCAAAATCGGGGGCTTGCGTGCCTGTCCATATATCGCACACGCCCTTATCAATCCGCACGACACAATTCATCGGTTCCATTGTCGCATGTGCAAGGGGTGGTGCATAATAATCTGCCTCAATCACCTGTGCTGCTTCGGGAAACGCACGTGGTTCTTCGGCGGACATAAAGGCAATCTCACCGGGTTGCTCATTTATTGCCGCTTTTAGATCACGTTCTATATCTGCACTGGAATAATCTGCAAGTGGCGGCAAATCCCACGCGACGTCTATCATGTCAGCCGCCTTACGTGCCTGATGATAATGTTTTGCAATCACCGCAATGCCATTAGCAATGGGCACCACTTGTCTCACGCCAGATACAGAATTAGCCGCATCTGCGTTAAATGATTTCACTGTGCCACCAATCACTGGCGCGCGAACAACCACAGCGCGCATCATATCGGGTATATCAATATCTATGCCGAACAGGGCTGTGCCGGTTGCTTTTGCCGCCGCATCATTACGCGGACGGGGTTTGCCGATATATTTGTAATCAGCCGCTTGGGTTAAGGGTGTTGCTTCCGACACGGTAAGATGGCTTGCTACCTCAACAAAATCGCCAAAAGGATGCCGCTCACCTTGATAAATAATATGACCATTATCTGTGCTTAGCATTGTGGCATCCACGCCAAATTTTTCTGCCGCCGCCATAAGCAAAAGCGCGCGTATATTGGCCGCCATTTGACGCAAGGGCGCAAAATGCGCCGTCATACTGGTGCTGCCACCTGTAGATTGAAAACCGGCAATGGCAGGGTTCGAAAAGTCTGAATGCACACCAACATGTTTGACGCTTATATTTTCGGGGGCAATATCCAATTCTTCGGCAACCAATGTCGTAAGTCCCATATAGACGCCTTGTCCCATTTCGCTACGGGGCATGTGAAAAATCACGTCATTTTCCGGGGTAATTTGCAAAAAACTATTGGCCTCAAGCGCGCCATCTATAGGTGCATAGGGGGTAGAATAATTGATATATTTGCCATAGCCATAACCAATGATTAAGCCACCGCCAAGAATACCGGCGCCTTTTAAGAAGCGCCGCCTTGTGGTTTTCCATTTGCTCATGCTGTCCCTCCTTCGCCACGTAATTCAGCCGCAGCATCCAAAATCGCCAGCTTGATTTTGCTATACGTGCCACAGCGACAAATATTTCCTGCCATGGCCATCTCTATATCGTCTTCACTGGGTGAAAGCGTTTCTTGCAACAAGCCATAAGCGCTCATAATCTGCCCCGATTGGCAGTAACCACATTGCGGCACGCCATGTTTTATCCATGCTTTTTGCAAGGCGTGTAAATTTTCTGGTGTGCCGACACCTTCTATCGTTGTTACTTGCGCGCCTGCAACTGCCGAAAGCGGCAAGATGCATGTGCGGGTCGCCATGCCATCCACATACATGGTGCATGCCCCACACAGCCCTGCCCCGCAACCAAATTTAGACCCCTTGAGCTTGAATATATCGCGCACCGCCCATAAAAGCGGCATATCATCATCTTCGTTGGTGCTGACAGATTTTCCGTTTAATGTGAACTCGACCATCTATATGCTCCTTACCGTTATTTATCCCATATGGAAGAAAACCAGCTTATTGCCTTCCGTATCGCGAAAATAGCCCCCATAAAATCCGCCGCCGCGTTCACCGGACGCGCCTTCATCCGTCGCGCCCAGTTCCAGAGCTTTGGCATGTAACCTATCAACCTCAGCGCGTGAAGTGGCTTCCAGCGCAATCATTGTGCCATTGCCTGCACTTGCCGCTTCGCCATCAAATGGGTCGCCAACACCGATAAACGGGCTATCTTTCCCCCAAAACACCATGCGGTCATTACTGAATATGCGTTTTGCCCCTATTTCGGCCAATAGCGCATCGTAAAAGGCAAGGGCTCTTGCTTTATCTTTTGCCCCAAGTGTTGCATAAGCTATCATTTATTCCTCCCATTATTTATATTTATATGGCACAGTGACGTAAGCTATGATAAATGTCAAGAATAGGAAAAGCGAATGTATGCAGTTTATTCACTCATCTCCACACTGATAGAGCTTTATATTTGGGTGATTATCATCTCTGCTGTGTTAAGCTGGCTGGTGGCGTTTGACATAATCAACCGGCATAACCGCTTTGTGCATATGGTGGGCGATTTTTGTTATCGCCTTACCGAGCCCGCCTTGCGCCCGATAAGGCGGTTTATGCCCGATCTGGGGGGCATAGATATTTCACCCATTATTCTTATTTTAGCCCTATCTTTTTTACGCGCTTTTTTGGCAGAAATTTTGTTTTAAGGCAGACTATATGGCACAGTTAATTGACGGCCAGGCAATCGCACAGGCTTTACGTGATGAGATTGCCACACAAGTTACAAAAGTAAAACAAACCCATGGGTGTGTGCCCGGCCTTGCGGTTGTGCTGGTGGGAGAAGACCCTGCCTCACATGTTTATGTGCGCAATAAGGGCATTGCCACCAAACAGGCGGGCATGAATAGTTTTGAATATCGTCTGCCAGCCGATACCCCGCAAGCTGCTCTGTTAGAAAAAATTGATGCCCTGAATAAAGACCCACATGTGCATGGCATTTTGGTGCAGTTTCCGGTGCCAGCGCATATTTGCCAGCAGGCAATTATTGACCATATTGCCCCCGAAAAGGATGTTGACGGGCTACACCCTCTAAATGCAGGACGGCTGGCAAGCGGGCTTAACGCCCTTACACCCTGCACCCCGACGGGCTGTGTGCACCTTGCAAAAAGCTGTCTTGGTGATGATTTGAGTGGCAAACATGTGGTGATTATCGGGCGCTCTAATCTGGTAGGCAAGCCCGCCGCTCAGCTTTTTTTGCAGGAAAACTGCACGCCAAGCCTCACCCATTCGCGCACACGCAATCTGCCCGCACTTTGCCGCATGGCCGATATTCTCGTCGCGGCAGTGGGCATCCCCCATTTTGTTAAGGGGGAATGGGTTAATGAAGGTGCGTGCATTATTGATGTTGGCATTAACCGCATAGGAGCGCCTGAAAAGGGCACAGGTAAAACACGTCTGGTGGGCGATGTAGATTTTGCCGCCGCGCAACATGCGGGTTTTATTACCCCCGTGCCCGGCGGTGTGGGGCCGATGACCATCGCCATGCTGTTACAAAATACGCTTGCCGCCTTTCACCGGCAAATCGGGTAAGCCAAATACGTTTATTTCAGCTCAATCGTAATTTTCGTGTCTTGCATCACGCTGATCGCGGCTTCGGAAAATTCTGGCGGGCCGAAGCTACCACGCACATTATTCGACATGCCAAAACTTTCCGTGGGCATGCCGACAAAATTTGTATCGAGGTCTCTATTGCCATTTTCATCCAAAAAGGCCGAAACTGCATATAGCCCCTGTGGTAGGTCAGGAAAGGTGAATTTTGCCGCCTTACTGACCATTTTTATTTCTGCTTGTGCCAGATAGGGCTCATCGTCATCAGCACCCGGAAAGGCATCCGCATGGGTTTCGTTAAACAAGCGGAACATAATGGTGCCGGTCTTGCCTTCGGGAATAGAAAACGCGATCGTAAGCGCCACTTTCTCTTGCGCCTGCACCGCCATTGGTAAGGCAAATAGGCCGACCATACATAAAGCATAAATATATAATTTAATCTGTGTCATATGTAAAAACTCCTTAATTTATAAATATTACTGTCCTCTTTTACCTAATAAGCGTAATCTGAGTGCATTTAGATTGATAAAGCCCTGTGCATCGTGCTGGTCATAAACATTATCATCTTCAAATGTCACATGTTCCATTGAATAAAGCGACTTATCGGAAGACCGCCCGCATAAAATCACATTGCCCTTATAAAGCCGCACGCGCACCGTGCCACGCACATGCGCCTGACTTTTATCAATCAGGGCTTGCAGCATATCACGCTCGGGCGAAAACCAAAAGCCATTATAAATCAGTTCGGCATAGCGCGGCATAAGTTCATCTTTAAGATGCGCCGCCCCGCGATCCAAAGTCAGGCTTTCCATAGCCCGATGCGCGGCCAGCAAAATCGTGCCGCCCGGGGTTTCATAAATGCCGCGCGACTTCATCCCCACAAAACGGTTTTCAACCAAATCCAAACGCCCAATGCCGTTTGCGCCGCCCAGCTCATTTAACCTTGTCAGCAAGATGGCGGGGCTTAAGGCTTCGCCATTTATGGATATGGCATCACCTTTTTCAAAGCCAATCTCGATTTCAGTCGGTTTATCGGGGGCAGCTTCTGGTGAGACAGTGCGCTGATACACAAATTCGGGGCACGCCTGCGCGGGATCTTCCAGCGCTTTTCCTTCTGAGGATGTGTGTAATAGATTTGCATCCACCGAAAATGGGGCTTCGCCACGTTTATCTTTGGGAATGGGGATTTGATTTGTTTCGGCAAAGGCAATCAGTTTTTCCCGCGAAGATAAATCCCATTCGCGCCAGGGGGCAATAATCTGAATATCCGGATTACAGGCATAATAGCCCAACTCAAAACGCAGCTGGTCATTCCCTTTGCCGGTCGCCCCATGGCAGACAGCATCCGCACCGGTGTCGGCGGCAATTTCAATTTGTCGTTTGGCAATAAGCGGGCGGGCAATCGCTGTGCCCAATAGATAGACCCCCTCATAAAGTGCATTGGCACGAAACATGGGAAACACATAATCGCGCACAAATTCCTCGCGTAAATCCTCAATATAGATTTGTTTGATACCAAGCATCTCGGCCTTTTGCCGCGCGGGTTCCAGCTCTTCACCCTGTCCGAGATCAGCCGTGAAGGTTATCACCTCACAACCATATTCGCTTTGCAGCCATTTTAGAATAATGGACGTATCCAGGCCGCCCGAATAGGCGAGAACAACCTTTTTAATGTCACGCATATTTGTCCCGTTGGTTATCATCCATGCTCTAGCCTATATGTCATGGTTTTTCAAGACTTTTTCATCTTGGCGCGCAAATCTTTCCGATGCGGCAGGTTTCATGCTCGCACTTTTTAATTGCCCACATGCGGCCATAATATCGCGTCCGCGCGGACGACGCACGGGCGAGGCATAGCCTGCCCGATTCACAATCGCAGCAAACGCTTCAATACGTGCCGCATCCGAACAGCGATACGGCGCGCCCGGCCACGGATTAAATGGAATAAGATTTATCTTTGCCGGAATATTGGCCAAAAGTTTCACCAGCGCGCGCGCATCCGCATCGCTATCATTTACATCTTTGAGCATGACATATTCAAAGGTGATGCGCCGCGCATTAGAAAGCCCCGGATAGGCGCGGCACGCCTCAAGTAGTTCAGCAATCGGGTATTTTTTATTGAGCGGCACCAGCTCATTGCGTAGCTCATCAGTAACCGCATGCAAGGAAATCGCCAACATCACCCCGCAGCGTTCCCCAATGGGCACAATTTGTGGCACCACGCCAGAGGTCGATAGGGTAATGCGCCGTTTGGATAAGGCCAGCCCGTCACCATCGCTTATCACATCAAGCGCGTGCGCGACATGGTCCACATTATAAAGCGGCTCTCCCATGCCCATAAGCACAATATTGGTGATTTTGCGCGTGGGGCTATTTCTGTGTGTAACCGCACCCCCTGCCCAATCTTGTAACGCATGACGGGCGCGCACCACCTGGCCGACAATTTCCTGCGCGGTTAAATTACGCACCAGTTTTTGTGTGCCTGTGTGACAAAAACGACAATTTAATGTGCACCCCACCTGGCTGGATATACACAAGGTGCCCCGCCCGGGTTCGGGAATATAGACCGTTTCCACCTCATAACCATCGGGCAGGCGAAATAGCCATTTGCGCGTGCCATCGGTCGAATATTGCTCCTGGCTTATTACAAGCGGTGTAAGCGTATAATGCGCCGCCAATTTTTCGCGCAAATCCTTGCTTATATTGCGCATAGTGGCAAAATCATCTGCACCATAGACGTAAAGCCAGCTCCATATTTGCTGCAGGCGCATTTTAATTTGCTTTTCAGGCACATCAACTGTGTGCAGCACGTCACGCAGTGCCTTTTTATCCATGCCGATAAGCGAGGGCTTTTGCATAGCCTGTTTTGTTATGGCTTGGGGCATAAGCTATCTAATAAAGCCAGCGCTTTGGTGACACCGGCAAGCGAATAACTATCTTTGGTTAATGTGCCGCGCTGCGATATACCGTGAAAAAACAACTCATTAGCCTGTTTCATCGCTGTAATTATACGCGGCGTTTGTGCGATATGTGCGGGCCAAGCCCAATAATCTACGTGCCCCTGTGTATAGGATGTTCCTCTTTCGGGCAAATCGGTACCAGAAAAAAAGATGAAATCTTTACCTTCTATCTCGGCATAAGGCTCGCTCGCGACTTTGAAAACATAGCCATTGCGCACGGATATTTCATGAAAAATATTGTCTGCCGGACGATTGGCAATCGAAAACACCACCTCACCGCGGCGCACATTGCGTGGGGTTTTCGTATTGGGCGTGCTGGTGATGAAACAATGTCGCCCTTTTTGGGTATCTTGGGTCCAAACATGCCAATATTTATGTGTCGCCACACGTGTGGGGGTGGCGGCATAGGCCGTTACCACACATATATAAGCAAAAAGCATAAAAAGCCCTGCCCAAACCCATAAATATCCGTTGGTCATAATGGGCGCGATATTATCCGTTCACTGCGAAAAACGCCACCGAAATTTATAAAATCACATGCATTTATACGGGCATAAGCGGGCGGGGCGCATATGCGCCGGTGCTCAAAAGCCTGTCATACATGGTAACAGCACCGGCAATTTGCACATTGATACAAAATTTGGTTGGAATCTTTATGACATGGTCACATTGTGCCAGCATAGCGGGCGATAAATTACCCCGTTCAGGCCCCAGCACATAGGCTGCACACCGCGGATGCCTAAATTGCGGCAAATCGACCGCTTCATCTGTAAGCTCTATCCCCACCAGCTTACATGCTTTGGGAAACACCATATCCTCTATCTTATCCCACTCATACCAGGGGATAGACTTTTGTGTTTTTGATGTATCCGCCTGTTGCACCGCGCGCATGCGATAATGCGCATTTACCGTAAATACAAAATGCGCCCCAAAAGCATGCGCCGAGCGCATCAGATTGCCCATATTCATTGCTTTTGATGCCCCTTCTATGCCGATTGCAAAATAACCTTTCATGGTCTTTACCTCTGTTGATTTTCGTTTTAACCTATAACGTAAATTATTGCAGAAAACACTTACTTTAGGAGGAAAAATAATGCGTGCGATTTTGTGTAAAGACTATGGCCCACCCGAAACTTTGGTTTTAGAAGATGTGCCCTCACCTACACCGGCGGCGGGGCAAATTCTATTGGAAACACATGCGGCGGCGGTGAATTTTCCCGATGTGCTGATTATCGAGAATAAATATCAGTTCAAACCCCCGCTTCCCTTTTCGCCCGGTGGCGAGGTTGCCGGTGTGGTGAAAGCACTGGGCGATGGTGTCACACATCTCAAACTAGGGGATCGTGTGATCGGCTCTTGCGGGCATGGTGGCTTTGCCGAGGAAATTGTCCTTAATGAAATGCAATGCATCCCCATCCCCGATGAGATGGATATGCACACCGCCTCTGCCCTTGTGCTTACCTATGGCACCTCGCATCATGCACTAAAAGACCGTGCCAATCTAAAAGCGGGCGAAAGCCTGTTTGTTATGGGGGCTGCTGGCGGCGTTGGTTTGGCAGCTGTGGAATTGGGCAAGGCGGTGGGCGCGCGGGTAATTGCAGCGGCCTCGACAGAAGAAAAACTGGCAATATGTAAAGACCATGGCGCCGATGAGGTTTTGCTTTACCCCAGCGGCACATTAGCGCGTGACCAGCAAAAGGCTTTTTCCGACCAAATCAAACAGCTCTGCGGTGGCGAGGGGGCAGATGTGGTTTATGACCCTGTCGGTGGGAGCTATGCTGAACCTGCTTTGCGCGCCACAGCATGGGAAGGGCGCTATTTGGTTGTCGGTTTTGCGGCAGGGGATATTCCCAAAATCCCGCTTAATCTCGCCCTGCTTAAAGGCTGCCAGATTGTCGGCGTGTTTTGGGGCGCATTTACCGCGCGCGCGCACAAAGCCAATCAGGAAAATCTGCAAGAGCTGATGCAGCTTTATAAGGCCGAGAAAATTAAACCGCATATTTCTGGCGTTTATCCGTTGGAAAAAACAGGCGAGGCAATCGCGGATATGGCTGCAAGACGGGTCATGGGCAAAGTTATCGTCGATATGGGACGCTAACTCATGACACAAGCGGGAAAAGCCGCACCCGATAATATTCGGGGAGCGTTGTGGTTGCTTGCCTCGGCTGTGCTGTTTACCTGTATGATAACCTGCGTAAAACTACTCGGCACAAGGCTGGATGTTATGCAGATCGGCTTTATGCGGCTTTTTATTTCTTTTTTACTGATTTCGCCGTTTTTATGGCGTGCAGGCCTCTTACAAGGTGGAGGCATTAAAACCCGTGTGCCGGCGTTACAGATTACACGCGGCATTATCGGTTCGCTGGCCATGATATGTGGCTTTTACGCTAGCATTGCCTTGCCCTTAGCCGATGTGCAGGCCATTAGCTTTTCGCGGCTTTTATTTTTAGTGCCGCTGGCGGCGCTTATTTTGCACGAACATGTCGGCTGGCATAGAGGCTTTGCCGTGATTATCGGTTTTGGTGGCGTGCTGCTTATGCTGCGTCCGGGTGTGGGGTTTGACATTAACCTCGGTGTTATGACGGCACTGGGACACGCTCTATTTGTTGCTTTGGCAAGCATTCTGGTCAATATTGTTTCGCGCTATGACACCCCTGTCACCATGATGTTTTATTCCAATATATTCGGCATGGCGATTTTGATTGTGCCCACAATTTTGTTCTGGCAAATGCCAAATAGTCAAGAATGGATATTGCTTATAATTATGGGCATTGCGGGCGCGATGGGGCATAATTTTTTTATTCGTGCGTATGGCATGGGCGAGGCGTCGGCCATTGCGCCGTTTGATTATACGCGGTTAATTTTTGCTGTGATTGTGGGATATTTCCTCTTTGCGGATATACCCGACATATATACAATAAGCGGGGGTGCTATTATTGTGATAACGACTTTATATATTATCCGGCGAGAGGCAAGATTAAAAAAACACCCTGTCGCCGTATAGACAGCTCTTAAGCAAGCAACAGAAGGATAAAAGGGATAATGGTTGCGCATATAAAAACAATTGCATTTCGGGGCATTGAGGCCGTGCCGATTGATGTGCAAGTGCATCTTGCGCCCGGGCAAAATGCCTTTTCCGTTGTCGGCCTACCCGATAAATCCATCGCCGAAAGCCGTGACCGCGTGCGTGCCGCTTTGGGTGCCATTGGCTTGGGCTTGCCTTATGAACGCATCACCATCAGCCTGTCACCTGCCGACTTACCCAAAGAGGGCAGCCATTATGATTTGCCAATTGCATTGGGGTTGATTGTTGCAATGGGCGGACTTGGGCAATCTGCCGTGGACGGGTTTATGGCCATGGGTGAGCTGGGGCTGGATGGCTCGTGCCGGGCGGTTCCCGGGGCTTTGCCTGCGGCAGTGACCGCGCATGGAAATGGCCTGGGGCTTATTTGCCCCGCAAGTTTAGGGCCGGAAGCAGCATGGTCTGGGCTTGGCCTGGTTGAAGCGCCGGACATTATTGCCGCAGACAATCTAATCCAGATTCTCAATCATTTACGCGGCACGCGGCTTTTACAGCCCCCACAAACCAAAATCGTAAAAGATGATACAGACATTCCCGACATGGCAGATATTCGCGGGCAAGAACAAGCCCGTTTGAGCTTGGAAGTCGCCGCTGCAGGCGGGCATAATATGCTTATGTCGGGTCCACCGGGCGCGGGAAAATCCATGCTTGCAAGCCGCCTACCAGGTTTGCTGCCACCCTTAACAGCCCAAGAGCGCCTTGATGTGAGCATGATAGAAAGCCTAAGTGCCAGCTATGATGCAAAGACGATGAGCGGGCGGCGCCCTTTTCGTGCACCACATCATTCGGCTAGTGTGGCTGCCCTTATCGGAGGCGGACGCTGGGCAAAGCCAGGCGAGATTTCGCTTGCACATAATGGCGTTTTATTTTTGGATGAATTGCCTGAATTTCCCCGTTCAGTGCTTGATGCCCTGCGCCAGCCGATTGAAACCGGACAGGTAATGGTTGCGCGTGCCGCGGCGCATGTCACCTATCCGGCACGCTTTCAACTGATTGCCGCCATGAATCCGTGTCGCTGTGGTTATGCCGATGATGCTGAGCGCGCCTGCCATCGGGTGCCGCTATGTGTGCAAGATTATATGAACCGGCTTTCCGGCCCTATATTAGACCGCTTTGATATTCGTATTAACGTGCCGCCTGTTTCTTTGCAGTCCATGATCGCCCCCGAAAAAGGCGAAAGCACGGCACGCATTGCCGAACGTGTGGCACAAGCGCGTATCATTCAGCTAGAGCGGCAAAATGTGCTGAACGCCCAGCTGGATGGTGATGCGCTTTTCGCCCATACAAAACCCGATATGCAGGGGCAAAAACTGCTCGACCAAGTCGTCGCGCAAGACCGCCTCACCGCACGTGGTTTCGGGCGGGTATTGCGTGTCATGCGGACATTGGCAGATTTGCACCACCGCGCCACCCCCACGGAACAAGATGTGGCCTCCGCCCTTTTATGGCGGGGGATTGCCCAAAATTAACATAGTAAACCAAAGGAGAGATTATGACGGATTATGTAACACTCACAATAAACGAAGGCATCGCCCATATTACCCTGGATGATGGCAAGGCCAATGCATTCGGCTTTGACATGATGGGCGCGTTTAATGAGGCACTGGATAAAGCCGAAGCCGAGGCCGATATTATTTTACTAAAGGGGCGGGAAAATATGACCTGTGCCGGATTTAATCTGAAAGTTATGCAAAATGGTGTGGCCGAAGATGTCGCGCGCATGGTGCATATGGGCGGTGCATTATTGCATCGCTTATTCATTATGCCCAAGCCGGTTATTTTAGCGTCTACCGGCCACGCCATGGCAGCAGGTGCCTTATTGGTATTGGCAGCAGATTACGTTATTGCTGCCCAGGGCGATTATAAATATGGGCTTAATGAAACAGCCATTGGTATGGTCTTGCCGCATTACGGGTTTTGTCTGGCGCGGTATCGGCTTGCCCCCCACGCCTATGACACAGCTGTTGTCGGCGCACAACTTTATGACCCCCAAGCAGCTTGCTCTATAGGCTATGTGCATGAGGTCATTGCCCCCGACAAGCTAGATGAGGCCGCCCTAACCCGCGCGCAAAATTATCAAAAGCTAAGCCTTAAGGCCTATAAGGGCAATAAGCTCAAAACACGTGGCACAATGGCCGAAGAGATAAAGGCATCTTTAGAAAAAGAGCGCAATATAGCCGTTACAACTTAAGCAAAGGGCAGCGCTTAAAGCGCATATTCAAAGCAAGGTAAAACGCGCCCTTTAATTGATGCACTTGGCACGGTGCCGATTTGCTTCGCGCCATAACGCGCATAAAAGGCGGCGGCATGCGGGTCGGAGTCTATGCGCAATTTGCCCGCACCCTGCTTGCGGGCATAAGCGCACGCATGGTCGAGCAAAAGCTGGCCTACGCCCTTGCCCCAAAAATCCGGTTCAATAAAAAGTTTTTCCAAACAGGTTTCATCTTGTTCAAAAGACAGGCTTGCCACACCTATAATGCGGGCATCCCATAATGCAACAAAAACATGGGGAAAGTCTTCCGGCGCAACGCTTAATTCTGCCCGACACGCCTGCATAAATTCTGCATCATATCCCCATCGTGCCTTCGCACGCATACAGATGTCACTGAGCAAGGCGCTTTCTTCCCGATACGCCGCGCGTAATGTTATTTTAGCCATATGCGCGGGGGCGAAGGTGATGCGCGGCCAGTTCTTCGGCAATTTGCACCGCATTTAAGGCGGCACCTTTACGCAAATTATCCGATACCACCCATATATTAAGCCCGTTTTCCACAGTTGGGTCTTGTCTTATGCGCGATACGAATGTCGCATAATCACCCACACAGTCCACTGGCGTGATATAGCCACCCTCTTCGCGCTTATCAATCACCAATATGCCAGGGGCTTCCCGTAAAATCTCCCGCGCTTGCGTGGCGGAAAGCGGGGTTTCAAATTCGATATTCACCGCTTCGCTATGGCCAACAAATACCGGCACACGCACACAGGTCGCCGTAACCTTGATAGAGGGATCGAGCATTTTATGCGTTTCATTCACCAATTTGGTTTCTTCTTGTGTATAACCACCATCGCCAAAATCACCACAATGCGGAATAACATTAAAGGCAATTTGCTTGGGAAACTGCTCTTTGACCATTTCGTCATTTACAAAAATGCCGCGCGTTTGGGTGAAAAGCTCATCGCCTGCCGCTTTTCCGACACCCGAAACAGCCTGATAGGTGGCAATGACAATCCGTTTAATCCTGGCGGCATCATGCAAGGGTTTAAGCGCAACCAGTAATTGCGCTGTCGAGCAATTTGGATTGGCGATAATATTGCGCTTTTTATAATCACGCATTGCAGATGCATTCACTTCAGGCACAATAAGCGGCACGTCATCTTCCATACGATAAAGCGAAGAATTATCAATCACCACGCAACCGGCAGCGGCGGCCTTGGGGGCATAGGTTTTGGTTGGCCCCGAACCGCAGGAAAATAAAGCTATATCGGCCTGTGCAAAATCATAAAACGCCAGCGCCTGCGCTTTAATGATTTTATCACCGAAACTTATCTCCTTACCTTGCGATTTACGCGAGGCAAGCGCATCTAATTGTGCAATCGGAAAATTGCGCTCGGCTAAAATCGCCAGCATTTCCCGCCCGACATTTCCGGTTGCACCAACAACCGCAATATGAAACCCCTGTTTTTCAGTCATTTGGTCGCCCCTTTATTTTAGGTGAGAAAGTGCCGCAAGAATGGCGTCACCCATTTGCTGGGTCGAGCAGGCCGCCATACCATCTTGCATAATATCAGCCGTTCGTTTACCCGAAGCCAGCACGCTTTCAACCGCGCGCTCCAGTAAATCCGCATCTGCACCGCGATCGAATGTATAACGCAAGGCCATGGCAAATGATAAAATAGAGGCAATCGGATTGGCTAAGCCCTTACCGGCAATATCGGGTGCCGAGCCATGCACCGGCTCATACAAGCTACGCGCGCGCCGTCCCTCACTGGCTGCCCCCAAAGACGCCGAAGGCAACATGCCCAACGAACCGGTAAGCATCGCCGCAATATCCGATAAAATATCGCCAAACAGATTATCCGTCACCAATACATCAAATTGCTTGGGCGCCCGCACAAGCTGCATGGCACAATTATCGGCAAGCATATGGTCTAACTCTATAGCGGGATAGTCTGCTGCAATCACCCGCGTCACCTCTTCATGCCATAAAAGGCCGGATTCCATAACATTGCGCTTTTCTGCCGAAGTGAGTTTTTTGCCGCGCTTCATGGCCAGATCTGCCGCCACGCGCGCCACGCGTTCGATTTCATAAGTATCATAAACTTGCGTGTTCACACCGCGCCTTTGGCCATTGCCCAAATCTTCAATGCCGCGTGGTTCGCCAAAATAAACGCCGCCCGTAAGCTCGCGCACAATCATAATATCCAGCCCTTCGATAATCTCGCGTTTCAGACTTGACGCATCGGCAAGCGCCGGAAAACATAAGGCCGGGCGTAAATTGGCAAATAATTCCAAATCTTTACGCAAACGCAAAAGCCCTGCCTCCGGGCGCACATCATAGGCCACATTATCCCATTGCGGCCCGCCCACTGCGCCCAGTAAAACTGTATCGGCTGCCAAAGCACGATCTATGGTGGCATCAGAAATAGCCTGCCCATGCGCCTCATACGCACAGCCGCCAACCAAATCTTCTTCTATCACAGCCTGAAAGCCCCGCTGCGTGCCAAACCAATCAATCACACGGCGCACCTCGCCCATCACTTCGGGGCCAATGCCATCTCCGGCTAAAATTAAAATCTGTTCCATCGTCTTACGACCAACTTAACGCATTATGTTTAGTTTCAAAGGCGGTGATTTTATCCTGCTTTTGCAAGCTAAGCCCAATATCATCCAGCCCGTCCAGCAGGCATTGCTTGCGAAAGGCATCAATCTCAAAGGATATTGTGCCGCCATCCGGTCCGCTTATTTGCTGTTTTTCCAAATCAATGCTGATCACCGCATTTGCCCCGCGCTCAGCATCATCCAGCAAGCGGTCGATATCTTCTTGCGGCAGGGTGATGGGCAATATACCATTTTTGAAACAATTATTATAAAAAATATCGGCAAAGCTGGGCGCGATCACACAGCGAATACCAAAATCCAATAACGCCCATGGTGCATGTTCGCGGCTAGACCCACAGCCAAAATTATCGCCAGCAAGCAAAATTTGTGCGTTTCGATAAGGCGCTTTATTCAGCACGAAATCGGGCATTTCTTCGCCCTTATCATCATAGCGCATTTCATCAAACAGGTTTTTGCCCAACCCCGAACGCTTAATGGTTTTCAAAAATTGCTTGGGGATAATCATATCCGTATCAATATTGAGCATGGGCAGCGGGGCTGCAATGCCGGTTAATTTATCAAACTTATCCATTTATACCTCCTTAAACGCACGAATATCGGCAAAATGGCCTGCCAGTGCCGCCGCCGCCGCCATTTCTGGCGAAAGCAAATGCGTGCGCCCGCCACGCCCCTGGCGACCTTCAAAATTACGGTTTGACGTTGAGGCGCATCGCTCGCCCGGTTCCAGCCTATCGGCATTCATGGCCAGACACATAGAGCATCCCGGTTCGCGCCATTCAAAACCGGCAGCGATAAAAATCTTATCCAGGCCTTCTGCTTCCGCCTGTTGCTTCACCAATCCCGAGCCAGGCACCACCATGGCCGATACATGCGGCGCGATTTTGCCTTGTGCCGCAATTTTTGCCGCCGCGCGTAAATCTTCAATGCGGCTATTGGTGCATGAGCCGATAAAAACCCGGTCTATCTTCACCTCTTGCATGGGCGTGCCGGCTTCCAGCCCCATATAATCCAGCGCCCGTTGCATGGCGGCACGTTTGGCGGCATCTGCCACATCTTGCGGGTTTGGCACAATCCCTTCAATCGACACCACATCTTGCGGGCTTGTGCCCCATGTAACAAGCGGGGGTAAGTTTTCAACATTAAGCGTAATCTCACGATCAAAATGCGCGCCTTCATCCGATTTCAAGGTTTGCCAATAAGCCAGCGCCTCATCCCATTTTGCCCCTTTGGGTGCTTTAGCACGACCTTCCAGATAAGCAAAAGTTTTTTCATCCGGCGCGATAAGCCCCGCACGTGCGCCGGCTTCAATCGTCATATTGCATAGGGTCATACGTCCTTCCATAGAAAGCACCTCAATGGCCGCTCCTGCATATTCTACAACATAGCCCGTGCCGCCTGCGGTGCCGATTTCACCGATAATGGCAAGCGCAATATCTTTTGCGGTAATATGTGCAGGCGCGGTGCCCGTAACCGTGATACGGAAATTTTTTGCCTTGGCCTGAATAAGCGTTTGCGTGGCTAATACATGTTCCACCTCGGATGTGCCGATGCCATGCGCCAATGCACCAAAAGCACCATGGGTTGATGTATGACTATCGCCACACACAATGGTAAGTCCCGGTAACGTAAAGCCCTGTTCGGGGCCAGTCACATGCACAATGCCCTGGCGCAAATCATGCATATCAATATATTCAATGCCAAATTCTTCGGCGTTTTTCGCTAGGGTTTCAATTTGCAATTTGCTTTCCAGATCGCTAATCGCCGCCACGCCGCCGCTGCGGTCGGTGGTGGGAATATTATGATCGGCAAGCGCAAGGGTTTTTTGCGGTGCCCGCACCTTTCTGCCCGCCATACGCAACCCCTCAAAGGCTTGTGGGCTGGTCACTTCATGCACCAAATGCCGGTCAATATAAAGCAGGCAATTACCATCTGCCTGTGCATCGACCAGATGTGTATCCCAGATTTTATCGTAAAGTGTTTTTGCCATATGTCCGTCCTGTCTTTTATAGATTACGGCGCTTTTTAACCGGCTTTCCGCCAGTTTTGCTTTATGACGGACAGGCGGTAAAGCGCCTTAGCTAACCCTTATGTATCTGTGCTTGTAATTTTTTCGGCATTTTTCTGTGCCGTATCAACTTTTGTTTTTGTGTTGACCCGATCGCGCCGCTCGGCAATGCGTGCGGCCCGCCCGCGTAGCCCGCGCAGATAATATAGTTTTGCCCGCCGCACTTTGCCGCGCCGCACAAGTTTAATGGCATCCACCAACGGGCTATAAAGCGGAAACACCCGTTCGACGCCCTCTCCGTAAGAAATTTTACGAATGGTGCAATTTGCATTTATGCCGCTTCGTGCGCGCGCAATGCACACGCCTTCAAACACCTGAATACGTTCGCGCGTGCCTTCGCGCACTTTTACATGCACCTGCACCGTATCACCGGGCGCGAACTCATCTATTTGTTTTTCTGCCGCATGTTGCGCGACATGTTCACGTTCTAATTCATCCAGTAAATTCATGCTCCCACCTCTTGCTTTAGGCGTTTATATAAAGATGCTGGCAGATAGCATGAAAAAGGCGGCTTGTCACCCCTTTTTATTATTTTTCATTTGATAGCGCGCCCATAAATCAGGACGCCTAATCCGCGTTATATTTTCGGCTTGCTGGTGGCGCCATGCGGCAATTTTTTGGTGATTGCCCGAAAGCAAAATATCAGGAATATCATAACCGCGCCATGTCGCCGGGCGCGTATAATGCGGATATTCAAGCAGGCCACGTTCAAAACTTTCTTCATCCGCCGATGCTGCCGCGCCCATAACCCCGGGCAATAAGCGAATAACGGCCTCCAACAGCGCCAATGCTGCCACTTCGCCACCTGCCAAAATATAATCGCCAAGAGACACTTCCTCTATATTATACGCCTTGATAAATCGTTCATCCACCCCCTCAAAACGATTGCAAAATAATATCGCGCCCTTGCCTGTGGCCAGCTTACGCACATATTTCTGGGTAAGCGGTGTGCCGCGCGGGCTCATCAGCAAAAGCGGCATTTCGCCCGCTTTGTCGCGCGCCGTATCCAGGGCTTTGGCGGCAATATCTGCCCGCACCACCATGCCCGCACCACCGCCTGCCGGTGTTCCATCTATGGCCTTATGCGTGCCTGTGCCGAAATCGCGCAAATCATAGCAGTGCATATCCCAGATTTTTTTTGCCAAAGCCTGCCCGCTAAGGCTTACCCCCAGCGGACCGGGAAAAACCGCAGGGAATAACGTAATAATATGTGCCTGCCAGCTTTCCATCACATTTCATCCATATTTAGCAGCCCTATGACCATACGCCCTGCTGCAATATCTATATGCGGTATATGCGCTTTGGTAAAGGGGATGAGTTCATCGCCGATCTCGACCACATCGCCCGCCCCGAAATTATATATCGCTGTTACCACCCCGCGCTGGGTGCCTGCCGCATCAAAAACCGTAAGCCCGATTAAATCGGCATGATAAAAATCATCATCCTCTAAAGGGGGCAGGGTTTCACGCGGCACATAAATCTCGGTGCCGCACAAAGCCTCCGCAGCATCACGATTATCTATAGCGGCAAATTCAATACGCGCAATATTTCGGTTAAAGGTGCAATGCACAATTTTTAAGGGCTGCCCCTGCTTATTCTGCAAGGTCTGATAATGCTGCAAGGCATCGGGCGGATCGGTAAAACTTTTTACTTTCACCCGCCCTTTAATTCCATGCGCTGCAATCACAACGCCCACACAAACAGGCTTAGTCGGCACTTTCTTCTGGTGTTTCGGCTTCGCTTTCCGCTTCAGCTGCTGGGGCGTCTTCGCTTACGGCGGCAGAGGCTTCGGCGGCTTCACGGGCAGCGTCTTCGGCGGCGCGTTTTGCTTCTTCCTCGGCAGCCAGACGTTCCAAGGCTTTGGCGCCCGGTTTTGCCTTAATCGGATTATTGCGCGGGGTGCGCTTCATAAGCCCTGCGTCATCCAAAAAGCGCGCAATCCGGTCAGATGGCTTTGCGCCGCGCTCTAACCAGAATTTAATGCGGTCTAAATCCAGCTTAAGCCGTGTATCATTATCCTTGGGCAAAAGCGGATTAAATGTTCCGAGTTTTTCAATAAAGCGTCCATCGCGGGGCATCCGACTATCGGCAACCACAATGCGATAAAAGGGACGCTTTTTTGCGCCCCCACGCGACATTCTTATTTTCAAAGCCATATATACATCCTTTCCTTAATCTTATATCTATGTCCTTCACTCACCTTATAGTCAGCTTTGTTATGCCCTTTTTTATATGGCGGGCGTATTTTCAAAGCCATATATACTTCCTTTCCTTAATCTTATATCTATGTCCTTCACTCACCTTATAATCAGCTTTGTTATGCCCTTTTTTATATGGCGGGCGTATTTTCAAAGCCATATATACATCCTTTCCTTAATCTTATATCTATGTCCTTCACTCACCTTTGTTATGGTCTTACCTATAAAGTTTTATTCCTTGGTTTATATTCATCATCCTTACCAAAACGAACGGCTTATTTTTTCTTCGGTGGAAAGCCCAAATCCTTAAAGTCAGGTAACTTCCCACCAGTTAACTGACTTAAATCGGGTAATCCCCCCCCGCCATTCAAACCACCACCGAGGCCCTTATCCAAACCCGGCGGTAGTGATCCTTTTCCGGCACCGCCCAGCATAGATGACAGACCTTTCATACCGCCCTTGCCAAATTTCTTCATCATATCGGCCATTTGCCGGTGCATTTTGAGAATTTTATTCACGTCCTGCACGCTGGTGCCCGAACCGCCAGCAATACGCCGCTTGCGGCTGGCATTTAGCACGCGCGGATCATTTTTTTCCGCATGCGTCATAGATGAAATAATCGCTGCCTGGCGCAAAATGGTTTTATCATCCATACCCATTGCTGCTGGTGTGTTTTTCAGCTTACCCATGCCGGGCAGCATAGAGAGCACGCCGCTCATGCCGCCCATGCGTTGCATCTGGCGTAACTGTTCGGCCAAATCATCCAGGGTGAATTGTCCTTTTTTCATGCGGGCGGCCATTTTTTCGGCGCGTTCGGCATCTATTGTCTCGGCAGCTTTTTCCACCAATCCGACAATATCGCCCATGCCCAAAATACGCCCCGCAATACGCTTGGGCTCAAATATTTCGATTTTATCCAATGCCTCGCCAACACCAAGCAATTTAATCGGCACACCAGTCACATGGCGCATAGAAATCGCAGCCCCGCCGCGCCCATCCCCGTCAATGCGGGTCAGCACAATACCGCTTAATTTTATCCGTGCCTTAAATTGCGCTGCAATGGTAAGCGCTTCCTGCCCCATGAGGCTATCGGCCACTAACAGCGTTTCATGCGGGCGGGCAATTTTTTCTATCTCTGCCATTTCTGTCATCAGGGCTTCATCCGCATTGGTGCGCCCTGCTGTATCCAGCATTACCACATCATAACCGCCTAGCCGGGCAGCCTCCAGCGCACGCGTGGCAATATCTGTCGGGCGCTGATTTTCAATAATCGGTAAAGTGGCAATATCTATCTGCGCGCCCAATACTTTTAATTGCTGCATGGCAGCAGGGCGTTGCGTGTCTAAAGATGCCATTAAAATCTTACGTTTATCCTGCTCCTTAAAGCGTTTGGCAATTTTGGCCGTCGTTGTGGTTTTACCCGAACCTTGTAGGCCGACCATCATAATCGCCACTGGCGCCGGTGCATCGAGGGAAAGCGGTTGTGCGTCTCCCAGAAAGTCAATGAGTGCATCATTTACGATTTTTATAATCTGCTGCCCCGGTTGCACCGAACGCAATACATCGGCACCTATGGCACGCGGGCGCACTTCGTCCAAAAAAGCGCGCAGGGCAGGCAAAGCAATATCGGCCTCCAGCAAAGCGCGGCGAATATCTTCAAGCGCAGCATTTACATCTTTTTCGCTAAGCGTGCCGCGCCCGCGCAATTTATCAAATACAGACCCCAAATTTTGGGTAAGTGTTTCAAACATAACGCATTCCTTTTCATAGCCATTTTATAAAGTGATAGCTATGCCTTAAACGCGAAACGCACCCGTGGGCAAAACCTTGCTGGCGGGTGGAAATCTCGTGCCTTTGGGCAATAGACTTATCGCTTCTATAAAAATGATCGAAGACGTGGCGGCACCCTAATGCGGCACATCGCGCTTGTCAAGCCCATGATTTAAGAGGCTTATTTACCCCGATAAGACGCATCATTTTATTTTATTCGAAAATCATATAATGCGCGCGCGCTCACATGCCATGAAATGCCCATTCGCCTGGTTCATCGGCGATTAGCAGGACTGAATAGTGATCGCGCGGCGATGAAAATAATCCGTTCCAGCCTAGAGGTTAAAGCTCCATCCAACCAATGAGCCCATCTGTCCGCCTGTGCACCAGACTTGGTGTGGGAGGGGCTGTGTTAGACTTCTTATTTAGAAATAAGACATATTCCTCGCCCTCTTCCAATATTTCAATCGCGGCACCGACCGTAAGCACCGGCCAATCGGCAATTTTCTCAATAATAATTGCAGGCGCGCCATCGGGAATTTCACCTGTTAAAATATCCTGCGCCGGTTTTTCGGGGGCATCTGATGTAATGGGCGCAATCATATCTGCGTGTTTGTCATGATGCCCGGTAATGCGACGTTTATAGCGACGTAATTGTTTTGCTAAACGCTCCAGCGCGCCTTCAAAACTTTGATAGACATCCGTCTGGTCGGCCGAGGCTTGCATATGCGTGCCGCTATCTAAATGGGTCGCACATTCGCAATGATAGCCTAGGGGCGTTTTTGAAAATGTAACGTTAACATCGGCAGAGCGCGAAAAATATTTTTCTATGGTCTCACTCATACGCGCTTCAACATGTTCGCGCAATGATGCGCCTGTTTCCATTTGCTTGCCACTAATATGAATTTGCATATGACTTTCGCTCATTTTGTGCCTCTTACATTATTTTGTTTATATATTACAATCTACGTGCTTAAATGAATTTGTCCATAACATTAAAGCGAAAAATCTTCCCCCAGATAATAGCGCTTCACCTCCGCGTGGTTGATAATCTCTTGTGCCGTGCCTTGCATAAGCACGCTGCCACCATGAATGATCACAGCATGGTCGATAATACTGAGCGTTTCACGCACATTATGATCGGTGATCAATACGCCAATGCCTTTATCCTTAAGCTGGCCGATAAGCTGGCGAATATCATTTATGGCAATCGGGTCAATGCCGGCAAAGGGTTCATCAAGCAAAATAAAGCGCGGATTTGACGCCAGCGCGCGGGCAATTTCCACCCGTCGCCTCTCACCGCCCGATAACATACCGCCCGCAATATCGCGTAAATGCGTTACACCAAATTCCTCCATAAGTTCATCCAGACGCATATATTGCTGCTTTTTATCCTGTATCGCAACTTGCAATATGCTCAAAATATTATCTTGTACACTAAGCGTTTTGAAAATAGATGCCTCTTGGGGCAAATAGCCGATTCCCAATCGTGCCCGCCGATACATTGGCAGGGATGAGATATCCACATCATCCAGAAATATACGCCCCGAATCAGGCGAAATAAGACCCGTAATCATATAAAAGCTGGTTGTTTTTCCTGCCCCATTGGGCCCTAATAGGCCAGTGGTCTCGCCCCCGCGCACATTAAGCGACACATTACGCACCACTTGCCGGTTACGAAAATTTTTGGTTAGATTTTCTACACGTAAATTATCGCTCATCACATCGTTACTCTAGCTCTTTTTAGTTTACAACACATCTAAAATCAGTCACGTCTGCCTGGCCTGAAAACACCCTTAACCCGCCCCGTTTCACCTGCCGAAATCACGCTGCGGTTTTGTTTCAAATTGATGACCAGCCGCTCACCCGTCACGCGCGTCTCCGCTATGTCAGTGGTGGCATTTTCAGCCACATCTACCGCCCCATTCACATAGAGCATATCGGCAGCAATGTCATAATGCATATCTTGCGCGCGCAACATGCGATTATCATGTAAAAGGGTTAGAAACACATCGCCCTTCGCATAGATATGCTCAACCACCATGCCCACAGATGTATAAGTTCCGGTTAACTCACGGGCGGATAATTCCATATCATTGGTGCGCATATAAACACCGCCTTCAAATTTTGCTTGTGTGGCCTGATTGTCGATTGTCATTTTTTCGGCCTCAATAAAACTATAAAGAGGCGGGCTTGTCGTGCGTGTGGCGGTAAGGGTGACGCTGTTAGAGAAATAAAGATAATCTGCGCGCATATCCAGTGCTTGCGCGGTAATATCAATTCTATCTTGCGTGGTGGGCGTGTTTTGAATGATAACTTTTACATTCTTGCGAAAGTCATAGTGATTATTCTGTGCCTGCAATTTATCGGCAGATATTGCGGCCTGCCTATTTTCATCTATAATATTGACCTGCACATTACCCGCAAAATCGACCCTTTCGGTATGTCCGAAGCGTGCTGAAAAATGGTCTGCACGCACATGATTTCCATCATAACGGATGGTAATTTCATCTTGCGATTGTGCATTATTTTGCGCAAGGTCGAGTGTCACCGTGCCCGCCAGAATATCGTAATTTGCTGCCGTGATAATCTGTAATGGACTAAATAATATTAACCTGTCTGCTTGTGGGTAATATTCGCCTCTTTTTGCCTGAAGCGTGGTTTTTTCAGCACCATCCCCCTTTATATCCTCAAATTGGGCATATACCTTGTCCAGCTTGATTTCAGTTTCGCGCAAGGGGTTGCCCTGCATGCGTTCGGCCTCGATATGATAAGGCACATTATTTTTTGTGACACCGCGCATGCTTAAGCCTTTGATAATGGCACCAGCTTCGTCATCGGTTATCTCAATATCCTCAATGTCCAAATTTGACAGAACATCTAATGAGGGAAGCGTATTGAAAACGCCCTGTCTTATCCCGAGAAAAATAAGCAGGCCGATAAATAGGAAAGACAGCCCGAGTAGGCCATATTTTATTATGCGCGTGCGATATACATAACGCTGTGCAGACGTAGACAGGTCAGTCATAGTTAGTGTGCGAAAATATCAATATCTTCCCACCCTTCTAAATCCATAGCGGCACGCACCAATACGAAACCGAAACAGGCTTCAGCCATCGGGCGGCGGCCTTCGCGGTCGAGCATGGTTTCAAGGCTTTCTTTTAATTGGTGCAAATAAAGCACATCGGATGCTGCATATTTTAATTGGGCATCGCTTAATTGTGGGGCGCCCCAATCCGAGCTTTGCTGTTGTTTGGAAAGGTCAACCGCCAATAATTCACGACATAATTCTTTAAGCCCGTGTTTATCCGTATAAGTGCGCACCAGTTTAGAGGCAATTTTTGTGCACCACAAAGGCGCTGCATGCACATTCAGATATTTTGCGATTACAGCTAAATCAAACCGCGCATAATGAAAAATTTTCAATAGTTTTTTATCTTGTAAAACGGCTTTCAAATTGGGTGCATCATATGTTCCACGGGTAAATTGCACAATATGTGCCTCCCCATCTCCGCCCGAAAGCTGCACCAGACATAATCTGTCACGTGCAGGCTTTAGCCCTAAAGTCTCGGTATCTACGGCCACTGCGCCGGTAAAATGCACATTATCGGGTAAATCATTTTGATAGAGGTGAATGGTCATAACTATCTTCCTTTATTTATCATCCATTTTTAGGGCGGCAATAAAAGCCGTTTGCGGAATTTCAACCTTGCCGAATTGGCGCATTTTCTTTTTACCCTCTTTTTGTTTATCCAGCAATTTACGTTTACGGCTTACATCCCCGCCATAGCATTTGGCGGTGACATCTTTGCGTAAGGCAGCAATGGTTTCGCGCGCAATGACTTTACCGCCCAGAGCTGCCTGTATGGGAATTTTGAATAAATGACGGGGGATGAGGTCTTTTAAGCGTTCGCACATTGCCCGCCCCCGACTTTCTGCCCGGGTGCGGTGCACAATGATGGATAGCGCATCCACCGGTTCGGCATTGACCAAAATCGACATTTTTACCAAATCTCCCTCACGATAATCGGCAAGCTGGTAGTCGAAACTTGCATAGCCCTTGGTGACGGATTTTAGCCGGTCGTAAAAATCGAATACAACTTCATTTAAGGGGAGTTCATATTCGAGCATGGCACGACTGCCGGCATAGCTCATATTTTTTTGCTGTCCGCGACGGTCTTCGCATAATTTTAATACGGCACCAATATACTCATCTGGCACCAAAATAGAGGCATTGATCCATGGTTCTTTAATATAGCTGATTTTGGTGACTTCTGGCATATCGGCCGGATTATGCAATTCCATTGCTGTTGCATCATTAAAGGTCAGCTGATAGACCACACTCGGCGCGGTCGTGATAAGATCAATATCAAATTCGCGTTCAATGCGTTCGCGGATAATCTCTAAATGCAACAGCCCCAAAAAGCCGCACCGAAAACCAAACCCCAATGCGGCAGAGCTTTCGGTTTCATACGCGAAACTTGCATCATTTAAGCGTAATTTTGCCATGGCTTCGCGCAAATCTTCAAATTGGCTGGAATCCATTGGAAACAGGCCGCAAAACACCACTGGCTGTGAAGGCTTAAAGCCCGACAGCATGTGCGCGCACGGGTTTTTATCTTCGGTTATGGTATCCCCCACATATGTATCAGCAACCTGTTTAATGGCTGCGGTGAAAAAACCTATTTCGCCGGGTGTAAGTTTGGCGACAGTTTCGTTTTTGGGACGAAACACCCCCACACGATCAAGCGTATAGGCTGCCCCGCTCGACATCATCCGAATTTTTTGCCCCCGTTTCATTTCCCCATCAATAATCCGCACCAAAACCACCACACCCAAATAGGCATCATACCAGCTATCTACCAGCATGGCTTTAAGGGGCGCGCTTGTATCGCCTGCAGGGGCAGGAAGCTGCGTCACAATCGCCTCAAGCACCTCTTGAATGCCCATGCCGGTTTTGGCGGAAATATCCACCGCATGGGTGGCATCAAGCCCGATGACATCTTCAATTTGTCCACGCACCCGCACGCCATCGGCGGCGGGTAGATCTATTTTATTGAGCACGGGCACAATCTCATGGTTGACCTCTATGGCCTGATAGACATTGGCTAGGGTCTGCGCCTCTACCCCCTGACTTGCATCAACCACCAAAAGCGAGCCTTCACAGGCCGCCAAAGACCGATTCACCTCATAGGCAAAATCCACATGGCCGGGTGTATCAATTAAATTGAGCACATAGCTTTCTCCATTTTGGGCTTTATAATCTAGCCGGACGGTTTGTGCTTTAATGGTAATGCCGCGTTCACGCTCTATATCCATATTATCCAGCACTTGCTCTTGCATTTCGCGCGCGCTCAAACCGTCAGTCATTTGAATAAGTCGGTCGGCCAGGGTGGATTTACCGTGGTCAATATGGGCAATAATGGCGAAATTACGAATATGCGATATATCTGTCATATATGGATAGATATAGCATTACCAAAAAATTTAAGCAAAAATAATTATTGATTTTTTAGCACAGCTTCGCTATATCACCGCCTTATTGTCATGTTAAGAGGAGCGTTGCGGCACATGAAAAAAAATATACACCCCGATTATCATATGATCACCGTGGTGATGAATGATGGCACCAGTTATCAGACGCGCTCTACCTATGGCGAAGAAGGCACAACTTTGACGCTGGATATTGACCCGACAACGCATCCGGCATGGATAAAAGGTGCACAAACATTGGTTGACCGCGCAGGGCGTGTGAGCAAATTTAACAAGAAGTTTGACGGGTTTATCAGTTAAATCACGCCTCTTTATTTTTCGCTTTATTTTTTGGAAAAAATCGCAGGGGCGGCGCTTTTGGCATACCCCTTTTGTCCGCATAGCTGCGATGCGTTCATCCAGTTCATCACGGCTTAACGGGGCGGGGTCTATAGCTATTCGCTGTTTTAGGGTCGGTGATTTATTTTTGCTTGCGTCTTCCGCCATAACAGGGCGGATGCTAATATAAAATAAGAAAAGAATAAGGATAGGGATGATGGTGACGTTTGAAAACACATTGCCGAAAAATATGCGGGTGATTGAAGTCGGCGCAGAAAAAACGCCTGCAAGCCTTTATATAACCGAGGCGGCTGTGCCGGATTATGGCGATGATGATGTTCTTATCCGCATTGGTGCTGCTGGCGTGAATCGGGGCGATTGCCTGCAACGTATGGGGCTTTATCCGCCGCCGCCCGGCACAAGCCCAATTATGGGGCTGGAATTTGCCGGCGAGATTATTGCCTGCGGCAAAGATGTGACACGCTGGCAAAGGGGTGATCGGGTTGCGGCTTTAGTTGCAGGGGGCGCCTATGCTGACTATGCCGTGGTGAATGCAACCCATATATTGCCCATTCCTGATGCTATGGATTTCACCACCGCCGCTGCTTTGCCCGAGGCGGTATTTACCGTGTGGGCGAACCTGATTGAACATGGGCATTTGCACCAACAAGAAACCGTGCTGATTCATGGCGGGGCGAGCGGTATCGGCACAATGGCCATTCAGATGGCACGGCTTTATGATGCACGCATTATCGTCACTGCCGGAAGCGATGAAAAATGTGCCGCATGCGTAACACTTGGCGCCGACCACTCCCTTAACTATAAGACACAAGATTTTGTAGATGAAATTAAAAAAATTACAGATGGACGCGGGGTCGATGTGGTGCTGGATATGGTCGGCGGGGCTTATATTGAAAAGAATATCGCCATAATGGCGCGTCAGGGGCGCATGGTAAATATTGCCTATATGGCGGGTGCGCGCATGGAAATAGATTTTCTCCCCGTCATGCTCAAAAACCTAACCCTGACCGGTTCAACCTTACGTATAAGGCCGATTTTGGAAAAAGCCCGCCTTACCGCCGCCATCGAAAAACATATCTGGCCACATATTGGAAGTAAGATAAACCCCGTTATTCACCGCATATTCCCGCTGGCTCAGGCAGGCGATGCCCATACCCTTATGGAAAGCAATCAAAATATCGGAAAAATTATCCTTGATTGTCAGCTATAAATGCTTTGCAAAATATATAATTTATAGCTATATAGAGGCGTTCCTGCTCATTTTAAGCGCGGCTAAATCGCGTTAAACATAAGATTGCATGATGACATGCGGTTATAAGGAGATAATTATGGCACTACCACTTATGCCGAAAGCCACGGCAATATGGTTGATTGAAAATACGAGTTTGACCTTTGATCAAATCGCGGTGTTTTGCGGGCTTCACCCTTTGGAAGTGCGTAGCATGGCCGATGGTGATGTGGCGCAGGGCATTCAGGGTATGGACCCGATTAGTAGCGGCCAGTTAACCCGCGAAGAAATCGCCCGTTGCCAAAACGACCCCAAACAACACTTAACCTTATTGCAAAGCAAGCGCGATGATTTACCCCCCGTAACCCAGAAGCGGAAAGGGGCAAAATATACCCCCTTGTCGAAACGCCAGGAGCGTCCCGATGCCATCGCCTGGCTGGTGCGCCATCACCCCGAATTAAATGACGCGCAAATCGGGCGCCTTGTCGGCACAACCAAACCAACCATTGCCAGCATACGCGAGCGAACCCATTGGAATATGGCCAATATCACGCCGGTCGATCCGGTAAGTTTGGGGCTTTGCACGCAAATAGAGCTGGATGAAAATGTAACCAAAGCCGCCCAACGTGTCGCGCGCGCAAATAAGCGGCAGGAAAAAGCCGCGCAAGCCGCAGGCCTTAGCGCCGGTCCACAGCTCAAACCGGCAGAAGAAACCACCGCCCTTACCGATACGCCAGATGCCGTGGAGGAAAGCGCCACTGTCGTCCAAGATAACCTCACGGTTGAAGATGTATTCGGCACCTCATCGCAAGAGGCATAGCGGATAAATGTCTCAAGACCCGCTTATCGGTATTATTATGGGCAGTCAGTCGGATTGGCCGACCCTGCAAAAAGCCGCCCATATGCTGGATACGCTTGATATTGCGCATGAATGTCGCATCATATCGGCGCATCGCACACCCAAGCGGCTTTATGATTATGCCCATCAGGCTTATGAACGCGGGCTAAAAGCGATTATTGCCGGTGCAGGCGGCGCGGCGCATTTACCGGGTATGACCGCCGCTATGACGATTATACCGGTTTTCGGCGTGCCGATACAATCAAAGGCTCTATCGGGTCAGGATTCACTTTTATCGATTGTGCAAATGCCTGCCGGGGTGCCCGTGGGCACGCTCGCCATTGGGGAGGCAGGGGCGGTGAATGCCGCGCTTTTGGCTGCCGCATGCCTTGCCATGCACGATCGTGCGCTTGCCGCGCGTCTGGAAACATGGCGGGACGCACAAACCAAAGCCGTGGCAGAAGCCCCGCAGGATAAGACCGTATAATGCTCCCTCCGGGCGGGCATATTGGTATTTTAGGCGCCGGACAATTAGGGCGAATGCTGGCACAAGCCGCCACCTCTATGGGGTTTTATGTCCATAGTTTTGCCCCCGAAGCCGATGCCCCCGCCGCTGATATATCACACCGCTTTATTTGTGCGGCTTATGATGATATGCCCGCCCTTGCCGATTTTATTGCACAGACCGATTGTGTCACTTATGAGTTTGAAAATATCCCGCTTGCAACGGCGGATTATATTGAGCAAAATCACAAACTTTTTCCTTCAGCCACAGCCTTGCGATTAACGGGCGATAGAATAGACGAAAAGACTTTTATAAATGGCCTGGGCATTGCCACCGCGCCCTTTCATGCGGTGACGAGCAAAGACGACATGCAAAACGGGCTGGCTGCTTTAGGCGGGGCGGGCATTGTGAAAACCTGTCGCTTTGGCTATGATGGCAAAGGGCAATGGCGGCTTGAAAGCCCGCAGGATATAGACTCCGTCTTTACCGCTTTGGCCGGAAGACCGGCCTTAATCGAGGCGATTATTCCTTTTGACAAAGAAATTTCCGTTATTGCGGCACGCGGATATGATGGGCAGTTCGTCTGTTATGATGTTGGCGAGAATATACATAAGAACCATATCCTTGCCCGCTCTATCATACCGGCACAAATTTCCCCCTCACTTGCCGGGCGGGCACAGCATATAGCCGCCCATATCGCACAGGGGCTGGATTATGTCGGTGTGCTGGGGATTGAATTTTTCGTGATCGGTGATGAGATCATCGTAAATGAAATCGCGCCGCGCGTGCATAATTCCGGCCATTGGACCAAGGCCGCTTGTGCCATAAGCCAGTTCGCGCAGCATATCCGCGCCATTGCAGGCTGGCCATTGGGTGCGTGCACACGTCACAGCGATGCTGTCATGACCAATCTTATCGGGGATGATGTGAAGCGCTGGCAAGACTGGGCACATAAACCAAATTGCGCGCTTGAGCTTTATGGCAAAAAAGACATACGCCCGGGGCGCAAAATGGGGCATGTCACCGAGATGTCTCCCCGCACATAATATCTAAACATTATATTTATATGTGCCGCGCAAAGCCGTCTTATGCGCACAAATTCGCCTGTCCTGCATATGGTGCCGGCGTAAAACAACACGCTGTTAAAAATTGGCGGGGCAACGCTAACGTCGCGCTTTACTTGCGTCCGCGCTTTTTGGCCGGTGCCTTTTTACCTGTTGCCTTGGCAATGCGGTCTTCCACCTGGCTCTGGCGGGCAAACGGATCGTCGGCAATGGCAAGCTCGGTTTCCTGCAAGCGGCGTATTTCGTCACGTAATTGCGCGGCGGTTTCAAATTCCAAATCCTCTGCCGCTTTCACCATTTCGCCTTCCAGCTTTTCAATATGGCCACGCAGATTATGCCCAACAAGCGGCGGCGGCCCGTCTTCGGCCATGCCTTCCAACACTTCATACGCCCGCAACCCGGTATCCTTTTTATCGCTGTCAAGCCGTTCTAAAATATCACCAATGGCCTTTTTAATGCCGGTGGGTGTAATATTATGCGCCGCATTATAGGCCATTTGTTTTTCACGCCGGCGCGTGGTTTCGGCAATGGCGCGCTCTAAAGACCCCGTCATCTGGTCGGCATACAGCAAAACCCGCCCCTCAACATGGCGTGCGGCGCGGCCAATGGTTTGCACCAGCGCGGTTTCAGAGCGCAAAAACCCTTCTTTATCTGCATCCAAAATCGCCACCAGCGCACATTCAGGAATATCCAACCCTTCGCGCAAAAGGTTGATGCCGATTAAAATATCGAAAGCGCCCAAGCGTAAATCGCGGACAATTTCAATACGCTCCAGCGTATCAATATCCGAATGCATATAGCGCACCCGCAAGCCCTGCTCGTGCATATATTCGGTCAGGTCTTCGGCCATGCGCTTGGTGAGTGTCGTTACCAATACACGATGACCTTGTTTCGCTGCCTTGTGGCATTCCCCGAGCAAATCATCTACTTGTGTGCGGGCGGGGCGTATCTCACATACCGGATCGACCAAACCGGTGGGGCGGATAATCTGTTCGGTAAAAGCCCCGTGGGTTTGTTCCAGCTCCCACGGGCCGGGTGTGGCCGAAACATAAATGGTTTGCGGGCGCATCATATTCCATTCTTCAAAGCGCATGGGGCGATTATCCACACAGCTGGGCAGGCGAAAGCCATATTCGGCCAAAGTGGATTTACGCCGAAAGTCGCCGCGAAACATGCCGCCAATTTGCGGAATGGTGACATGACTTTCATCAATAAATACAAGCGCATTTTCGGGCAAATATTCGAATAAAGTTGGCGGCGGCTCCCCGGGTTTGCGTCCGGTAAGATAGCGCGAATAATTTTCAATACCCGGACACACACCGGCAGCATCCATCATTTCCAGATCAAATTGCGTCCGCTGTTCCAGCCTTTGGGCTTCCAACAGCCGGCCAGCTGCTTCAAACTGCTCTAGCCGGATTTTCAAATCATCTTTAATCTGCTCGGCGGCCTGTTTCAGGGTTGGCCCCGGCGTGACATAATGCGAATTGGCATAAATACGAATTTTCTCTAAATCGGTGATTTTATGGCCGGTAAGCGGATCAAATTCGCAAAGCGCGTCAATCTCATCGCCGAATAAATCCACCCGCCAGGCGCGATCTTCATAATGGGCGGGATAGATTTCTACAACGTCCCCGCGCACGCGAAAATCACCGCGAAAAAATCCGGACTCATTACGGCGATATTGTAAGGCCACCAAATCTGCCAAAATTTGCGCGCGTGAAATTGTCATGCCTTTTTCGAGGGCAAAAGTCATTTCCGAATAGCTTTCCACCGAACCAATGCCGTAAATACATGAAACAGACGCGACAATGATCACATCGTCACGCTCCAATAAAGCGCGCGTGGCGGCATGGCGCATACGGTCTATTTGCTCATTCACATCGCTTTCTTTTTCAATATATGTATCGCTGCGCGGCACATAGGCTTCGGGCTGATAATAATCATAATAGGATACGAAATATTCCACCGCATTTTCGGGGAAGAACGCTTTGAACTCACCATAAAGCTGGGCGGCAAGCGTTTTATTATGGGCAAGCACAAGCGCTGGTCTGCCGGTTTGGGCAATAATATTGGCCATGGTAAAGGTTTTGCCCGAACCGGTGACGCCCAGTAAAACTTGGTCGCGTTGATTATCCTCTAACCCGCGAACAAGCTCGTCAATGGCCTGAGGCTGGTCGCCAGCAGGCTGATAGTCCGATGTGAATGTGAACGGTTTTCCCGCTTCGGTTTTAGGCAATAATTCACCCGCCCGCCCTTTTTGAAAGGGAAGGAAATCGGCCAACTGCTCTTCGCGCAAGCCCGGCTCTTCAAGGGGTGGCAAGGGCACAGCAGAAGCGGCGGCTAAAAACGGCTTTTGCTCTTCGCTCATCATGTGATTATACCGATTTATAGGGAAAATGCCACATTATTTCCTTCAAATTTATATAGACCTTTATTTCATCTACAAAGGGCAGCTTTGCTTTTGGGTTGACCTCATTTTTCAATCATGCCACATTCGCCAGTGAAAGCAGGTCAATCCCTGCTTTTGGAGTTTAGAAGAACTCGTTCAGCACGGTATGACATATCGTAACCAATGTCTCCTGAGCCTTTGGCCGGGAGGCAGTCATGTATGTCCAAGGCCTGACCCAAAGATGATTGCAGTCGTTGCTGACGATTTTTCTACTCCCGGCCACCATTCATGTTTTTAGTGCATGTTGTGTGGCCGCTTTCGTCATTTATGACCGGAAGGCGATCATATATGTCCAGGGCTTTGCCTAAAGATGATCGCAGGCACGCAAGATGCTCAAGAGACTTCCGGTCGCCAGACCTATATCATCAGCTCCGTTTCGATAAGTTTCTATATAAAACCCTCATATTTTTCTTGCATGATATGGTTTAGCGCCTATAGATAAGGCCGATAGATAGGAGATATAGTATGGCGTTTATATCAGACCGGCTTTCCCGCGTGCAGCCTTCAGCAACGATTGCGGTAACCGATAAGGCGCGGCAATTACGCGCGGCAGGCCGTGATGTGATTGGGCTTGGCGCGGGCGAGCCAGACTTCGACACCCCCGAAAATATCAAACAAGCCGCCATTGCCGCGATCGAGCGCGGTGAAACCAAATATACCGCTGTGGATGGGATTCCTGAAATAAAACAGGCCATTTGCGATAAATTCAAGCGCGATAATGGGCTTGATTATGAACCAGCGCAATGCCTCGTAACGCCGGGGGGCAAAGCCGTGATTTTTGATGCCATGATGGCAACGCTTAATCCCGGCGATGAAGTGATCATTCCTGCCCCCTATTGGGTGAGCTATCCTGATATTGTGACCTTAGCGGGCGGCACGCCGGTTATTGTAGAAACACGTGCCGAAGACGGTTTCAAATTGCAAGCCGATGCGCTTGCAGCGGCCATTACGGACAAGACCAAATGGTTTATTTTCAATTCGCCTTCTAACCCTACGGGTGCCGCCTATAATGCCAGTGAATTGAAAAAACTAACCGATGTGTTGATACGCCATGACCATATATGGGTGTTAACCGATGATATGTATGAGCATTTGGTGTATGATAATTTTGTGTTCACCACACCGGCACAAATTGAACCTGCACTTTATGAGCGCACCCTAACCATGAATGGTGTGTCGAAAGCCTATGCCATGACGGGCTGGCGTATTGGTTATTGTGCCGGGCCAGAGGCGCTTATTGCGGCCATGCGTAAGGTGCAATCGCAATCCACCTCCAACCCCACATCAATCAGCCAATGGGCAACGGTGGAAGCCTTAACCGGCACGCAGGACTTCATTGCCGAACGCAATGCCATATTCAAACACCGCCGCGATATGGTGGTGGAAAGGCTCAATGCCGCGCCTGGCTTAACCTGCCAAATGCCGGAAGGCGCATTTTACGTCTTTCCCTCTTGCGCGGGCACGCTTGGCAAAACCACACCCACTGGCATGAAACTCAATACGGATGAAGATTTTGCCACCGCTCTTCTGGAAGCAGAAGGCGTTGCGGTCGTGTTTGGCGCGGCCTTTGGCCTCTCACCTTTTTTCCGTGTTAGCTATGCAACATCGGATGAAAATTTGCGCGAAGCGTGCACACGTATCCACCGCTTTTGCGCGCGGCTTACATAAACGAAAGGGGAGAGGTGATGGATGAAATTCCGCTAGAGGCAATCGGTGATGAGTTATTTGCGTGTATGCGCCACAGCAAACCGCGCCCACCACTTACCACGCACTATCCGGATTTAACGATAGAGCAAGCCTATCATATTTCGGCGCATATAACGCGCCGCCGTGAAGCAGACGGGGAGCATATTATTGGCAAAAAAATTGGCTTAACCAATGAATTTGCACAATCGCTTTTCGGCGCCGATGAACCCAATTATGGATTTTTAACCAATACCATGCAGATAGAGGGGGATCATTTATCGCTTGACGGGTTGATTGCGCCGCGCATTGAAGCAGAAATTGCCTTTGTGCTGAAACATGACATAGAAGGCACGAATATTCAGCCGCAAGATATGCTGCACGCCATCGAATATGTTACGGCCTGTTTTGAAATTGTCGATAGCCGCATCACGGATTGGAATTTGAAAGTTCAGGACATGATTGCAGATAATGCGCTTGGGTGTGCCTTTAGGTTAAGCGGTGATGCGATAGACCCATGTGACATAGATTTGGCAGATGTAACGGCGCGTATAACAAAAAATAATACAGCCTTGGCAGAGGCGAAGGGCGCAGCGGTGATGGGCTCACCATTATATGCCCTTACCTGGTTGGCCAATAAAATACCGCTTAAAAAACACGAGATTATTTTATCCGGTTCGTTGGCGCCCCTTGAACCCATTGCGCGGGGGGATGCGTTTTCAGTGCAGATTGACCATATCGGCGCTTGCACAATCTCTTTTACATAAATGCGCGCAAATGGCCGGAAATTTGGCCGCTTTAGAACACATGGGCGATATGATGGTCATGCACCAGCAAGCGGCCAGCGCGCCCGGGCGGGCAGTTCGAGCATAGCCGTAAAATCTTCTATCTGCCCGCGTGCAAAATATTCTGCCCCCGCCCAGGCAATCATCGCGGCATTATCGGTGCATAACTCTATCGGTGCCGCCTCATAGCCAAAACCGTTTTGTGCTGCACTTTGGGATAATGCATGCCGCAAAGCCTTATTCGCAGCCACGCCACCGGCAATAACCAGCAATGGGTTTTTTTGATGTGGAAAATCTTTGCGAAATAAATCAAAAGCGTTTTCGCACCGATCACGTAAACAATCAATAATCGCGCTTTGCATAGCAGCGGCCAAATCGGCAACATCTTGCTCCGTAAGCGGGGCATGGATATGCGCGGTTTGGCGCAGAGCTGTCTTTAGCCCCGAAAAAGAAAAATCGCAATGCGGTGTCTGCATAAAGGGGCGGGGTAAGCGAAAGCGATTTGCATCGCCCGTTTGTGCTGCATGTTCAATGGCAGGCCCCCCCGGATATCCCAGCCCCATCAATTTTGCAGCCTTGTCAAAGGCTTCACCAACCGCATCATCACGCGTGCTGCCATAAAGCCGATAATCGCCTATATCGGCAACGGCCAAAAGCTGGCAATGCCCGCCCGAAACCAGAAGTAGCAAATAAGGAAAGGCTATAGACCGCGCAAGCCGCACAGATAAAGCATGCCCCTCTAAATGATTAACAGCAAGCAGCGGCTTTTGCGCGGCCACTGCCAGCGCCTTTGCTGTTGTAAGCCCAATCATTACCCCGCCAATAAGTCCGGGGCCTGCCGTTACGGCAATCGCATCTATATCGGAAAGGTCGCATTGTGCCTGTGTCAAGGCGCGGCGAATAATATGGTCTAGCTGGCTTAAATGCGCCCGCGCCGCAATTTCCGGCACAACCCCGCCATAAGGCGCATGTGCGTCTATTTGCGATAGCACAATATTCGATAAAATCTCGCCGCGCATGGTTGCTTTGGTGACGCGCACAAGCGCCGCCGCCGTTTCATCGCAGCTGGTTTCAATGCCCAATAATGTGAATGATGGTGTCATAAGGGGTAGAAATAATAGTCTTGCTGGACGAAAATAGCAAACCCCTTTATAGCATGCACAATGAGAATTGAATAAGCAGGATTTGCCATTATGCGAAATTCCAAGCACGTCAAAATTGCCTCGCGCGCGTCGCCTCTGGCGATGGCGCAAAGCAATTATGTTGCCGATTATATACGCGCGCAAGGGATTGATGTTGACATTATCAGCTTTTCTACCAAGGGCGACCGCATTTTGAATCAAGCGCTTACCGAAATAGGTGGCAAAGGGTTATTTACCCAAGAGCTGGATGCCGCCTTACGCAAGGGCACGGTTGATATGGCGGTGCATAGTCTAAAAGATATGCCCACACAAGATATGGGTGAATTTACCATTGCCGCTATTCCGCCGCGCGAAGATGCGCGCGATGTGCTCATTTTAGCCGCGCCGCCGCGACAATCCATATCCGACCCGATGCATAGCTTGGATTTACTCGAAAATGGGGCGCATCTTGGCACGGCGTCTTTAAGACGGCAAATGCAAATTCGTTATAAGCGGCCAGATATTCGGCTGGACATATTGCGCGGCAATGTGGCGACACGCTTGCAAAAATTACGCGCACCCCATGGGCCAGATGCCACGCTTTTAGCTTATGCTGGCCTTAAACGTCTCAATATGACAACGCATGCCCATGCCATTTTGCCGGTAGAGCTTATGTTACCGGCTGCGGGGCAAGGCGCTTTATGCATACAGGTTTTACGCAATAATGTTGAAATATGTGCTTTATTAGAAGGTCTGCATGATGCGCCAACAGCCACATGTGTTAGAGCCGAGCGCAGCTTTTTGGCCGCAATTCAGGGGTCGTGCCAGTCACCCATTGCCGCTTATGCCTATCTAAAGGCGGGGCATGTGCATTTAACTGTGCGTTTATTATCTATGGATGGGCAACAGATGGCTGAATGTAAAGGGCATGCCTTGCATGCGGATGCGGCGCAATTAGGAACACAGCTGGCAGCACAAATACGCCAGGAGGCACCACATTTAGTGGGGCACGCATGACTATGTGGGATTTATGCGTTTTTTGATAACCCGCCCGCTTCCCGATGCAAAACGTAGTGCTGTCGCTCTTAGAGCCGCCGGGCATGAATGCGATATTGCGCCGCTTATGACCATAAAATTTTTAGATGATATTAAGCCGGATATGACGCATATTACCGGCTTTGCATTTACCAGCAGTAATGGCGTGCGTGCCTTTGCCCGTTTAGCGCCTCACTATGCGCTCTATAATGCTCTTCCCGCTTTTGCAATTGGTGCAATGACGGCGCATACCTGTCGGGATGCCGGCTTAACCCAGATTTTCACAAGCCATGGCACAGTTGATGCATTGGCCGACACCATTGCCGAACATGATAAGGGCGGCACGATTTTACATATATGTGGCCGCCATATTGCGGGCGATTTGGCCGCCTTATTGCGCGCGCGCGCCATTGCCTATCAGCGAGAAATCGCTTATCACGCCGAGGCAATCGCCCAGCTTGCCTTTGAAAATGCGCAAAAACTCCACCAAAAACTTTATGACGGCATTTTATTTTATTCGCCGCGTAGTGTTGAGGTTTTTATGCACGCCGCCCGCCAGAGGGCACAGGAGAGGGCACAGGAGGGGGCACAGGGGCTTTTTCCATTACCACTTGCTTTTTGCCTGTCTACCGCGGTTGCGGATAGAGCGCGTCATTACGGGTTCACCGCCCATGCCGCCGCCGGTAATGAAGCAAGCCTGTTTGCATTGATTAAAAAATTCACCCAAACCACGGCAAATTAGTATAGATTATCGCCTATGTATGAAGATGGTGACATTATTGATCAAATAGACAGCCCGTCTTTTAGGCAAAAAATAAAACATATTGCGCGGAGTGTGGGTTTGAAATTTATCTTGCCGCTAGGAATTATCGGGGGATTATGTTTTATTTTCTATATAAATGGCACATTCAGCACGCTCTATCAGCGGTTAAACCACGCCCTTTTTGCGCCAGAGCCTACCCCTATAAATAAGCCTGCCACCGCTGTGCCCGTGGGTGAAATTGCCGCCCTTAAAGCGCAAAATAAAGCCGATATGCGCGCGCTAACCGAAAGACTTGATCATCTGCAAGATACGCTTGGTCAGATCCAAACACAACAACCATCCCCGCCGCAACAACCACCTGCATCTGAGATACGCTATATAAAAGCTGATAATCATTTCGCCCGGCTGGTTGTGCTGATACAAAACGGACATAGCTTCACAGACGCATTGGCGGCGGCAAAACCGCATTTATTGCCTATGCATTATCAGACCTTAAAACCCTATGCCGAAAGCGGCATTGCCACACGGCTTATGCTGATTGAAGAGCTTCGCCTATGGCAAAATAGCCGGACGGCTATGGCCTCTGCCCCGGCCACGCGCTCTTTTTGGGGCACCCATATTGATAAATTAAGCGGGGGGCTGATACAAGTGAAGCGGGTGCAAGCGACCCCGCAGCTTTCATCTTTTGCCGCACTGCGTGAGGCGCTGCTTGATAATGATTTAACCCGTTTGCAAAGCATAATCGCGGCGCTTTCCCCTGATGTAAAAACCAGTCTTGATGCATGGCAGCAGCGTTTGGATGCGCATATTGCCCTCACCCCTCTTATCAATACACTGAGACAAGAGATGCTGACGCCATGAAACACGCCTTTCGTTATTTGAGTTTTGCCGCGTTCATATCTGTTATTTTATTCTTCTTATTGCGGTTTGATGGGATGTGGCGCCTTAATTTTTCCGGCATAGAAGTCTCACTGCCGACCAGCATCGGTATTATATCCGTTATTTTTTTACTCTTATGTTTTTCTATTATAGTGCTGGCAATCGTCTGGCTGTGGCAAATGCCACAGCGCGCTTTGCAAAAACGCAAAGAACGCCATATTGCAGATGCGGATGGATATATGTCACGCGCCTTTATGCTGTTGGGCACGGGTGATTTTGAGCAGGCACAAAAATTACTGGCAAAAGTGCATAAAAATGTGCCACATCACAGCCTGCCAGTTATTATGGATGCACAAATTTCATATATGCGCGGTGACCATGACGCGGCACATGTAGGCTTTCGAAAATTAAGCCATGATGCAGCCGATACGCAAACCCGTCTATTTGGGCAAGAAGGGCTTTACTATTTAGCAGTGCAGAAAAAAGATTATGGACAAGCCCTAAGCCTTGCTGCCACGGCGCTTGACGATGCGCCCAATACGCCCTGGGCGTTACGCGCCTTGTTTGAAACCGCCGCACGCGGTGAAGATTGGCAAGAGGCCGAAACCGCCTTACAGAACATGCTTCGCGCCAAAGCAATTCGCGTGGCCGAGAAGCAAAAATATGATGCCATGATTTGCGTTGCTAAAATTGAACACCGCTTATCCGCAAGCCCACCCCCCAAAACAGATGATATAAAATCTTTATTGAAATATGCCACGCGCACCCTAAAACTGCAGCCACATTTTATTCCCCTGCTTGCTTTAACTGCACGGATTTATGCACAAATAAACGATATACGCCATGCGCGCAAAATTTTAATTCACGCCTGGGCGCATCACCCGCATCCTGATCTGGCCGATGCGTGGCTTTACTGCTATCGTGACCAACCAGCGCTTACGACCTTTAATGCGGCGCGTGCGCTTATCAAGCAAAATCCGGATCATATTGAAAGCCACATTATGCGGGCGCGTTTAGCGATTGGGGCACAAAAATGGGCGATCGCCCGCAATTTGCTTATACCCTATATAAAAGATGAAACAGCCACACAGCGTATTTATATGCTTATGGGCGACATAGAAAGCGGCAACGGACATGATGGCAAGGCACGCGAATGGGTGGATAAGGCGCGCCGCGCCGCTTTTGATGCGGGCTGGTATAGTGAGGGGCATCGTTTATCAAAATGGCAGGCTGTATGCCCGATAAGCGGAAAATTCGGCGTGGTGCACTGGCACACACCCACGCCGCAGCTTGCTCCTTTGTTTCCGGCTATAAAGCCCTAAAACGACATATAGATTAAGGTATACCTTTCGCGTTTTTGCAAAAAAACTAGAATTGTTTTTCGGGCAAATTAACCTTCAGGCCGTCAAGGTCATCACTGATTTTAATCTGGCAAGATAAGCGGCTATTATCACGCACATCAAAGGCAAAATCCAGCATATCTTCTTCCATATCTTCGCGCGCCCCGATTTTATCCACCCAGTTCGCATCAACATATACATGGCATGTTGCACAAGCACATGACCCACCACAATCGGCATCAATGCCGGGCACATTATTTTTTATGGCCACTTCCATAACCGACATGCCAGTCTCGCCTTCATGTATATGTTCGGTTCCATTATTTTCTACAAAGGTGATTTTTGCCATTTCAATATTCTCCATCTGCTCTACGTCAAAATATGTGTATCTTATATAGACAAGTTACCCTAAACTGCAAGAAAAACCTTTATCACTTATGGGCGTGAAGGACAATATGCGACATATATCAATTACAGCAGAAAGCCTGCCTCTAAAAACCCCTTTTCGGATCGCACGGGGCGAAAAGCGCACGGCAGAGGTGATTGTGGTCGAGATATATGACGGAGATTATAAAGGACGCGGTGAGGCCGTGCCCTATGCACGCTATGGCGAAACCATTGAAACTGTAAGTGCAACAATAGAGCAGATTAGCCCTGCCTTTGAAAAAGGCATGACACAAAAAGATATGCAAACCGCGCTTATGCCCGGCGCGGCGCGCTGTGCGCTTGATTGTGCGTTATGGGATTTGCGCGCCAAACAGGCGCATAAACCCGTATGGGCGCTTGCCGGCCTCGCGCCGCCTCACGTGACGCAAACTGCCTATACAATTTCTCTGGATACCCCCCAAGCCATGGCGCGTGCTGTGGAAACTGCTGCGGCTTATCCTTTATTAAAACTCAAACTCGGCGGCAAAGACGGTATAAAAGGCGATATGGCACGCCTGCACGCCATTCGTGCCGTCGCACCGCATAAACGCTTAATTGTGGATGTTAATGAGGGCTGGTCTTGCGATGATTTAGCCCATCATGCCGATGCGCTGGCGCCGTTTAATCTGGAGCTTATCGAACAGCCTGTGCCAAGCGGTGAAGATAAAGCACTTGCGCGCTTTAATCTGCCTTTTTGCGCCGATGAGAGTTTGCATGATTGTGAGAGTTTTCCACATATTGATGCGGGTTATAATTGTATCAATATAAAACTTGATAAGGCAGGCGGGCTTAGCGAGGCAATCGCTTTGGTGGATATGGCAAAAAAGGCGGATAAAAAAATTATGCTGGGCTGTATGGTGGCCAGCTCGCTTGCCATGGCACCCGCTTTGCTTTTGGCACATTATGCCGATTATGTTGATCTGGACGGGCCGCTTTGGTTGGCGCGGGATCGTGAAAATGGTTTGCAATTTGAAGGGGCGCTGATTCACCCCCCGACACCCGCATTATGGGGCGCGTAATACAAGAGGTGCACATTTATCACAAGCCGGAACTGCCCTAACTTATGCTTGCATAAAATGCCTCTACTTATTATCACATATAATATCATATAATGAAGGAGTGATTTTCATGAAATATATTCTTACGCTCGGTCTGTTTTTCGCAGCGATGCATCCCGGCTTTGCAGCAGAAAAATGCATAATCGATTATGTAGAATTTGAAGCAAGCGTGCCCCATTTTGATTTGGAAGATTGTCCGGCAGATTTACCCATTACATCCGAACAGGGTTTTTGCCGTTTGGCGCTTAACGGGATGACAGCTGTGATTTATGGGTTTGAATATACACAGGATAATGTATGTTTACGCAAGGTTAAAGAAATGCCAGTGCAGCATTTTTTACAGAAATAATATGGTTTGCGGGCATAAAGTGATGCTATGTGTCAGTTATGGCGTTTATATAGCTTAAGCAGGGAGAGATAGATGGAGTGGCCACAGTCACGAATTTTGGAATTACCAAATTTACACATGGCAATTTATGAGGCCGGCACACCGCGTGCAGATAGGCCTTCGGTGATATTATGTCATGGGTTTCCAGAAATTGCCTATAGCTGGCGGCATATTCTGCCTAAAATCGCGGCAGCGGGGTTTCACGTTATTGCGCCCGACCAGCGCGGCTATGGTGAAACGGGCAACGCCTTAAATGATGATGGCACTGAACAAAGTGTGCCGCTTTATGATATGGCGCATTTATGTGGGGATATGGATCATTTATGCGCCGCCCTTGAAATTGAGCAGGCTATTTTTGTCGGCCATGATTGGGGCGGCATTATGATATGGCAGCTTCCCTTTCATCACCCTGAACGAATTGCGGGCTTAATCGGGGTAAACACGCCCTTTATTCCACGGCTTGCCCAAGACCCGATTGATGCCTTTCGCGCGGTCATGGGGGACGATATGTATATTGTTGCTTTTCAAGATTATGGCAAGGCCGAGGCTGCACTGGAACGCGATGTTGCCAAGAGCTTACGCAGTTTTTATCGCAAGGCGGGCATGCTGCACACCGATGCACCGCACAACCCTGATTTTACCAATTTTGCTATTTTGAAAATTCTCGAAAGCGATGAAGCAGGCTGGCCGGGCGATGTGCTTTTATCCGATGAAGATTTTGCCATATATAAAAATGCCTTTGAAAAAACCGGCTTTCGCGGACCGATAAACTGGTATCGTAATTTTAGCCGTAATTGGCGTTTGAGCAAAAATTTTGAACAGAAGGTGACGCAGCCAAGCCTGATGATTTGTGCCGAAAATGATTTGGTCTTGCCGCCCAGCATGGCCGAAAATATGCCCAAATATGTGCAAGACCTAGAAACGCATATTATTCCTGATTGCGGCCATTGGACACAAAATGAACAGCCCGAAGCCTTGGCCACGCTTATGATTGACTGGCTTACACGGCGTTTTGGATAAACGAATCATCTATACTTCCGCAAAATTCTAAAGCATATCTTACGCACATTTATGAGCAAACCTCTACGTATTTTACTTTCCAGCTATCGCAGCTCGCCCCATGTTGGTGGGCAAGGTGTCTTTTTGCAACATAAAAGCAGGGCTCTGGCTGCACAAGGTCATAAGGTGGATGTGATTTCTGGCCCACCTTATCCGGAATTGGATGAAAATATCGGTTTGATAAAGTTACCCTCGCTAGATATGTATGCGCGCGACAATCCGATCACCTGCCTTAATCGGGAAATTATGTCAAACCGTTTGGATCTATTCGAATGGTGGAGCCATAATTGGGGCGGCTTTCCCGAACCTTATACATTTTGCGAAAGGCTTGCCACCTATATGCAGGATAAAACAGACCATTATGATATTGTGCATGATAATCAGAGCCTGGGCTATGGGCTTTTGCAGCTACAAGCACAGGGCATACCGGTTGTGGGCACAATACATCACCCCATTACCCGCGACCGGGCGGTTGATATTGCACATGTCAGAAACCCCTTTACCAAATTTCTTAAATGGCGCTGGTATCATTTTATTCATATGCAGATGAAAGTGGCGCAGGCGCTTACCCCCATTATGACGGTGTCGCATAGCACCTTTCGTGATGCGCAAGACCAATTCGGGCTTAAACCCGAACAAATGCGCTGTATTCATATCGGCATTGACCATGAAACATTTACGCCACAACCTCATATCAAACGCAAAGAAAATAGCCTGCTTGCTGTGGCAAGTGCCGATGTGCCGCTAAAGGGGCTTATCTATCTTTTGCGTGCCTATGCGGAACTCCTGCCACAGCACCCGGATTTAGAGCTTAATATTGTGGGGCGCTTACGCGAAGGGCCGACCATGCAGGCGGTGAAAAAACTCGGCATTCGGGACAAAGTTAATTTTTTATCGGATTTATCCGTGCATGATATCCTCAAACTTTATGCACAAGCAAGCATTGTCATATCGCCTTCTGTCTATGAGGGGTTCGGCCTGCCTGCTGGAGAGGCGCTGGCATGTGGGGCGCCGGTGATTGCCACCAATGGTGGCGCTTTGCCGGAAGTTGTTGGCGATGCAGGTATTATTGTGCCGCATTCCGACTCTATGGCCCTCGCTCACGCCATTGCCGATTTATTGAATAATCCGCAAAAGCGCGCGCAATTAAGTGCACATGCGCGCACGCATATTCTGAATAATTTCACATGGGAGAGCTGTGCCCGTAACCTTACGGCACTCTATCATGAAACGCTGGATGGGTGGAAAACAATATGCACACCATAAAACTTGATTTATTAGCCCTCAAAAATGGGCATAAGGCGCTTGATCTTGGCTGTGGCACGGGGCGGCATACACATGCATTTTATTATTATCGACGCTGCCACGCCATTGGCCTGGATTTGGGGTTTGAAGATATATGCACTGCGCGCGCAGGGCTGGAAGCTGCCCCCGATTTAGAACCCCAAATCGGCGCACCGCGTATGGCGGGCTTTGTGCAGGGCAATGCATTGGCCTTACCTTTTACAGAAAATACTTTTGACCGGCTGATTTGTTCAGAGGTTTTAGAGCATATTCCCGATTATCGCCAAGCCATAGCAGAAATGTATCGGATCACCAAGCCGGGCGGACGGATTGGCATTTCCGTGCCCCGCGCCTGGCCAGAGCGCATATGCTGGATGCTCTCAACGGCCTATCATAATCAGCCGGGCGGGCATGTGCGTATTTTTAATGCCAAACAATTGCAGCGTGACTTTGAAGCGCAAGGCTTTATATGCACCCACCACCATTATGCCCATGGATTACATAGCCCCTATTGGTGGTTGCAATGCCTGTTCGGGGTTGATAAAGCACCAAACTGGCTCATTCGCCTTTATCATAAATTATTGGTGCTGGAGATTATGAAAAACCCGCTTTGGTTACACCCCCTCTCTAAATGTGCTGATTGGGTTATGGGCAAAAGCACTGTGTTTTATTTCGATAAACCGCGCGAAGTTTAAGTATTATGGCATCGCACAAATATATTCCCCATGATCATTTTGATGCGGCAGGCGGGCATATATGTGCTGTGCAAATGGAAAATGGCGCGATTCCCTGGTTTGAAAATGGTGTGGTTGATCCGTGGAATCATCTTGAAGCGGTGATGGCACTAAATCTGCTCGGTATGCATGCGCCGGCACAAAGGGGATATGAGTTTCTATTTAACACCCAATTAGCCGATGGGTCATGGTGGGGGCAGATGGGTAATGCCGTGCCTATGGATGATGCATTGCGTCACTTTCGCCGCGATAATTATGCAACAGCAAAAAAAGTGCGCGACACGAATTTTATATCCTATATTGCAACGGCGATATTACACCATTATCTGCTTTATCAAGATAAGAGTTTTTTACGCCATGCATGGCCACATGTGGAAGGCGCGTTTGATTTTGTGTTAAGCCTGCAAAGCGCGCATGGCGAGATTCGCTGGGCAGCCCCTGATCCGCAAACACCGGAGGATGATGCCTTATTAGCCGGCAATGCCTCTATTTATAAAAGTCTAAATCATGCGTGTATTTTGGCACAGATTTTAGGGGAGACGAAACCTTTATGGCAGGAAGGTTATCACGCATTGCGCGGGGCGATTTGTGAAAAACCGCATCGGTTCGATCGCCAATGGGAGGCGAAAACCCGCTTTTCAATGGATTGGTATTATCCGCTATTATGCGGCGCGATAAGTGGGGCGGCAGCACAGGCACGCTTGGCCGCGCGCTGGGATTTATTTGTGATTGACGGGTTTGGCTGTCGGTGTGTGAGCGATGAACCATGGATAACCGCCGCCGAATCAGCCGAGCTGGTCTTGACGCTTGCCGTGCTTGGTATGCAAGAAAAAGCGCGCACCCATCTTGCCTGGCTTGAGACATTTCGGAACAGCGAGGGGCTTTATTGGATGGGTTATCAGCTGGAAGAAGAAACCTATTGGCCACAAGAAACCCCGCCATGGACATCAGGCGCTGTGATTTTAGCACATGATGCGGTGCATCAGCTAAGCCCTGCATGCACCTTATTTATGCCGGATACGCTGTTTGCGGTTTAATCCCAGCTTCCGGTTTTGGCCTTTTCACGCAAATAAGCACTTATGGTAAAATCGGCACCAAGCTGCGGCATATAGGTTTCAAGCCCGGCAATAATCTTATCAAGCCCGTAATTTTGCGCCCAATACATAATGCCCCCCGTATGTTTCGGCCAGCCATACCCATTAAGCCACACCACATCAATATCCGATGCACGCTGTGCCATGCGCTCTTCAAGAATTTTTGCCGCTTCATTCACCATGGGGAAAAGTAAACGTGCCAAAATTTCTTGTGTGTCTATCGCCCGTGGCGTATTTCCGGATTTTTCAATAAAAGCATTGATAATCTCTTCTACTTCGCGCGAGGGATGGCCATGCCGTTGGTCATCATAATCATAATAGCCTTTGCCCGTTTTTTGGCCGCGCCTATCCCTTTCGCATAATACATCGCGTATGGTGGCGCCATTGGACTGCTCCTTATTCCATCCAAGATCCAGCCCCGCAAGGTCGGACATTTGAAAGGGCCCCATCGGAAAACCAAATTCCAATAGGCAGCGATCGACATCCCATGGCTTTGCGCCCTCCAATATGAGAGCTTGCGCTTGCATCTGACGTGGAAATAAAATACGATTGCCAATAAAGCCGGGACATACGCCCGACACAACCGCCTTTTTATTGATTTTTATCGCCAAATCCATCGACGTGGCCAGCACTTCATATGCGGTTTTGGCACCGCGCACAATTTCCAGTAATTTCATAATATTGGCCGGTGAGAAGAAATGCAGCCCGATAACATTTTCGGGGCGGGTGGTTGCCGCCGCGATTTCATCCACATTAAGCGCGCTGGTATTTGTTGCTAAAATAGCTGTCGGCTTGACGGTTTTATCCAGCTTAGCGAAAATCTCTTTTTTCAAATCCATATTTTCAAACACAGCTTCAATCACCAGGTCGCAATCGGCAAGCGCATTAAAATCGGTTGTGGGGGTTAGGCACGCCATGGCCTGTTCAATTTGCTCTTGCGTAAACTTACCGCGTTTAACGCTATTTTCGTAATTTTTGCGGATAATGCCCACACCGCGTTCCAAAGGAGCTTCGGCCTGCTCCACAAGCGTTACCGGAATATTTTGCAACAGAAAATTCATCGAGATGCCGCCCCCCATTGTGCCAGCACCCAATATACCGACTTTTTTAATGGGCAAAATTTGCGTATCTGCCGGAATATCATCAATCTGGCTCGCTTTGGTTTCGGCGTGTGCGATATGCGCTGCGGCGGCGGCAGTGTCTGCGGTTTTACTGCTATCTAAAATGCTCATTTAGGTCTCCTTATATTTGCTAGAACAATAGCGGTAATAAAAATGCCGTCAAGATGCCATTTTCTAATCCCGTGATGAAAACAAAACGTTCTGTATAAATCTGACTTTAGCGAAAATGTTTAGATAAGCGTAAGCCCTGGGCTTGATAGTTAGACCCTATTGTCGTGCCGTAAAGCGCTTCGGGTTGGTCGGTTAGACGCTCATAAAGTAGACGTCCGATTATTTGGCCATGTTCTAAAATAAACGGCACTTCGCGCGAGCGCACCTCTAAAACTGCACGGCTACCCTTGCCCCCTGCATCACGCATACCGAAACCAGGATCAAAAAAACCGGCATAATGCACGCGAAACTCGCCAACCAGCGGGTTAAAAGGCACCATTTCAGCCGCGTGGCTGGCCGGAATGATCACCGCTTCGCGTGAGGCTAGAATATAAAATTCGTCCGGTTCCAAAATAAGCCGATTATCATCATGATTATAAAGCGGAGCCCAATAAGTGGAAATATCCAGCGCCGCAATGCGATCGACATCAATCAGCCCTGCATGATGTTTTGCACGATAGCCAATAAGACCCGTCTCGCCATCACCCATAAGGTCAACCGAAAGCGCCAGACCATTATCAATATTTGCCGCGCCATTTACCAGCCCGATTTGACTATGCAAAGTCTTTAATTCACTGTCGGAATGGGTGCGATTGCCGCGCCGAAAACGAATTTGCGCGAGCCGTGAACCAGCGCGCACCAAAATCGGAAATGTGCGGGGGCTAATTTCAAGATATAAATGTCCCCGATAGCCCGCCGTGACTTTGTCAAATTCCAGCCCATGATCGGTAATAAGGCGCACAAAAACATCAATGCGCCCGGTTGAGCTTTTCGGATTGGCAAATGCCATTGTGCGCTCAGGCAAAGCCAAAGCCTCCATAAGTGGCACAAGATACACGCAGCCGGTTTCCAAGACAGCCCCCTGTGTAAGGTCAATTTGATGATAGCAAAGCGCCTCTATTCTTTCCATAACCCCGCCCTTTAAGCCGGGCAAAAAAGAAGCACGCACGCGGTAAGCCACATCACCTAAGCGCATATCTAAACTTGCAGGTTGAATTTGATCATCGGTAATGCCGCCCGCTGCCCATATTTGTTGTTCATCGATCATATTGCGAATGCCATGCGCGGGCAAAATGCCTGTGGCATGGCGTTGCCCTTTACTATGGGGCGGGGCTTCATCGTCCATAAATGATAAAACTTCTTGTGTCATAGAGGTGATATTAGCACTTATTTATATATAAGATAAAGTCTATCCTTGACGGATTAGCCATTTTTCGTAATAAAGGCAGTGTGGTGATTTGAGTGATCGGCTTGCGGCCACGTTAAATAAGCGGCTAAAAGGATCGGGAAAATCCCTCACTTTTAGTCGCCCCCGCCTTGCACGGGGGTATTTTTATGTATGAGGTTTTATTATGGAACAAAATAAATGGCGGCGAAAAACACAATTAGTGCATGCGGGGCAAGCAAGAAGTCCGTTTGGGGAGACAAGCGAAGCACTTTATTTAACCTCCGGTTATGTATATGACACGGCAGAACAGGCTGAGGCGCGCTTTAAGGATACAGAAGACGGCTTTATTTATTCGCGCTTTGGCAACCCGACTGTGCGTATGTTTGAAACGCGTATGGCAGCACTTGAAGGTGCACAAGATGCGCGCGCCACGGCCACCGGCATGGCCGGTGTAACGGCGAGTTTGCTATCGCAGTTACAAGCAGGTGATCATGTTATTGCGGCACGCGCGCTATTTGGGTCATGCCGGTTTATTATTGAAACGCTTTTGCCGCGTTATGGTATTCGCACCACTTTGGTCGATGGCCGTGATTTGGCAGCATGGGAAAAGGCGATAGAGACAAATACCAAAGTTTTCTTTTTGGAAACGCCATCTAACCCACTTTTGGAAATTCTGGATATTGCCGCGATTGCCGATATTGCACATGGGTGCGGCGCGCGGCTTGTGGTGGATAATGTATTCGCCACGCCATTATTGCAGCGCCCGCTTGCATTGGGGGCAGATATTACGGTTTATAGTGCAACCAAACATATAGACGGGCAAGGCCGGTGTATGGGGGGGATTGTTTTGGGGCAGCAGGATTTTATTGAAAATGAGCTAGCTAATTTCTTGCGTCAAACCGGCCCTGCGCTTAGCCCATTTAATGCATGGGTCATGCTAAAAGCTCTGGAAACGCTAGATTTGCGCGTGGCAGCACATTGCGATGGCGCGGAAATAATAGCTGATTTTTTAGCCGCACATGAAAAGATAGACCGTGTGTTTTATCCCCATCATGCCGATCATCCACAATATGCATTGGCACAAAAGCAAATGACACGGGGGAGCAATCTGATTGCTTTTACGCTGAAAGGCGATAAAGCACAGACTTTTCATATGCTCAATGCCTTAAAACTTACACGTATTTCCAATAATTTGGGCGATGCGAAAACGCTTATCACCCATCCGGCAACAACGACGCATCAAAAATTATCCGCAGCAGCAAAGCAGGAATTAGGCATAACAGATTCACTATTGCGCATATCCATAGGGCTGGAAGACCCGCAAGATTTATGTGATGATCTGGGCCACGCATTGGCACAGCTTTCAGCTTTGTAATTGCGTGAATATAAAACAAGCTCTAAACTAAGCCCATGAGCGATAATCGCACCTTATTTTTTATCACAGGTTGTCTATTGGCTGCTTTGGCGGCGGGCATGCTTATTCCGGCTATGGTTGATTTATTTGCCGGCAACACGCAGTGGCGGGTATTTCTGGTAAGTGCCTTTTTGACGGGCTTTATTGCTGGCGGGCTGATTTTGAGCGCACAAGCCCCCATAGGTGAGCTTGCCCCGCTTTCGGTGCGGCAGGCGTTTATTCTTACAAATTTAACCTGGTTATTATTGACGGTTTTTTCGGCTTTGCCGTTTGTTTTGTCGGATATCGCCATGAGTTATACGGATGCGTTTTTTGAAGCAATGTCGGGTTTGAGCACCACTGGTGCCACGGTGATGCGGGGGCTGGATTATATGCCGCCGGGCATTTTAATCTGGCGGGCATTGCTGCAATGGTTTGGTGGTATTGGTATTATTGTGATGGCGATTTCTGTTTTGCCCTTACTAAATATTGGCGGCATGCAATTATTCCGGACAGAAAGCTCGGATAATTCGGAGAAGATTTTACCGCGCACCGCACAAATTGCCGGCGCAATTACCCGGCTTTATATTGCAATTAGCTGCTTGTGCGCGCTGGCTTATTTGCTTATGGGCATGAGCACATTTGATGCGATTGCCCATGCCATGACAACCATAGCCACGGGCGGCTTTTCGACCCATGATGCAAGTTTTGGCCATTTTAATCATGCGGGTATCAATCTGGTGGCGATTATGTTTATGATGATTTCTTCATTTCCCTTTGTGGCCTATTTGCAAATACGTAATGGGCGATTAAATGCGTTTTGGCGTGATGAACAAATGCGTGGCTTTTTACTTATTGCGGGGGTAAGTTTTTTACTCATATTTATTTATCATGCGCTTATGCAAAATATAAGCGGGCATATGGTGGTGCAAATCGCTTTTAATGTGGTGTCCATTCTAACCGGCACGGGCTATGCCGCAAGCGATTATGGTGCATGGGGTGGGTTTGCCATCGCCTTGTTTTTTATTCTTACATTTTTAGGGGGGTGTGCTGGCTCTACCTCTTGCGGGCTTAAAACATTTCGTATCCAGGTCATACTTAAAGTCTGCTGGCGTTATATTCGCCAAATTACCTTACCGCATGGCGTATTTATGATTCGTTATAATGGAAAATTACTAAATGATACACTTATCGATTCGGTCATGATTTTTGTGATGATTTTCTTTTTATCTTTTTTACTGGTTGCGTTGCTTTTAGGCCTGATGGGGGTGGATATGGTGACGGCGCTTTCGGCGGCGGCGGCGGCGATTGCCAATGTGGGGCCGGGCTTAGGCCCGATTGTGGGGCCTGCGGGTAATTATGCCGATTTGCCCGAGGCAGCAAAATGGGTGCTTAGTTTTGCCATGTTATTAGGGCGCTTGGAATTTCTGACAATTTTGGTTATATTTATTCCCAGCTTTTGGCGAAAATAGGAGGATTAAGCTATGACAATTACAGGTGGATGCTATTGTGGCGCAGTCAGATATGAGATAAAGGGCGATATTCAAGCCAAATTTCAATGTTATTGCCGGGAGTGCTGTAAGATTTCGGGCGGAAACCCGAATGTCATTGCCTGTTTTGTAGAAAATGAGTTTACTTATGTTGCAGGCGAACCAACTTGTTTCATGCGGGATGACATTGAAAATGCGGTGCAGCGCGAGTTTTGTAATAAATGTGGCACACCAATTTTAACGCGTGCGCCGGCTACACAGGGCATGGTTTATGTAAAGGTTGGTAGTTTGGATGAGCCAGTATTATATGGCAAAGCGGATATAGCCATTCAACTGGCAGATAAGCAAAGTTTTCATCTGGTTGATGACGCGATTATGACATTTGAGCGCTTTCCCGAATAAGGCGGGGATTAGTCTCCCTATCGGCGCGCATGCATTGTCGCAGCAAAAAAGAAAAAAACGCGTTCGCGGGTTTAGGGTTAGGCGCGTCATTCCGTAAGGAATGTGTAGCGACCAAAAGCAAGGCGCCGGCATAAATTCTTTACAAACCCCGCGCAAGCATGGCATGATGACATGCAAAAGAAGGTTTAGCCTATGCGTGATCAATTTCATCTGTTAAAAACCCGCCGCTTTTTACCCCTATTCATTACCCAGTTTTTAGGTGCCTTTAATGATAACGCCTTCAAAAATGCGCTGGTGATTTGGTATACTTATGATATGGCGCAAAAATTCGGTATGGATGCCTTCCTCATGGTTAATATTGCCGGAGGTTTACTTATTCTGCCTTTTTTCCTGTTTTCTGCTCTTGCCGGGCAATTTGCTGATAAATATGAAAAATCCTTTCTGGCACAAAAAATAAAACAGGTAGAAATTATTCTTATGGGCGCCGCAGGACTTTGCTTTTACTTTGAAAGCGTTATCGGGCTGTTAATTGTTTTATTCTTCATGGGCGCGCAATCGACTTTTTTCGGCCCCATAAAATATAGCCTGCTGCCCGAACATTTGCGCGATGATGAATTGATCGGCGGCAATGGCCTGGTCGAAGGCGGCACATTTTTATCCATCTTATTGGGAACAATTTTTGGCGGCCTTATCATCCGCACACAATATGGGATCGAGCTTCTCTCTTGCTTTGTCATTTTATTCGCTGTAACCGGCTGGGCGGCAAGCCGCTATATTCCGCAAAGCATACATGATGCCCGCTTAGCGATAAACTGGAATATCTTTACCGAGACATGCCACCTTATCCGCTATGCCATGCATAATAAACGCGTATGGTGGGCGATTATGAGCATTTCCTGGTTTTGGCTTTTGGGCATGGTCTTTCTTACCAATTTTCCTGTTTTCACCCAAAATATCCTGAGCGGAAACGAACATATTGTCACCCTATGCCTTACCGTGTTTTCGGTTGGCATTGGTATTGGCTCTTTATTATGTAACCGCTTATTGCGCGGTAATATTAGCGCACGCCTTGTGCCATGGGGGGCGGCGGGCATGTCGATTGCAACCTTTATGCTGATTGGTGCCAGCATTTACTATCAAAATAGTGCTTTGCCCCTGCTTGGTGAAATGCAAGAGATAGGACTTCACACTTTCTTTTCTTTTGGCGCAAGCTGGCTTGTGATGTTCAGCCTGTTGCTGCTTGCGATGAGTGGCGGCATTTATATTGTGCCGCTTTATACCATTATGCAACATGATACGGAAAGCGGGCATGTGGCGCGCATCATTGCCAGCAATAATATTATCAATTCCTTTTTTATGGTTGTCGCCGTTATCATAGTGATGGGACTATTCCAGCTTGGCCTTACCATTTTAGATATTTTTGCCTTTATCGGCGTATTAAATCTTATCGTTATTTTTGGCGTTCGACGGCTGATATGACACACCATAATATCGCCGCGAAAGACAGGTGGACGCTTAATATTATCCGCAGCAAGGCACGCAAAAAAACCATCGCCATAAAAATTGAAGATAATATCGTCTCTATATATGCGCCCGCGCATACGCCACAAACACATATTGATAAATTACTCGCCGCCCGCGCCACATGGATTGAAAAAAAATGTGCCGAACAAGCCGCCCGCCCCAAGCCCATAGCGCACACCTATGAAAATGGTGATGCCTTTTTATTTTGCGGCACATCCTATGAATTGGATATTCACCCCACTTATAAAGCGCATATTGAGCTTATCGATGATAAATTATGCATAAAACCGCCAGCAAAGCATAATCCGCTCACGATAAGACGTAAAATAGAAACATGGTATCGGGCACAAGCCGCAGAGATTTTACATAAGCGCACCCACCAGCACGCTGCACGCATTGGTGTGCAACCACATAGCATTACTGTAAAATATTATAAATCACGCTGGGGTGCTTGTGCCCAAAATGGTGCGCTATTTTATAATTGGCGTATCATTATGGCACCGCTTTTTATTATTGATTATATTATTATCCATGAGTTATGCCATATGCTGGAACATAATCACACAGCACGTTTTTGGCAGCATGTCGCCAAATTTTACCCCGCGCATAAGCAAGCGCAGGCATGGCTTACACAAAATAGCGCCCGCCTAAAATGGGCGTGATTTAGCTATTCGCCTCATCCAATTTATCGCCAAAGCGCAAAAATTTATCATATTTTATCGGGAAAAGCCGTCTTATAATGTCAACCATTATCGCATCATGACCAATCAAAATGCGCGGCTTACCTTTCAGCAAACCTTTTACAATGGTTTGGGCGGCTTGCTCCGGTGTTGATTTTACCATTTTCTTAAAATTCTGTGCAATCTCTTCGCGTCGTTCCGCCTCATCCGGGCCTTGCGGCAAGCGGGCATTGCGCGCAATATCCGTATCAATGCCACCCGGGTGGATACATGTCACCATTATATCCGTTTCAGCCAAATCATGCCGCACCGCTTCGGTAAAGCCAAATACAGCAAATTTCGCCGCATTATAGGCCGCCTGCTGCGGCACACCGACAAAGCCGAAAATAGACGACACATTCGCAATATACCCGCTATTGCGTGCCATCATTTGCGGCAAAAAGGCTTGCGTGCCATGCACAACACCCCAAAAATCAATATCCATAACAAGGCGAAAATCATCTATGCCCAACTCATCAATCGCCGCAATATTGGCAATGCCCGCATTATTCAAAATAAGGTCAGCACCGCCATGTTCTTTTTCGCATTGTGTGGCAAGCTCAAACATGGCATCACGATTGGCCACATCAACAATATGGGGCGTGCATGTGCCTGCGGCTGCATCTATATGTGCTTTGGTTTCATCAAGCGCAACCTTATTTACATCGGTTATAATGACATGCGCGCCTTGCTGCGCCAATAATTTTGCTGTTGCCCGCCCAATACCATTGCCAGCACCGGTAATAACGCAGACTTTATCTTTGAAACTTTTCATGTGAACCCCTCCCCACATAATAGGGGGCAATCAATTTTGCCCCCTTATGGATTAGTGTGACAATGCACCGCTCGGTGCTTTGGGTGGATTTTTGCGCGGCATAACCATTTCCAACACCACCGCCAGAGCCGGCAAAAGCGTTACGGCCATAATCATATTGATCATAAACATGAATGTGAGCAATAGCCCCATATCGGCCTGGAATTTCAAAGCCGAGAAGGTCCATGTCGCAACCCCAACCGCCAGCGTGAGCGCTGTAAACACCACCGCCATGCCGGTTTCATTTAGGGTTTCCTTAAAGCTCGCCGTTACATCCTTACCTGTCGATAGGTGATATTGAATGCGGTTATAAATATAAAAGGCATAGTCAACACCAAGCCCCACCGCCAATACCATAACCGGCAAGGTCGCAACCGTAAGGCCAATGGATAAAATTTCCATAAACCAATAGCCCATAAAGGTGGCAAGCGTGAGCGGCACACAACAGGCAATGGTTGCCCGCCAATCGCGATAGGTTAAAACCACCAATATAATAATGGTGAGATAAACCAGTAGCATCATTGGTAATTCGGAAGTTTCAATCGCATCATTCACCGCCGCTTGCACGCCCATATTGCCGGAAGCAAGGCGGATATTAAGCTGCCTATTTTCATAATCCAGAATATCAATACGATCACCACTTTTCTCTTTCACTTGCGCAATAAGTGCTTCTGCATCGGTTTTTGTTATGTCATAATAAACGACTAATTCTGCATTCAAGCCATCATCGGCAATAGCGACTTTTTCACCCAGCCCCATAAATTGCGCCGGCACGTCCCGGAATTGCGGTTCGGTTTTTATAACCATCGTCGCCAAATTTTCCGGATTATTCACGCGATAATCTTCCACCGCTGCAACCACGCGTTTAATGGTCGTTGCTTTGGCATCGCGCAAGAAAACCAGTTGCGTCATATAATCGCAACTTTCATTCATCAGGCCAGTTGAGCTGGCAATGGGTGATCCGGCCTGCACCAGCGCATAGCGATTACGCGGCAAAGCCTGCCATTTCAAATTACCCTCGTTAAAGCCCGATGCCGAACGCTTAACCACATAAGGCAAGGATAGAACCAAGGATACGCCATCCACATTGCGTAAATACCACGTAAATTCATCCATATATTTCATATAGGTGTGATTGATACATGACTCCGGCGGGGTTTCCACCACCACAGTCAGCAGATTTAATCCTAAAGAAAACTTATCGGCAATCGCACGGCTATCCTGATTATAGCGCGCATCCTTATGCAATTCGGGTGAGCCCGCATGCAATGCGCCCACATGACGATTTTGTGACTGGATAAAAGATGTAACGAATAAAATAGCACTTATAATAACCACGACAATAGACACACGCGGATTGGCGATTCTACCAAGTTTCTGCATGAGTTTCACCCGTGTATCACGCGCGCGCGCAACCCGTTGGCTAAAGCCATCATCAAATTTGAAATAGGTCACCAAAAGCGGCAGCATAATCAGATTGGTTAATATTTTAAGCGCCACACCAATGGAGGCGGTGATCGCCAACTCTTTAATCATCGGAATCGGAATGAGAACGAGCGTGCCAAAGCCGACCAAATCTGTAACCAGCGCCATGGAACCGGGAATAAGCAATCCCCGAAAGCTCGCACGCGCTGCCTCCTCGCTTGATTTACCAAGCGATATTTCTGCCGTAATCAGATTGATTTGCTGAATCCCGTGACTTACCCCGATTGCAAACACCAAAAACGGCACCAAAATCGCCAGTGGGTCCAAGCCATAGCCCAAAATCTTCAGCACGCCAAATTGCCATACCAAAGAGGTTAGCGAACAAAAGATTGGCAAGAATGTCAAAATGCCCGAACGCGCATAGACATAAACCGCCATAATGGTGAGCAATAAAGCAATGCCGAAAAAGATAATAACGGTTTGCGCACCATCGGCAATATCGTCAATCATTTTGGCAAAGCCGATAATTTGAACTTCGAATTTATCGTCTTCAAACACTTGTAAATTTTCGTTCATAGTTTCCGGGGCTTCATCTGTAAAGAAGTTTTGAAGTTTTTGTGCCACACCGGGCGGTGTCGGGCCGCTCCGCATTTCTTCTAGCTTATCGCCTAACTCAAAATAATTAAGCGGCGCATTGGTTTGCGGATCAATATCCAGTAATTCTGCCCGCACCATGGCCGCAGAAAAATCATTGGCCACCAAGCGCCCGACAAAGCCACCACGCACAACATTATTTTCAATAATCGCCAAGGCTGGTTCACAATTTGTAGTAAGCGATGCGGTTTTGATACGCGATACGCAATCGCTATCAATATTATCAAGCGTTATGGTGCCGGGAATAACATCATCGGCCACAAAGCCATCTTCGGTAATTTCAAAATAGCGGGAATTAGGTGTCCATAAAGACGTTACCGTGCTGCGCGCCACGCCTGGCATATAAAACACCGCATCGGTTAATTCTTTATATTTGGTAAAAAACTCTTTATTCCAGATTGTTCCTTCCCGCGCTTTCAACACAATGATTAAGCGGTTAGACCCAAATAATTCCTCACGATATTCGCGGAATGTTTCAATATAGGGGTGATCGGTGGGTAATTGTTTTTCAAACCCTGCCGACATGCTTTGCTGAAACGCATAATAGGCACTAAATACGGTGAAGGCTGCAAATATCGCCAAAATAAAAATTTTGTAACGAAATACAATATATTCTAATTTTTCTACCATTATGAGCCCCTCCCTTAAGGCATAGTCATATGCGCACGCATTATAGGTTTGACGATATAGTCGCCACGCCCTCTATAGATATGCTGATTGTCTATAATCACGCGAAAAAAGCAAGCCCTAAACACTGCTTTTTATTATTTTTTATTAAAATTATCGTTTTTTGCCCCCACCCAATCGCGCAAATTCAAATATTTTGAAAAAAAGTGAAAAATTCATAAAATATGAACTTATTCTATTGCCACATTATGCCCCAAATGTGCAGCAAGCACGCGCACCACCTCGCGCGCTGCATCGGGAATCACTGTTCCGGGCGGAAAAATCGCCTTGGCACCGGCCTGATATAAAGCCTCGAAATCTTGCGGTGGAATCACACCGCCAACAACAACCATCATATCATCCCTATCAATTGCTTTAAGCGCAGTTTTTAAGGCAGGCACCAAACTCAAATGCCCTGCCGCAAGCGAGCTTACCCCAACAATATGCGCCCCTGCTGTATGGGCTGCTGCTGCCGTTTCCTCAGGGGTTTGAAATAAGGGCCCTGTCACAACCTCAAAACCTAAATCGGTAAACCCCGTTGCAATCACTTTTTGCCCGCGATCATGCCCATCTTGCCCCATTTTTGCCAGATAAATACAAGGCGCGCGCCCTTCGCGGGCAATAAAACGCTCAATCATGGCACGCATATTTACAATATCTGCACTTTCTTCACCAAATGCCGCGCTATAGGTGTCGCGAATGACATGCGGGGTCGCACGATGACGCTTAAATGCCGTCTCTAAAGCGTCGGACATCTCACCAACCGTTGCCATGGCGCGCGCGGCATCGACACTATGCGCCAATAAATTACCGTCCCCGCTTTGCGCACATCGCGTAAGCGCTGCCAAAGCCGCTTGTGTTTTTTGGGTATCGCGTGTGGCGCGTAATTTTTGTAACCGGTCTATCTGCGCCTTACGCACCGAAGAATTATCCACTTTAAGCACATCGGGCATATCTTCTTGCGCACGCTGAAACTTATTGACGCCGATAACGCTCTGACGCCCGCTATCTATGCGCGCTTGCGTTTGGGCTGCCGCCTCTTCTATGCGCATTTTGGGAATACCCTGTTCTATGGCTTTTGCCATACCGCCGTTTTGCTCAATCTCGTCAATATGCATCTGCGCGCGTGCGGCAAGGTCATGGGTAAGGCGTTCGACAAAATAACTGCCGCCCCATGGGTCAATCACTTTGGTCGTGCCACTTTCCAGCTGTAATAAAAGCTGCGTATTGCGGGCAATGCGCGCTGAGAAATCTGTTGGCAAGGCAAGGGCCTCATCAAAGCTATTTGTGTGCAAAGATTGCGTATGGCCTTGCGTTGCTGCCATGGCTTCAATACAGGTGCGGATAACATTATTATAAATATCCTGTGCAGTAAGGCTCCAGCCCGATGTTTGACAATGGGTTCGTAACGCCAAAGATTTGGGATTTTTCGCCCCCATGCCCTGCAAAAGCTGCGCCCATAACATGCGCGCCGCACGCATTTTGGCAATCTCCATAAAGAAGTCCATACCAATCGCCCAGAAAAACGAAAGGCGCGGCGCAAACCGATCAATATCCAAACCCGCCGCTTGCCCGGCACGCACATATTCAATGCCATCTGCCAGCGTATAGGCCAGTTCCAGATCCGCCGTTGCCCCTGCTTCTTGCATATGATAGCCAGAAATAGAAATGGAATTAAATTTCGGCATATGCTGTGATGTATAGGCAAAAATATCGGAGATAATTTTCATGGATGGTGCCGGTGGATAAATATAGGTATTGCGCACCATAAATTCTTTCAAAATATCATTTTGAATGGTGCCCGTGAGCTTTTCCGGCACAACGCCCTGTTCTTCGCCGGCAACAATATAAAGCGCCATAATCGGCAAAACCGCCCCATTCATGGTCATGGACACACTCATTTCATCAAGCGGAATACCGTCAAACAAAATACGCATATCATAAAGCGAATCAATCGCTACCCCCGCCATACCTACATCGCCACTTACGCGCGGATGATCGCTATCATAGCCGCGATGGGTGGCTAAATCAAAAGCGATAGACAACCCCTTTTGTCCGGCTTTCAGATTACGCCGATAAAACGCATTCGATTCCTCTGCCGTGGAAAAACCGGCATATTGTCGTATCGTCCATGGCTTATTGCAATACATGGCCGCATAGGGACCACGTATAAAGGGGGCAAAACCGGGATAACCATCCAGATAGGGCAGCCCATCACGATCGGCACGTGTATAAAGCGGTTTTACATCCACCCCCTCGGGCGTATGGCGCGGCGTATCATTATGTTGTGCCGCCGGCGCGGTATTGGGCACAAGGGCGCCATCATCAAAATCTATATAACGATAATCGGGTAATTTACGCATCGCTTATGCCTTACTCTGTTAACCCTAAAATACCATGCATTTTTTGCAAAAATCCGTAAGCATCACAGCCCGTAAAAATAAGGTCATCCACCTGCAATGTGGTGAAGGTGCCTGCAAGCGCAATATGCGTCGCCCCCGCACCGCTTAAAGCGTGGGCAAGCGGACGGGCATAGTCTTCATAAAGCGCATCCGTGCTGCATATGGCAGCGATTTTCGCACCGCTTTTTCGAAAGGCATCGGCAATAGCCGCCACATCTTCACCGCCTTCCCCCATAAGCGCATCTATGCCACCAACCGCATAAAGCGCGGCGGCAAAATTTGCCCGCAGGCTAAATTCAGCCTGAGTCCCAATGGTTGCCAGAAACACTTTGGGCTTTACCGACTGTGCAGCAAAACGCAAGGTCTCAAATGGCTGTGCCGGGCGATGCATCCCCTCACGCCCCTTATAGACATTGCGGCGCGGGGTTAAAAGTGCCTCATCAAGATTAGGAAACGCACTTACCCCCAAAAGCGGCGCTTCGCGCTTATTCACCTTATCGCGCATATGCGTGCGCGTTGTAGATAATATGTCAGCGACAAACCCGCTGCTGATTGCTTTACCCATACCGCCTTGTCGCTCAATATCTTGAAATAATGCCCATGCCTGTCTTGCCATATGATCGCTTAGCGCATCAATATACCAACTGCCCCCTGCCGGGTCGATAACATGGCCGATATGGCTTTCCTCTTGCAAAATAAGCTGCGTATTGCGGGCAATGCGCCGGGTTAATTCATTATCGCCTTCACTAAGCGTAGAGCAAGGCGCAACCACTATCATATCAGCCCCGCCAAGTGCAGCTGCACATGCGCCTATTGTAGCACGTAAAATATTCACCCATATATCGGCAAGACTTAGCTGTGCTTCGCTGGTTTCCATATAAAGGCGGGGGGCATAGCTTACATGCGCTGCTTTGGCCGCGCGCGCCATAAGGCGCCGCGCCGCACGGCATTTTGCAATGTTCATAAAAAAATCAGTGCCCGCACTCAGCGTCATTGTGGTTTTGGCAAAAGCGTGCGCCACATCCAGCCCCGCCATCGTCAGGGCGCGCATATAATCAATATAGGCTGCAAGGGCAAACCCCAATTCCTGCACATCATCTGCGCCCGCATTGTGATACGCAATGCCCGATGCCGTCATTAAATCAACATGTTCATGCAGCGCCCCCAAAGCAATAAGCCGGGGTAACGCTTCCATTTCGTAATCATGCTTATGCGCCACCATCGTCCCCAGCGGATCATAATTAAATCCGCCTTGTGCCTGTGTGGCATCGCCAAGCGCCTCTTGCCAATATGCACTTAGCGCGGCGGCAGCATCTAAACCATAATGCGCCCCCGCCAGATAAAGCGGTAGAATATTGGCCATAACCCCTTTTAATAAATGCGGCAAAGCGGGCAGCTCATCTGCATATGAAAAATCCACGATCAATGCCGAAACCCCACCTTCAAGATCAGCCAGAATAGATGCATTATCATATCCCTTGCGCCCGGGTGTAACGCGCGCGCCAATCCGCCATGCATTATGCGTGTCGCGCGTGCCATGTGTGCCGCGTGTAAATGGATATTGCCCTGGCAGACCATTTATAGCTTCGGCACTTGGATAATCCGTTTCCTGATAAAGCGGCGCGCGCGCCAAACCGCTTGGGCTTTTTGTAACGAGCTTATCTATCGGCGCGCCCCCAAGAGCTTTCTCAACACTTGCGCGCCAATCCGCATAGTGATGTGGTGTAAATTCTGTTCTTTTCATAAATCTATTATCTCACCCATTTTCGCGTGTTATCAGTAAAACCGCTGCTAAAAAAACCGCAATAAGTAACGGTATCCAGCTTGCCCAGAAGACCGGAAAAAAATTGATCGCGCTTAACTTTATTATAAATATTTTTGCAATAAATAAAGTAAAACCGCATATTACCGCCCCGCCAATGGTTTGAAAAGGGCTATATATGCGCCCCCGTGGTAAGCTAAACCCTGCCGCAATGAGTATCATGGCAATCATAAACAGTGGCAATGAGATACGCTCATGAAATCGTAGCTGATAGGTGACGACCTTATTGCCAGTGGCGCGGGCTGTTTCAATTTGCTGGGGCAGCTGCCATACGGATAATGTATCCGGATCGATAATTTGCGCGTGCAGTGTTTCACGACGTATTTTGGTCGGCAGCACCAATGCTTTTTGTTCACGCAACGGCGCCGTGGCATATAATATATGCGCTTTTTGGATATGCCAGGCTTCATCGATTAAGTCTGCCCGTGGCGCATCGGCCTGATATAAAAAACTCCCCGTCCTGTCATAAGCGAGCACCATAATATTATAAAGGCGCGGCCCATCGGTATTATCAAACCGTCCGGCTTTAATAATATATGGGGTTTCAACATCCATTTCACGTAGCCACATGCCCGAACTTGTGGCCGAAAAATTACGCTCATACCCCGAAAGAGCGGCTTTATGTGCCGCGAATTTTTGTAAGCCATAACTCCCTAGCGGATCGCCCACCCCAATAATGACCAAACCGAGTAAAACTGTAAGCCCTAAAATGGGAAGAAGAAATTGCCATACAGAAATGCCAGCCGCGCGGATAATGGCGATGGTGTGGCTTTCACTTAAGCGCAAAAAACATGTTACACCCGCAAATAGGGTCACAAAGGGCATATAATCAATCAAAAAATTGGGCAGGCGATACAGCATAAATAAAAATGCCGTTCTGCCCCCCTGATTGATTTTTTCAGCGGCACCCATCATTTCCAGAAAATCAATCATGCCGCCCAAAAATAAAAACGCAATTAGAACTGTTAGGAACCAACGCAAAAATTGCCCGGAAAGATAAAATGTGAGTATGGTGGTTAAAGGCACTTGGATTCCTTAATTTTATTGCGTATAAAATTATGCTTGAACCATGCTAGCACAATTTTAGGGGAGAGCAAATTATGGATTTACGCCTTAGCGACGAATATATCACGTTTCGCGATGACGTGCGTCATTTCTTGGCGGAACATAAACACTATGCCCCGCCGCATCACGACCGGAGCATGCGTTCAAAAGCGCGCCTTGCCTGGCAAAAGATTCTGCTGGAGCACGGCTATGCCGGGCGCACCATTCCCAAAGAATATGGCGGCTATGGCGCAAAACCCGACGGGCTTAAAGCGCGCATTATCGCGGAAGAATTTGCCCGCGCTGGTGTGCCGGGCGGCATTGCCAGCCAGGGCACCAGCATGTTGGTGCCCACCTTGCTGGAACTAGGCACACAAGAGCAAAAGCAACGCTATATTCCCCAAACCCTGCGCGGTGAGATTGTCTGGTGTCAGGGATATTCCGAGCCCGGTGCGGGGTCGGATTTGGCCTCATTAAAAACCGCTGCCGTGGTTGAGGGAGATGAATTTGTCATTAACGGGCAAAAAATCTGGACCAGCACGGCACAAATATCCGATATGATGTTCGCCCTTATTCGCACCGAACCCGATGCGCCCAAACATAAGGGCATAAGCTATTTGCTTATTCCGATGGACACACCCGGCATTGAGGTGCGCCCGCTTATGACCATGACGGGGCAGGCCGAATTTAACGAAGTTTTTTTCACGGATGTGCGTATTCCCGTAACCTCTATTGTTGGCGCGCGCGGCGAGGGATGGCAGGTCGCCAATGCAACGCTTACCCATGAGCGTGGTATGCTGGGCGACCCCGATGCCGGCATTGCGCGCGTAAATGCCATTGCCGCCCTTATGCAAAAAGAAAATCTGAACGGCCAGAAGCTCATGAATAATCCGATTTATCGCGACCGCCTGATTGACTTGCAAGCACAAGTCTATGCCATGAAATTTAACGGCATGCGGCTAATGACAGCGCACGCACATGATATGCCTGCACCCATGGCACGCCTCATCGTAAAATATGACGGGTGCGAGATTAACCATGCGCTGGCCGCCCTGGCGATTGATGTCATGGGTGAATATGGCCTGTTATTTGAGGATAGCCCTTTTCTACGCGATGATGGCATATGGCAAACCCATTATATGTTCGACCTTGGCATGATTATTGGCGGGGGCACGGCGCAAATACAAAAAAATATCATTAGCGAACGGGGGCTAGGCATGCCGCGCGAACCCAAACCCGCAGCACTGTAAGGAGGCATATATATGTTTTTCGGACTATCAGAAGACCAAACCCTGTTGCAGGAAAGCGTCAAACGGTTTTTGCACGACACAGTCAGCACAGATGGCATACGCGATTTTACAACCGGAGAAGATAGGCAGCTCCAAAATAAAATAGAAACTGGCCTACAGGAATTGGGCGTGCACCTGACCCTTATCCCCGAAGCCCATGGCGGCCTGGGCATGGGGCTTTTGGAAGCCGCCCTTGTGCAACAAATGCTGGGGCATCATGCCGCCCCCGCTGCATGGACAGCGCCTTATGTCATGGCCCCCATTGCGCTTAGGGCAGCAGGAAGCAGGGCACAACAAGCCGAATGGTTTGCAAAAATAGCCGCTGGGGAAGCCCGCTTCGGTGTGGGCGTTACCGAGACAATCGGCATACGCGAGAATGCCGGTGTAAAAGCCGCAAAAGATACAATAAGCGGACGGGCTGCTTTTGTGGTGGACACAGAACAGGCAACGCATTTTCTTATCGGCTGTGATGCAGGTTTTGCGCTTGTCGCCTGTGATGGGGCAGGCATAACCCAGACCCCGCTTACAACCATCGACAAAACCCGCACTGTTGCCATGCTGGATTTTGAAAATACGCCTGCCGAATTTTTAACCGAAAACACACAAAGCGCCCCGGCGCGCGTGATTGAAGCCGGGCGTATTATGTTTGCCGCCGATAGTTTGGGTGTGTGTGATAGCATGCTTGAAAAAGCGGTTGCCTATGCCGGTGAACGCAAACAATTTGGCCGTATCATTGCCTCTTTTCAATCGGTAAAACATTTATGTGCGGAAATGGCAGCACAGATAGAGCCATGTCGCTCTTTATTATGGTATGCGGCTTATGCTTTTTCACATGTGCCAGATGAAAGCGCGCTTATGTCGCGGCTGGTAAAATCGCGCCTGGCTGATGTGGGGCAATATGTGGCGCGCACCGCAACCGAGGTGCATGGCGGCATGGGCTTTACCGATTTGCTGGGCTTACATTATTGGTTCAAGCGTGCGGGCGCAAATCGTTTGCTATTGGGCGGGCCTGAGACTGTGCGCGAAGAAGCGGCCACCTTACAAAACTGGGCATAAGTGTATATGAAACCAGTGCATCATACGCCACGGGCGCTTTTGGGATTGCGAGACATCGCTGCTGATTATGACGCAATTTTATGCGATATATGGGGCGTGATGCATGATGGACTTCGTGCCTTTGCAGGGGTGGAGGATGCATTAAACACATTTAGGGATAGCCAAAAAAAGCCGGTTTTACTTTTAACCAATGCGCCGCGCCCTTATGATAATGTAGAACGCCGCTTGCTCAAGGTCGGCATTAAAACACGCTGCTATGATAAAATTTTAACCTCGGGCGATTTAACGCGCACGCTTGTTACACTGCGCGGCAAAGCCGGTGAGGTCTGTCATTTTGTTGGCCCCGAAAGCGATAAGGATTTAATAGACGGGCTTGATATACGCTTTAGCGCATGTGAGGGTGCGGATTTCATTTTGCTATCTGGCCTTTATGATGCATCTTGCGAAACGCCGGAGGATTATCGCGAACAAGCCACCATCTGGCGGGAGAAAAATCTGCCGCTTATTTGTGCCAATCCCGACCATAAGGTGCAAATGGGCGATCGTGACGTTTATTGCGCGGGCGCGATTGCCGCGCTTTATGAGGCAATGGGGGGCGATGTGATATGGGTCGGCAAACCCCATGCCCCAAGTTATGACCAAGCAAAAGCCATGTTAAGCGATATGACAGGCAAGCAAAAGCCTCATATTCTGGCCATAGGCGACGGACCGCTTACGGATATTGCCGGTGCCAATAAGGCGGGACTGGATGTTTTATTCATAACTGGCGGCTTGATGAGCATGAGCGCCCACGCGCATAAAACCACACCGCAAGGCATTACCGATTTTTTATCCGCTTACGGGGTTCATGCCGCTTATTCATGCGCGCATCTCATGTGGTGAAGGCTTATTTTTCTTTCTTTTTAAGCGTTACAAAATTTGCCGTTGATGATGCGGTGGCGAGCAAGGTGCCTTTAACATCACGTAATTCCCCTTCAACAAAACCGACTGATTTTCCACGCCGCAAAACCCGCCCCGTTGCATAAATATCGCCCGGGCGACACGGCGCCAGCATAGAGACTTTAAGCTCTAAGGTCGGGCTAATCTGTCCCCAATCCAGCTTAAGCCCAATCGCAAAGGCCATGGCATCATCCAGCATTGCCGCGACCATGCCGCCTTGAATGCCGCCCCATTTATTGCATAAATTTTCGCCTGCATGAAAGACAAGTTCGACACGCCCTTCCTCCATATCAACGCCTAAAATCTCTAACCCCAAATAGGTGGAGGCAGAAGACGGCTTCTTATATGCGGCTTGAATATTAGGCGGCCAGTCTTGCGGATTACGGGTAAAATCTTTGCTGTGTGTTTGCGACATAATCTTAACCTCCCTTTATCCCATGCCTTATATGGGCACGGGCATAAATTTCCTCGCGCACAATATCCGGATATTCCATTGGTAAAAAATGTGTGCTTTCAGGCACCACCATTAGCTTTTTTTCTATGCGCGGTATTTCAAATAATGCGCGCTTGCGTGTGGTCGACCCACGCGCAGCGGTAAGCAAGGTAAAGGGCGTGGCAAGGCGTTTTACAGGTGTTGCGCTATCATGGCCCTGGCTATCAAAATTTGCTGCTTCCCAAAGCGGTGAGCAGGCAAGTTGCACCCCATCGGCATGCGGTAAGGTTCCGCCTTGCACATAGGCGTCTAAAAACGCCGGCTGCCATGTTGCAAAAATACCCCGCCCCGTATAGACCTGTTGCATGGTTGCCCTGTCCGGCCATATGGCTTTACGTTTCTTCGCCATTGCCGCGAGCATCAAACCACCATCTCGCTTGCCCCAGAAACGGCGTATATACATAAGAATTTTTGCTTCCAAAGGCACAATCACCGGATCAACAAGAACCAACCCTGCCACTAAATCAGGGCGCGCCGCACTTGCCATAATGGTGGTGCACCCGCCCATAGAATGGCCTGCAAGATAAAGCGGGCGCTTAAAGCGCGCATATAGTGTTTGCAAAAGCGCAAGCAGATCATCACGATAAATATACCAGTTTTTATGCTGTGCAGGCTCTGCCGCCGCCCTGCTGTGGCCATGGCCACGCGCATCCCATGCAAAAACATGAAAATCTTTTGCCAAAGAAGCAAGCAGAGGCGCATAGGTTTCTCCATTAAAACCGTTTGCATGCGCCCAATGCAAAACTGGTGCATCCTGTTTGGCGCATGGCCAGTGACACACCGAAAATTCTTCGCCACGCAGATTAAAAATTTCACGTTGCATATGTTTTCTTTACCGACTCCGTGTTAAACTTGTGTGCAATTGTTTTATCATAATTTTGTCTAAGCAAAACCCAAATATGAAATATTATGCAGATTTACCTTCCCATTGCTGAGATAAGTGCCAATATATTTATGCTGCTTAGTCTTGGCGGCGTGGTGGGGTTTATGTCGGGCATGTTCGGTGTGGGCGGCGGTTTTTTAATGACGCCTTTACTGATTTTTCTGGGTATTCCGCCTATTGTTGCCGTGGCGACAGAGGCCAATCAGATTGTTGCGTCTTCTGTATCGGGCGGGCTGGCTTATTGGCGGCGGCGCGCGGTGGATATACGCATGGGGCTACTACTTATGGCGGGCGGTGTAGCGGGTTCATTTGCCGGCGTGCAGCTTTTTACTTTTTTACGCAAGCTCGGGCAGGTCGATTTATTGATCTCATTAAGCTATGTGCTGTTTTTAAGCATTATTGGGGGGCTTATGTTGCGCGAAAGTTTGCGCGTGATTTTGGCCTCGCGGCGGGGGGAAACCATTATCACGCGCCGCGCCGGGCAACATAGCTGGTATCTCAAATTACCCCCGCGCATCAGGTTTCGCCAATCGCGGCTTTATATTAGCATTTATCCACCTTTGGCGATTGGCTTTCTGGTCGGGGTGATGGCCGCCATTATGGGGGTCGGCGGTGGTTTTATTATGGTGCCCGCCATGATTTATATTTTACACATGCCGACAAATGTGGTGATCGGCACATCGCTTTTTCAAATTATTTTTGTCACTGCATCCGTGACCATTTTACATGCGGTAGAAAATCAGAGTGTTGACATTATGCTCGCATTTTTATTGATGACGGGCGGTGCCATTGGCGCACAAATCGGCGCGCGGGCGGGGGAAAAATTGCGTGGCGAACAATTACGCGCCCTATTGGCACTTTTGGTGTTAGGGGTCGGGGTTAAGTTGTTACTTGACCTTATTATGCGCCCTGATGAATTATTTTCACTTACTTTGAGCGGGCTGAACTAATGGCACGCGCGCTCGTTTTTGTTTGGCTCATTTTGGCTGCTATGCCTGCTATGGGGGCTGAGCTGGTTGCTGATTTATCCCATGATGAAATCGAAATAAAAACCAATTTTGCTGGCACGGAATTACTGATATTCGGTGCGCTTAAAGGAAAGACGCCGGAAAGCACGCCCGATATTATCCTGGTCATACGCGGGCCCAGTCAAAATGCGATAATTCGGCGCAAAGAAAAAATGGCGGGTATTTGGGTAAATCGCAGCCAAATGCAGCTTGGCCCCTTACCCGGCTTTTACGCACTTGCAAGCTCTAAACCCATAGATGATATTGTGCCCTATATCGAACAACAACATTATGAGATAGGTGCCGAGCGGATCGGCTATACTGTGCAAAAAGCCAATATTGGCATTGTATCTGCGCCTGAATTTTTGCAAGGCTTTGTGCGTATAAAAACAAAAAACGGGCTTTATATCCGCAATGAAAACACGGTTGATATTATTGATAATAGATTATTTCGCACCAAAATAACTTTGCCCTCGGGGGTGCCTTTGGGCATTTATCATATTGATTTTTTCCTGTTTGAAAATGGACGCATGATTAAGCACCGCACCGATGAATTGCGGGTTGACCATATTGGCCTTGAACAATTTTTATATAAAATGGCGCATGAATATGCATTTTTTTACGGATTATTGGGTGTTAGCATCGCCTGCTTTATGGGCTGGCTGGTCGCAATTTTATTTAGGAGGCGTTAGAAAAAATGGACGGCTTTAGCATAAGTGTGCTGGTTGCCTTTATCGGCGGGGCATTGAGTTTTTTATCGCCTTGCGTATTACCGCTTGTGCCGGGTTATATTTGTTTTGCTGCAGGCGTTAGTTATGATGAACTGCATGAAACGCCGCTTGTGCGCCGCATCATCCCGGCCACACTCACATTCATTGCCGGCTTTAGCCTTGTTTTTATTCTTTTGGGCGCGGGCGCGGCGGCGATAAATCCGTTTATCCTGGAATATAAAGAGGATCTCGCCAAAATTGCTGGTATCATCATTGTCATCCTCGGCGTGCATATGACTGGCATTTTGCCTTTGCGTTTCTTGCTTATAGAAAAGCGTGCCCTGCATCATATAGGAACCGACAAAAAAAATATCGGCATTGCCTTTTTGTTGGGACTTGCCTTTGCCTTTGGCTGGACACCTTGCATCGGCCCCATTTTAGCCAGCATATTGGTGCTTGCAGCAGGGCGCGAAAGCCTCAGTGAAGGCGTGATATTATTAACCGCTTATTCTTTCGGGCTAGGCTTACCCTTTTTTCTCACCGCGCTTGCAACCGGTAAATTAGCACTTACCAGCCTATTTACCCGCTATGCACACCGTATCGAACAAAGCGCTGGGGTTTTGCTCATTGTGACAGGTATATTTATTTTTTCCGGAACGCTACAAAATTTCGGGACATTTCTCATTGACCATTTCCCGATATTAGCACGTTTAGGCTAAACGCTTTTAGTTGCGCGAATAAAACTCAACCACCAAATTCGGTTCCATCCGCACCGGATAGGGCACATCATGTAATTGCGGAATATGGGTTAGCGTTGCCGAAAGTTTGTTATGGTCAACCGATAAATAGTCTGGCACATCGCGCTCGGCACTTTGTATGGCTTCAAGCACAAGTGCTAATGTGCGTGATTTCTCGCGAATTTCCACTACGTCACCACTTTTCAAACGGCGGCTTGCAATCGTGCACCGCATGCCATTTACCAAAACATGGCCATGACTTATAAATTGACGTGCGGCAAATACGGTCGGCACGAATTTGGCACGGTAGATAATGGCGTCAAGCCGTTGCTCCAAAAGACCGATTAACTTTTCGCTGGTATCCCCGCGCTGACGCACCGCTTCTGCATAAATACGCCGAAACTGTTTCTCGGTAATATTGCCATAATAGCCTTTCAGCTTTTGCTTGGCACGTAATTGCAGACCAAAATCGGATAATTTCCCCTGACGACGCTCGCCATGTTTTTTACCAGGCGCAGACTCACGACGATTAAACGGGCTTTTTGGCCGTCCCCAAATATTCTCACCCATACGGCGATCAATTTTATATTTTGCTGCAATCCGCTTGCTCATTTAAGGCTTATCCTTTGTCTTCCCTATTTCGTTTCAAAATCTTTCCCACATTTCTTATGCTGCCTTGGGCCTATGTTGCAGTCGGCCTATGTTGCAGTGGGCTTATGTTGCATTCGTCCTGTTCTGTATCAGGCTTATGCTACACCAGCCATGCCCCACGACCCTAAGCAGAGCACTTATGTGAAGTCGCGCGGAGTATAAGCAGACAAGGCGTCTTGTCAAATAGCTTTTTCGATAAAACTAGCTTTTTTCGTCATTTTCCTGCGTTTTTGCTGCTAAATCTGTTTGTCCACGCGATATTGCAGCCATACGCGCCCTTATTTCCTTATCACCCCCCTTATCCGGCCAGCGTAAAAGCGCATTTATTATGCCGCGAAATGTGCGTATATCTTGCGCGGTAAGTTGTGCGCGATGAAATAGATTGCGAATATTCCGCACCATGGCAGGGCGTTTTTCTGGTGGCGATAGAAAACCTGTTGCATCAAGCGCCGCTTCTAAATGGGCAAACATAGCAATAAGCGCGCCGCGTTCTGCCGGATATGTATCGGGCATAGGCAGGCTATGCGCGGGTGTGTCATCGGCATATAAATGCCATTCATAAGCAAATAATAAAACGGCTTGTGCCAAATTAAGCGAACTAAAATGCGGGTTAAGTGGCACACGGCATAAAATATCCGCATGCGACAAGGCTTCATTATCAAGCCCTGTGCGCTCAGGCCCGAATAAAATCCCCGTTTTTACCCCGCTATGATTATGCGCCCTTATCTGCTTTATGGCCGCTTGCGGGGTCACGACCGGCTTTACCATATCGCGGGCGCGTGCCGTGGTGGCCACCAAAAAATGCAAATCCGCAATCGCCGCCTCAAGGGTTGCAAACGCTTGATGCGCGTCTATCAATGCATCTGCCCCAGCGGCAGATTTATGCGCCCGTTCCCGACACCACCCCGCACGCGGTGCCACAAGTCGTAACTCGTCTAGCCCAAAATTTAACATGGCACGTGCCACCATGCCTATATTTTCGCCTAATTGCGTGCCAAGCAAAATAATTACCGGTTTTTGCATTTTTCCATATTATTATAACTTTATTTCCTATCAAATATGCCAATCTGAAACTTTAATCAATGTAAACTATTTGCTATAAGTGGTATAAATTATGCATTAGGATAAGAAATAGGATGGCTTATGAGCAAAATTAAGGTGGCAACCCCCATTGTCGAGCTGGATGGCGACGAAATGACGCGCATTATCTGGCAATTGATTAAAGATAAACTCATTCACCCTTACCTTGATATTGACCTTAAATATTATGATTTGGGGATTCATGCGCGGGATGATACGGATGATCAAATCACCATTGATGCAGCCGAAGCCATTAAACATTATGGGGTCGGCGTAAAATGTGCGACCATCACCCCCGATGAAACACGCGTAGAAGAATTTGGCCTTAAAAAAATGTGGCGCTCGCCCAATGGCACCATTCGTAATATTTTGGGCGGCACTGTATTTCGCGAACCGATTATTTGCCGCAATGTGCCCCGCCTCGTGCCGGGCTGGACTGACCCGATTGTTATTGGGCGCCATGCCTTTGGCGACCAATATCGTGCAACAGATTTCATTGTCCCCGGCAAAGGTAAACTTAGCGTGAAATGGGAATCCGAAGATGGTAGCGCGGTGATTGAACAAGATGTATTCGATTTTCCGGGATCGGGAATTGCGATGAGCATGTATAATCTTGATGATTCCATTCGTGACTTTGCGCGCGCCTGTATGATGTATGGGCTAGACCGTAAATGGCCGGTTTATCTTTCTACCAAAAATACGATTTTGAAAGCCTATGATGGACGCTTTAAGGATGTATTTATGGAGGTGTTTGAAAATGAATTCAAAGCGCAATTTGATGCGGCGGGCATTGAATATGAACACCGGCTGATTGATGATATGGTGGCGTGCGCGTTGAAATGGTCGGGCAAGTTTATCTGGGCGTGTAAGAATTATGATGGGGATGTGCAATCCGATACGGTGGCGCAGGGCTTTGGCTCTTTAGGGCTTATGACTTCGGTGCTTATGACACCGGATGGTAAAACCATTGAAGCCGAAGCCGCCCATGGCACGGTAACACGGCATTATCGGGCGCATCAGCGCGGTGAGGACACGTCAACCAATTCCATTGCCTCGATTTTTGCCTGGACGCGCGGCTTGAGCAAACGCGCGGCCATGGATGATAATCCGCAATTAGCGCAATTTGCCGAAACTCTGGAGCAGGTTTGTGTAAAAACTGTGGAAAGCGGTTCGATGACCAAAGACCTCGCCTTGCTTGTCGGGTCGCAACAAAAATGGCTCACCACAGAAGGTTTTTTAGATAAGCTGGATGAAAATTTGCAAAAAGCAATGAGCGCTTAAACTCACACGCTAAAATCCAGACCAATATCAAGTGTCGGCGCAGAATGGGTAAGCCGCCCGACCGAGATATAATCAACCCCGCTTGCGGCAATATCCGTAACCGCGTCAAGGCTAACCCGGCCAGAGCTTTCCAAAACCGCACGCCCTGCGGTTAAAGCCACAGCTTCGCGTAACATGGCAGGCGGCATATTATCCAGCAAAATAATCTTCGCCCCTGCCGCCAAAGCCTCTTCTAATTGTGCAAGCGTATCCACTTCAATTTCAATCGCAACCATATGACCGCATGTCTTTTGTGCCTGTATCAGGGCGGGGGTGACACCGCCTGCGCTCACAATATGATTATCTTTAATCAATATGGCATCATAAAGCCCAAAACGATGATTAACCCCACCGCCCATGCGGACGGCATATTTTTCTGCCATGCGTAAGCCCGGCGTGGTTTTGCGTGTATCACAAATATGTGCCTGCCCGCCTGCTCTGGCACACGCAACATAACGCGCCGTAAGGCTTGCAATACCGCATAATTTACCCAAAAAATTAAGCGCAACGCGTTCTGCCGAAACAAGCGCGCGGGCATTACCTTCGCTATGCATAATCACGTCACCGGCTTTTAGGGGGGCACCATCTTGCTTTTCCATAGTGCATTTTATGGATGCATCCATATGGTGAAATGCGGCACGGGCAAATTCTGCCCCTGCCAGCACGCCATTTTCGCGCGCGACAATCGCACCGCGTGCAACCGCCTGGGCCGGAATGGTGGCCACGGCGGTAATATCACCCGCATCGCCCAAATCTTCGCGTAATGCCGCTTCAACCAGGCGCTTAACATATAAATGTGGTAAAGCCATATGCGACCTCATGCAATATCTCGTAAAGTTTTCTTATGCGTCCCTGTTTCGGCAAGCCTATATGCCTGTTCAAGCGTAATGGTGCTATGGGCGGGGGTATCTGCCTTATGCGGATAATCCTGCCGGAAATGCGCCCCGCGACTTTCGCGTCGCATATAGGCGGAGGCCGCGATCATTAACGCAGTGGCGCATATATTACCCCATATTATGTGGTGACGTGCACTTTGTTCCAGGCGGGCAATTTCAGATAGGGCATTATGCAGCCCTGTTTCATTGCGTATAACGCCAACATAATCACTCATTAGCTGGCGTAACCGCACCATTATATCTGCTTTATTGCTATGATCGGTTAATCTCGGCATTATCGCCGGATTTTTATGTGGGGGCGCAAGACATCCCTTTATATCCGCAGCAATGCGCGCCCCGAAAACCAACGCCTCAACCAGAGAATTAGACGCCAAACGATTAGCCCCATGCACACCTGTGGAGGCAACTTCACCACATGCCCAAAGTCCCGCTATATTTGTGCGCCCATAAGCCGTGGTCGTAACCCCGCCCATATGGTAATGCGCCGCTGGTGCAACGGGTATCGGCGCATGGCGCGGGTCAATTCCCAAACGCAGCGCACTATTATAAACCGTAGGAAAGCGCGTGGGCAGATTTTCCGCTAAACCTGTCGTGCCATCCCCGCGCATATCCAAACCGACAAAGCCGGTTCTTTGTCGCTCTCTAAATACGGCGCGTGCCACACTATCGCGCGGCGCAAGCTCGGCATGGGGGTGATGCTGTGGCATAAAGCGTTCCCCAAATTTATTCACCAGCCATGCCCCTTCACCGCGCAAGGCTTCGGTGGCGAGGGGCGCGGGGTCAAGCTCTGGCGCACAAAATGCTGTAGGGTGAAATTGCACAAATTCCATATCGGATAAGCCGGCACCCGCCCGCGCCGCCATGGCCAAAGCCTCACCATTGGCAAAAGGTGGATTGGTCGTTGTGGCATAAAGATGCCCCACCCCGCCCGTGGCCAGCACAATATGCGGCGCCCGCACCAAAACAGGCGCCGCATTATATTTATGTGTCGGGCGCACAAACACCCCGATAATGCGGCCATCATCAACCGCTAATTCATAGGCGCGATAACCTTGTAGAAAATCTATATGCGCGGCGGCTTGTGCGGCCTGATATAGATTTTGCATAATGGCTTTACCGCTACAATCGCCATTTACCCCGATAATGCGATTATGGCTATGCGCTGCCTCGCGCCCTAAGTGATATGCGCCAGTTTCATCCTGATTAAAGGCAATGCCTAAACGCGCTAAATCTTCAATCCGTGCCGGCGCTTCGCTTGCCAGACTATGTGCACGCGCGGCATCTACCAAGCCATCACCGGCTTTAACCGTATCATCTGCATGGTGGTGAACGCTATCCCCTGCGCCCAAAGCCGCCGCAAGCCCGCCTTGTGCAGAAGCGCTTGCCGTGGCTTGTCGATCCTTATCCGCCATGAGCACGGTGACGCTATGGCCTTCCAATTTTAATGCGGTAAACAGGCCTGCAAGCCCGCCGCCAATAATCAGCACATCGCCGGCAGATAGAGAGGTCGGGACACGTGTTACCATTTTCAGGAAAGTCCTAGCTCAAGGCAATCATGCGATCTACAGCGCGGCGCGCGCGCCGGGCAAGATGCGGTTCAATCAAAATTTCTTCGCGCTCATGCACAAGTGCCTCAAGAATTTTGGGCAGGGTGATGCGTTTCATATGCGGGCAAATATTACACGCGCGGATAAATTTTACATTTGGATTTTCCGCCTGAATATTATCGCTCATCGAACATTCCGTTACCATCGCCACGCGTTGGGGTTGATTATCTTGCACCCATTTAATCATTGCTGCGGTGGAACCGGAAAAATCGGATGCCGCCAAAACATCCGGCACACATTCGGGGTGTGCAATAATTTTCAGGCCTGGGTCTTGCGCGCGCAAGGCGTTCAAATCATCTGCATGAAACAGTTCATGCACTTCGCAGCGGCCTTTCCAGGCGATAATGTCTATATCGGTTTCATTGGCCACATTGCGCGCCAGAAACTCGTCCGGAATACATAAAACGCGGTTAGACCCGCTATCTCGCGCTGCAGCATTGACAATTTTCACCGCATTGGAAGAGGTGCAGCATATATCGCTTTCTGCCTTCACCTCGGCAGATGTATTAACATAGGTGACGATGGGAACATTGGGATAGGCTTCGCGCAAGGCACGCACATCTGCCCCCGTTATCGACTCGGCCAAAGAGCATCCCGCTGCCATATCCGGAATAAGCACTTTCTTTGCCGGATTAAGCAATTTGGACGTCTCTGCCATAAAATGCACGCCGCATTGCACAATTATGTCGCCTTGGGCTTTTTCCGCCTCAACAGCCAGTTTCAAGCTATCGCCCACAATATCGGCTACGCAATGAAAAATTTCTGGCGTTTGATAATTATGCGCCAGAATAATCGCATTTTTTTCCTGCTTGAGCTGATTGATTGCTTTAATCAGCGGGGCAAAAAATGGCCATTCAACCGGCGGAACCGTGTCTTGCACGCGCGCATAAAGCGGATGCATTTCGCGTTCCAGAGCAGGGCTATATTGTATATCCATCGCCTGTAATATCGCCTCTGCCCGCTCTGGCATATGGCTATGGGGGTGGAGATGGGGGTGCGTCTGCTCGCTCATATTTCGCCTTTATGATTCATGTTAATCTATTTATGCTCAAAATGAGTATAAGTTAAAAATCAGGAAAGCATGAAAAAGCAATAAGTGCAAGTCTTTTTATTAGAATAGCACGCTTGAAGCATAAAATAATATTCAAAACACGCGCCGCTGCTTCAGGTCGGCATAAGACAGACGTAAAAACTTAATGTTTAACTTTTCCGCCGAAATAGGTGTGTCATTTGCGCCCGTGCGGCTGTGTGAGAGCGTGCAGTTAGGCTAGGACTGTGATTGGTGGCGGGTGCTCGCTATGAGTCGGTAGGCAATCGCATGATAAAATAAAGAGGGGGGTTAAGCGCACATTCGCACGAGTGCTTGTTTTGCTGCAACAGAAAAGAGAAAGAGCTTGTTCGCGGGTTTTGGGATAGGTGCGTCATTCCGTCAGGAATGTGTAGCACCCAAAAAGAAAGCACGTCATTTGCGCCCGCGCGGCGGCGTGAAAGTGTGTAGTTAGGCTAGGACTGTGATGGGTGGCGGGTGCTTGCTATGAATCGGTAAGCAATCGCGCGATAAACAAAAATGCAATGTGTAGTGCCCAAAAATAAAGCGCGCCCATGTTTGCGTTATATAGGGACGCCCCATGGGCGCGCCCGCAGCAGAAAAGAAAAAGAGCGCGTTCCGCGTGCAGTATGGGTCAAGCGACCATTCGCGCCAGCGAATGTGTAGCGTAAAATAAATATGTAGTGCCCAATAAAAATGTGTTTTTATGTGCCCGCAAGCTAATTGCGCTTAAGCGCAAGTGCCATAAGGTGGTAGGTAATCATGGCGGCGGTAAAGTCACTGGCACGATGTGCCGCCTGCGGAGCAAGCTCTACAATATCCATGCCCACACATTGGCGCCCGCGTAATGTAGAGGCCACCAGATCCAAAGCCTGATAAAACCCCAAACCACCCGGCACAGGTGTGCCCGTGGCCGGTAAAATAGAAGGATCAAGACCATCAAGGTCAAAACTAATATAAAGATTATGCGGAAAATCTGCCGGTAACTCTATACAACTTATTGTATCGCGCACAAGTTCGGCGGCATCATAAAAAATAACGCCATGCGCGCGCCGTGCCGCATCTTCAGCACGCGAAAGTGCCCGCACCCCAAAACTACACATTGCAAAACCTTCTTGTGCAAGCAAATGCATCACACTGGCATGGCTATGTTTATGCCCCTGATAGGCAACACGAAAATCGGCATGGGCATCAATATGAATAATACCAATATCTGCCTCCAGCGCATCGGCAACCCCCATCACCGCGCCGTAAGACAGGCTATGCTCGCCACCTAATGTTATCGGAATTTTGCCGCTTTGCGAAATGATGCGGCTTTGTGTGCGTAACTGCGCCATTACCGCTTCGCTCGTTTGGTCGCACTCTATTGGTGCATGGGTAAAGATACCTGCGGCACAAGGTTCACCCCCTGCAATAAACCGCTCTAATTGATGGCTGGCGGCAATTATGGCGGCAGGCCCCCGGGCTGTGCCGCTGCCATAAGATACGGTTTTTTCCAACCCACAAGGCAGAACATGAAATAAAGCCGTTTCTGCCTCATTTTCATGCGGGGCTAATTCTTCACCTAAAAATTGGGTTTCGGTTTTGCTCATGACAAGCGGCCTGCAAAATCAGAAAAGTCAAATTCACGCATAAGCTGCAACGCATCCGTTTCGCTATTCCATAATGCAATGGCCGGTAATTTGACACCGTTAAAACTTGTCATCCGCACCATAGAATAATGTGCCTGATCCAAAAAGGCAAGGCGGCTGCCCGCTTCGGGCAATGTGGCAAACTGATATGTGCCAATCATATCGCCGGCCAAACAGCTTGGCCCGCCCAAGGCGACCTGTGTGCCGCTTATCGCCTCGTCCAACAAAGCGGGGCGATAAGGTGCTTCCAGCACATCGGGCATATGACAGGCAGGCGAAATATCCAAAATAGCCGTAGGGGTTTTGAGCGGCAAAATATCCAAAACCTCACCCACAAGAATACCCGTATCATACACCACCGCCATGCCGGGTTCCAAAAGAGCCTGAAAGGAAAATTCGCTTTGCACGCGGCGTAAAAAAGCAATCAGCTCTTCGCGCTGATAATCCGGCCGCGTGAGCAAATGCCCGCCGCCAAAATTAAACCAGTCCAGCTTGCCCTTTACGCGCTCAAGCGCCGGCGCGATATGCGTAAACCCTTGCAAGAGGGGTGCGAAATCCTGCTCGCATAATATATGCATGTGCAGGCCGTCAATCATGGCAAGATCGATCTCTTCCAGGCGGTCAACCGGCCAGCCCAAACGCGATGACACCGCACAAGGGTCATATTTTTCAATCTCAACAGTCGAATATTGCGGGTTAATTCGTAAACCTGCCTGTATCATATTATGTGTGCGAAACTGGCTATAGCTGTGTAATTGTGCAGGTGCGTTGAAAATCATATGGTCGGAAAGCTGCGCTATCGCTTCTGCCTCTGACGCCTTAAAGGCGGGGGCATAGGTGCTAAGCGTGCCGCTATAATAGCGTCTGGCTAATTGTGCTTCCCACAAGCCCGAGGCACATGTGCCCTGCAGATAGTCGGCAATAATGGGGGCAAGCGACCACATAGAACACGCCTTAAGCGCCGCCAGAATATGCGCGCCCGATTGCGTGGCAATATCCTGCAATATCTCCAAATTATGGCGCAAAGCCATTTCATCAATCACAAAACAAGGCGATGGCACACGCGTCAAATCAAATTGCGCGAAAGCTCTGGCACTGCTCGATTGTGTGGGCATCATCGTCAGTATTCCTTTGGCTCGCTCATATATCCGGATGCTGCGGCAAGTCTTCATAGTGCCACGCCAAACCTTCGCGCATAAGCATATCCATAAATGGGTCGGGGTCAAATTCTTCTACATTATAAACCCCGGCGCGATGCCATTGTTTGCTTACCATTAAGGCCGCCCCAATGGCCGCCGGCACGCCGGTTGTATAGCTCACGGCTTGCGCACCCATTTCTTTGAAACAGGCTTCATGGTCGCAAATATTATAAAGGTAAATTGTGCGCGGACGGCCTTGCTGCGTGCCGCTAATGATTGTGCCGATACAGGTTTTCCCTGTGGTTGACTTCCCCAAATCGCGCGGGTCGGGCAATATGGCTTTTAGAAATTGTAAGGGGATAATCTCGCGGCCTTCATAAAGCACTGGCGTGATGGAGGTCATGCCGATATTCTGCAAAACATTCAAATGAGTTAGATACGCATCACCAAAGGTCATCCAAAAGCGGGCGCGCTTAAATTCGGGAAAGTTTTGCGTAAGCGATTCGAGTTCTTCGTGATACATAAGATACATTGCGCGGTTGCCAATTTGTGGAAATGTAAATTGCCGTTTGGTTGAAAGGGCAGGCGTTTCCACCCATGCGCCATTTTCCCAATGCCGCGCCGGTGCGGTGACTTCCCGAATATTGATCTCCGGATTAAAATTTGTAGCAAAATGCTGGCCGTGATCCCCGCCATTGCAATCGAGAATATCCAAATATTCTGGCGTATCAATAAGGTGCTTTTTCGTATAGGCGGTGAAAATATTGGTTACGCCCGGGTCGAAGCCTGCCCCCAATAGTGCCATTATGCCCTTATCACGAAACTTATCGCGATAGGCCCATTGCCAATGATATTCGAATTTTGCCTCGTCGCGCGGTTCATAATTAGCGGTGTCGAGATAATCCACCCCTGTGGCCAAACATGCCTCCATAATCGCCAAATCCTGATAAGGCAATGCCAGATTAACCACCAAATCGGGCTTGGTTTTTTCGATCAGCCTGATGGTTTGGGCTGTATCATCTGCATCAATTTGCGCGAGATTGATATGCACCCCCAGCCGTTGCTGCACAGAACGGGCAATCGCAGCGCAAGGTTCCAAACGCCTGCTGGCAAGCGTGATGTTAGCAAAATAATCCGATAACATTGCCATTTTATGCACAGCGACAGAGCCGACACCGCCTGCACCAATAACCAAAATATCCGCCATTTATCCGCTCCCTAATGCTCAAAATAAGTATAGCCGGAAAAACTATCCTTAAAGCGTTTTATCATGTCTTTTCTATCGCGCGGGCTTACCCGCCCCGCCGTTACAGCGCGCTCGATAATGCCCTTTACATTATCCAGCATACGCCGTGGGTCATATTCCACATAGCTTAACACTTCCGTAATGCTATCGCCTTCTTGCTCATGTTTTAATTCAAAGCCGCCATCGGGGCGTAGCTCAATGGTTACGGCATGGGTATCGCCAAACAGATTATGCAAATCGCCCAGCGTTTCCTGATAAGCGCCTACAAAAAACACACCAAGATAATAGTCTTCATCATCCGTCACATGATGCACGGGCAAAGTATCGCTTAAGCCATCTTGCAAAACAAAACGGTCAATCCGTCCATCACTATCACAGGTAATATCGCTTAAAATTGCGCGGCGGGTGGGCGGTTCATGCAAACGGTGCAAGGGGGCTATGGGGTGGATTTGTCCGATCGCCCATATATCTGGTAGGCTTTGGAATAAAGAAAAATTGCAATGATATATGTCGGCCATATGGGTGAGCGATTTATGCACATCCTCATTTATAATATTGGCGGTGGAAGCAAGCGCTTTGATGCGGTGGATCATGTAGAGATAAATACGCTCTGCCTTGGCGGTTTCGGCTAAACTCATTTGCCCGCGCCGGAAAGACGCACGAATCTCATTGCGATAATAGATTAAGTCATTCCAACATTCTTGTGCGCGTTCGGGCGTAAGATAAGTTTCAATATCCAGCATATTGGCAATCAAAACATGGTCGTCTTTGGCCGGTTTTTCAGCAATTTCACTGTCATAGCGTGTCGTTTCAAGCACGTTGAAAATCAGCATAGAGCTTTGCGCCACACAAGAGCGTCCGCTTTCTGTAATGATAATCGGGTGCGGAAGTCCTGCTTCATCCATGGCGAATTTTACCGTTTCGGTAATATTGGCGCAATATTCGGGCAAGGTATAATTCACCGAATTTTCAGTTGATTTATGCTCGCCCGTATAATCTATGCCAAGCCCGCCCCCTAAATCAAGAAAGCGAAGCGGTGCCCCTTCACGGCTTAGCTCAACAAAAAAACGGCACGCCTCCTGCACCGCCATACGGATTTCCAAAATATCGGGAATCTGACTGCCCAAATGTGCGTGTTGTAAAAGCAGACAATCCAAAAAATCACGTGCCTTTAAGGTTTCAACCACATCCATAAGCTGGGCAATGGTCATGCCGAAAGAAGACTGGTCGCCACTTGAGGCCGCCCAATTCCCGCTTACGCGATGGGTTAGTTTAATCCGCACACCAATTTGCGGACGGATTTTTAAGTTTTTGGCAACCTCTAAAACAAGGTCAAGCTCACGCGGCGATTCCAGCACCAGAAATATATTAAACCCCAAACATTGCGCCATAAGCGCAAGGTCGATAAACTCTTCATCTTTAACGCCATTGCAAATAATGGCGGCCTTAGGCGGTAGGTCGTGTGAAAGCGCAATCAGCAATTCAGCTTTAGACCCCACCTCAAGCCCAAAATCATAGGGGCGCCCATGTTCAACAATACGTTCAACCACAGGCGCTTGCTGATTAACCTTAACCGGAAACACACCCTGATACGCCCCTTTATAGTCGGTTTCGGCAAACGCATGGGTAAAGGCCTGATTGATTTGATCAATGCGGTGATCAAGAAAATCCGTCACGCGCAGTAAAATAGGGGCGGTGATGCCGCGTTCGGTCAGATTATCTATAATCGACATGAGGTCGCTCGGTGCATCACCCGCACGCATAGGGTGTAACAGGCCAATATGCCCATTGGGCAAAATGGTTATCAAATCCGCGCCCCAGCGCTTTACACCATAAATATCCGCTGCTTTCGTCATTATAAGCACCCTGTTTATATCTAAATCGGCTGATACTCCTTTTAGACAGATGCGTAAACAAAAATATGCACAGGCGTTAATATAATTTTGGTTTATATTTATCCATATTACGCCTTGCTTTTTTGGTTGGCCTGCCCCCTTTAGGGGTATGTGCGGGTATATGGGGCGGGGATAAATCTTTATAAAGCTGTTGGGCAAGCGGGGCGCTTTCGCGCTTTGTGCTTAGCGATATGATTTTTATCACCCGTACGCGGGCAGAAAGGGCGAAGGTGAGCACATCGCCTGCCCTTATCTGATGGCTTGGTTTATTTTTCCTGATGCCATTTACGCGCATTTTTCCACTTTGGATAAACCGTGTTGCAGCCGCGCGCGTGCGAACAAAACGCGCATGCCATAGCCATTTATCAATACGCATTGAATTTTGAATCGGGGGTGGGGGCATTATTTATTCGATGTGGATATATGTGACAAAACCGAAAAGGGCGAGTCGGCATTTTGCCTGTTATGTTTATTTTGTTTCGGCTTGTGCCGTTTGGCTTTTGCTTTCTTCCAAAGCGGGGGAGACGGCGTCGCCTCAGCCGGTTTGGCAGGAGAGGGCGCATAGCCCAGCGCGGCCAAACTCTCAGCCATAACCGCATGGCTTACCCCCAAAATAGCCAGCATATCTTCCGTTACCAAAAAGCCTGTTTCCGTTTGTGCCTTGCGGATCAGCCCGTCAAGCCGCTCTAAAATATCAAACCGAATAACCCGTTTGCCCAGTGGTGAAAACCCATATGCCCGATAAAGGGCGGTGGGCAGATTTTCGCGCGGCGCAGATGTGCGCCCCGCCACAGGTAATTTTTGTTTGTCGTGCACAGCATCGCGCCCCAACATAAGTGACTTGGCCAATGCAAGAAAATGCGCCGCATCTGGCCGGAGCAAAGCGGGCATAAATATAGTATAGGCTCCAAAGCGAACCCCTAATTTTCGTAACCCCGCACGGGTTGGCTGGTCGAGCGCACGCACCATAGTGGTGACGTCTTTGCGGGCAATATTCCCCCCTTGTTCCAATAAGCGAAAAACCAGCCCCCGCGCCAAACCTTCGGGCAATACGGCTTGTTGTAGCATAAAAAGCGGCACAAGTTTTTTGCGGCATAAATCACGCACCCACTGATTTAGCCGCTGTTCTACTGCTTTGCATAAGGCATCATCAGCCAGGCTATGCGCCGCAAGGTAGGCGGTGGGGCTTAGATAAGCCAGAGCATTTTCGGGCTCTATCTCTATATAAGCTACCTTATTATCTTGCCAGATGATCGCGCCCTCATCACCGAGTGAAAACGCATCATCTGCGGCATTGATAAGGCTTTGTGCTTGCTGGTGGAGCGCGCGCCGGGCGGCATGCTCGAGCTTTTCGCGCACACCTGCAAGCGCACTGGTTTTCATATGCGCTTCGGGGAAAAAGCGAAGCCCGCATAATTTACCGGCATATTCATCGCCGATTAAAATATGCTGTGCATCATTTACATGTGCCTCTATCGCTGCATCATCGCGCAAATATTTAGATAAAAGTGCCGTTTTGCGATCAACAAATTTTTGTGTCAATTTATGGTGCAATGTATCGGATAAGCGATTTTCCACCGCCCGTGCCTTTTGCTGCCAGGCGGGTGCATCTTCCACCCAATGCGTTTTATGGGTGATATAGGTCCAGTTTCGAATATGCGCCATGCGTGTCGCCAACATATCTACATCGCCTTCAAGGCGATCACATTGTTCAATTTGGGTTGCCAGCCAGTCTTGTGGCAAATACGCGTTTTGCTGCAAATGCACAAAAATCTCGGAGAGCAAAGCGACATGTTCACCGGGTAAAATCTTACGAAAATCGGGAATTTGCACGACCTCCCATAAAAGTCTTATGTCAGCTTGCGTTTGCGTGCGATCGATAATTTCTGGCGTGTGGCTCATCATGGTTAGCGCATCCATATCATCGGCATGCAAGGTGCGGGTGAGCATCATATCGGGCGGGGGGGCATCCAGACTTGCCAATAATGCCGCAACAGATGAAAAGTCCAAATCTCTATTGCGCCACATAATGGATTTGAGCGGTTCAAATTCATGCGTTTCAATGCGTATAATGCTCTCCTCATCCAACGCTACGCCCTCACCCGTTATGCCGAAACTGCCTGCATTCATATGCCGGCCTGCCCGCCCTGCAATTTGCGCCAGCTCAGCCGGGGTGAGTGGGCGCAACCGCTTTCCGTCAAATTTATGCGTTTGGGCAAAGGCAACATGGTCAATATCCATATTAAGCCCCATACCAATGGCGTCGGTGGCAACCAGATAATCGACCTCGCCCGCCTGATACATGGCCACTTGTGCATTGCGTGTGCGGGGGCCTAAGGCGCCCATCACAATGGCAGCCCCGCCTTTTATGTGTTTGATGGCCTCCCCAAGGGCATATAAATGCTCTATCGAAAATGCGGTAACAGCGCTGCGCCGTGGCAAACGGGATAATTTTTGCCCACCCGCCCATTTAAGCGATGAAAAGCGCGCACGGGTTTCAATGCGTGCATGGGGCAATAAATGACGGATAATATTGCGCATGGGTGCCGCCCCCATAAACATGGTTTCTATTTGCCCGCGTGCATGTAAAAGCCGGTCGGTGAAGATATGACCCCGTGTTGCATCGCCGGCAAGCTGTATTTCATCTACGGCCAGAAAAGCCACCGGCACGCTAAGCGGCATGGCCTCGGTGGTGCAAATGTAAAAACGCGCCTTGGGCGGTATAATTTTTTCCTCGCCCGTAATCAATGCCACCATAGCGCGGTGGACTTTCCCGAAATGTCCCAAACAGATGCGGTCGTAAATCTCGCGCGCCAAAAGGCGCAAGGGCAGGCCGATCATGCCGCTTTCATGGGCGAGCATACGCTCAATGGCAAGATGCGTTTTTCCCGTATTGGTCGGGCCCAAAATAACGCGTATATCAGATATGTCTGAGTTAAAATCGCGGCGCATTATTCATATAAAATGACGCGAATAGACCGTAAAAGCAAGAAAATAAAATTACACACCCAGCTTTTTTTGCAGACTGGAACTTGATGTCGTATATTGAAATGTCAATTTTTGGTCGGGGTAAACCCGCTTAAACGCATCATGTGCCATAAGCGCGGCCTCATGAAAGCCGCTCAAGATAAGTTTTAATTTTCCCGGATATGTATTGATGTCACCAATCGCGTAAATGCCGTCCTGGTCGGTGGCAAATTTCTGTGTATCGACCGCGATAAGATTCTCATGCAGATTTAACCCCCAGTCGGCAATCGGCCCCAATTTCATGGTCAGCCCGAAAAAGGGAAGAAAACTGGTGCAGTTTAGAGTTTCCATATCACCATTTTTCAGCTTTAGCTGCGCGCTTTGCAATATATCATTTTCACCGGTAAGCGCGGTGATCTGTCCGATATGCAGATTTATTTTTCCAGCCTCCACCAGCGCACGCATTTTATTCACACTATCGGGGGCAGCACGGAACTCATCCCGCCTATGCACCAGCGTCATAGAGCGCGCCTGCTCATGCAAACCCAACACCCAATCTAAAGCAGAATCACCACCGCCGGAAATCAAAATATCCTTGTCACGAAATGCATCCCGCCGCCGCACAGCATAATGCACGCCCGCCCCATTCGCGCTATCATTTTGCTCGAAAATATCAATATCAGCTATGGGTGGTTTTTTGGGTTGAAAGCTGCCACCGCCTGCTGCAATCACCACAATGGGGGCAAGAAATTGCTCGGCTTCATCTGTTGTTACCAGCCAGCGCCCATCATCCTGACGACGAAGCGCTGTAACCATACGGTTAAGATGAAATGTCGGGGAAAATGGCTTGATTTGCGCCATAAGCTGATCGACCAATTCCTGTCCAGAGACTTCCGGCATGCCGGGAATATCATAAATCGGTTTTTCCGGATAAAGCTCCGCGCATTGCCCGCCCGGCTTATCCAAAATATCAATCAGATGCGCCTGCATATCTAATAGACCAAGCTCAAACACTGCAAATAGGCCGGCAGGACCTGCACCAATAATCACCGCATTTGTTTCCGTTATCTGTGTCATATTACCCGCTTACCCTCTTATCTAATATAAAATACATGAATTTTATGTAAATAATTACATTTACCACATTTATATTGTAATAATACATTTATCAAAAAAAAGCAAGCCGTGCACAAGGCGTAATATAACAAAATTTACGGCGCTTATACCCGCCAAGTATTGGCGATTCATGTCGGCACTAAACTTGGATCGGCCGAGGTGCTCGAGGCGCTTTATGCGCTGATTATTCAGCACGGAAAACCCGAATTCATTCGTTCAGATAACGGCCCCGAATTTCTATCCGAAACTTTCCAAAAATGACTTAAACGCGTTGGAATTGAGGCAATCCACATCTACCCAGGCTCGCCATGGGAGAATGGATATAACGAGCATTTCAAAGGTACATTGAGAAATGAAATCCTAAACGCAAACTGGTTTCAAACCACACAGCAAGCCCAAGCCACAATCAATTGCTGGGGCAAAGAATATAACCATAGCGCCATTGGCCGCGACATATTCAGCATAGATAAACTTACCCAAACGCGAATCCGTGTCTATCGCCTCCCCTTGAATGATATTCCTGATTTGCCACGTATGATCACCATGCTCATCAAGCAGGCGTTTCTGCTCGGCTTTTGACGATGCACCGGTCAACACCATTGCGGTTTTAATGCTGATGTCATCTTTGCGAAAAGCATTTAAGACTTTCGTATCGAGCTGGCCAAGTTTAAGCAGTTTTTCCAAATCATTCATTTGCAGATAGAAAGCATCACAAATTTGCTGTTTTGTCTGCCCTTGTTTTAGTAAATTGGAAAAAGCAAGAAACTTATCAGCCGGGTGCATATCTTCGCGTATGGTGTTTTCGGCCAAAGCAATAGAGAGCGTATTTTCACTATCAGCGATTTGACAATTCACCGCCATAGCGGGCGTATCATCATTGCTGGCGATATGTTGCAACGCCGCAAGCCGCGTATTGCCCGCAATAACAGTATAGCTGTCATCCGCATTGGCTTTTACGGTAAGCGGCTGGATAAGACCGACAGCGCGGATTGATGCGACAAAATTATCAATTTTCTCACTACTCGGTTTGCCATAGCGCGGATTATTTTTATCTGCGATAAGTTTGTTAAGCGGGATTGATTTTTGATGTAACATTTTAGTTTCCTTTCTTGAAAAAGTGAAAGCGTGATTGCTTCTCACATATTTTTTTCTTCAATGAAGCAGGGGGGATGTTGTCATGGGGCGCGCTGCCGAGTGGTGCGGGCAGTGAATTTAGCGAAACTAGACCGCTTGCGGTCATAGTGCAGCTTAACTGAGCAACCCGGTCGGCAAAGCGTGCGTGCTTTAGCACCTTGCCCTTGACAAGCATCGGGGCGGCACGCCCCTCCCGCGCCAAAGGCGCAAAAATAAAAACAGCCTTGCGCGCCGATAGACGCGCAAAAATCAAAATATCCTTAGAAACAACCGCCATAGCGCGCCGGACATGCGCGTTTAGATGGCTTTGGGTAGATTTACACCTGGGCAAAACAGACAAATCAGCGAAAAGGCGACCCTTGTGAGAGCCGCCTTTCACTTTGCTTAAAGCCTTCAATACCTACCCGGTTAATAAAGGCACATTATGTTGCGACAATCTAAATTCGCTTGCCTTAAAGGCTGCGCTTGCCGTGTATATGTCAATATCCATTTCTTGTGCCGCATCCTGTGCCCGGTGTAGCCAGCCTTTTAGTTTACCGAAAATGACATTTATATGGTTTACGAAGTCCTGGCCGAATTTGATATGCATATTGCCATTTAAGTAAGCCTTAAACTGGAAAAGCATTTTTTCTTGTCCCTCATGAAGCCCCATAACATTGTGCCATTGTCCACGCTCCGGGCTTTCATATTGCTTGTAAACAGAACGCCAGCCAGTGTTGTGGGCGATCACGATTAAATCATCAACCAGATTTTTACCATTATCGCCAAACCTATAGCCCCGCCATTCATCAACAAAGCCATAACCACCTTGCATGATAATACGATTGGAGAGCTTTGTTTTTATCCGCTTAAACTCTTGCTTTTCCTCACGGCTAACATAGCTATCTTGCACCCTAAACTTAAATTCCTGTAACATTTTTGCGTTACTCTTATAGGCTTGTGCGTTTACATCACATAGCATCCGTTCCCATACTTCGATAATCTGGTCGTCAAAATAGTCATTCACATTCTTAATCGCCCATTGCACAATGGCATAGATATTATCGCGGGTAAAATCACACGAATTATACCTAAATAAAAGCTGCATATATCTGTGCCTATAATGCGATGTAAATCTATTCGTTATCTCATCAAGATTATCAAATACCTGCTCCCAATAAAGCCGCTTAAGCCCTTTGATTTTTTCCTTTAGCGATTCCATGAGATTGGATTTATCCAGCTTGAAGTCTTTTAGGATGGAAGGCGGCAAATCTGTTATTGTCTTATAGGATGCATGCAGCCGCTGCATATCAGTATCAAAAAGATTTAGTAAGGCCTCAATTTTTGATGGGGCTTTCACAAGCGCGGCATTTATCTGCTCTTTTTTCTGTCTATCCGCGTAAAAACTATTATCTGTTTCTATATCGAGATGCGCATTGCCAAATGTGTCCTCAAACCAGATTGTAAACGGGTCTTTCGCATCATAAGAAATGTTGACTTTTACAAGATCAACCTTTGCCCGCGCTGCCCGGTCTGCATTCAGAAAATCATAGGAGCCGATTACATCTATCTTTACATCCCGCATGTTAAGGGCGGCGCTAATGGATTGGCTATTTTGCCAACGACTAGGGATAACCAGAAAAATATCATCCGCCTGGCCTTCCAGAATGATACGCCGCGTCCATGCTTCATATTCCGAATAAGGCGGATTACAGAAGATAACATCAAACTTTTTATCAATTAAAGTGTTTTGGTGAAAATCAGTGCCCAATACAGTTATGGTCTTATCCAATGCGGCAAGCAGGGTTTGCGATAATTCAATACCAAATTTTTCAATTTTCTTTGCTTCCTCCAAAGCATTAAGCACTTTGCCATTGCCGCAGCCAATATCAAGCATCCTGGCATGCATATCTATATGCTGGGCAAGCTCGGCGATTATTTCATCGGTCGTTGGATAAAACTCAAAATCGTTGCCCTCTGCAATATTCTGTTTAATAAGTGCGCTTGTTTGCATTTTAGTTTCCTTTCTTGAAAAAGTGAAAGCGTGATTGCTTCTCACATATTTTTTTCTTTCATGAAGCAGGGGAGATGTTGTCATGGGGCGCGCTGCCGCGTGGTGCGGGCAGTGAATTTAGCGAAACTAGACCGCTTGCGGTCATAGTGTAGCTTAATGAGCAACCCGGGCGGCAAAGCGTGCGTGCTTTAGCACCTTGCCCTTGACAAGCATCGGGGCGGCACGCCCCTCCCGCGCCAAAGGCGCAAAAAAATCTGTAGTCTCACCAGCAAAGCTGGCACTTAACCTTGCCATCTTTCCGTTTGTTTTGTAACAATCTAGCTGAAGGGGGAAGTTTAATGGCTAAACCTGTCGCCATTTACGCACGTTATTCATCAGATTTACAAAATCCGCGTTCAGTAGATGACCAGATAGTGATGTGTAAACAACTGATTAAGGAAAGCCAAGGGGAGTATTTGCATAAAGTATTTTCGGATTCGGGTATTTCTGGTCAGCAAATTGAAACCCGCCCAGGCTTAGAGAAAATGCTGCTGGGCTTACGTCATGGTGAGTTTACGGTTCTGATTGCTGAGGGGTTAGATAGGATTAGCAGAAGCCTGGTCGATATAGCGCGTATTGCTAGTATTGCAGAGTTCAGGAATTGCGAAATACGCACCATTACTGAAGGCGAAAATATAGGAAGTATCCATATCGGTCTTAAGGGCACAATGAACGCTTTATTCTTAAAAGATCATGCCATGCGCACCAAACGCGGCCATAGCGGCAATATTCGAGATGGAAAAGTCGCCGGCGGACATGCTTACGAGTATAAAATTGTATATTTCAATCCTGATGGGAAGATGGAGCGCGGTTTACGTGCGGTTGATGCGGACCAGGCTAAGATAATCCAAGAAATCTTTACCCGCTTTACAAAAGGCCATTCGCCTAATCTGATAGCAAAAAGTTTGAATGAACGCGCAATTCCAACCGCGCGGGGTGGCAAATGGTCAAGCGGAACAATTATTGGCACAGCAGGAAGGCCGCGCGGTATATTGCGCAATCCGATTTACAAAGGGATATTGGCCTATAACAGATTATCACAAATCCTAAACCCTGAAACCGGGCAGAAAGAAGAAAGGATTAACCCGCAATCCGAATGGGTCACCCAATATGTGCCGCATTTACGCATTATTGATGATGAACTATGGATGAAAGCCCAAGCTATATTAGCCACCTATGACCAAAAACAAAAAGCAGCGGCTAAAAAAAGGCGAAAATCATATTTACAAACCATCGGAAAATGTGTGTGTGGTGGCAAACTTTCGATACATGATAAAAACAGGCTAAAATGTGCCCGGGCTAAAAGATTTGCGTGCGAAGATACAACGGGTTATGGCACAAAACAGCTTCCCTATGTGCTGATACAGTATATAGCGAAAATGACGATCGATGATATTTATCTGGCGATTGAAACAGGCCGCGACATTAAAGCACATGAAAGAGAAAAAGGTGTCAGCACAGATGAGATTTACCGGATGCGCGCCAGGGCAAACCAAATTGTAAGCAGCAGTGACCCAGAGAGTTCCCTTATGGAAACTTTTATAAAGACTTATGTAAAACATTTTGATGTCACCCATGGGGAAAAGGTCGGGCGATATAAGCAAATCCTTATCGTAAATGTTTATTTTAATTTTGGATAATCATCAAATTCAGATGAAATCGGCTCGTCTAAAAATTCAGATGGACTCGGCTCTTTTATATGTTGCCCTTTTTCATTATGGACTCATAAATGGGGGTTGACTAGGGGAGGGTCAGTTTCTAACCTCAATTTAATGGTTTAGCACGATAGAGTGGGAGTAGATTTTATATTTTAATCCATTGTTTTGTTATACTCTTTCTTAAAAAACCAAAAGAAAAAAAGAATTGGCAGCAGCATGTCTAACAAGGATACACAACCAAAAATATTAGTTATTGGTTCATCAGGGATACTTGCACGCCATATCATCAATGAAGTTATTCATTCATTTGGTATAGATTCACTTTGTCTTTCTGATTATAAGCCAGAGCGGTTAAAAATTTTGCGAAAGCATCTAGGAAAGACATATGGCAAAGCGCCTGAATCTAGGGTGATTGATATAACATCACTTAAAAGCATACGACACGGCATTGAAGCAATCGATTATGTGCTCGTGCCAGCTTCGCAAAAACAACCCCTGGTTCAAGAAATATGTATAGAAAATGGCATCATATGTATTGACCTGTCAGTGTCAGAAAAGTTTATAGACAATGTTTTGAAGTTACAGGCAAAAGCATGTCAGGCAAACAGCCTTTTATTGGTAGCAGCTGGCTTATTCCCTGGTCTGTCTGGGATTATTGCCAAACAACTGCACGAAAACGCACGCGCGGCAATTATTGATATTGGCTTAATCCAATCCAAAGATGGTATGGCAGGTCGTGCGGGCATTGCTGATATGCTTCAGTTATTCAACCAAAAGGTCGAACACATTCGTTCAACAGGCTTGCGTGTCAAAAACGGATTTCGTTACTCAAAGTCTTTTTGGTTAGATGATAAATTTGGCACAAAAAATCTCAGATTAGCGAATTTCATCGAAAGAAAATACCTTAAACAAAGGTTAGGGGTAAACTCTAATTATTGGAGTGCCTTTGACTCTGAATATTTCAATAAACTCATTGCTTTGCTAAAAATTACTGGATTTCTAAAGCTGTTTGAAAATCAAAAATACAGATTGAAAGCGGCTCATTTCATCTCAAAAAGAAAAAAAGAAGCTGAAGAAGAAATAGCTGGTATAGTTGGGCAAACAGATAAAGACAATAGATTTTTTGTGTCATTAACATCTGATTATGGGGCAACCGCTTCATGTGCCGTGGCATTTATCAAAATACTGGAACAAAGGGACCAAAAAGAATGTGGGGTTTACTTTCCTTTTGAATTATTCGCTTTAGGCGAAGTGTTGCCGTATATCGATCATCAAGTAATAAAATAATCATCTTCTCAATATGATTTCGAGCTTCTTACTTGCTGAAAAATGAAGTAATTACCCATCTATTACGTTCCATTTCACGATTTCAGATATTTTTGTTTCAATAATTCTGCTGCTTCTTCCATGACTTCGCCAAGCGTCCATTCTTGTTGCTCGGCCACATCATATATACAATCAGCAGCCTCCGGTGAAATCCGTGCAGAAAACGCATATCGGAATGGGCTGCGTGCGCGTGAAGCTATCCGCCGTTTTTGTTTTTTAGGCTGTGCGTCACGAGAAAAACCAGCATCACGCGATAATTCTGCGGTTTTGTCGGGGTCGGGGCGCTTCTTGGGTGAACGACCTGTAGAGGCAAACTCATCTGGGTCTATATTATCAGCAAATGGGCTTTTTCGTTCTTTAGACATATCCTATGCACCTCCTACGGCATTATTGTGCGCCACAGGCGCCTTTAGTTTTTCAATAACTTCCTGTGTGAAGCTCTCGGCGTTTATAATCGCCTTATCAATGTTAGATACATTCTGGGCAGGTAACTCATTCACAATGCCCCCATAGGCAAATAATTCACGAAAGGCTGCCCGCTCATGCAAGGTTGTATCAAGAACGTCAATACCATTCTCGATAAGCTCTTTGCTGATATGGGATAAAGAGCGGGTGCGAATAGCCGCATTGGTGCGGGTAAACAAAACACTAAAAGGAATGACACGTTTTGCCGCCTTTGCGTGTCTATTAACCAGCTTAGCAGTTTTTACAGCCCCTTCTGCATCCATCTCACTACCCTGGGTGGGGATAATCACCAAATCTGATGCCAAAGCCGCAAAGCCAACCAATTCATTGGCTGTGCCTTCCGTATCAATAATAATAAAATGGGCATGCTCATGGGCTGCTTCAATTTCATCATAGATATTTTCAGCCGTTATCTGATTGATAACCTCAATATTTGCTGGTTTTCCATCTTGCATTGCCCATTTGCTGATCCATTTTTGCGGGTCAGAATCGATAATGGTTATATTTAGCTTGGGGTTTTGTGATAAGGTTGTGCCCAGGAGTAACGCCGACGTTGTTTTGCCTGCCTCGCCTTTAGCATTTGCAAATGTGATTACCGACATTTTATCTCCTTTTGTAGTTGGAGAATATCGTTATGCATCTTGCCTAAGGTCTCTTCTACTTTATCTAATTTTTTAATAATATCGTTAAGAATTTTATGTAGTTTCTGAAGCCTGATATATAGGATTATTCCACACACAAGGACTATCACACTTAACAATAAAAAGTAACCATCCATCATCAAACCTACTCCTATCTTGCATCATTTGTGCAATCATTCCTTCATGACTACATACATTCATCTCGTAAGTAATACATACATTCATTCGTAAATGACTACACGTAATCATTCTCCCCCCTTAAGCAGGCCTCCACATAGGCAAAAGCACTGATTTTACGAGCTACAGCATAGCATAGACAGTCTTCAATTTTGTGCCGGCATAGCCCGGCGGCAAGCCATTTGCATATGTAGCGTCTAAAACGGGCGTAATCAGCAAAGCCAGACGCGTAAAACCACTCCGTTCCCCCCGCATCACATAGCTTGCCGTATAAATGGTCGGTGAAATAGGTAAAAATGCTCACACACGCACCAGATATAGTCCTTGCCTGTCCTAAATCGGGCGGTGCCAATGCTCGATGGGGGTTATTGTGCTGGTTGCTTTGTGCTGGCACCGCCTGATTTTCATGAAAACTCCAATGTCGGGGCTGATAAGCCCCGTCCACATTATCTTTATTCTGATTATATCTATAATCAGTGGAAGAAGGGGTGCCATTTTGTAATGCGTTTGCATGTTTAGCCTTTAGTTCGTCTGATAAAGCCGTCAGGCCTGCATAAATACGTTTATTCGTAGACTCTGTTTGGGGTCTGCGCGGTGCGTCTATGAGGTGCCTTTCTGCTTTACGCTCGAGGGTCTCACAATTACGGGTGATAATATCATATTTAGCCGCTATACGGGTAATATCAGGGTGAATATGATAGGTATTGGCTATTTGTCGCCCTTTATCTGTGTGGTTTTCCTGTTTTGCAATAAGGTTTAATGATATACCCCGTCTGATCGCTGCCCGTGTGCGTTTGAGTGATAGGCCGGTTCTTATGGCCAGAATGGATAAAGCAGCTCTTTTACCCGTATCTGCCCATATAGCGGCGTCTATATCTGCTTTATGACACGCCTCTGGTGTTGTTGTAATGCGTGTGAGTTCAGCGAGCATGATAGAGAGGCCATAAAGGGCATCTTTACGCATTTGGGGATATAAAGCCCCTATATAGCCCGCTATACGCCCTGTTAGTGTCTTTTGGCGCATGATAGCCTTATGTGATAGCTGCTTATGCTTTGCTAAGCGGGGGGTTTTAGCGCCTGTGAGGCGTCTTTCTTTTTGCCCCCATATATGCCATTGCGCCCGCACACGCGGGGATTTACGCGCATCATCATCCATAAGCCTATAAGCCTGGGCAAGCTCTTCGCGTTCCTCATAGAGCGCGATAAGGGCATCCTTATAATCACGGGGGCCATAATCAATATGGGGTAAGGCATATTGATGTGGCCGCCTATACTGGCTTTGCCGCTCTTCCCCCTGCTGTGCTTTATTATGGATATAATCAGCAAGTTCTTCACCCGTTATATCCCATGGGCGTGCTGTATCTACTGTGTCGGGGGCTGGCTTATGTTTATCCGCCAGCCCGTGATAGCTTTCCGCTTTGAGCTTATCTAAAAGCTCTGGACGTGGGCCATTTTCCTGTGGCATGTGCCGCTCTCCAGGAAGAGAGCAGGCCGCAAAATATTATTCAGAAAAACGCTGTTTTCCTGTTGACTTTTGTGAGAGCGGGCTGTAGGAGGAAACCATCTTATTGTGGTTATTTCTACAACCCTTTTGAATTTCCCCTAGTTGCTGCTGGGGGTTTTTCTTTTTCTCTATATATTCAATTTAGTAATTTTGATTATGCGGCTTGTGCAATCCTCCTATTTTTGAGTCTTGCCCTGTTCGCCATTATTTGTTACATTATAGTCTGCGGGTGACTGGCGGAGAGAGGGGGATTCGAACCCCCGGTGCGCGAAAGCGCACAACGATTTTCGAGACCGCCCCGTTCGACCACTCCGGCACCTCTCCTAAAACAGAAAACTGCTTATAACGCTTTCTCAATTATATGAAAACCGTTGATTTATGCCTACGGCTCATACATATATGAGCCTTATGTGGTTTCCAGATTGTGCATTATGTGTTTATTTTTGGTATGAATCGATTTATGTCATAGCAGTCATATAATGATATGACTTATAGATTGCAATAATTGGCCAGAGGTGAATATGCAAAAAGCAGAACGCTATCTATATAATGTCAAGGTAAATATAAGCCGTAAATTACCCCTTATGCAGTTTAACTTGCTTGGTTCTTATATTGTGCTTGCTGCTTGTGCCTCTACAGATAATGATGATACCGATAATAGCCAGCCCCCGCCTTCGGGTGAGGCGGCGCTTATCGCTTATGATATTTTGGATGATGGTGGCGTGGGGGATTGGGCAAGCGCTGCGGCTTTAGATGCGGATAATGATGGCGATAATGATTTGCTTATCGGTAATGGTGGCACAGATCTAATTTATTATCGTAATAATAATGATGGCACATGGACACAGCTAACCGGTAGCAATAATCCGTTTAATGACGTGACAACAAATGGAACACGTAATACGCCCGTTTTTGCTGATATTGACGATGATGGTGATGATGATTTGCTTATTGGCACTCTTAATGAGGGGTTTGTTTATTATAATAATGATGGCGGCATATGGGTTTTACAAAGCGATGCAGATAATCCATTTGCGGGGATCGGGACAGATGATGACTCTGAAATATCCGACGTGGTGGCTACATTTGGCGATAGTGACGGTGACGATAATTTAGATATGCTCTATGGCACTGTGCTTGGAAACATAGGGCATTATGAACGGATAAATGGTGCATGGGAAGCTGTAACCGATAGTCCGTTTGCGGATATAGATGTTGGCCTTTATAGCTCACCTGCTTTGGGGGATATAGATGGTGATGGCGATGATGATTTGCTTATCGGCAATGATTTTGGTGAGATTGCCTATTACCAAAATAATGGCGATGGCACATGGAGCGTGCAAAGCGACGAGAATAATCCATTCGCAACTTTCAATAGCGGGGCGCCTATTCGATTGAACTTTGGTAATATAGATAATGATAATACGCTTGATTTGATTATTGGGAGTGAAGATGGCACATTCACTTTTTTTTACAATCAAGGCGATGGGGTTTGGACACAATCAAACAGCGAAACAGATAATATATTTGCTGACATTGCAGATGTTGGCGAAAATAGCGCACCTATATTAGAAGATTTGGATGGTGATGGCGATGCCGATTTGCTCATAGGGGCACGTGATGGCACGGTGCATTACTATGAAAATCGCGGAAATGACGGATGGGTGCTTCATGATTTGTTCAATGATATCAATTTCGGTGAGGCAAGCGTGCCATTTATTTATGATATTGATGGCGATAAAGATATGGACTTTCTGATTGGCACAGCTGACGGCTATATTCGCTATTATGCCAATGAGCCGGACGGGATTGTCGAAAAAACCGGTTCCGATAATCCGTTTGCAAGTATCAATCTTGGTGAGAATAGTATTCCCCGCCTGGCAGATATTGATGGCGATGGGGATGCTGACCTTATTGGCGGCGAAAGCAGCGGCACATTATATTATTATGAAAATGAGAATAATGAATTTACGCGCCGCGCGAATGAAGGTAATCCGTTTAACGGCATCGATGTGGGCGATAATAGCGCGCCGATATTTATTGATTTGGATGGTGATACATATTTGGAACTTATCATTGGGGCAGAAGATGGCACATTATATTATTATGAGCATGATAGTGATGGCACATGGCGTGAAAGAAGTGGAAGCGATAATCCGTTTAACGGCCTAGAAATCGGGGATAATGCTGTGCCGGCTCTTGCCGACTTAAATGATGATAGGGTTTTTGACCTGATTATTGGCGGGGCGGATGGTCTGCTTGTCTATTATGGCATAGAGCTTTTATAACCATCAACACTTATAAAAAGACCATATATGACGCAAGATAAACCCAAAACCATATTGATTACCGGCGCGGCAAAACGTATTGGGCGGGCAATCGCTCTGGGTTTGGCTGAAAAAGGGTGGGATATTGCCTTGCATTATCATCATGCACAAAAAGACGCCGATGATATTATTACAGCACTTAAAGAACAGGGGCGCCGTGCCATAGCAATAAAAGCGGATTTGGCGGATAGTGATGCGGTGGCGCAGATTATAGCGCACGCATATAATCAGTTGGGGCCAATAAATGCGCTTATCAATAATGCTGCCCTTTTTGAGTATGATGACATTGATGCCCTTACGACCCAAAGCTGGGATCTGCATATGAATATCAATTTACGCGCCCCGGCTATATTGGCGCGTGACTTTGTCAAACAGGCCCTGCCTGGAAGTTCTATTATCAATATTATCGACCAGCGTGTATGGCGGCTTAATCCGCACTTTACCAGCTATACAATTTCAAAATCCGGCCTGTGGACGCTTACACAAACCTTGGCGCAAGCGCTTGCGCCGCGCACCATTCGGGTAAATGCAATCGGGCCAGGGCCGATTTTGCCTAATCCACGCCAAAGCGAGGATGAATTTGCCAAACAGGCAGAGCTAACCCCGCTTTCTGGTGGAGCGACTGCGCAAGATATTTTACAGGCTATATGCTTTTTACTTGAAGCAAAAACCTTAACCGGACAAATGCTGGCCATTGATGGCGGCCAGCATTTAGCATGGCAAACGCCGGATGTGGTAGAGGTTAAGGAGTAGCCCATGACAAATTTTATACGCAATGATGCCGCGCATGCCATGCGGCGGGTTTTTGTATCAGGCTTGTGCGTGCATACATATATTGGTATTCACCCGCATGAACGCACCGCACCACAACCGCTTTTGATTGATCTGAGTGTAAATGTGCACGAAACCGCTAAGCCACCGCAAAACATTCACGATATTGTGTGCTATGAACATTTGGTAAATGAAATAAGGCATATTTTAGCGCGCGGGCATGTCGATCTTATTGAAATACTGGCCGAAGATATATGTGCACATATTTTGCGTGATAAACGGATTGCATATATAAAATTGCGGCTCGCAAAGCCCGAGGCAATTCGTGACGCGCAAAATGCAGGTATTGAGATAGAGCGTTATCAGGCTGAATAAGGAAGGTTTTTCACAATTCGGATTATTTCATTGTAAATATTTTAATTCATGGTCATATTTCCGGCATAATTTTTGTTTGCGAAATCTAGTTTATTTTTCTTATATAAAACAATATGTTACGAGAGGCCTTTTCTCCACTCCCAATGATAATGCTTATTTCCCCTGAGGTGACAACCGTTAAGTCAAGCCCCAAATGAAAAAATAAAGCTGATTTTGCACAGAGTTGTCCACATAATTTATATTTATTTTACACCCGATTTATATAATAGAAAAATATGGATTTCGCATTTACGGGCTTGTATTTTAGAAGATAGATAAGGTTTTCTATGCTAAATCTTTATAATTACTAAAAAAATGGCCGCGAGCGTTTTTTTTCACAAGTCAACGGATAGTATATTTTCCCTATAATAATTATATGAAAAAAAACATAATTCATGTATTCATATTTTTGTCTATAAAAATCAACGCTTTATATACACTTTTCTTTTAAGTTCCTGTTCTAGTTGATTCATGACCTATTTTAAGCGTGTGCAGCGTGTATGATTACCCACATAGTTATCCACAAGCCCATTTCACCTAAAAAAGACAGGATAAATAAGAAAATAGCTATATAAATTATAGAGTTAAGTCGCTAAAATAATCATTACCCGCTTCACTATTTTTATAAAATTATGGTAAAGTTTAGCTGAAATGACAGAAAAACTGACCGGCACGGAACTCATACGCGCAAAAATGCGCACTTTACCGCAGGCACCCGGTGTATATCGCATGTTTAATGCGGTAGGTGATGTGCTTTATGTGGGAAAAGCCAAAAACCTACGTAATCGTGTCACCTCTTACACACGCTTAAATGGGCATAGTAATCGTATTGCACGCATGATCCATGAAACGCGTGATATGGAATTTGTGCGGACCGAAACTGAAACCGATGCTTTATTACTGGAAGCAAATCTTATTCGTAAACTCAAGCCATTTTATAATGTGCGTTTGCGTGATGATAAATCTTTCCCCTATATTTTGCTTACAGGCGACCATGATATTGCTCAACTCGTTAAGCATAGAGGAAGCCAGAAACGTGCAGGCCAATATTTTGGCCCCTTTGCTTCTGCAGGAGCAGTGAACCGGGCGCTTAACGCATTACAACGCGCCTTTTTGCTGCGCTCCTGTTCTGACTCGGTTTATAAGAACCGCACCCGCCCCTGCCTGCTCTATCAGATTAAGCGTTGTGCCGCCCCATGTACGGGGGAAGTATCGCGTGATGATTATCAAAATCTGGTAGATGAGGCGCGCGCCTTTCTTGCTGGGCGCTCGCGGGAGGTGCAGGAAAAGCTAGTGCAAAAAATGCAAGCCGCAAGTGAGGCGCTCAATTTTGAAGATGCAGCTTTAGCCCGCGACCGGATTCGGGCGCTTACCTATATTCAGGCAGAAAATGCAATCAATCCGCGCCATGTGCAAGATGCAGATATTCTCGCCCTGGCCGAACAAGGCGGACAAATTTGCGTGCAGATATTTTTTATTCGCGCTGGCCAGAATTTGGGCACAAAAGCCTATTTTCCGCGCCATGATCGCGATATGGCGCGCGCTGATGTGCTAGAGGCTTTTTTGGGGCAATTTTATACCAATCGCCCCGTGCCAAAACAGATTCTGATAAATTGTGATGTGTCTGGCCATGCGCTATTGGAAGAGGCTTTGAGTGTTTACGCCACGCATAAGGTTAAGATTTCGCGTCCGCAAAGAGGGGAAAAACTGCTTCTGGTGAACCATGCAGCGCAAAATGCACAAGAGGCTTTGGTGCGTTTTATGACGGAAAGCGCAACGCAAAAGAAACTGCATAAAGACCTAGCCGAGATTTTTGCGCTAGACGCACCGCCGCAACGCATTGAAGTATTTGATAATAGCCATTTGCAGGGCACGGGGCAAATTGGCGGTATGATTGTGGCGGGCGTTGAAGGCTTTATGAAAAATCAATATCGCAAATTTAACATAAAAGATCCGACCACCATTGCGGGGGATGATTACGCAATGATGCGCGAAGTCTTTACCCGCCGCTACACACGGCTTGCGGCTGAGGAGCAGCCTGCTGGTGATAATTGGCCGGATTTGATTTTAATTGATGGAGGGCGCGGGCAGCTTAATGTAGCGCATAAGGTTATGCAAGAATTGGGCCTGGACGATATTCCGCTGGTGGGGATTGCCAAAGGGCCAGACCGCAATGCAGGCCGCGAGCGGTTTTTTATGATTGGACGAGATGAATTTTCTCTCCCCCCCAATATGCCTGCCTTATTTTATGTGCAGCGTTTGCGCGACGAGGCACATCGCTTTGCCATCGGGGCACAACGCCATAAACGCAAGCAACAAATTCGCGGCACCAAGCTGGATAATATAAGCGGCATTGGCGCGGCGCGCAAACGTGCGCTTTTGCATCATTTTGGTTCCGCAGGTGCTGTAGAGCGTGCCGCGCGCGATGATTTGGAAAAAGTGGAGGGCATAAATGCGCGTATCGCACAACGCATATATGATTATTTCCATGAACAAGAGACCCCCCTATCGCAATCTATAAAATTATCTTAAAAAGGGACGTTATGTATCACATTCCAAATCTGCTCACGCTTTTGCGTATTGGTCTTATTCCGTTGCTTTATGCTGCTTTTTATATTCCGGGGGCGGTGGGGGATTGGTTGTGTTTGGCAATATATTCTGTTGCGGCTATATCAGATTTTTTGGATGGCTGGCTTGCACGCCGGCTCAAGGTGCAATCTAATTTCGGGCGCATGCTCGACCCGATTGCCGATAAATTGATGATCGCCACCGTGCTCATGCTTTTGGTGCATGAAGGCATTATTTCCACATGGCACCTGCCGGCAGCAGTGATTATTTTATGCCGTGAAATTCTGGTTTCGGGCTTGCGTGAATTTTTAATGGAGACACGCGCGCATTTACCGGTTTCGACATTGGCGAAATATAAAGCCCTTATCCAGATGCTTGCTTTGGGGTTTTTATTGGCCGCCCCCACGGGCGATATGGTGTTGCCCTTTAACACCCAAATCGGCCTTAGCCTCTTATGGCTCGCGGCCTTGCTTACGGTTATCACCGGTTATAGCTATCTAAAAACCAGCCTAAAGCATGTTTGAATTGGGGTGGAAACAGACCTTGCGACTCTCCTTAAGCTGGACTATAAAATAAAACAAAAGGGGAACACCTATGCATGCCGCACTTAAAATTGATGAAAATAAAACAGGTGCGCATAATGACTTCTGGCAATTTTCAACATCGCCCCATACTGCCACATGCAAGCCATTCGTAAAATGGGTTGGCGGGAAACGGCAAATATTGCCTGCGCTGATTGCGCGTTTGCCTGCTTGTTTTAATCATTATTTTGAACCATTTATTGGGGGCGGCGCGCTTATGTGGTCGATAAAAAACGCAGGCGGCAATATTACTATAAATGATTATAATGCTGATTTGATAAATCTTTAAGAGCGGTTATAAATGTTTCAAACATCTATGGCAGCCCCATTATTTTTTTAACAGAACCTCAAATTGTTGCCGTATGACATTATATATACTTGTGCTTTTGCCGAACTTTTGAGGGTCATACCCTGTTAGACTGAACATATCATATACATTAGCAACAATTTGGCTGAAGTTATTTTGCAAAAAATGCGTGGGATTGGTTTTCCACACCACACATCCATCACTCAGCTCAAGAAGTGCAGATAATCCATAAACAAACGGATCAACAAATCCATCTGGACTTTTATAAATAACTTCCTTATTGAAAAATGGCGTGCGTGGTCGTTTGCTCAAATAGTTTTTTCCTATTTTATTGCTATCATATAATTTAACTGCATCAAATCTACCAAATTTTCCGCCCGCTGTATTATATGCAGCTGGTAGGTGTTCATAAATAAAATCATATAGTTTCGGTAATTCGATTAATCTCTCAAATGCTGAAAATACTTGCGGGTTATTTAGTTCATAATGACCTTGCTTATTTTTGGAAATGTCCTCATGTTTCATAAGCTCTATATATTTATCCATACATTTTTGTTTGCTGCTATAGATTTGTTGCGGATTGATTGCAGTGAAACCTTTGGGAAGGTCAATGAAGGGTAATGGAATCCATGACAAAGCGATAAGGTTTCTTACAGGAATTCTACCCTTTGTATTTTCTTTCCAGATAACCTCTTTTTCTAATTCTGGACTTAATATTTTTCTAATTTCGTCAAAATGGCCAGCTTGATTGGCCTTTGTATCAACCTTTAATTGTGCATTATTATTGCGTGCAGCACAAATGTCTAGAATTTCATTCTTAAATTTTTCAATGATTTCCAGGTCATCTCCATTTGGTGCCAGAATTTCTATTGGAATTAGAAAATCCAGCTCTCCAGACCGCATATCCTCGGGGGTATTTCCACTTTCACGCCCGTGAAGTTCTAAAATTTTTTGTTTGTTGGTCTCCCATTCTTTTTTTAAATCTTCCCACAATTTTAATTTTCTAATTTGAGACTCGTCTTCCGTTATTAAACTCAAAACATGGGATGCGATGGCAAATGCATTATGTCCTCCATCCAAAATCCCTTCAACCGATGGGTCTTCAAACGTTAATTCAAACCTTTTTCTGTCTAACTCTTTTGGAGGAGTTGCTGAAGCAAGTAAAATACCTTTCGTCTTAAAAGGAAAGGTAGACGTGGAAATTTTAATGCTATCAATAATGCTATTTGTTATTGCGCCGGATTTAGCTTCGCGTGGGTTAGCTGTTAATTCCGCAATATTCATCAAATCAATGAAAGCCCGTGCTTTAATAAAACCAGTTAAGCGATGAATGCCCTCATAGGACTGATCACATACTTGTTCAAATTTAATGATAGTTTTTTTGGTCATAAGTTTCTCCTTTATCAATACCAGGAAAACCCACCTAGATGATACGATATATATACCGCAAATATCCAAGACGAATTTCCACCGTCTATCACAGTCGGCAATTGTGCCGAAAACCTGCTTACAATCCAGTAAACACATTATATAATAACAAATACTTATTAAAAATTCAAGAAATTTGTGAGAAAAAATATGGGACTAGCATAAATTTTTCAAATAGATATACCAATCCCATGCCTTTTTACGCATTGGTGAGGAAGATATATCAAAGGAGCTGCTGTTTATGGATTATGATATAAGCGCCCGCCAGCATGATTATTATGCCAATGCTTTGAAATGGCTGGGTGTGGTTGAAGACGCCGACGGAAAATTAAAACTTTCTACCACGGGGAAACGGCTCTTTGCCCTAAGCGAGATGCGCTGTTTATTGGAAATGGCTAAAATTGCCTTTTCCAATGATATTTTTAATCTTTTTCTTAACGCTAATGAACCAGTGATTGATATGGCTTTACGGCGGCGCAATGATTTGGAAACTGATTCGACCTTCACCCGCCGTATGCAGACAGTGAAAAGCTGGAAAGCCTATTTTTTTCAAAAATTAAACGCTGCTAATACGTAACGCTTTAACTACGGCCTAATTCACGCATGGCGTGGTCCAGCCCTTCAAGGGTTAGGGGATACATGCGATCAGTGATGATTTGCTTGATCATTTGCAAAGACGGTGTGTGTTCCCAATAACGCTCGGCAATGGGGTTAAGCCAGACGACATTTTCATAAATCTCGGTTACGCGTTGCAACCACACGCCGCCCGGTTCTTCATTCCAATGCTCGACACTGCCCCCCGCATAGCTAATTTCATAGGGGCTCATAGAGGCATCCCCGACAAATATCACTTTATAATCAGATGGGTAGGTATGCAGCACGTCCCATGTTTCTATCTTTTCGGTATGGCGCCGCCGATTATCTTTCCATACGCCTTCATAAAGGCAATTATGGAAATAGAAATATTCCATATTCTTAAACTCGGTGCGTGCGGCAGAAAATAATTCTTCGCATAGGCGGATATAGCTATCCATAGACCCGCCAATATCGAAAAACACCAATATTTTCACCTTATTGCGCCGCTCGGGAACAAGTTTAATATCCAGATAACCGGCATTGGCAGTTGATTTAATCGTATCATCCAAGTCCAGTATGTCCGGATTGCCCTCACGCGCAAAATGGCGCAAACGCCGTAAGGCTAATTTTATATTGCGCGTGCCAAGCTCGACACTGTCATCCAAATTTTTATATTCGCGTTTATCCCATACTTTAACGGCGCGGCCTTGCTTATTCTTATCTTGTCCGATGCGCACACCTTCGGGGTTATAGCCATCCGCACCGAAAGGCGAGGTGCCGCCGGTACCAATCCATTTGCTACCGCCTTCATGGCGTTTTTTTTGTTCTTCGAGGCGCTTTTTAAGCTCCTCCATAATTTTTTCCCACCCGCCTAAAGACTCGATTTTTTTCTTTTCTTCTTCGGTCAGATATTTTTCGGTTAATGTCTTCAGCCATTCTTCTGGAATTTGTGCAATATCCCCTTCTGCGAGGCTTTCCAGCCCCTTGAATACATGGCCGAAAATGCGGTCGAATTTATCCAGATTGCGCTCATCCTTAATCAGTGCCGAACGCGATAAATAATAAAACTCTTCCGCCTTGCGTTCGATAATATCGGCATCCAACGCCTCTAGCAGGGTTAAATATTCCCGCAAGGATACGGGAATATTGGCCGCTTTCAATTCATGGAAAAAATTAACAAACATAAGCGTTCACCTTCGCGTTAATTGCGTTCCCTGCGTGCCAAAAAGGCCAGGCGTTCAAATAAATGGACATCTTGTTCATTCTTGATCAATGCGCCATGTAGCGGCGGAATCAGCTTACCGCTATCTTGCTCACGCAAAGTTTCGGGGTCAATATCCTCATTCATCAATAATTTGAGCCAATCCAATAGTTCCGAGGTAGATGGTTTTTTCTTTAAGCCCGGCACGTCACGCACTTCATAAAAGCGGTTCAAGGCTTCTTTGACAAGGCGATCTTTAATATCGGGGAAATGCACATTTACAATGTCGCGCATTGTGCCGGCATCCGGAAAGGAAATATAATGGAAAAAGCACCGGCGCAAAAACGCATCGGGCAATTCTTTTTCATTATTGGAGGTAATCACAACCAGCGGGCGGGTTTTGGCCTTAATGGTTTCGCCGGTTTCATAAACAAAAAACTCCATACGGTCGAGTTCTTGTAGCAAATCATTCGGAAATTCAATATCGGCTTTATCTATTTCGTCAATCAGCAGCACCACACGCCCTTCATGCGCGAAGGCTTCCCATAATTTACCCTTAATAATATAATTTTTAACATCTTTTACGCGCTCATCCCCTAGCTGGCTATCGCGCAAGCGGGTGATGGCGTCATATTCATAAAGCCCCTGTTGCGCTTTGGTGGTCGATTTAATATGCCAGGTAATCAGCGGCATATTCAGGGCTTGGGCGACTTCTTCGGCCAAAACGGTTTTACCGGTGCCCGGTTCGCCTTTAATCAGCAAGGGACGTTCCAGCGTAAGGGCGGCACTTACGGCAACTTGCAGGTCTTCTGTAGCAATATATGTATCTGTTCCCTCAAATTTCACGGTCATTTATATTATCTCCTCTTAAATTTGGCCGTTACACTAACCGCCCAGACTATTGTGTCAAGCCTTTTCATTAAGACTTGATTTTTATCAGATGGCCTATTATTAAGGGTGCGAAACATATGTATAAGCACATATTGTGAGGGATATAATGGCGACACGACTTTCCAAAAATTATAAACCATCTGCTGATGAACCATTTATGAATGCCAAGCAGCGGGAGTATTTTAGGCGCAAACTTAATGCATGGCGGGATGATCTGGTTAAAGAGACACGCGGCACATTACAAGGTTTACAAACGGAAACAGGGCATCACCCTGATGATATTGACCGCGCGGCGGCAGAATCAGAAAAAGCGCTTGAATTGCGTGCCCGCGACCGTTATCGCAAGCTGATAAACAAGATTGATAATGCCTTGCGCCGGCTTGAAGACAAGACCTATGGCTATTGTGAGGAAACAGGCGAACCCATTAGCTTAAAGCGGCTTGAAGCACGCCCCATTGCGACATTGAGCCTGGAAGCACAAGAGCGGCATGAACAACGTGAACGTGTGCATCGCGATGCATAAGCCTTAACATCTTACACACGTAAAAATATAAACTCCGTATTGCCATAAGCGCGCCTATCGGTGATGCGAAATTCCGACGGCGGTTCAAACTTGCTCCGACACGCGTCTTCCACAATCATCAGCGTTTGTGCACCGATATATTTTTTTTGTATTGCTGCAGTAAGGGCTTTTTGCGCCAGGCCTTTGCCATAGGGCGCGTCGATAAATAAAATATCAAATGCGCTGCCGTCATATAGGGGTAGGCGCGTTATATCTGCGCGATATATGCGCGTGTGTGTGGTGATATCCAAGGTAGCTGCGGTGCGTCTTATGCGTGCGCAGCTTGGCGCATCATTATCAATAAACAGACAAAATTCTGCCCCACGTGATAAGGCTTCAAAACCAAATGCGCCTGTGCCGGCACAGAAATCTGCGATATGCGCGCTTTCCCAATCTATATCCTCCATGGCGGTGAGAATGGAAAACAGGGCTTCGCGAGCGCGGGCGGCGGTCGGGCGCGTGTGCCGCGTGGCCGGGCTTTCTAAACGTCGTCCCTTAAATTTTCCGCCGATTATCTGCATGCTTTTTATCTGTTTGCATCGGGGGTGTGGCGAAGCGCGCCCATTTTTTCCCTATATTTTGGCGTAATTTCTGGCGCGGTATTTCCTGAACGGCACCGCGCGCTAATTTGCCGAGCTGAAAGGGGCCGAAAGATGTGCGAATAAGCCGGTTTACCTGTAAGCCCATATGGTTCAAAATGCGTTTGATTTCCCGATTTTTCCCCTCGCGCAAGCCCAAAGTCAGCCAGATATTTCCACCTTGCTGGCGTTCAAAATGTGCATCTATACCGCGATATGTCACACCGTCAATGGTGATACCATCTTTAAGGGCAGCAAGTTTTTTCTCATCTGCCGCGCCAAAGGCACGCACGCGATATTGCCGCAGCCAACCGGTGGAGGGATGCTCCATATAACGCTTAAGCTCCCCATCATTGGTGAGCAATAACAGCCCTTCGGTATTTATATCCAGCCTGCCAATGCTGAGCACAGGCGGCAAAGCGGGCGGCAGGTTTTGGAAAATAGTTGGGCGTGCTTGCGGATCATAAGTGGTGGTCACCAACCCGGCAGGTTTATGATAGCGCCATAGGCGGGGCGGGTCGGGCGCGGTAATTGGTTTGCCGTCTATGGTGATATGTTGTGTGGGTGTCACATTATAGGCAGGTGTATCTAGCCGGCGCCCATCTATATGCACGCGGCCATCCAAAATCATGCGTTCTGCCGCACGGCGCGACCCAAGCCCGGCGCGGGCTAACACTTTGGCAATGCGCGTGCCTTCAAATTGTGTCTTTTTTTCCATAGCGATTATTGTAGCACGGGCATATCCTGCTTGCCTAGCGTGCTATTTTTAGCTTAAGCATGATTTATGGAACATTATATGGATCATGCCTTGGAACAAGCGGCACGCGCAGCACGTGCGGGCGAAGTGCCGGTGGGTGCGGTGGTGGTAGATAGAGACGGGCACATAATTGCGCGGGGGCATAATATGATGCGCTCTATTCCCGATGCCAGCGCCCATGCGGAAATAAATGTATTGCGAACCGCCGCGCGGGTTTTACAAAATGAACGCTTAACCGATTGTGACCTTTATGTAACGCTAGAGCCTTGTGCCATGTGTGCGGGTGCGATTGCTTTGGCGCGCATAAGACGGCTTTATTATGGCGCGGCGGATGAGAAATCTGGCGCGGTTGACCATGGTGTGCGCTATTTTTCACATCCGACATGTCATCATACACCCGAAATATATGGGGGTATTCAAGAGCAGGCATGTGCACAATTATTATATGATTTTTTTGCAATGCGGCGTTAATATACCGCATTTTATAAACCATCCTAATGTTTAGGGACTGGAAAAATAATAAAAACTCTTTATATGAAGGGTATGACGTCATCACCCCCAAAACGTGCGCCTGTGCCATGCGCTGAAATGCACCCTGTGCGCGAAAAAATAGATGCGCTCGACCGTGAACTGGTTGCTTTACTGGCGCAGCGCCAAAGCCTGATTGAGCAGGCAGGGCGCATAAAGCCGACGCGCGATACAGTCCGCGATGAGGCGCGTATAGAAGAAGTGATTACGCATGTTTTGCATGAAGCCGGCAAGCAGGGTTTATCGCCCAAAATTGCCGAACAGCTATGGCGTTTGTTGATAGAGCTTAGCATTGCCCATGAATATGACATATATGACAAGCGTGACTAGCTTTTTCTTTGTCGAGCGCATAAGGCACAGTTCTTGCTTAACGCGTTTTGTTCACATCTGTGGGGTGTGGGTATAAGCCGGCGAAATATGTGAATGCTTGTATTCATTTTTTCGCCTCCCTATATATTTTATAGACATTCAAAATATGAGGTGGTTGATGATGAATCACGATAGCTATACCGAACGTTTACGTAAGATTATCCAATCGGCACAAGGGCATGCTTTGCGTGAAACCCATGCGCGGTTTGAGCCTCTGCATATGCTTGGCGCCTTACTGGAAGACACAGATAGCGCAGCCCCCATTTTATTGAAAAAGGCTGGTGCTGATGCCCGTCTTGCCCAGCAAAAAACCGAGGCGGCTTTCGCCAAATTATCGAAAGTCACAGGCGAAGGCGCGCAGTTAAGCCTTGCACCCGAGACGGCGAAATTATTCGCACAAGCCGAACAATTAGCCAAAAATGCCGGCGACCAATTTGTGAGTATAGAGCGTATATTACAAGCCTTTTTACATATAAATGGCGATGCTACAAAAATTCTCAAAAGCGCAGGCTTAAAAGAAGATAAGCTCATCGCCGCCATAGACACCCACCGCAAAGGCCGCAAAGCCGATACAGCATCGGCAGAAGATACATATGATGCGCTGGGAAAATATGCCCGCGACCTCACCCAAGATGCCCAAAACGGCAAGCTAGACCCGGTAATTGGGCGCGATGAGGAAATCCGCCGCACCATGCAGGTTTTAGCGCGGCGCACCAAAAATAATCCTGTGCTTATTGGCGAGCCGGGTGTGGGGAAAACCGCCATTGCCGAGGGTATGGCCGTGCGGATTATTGATGGCGATGTGCCCGAAAGCCTTAAATCCAAGCAGCTTTTAGCGTTGGATATGGGCGCGCTGATTGCGGGTGCAAAATATCGGGGTGAATTTGAAGAACGCCTGAAAGCGGTGCTGCAAGAGGTAAGCGCTGCACAGGGGCGTATTATTTTATTTATCGATGAAATGCATATATTGGTCGGCGCGGGAAAAAGCGATGGCGCAATGGATGCTTCCAATTTGCTAAAACCTGCTTTGGCACGCGGTGAATTGCATTGCATTGGTGCCACCACACTTGATGAATATCGCAAACATGTTGAAAAAGATGCGGCGCTTGCGCGTCGCTTTCAGCCGGTTTTTGTGGCCGAACCTACGCGTGAAGATGCGATCTCGATTTTGCGGGGGCTGAAGGAAAAATACGAATTGCATCACGGGGTGCGGATTAGCGATGGCGCGATTATTGCGGCGGTTAATCTTTCCACACGTTATATTCCCGACCGGTTCTTGCCCGATAAGGCGATAGATTTAATCGATGAGGCGGGTGCACGCTTGCGCTTACAGGTTGATAGTAAGCCCGAGGCACTGGATGAACTTGACCGGCGGATCATTCAGCTAAAAATAGAGCAAAGCGCTTTGCGCAAGGAAGAGGATGCGGCGTCTGCCGAACGGGTGCACAAATTGGAAGATGACTTGTCTACTTTGGAAGAGCAGCTCAAAACGCTAACAGAAAAATGGCAGACGGAGAAAACCCGCCTTGCCGGTGCACAAAAAATAAAAGAGGAATTGGAAACTGCGCGGCTGGAATTGGAACGGACGCAACGGCGCGGTGATTTGGAACATGCAGGCGAGTTGGCCTATGGCACCATTCCCGAATTGGAAAAACAAATTGCTGCGATGGAAGACACCCCCGCGCCGGACAAAACCGCTTTACTGGAAGAAGTGGTAAGCGAGGATCATATTGCTGCAATTATCTCACGCTGGACGGGCGTGCCCGTGGAAAAAATGCTGGCCGGTGAGCGGGAAAAATTATTGGATATGGAAAATTTACTGCATAAGCGCGTGGTCGGGCAAGATAAGGCGATAAGCGCTGTCGCCAAAGCGGTGCGGCGCGCGCGCGCGGGCTTGCAAGACCCTAGCCGGCCAATGGGTTCCTTTTTATTTTTGGGCCCCACCGGCGTCGGCAAAACCGAACTCACCAAGGCACTGGCTGAGTTTTTATTTAATGATGATGCAGCAATTTGTCGTTTGGATATGTCAGAATATATGGAGAAACATTCAGTCGCACGGCTTATTGGTGCGCCGCCCGGCTATGTCGGTTATGAAGAAGGTGGGGCTTTAACCGAAGCGGTGCGGCGTAGACCCTATCAGGTGATTTTATTCGATGAGGTCGAAAAAGCTCATATCGATGTGTTTAATGTGCTGTTACAAATTCTTGATGAGGGACGCCTGACCGATGGGCAGGGGCGCACAATAGATTTCCGCAACACGCTGATTATTCTCACCTCGAATTTAGGCGCGCAGCATCTGGCCGAAACCCCAACGCATATAGATGCGGCCACGCATGAGCTGGTGATGGAGGAGGTGCGGCGGCATTTCCGGCCAGAATTTCTGAACCGGTTGGATGAGCTCATTGTTTTTGACCGCTTAAAATCCGAAGAAATGGGCGCCGTGGTCGATATTCAAATGGAACGCTTGCAACATATTCTTGCCGCCCGCGAATTAACGGTGCATATGGAAACCCGTGCGCGCGACTGGTTGGCCGAAACCGGCTTTGACCCCGTTTATGGCGCGCGGCCGCTGAAACGGGTGATTCAAACGCATGTGCAAGATAAAATCGCTGATCTTATTTTGGCAGGCGCGGTTAAAAATGGCGATTGCCTGTATATTACCACAAATAAGGATGGTGTGCTTGTGCAGGCAACCCCTATTGCAAAAAATCTGCATTAACGCCATAATCATCACATGGATGACACGCAAGATATATATGCACCTTTGCGGCAGACGCTTCTGACCCATGCTTTGCCGCATATCGCCTATGAGGGATGGACAAAATCCGTCATTGCGCGCGCCGCACAAGAAGCCGATATTGATGCGGATATGCTGCCGCTTATTCTGCCGCGTGGCGCAATCGACTTAATCATCGCTTTTTCAAAAAATGGTGACGCGATGATGCAAGATAATTTGGCACGGTTTGACAAAGATACCATGAAAATTAGATCACGCATTACCGAAGCGGTTTGGGAACGGCTAAAGGTAGATGAACCCTATGCCGAAGCAATAAGACATATATATGCTGTTTTCGCGCGCCCGCATCACGCGCTAGACGCAACACAGTTAGTATGGACAAGCGTAGATATTATATGGCGCTGGGCGGGCGACACATCGACTGACTATAATTTTTATACCAAGCGCCTTATTTTGGGCAATGTGCTGATGGCAACACGGCTGGCATGGGTGGGGGATGCAAGCACAGATTATGCTGATACGCGCGCCTTTCTTGAGCGGCGCATTGATAATGTGATGCAATTTGAGACGTTCAAAGTAAATATGCGTGCACATTGTGCGAATATTAAACCATATCTTCCTGACCCGGTGGATTTTCTTACCCGGCTACGTTTTGGCAAAATGCGTTAAAGCGAATTATATGATTCTTGATTCGTAACTTGCCTTATGTTATATTTATAAGACAAATATAGGTGACATAATGGCTATTTCAGTTGATGCAGCAGCGCGTTTTATATGTGAAAAATCCGGTTGGCAGATGAGCAATATAAAGCTCCAAAAAATATTATATCTTGCGCATATGATGCATATTGGTCGGGAAAACGAACCTTTAATTTCTGGTGAGTTTCAAGCGTGGGATTACGGACCTGTTCATCCAGATTTATATCATAAGGTTAAGTCTTTTGGCGCAAAGCCGATTAGTGAAGATTTTTTTGCGACCAAGGAAAAGATAGAAGGCAAGCATAAACAAACTTTGGAAGATGCCTGTGAACATTTGCTTGAAGCGACCGCTGCTCAGTTGGTTGCCAATACACATTGGGAAGGGGGCGCGTGGGCTGAGACATATTCGCCAAAACAAAAAAATTTGACAATTCCATATGAATCTATTGCCGATGAATACAGGAAAAGATAGCATCAAATGGGGAGAGCCTAACGCACCTACAAAATTAGATTTTTCCAATGCTGAGCTGGGCGAAAGAAGCTTAGAAAAAGAACAATTAAAAGATATAATTTCTAATCGTAATTTGCGTGAGGAATATGCTAAAAAAGTTTTACGGTTTCTATATATTTACTGCGCTGTAGTTGTCACACTCTTGATATTGCAAGGGTTTCATATTTATAATTTCAAATTAGCAGATTTGGTTGTTGTAACCCTTGTTGGTGGCACGGCTATTTCCGTCATTGGCTTGGTCGGCTTTGTTATTCGGGGTCTATTTAGGTAATTTAAGGATATGTTTAAGAAGAATGGCTTATAAGGCTTATATATGCTAAACAGCTTTTATGAAACACCAACAGAACTTCAAGTGGCTTGCCCCTGCGCCCTATATTGTGCAGATCCCTGTGCAGGCCGCGCATATTGACGATTTTAACCATGTGAATAATGTTGTCTATGTGCAATGGATGGCGCGTGTGGCGTGGCACCATTCCAAGGCTTTGGGCTTTGATTTTGCCGCTTATCAGGCACGCGATTGTGGTTTTGTGGTGCGCCGTCATGAAATTGAGTATAAGCAGGCGACCCATGCGGGTGATATTGTGCACTGCGCGACATGGATTAGCCTAAATGACGGGCGGTTACATCTCCGCCGCCGTTTTCAGATGATAAGCAGCATGACAGGACAAACGCTCGCTTTGGGCGTGAGCGATTTTGTGCCCATGCGCCTTTCTACCAATCGCGCCTGCCGCATGCCTGCCGCATATAAAACCGGTTATCCGGCCATGGCGGGCGTGGAAGAGATTTTTGCAGCGCGTTAATATATGGCACGGCGCAAAAAAGGACGCGACATTTCCGGCTGGCTTATTTTGGATAAGCCATGTGGTTTAGGCTCTACGGCAGCAGTGGCGCGGGTACGGCGCTATTTTGATGCCAAAAAAATTGGCCATGCCGGCACGCTTGACCCGATGGCTTCGGGTATTTTGCCCCTGGCTTTGGGGGAGGCCACCAAAACCATCGCCTATATGATGGCGGCAGATAAAGCCTATAGCTTTACCATAAGATGGGGGCGGCAGACGGATAGTCTGGATGCCTATGGCAAATTGCAAAGCTGTAATGAGATTTATCCTGAAAAACAGGCCATAGAGCAAATCTTGCCGTATTTTACCGGCATACAAGCGCAAATGCCTCCCGCTTTTTCTGCGCTTAAAGTGCATGGTAAACGCGCCTATGATCTGGCACGTGCCGGGGCGCCGCCCGCCCTTGCCGCACGCCACATTACCATTCATGATTTACGCCTTATTGCCACGACCAAACAAAGGGCGCAATTTTACGCGCGCTGTTCAAAAGGCACATATATTCGCGCACTCGCGCGCGATATAGCCGAAAAACTGGGCGCAATCGGCCATGTTTGCCAGCTTCGCCGCTTGCGTGTCGGAAAATTTAACGAAAAACATATAAAAAGACTGGAAAAGTTAATGGTTTTGCGCCATAGTGCGCCCGATTTGGCAGGGCTTGATGCTTTGCTGCTTCCTTTTGATGCGGTGCTGGACGACATCCCGGCACTGATGATAGATGAAGCACAAGCCGACAATATACGTCACGGGCGCGCCATTTCACTTGCACATATATCGGCGCAACCACCCGAAAATGCTTCGCTATTTCGTTTATATTATGCCGGTAAAACATGTGCATTGGGCAAAGTGGAGCAGTTTATCTTCCGCCCCACGCGCCTGTTTAATGTATTTTAAGATGAAAGAAGGAGTTTACGATGTCGATTACAGCTCAACGCAAACAAGCGTTAATTAAAGAATATGCCGTGAAAGACGGTGATACAGGATCACCCGATGTGCAAATTGCCATTTTAACCGAGCGTATTGTCAATCTTACCGAACATTTCAAAACCCATGCGAAAGATAATCACTCGCGCCGTGGGTTGTTGAAATTGGTAAGCCAAAGACGCCGCCTGCTTGATTATGTAAAGGCAAAAGATGATGCACGTTATAAATCATTATTACAGCGTTTGAACTTACGTCGCTAATTTATAAAAGATGATTTTTAACCGATTACCGAGTTTCAATTATGATAAAAAGCGCACAAACCCGGCTCGGCGGTAGGCGCATTATGTAAGATTGCCCGTAAATATATATATATGGGTGATGATTTGAATTTAAGAAAATTTGATAGGAAAAAGAATGTTTGATATTACACGTGAAGAAATTGATTGGGGCGGGCGTCCGCTGATTTTAGAAACTGGCCGCATTGCGCGCCAGGCCGATGGTGCTGTGCTGGCGACCTATGGCGAAACCAGTGTTTTGGCGACTGTGGTTGCTGACCGCCACCCTAAGGAGGGAATTGATTTTTTCCCGCTTACAGTTAATTACCAGGAAAAAACCTATGCGGCAGGGCGCATACCGGGCGGATATTTCAAGCGCGAAGGGCGCCCCAGCGAACGCGAAACGCTTACGTCCCGCTTGATTGATCGTCCCATTCGTCCGCTTTTTGTAAAAGGTTTCAAAAATGAAACGCAAGTTATTGCCACAGTTTTGTCGCATGATCTGGAAAATGATCCTGATATTGTGGCTATGGTTGCCGTTTCAGCAGCGCTTACTATTTCTGGCGTGCCCTTTTTGGGGCCGATAGGCGGCGCGCGCGTGGGCTATATAAATGGCGAATATGTGTTGAACCCCGCCATGGCACAATATGAAGCAAGCGCCCTGGATTTAGTGGTGGCGGGCACAAAAAGTGCCGTGCTTATGGTTGAATCGGAAGCACAGGAATTATCGGAAGATATAATGCTGGGCGCGGTGATGTTCGGGCAACAACAATTTCAACCCGTCATTGATGGCATTATCCGCATGGCCGAGACATGCGCCAAACCCCCGCGCGAAATACCCGAAAGCGATGATAGCGCGCTTAAAGGCAAAATTGAAACCATGGCCAAAGACGGGCTTATTGCTGCCTATCAGGAAGCTGATAAGCAAAACCGGCAAGAAAAAATCGCGACCATTCGTGATGAGGTAAAAGCAAGCCTGCTAGATGAAACGGCTTCTGCCGATGATGCGATTAACGTGGGCAATGCGTTCAAATCTTTGGAAAGCGATATTGTGCGTGGTTCGATTTTGGATACGCAAAAACGCATTGACGGGCGTGGCCTTGCCGATGTGCGGGCAATTATGTCGGAAGTGGGCGTGTTGCCACGCACACATGGCTCGGCGCTTTTTACACGCGGCGAAACCCAGGCACTGGTTGTCGCCACGCTCGGCACGGGGGATGATGAGCAGATGATTGATAATCTGGAAGGCACGAAAAAAGAGAATTTCATGCTGCATTATAATTTCCCTCCCTTTTCTGTGGGGGAGACAGGGCGTGTCGGCTTTACCGGACGGCGCGAAATCGGCCATGGCAAATTAGCCTGGCGGGCGCTTAAAGCCATGCTGCCCACAAAAGAAGCGTTTCCCTATACGCTACGCCTTGTCTCGGAAATAACCGAATCCAATGGTTCATCTTCCATGGCGACGGTATGCGGGTCTTCTCTGGCGATGATGGATGCAGGCGTGCCGCTTAAAAAACCGGTAGCCGGTATCGCGATGGGGCTGATCAAAGAGGCGGATCGCTTTGCTGTGTTATCTGATATTTTAGGGGATGAAGATCATCTCGGTGATATGGATTTCAAAGTGGCAGGCACGCAAGATGGCGTTACGTCTTTGCAGATGGATATTAAAATCACCGGCATTACCGAAGATATTATGCGTATCGCGCTTGACCAGGCCAAGGGCGGACGCGCGCATATTTTGAGCGAGATGAATAAAGCACTAAGCGTCGCGCGTGACGAAATGGGCGAATATGCCCCCAAAATTGAAACCATAAGCATTGCACAGGATAAAATCCGTGAAGTGATTGGTGCGGGCGGTAAGGTTATTCGCGAGATTGTGGAAACGACTGGTGCAAAAATCGACATTGCCGATGATGGGGTGATTAAAATCGCCTCCAATGATGCGGCGGTGATTCAGGCCGCCATTGACTGGATTAACTCCATTGCTGCCGAGCCGGAAGTCGGACAAATTTACGAAGGCACAGTTGTGAAAATTATGGATTTCGGTGCTTTTGTTAATTTCTTTGGCAAGCGCGACGGGCTGGTGCATATATCGCAACTTGCTGATTATCGTGTCGAAAAGGTTGGCGATGTGGTGCAGGAAGGCCAGACAGTGAAGGTTAAATTGCTCGATATTGATAATCGCGGTAAAATGCGGCTGTCTATGAAAGTGGTTGATCAAGAAAGCGGCGAAGAGATAAAGAAAGACGATACGGAATAAGTTTCTCCCCTTCGCTCATAAAATATGCGCTGGCATTTATATATATAAATGCTTATAACGACTTATGACACAAATGATGGAATTTACGCATATGAATGGGGCGGGCAATGATTTTATCTTGTTTGATGCCCGCGCCCAGTCCCTTGCGCTTGATGCCGTGCAAATTCGTGCGTTGGCAAATCGTGCCCACCCCATCACCCATGGGTGCGACCAGCTTTTAGTGCTTGAACCGCCGCATAGGGGGGGAACGGCCTTTATGCGTATTTTTAATGCCGATGGCGGTGAGGTCGCGGCGTGTGGCAATGGCACACGCGCGGCAGCGAAATTGCTTGATATGCCGCATGTGATTATTGAAACTATGGCAGATAATTTAGCATGCACGCAAGATTCCCAGGGCATGATTACGGTCAATATGGGGCGTCCACATTTTGGCTGGCAACAGATTCCACTTACACATGATGCAGGTGATCTAACCACGGTAACATTACACCCGGATTTACCCCCTGCCTTTTTGGTGAATATCGGGAATCCGCATGCTGTATTATTTGTCGATAACCCCGCAGATGCTGCCCAGAATTACGGGCAGATGCTTGAACATCATGCGCTTTTTTCCGAAGGCGCGAATATAAATTTTGCACATATCCTGCCGGATGAAAGCCTTGAGCTACATGTATGGGAGCGCGGCGTTGGCCTCACCAAAGCATGCGGCACGGGTGCTTGTGCGACCACAGTGGCATATATGCATCGACATAAGGGGGAAGGTGCGCCAGAGACCACGCTGCATTTGCCGGGAGGGGATTTATATGTGCGCTACGCAGATGAGATATTTTTAAGCGGGCCTGTCGTGCATGATTTTACCGCATGTGTGGCCTTATGAGCACGGTGCATGTCAAAAATTTTGGCTGTCGTCTAAATGCGCTTGAAGGCGATGCCATTGGGGCTGCGGCACAAGCCGCAGGGCTTACACACACCACCATCATCAATAGCTGTGCCGTGACACAAGAGGCGGTGCGTCAAACCCGCAAAGCCATAAGGCAGGAAAAGCGCAAGAACCCCGCACATAAAATTTTTGTAACCGGTTGTGCCGCACAAATTGAAACCGAAGATTTTGCGGCTATGAATGAAACCGACCGCGTGATCGGCAATCATGAAAAGGTTAAGACGACAAGCTATCAGGAAGATGCCGCACCGGTAATTGTGGGGGATATTATGCATCAGCGTGAGATTGCTGCTGTGCGCCCCCCAAAGCAAGAGCAGCGCGCACGGGCTTTCGTGCAGATTCAGGCCGGTTGTGATCACCGGTGCACATTTTGTATCATCCCGTTTGGGCGCGGTAATTCGCGCTCGCGGGCACAGGCTGATATTGTGGCGCAATGCCGCACACTTGTCGAACAGGGACATAAGGAAATTGTATTGACGGGTGTTGATATAACCTCCTGGGGTACCGATAATGGTGCGGGCGATATAAGCGATTTAATTCGCACGCTTTTACGTGAGGTGCCAGACTTGCCGCGTATGCGCCTAAGTTCGGTGGATGCGATAGAATTGCCGCTTGCCCTATGCGACATTATGGGCGAAGAATCGCGCCTTATGCCGCATCTGCATTTATCATTACAATCGGGTGATGATATGATTCTAAAACGCATGAAACGCCGCCATAGCCGCGCTGATGCCATAGATTTATGCACGCGCTTACGCAAGAAGCGGCCAGATATTTTATTCGGCGCAGATTTAATTGCTGGTTTTCCCACGGAAAGCGCAGAGATGTTTGAAAACTCCCGCCGCCTTATTCATGAATGTGATATTCGCTGGCTACATATATTTCCCTTTTCGCCCCGCCCGGGCACCCCGGCAGCGCGGATGCCGCAAGTGTCCCCCCAAGCCATAAAACACCGCGCTGCCCTTTTGCGCGCAGAAGGGGCTAAGCAAAGAAAAAAATGGTTTTCCACACAAATCGGCAAAACAATATCCGCTTTAGCAGAAACACCAACCCATGCACGCGCCGAGAATTTTGCCCTGATACAATCAGCAACACCCTTGCAAGCCGGTGAAATGGTAAAGCTGCAGATTACCGGCTATGATGAAGCAGTGCTTTTGGGCGAGGTGTGCTAATGGGTTTATTTGATCGCCTAAAAAAGGGTTTAAGTCGCTCTAGCCATGCTTTGGGCGAAAATTTGACACAGCTTTTCGGGCAAGCAAAACTTGATGAAGCCGTGTTGCAAGAGTTAGAAGAGCAGCTTATTACTGCCGATTTAGGGCTGGATGCTGCCGCCCATATTATTGCGCAATTAAAGGCGCATAAATTCACCGAACGCCCCACGGCAGAAGCTATAAAGGCGCAGCTTGCCAAAGAAATTACCCAGTGCCTGTTGCCCGTGCAGCAAGACTTTACCTTGCCCAGTGATAAAAAACCGGCCGTGATTTTAATGACGGGCGTAAATGGGGCGGGCAAAACCACCACGCTTGGAAAACTGGCGCAAAAATTCAAAGCGCAGGGAAAACGTGTTTTGGTGGTTGCTGGCGATACATTTCGGGCGGCAGCGATCGAGCAATTAGATATATGGAGCAAACGCGCAGGCGTTGAAATTGCCACGACCAAGCCGGGCGGCGACGCGGCGGGGCTGGTCTATGGTGCGTATGAACGGGCTGTGCGTGACGGGGTTGATATTTTACTCATTGATACGGCGGGGCGTTTGCAATCTAATGAAAATTTAATGGCCGAGTTACAAAAAATTATTCGGGTTGTTCGTAAATTGGATATAAGCGCGCCGCATGCCTCTTTGCTTATATTAGATGCAACGGTTGGGCAAAATGCATTAAGCCAGGCGCAGGGTTTTCTGCAAGCTGCCGAAATCAATGGGCTGATTATGACCAAGCTAGACGGCACAGCGCGCGGCGGGGTTCTGGTTGCTTTGGCGCGCAAACTTGCCTTACCAATATATTTTATCGGTGTTGGCGAGCAGCTAGATGATTTGCAAGCCTTTCATGCACACGCCTTTGCCCATGCCCTTATCGGGTTAGATATATAAAGAAGGTAGGTAATGCAAAAATTTTTAGAAGAATTTGCCCCCCTGATTATTTTCTTTGTGCTCAATCTCTATGGGGCAAAATGGTTTAATCTGCCCGAGAGCCAGAACATATTTATTGCAACTGCCGGTTTCATGCTGGCCTTTTTTATAATTATCGGATGGAATGTGCTGCAAGGAAAACGCCCGCAAAATATGACGCTTATAACGGGCGGGTTTATTTTGGTTTTTGGCGGGCTTACGCTCGTCTTGCAAAATGAGATATTTATCAAAATAAAGCCGAGCATTATTTATATATTATTCGCCAGCATTTTGGCTTTCGGTCTATGGCGCGGGAAGAATTTTTTGCATATGCTTATGGGCAAAACCCTCCCCCTAACCGAAACGGGGTGGCATATTTTCACCCGCCGCTGGGTATGGTTTTTTTTAAGTCTCGCGCTGCTCAATGAAATTATATGGCGCAATTTTTCGACCGATTTTTGGGTCTCGTTTAAGCTATTCGGCTTTCCGTTTATTTCAATCGCCTTTATTATTGTGCAAGTTATTTTGCTCAAGCCGCATATAGACGATAGCAAAAACTAGTCAAAATCTGCCGCTAGGGAGGCGCGTGATGCGGGTTGCAACAGCGTCATATGGGCATAGTTTTCATGCGCCATCCCGATAATCACATCACCTGCATCGCTTTTGAAACGGGTAATTTGCGCCGGCGTAAAGGGAAAGTGCAAAAAATGCACTGAAGAGGTTTTGCCGTCCGGCGTAGTGCGTTCCACTTCCTGGTCGGGCACGGCATAGATTTTTTCATCCCCCAGTTGAATAAAAGCTGTAAGCTCAACATCGGCCAGACGATATAAAACCGAATTACGCCGCACCGGATCATCAATTTCAAACATGAGTGTTGCGGTAAGCTCACTGCCTTGCGGAATCATCGGATTATAAGCCGCAAGCTCATCGGCTAATTGCTCATCCCCGCCCTTCTCAATATAGAGCATTTCTTGCACCTGGCGCAGCATGGTGTGATAATTCTCGAAATAAAATGTTGCAAAAGGCCCAACATCAATGCGGCGCGGTTTTTTAAGCGCCACCGTTTGTTGGCGTATGTCTTTTCGTCTTACGGCATAATCTTCTAAAGATAAAATATCCGCTTTTTCAATTTTTTTAGGTGTGGGGCTCATTTATATCCTCTTAAATATCTCATAATCCGTAAGCGCGCGCCAAAAGTTCGACCGGATGCGCGGCATCTATTTTTTGTTCGCCATCGAGTGTATCAACCACCTGCACCAGATGCTTGGCCGCAAGCGGGCAGTCGGAACATAATGTTTCGGCTTCAGCTTTCGCAATGGCACGCGCCGGCGGTTTGCCGATTTTCATGGCAAGCCCATGCGTTTCCTTAAGCACGCCAAATGTGCCGCCATGGCCGGAACAACGCTCAATTACCGTCACTTTTGCTTCGGGAATAAGCCGCAAGAGGTCTGCCGATTTCGGCCCCGTATTTTGCGCCCGGGCATGACACGCCAAATGCATGGCGATATTTTGCGAAACTGGTTTTAGGCCTTCGGGTAAACCTTCATTATCGGCAATATCCATAATATAATGCGAAATATCTTTACACGCATTACTCAATAATTTTACATCTGCATTATCGGGTAAAATAAGCGGCCATTCAAATTTGAACATGAGGCCACAACTGGCCGTAAGCGTGATAATATCATGGCCATCTTCAATATAGGGGCGCAAAGCGGCAGCGATTTTTTTGGCATTTTCCGCCACTTTTTCAATATTACCTTGCTCTAAAAATGGCATACCGCAACAGCCCGGATAATCAAATGTGAGGCGCACCCCTAAATGCGACAACACTTTAGCCGCTGCCTCGCCAATTTGCGGGTTATTATAATTCACCGCACATGTTGCATAAATAAGTGCTTTGCGGGTTTTGGCTGAACCATCTGCATGGGGGGTATAATCAGCCCCGGCGGCGCGTTTCATAAATGTTTTGCCGGCAAATTTAGGCAGTTCAGCATTTTTATCAATGCCAGCCGCTTTATCCAAAAGCGGGCGGGTGAGCACATTACCTTTTTTTGCTCCCCAATTCACCACTGGCGCGAGCGGGGCTGCGGCTTTGCCATTTCTATCCATGTGCGCGAGCTGATTTTGCACAAAATGCGGCCTGCCTTTTTGCTTAAGCGCCACCGCGCGCGCGCGCAACATCAGATGCGGAAAGTCGAGATTAAATTCATGCGGTGGCACATAGGGGCATTTGGTCATAAAGCACATATCGCACAATGTGCATGCATCGATTACCGGGGCGAAATCCGCACTATCCACCGTATCCAGCTCACCACTTTCCGATTCATCAATTAAATCAAATAGACGCGGAAAGCTATCACACAGATTAAAACAGCGACGACATCCATGGCATATATCAAATTGCCGGCGCAATTCTGCATCCAGCGCTTCGGCGTCGTAAAAATCTTCCGTTTGCCACGCAAGCGGATGCCGCGTTGGGGCTTCCAGACTTCCTTCTTTAGCCGTGCCCATAATCTAAACCCTTCTGCTTATATAAAAAGGAAGGCACGCCAAAACATAAACTTGCCTTCCTTTCATGTGTTGTTTTAGCCGTCCAGCGTGTCTAGGGCTTTTTGGAAACGGCCTGCATGTGATTTTTCTGCCTTGGCCAAGGTTTCAAACCAGTCGGCAATTTCATCAAAGCCTTCTTCGCGTGCCGTGCGTGCCATGCCCGGATACATATCCGTATATTCGTGGGTTTCGCCAGCAATAGCAGCTTTTAGGTTATCGCTTGTGCCGCCAATGGGCTCACCCGTTGCGGGGTCGCCGACTTCTTCAAGAAACTCCAGATGCCCATGTGCGTGTCCGGTTTCGCCTTCTGCGGTGGAGCGGAATACGGTGGCTACATCATTATAGCCTTCCACATCGGCTTTTTGCGCGAAGTAAAGATAACGGCGATTGGCCTGGCTTTCGCCAGAAAAGGCTTCTTTCAGATTTTCCATTGTTTTTGTATTTGCAAGTGACATAATTTTCTCCTTTATATATAAATGCTGCACATATAACGCGCATGCATTTTGGTTGCAATTTAAGCGGATACCCTTAAAATGTAACATATCCCTTAAAGGGAATCTCCCTTACGATTTATATAGGGCACGCCATATGGCTTGTCAACAAATTAGAACAGTTCTAATGAAATAAAATGCCTTTTTCTCTCCCGCAGCTTACATGCGGGTAAACGTCTTTTCTTCTTCAAAAAGCTCGGCAAGTTTATCCGTCATTACCCCGCCTAATTGTTCGGCATCTACAATGGTTACGGCGCGCCGATAATAGCGTGTCACATCATGGCCAATGCCGATGGCAATCAGCTCCACCGGAGAGCGTGTCTCTATATCTTCAATCACGCTGCGCAAATGTTTTTCCAAATAATTACCGGCATTTACCGAAAGCGTGCTGTCATCCACCGGTGCGCCGTCTGAAATCACCATTAAAATACGCCTTTGTTCGGGGCGCGCCAATAGCCGATTATGCGCCCAGTTAAGGGCTTCACCATCTATATTTTCTTTCAATAGACCTTCGCGCATCATCAAGCCCAAATTGCGCCGGGCGCGCCGCCAGGGTGAGTCTGCTGCCTTATAGATGATATGGCGCAGATCATTTAGCCGGCCCGGATGGGGTGGTTTTTTTTGGTTAAGCCACATATCACGCGCCTGCCCACCTTTCCACGCGCGGGTGGTGAAGCCCAAGACTTCTGTTTTTACCGTGCACCGTTCCAATGTGCGTGCCAGAATATCGGCACACATAGCGGCCACCGTGATTGGGCGGCCGCGCATAGACCCCGAATTGTCGATCAGAAGGCTTACCACTGTGTCACGGAAATTCATATCCTGTTCCTGCTTATAAGACAGCGGCTGGGTCGGGTCGATCACCACGCGCGATAAACGCGCCGGGTCAAGATAGCCTTCCTCCAAATCAAATTCCCAATAGCGGTTTTGCTTTGCCAATAAGCGCCGTTGCAAGCGATTGGCCAGACGCGCCACCGCGCCTTGCAAATGGTGTAATTGCTGATCGAGATAGGCGCGCAGGCGGGTAAGCTCTTCGGCATCGCATAAATCTTCGGCCTTAATGGTTTCGTCAAATTTCATGGTGAAAACCTGATAGGCATCTTTTTGCATATCAGCGGTTTCATCCGAACGATAGCTTTGTGCCGGATCGCTGCCATCTTCACCCTCGACATCGCCGTCAAATTGGTCGCTTTCCATATCAAGCGATTGCGCCTCGCCCTCTTCGCCTTCGCCCGCGCTCATTTCGGCTTCATCAGCACTGGCGGCTTCTTGTTGTGCGTCGCCTTCGCCCTGTTGTTCATCGGTTTCGGGGCTTGCGTCTGCTTCACTATCGTCTGTATCGCCTTGCGTATCATCCACCGCCTCGCCCATATCAAGGTCGCGCAAAATATCATGGGTGAGTTTGGCAAAAGCCTCCTGGTCATCCATCACCGTCGTCAGTTTTTTAAGATTATCCCCCGCATTTTGTTCAATCCAGTCGCGCCATAAATTCACCACGCCTTGCGCGGCAGGGGGGGGGGCTTGTCTGGTCAAATATTCGCGCACGATAAAGCCAAAGGCTTCGGCAAGCGGGGCTTGTTCCTTATCGGGTGTAGCGCTATAGCCTGCACGTAAGCAGCGCTGCTGGTGCATATCGGTTAAATTCTGCGCGGTGCCGGGTAAAACCCTTCCCCCCAAAGCCTCAAAACGTGCCTGCTCGCCTGCTTCATAAAGCGCGCGCGCCTCATTATCTTGCGGGCTAAGCTGCGCGTTAAGGGCGGCATCATGATACGCCAGACGCAAGGCCAGCATGTCAGACTGCCCGCGAATATCCTGCTTCTCACCTTGCGGCAAATCATGTGGCGGCAAACCTATTCTGGCTTTAAGCCCGTTTAGCATGGGGGTATCACCGCTAAAACTTACATCAAGCTCCTGTTCTTCGCTAATGGCGCGCATCGTTTGTGTGATGGCACGCTTAAATTGCTCGACTTTCTCATTATCCTGTTTGCTCATGCGGATAAAATATTCACCGCATTTTCGGGCAAATCTTCACCCATGCAGCGTTGATAAAATTCAGCAATAATGGGACGCTCTAACTCATCGCACTTATTTAAGAATGTCACTTGAAACGCAAAGACAATATCATCAAAAATATCTGCATTTTCTGCCCATGTTAAAACCGTGCGCGGGCTCATAACGGTTGAAATATCGCCATTGATAAGGCTCGCGCGTGTCAGGTCTGCCACACGCACCATATTGGCGACCATGTCGCGGCCATTTTTCTTCGTAAAGGCTTTTGCCTTGGCACAAATAATATCGGTTTCTGCATCATGCGCCAGATAATTTAGCGTTGTAACAATATTCCACCTATCCATCTGCCCCTGATTGATTTGCTGCGTGCCGTGATAAAGCCCCGACACATCGCCCAGACCGATTGTATTGGTGGTTGAAAATAGCCGTGCACAAGGGTGCGGACGAATAACCTTATTCTGATCAAGCAAGGTGAGCTTGCCCGACACTTCCAAAACCCGCTGGATAACAAACATCACATCGGGTCGGCCTGCGTCATATTCGTCAAATACCAATGCGACCGGATTTTGTAACGCCCAGGGCAAAATGCCTTCCTGAAATTCGGTAACCTGTTTGCCATCGCGCAACACAATGGCATCTTTCCCCACCAAATCAATACGGCTGACATGGCTATCCAGATTGATACGCACACAAGGCCAGTTTAGCCGCGCGGCGACTTGTTCAATATGGGTGGATTTTCCCGTGCCATGATAGCCTTGCACCATAACGCGGCGATTATGGGCAAAACCGGCCAATATGGCTTGTGTGGTTTTGGGGTCGAATAAATAGTCTTCGTCCAAATCCGGCACATATTGGCTTTTTTGCGAAAAAGCTGGAACGGTTAGATCACCATCTATACCAAATAAATCATGCGCCGAAACTTCACTATCCGGCTCTGAGGGCATGGTATTTTGGGGGGCATCCGCTTGCGTCATATTATTGTCTCCCTTAACTCGTAAATTATGTGCTTTACGCTTTAGCAGAATAAGCCTGTTAGCAAAACCCCGAAGTTTTCAAATAATCATAGGCATGGATGGTTTTTTGTAAATTTTCTTCATATTGCCGATTGCCGCCATTGGCATCGGGGTGAAATCGCTTAATGCGTTTTTTATAGTGGCGGCGCACCGTATTGGGCTCTGCTGTTTCATCCAGCCCGAGTTGTTCGAGGGCATAAATCTGCCCACGTGATAGGCGTTTTACACGGCGCGTGCTATCGCCTGCCCTGGTGTGGGCATGATTATGCATGCCGAAATTTTCCATAATCTCCAACGGATCATGAATGCCATCTGCGACGCTTGCGCGGCGTGCCCCCAGGCTCCATGTCGGGCGATGCCCCGTTGCGGCACTTTCGCGATAGGCTTGCGCTGTTGCTTCATCCATTTGTGCAAAAAAATTATAATTACGATTATAATGCTGAATATGGGTAAGGCAGAAATAACGTTTTTCGCGGCTTTCGCCCGCAAGCGGCGCAATAAGGGCAGGATAATGTGCATCCGCATCACACCCCTCCCATTCACAAATTGGTATCTGCTCTTGTGTTTGGGGTGTTGCTGGCCGTGCGATGCGGATCATATCGAAATATTTTGAATTGAAAGCCATGCGCCAAACATAGCACATGTTTCGCAATCAACCAAATTATAGCGGCCTTATCGCTATTATACGTTAACGTGCAAGCGAGACGAGGGCTGTGAATGGTGGCGGGTATGCGCATGATAAAAAGGGACGAGGCAGGCGCGTCATTCCTTGGGGAATGTGTAGCACTCAAAAGAAATGTGTAGCACCCAACAAAAATGGGTGGCGCCTAAAATAGTTATTCATAATTTTTGCGGGGTGCTCATGGTTTTTTCGTGCACCTCTCCGCTATCAACCGGCATATCCAGTTTTTCCGATTTTAGCCGATAAGCCAGAATCAATAATAGCCCCGCCAAGCCCAAGGCAAAATAATAAGGCAGCCCATGATGCACATTATAAAGCGGCATAATCAGAAGTGGCAAAAAAATCACCCCCACCGCAGCCGTTGAACTCATAAAGCCGGCAATGCTGCCCTGTTCATCTTCGCGAACACTAAGCGAAGCAGCAGCAATCATGCCCGGACGCACAGCCCCCATGCCCAGACCCAAAAACGCCATCGCCAACACAAAAGACATAAAACTTACCGGCACTAAAAGCAGGGCGATCCCACATCCCATTGTCACAATACCGCTGAGCAATAAGGCGCGCACCGATAAATTGGCAAAGGGAATAATGATAAGTTGCACAATAAGCGTCATCACGGCCATGGCCATCATGCCAATGCCGACAATTTCGGTGGTAGCTTGTATATCTGTAGCCAGCTCATCCATAATAAAAAAGGCCGCCACCTGCAACGTAATGGCCTGAATAACAGACAGCACAACGCCCATAAATAAAAATATCCGAATACGTTTATCGCTTGCTTTCAAATCGACCTTATTATCGCCTTTTTTGCGCGCGGGCTGCTGGCGTTCAGGAAGATAAATAAGAATGGCTATCGCCCCGCATGCCGCCATACAGCCCAAGGCAAAAAAGGGCACAAGCACATGAATTTGGCTAAGCACTGCCGCAAAGCCGGGGCCGATAACTGTGCCTGCCCCGAAGGCTGCCCCAATGGCCGCAACCCCGCGCGTGCGTTGTGCCCGCGTTGTGCGATCGGCAATATAGGCTTGTGCTGCAGAAGGGGCGCCTGAGCCCAGCCCCCCAAAAATGGCGCGCGATAAAATCATAAGCACAAATATGACCATAAGCGGCAAAAGCGCGTTTAGCCCCATATAGACCAACATACCGAAGCCTAATGTTGATAGGCTAAAACCACTAAGCCCGATTAAAATAACCGGCTTGCGTCCCCAGTAATCGCTATAGCGCCCCCATACCGGGCTCATAATCACCCATAAAATACCCGAAAGCGAGAATATGGCGCTTACCTGTATTTCGTTTAATCCCATATTACGCGCAACGGGCGGGAATATAGCAAAGAAAAGCGATTGCCCCATGCCGAGGGATAACAGGCTAATAAATAATAAAGCAAGCCCGCGCCGCCTTTCTTGCACGCTTGTTTTTTGGGGCGGTAATGCAATCTCAGATGTCATAGACCGCTCCCATTTTGTTTCGAAATATACGCATTACGGTGTAAATTGCTCGGCGACGATACGTTCATCCAGACTATGATCATGGTCAAATAACATATGTAATGCAATCGTGCGATCTTGCACAATGGATACATCTATTACATCACGAAATTCAGTGTGATCAGCCACTGCATTCACGGGGCGTTTATCAGCCTCTAAAATTGTAATATCAATCTGTGCCCGATCTGGCAAGAGCGCACCGCGCCAGCGTCGTGGCCGAAACGCAGATATGGGGGTAAGCGCCAAAAGCGATGCATCAAGCGGTAAAATAGGCCCATGTGCCGAAAAATTATAAGCCGTGCTACCAGCAGGTGTCGCCACCAAGACCCCATCACAAATAAGCTCATCCATGCGCAGGCGGGCATCAACCGAAAGCTGTAATTTCGCCGCCTGGGCATTTTTACGCAATAAAGAGACTTCATTCACTGCCAAGGCTTCGCTTTCCTTACCGGTTCTATCCGTCACACGCATTTTTAACGGATGCACAATCGTCCTACGTGCTTTTTCTAGCCGTATACGTAAATCATTTTCATCAAAGCGATTCATTAAAAAGCCCACCGAACCGCAATTCATACCGAATATAGGCACGCTTTTATCAATAAAACGGTGCAGGCTTTGCAGCATGATGCCGTCACCGCCAAGCGCAATAATAATATCGGCTTCATCGGGCGCACATCCCTTATAGCGCGCCTGCAAATGCGCTGCGGCTTTTTGTGCTTCTGTTGTTTCAGAAGCGATAAAGCCGAGTTTTTTATTGTCTAAATGCGTCATAATCATTTAACTTTACCACATTGCCTAAAACTTTTACAGTTTAATCACAAACGGAGTAAAGACATGTCGACAAAAGAACCGCTTATTCTGGTTATTGACCAAAGCACCAGCAGTAGCAGTGCATTTGCAATTTCCCATCAGGGCGAAATGATTGCACAGGCTTCTTATCCGCTTACGCAACATTATCCACAAAACGGATGGGTAGAGCATGATTTAAGCGAAATATGGCAATCGGTAGAGCGCGCCTGCGCAGACATATTTGCACATTGTGACGGACACGATTTTACCGGCCTTGCCATTACCAATCAGCGTGAAACCAGCGTGTTATGGGATAAACAAACCGGCAAAGCCCTGCACCGCGCCATTGTGTGGCAAGACCGGCGCACAGCTGATTTTTGTGAAGCATTGCGCGATGCCGGCCATGAAGCCACTATCACCGCCAAGACCGGCCTTTTACTCGACCCTTATTTTTCGGCCAGCAAATTTAAGTGGTTATTAGATAATAGAGATGACACCGCCCGCCCTATAAGTGCCTTAGCGTGCGGCACGATTGATAGCTGGCTTATCTGGCATTTAACACAAGGCAAAGCGCATCTTACCGATGCAACCAATGCGGCGCGCACCAGCTTATTTAACATTCACACACAAAACTGGGATGATGATTTGCTTGCGCTTTTCTCTATACCGCGCGAGATTTTACCAGAGGTTTATGATTGCGCTGCTGATTTTGGCACCGCTCAAATTTGCGGGCGCAGCCTGCCAATTTTAGCCGTGGCGGGCGACCAGCAAGCAGCCAGCATAGGCCAGGCCTGTTTTCACCCGGGCATGATGAAAGCAAGCTATGGCACGGGGTGCTTTGCGCTTGTGAATACGGGGGAAGCCGCCCCCCTCTCACAAAACCGCTTGCTCACCACCATTGCCTATCGCTTAAATGGCAAAACAAGCTATGCGCTAGAAGGCAGTATTTTCATGGCCGGAGCAATTGTGCAATGGTTGCGCGATGAGCTTGGCCTGATTGAACAGGCAAGCGATAGCGAAGCTCTGGCGCGGGCGGGCGATCCATATTCCTCCGTTACTATGGTGCCTGCTTTTACCGGCTTAGGCGCGCCTTATTGGGATGCTCAGGCGCGCGCCACCATAAGCGGCATGACGCGCAATAGCACCAAAGCAGATATTGTGCGCGCCGCTTTAGAATCTGTATCATTACAGACACATGATTTAATCCGTGCGATTGAAGCTGATATGCGCGCAGCAGGTTTGGGCAGTTTACAAAATTTGCGTGTCGATGGCGGTATGGTAGACAATAAATGGTTTGTCCAAAATTTAAGCGATATAACCGGCCAGGCAATAGACCGCCCCGCATCGACACAAAGCACAGGCCTTGGGGTTGCTTATTTGGCCATGCTGCAAGCGGGCATATATAAGGGGTTTGATGAAATCAGTGCAATTTGGCACTGTGCTGCAAGTTATCACCCGCAAATGGAAGCGGCTTTACAGGCGCAAAAACACACAGCATGGCAAAATAGCGTTGCGGCAATTTTGAGCTAAATGCATTGACACATAACCCCTATTCGCTTTATCCTTTGCTTTATGTATTTGCTAATTTCAGGAGGATGGTATGTCAGCAGCATTAGAGATTAAGTCGGTTCGCGATCAGGTTTCGCCCGAAGAATGGCAGATGCGCGTAGACCTTGCCGCAACTTATCGTTTGGTGGCCCATTATGGGTGGGATGATATGATTTTTACACATATTTCCGCACGTGTGCCGGGGCCGGGTCATCATTTTCTTATCAATCCCTATGGCATGTTATTCGACGAGATTACCGCATCCAGCCTGGTGAAAGTTAATCTGGATGGCGAGATTATTATGGAAAGTCCGTTTTTTGTGAACCCGGCAGGCTTTACCATTCATAGCGCCATTCACGAAGCACGCGAAGACGCAATTTGCGCCTTGCATTTACATACTGATCAAGGCGTTGCAGTGTCTGCGCATAAGGAAGGCCTATTGCCTTTGAGCCAGTTTTCTATGCTGGTTATTCCGCATCTGGCCTATCATGATTATGAGGGCGTTGCGCTTGACCATGATGAACGCCCGCGCCTGGTTGCCGATTTGGGCGATAAGCATTTAATGATGCTGCGTAATCATGGCACGCTTGCGGCGGCAGGTAGTTGCGCTTCGGCCTTTTTAGGCATTTATTTTCTGGAACGCGCCTGTAAGGTGCAGCTTGGCGCCCTTGCTTCAGGAAATGTGAATATGCCCAATGATGGCGTTGAGGGTGTTGTGGAAGCCCAAAGCAAGGACTTGTTTTCCGAAGGGCTGACACATTTAGCCTGGCCGGGGCTTTTGCGTAAACTTGATAAAATCGACCCCTCATATAAGGAATAGATGATGCAGCACATATATAGATTGGGTGCATTTTTTCTGATGCTTGGGTTAACACCCCTTTATGCTGGTGATGTGGAAGATCGTATCGCGCGGTTTAAGCAAAGCGGCGCCGATATTCAGGCTATATTTAAGGTGCATTTACCCGCAAAAGATTTTGATGCGATTGGCGCCGCAGCAAATAAAATGGCTATGTGGGGACAAGATATGACGCGCTATTTCCCCGCAGGTAGCACGAGCGAAGGCGCAAAGGCAGAGATTTGGCAGGATTTTGCTGACTTTACCGCCAAAGCTGCCGCATTTAGCCAGGCATCACAAGAGCTGGTTGCTACGGCTGCAGGCGGTGATGCCGGGCGGATCGCCCACGCAGCAAAAGCTGTCGGCGCAACATGCAAAGCGTGTCATCAATCTTATCGGAATAAGAAGTAGGGCGCGCTGTCTCTCTTTTTGGTCGCGACACATTACATTGTTATTTATTATCGCGCGATTGCCCCCGGACTCATAGTGAGCATCCGCCACCATATATATTCCTTGTTTCGCTGACCGCTTCCACGCCCCCGCGCGGGTTTATTTGTCGCGCGATTGCCTACCGGTTCATAGTGAGCATCCGCCACCATATATAGACCTAGTCTAGCTGCACGCTCTCACGCCCCCGCGCGGGCGCAAATGGTCGCTTGCCCCTTACACCCCGCGAACAAGTTTTTTCTTTATGGGGCAGCCTTTATATAAAAATAGACAAGCTATTTATTATTTTCCTTTCCACACCGGTGCGCGTTTTTCAGCAAAAGCGGTGGCGCCCTCTTTAGCATCTTCCGATATAAAAACCGGATTTATAACATCCGATTGGCGTTTCCAGCGCTCTTCTATCGGCCAGCTCGTATATTCATTCATAACGCGTTTACTTGCAGCAACCGCAAGCGGGCCATTGGCTGCGATTTTTTGGGCAAGTTCAATCGCACCTTCCAAAGCGCCGCCTTCTTTGGTCACACGGTTGATGAGCCCTAACTCATAAGCACGCTGGGCATCATAGAAATCACCGGTAAGCACCATTTCCATCGCCACGCGTGGCGGAATTTGATCGGGAAGGCGTATCACCCCGCCCGCCGCCGCCACAAGGCTACGCTTTACTTCAGGCACGCCGAATTTTGCCGTTTCTGCAGCAACAATGAGATCGCACGCAATGGCAAGCTCGCACCCACCAGCCAACGCATAGCCCTCAACAGCGGCAATCAGAGGCTTTGCCGGTGACGCCTCGGTAAGACCACCAAAGCCCCGCCCTTCAACCGAAGGACGTTCACCAGTTAAAAAGGCTTTTAGATCCATGCCTGAACAAAATGTGCCGCCCGCACCGGTTAAAATAGCAACGCGAATATCATTATTGCTATCCAATTCATCCAATGCATCGGCAATAAGGCGCGACATATTCGCATTCATAGCATTTTTGGCATCTGCCCGATTTAAGGTAATCGTCATTATGCCAGCATCTACATTTACCAAAACTTCTTCGCTCATTTCTGTCTCCCTTCACTAGACTTAATAAATATATAATTATACCTTAACATGCACGGTTTTTAGCAAAAGGGCAATAAATTTGTCGCCTTATATATAGGCATATCTGTCTTATAATTAAGCATATGTTTATTTTTTAAGAAGATAACACGCATAAACCGCTTATATAGTGTCATTTTATTTGATGGCATAGTTTCTGCTTATATTCTGTAGATAGTCAACATATTAAGGAGAACATTATGACATATCTCAGCCAAAATAGATTTTTTCAGGCTTTAATATCCGCCGGCTTTGTGGGGGCGCTTACTTTTACCGGTTTGCCCGCCAAAGCAGAGGAGGCTACTGAGGCTTCACTTACGGGTAATATAGCGGTAAGCTCAGATTATGTCTGGCGTGGTGTATCGCAAAATGACGGCGATAACGCAACCGCCCCAAGTGTGTCGGGCGGGCTGGATTTCGCCGCTGGCGGATTTTATGCCGGCACATGGATAAGCACGGTAAATTTTGACGATGAATCCGATGCAGAAATTGATTATTATATCGGTTATAATCATGTTTTTGACCAAGTTACGCTTGACGTAAGCTATGTTATGTTCACTTATCCGGGCGCAGAGCCAGCAGCTGATTTTGAAGAAATTGTGCTTGGTTTAGAGTTTGGTGGATTTAGTGTATCAGCTGCCATGACGGTAAGCGCCGATAGTGAATCCTATGATGATATTTCGCCGACCTATATCGCGCTGGGATATTCTTTTGCCCTGCCGCAAGATTGGGAACTTGGCTTACATGCTGGCATGAATAGCTATGATTGGGTCGAAGGAATTGAAGATGATGTCGCCGATATCTCACTATCTTTAAGCAAAGGCGGATTTAGCTATAGCATTTTCGACCATGATTCGGCCGATGACACACGTTTTGTTGTATCCTATGGGCTGGAATTTTAGTTTTTAGAAAAAGGGATGTAAACGCCTCACAAAAGAGGCGTTTACCCCGCAAAACATCATTTTAGTTTATCTTTTTGGGCGCTATATATGGCGCCCAAAAAATGTATGGCGTAAAATAAAGCGTGCTAGAGTATCCGCGCTTCATCAATCAGCATAATCGGAATACCGTCACGTATCGGATAGGCACGCCCGGCAGATTTGGAAATCAGCTCCTGATTTTCCGCGTCATAAATGAGCGCCTCCTGCGTAAGCGGACATACAAGAATATCAAGTAATTTTTCATCAAATTTATGCGCCATATCAGCCATTATTGCACCCGATTATCATTGCTACCATTTTCACTGTCTAATTGTGCCAGCGCCATTTCTGTAAGCGCAATCAGCACTTCGCACCGCTCGGCAAGGCTTTCGGCCTCTAACAGGGCTTGCTTTTCGCGTGCACCATAGGGGCTGATAATAGAAAGCGAGTTTACCAATTCTTCATTGGAAGATTGTGAAATAGCATCCCAATCAGCCGATAAATTATTGTGATCAAGATAACGCCGTAAGACATGCAAAAGCCCATCGCGATTGACATCTAGCGTGCCGACATCGACAATCAAATCTTCTTTATAAGCTGTGTAATCGGCACGGATTTGCCGAAACGGCGTAATAACATCCATCTCTTCTTGCACATGAAAGCGCGTAATACCCGAAAGAGAAATCAGCATACGTTTTTCTTCGGTTTCACTAAAAGACGTAATCCGCCCCAAACAGCCGACATTTTGCAAACGGTGATCATCTTCATTCGCGCTTAGCGGTTGGATCATACCAATAACGCGCCCCATGGAAAAAGCGGCCTCTACCATTGTTAAATAGCGCGGTTCAAAAATATTAAGCGGTAGCTGCCCGCGTGGTAAAAGCAAAATCGCTTGCAATGGAAAAATCGGAATAATTTCCGGTAATTCATCAATAGAGGTATAAAATTGTGCCATAAGGTTAGTCTAACATAAAAATAATTTTTTCCAAATAAAGCCAGGCGGTAAATCTAGCTGAATAAAAGCGAAGATAATTTGCGCCGCCCCGCTATGGTGGCAGCGTCTTCATTGCCATAAGCATCAAAAAATTCAACTAATTGTTTACGCGCCGCATCATCTTGCCATGTTTTATTGCGCGCAATAATCTCAAGCAGCGCCTCTATTGCCTCATTCTTTTGCCCGGCAGCATTAAGGGCAAGGGCTAAATCATAACGCGCCTGATGGTCATCGGGGTTTTGTGCAATACGTCCCTGTAATGCGGAGACATCGCCAAGCTCTTGCGATTTTTCGGCAAGCTCAAGCGCAGCACGCGCAGATGCAATCGCCGCATTATTTTCATGTGCAGGCGGGCAAAGCGCCAATGTAGCGCGGGCTTGGTCGTAATTTTCGCTTGCAATATGGCAATGCGCCATGCCGGCTATGGCCTCTATATTTTCCGGCTCATTTTGTAAGATTTGTGCGAAGAGTTGCGCCGCAGTGCTAATGTCATGATTATGTAAAGCGTTTTGTGCGGCGGCAAGGGCTTCCTCGCTAGGTGATGCCCCGAGTTCTTCCCCCAGATTTTTTTCAATAAATTGCTTAAGCTGGCTTTCGGGCAGCGCCCCCATAAAGCCATCGACTGGCCGTCCATCCTTAAAGGCAAAAACAGCCGGAATGGATTGCACCTGTAATTGCTGTGCCACGGCGGGGTGTTCGTCAATATTCATTTTGGCGAGCCGAATGGCACCATTTGCGGCGCGTGTGGCATTTTCTAATAGAGGCGTGAGCTGCTTACATGGTCCGCACCATGGCGCCCATAAGTCCAGCAGCACAAGCTGTTGTTTAGAGGCTTCGATAACATCGCCCATAAAGCTTTCCGTAGTGACGTCACTAATATACGCATCGGCATTGCCGTTATTTATGTCGTCGGTTAATTCCATAAAGCACCTCTTTTCTTCTTTGCTTAAGATGGGGTTTTTTTCGTCAATGTCTACCCCTTTAGGGGAAAATATATATTTTACTGGGTATTTATATTTGTTGCACCACACCCATATAATTAACATCCATATCGCCGCTAAGCCGCCATTTATTCAAAAGCGGATTAAAGCTCACCCCGCTAGATGCCGCAAGGTAAAGCCCGTTTGCATCCAGTAAATTTTCCAGCTCGGACGGGCGGATAAATTTATCCCATGCATGCGTGCCGCGTGGCAACCAGTTCAAAATATATTCCGCCCCGATAATCGCCAGCGCATAAGATTTCACCGTCCGGTTAAGTGTGGCCACAAACATAAGGCCGTTTGGCTTTAATAATGCCGCGCAAGACGCCAGAAATAAAGATACATCCGCAACATGTTCCATCACTTCCATATTCAAAATAATGTCAAATTGTGCGCCCTGCGCGCTTAATGCTTCAACCGATTGCGCGCGATAATCAATCTCCACCCCCATTTGGCGGGCGTGAATCCTGGCCATTTTAATATTTGCCGCACTCGCATCTATGCCCGTAACCTCTGCACCCAAACGCGCCATGGGTTCGCTTAACAACCCTCCACCACAGCCAATATCTGCAAGCCGAAGCCCGCTAAATGGCCGCGTTGCTTGTGTATCACAAGAAAAATGCCGTTTTATATGACGGCAAATATAATCCAGCCGCACCGGATTAAACTTATGTAAGGGACGAAATTTACCATGCGGATCCCACCATTCGGCGGCCATTTTGGTAAATTTTTCCACTTCTGTCGGGTCGATTGTTTTATCGTCAGTCATAATTACTTTATTGCACGAAACAGATTTATTTGCAAAATATGCGCTTTTTCGCTAAGGATGCGCCCGCAACAGGCATAATATAGACAAAAGCACCAAAGGAAAGGACGAAAGCGAAAATTATGGCACGGATTGTCATGAAATTTGGCGGCACATCGGTAGGCGATACGGCGCGCATACGCAATGTGGCGGCACATATTAAACGCGAAGCCGATGCCGGCCATGACGTTGCCGTTGTGGTCTCGGCAATGGCGGGGGAAACCAATCGGTTAATCGCCCTTACCCATGACATTGCGCCCCTGCATGATGCGCGCGAATATGACAGCATTATCGCGGCAGGCGAGCAAATAAGTAGCGGGCTTTTGGCTATGTGCCTCCAGCAAATGGGGGTAAATGCGCGCTCTTGGCTGGGCTGGCAAATCCCAATTAAAACCAGCGCGGCGCATAGTGCCGCACGTATTTTGGAGATTGACACGCAGATCATCGAACAACAATTTGCGCAAGGCCGTGTTGCCATTATTGCTGGCTTTCAGGGTATAAGCGATGATAATCGGATAACCACGCTGGGGCGGGGGGGCTCTGATACGAGCGCGGTGGCGCTGGCTGCCGCTCTAAAGGCGGATAGATGCGATATTTATACCGATGTGGATGGTGTCTATACGACAGACCCGAATATTGCCGAAAAAGCCCGCAAATTGACTCGCATATCTTATGAAGAAATGCTGGAAATGGCTTCATCGGGCGCGAAAGTCTTGCAGACACGCTCGGTTGAGCTTGCTATGGCCAAACAGGTGAGCGTGCATATCCGCTCCAGCTTTGATGCTGCCGATGCACACGATCAAACAAACGAGATTGTCGGCACGCTTATTTGTCCCGAAACCGAAATTGAGGAGTCCCTTATGGAACAAGAAGTTGTAAGCGGTATTGCCTATGCCCGCAATGAGGCAAAGGTTACACTGCTCGATGTGCCCGATAGACCCGGCATTGCCGCCAAAACATTTGGTGTGCTTGCTGACGCATTGGTGAATGTCGATATGATTGTGCAAAATGTCACCGCCGATGGCAAAAAAACCGATATAACCTTCACCGTTACCGATGATGATTTGGAGCGTGCCAATGAAGCCATAAGGGCTGCCAAAGCCGAGATCGGCTATAGCGAACTTAAAAGCACACGCGGTATGGCCAAAATATCCATTATCGGCATTGGTATGCGGAGCCATGCCGGTGTGGCACAAAAAATGTTTGATATTCTGGCAGAAAAAAATATCAATATCCATGTGATCTCAACATCAGAGATAAAACTAAGCGTGCTGATAGATAATGAATATACCGAGCTTGCTGTGCGCAGTTTGCATAGCGGCTTTGGTTTGGATGACGCATAGATGAAACAGGCCGGATAAGATGTCACCCTCTTCTTCTATGCCACGGACTTTATTGCGTAAAATGCATACGCTTATGGCGGCAGAATATAGCCGTGATGAGCGGCTTAAACGCATTGTCGATTTAATTGCCGCCACAATGAATGCCGCCGTATGTTCTATTTATATATGTCGTCCTGATCATATTTTAGAGCTCTATGCCACGGCAGGGCTTAACCCTGTGGCGGTGCATAAAACAACATTGCGCTTGGGCGAAGGGTTAGTCGGTGACATCGCCAAACATGCGCGCCCGCTTAATTTATCCGATGCGCCCGCGCATCCGCTTTTTGCGTATCGCCCTGAAACCGGGGAAGACCCGTATAAATCTTTTATCGGGGTGCCAATTTTGCACAATAGCCATGTATCTGGCGTGCTGGTTGTGCAAAATATTACGCAACGCTTTTTTACCGAGGAAGAAAGCGAGGCACTGCAAACAGTGGCCATGGTGCTGTCACAATTACTGGAAGATATAGATACGATACAAAAAGACCAGCATATGAGCCGGCAAGCCCATAGCCTTGTCGGTAATGGCCTAACCGAGGGGCTGGCAATGGGGCATGTTGTGCGCCATGAGCCTTATGTCGAAGTGACCCGCCTGATTGCCGATAATACAGATAAAGAGCGCACCCGCCTTGATATGGCGGTGTATCATATGCGTAGTGATATTGATAATTTATTACGCAATGAAGATGTTTCCCATGCGGGTGAGCATTTAGATGTTTTGGAAACATATCGTTATTTTGCGAATGATGTCGGCTGGCTTAACCGTATGCATGATGCCATAGAAACCGGCCTTACCGCTGAGGCTGCGGTAGAGCATGTTAATAATGATATGCGCGCGCGGCTTATGGGGCAGCACGATCAATATTTACGTGACCGCATGCATGATTTTGATGATTTAGCCAATCGGCTTTTACGCACACTTACCGGACGCGCGCCATCAGCAGCCCATGATAAATTGCCGCGTGATACAATCTTGGTGGCGCGCACAATGGGGCCTGCCGAATTGCTTGATTATGACCGGCGTAAATTACGCGGTATTGCCCTGGAGGAAGGCGCAATGAGCGCACATGTGGCCATTGTGGCGCGGGCGCTTAATATTCCGCTTGTTGGCGGGGTGCGTAATTTGACCGACTTTGTTCGCGATGGGCAAGAGATTATTATTGATGCCGATTTAGGCCATGTACATCTTAACCCGCCTAGCGATATTATCGCGCAAATTACCGATCGCACAAAATTACGTGCCAAACGCTTAAAGCGCTTTGCGCGTTTGCGCACATTACCCGCACGCACGCGCGATGGGGTAGATATAAAACTTGATATGAATGCGGGGCTTGGCGTTGATGTCGCAAATCTGGAAATATCAGGCGCACAAAATATCGGCCTGTTTCGCACCGAATTACATTTTATGATTTCTGCGCATTTTCCGCGTCAAAAAGAGCAACAGGATTTTTATCGATATGTGATAGATGCCGCCAAAGGGCGCGATGTGGTCTTTCGCACCCTTGATATTGGCGGCGATAAAGTCTTGCCTTATATTCGCACATTACGGGAAGAAAATCCGGCAATGGGCTGGCGTGCTATGCGTATCGCAATCGACCGCCCGGGGCTATTGCGCTATCAGCTACGTGCCCTGTTGACGGCAACCGCACAGCATAAATTGCACCTTATGTTTCCGCTCATTTCAACCAGTGATGAATTTATCAAAGCCAAACATATTTTGCATGAGGAGATTGCCCGTCAAAAAAAATTCGGCCATGCTGTGCCGCAACAAATTAGAGTCGGTGCCATGCTCGAAGTGCCCGCTTTGATATGGGAATTGGATAAATTATTACCGCATGTTGATTTTCTATCTATCGGCACAAGCGATTTACTCCAGTTTTTTTATGCAAGCGATCGAAGCAATGCGCTGATCGGCAATCGCTATGATATATTAAGCCTATCGTTTTTACGGATGATGCGCGATGTTGCCACGACGTGCACGCAGCAAAAAACCCCTATATCTTTATGCGGAGATATGCTAGGACAACCGCTTGTGGCCATGGCCATGTTAGGCGTGGGGTTTACGCATTTTTCCGTTCCAGCGACATCAGTAGGGGCAGTGAAACGCATGATACGCTCGGTAAATTTACACCACTTACGTGAAAAAATGCCGCCCCTATTGGATGATACATCTGGCGATATGCGTGATAAAATCAACAGGCTTGCACAAACCCTAAAAGCCCGCCTATAATATGAGTAAATTGAGTAATGTGATATGACAAAAGAGCAAGACACGCAACAGGCTGAAACCGAAACTGTCGTAATAACATTAGGGCATGAGTTACGCGCCGCACGCGAACAAAATAACCAAAGCCTGGAAGATATTGCGCACATTCTGAATATAAAAGAAACTTATATAAAAGCGATTGAAGCGCACGCCTTTGATAATTTACCTGCTCCCGTTTATGTGATCGGTTTTATTCGTAGTTATGCCACATTGGTAAATCTTGATGCCGATGCGCTTGTGGCACAATTTAAGGCATGCACCCATACTCAAAATATAAACTTGTCTTTTTTGGAAACAGATATGGAACCGGAAAAATCGCGCACCACCATTATTATTGGTGGCGTGTTGGGGCTTTTATGTCTTATTCTTATTATGTTGGTATTTTCTTTTAATGAAGATGACGACCCTTTTATTGAGGCTACGTCAGAAACATCTACCACAGATGCGCCTCCCATAGCACCAATAGAAAAAGAAGTGGAGCTACCCCAAGCAAGCGCGCCACCACCAGCTGTGGAACAGGTAAAACAACCCGTAAAAATATTTCCTCCCTTATCCATCCAGGCGCGTGCACGCACATGGCTACGCCTGGATACACCGGATGGCACGGTTTTGTTTTCAAGCGTAATTGACGCGGGCGAAAAATATACCCTTCCTGATAATGCCACGCGCTATCTTATTACCACGAATAATGCCGGTGCCTTGCAATATGTGGCACAAGATAAAATTATCGGCACACCCGGGCGCAAGGGTGAACGGCTTAACAAAAAACTTATTGATTATAATGTTATCATAGACGGGCACTTCTAAACGATGCACAGACCATGGCGAGATATTAAGCGGCGCACGTCGCGGCAAATCATGGTGGGGAATGTTGCCGTGGGGGGAGATGCGCCCATTTCTGTGCAATCTATGACCAATACGAAAACCGAGAATATAGACGCCACGATTGAGCAAATTCAGGCGCTAGAACACGCAGGGGCGGATATTGTTCGTGTATCTTGCCCTGATAAAGCCTCAACCGCCGCATTGGGGATAATTGTAAAATCGGTGAATGTGCCGCTTATTGCTGATATACATTTCCACCATCAAAGAGCCATTGAAGCGGCCAAAGCCGGCGCAGCCTGTTTGCGGATCAACCCTGGTAATATTGGCGATGCAACACGGGTGCGCGATGTGGTGCAGGCGGCAAAAGATTATGGCTGTTCTATACGCATTGGCGTGAATGCCGGGTCTTTGGAAAAACATTTACTGGAAAAATTCGGCGAGCCATGTCCCGAAGCCATGGTGGAAAGCGCGCTTTATCATAGCGCTATTTTAGAAGAACATGATTTCCGCGATTATAAAATCAGCGTCAAGGCATCAGATGTATTTTTATCGGTTGCGGCCTATGAGCAACTCGCCCAGGCCTTGGATTGCCCCTTACATATCGGGATTACCGAAGCAGGCGGGCTTGTATCTGGCACCGTAAAATCATCTATCGGTTTGGGAAAACTTTTATGGGCGGGCATTGGTGATACGATACGGGTTTCGCTTTCGGCTGACCCGGTGCATGAGGTGAAGGCCGGCTTTGAAATGTTAAAAACACTCGGCTTACGCCATCGTGGTGTAACCATTATTTCCTGCCCCTCTTGTGCGCGACAAGGGTTTGATGTGATAAAAACTGTGCAAATATTGGAAGAGCGTCTGGCACATATCACAATGCCGATTACGCTTTCTATTATCGGTTGTGTCGTTAATGGCCCGGGCGAGGCGCGTGTTACCGATATCGGATTTACCGGCGGAGGAAATCAAAGCGGCATGGTCTACCTAAATGGTCGCCCCAACCACAAATTGCCCCATAATGAAATGATAGACCATCTGGTGCAACAGGTGGAACGTTTTGTAAAAGAAAAAGCAGCATCATGATTCATAAGCAGCACCTTGATGACATTTTAGCCCGTGCCAAAATGCTGGAAGCCGAAATGAATACAGATTGTGCGCCCGAACAATTTGTTAAATTATCCCGAGACTATGCCAGCCTGGAGCCTTTATTGAATATTATTCCGCGCTATCAGAATGTGCTGCAGGATATTGCAGATTTGGAAGAGTTTGCCCGTGGTGAAGATAAGGATATGCGCTTGCTTGCCGAGCAAGACCTGCCTGCGTTGAAACAGCAAAAAATAACACTGGAAGAAGACTTACACATTTTGCTTTTGCCCAAAGATGCGGCGGATAATCTGGATGTAATGGTAGAGGTGCGCGCCGGCACCGGCGGCGATGAAGCAGCTTTATTTGCCGGTGATTTATTTCGTATGTATCAACGCTATGCCGAATTAAGAGGATGGAAAACCGAACTCATTAGCCAATCACAAGGTGATGTTGGTGGTTTTAAGGAAATTATTGTCGCCATGCGCGGCACAGGCGTTTATGCCATGTTGAAATTTGAAAGCGGGGTGCATCGCGTGCAACGTGTGCCTGAGACAGAAAGTAGCGGGCGTATTCACACATCGGCTGCAACTGTGGCCGTGCTACCCGAACCAGAAGAGGTGGATGTTGCCATTGATGAAAAAGATTTACGCATTGATGTGTTTCGTGCAAGCGGACCTGGAGGGCAATCGGTAAACACAACGGATAGTGCTGTGCGGATTACGCATATGCCAACAGGATTGATCGTGTCACAACAAGACGAGAAGTCACAGCATAAAAATCGGGCGAAGGCGATGAAGATATTGCGCGCCCGGCTTTTCGAAATGGAGCGCGCGCGTGCCGATAACGAACGGGCGGCAGATAGAAAATCGCAAGTGGGGAGCGGTGATCGCTCTGAGCGCATTCGCACCTATAATTTTCCGCAAGGGCGGGTGACAGATCACCGCATTAACCTTACCTTACATAAGTTGGATAAAATTCTTGCCGGTGACGGATTGGATGAATTGATAAATGCCCTTATTGCCGAAGACCAAAGCCGCCGCCTTGCCACCCTTGATGACGAAACCCCATGAAGGAGCATAATGTATGCGTTTGCGCGATAAAGCGGCGCGGCTTGTAACCTCATTCAAAGCGGGGCGACTGGATAATCCGCATTTAGAGGCACGTTTGATTATCATGCATGTAACCCGCTTAACTGAAATTGATTATATTATGCAAGAGACCGCGTCTCTTACCCATGCGCAAAATGAAGCGATTAACCGCATCGCCCATATGCGCTTAAACGGAAAGCCGCTATCGCGTATTGTGGGGCATCGCGAATTTTATGGGCTTGCATTTAATATATCGCCTGATGTGCTTGACCCGCGTGGTGATAGTGAATCTGTTATAGAGGCTGCCCATGCGCTTATGCCACAAGATGCGCCGCGTATTTTAGACCTCGGCACAGGTAGCGGCTGTTTGCTGATTAACCTGTTACATCTTAATCCGCATGCCACGGGTGTGGGGGTTGATATAAGCGAAGCGGCGCTCACGATAGCACGCCAGAATGCTGCTCGGCATGGCGTTTGCGCGCGCGCGCAATTTTACCAATCGGATTGGTTGTCAGCTATTGATGGGGTTTTTGACCTTATCATTGCCAATCCGCCCTATATTAAGCAGGGTGATATTGCCCAGCTTGCGCGCGAAGTGCGCGATCATGACCCGTATCACGCGCTTAATGGCGGGGTAGATGGGCTTGCGTGCTATCGTGCAATTATCCCGCATCTTGCCCATGTCATGACGGCAAAGGCACATATTGTTTTTGAACTGGGATATGATCAATATGACGCTGTGCATGCCTTGCTCAGCACGTATGGATTTACCAATATCGATTATGTAAAAGATTTACACGGCATTAAGCGGGTTATTGTGGCGCAAAATAAATAAGGGCTTGCTTTTTTATATGCTTCGCGTTAGATTCATATTGCTCGGAAGCGATATTCACGGTTTAACTGAATATAAGCATACTGGTTTGAAAATCCCGCTAAATATGAAAGGTTACTTGGATAACCACATAGCCGGGATAAAGAGAATGGTAGGGCATTTAGCAATTTTAAGTGGCGATGATTTGCAAAAAGCATAAACGCTCTTTTAAGATGATATAATTTATAAGGAATTGAGAGATTAAGATGAAACGATCACGTGGTCGAAATCGGCGACAGTCTAACCCTGCAAATAGAAGTTATGATAGTAATGGGCCTGATGTGCGTGTGCGCGGCACGGCTATGCAGGTTTATGAAAAATATCAAACCTTGGCGCGGGATATGCAAGCCTCGGGCGATCGTATTCATGCAGAAAATTATCTACAACATGCCGAACATTATTATCGCATTATGGCCATGCATCAGCCACCCAGACGCGAAGCGGAGGATGACCAGAAAACGGAAGAATATGTGGCAGAAAATGATGCTGTAGAAAATAGCGTTGTAGAAAATGACATATCGGAAAACGCACCCGCAGCACAGCCCGCACAAGGTGAGCTCCCTACACAAGCGGGAAGCGATGGCACAAATGGGGATAAACATATAGAAAATGCTGCTGCAGAAACGCCGCCCACCAAAGCCCGTCGGCGCGGTCCGCTAAAACAACGCGAAGATACAGCCAAAACACCATCCCCTGAGGTTACTGTATAAATAGGCGCGTTCCGCGCTTTTATTCTTTATTTTACGCTACACATTGCATTCTTGTTTGTCGCGCGATTGCCCACCGGCTCATAGCGAGCACCCGCCACCACTCACAGTCCTAGCCTAACTGCACGCGCTCACGCCGCCGCGCGGGCGCGAATGACGTGCCTGTCCTATTGCACGCGGAACGCGCTTTGTTCTTTTCTGCTGCAGGCGCGCATAAAAGCAGTTAGTAAATTAGTCCGCTATCTCGCTAGGCGGTTCAGCTTTTGCCTTTGTTCTGATTTTAACTATATCGTGTATAATCCGCACGATACCCAAAGGGATTAAGGTGAAGCATATAAGCCAGATGGCTTTTATCACATCTGACGAGGTGTGAAATTTGCTCAAAATATCCGCTATCATATTATAGTCATTGGTCATGTTAACCCTCCTATTTGCATTAAACAAAACGGCACCAAGCAAAACTTGGTGCCGGGGTCGTAGAAAAACCATGTAGTTAATGGCCGCGACGCCTTTAGCCGCAAGACCTATTTTATAACGCCGCCACCCCGACAATATTATCGCGGTGGCGATATTCACGGCTATCGCAAGCCGAACTACATAGGGGCTTCCTACTTCCCCAGCCATGCCCCCTTATGGGGTGTGGCTAACATTATATTACATAGTTTTTTACGAAAGTGAAAGAAAAACCCCGCATCCCTTGTCGCAAAAAGGATGCCCGCGCTTGCTTTGCGCTATATAAAGGCGCATCTACGCGCGGGCATTGCCACAGCAAAAAAGAAAAAAGCGTTTACATTGCCTGTAACAAAAATGAAAGAAGCGCGTTCCGCGTGCAATAGGACAGGCACGTCATTCCGCAAGGAATGTGTAGTGCCCAAAAAGAAAGAAAAAAGCCTATGGTTTTATAAAATAATCGCCAGCAACATGCGCGTGCCGCTTGCCAATAAAAAAAAGCCAAATATATAGCGCAATGTTTTAGGTGCTAAAAAATGCGCCAGCTTTACGCCAAGCGGCGCGCCTATCATCGTTGTGGGGATCATCACCGCAAATGCAAGCACATGCACATAGCCCAGCGTGAAAGGCGGAAGGGGCGATACATGCCACCCGCCTATGATAAAACCCAGTGTTGCAGGCACGGCGATAAAAAAACCTAAGCCTGCAGATGTCGCAACCGCCTGATGCACACTACGCCCGCTATAAGTCAATAAGGGCACCGAAAGCGTGCCCCCGCCAATACCCATAAGCGCGGAAAAAAAGCCAATCAAAAAAACAAGCAATCTTTGTATTGCCAAAGATATAGGGGACTGTTTTGCCTCCGCCTGTTTTGGTGTGGCATCAGCACCCGAAACCATAAATATGCGGGCACTTAAAATAAGCGTCAGTAACATGAAAATCGCTTTCAGCCCATCCGCAGATATAAACCGCGCGCCAAGCGCACCAAGCCCTGCGCCCACTAAAATGGCAGGCGCCCAGTGGCGTAAAATGACAAAATCAACCGCACCACGCCGCGCATGGGCACGCCAGGATTGAACCGAGGTGAAACAAATAATCGCCAATGATGTTGCAACCGCCATATGCATTTGCACCGCTGCATCACTGCCTAAAAAAATAAATAACTGAAATAAAACCGGCACCAAAATAATGCCCCCGCCCACACCCAGCAAACCGGCAATAAGGCCAGAAACGAGGCCGGAAACAGCAAGCAAAAAACATAAAATCAGAATATCATGATCCATAAGGTTACACCTCATATGCCATGCTATGGCGCAGCGGTGCGGCGATATATTTTTGTGCCTCACTAAGCACACGCGGATCTTTTTGCCGCCCGATAACCTGCTCGCTTAAATAGCGCCGCCATTGCTTGCCCCCTTTTTGTGCATGATAAAGCCCCATAATATGGCGCGTCATTGCATGAAGCGGCACACCTACCTTACACATTTTTTCCGCATAGGGAATAAACTTATCCATCACCTCATCGCGTGAAATGATAGGGGCAGCAGCATCAAAAAAAGCCTGGTCAACATGGGCAAGCAGATAAGGGTTTTTATACACCGCACGCCCCAGCATAACGCCATCAACATGCTCAAAATGTGACGCGCACGCGGCAAGCGCATCAATGCCACCATTGATGATAATGGTTAGCTGCGGAAATGCCTGTTTCAGCTGATAAACCAATTCATAATCAAGCGGCGGAATATCCCGATTTTCCTGTGGGCTTAGACCATCAAGCCATGCTTTGCGTACATGAATTATAAAATGCCGCACGCCGGCACGGGCACATGTTTCAATCAAAGTAAACAGCGCCGTTTGTGGATCTTGCTCATCAACCCCTAACCTGCACTTTACCGTTACCGGCACGCGAACCGCCGCGCGCATGGCCGCGACACATTCGCCAACCAATGCAGGCGTGCGCATAAGACACGCCCCAAACTGCCCCGATTGCACGCGGCCCGAAGGACAACCAACATTAAGATTGATTTCATCATAACCCCACGCTTCGCCAATGCGTGCCGCTTGTTGCAAGCGTTGCGGATCGCTACCACCTAATTGCAAAGCTAATGGATGCTCGCTTGCATCGAAATCAAGTAGCCGCGCGCGCGCGCCAAATATAAGCGCATCCGCCGTGAGCATTTCTGTGTAAAGCCGTGTGTGCTTGCTTAAAAGGCGCAAAAAAAAGCGGCAATGCCTATCTGTCCACGCCATCATGGGCGCAACGCAAAAACGAAAATTTTTATCCGGAGTCTCCATAGATAAGGCACTTAGCACATATAATGGCACCCGCCCATGGATTACATAAAATTACTTGCCACGTGGCAATTCATTAAAGGGCACTTTTTTATCAACCCGCACATCTTGGGGCAAACCTAAAACCTGCTCGGCGATAATATTACGCAAAATTTCATCTGTGCCCCCCGCAATGCGATAGCCCGCACCACCAAACCACTGATTTTGAAAGGCCGCCATCATGGCCGATAATTCACCATCTTGCATAATGCCGCCTTGGCCTTGCAGCGCCATACCAAATGCACCAATATCTTGCATTTTCGGCCCCGACACAATTTTACCAATCGAGCTTTCCGGCCCCGGTGTTTGCCCTTTTGAAAGCGCCGTAAGCGTGCGGAATTTGGTATATTTCAGCCCTTGCGTTTGCACATACCATTCAGCGATTTTTTCCCGAATGGCTGCATTTTTAATCGCTGGCGCGCCATCTTCCAGGCGCAGGCTTTGGGCAAGCTGCACCAATTCGGCATAGTCAACCCCGCCGCCGCCGCCAACGGCCAGACGTTCATTCATCAATGTGGTAAGCGCAACCTGCCAGCCCTGCCCGACCTCGCCAAGGCGTTGCGTATCTGGCACGCGCACATTGGTGAAAAAGACTTCGTTAAAATTACTATCCCCCGACATTTGTTTAATTGGGCGCACCTCAATACCTTCCGATTTCATATCCAAAAAGAAGAATGTAAGCCCCTTATGTTTGGGCACTGTGGGGTCGGAGCGCGTGACAATAATACCGTAATCGCAAAAATGTGCCCCCGACGTCCATACTTTCTGGCCGTTAATAATCCACGCATCACCATCGCGTTCGCACCGTGTGCGTAATCCTGCAACATCAGAGCCGGCACCTGGTTCAGAAAAAAGCTGACACCATATTTCTTCCCCATAAAGGGCAGGCTTTACATAGCGTTGATTTTGCTCCGGCGTAGCCCATTTCATCATGGTCGGAATACACATGCCCAAGCCTATTTCATATATACCGCTTGGCACGTCATAATTGGATTCTTCTTGTGCATAAATAACCGATTGTATCGGTGTGCCGCCTAAGCCACCATATTGCTTCGGCCAGGTAATCGCCGCATAGCCGGCCTCGGCCTTTTTGGCCTGCCACGCACGCGCCCGCGCAAGGCGTTCTTCCAAACTGGGGGCTTGTCTGCGGGCGGCGGTGCGGTGCGGGTCTTTCGCGCGCGCATTTTGCGCCAACCATGCACGCACTTCGGTGCGAAATTCGGCTTCTTCCTGGCTATCATTAAAATCCATATTCTTCTCCCTTAAGCTATCTATACTGCATTGGCTTTTTCTAACACATGAACCAGACGGTCTTTCCAGCGCATCACTGACCCTAAAGCCAGCTCCAATAATTTCGAGCGGCGATAATGGAATTGCGTATCCGCCTCCCATGTAAAGCCTATACCGCCATGAATTTGAATATTCTCCTGCGCAGCAAACCGATACGCCTCGCTTGCCGCAACGCGCGCGGCAGCGGCGGCAATATCTAAATCTGTCCCGTCTTCTGCCAGCATCATGGCTGCATAATAAGAATTTGAGCGCGCAAGTTCAATTTTCGCATACATATCTGCCAAGCGATGTTTTATCGCCTGATATGAACCAATTTGCCGCCCAAACGCATAGCGCTCCAACGCATAATCTTTGGCCATATTCATTGCCGCTTGTGCCCCCCCAATTTGCTCAAAAGCCATAAGCACGGCAGCACCGGTTTCAATGCGATTATAATACGTCCACCCCTCACCATCTTCACCCACTAAAGTAGCCGGCGCGTTATCAAACGTAATCACGCCATGCGCGCGGGTGGGGTCTATGGTTTTAACTGCTTCACGCGTCACACCCGCGCCCGTCAAGTCCACCGCTACCAGCGCGATGCCCTTATCGGATTTCGCGAGCACAAGTGCTACATCTGCATCCATCGCATCGGCAACAGGTAGTTTTTTCCCTGTTATTGTGCTTTTAGAAAATATGCTGTCAATCGTTTGCGGCGCGGGGGTTTCTATACCTTCGCTCACCGCTAATGTGCCAATCGCCGCCCCGCTTGCCAATTTTGGCAACCAGTTTTGTTTAAGCGTCTCATCACCGTAAAGCCGTATCGCCTCCGCCGCCATATAAATAGAAGAGGAAAACGGCACCGGCGCCACCGCACGGCCTAATTCTTCGGCGATAACGCATAGTTCCAAAGCGCCCAGACCCAAACCGCCATAGGCCTCTGGTATGGCCGAACCGGCAACACCCAAATCACACAAGCCCTGCCATATATCGGACGCATATGTTTCATCACTCTCAAGCACCGCCCGCACCCGCGATAGCGGACATTTATCCTGCAAAAAACGCTGTATCTGGTCTTGCATCATTTTTTGATCATTGGAAAAATCGAAATTCATGAACCCCCCTTTTTGAAACCCCTCTTTATGACGTGGTGTATAGGATAAATAAAATATCCGCACACGTCAACGCGCATTATGCCGGAACAAGGCGCGTAAAAATTGCGGCAATATCACGCCGTATCCTATCAATATCAGCTTGTAGATGCACTATATCGGGCAGATTGGCTGTGCGCAAGAGTAAGTTTTGTGTGGCGGGGGAAAGCTCATCCTGTGCCCCCTGTCCGACACTCACACTTAGGATATGTCGCAGATCATCAAATAAGGTGAGGCCGCAGGAGAGATGGTCATAATCAGCAGCAGAGATAATACCCGCCGCATGCAAATTTGTAAGCGCCCGCCCCGTATGTGGCGAAAGAATATCCGGCATAATATGCGCATAATGTAATTGTAATGTCTGGACAAGAAATTCAATATCAATCAAACCGCCCGCCCCGTGTTTCACATCCCAGACAGATCTTTGCGGACGTTCTTTTTGCACACGCGCGCGCATATCACACATATCGGCATAAAGTTTTTGTGTATCGCGCTTGCGGCATAAAATATCTTTTATCCCCGCATTTAATTTATCCTGCAAAACACCATCACCAGCAATAAGGCGCGCACGGGTAAGCGCCATATGTTCCCATGTCCATGCTTTATCTTGCTGATAGTCGATAAAACTACGCCATTTCGAGACCAATGCCCCCGCATTACCCGAAGGGCGCAAGCGCGTATCTACCTCATAAAGGGCACCCTGGGCGGTTTGCGCCGTAAGCCCGCTTATAAGCCTGCGGCTAAGACGTGTAAACCATATATCTGCCCCAAGGGGTTTGGCACCATCCGACAGATGCGTAAAATCATCCGCATCGCAAATCATAATCATATCCAGATCGGAAGCCATGGTCATTTCCTGCCCCCCGAATTTACCCATAGCAATCAGTGCAAAAGTGGCATTATCTATACGCCCATAAGCCTGTTCTATATCAGCAATCGCGGCAGGCAAAACGGTTTGCACAGCAGCCGCGGCGATGGCAGAAAATTGCGCCCCCGCCTTAATCGCGGCACCATGCGGTTCTGTCAAAATCGAAAGTCCAACACGAAAATGTTGCTCATGCACAAACAGGCGCACCACATCCAGCAAGTCTTCCATAGTGTCGCTCTGGGCACATTTTTGCGTCAAATCCTCCAAATAATGCGCCGCCGATTCTATTGGCACAAATATATCCGGTGTGAGCATCACATCTATCGCCGCCGCATTATGGCTAAGCCACGCAGCCAGGCGCGGCGCGGCGCCAATAACATCAACCAGCATCTTCAAAATATGCGGATTGGCCTGAAACAAAGAAAATAATTGCACCCCCGCCGGCAAGCCACGTAAAAAACGATCAAAGCGAATCAGGCTTTCATCTGGCGCAGGTGTTTGTGCGAGGGCATGCAATAAATGCGGCATAAGGCGGGTGAGCATTTCGCGCGCCCGTGTGGAACGCATGGCACGTAACTGCCCGCTATGCCATTCGCGAATAAGCGCAATCATATCACGTGGCCGCGCAAACCCCATTTTTGCCAGCGTCTCTATTGTATCGGGATCATCGTCTCCGCCCGTAAACACCAAATTACCATCTGTTGCCGCCAATGTTTCAGCATGTTCGAAAAGCGCAGCATATTCATCGCGGACATAACCAAGCCGTTCACCAAGCGCATTTTGAAATTCAGCCAGTGAAGCAAAGCCCGCAAAATACGCAAATTGTGTAAGCGTCGCCGCATCTTTAGGTAGGGTATGCGTTTGCTCATCAAGGCGCATTTGCAGCCTATGTTCCAAGCGGCGCAAAAATTTATAGCTTTCGGTCAGGGCGTGTGCGGTTGCTTTACTTATCCATTGTGCCTGTGCGAGGGCATTCAACATGGCAAGCGTGCCGCGCCCGCGTAATGTCATATCACGCCCCCCCGCTATGAGTTGTTGGGTTTGCACAAAAAACTCTATTTCGCGAATGCCCCCGCGCCCTAATTTTATATTGTGTCCTGCAATGGCAATCTGCCCATGACCCCTTACGGCATGAATTTGCCGCTTCATGGAATGAATATCTTCAATCGCGGCAAAATCCAGATTACGCCGCCAAATATAAGGCGCGAGGGCATGTAAAAAGGCCTCCCCGGCCTGTATATCGCCTGCCACGGCACGCGCTTTGATAAAGGCGGCGCGCTCCCAATTCTGTGCGAATGATTCATAATAAGACAACCCTGCCGCCACTGACACCGCAATCGCCGTCGCCCCAGGGTTCGGGCGCAAGCGCAAATCGACCCGAAACACATAGCCATGCTGTGTTTGATTTTGTAAAAGCGTCAAAAAATCACGAATAAGCGTGATGTAAAATTTACGCCTGTCAAGCCCATCGGCAAGTGTGAGTTTTTCGGGCGTATAAAATATGATCAAATCAATATCAGAGGAATAATTAAGCTCAAAGGCACCATATTTCCCCATCGCCAAAATGATGATACCGCTATGTGCTGCAGCGGGCTTACTGATTATTTTTTCTGCCGCATGTGCCTCGGCAAGCAAAAAGGCCAGGCTTAACCGGCACGCTAAATCCGCAAAATCGGTTAATGCCTGCGTGACCGCTTCGACATCCCAAAACCCAGCCAGATCACATAGGGCGATAATCAGCGCGATTTTTTGTTTACCAAGCCGCAATAAGCGCATGATATCATCACGACTTTCAGCCCGCGATGCATCATGCGCAAGCGCCGCACAAATTTGTGCAATACAATCATGCGGTGGGTGCCGTTTCAGCGCGCGCAAAACCGCTATATGTTTATGCATAAGCCGTGTCAGATAAGGGCTTGCATCACCAATCCAGGCGAGAAAACCGGCCATAGGCGTGGCGGCAATATTAGGCGGCGCCCCGTCCGCGATAAATGCCGTCCACACCTCGCCCAGCCTGTCATAGGCATCCGCTGCGGCGGGCGGATGTGGCGAAATATGGTCGAATAATAACATGCGTGCTCACACCAAAGGCATATCAAGCACCGCCATGAGGCCATGCGGCTCATGTGCCGTTAGAACAAAATCACCATTATGTAGTGCCGCAATCGCCTTCACCAAGGGCAAGCCCAACCCACTGCCTTTCATATGCCGCGCCTTATCCAGCCGCACAAAACGTTGCGTAACCCGCGCATAATCCGCCTCTGCCATGCCGGCGCCCTGATCTTTTACGCAGATAAGCACCCGATCATTTTTTTTATGCACACCAAGCGTAATCACCCCTTGCTGGCGTGCGCCATATTTTAAGGCATTCTCAATCAAATTAACCACGGCCTGATTAAGTAAGGCCGCATCCCCTTTTATAAAAAGCGGTTCTTCCGGCACATCCAGAGACAGCTGCATATGTGCATCTTCAATCACCGCTTCATAAAGTGCGGCAATATCGCGTATAAGCGTGCCCGCATCAAGCGGCACAAAATCGGTGGCGCCATGCCCGGCCTCCACCTGCGCTAATTTTAGCAGTGAATCGAAAAGGGTTAATATATAATCAAGCTCTGCAATCGCCTGGTCTATCTCTTGGGCGTGCGGATGGTGCAAAGCGGCATTTTCCAAATTAAGCCGCAATCGATTAAGGGGGGAGCGTAAATCATGTGCAATATGCTCGCCGCTTTGACGATTTGCCGCAACCAATGTTTCTATGCGTGCGAGCATTTTATTCACCCTTTGGCTTAGCATATCTATTTCATCATGCGCCCCCCCTATCGGGAGGCGCATATGTAAATTCCCGGCCATAATGCCATCAATCGCGCGCGATAAGGCTTCAATATGGCGGCCAGACCGATAAGCCATCCACACGCCGCCCAAAATGCCCAATAAAACAAGCACAGCTAAATTTGTAATCAGCGCAGAAATAAAAGCGGCGCGTACACTATTAAAAGCGCGCATATCGCGCCCAATAAAGAGCAGAGTTGCTTCATCGAGCAAATGAAACCGCCCGCGCACTTGTGCCGGCATACCCTGTGTTGCATAAGAAAAGACGACCCAATTATCCGCCTGTTGCTGGCTCGCCGAGAGCGGCGGCAGATTATCCAGCGTGCCTGCCCGTTTTTCACCATTGTGCGCGAGCCAGTAAATCGGGGCGCGCGGATCGCGGCTGCGGCGCTCAATCTCGCGACGCACCGCCTCTTCGCCAGAACGTATATAAAGCGCGCGTAAGTGCTCACTTTCCTGCATAATTTGTGCCGCACTTTGCTCATGCAATACAGTGTTAAATCTCCAAAATAAATAAGACAGGCTCGCACAACTTACGAGCGCAAATAGCCCCCCGTAAATAAGGGCAATGCGAAAGCGGCGCGTTGTCAACATAGCCCTCATAAACGTAAAATATATCCCTCCCCGCGTATGGTATGTAACAAGGCAGGCGCCTGACCTTTATCCATTTTACCGCGCAAGCGCGATATATGCACATCAACAACATTGGTTTGCGGGTCAAAATCGTAATTCCAAATATGTTTAAGGAGCATCGCCCGCGTAATGAGCTGCCCTTGATTGCGCATAAAATAGCTTAGCAAATCAAATTCACGCGGCTGTAAAGGTAAAACCACATCCCCCCGCATGGCCTTACGCGCAAGCATATCAAGACTTAAATCGGCAAAGCGCAAAATTGTATCGGAAGCCATATCCTCTGTTTTGCGCCGCGCCAAAACCTGCACGCGCGCAATAAGCTCGGCCAAAGCAAACGGTTTGGTCAGATAATCGTCTCCCCCCGCTTCAAGCCCCTTTACCCGCTCATCTATCGCATCCAGGGCAGATAAAAATAAAACCGGTGTCATAATGTGTTCGGCGCGTAATTGCGTCACCATATCCACCCCATCACCTTGCGGTAACATGCGGTCTATCACCAAAACATCAAACCCACCCTTGCGCGCAGCGATAAGCCCCTCTGCTATGTCTTCGGCATGATGCGCCTCAATATGCTTTTGCGCCAATGCCCTGATAAGGCTTGTGGCCGCTGGCACATCATCATCTACCACCAATATGCGCACTATCTTCATCCCCCTTTCATAAAGGCATAAGTTTACCTAAGTAAACGCCATAGGGTCAATAAGGCACCTGCAAAGAATAAAATCGGCAAGCCCCATAACATGCCAGTGCGGGGATTAAATTGCGGTTGCAAAAGAGCAAACTCGCCATAGCGCGCAACAATAAATTGCTTTATCTGTGCATCGCTATCGCCTGCCAGCAAACGCGCGCGAATAAGCAGGCGTAGATCGCGCGCAAGCGGGGCATCGCTATCATCGATTGATTGGTTTTGACATACAAGGCAGCGCAGCTGTGCCGATAAAGCGCGGGCACGCATTTCTAATGCAGGGTCGGATAACGCCTCGCCGGGATCTATGGCCAATACGGGCGATGCAAAAAGCAAAAAAGCAATCATAAAAAGCCGCATATATTTAACCATCCTTACGGGAACGCACAGGCCATTTTATATGGCGGCTCACACTGCATAATCCCCCCAATGCCATAAAGCCAGCCCCCAGCCAGATAAAGACAATAAGCGGATGATACCATATACGTAAAATACGCTTATCATCTTCCACCGCCTCACCGATAACAACATAAAGATGCCCCGCCCAGCCCTTATAAATGGCCGCTTCTGTGGTTTGGGTGCGCTCGACTGTATAAAAGCGGCGCTCTGGCCATAATGTGCCGAAATTGGCCGGCCCGGAAACATAATCCACCCGTGCGCGTGTGGCGCGATAATTATCTTTGTAAATTATATCTGCCCCCGCATAACGCACGCTAAATTGGGCAATCTGCACAATATCACCCGCCCGCACAGCCGTAATCACTTCCGCACGCCAGGCTGTAGCCCCGATAATGCCCAATAGCATAATCCCTATGCCTGCATGCGCCAAACCTGAAGCAAAGAAATAGGGACGTATATGCCACATGCGGGTTTTTATATGGGTATATATATCTGTCATCCCCCCCATAATGACCCAAAACGCGCCCCCAATCGCTAGGCTCACAGCCAGACTTGCCGCTTGCCCCGCATAAAGGCCGAGAATCACAATCACCACCGCCGCAAAGCCAAAACGCACGCGCCGCAAAGCCACCGCCAATTCTGCTTGTCGCCACGATAAAAACGGCCCGAAAGGGATAAGCATAATGAAGGGGACACAAAGCGGCGTAAACAAAGTGGCAAAATAGGGCGCGCCGACCGAAATTTTACCCAAACCAAATGCATCCAACACTAACGGGTAAAGCGTCCCAATAAACACCGTAGCGGTGGCCGTGGCGAGAAATACATTATTCACCAATAAAGCCGTCTCACGCGACAGGGGATGAAACAGCGTTTTTGATACGAAATAAGATGCAGCGCGGGCATAGAGTAATAAAGCCCCCCCAATGGTTATGGCCATAATCATCAAAATAAATACCCCCCGTTCGGGGTCATTGGCAAAAGCATGCACCGATGTTAATACCCCCGAACGCACCAGAAATGTGCCCATAAGCGATAAGCCAAAGGTGATAATGGCCAAAAGCAGTGTCCAGCGCTGTAATGCACCACGCTGGGCAACAACCAGGGTCGAATGTAACAGAGCCGTGCCGCTTAGCCATGGCATGAGCGATGCGTTCTCGACCGGATCCCAAAACCAAAATCCGCCCCAACCCAATTCATAATAAGCCCAATAAGACCCAAGCGCGATGCCCAATGTGAGGAAGATCCATGCCAGACGCACCCAAAGGCGCATCCAGCGTGCCCATAAGGGCGATGGTGTGCGCGCTAACAGCGCGGCAAGCGCAAAGGAAAACGTAAGGGAAAAGCCAACATAACCTGCATAAAGCAAAGGCGGATGCGCCGCCAAAGCAGGGTCTTGTAAAATCGGGTTTAACCCCTGGCCCGAAAAAGGGGCAGGCGAAAGCCGTAAAAATGGATTGGAGGTAAACAGAATAAAGGCACCAAACAAAGCTCCAATGCCGCCTTGTATCGCCAATATGCGTGCCCGAAATATAAGCGGAATATGCGCGCTAAAGTAAGCAAAAGCAGCGCCATAAAGTGCCACTATCAACACCCATAACAACATAGAGCCTTCATGATTGCCCCATACAGCCGTAATCTTATACAGCATTGGTTTGGCAATATGGCTATTTACAGCAACATTTATCACCGAAAAATCCGAACGGATAAAGGCCGTCATCAGCACACAAAAAGCAAAAAAGCAAAAGAAAAATTGTAAAAAGGCCGCCCGCGACGCTATATGCATTAGCATATTATCTTGACGCGCAACACCAATAAGCGGCACACTGGCTTGGATGCAGGCCAGTAAAAAGGCAAGAATAAGCGAAAAATGGCCAAGCTCATTCATAGCTCAGTTTATCTCCCCCGGTTTCCTGTTCCATACCCTTCCATTGGCCAGATGCTTTCAAGGCGGCCGCAACTTCGGGCGGCATATAGGTTTCATCATGTTTGGCCAGAACGGTTTCGGCAATAAATAAATTATCAGTATTAAAACGCCCCTCCGCCACAACGCCTTGCCCTTCACGGAATAAATCCGGCAAGAGGCCGATGAAAGATACCTCGATCTCGCCGGCAAGATCGGTGATGATAAAACGGGTTTGCGTTCCTTGCCGCATAACGCTTGCCTGCTTTACCAAGCCCCCAATCCGCATAAATTTATCGCTTTGTTTTTCATCCATTGTCAATTCACCTGGTGTGCGGAAAAAAACAATATTATCCTCCAGTGCCGAAAGCACCCAGAATGAGGCCAGCGCCAAAATGAGTAACCCCCCCAAAATAGAGAAAAGCCTAACATGTTTTACGTGCATAAACTTTATAGCCCCCTATTCCAATGCAGCCAAACGCTGCTTTAATTCCTGAGCAAGCGGGTGGTCTGCTGCTAATTCCGCCAAAAGCGCACGCCAGATTGATATGGCATTTTTAGTATCTTGCTGCTGTGCATAGGCAAGCCCTAAAAAATAACGGGTGGCATTATCGGTTGCATCAAGTGTGAACGCGCGTTCTAAAAGGTCAAAAGCCTCGTCGGATATAAGCCCCTCCTCGCGCTCAATCAGGCACTGTGCCAGATTACCTAACGCCTCCGCGTCATTATCATCACGTGCAATAAGCGCCCGCCAGCTATCGCTTGCCTTGATAAAATCGCCCATGCTTTGCTGCGCCCTGGCTAAAAGCCGCCAGCCTTGTATATCTTGCGGATTTTTACGTATGGCCTCTTCCAGCAAAACCAGCACTGCTTCGGCAGGCAATGTTTCTGGCTGGGCGGCTATTCTTTGCGCAAAGGGCATATCGCGCATATGGGGGCTACCGATAAGACTATAGACCCCCACCGCCACAAGCGGCAGACAAAGGGCAAAACCCACCGCAAAACGCTTATGCCCCCCCACAAGCGGCATAAGAAAAAATAAAATGCCGCCAACCATAAAGGCAGCACTAATCCAGAAAAAAAGCATCGCCCCCATCAGCATCGATCAAAAGAGAAACTGCACAGTCTCAGCCAGTGGCGCGCGCGGGCTTTCCAGCTGATTGATAAGCGCATCCGGATCAGCAAATCCAAGCGCAAGCCCGCAAAAAAACATCATATTATCCGGAATGTGCAAAAATTCTTTTATTGTTTGTGTCCATAATGCCCAGATTTCCTGCGGACATGTATGCAAGCCCTTCTCGCGCGCCAATAGCATAATGGATTGCATCATCATGCCCAAATCTGCCCATTGGCCTTGCTGCATTTGCTTATCTATCGCAAAGAATAAAGCAACCGGCGCGCCGAAAAATGTATAATTTTCCATAAGCTGGGCAATGCGCGCTTTGCGATCATCACGGGGAATACCAAGCAGCCCATACATGCGCTCGCCAATATCCGTGCGGCGACTTTCATAAGGCTCGGTTATGTCGGGGGGATAAATATGATAATCCGGTGTTTCGCCCGCCGGATTTTCTTTTAGTTTTGCCTGAATATCGGCAATAAAATTTTGTAAGGGCGCACCGCTCACTGCCCAAACGTGCCAGGGCTGCAAATTACCACCTGAAGGGGCGCGTGTAGCGGTTTCGATAATTTCACGCACCATATCCTCAGATACTGCTTTATCTAAAAATTTCCGGCATGAAAAACGTGTATTAAGCGCATCGCTCACCTGCGGTGCGGCAGTCGTTAGACGTGACATAATATATTCTTTCCCTCATCAGCTTATGTGTGATTAGGTTTAAGACCATATCATATATTTTTCTTATGACCAGATGGTTTATAAAATTAGTCGTGCTGAATCAGGCGATAATGATTACCAGTAATAAAACGCGATAAATGAAAGACAGGTTGAATTAAAGGAGTTAGAAAAAACAATAAAGGAAAATAAGCCTGCAAGCGCCAAGTTTATCTTTATGCCAAAAAACTCCATCATAACCCCCTTTAGCCACGCCCGTGCGCACGTTTGCGCCGCCATGCCCACATGCCGCCCAGTCGGACGGCGGCATAGATGACCCACGCATAAAGCGCAGGAAGCCGCAGCACCCGCATGGCGACATAAAACTGCTTATCAGCAAAAGCGCGGGGGGTGCTTTGGGTGGAATAGAGCCAATCATGCAGGCAGGCGGCTTGCACATAATCCGAATGCACGCGCGGGAAAACCAGAGTAAAAGGAAATGGCACGCTCGCGCCGTCAAACACAAAGCCAGGCGCAATATCTATCTGCTGGCGCGCATCAACCCGCCACGTAAAGCCTTCGGTGACTTTATATTTTTGCGTTTGCATGCCCGGCGGCAATAGGCGGCTTATCCGCCCACGCTGGATGCGTTGCGGGGCAAAGCCCACGGCTTTGGTGAAACTGCTCATGTCAGTGCCTCCAGTGATGTATTGATCGCCGCCTCAAATGCGCTTACCGCCTTAGTTACAGCTTTTTTAGATTTCGCTTGGCTAATCGCCATATCGGCTTGCGCTTTAAGCACGGCGGCATGCGCCACTAGCTCATGATAGGCATCGCTTTTGGCAATAATAATCGCGGCAAAGTCTTCCACCGCAAGCCCGCGTGCTTCGGCCTCGCTTGTCAGCATATGGGTTTGGGCGGTGCTGGCGCGCTCGTTCAGCACGGCGTGAGCGGCATCTGCCTTTATCGCCCATGTGTCGCGCTCTTCGGGTGTGGCCGCATCGCTTGCTGCATATAATAAGGCGGCATGCCCGCTTTTGACGCTTATGCCCGCATCGGCTTTTGCCTCATCAAGTGTGCGTAAATCGGGAGGGGCACCAAGCGCATCTTTGGGCGGCACATCGCCTATCGTCTCAATCGTTACATGCGTGCCATCACCAAGCCAATATTCCTGTTCGCGATTATCTGGTTTGCTTTCCCATTTATCACCATCCCACACAATGGCATGGCCTTTTGTGGGGGCGGGTGGTTCCAGCACTGTCGCATGCGCAGGGATAAGCCACTCACCATCAAGTGGTGATTTTTGCGCGGTGCCCGCACCGGTATATTCACCCGTTACGGCGTCATAATTATAGATTTTCATGTGGGTTTACCTCAATATTTAATTATATAGTTAAGGGCAATATTGCGGGGGCGCATATGCCAATAATAACTGACAGAGGTGCGGTATTTATCTAATTTTGTTGGATCAGTATTATATCCATAAACACCATGCCATATACGCCCGCCACCATCATAGGGGTCATAGGTTTTATTGGCATGTTGATAATAGTCGCTATACAATCTGTCTACATCTGCAGAACCCCCAAAATGCGTGCTATGCGAATTATTTCCATCATCAAGAAATATTTGTGACCCACGTTGTGATGAACCCAAAGCACGACCATTATCCACGCCGCGCCCATTATCAGCCCCCCGGATGAACTCGCCACGCAAATCGGGCAGGTTAAAGGTGGTGGAGCCATTACCTCTACCATAAGTCGTGCCGATGGCGGCAAAAAGGGTGGCATAGCTGGTGCGCGACAAAGCCGCGCCATTACACAGCAAAAACCCTGCAGGGATAGCCCCGCCCGCAAATGGCAAAATTACCCCGCTTGGTAAAAGCGCTGAAACATCCGATGCAAGCGCATAATTGCTCGCCGATTTACCGCCTAGTTTATGCGAGTCCACCGCAATGCCATCAATCGGCAAGTAAACATCTTCATCACCTTCCTCCGAACCGCTTATTATGTGCCAACCGCTTGATGTATAAACGCGAAAAGCAAAATTTGCCTCATCCCATATGCGCCACCCAATTTGTGGTTCAAAATAAACCCACCCATCATCATGAAAAAAGGCAAGCTGGCCATCTTTGCCTGCCCAGTCATCTATTGCATTTTGTCCGATTAAATAGCGATCACCATTTGCCGGACTTGTTGGCGGTTGTGTGAGTGCATTTGCCTTTACAGATAAATGCATAAATGAATCAATATCGCGAATGACATCATTCACCACAACATGTTTTTGTGCCTGCGAAGCGGTTAAATAATCAAACCCGAAATGCGGGCTTTGTGTGTCGCTCATTTTCAAAGTCTCCTTTTACATATAAGTTGAAATATCAAATTCACGCGCAAAGCCTGGCCCATGTGTCGCACTTATCTGGGCAATACGCACAAGCCATATTTGTGCTGTCATATGGGCTGTTTGATCTTGTGCTTGCATATCCGTGTCATAATCCCATAGGGTTTGCGCCACATCATGCGTGCGCACCAAAACACCATCGGCACGCACCTCAATGCGATAAAGCTCGCTTGCTTCCCCAAGCGGTATTTCGGCAAGCTCGAAATTATCTGCATCAATGCGTCCGCGACGCACCCAGCTTATGCGCAAACTATCATCTTCCACAATTTGTGCCCGAATATGCACGGGCGATAAACATATATATCCTGTAGAGCGTAATATATAATCTTTATTTTGCCATGCGTAATTTTCCCGCCCCACATTTTCCGGCCCGTAATAAAGCGTTATGCCCGCCGTCATGCGTTCGCTCGACAAGCTGATTTCATTTACCGTATTATCCAGCATCACACATATTGCCCCCGCCGCAATCGTGCCGACCATCATATCATCTGTGCCAAGTGCACCCCGCAATAAATCCGATAAACGATAGTGACGATCACCAATAAGTGTGGCCGTGGCAAATTGTATAATTTCCCAGCCAAGCGATGTCTCTATGGCCAACATATTTTCCCCATCCAATATTTGTGCTTTAGGGCGGCTTTCCAGCTCGCCATCAATAATTTCGACCTCAAGCGTCGCCCCTGGCAGCCATCGCCCTGAAGGGGCAGAGGAAAGCGCGGTGAGTGTTTCACCGATAATGCTCGGGCGGCTTATATTTTGCGACCACTGGCCGCTTTCATTTTCAATCAAAATATCATGTGTCCACGGGAGCACACTTACCGCAACCAAGGGCGTGCCAATCGTCCAGCTACCATCGCTATTGGCCAGATTTGCCGCCGCAGGAAGCTCTAATACATGTAAATGTGCCAAGGCATTTATTTACGGTATGTCGATTTGTGTATCAAAAATAATAGAGGCTTGTGTGTCGTAAAAGGCGGGAATGTGCCGCACCGCTTCTATGTCAACACCCCCTTGATAGAGCATTGCCGTAACGCGCCAATATTTGTCATCATAGGTTATCACATCGCCTGGCTCTATGGTTAAAAATGCCGGCGGCAAGGAAAGTTTGATAGTTTCTGCCTCGTTATGTAACTCATATAAAAGTCGTGTTGCCAAATCGCTCGCCTGCCCGCGCGGCATCACCAAGGGTAATTGTATTGTTTCTATCGGCAGGGAATCGCCATTTTTGCGCGCCGTAACAGAGGCGAGTTCATAAGCACCATCATCACGTATATAATGTAATTGTAAAATATTCGGCAGGCGCTGCATATCATTGCGCTTTTTACTCACCCGCACGGGGGCATCCAGTAAATCTGCTTGCGATATATTATGGATAAAAGCATTGTGTCGTGCCGCAATTTTGAGCTGCCCATTGCTTTGCACCATATCCAGACCCAGTGCATATAAGAGCGGTTCCAAAATATTGCGGCGTGGCATTTGCCTGTCAACCACATAACCATCTATGGTCACATCCACATTATCGGATACAAAAACAATATCGTCATCGACAATTTCTTCCCATATTTCATTCACAGCCATGGTCGATAAACGCCCATTGAGCCAGTGCCCCGTATGCCAATTCACGCTATCTGCCCATAAATCTGTATTATAGGGAAAGGCAGGGAAGGGGCGCGCATCCCATGCCCAGATAAATAATCTATCGCAATCCAGCATGGGTGCGCCATAAATATCGGAAACCGGATTATGTGCTTCATCCAAATAGTAGTCGCGTAAGGCACGCAAATATTGACGTTGAATCAAATCATCACGCTGGCCATTAGAATAATGCGGCAAACCCGCATCTGATGCATTTTGATCCGGAAACCGATTGGGCTCATTACTCCCCTTATCAACTGCCGGACACCCTATTTCTGTAAACCAAATCGGTTTTGATTGCGGCTGCCATGCTGTATATGCATCTAGCACCCAATTTAAGCGCGTTTGATGCGCGTTTTGCCACCAGTTTCTTATATCTTTTGCACGATAAACCCAAGCTTGTCCTGCGCCGTCGGTAATGGGGCTACGAATTTGCGCATCACGGTCTTCTTGCGATGCATAATACCAGTCATAATATTCACCCCCCTCGACCTGCGACTGCAAATAATCCATATCAGTCGCCGACCTTGCCCCCGCAAGTGCATCTAAATGCACATCGCCATCACGCCAATCGGATAGCGGGAAATAGGCATCAATAGCAATAAAATCGCATAAGTCAGATGACCAATATTCATCTAGCGGGAAAAAGACATCGCCATTAGGCTCGACAAAACTACCGTATTCACCCCAATTAGCTGCATAAGATATTTTGGTATCCGGTAAAATCTCGCGCACGCGCGCCGCAATTTCGCGCAAAAATCCAGCCAGAATATACTCGCCACGCCCCTTGCTTACCGGGCTTAACGCCTCAAACTCCGAACCGATTAAAAACGCCTCAACGCCCCCCGCCTGTGCACAAAGCGTGGCATAATGCTCCATCATCGCATAAAGCCCGCTTTTTCCATCGCTGCCATAAATGAAATTTTTAACCTGCTCATAGGCCGTTTGTGTGCCATTTACTGTATCAGCCGCGCTTGGGGCGGGGTCACATGTGATGCGCCCGCGCCACGGATAAACCGGTTGCCCCGTCCCGCCATAGGGGTTGGGCAAATTATTCCCTGCCGGAATATCCATCATCAAAAACGGATAAAATACGACATTAAGCCCGCGCGCGTGTAAATCTTCAATCGCCTTAACCACCGAGTCATCGCTAGGTGTGCCCCCATAGGCAGGGCGCCCATCTACCGTTGATACAAGGTTCACATCGCTGCGACTTTTTCCCGCAACCGTCCAGCTTGTGGGTATGGTAACCTTATCATGTCGCATCACACGCGGCTCGACCTTACAATCCCCCACACGCAAATCCGTGCCATACCATGTCACCACAAGCGCGGTCTCTTTACAATTCGGATACCCGTCTTGCAAGGCATCAAGCGATAACCGCCAATCCGAAAGGCTGGGGCTTGCATTTAGATTTTCCGAAATCATTTCCAGCCGCATACCAATAAGCTCACCATGCGGGGACGGATGATACCCAAACTCGGTTGCCCCCGGAATAATGTTCACCGCACGCACAAAATCGCTTGAGAGGGGGCTGTTGTAAAATACTTCAAAACTTAATTGCGGCACCCGATTGCCAAAAGCCGTTAAATTGAAATCCTGAAACACAACATAAGCAAGCCCCCGATAAGCCGGTGCCGCGTCTACCCCCTCTATCGTCTCGATAAGCGGATCGGGCAATTGATCATCAGCCCCCGTATTGAGCCGCATAATATAATCCGCTGTATCAAGCAAAATACCATCCGCCCACACACGCCCAATATGTGATATAGGTCCCTCGCAAAGACCGATTGCCAGATGCATTGTATAGCTATAATCGCGCTGCGTGGCGGTGCTTGTGCCTTTGGAGCCGCCACTATCATAAACATGTTCCTCTAGCGCGCCCGTCCAGATGAGTTTGCCCCCTAAGCGCATGCGGCCAAATAGGCGGGGGATAACATCGCCCTCACCTGCTGAAAGCAACTGAATTTTTTCCAGGCGCGGTCCCTCGCGCGGCGGCATATTTTGCGCTTGCGAGAATTGCGTTATGCTAAGTGCCAACTGCATCCATGAAGATGCACCCCCATTTCCGGATTGATTACTATTTGCAGAATCAGACATTATTTATATTATTTTTGGGAAACGAAAAACAGGCAACCAAGCGTTTTTGCCACCAGGGGTGAAAATAAACCTCACATATTGCCGCCCCGGAAGCTGCATGAATAATCTGATCCGACGCAGACATAATCGCCAAATGGCGCGCCGTTTGGCCTGCCCGCAAGCGAAATAAAAGCACATCTCCCACCCCTAAATCACAAAGCGCTTTTTCTTGCAAATAATGCCGTGCTGCCTGCCAGATAATTTCCCCTTCATCACGCGCCCCAAAGCGCGGATAGGCCGGAGGAGTGGGCGCTTCAGCTCCATAAAGCCCGGCATAGACCCCGCGAATAAGCCCCAAACAATCAGCACCAACCCCCAAACAACACGCTTGATGGCGATAGGGCGTGCCGAGCCATTTACGTGTTTCGGTAATAATTTTTTCCTGCCACATATTAGGCACTTTTTGTTGCTGACACCAAAACAGAGTCCGATGGCAAATGCGGAAATCCACGAAAATTTATGCTATTAGAAAATTTGGCCTTGCATGTGCTAAATTGCTTATCGCATCCGGCGGTTAAAATAATCGGATCATTTAACGCAAGGGCACTGGCTATATTTTCCCATAAGATAATATATCTTTGCCCATCAATAATGTGATCGGCACGAATATCCTGACGCGTGCCATCTGCAAATTGAATGATGCCCCCGGTAAACCATCCGCCCTCATAATCTTGTTCGGGAATAATAATATGTGTTTCGGTAAAATCGACAATATATGTTTCGGTTTGAAATGCCGCCGCATTAAGCGCGACCCCGCAACGTGTATCGCCCAAAGCCGCATCACATGTCGCCTGATAAACACGCCCGGCCTGGTCTTGCAACACAATATTCGCTGCATTAAGGCTTGCCGTAAACTTATTATCGCGTAGCACGACATCGCCCAAAAACCCATTCAATAATAATAACCTATTAGATACATCCTGCCAATCGACCAGCCAAATATAGACATGCGCCCCATCATAAAGGCCTGCAGTGAGCGCATCCATCTCTATATGGGGTGCACCCACTATGCCGTCAATATCCAACCCGTAAACCGCAAAGCCGCTCCGGTGTTCAATCACCGTCATATCCATTCCTGCATTGGCATGAAATAAAGTATCGGCAAAAGTCAAATTCCGATCGTGATCGCTAAGCCCTACCATCACACCATCTGTGCGGATAATCTGCCAGCACCGGCATAAATGTGAGACCCCATCGGCAAAATCTTGGGTAAAACTTTCCGGTAAAACCCGCATCACATATCCTCCGGCTCACTCAGTTTCAGCTCCACCAGCGCAATAGATGGCATCACCCCCATGTCAAATGAGCTAAGCTGCACATCCAGCATATCCGTATCAAAACGCACGGGCACATAAAAATAAAACCCTGCCGTTATGCGCTCATCTGTCGGCACTGTTTCATTGAGCGTCACGCGCCCCATGGTTGCATCAAGCGTATAATCTTCATTTTGTGTAAGCACCGTGCCATCACGCGCCAGCAAGAACCCCTCGGCACGCGGCTTAAAAATACGCCTGACAACAGCATTATCACCCGCGCCATATTGCTTTTGCGTTTTGAAAATAGTGCGGTCTTCATTCACAGATTCCAAAATCTGGTCAAAAGCGCTTATATGCGTGCTTGTATTTGCCGAATGATCATCCATCCAATCGCGCCATAAAAAGCCATAAAGCCGGCCACGGCGTGCTTCGAAAAAGTCAACCAAATCGCGTAACTCATTCAAAGGGCGTGCGCCGCTTATCAGATTATATTGTCGTAAGCTATGTGCCCAAAATGCATTGCGACATTCAAAGCCTGAAGCCGTTTGTAAAATCTCGGTTTTATAAGCGGGACCTCCGGTTGAGCCGAAAGCAAGATATTCGGGCATAATTACATCATGAAAAAAATCAGACATAATTATACACTCATATATCCACGCGAAACTGTGCGCGCCAAAAGAGCGGTTAATTGTCCTTCCGAGCGACGCATGGATTCAATATTGGCCGTAGATAAATTTACATTTACCTGTGGCGCGGTTACTGTTTGCGACGGAGCAGACGCCATAGGCATGGCAGAAAATGCCGGCGGCGGCGCAGGCGTGGGTGTATCCGCGCCAAAGCCCGAACCCATTAAATTTGCCATATTGCTCACAATCGGCACCAGAGCCTTACCGCTTTCATCCAAGCCGCCAAAAGCCTCGCTGATTAATGCACCAAATTCTTGGGTTGTTGCCCCGGTGGATTTTTGTTCGGTGTCTAGTTCCTGTAATGTGGTGAGTAATATTTGTAATTGCTCATCCGCATGCGCGGCCGCATCAGATAAGGCGTTCATATCTTCTTCATTTTGCATGGGCTATATCCTATCGGGAAATTGTGTCATAAGATTACGCAGTTCTTTGCGTGTAAAAGGCGCGCTTTGTGTTTCGCCGTGAAGCGCAAAAAGTGCCGCCGGGGTCATATGCCATATCGCTTCGGGTGTAACCGCATAAATTTGTGCGATATGCATTAGCCTTTGCCATGGAAAATCACTCATGAATTATGCGGTTCAAAGGCACGCATAATCAATGCCGTCGCCACACGCGAGGCAGCGCCAAACCCACCTTCTACATCAAGCGGTGTATCGCTATCGCCTAAAGGGTTTTGCATGCCGATAAGGCCTGCGCGAATAATATTATCAATATCACCTGCCCCCATACCTTGTTCGGAAAAACGGCGAATAAGACGCATAATATTTGCATCATCATAACGGCTTTCCAAACAGGCAAGCGCATGCAAAGAAAGCCTAAGCAGGCAGGGGCGACCATTGATAACGGCACGTACTTCACCGCGATGCCTGTTCGGCCAAAGCGGACAAAGGCTAAACTTAAAGCGCGGCAAAGTTTATCTCGCCTGCTGATTGCAATTCCATACGCCAGCGCACTTCACCATCATAATTGCCAGCATAATTTAACACCGTAAGCGCAAATTCACCACTTAGCACGCCGAAATCCGGTAAGGTAAGCTCCCATGATGCAGTGCCGCTGTCAAAAAACAAAGCGCGCATCATTTCATCAGCTGTCTCGTCACGAAATACACCCTCGCCACTAATGCGCGCTGTGCGCATGCCACTATCGCTTAAAAATTCGCGCCAGCGTCCGCTACTATTGGCATTGGTTACATCCACGGGCTGTGCATTAAAGGCAATCTCGCTTGCACGCATGCCACCTATGGTTTCATATATGTCACCATCCGCTTGTTTTAGTTTCAGCAAAATATCTTTGCCTCTTTGCATTGCCATAATTGTCTCCTATTTATACGCTTATGAGCGTTTCGGTTAGGGCTTCGAAATTCACACGCACGCGCCATAAACGTGCACCATGATCAGGAGCAGACATATCTTGTGCTGCGCGAAACCATATAATCTGCCCGTCGGTTATGCTTATCTCACCGGCAAATAAGTCACGTAAGGCTTGTGCATAATGCATGGCTTCATCACGCGCGTGCAAATCTGTCCATAATGAAAAAGACACTTTATGCGTGTGTGCGTAATCCGTATCACCAAATGGCTGGGTTTGAATCTCATCAAAAGACAAACGGGGTAATTGCGCGCGCGGCCCTGCCTGGGGATGAAATAAATCCTGCATCATCGCATCTGCCGCTATAAGTGAAAACAGGCTATCAAGCAGATTTTGTGCCATATCACTCATGCGTCATCGCCTGCATTATCTTTGCTTGTCGCAATAATAACCGGTTCGGCTTTATCATATTCCTCGCATAAACATGCCAAACGCCTATGGCGTTCACCTATATCTTCTACCGTATGAATATATAAAATCCGGCCATCCCGCCGAAAGCGCATGCCGGGGCGAATATCAGCCCGATAATGCATATGCGCCTTATGCGTTGCAATCTGCTCTTCTGTGCCGGCACGTATGGCAAGGCTACGGCTTAAAGGCTTAAGCACCAGCCATAGCTTATCTTGTTCTTCCCACACAAACCCGGCTTCGGTGATCACTTGCATATCAAGGCTAAATTCCAACCGACGCATGATCCATTAAATCCTTATATGCCGATAATCTTGCAGCACATTCAAGACTTGCGGCGGCACAACCGTAGCCGCTATATGACCGTTCCAATCATTGCTTTCATACCAATATGCAGCCAGCAAAAGCACGGACGTCTTAAGCGCTTCGGGGACATTTTCCGCCTGCGTGCCATAACCGGCCACGGCTTCTATCAAAATGCCCATTTCCGAACGATTTAGCGCCGGCCAGGCATAGCCTTCATTAAGCCAAATCGTTGCCGGGCGCATATTATTTTCAAGATGATAAATATCAGGACTAACAATTTCCGTAGGCTCCCCGAGCAATGTAATTGCCTCTACCGAAATAATCGGCCATTGGGTCAGGCGAATAAATTCGCCTTCCCACTTATTCATCAGGAATTGCCATGTCTGACTTAATAGCCGGGTTCCGGTTTGCGCTTCCACCAAAAGGCGGGCGGAATTTAGAAGACTAGCCAAAAGCGTATCTTCCGAACCGTCCAGCTTAAGATGGTCGCGCAATTCCGCCACCGTCACCGGCTCTTGTGACGGGCCTTGTTTGAGTAAGCTAATCATGGTTAAGCCGCTATTTGCACCAAACGATAAGCATCATAATTGACCACATCACCGCCCACGCGCCTGGTGCAATAAAATAGGATATAAGGCTTGGCACTATAGGGGTCGCGTAACACAGAAAGCCCGCGCCGGTCGATGATCATATAGGCCGATTTGAAATCACCAAATGCAATTGATAAAGCACCATCTGCCATATCAGGCATATTGGCATCTTCATAAATCGGATAACCCAAAAGCCGCGCAGGTTCACCCGCTGCCGTGGTGGGTGTCCAAATATAATTGCCTTGATCATCTTTTTGCTTGCGCAATTCTGCCAAAGTCGACCCATTCATAAGCCAGCTTGCTTTTGCGCGATATAAGCGCTCAAGGCCAAAAGCGAAGTCAATTAAAAAATCAACCGGATTAGCCCCCAATCCCGTCGCATCACCACTGGTCTGATAGGCGACATTTTTCGCCGCAGGGGCATCCGCATCGCGCAAATCGACCCCCAAAATACCACGCGGGCTTTGCGTGCCGCTAAGCCTTGCACAGTGCGATCATCCAGCACATAGGCAAAGCCATCTTCTGCCTGCCCGATAATAATAATGCCACATGCATCCGCCTTGGGGCCACTGCCTACGGGCGGGTCGACACTTATAATAATGCGGCGCACATCCGGCGCGTGCGCGCATCTTTGTCGATTAAGCAATTCAATATTCCATAATGCGCCTTGCGTATCATCCAGCAATTCGGCATTTAATTCCTGCCTGCCTAATCTTGTGCCTTCATAGCGCCCAACAATATCCTGCAAAAATGAAGGCGCTAGATTTGCAATATTGGCGCGCGTGCCAGCACGTGTCACCACACAATGCGGGTCTTTGAGCAGCCTTTTAATCAGCAAGGTCGGGCGCGGTGTCGTGGTTACAACCTGGCGCGGATTTTCACCCAAACGCAAGCCGAATTGCAACATATCCCATGTTGCCTCAGTATGACGCCATTTTGCCAGTTCATCACACCATGCTGCATCAAATTGTGGGCCGCGCAGGCTTTGTGGCCGTTCCGCCGAAAATAAATGTGCCTGTGCGCCATTTGGCCATATTAACACATTGCGCCCGGCATAAAAGCGTGGGCGAAAATGCGGCGGGGAGATAGCCATAAGGCCAGACGCCCCTTCAATCATCACCTCGCGCACAGCCCCTAAGGTTTCTCCAATTAAAGCAATATGGCGCGCGGATTTTGTTTTATCTTCATGTTCAACCAGACTACGAATCCATTCCGCCCCGGCACGGGTTTTGCCTGCCCCGCGCCCACCAAGCAATAGCCAGCTTGTCCATGCCCCGTCGGGGGGTAATTGGTCGGGGCGCGCCCAAAAAGGCCAATACCAATAAAGCGCGGTAACTTGCTCACGTGTCAGAGTCGCCAGAAAGCGCTTGCGTTTCTGCAGCGGCAGTGATGCGATCGAGACGATGTTCAATTTCGGCGATAAGTTCGGTATGTGATCTTTTTTGTTTTTTGTTTTCTTTGTCGGAATTTTCTTTTTCCAGTTTTTTTAAGGTTTCAAAGCTCTTAATTAAAATTGCCGTGGTCCGGCTAATGCGTTCAAAATCTTCGCTTATGGCATCCCCAGGCAGGGGCAGACTTGCTTCTAGCTGTGCCAGTGTGTCGAGCAGATTTTCCTGCACACGCTCAATATGCGTGCGCCGTTTCTTTTTTTTTATTGTCATATAATCTTATTTTAGAAAGATGCCGCCGCGCATTGGCTGCATCTTTTAGTTAGGCTATGTGTAGCCCTTATGCTCTATCTTTTTTAGAAGATAGCCATATGGTGGACGGGCTTATTCATATAGACATTTTAGTTTTTATTACGGCGCCTCTACTGACGGGCACCATAGTGAGGTGCCGCGCCGATACTATTTTTGGCGCGATTACGTGCCTATCGGCATGTGCGATTATCCCATGCCTTTGCATTTCGGGTTTCGCGTTTACATGTCAGGGTTTTGTTCGGACACATTTTTGACTATGGCATAATGAATAACAAATAGCGCGCGCATAGTCAAGCAAAAATTTATTTTTTTCTTATGTTACAGTTAGTTATCCGATATTTTGGCGGGGATAAATTTGTCATCCTCTCTAAAAAACAAGGCTTTCCTAAAATAGGTCTTGTGTAAATTTTTTTTCAATTTTAAGGCTAAACCATTGACGCATAGCGGGCAGTTTTGCAACAGTGCAAAGAAGAGAGGAGCTAATTCCCATGAATTTTGCGCACCGTGCTTTTTTATATATTTGGCTTTTTTTCGGCCTGTTACTCACACCCGCTTATGCAGCAGATAAGGTGCGGGTTACATTTGCCACGGATTGGAAAGCCCAAGCCGAGCAGGGTGGATTTTATCAGGCCAAAGCGCTCGGGCTTTACGCACAAGCAGGGCTGGACGTAAAAATTATATCTGGCGGACCGCAGGTAAATATTCCGCAACTTTTGGGTGCTGGCGCCATAGATTTCGGTATGGGGTCTAACGCCTTTATTCCCTTAAATATGATCCGTGCCGGCATCCCCGCGCGCGCCGTTATGGCTTCTTTTCAAAAAGATCCGCAAGTGCTGATTACCCATCCGCGTGATGATATAAAAACGCTTGTCGCTATGCGGGATAAGCCAATTATGATTGCTGACGCCACAATAAGTAGTTTTTGGGTGTGGCTTAAAGCAACGCAAGGCTTCCGCGATACGCAAATTCGAAAATATACCTTTAACCTTGCGCCCTTTTTGGTTGATAAACGTGCCATTCAACAAGGCTATGTGACCTCCGAACCCTATACCATTCAAAAACAGGCTGGATTCACACCACAGGTGTTTCTTTTGTCAGATTACGGCTATCCCGGCTATGCGGCCATGGTGCTGGCGCATAATCGACTGATTGAAGCGCGCCCCGAAATTGTGCAGGCCTTTGTTACGGCCAGCATTGCAGGCTGGCAGGCTTATATGCAAGACCCCGCCCCCGGCAATCGGCTAATTATGCAGGCAAATCCTGATATGCGCCCGGATGCACTTGCCTTTGCCCATAATGAATTACGCACGCGTAATATTCTGGGTGACAAAATAGGCATGATGCAAGAGGCACGCTGGCAAGATTTTTTTGACCTTATGGCCGCGCATGGGGTTTATGACAAAACACTTAACTGGCGCGCCGCCTTTACCACCCGCTTTCTTAATGATTGAACTTAACCATGTAAGCCTGCACTATCCGCGTATGGGGGTGGCGTTACAGGATATAAGCCTCACCATAGAGCAAGGGGCCTTTGTGGCACTTGTCGGGGCTTCGGGATGCGGCAAATCCAGCCTATTGCGCCTGATTGCAGGCCTCATGCACCCCACAAGCGGCACGCTTAATCACATCCCGCAAAATATCGGCTTTGTGTTTCAAGAGGCCACGCTTATGGCATGGCACAGCGCCTATCATAATATTGCCTTGCCACTTAAACTTGCTGGCATGACCAAAAAAGAGATAGACTATCGGGTTGATGAAGCCCTTACCTTGGTTGGCTTGCGCGCGCATCGCCATGCGTTACCGCGCGAATTATCGGGGGGTATGAAAATGCGTGTATCGCTGGCACGCGCATTGGTCAGCCGGCCTGATTTACTTTTGCTGGATGAGCCTTTTGCTGCGCTGGATGAATTAACCCGCCATCGTCTGGAAGATGATTTACTGGCGATTTGGCGCGAGACAAAATGCACAATGATTTTTGTCACCCATTCCATTAGCGAAAGCGCTTATCTGGCCGAGCGGGTTGTGGTGCTCACCCCCGCACCGGGCAGACTTGCCGCCACGATTGCGATTCCCAAACCACAAACGCAAAGCGCCATTTTTCGCACAACACCAGAATTTTTAAGCGCATGTGATAAAATCGGTGCCGCGCTACGCAATCGAGAGGCCGCCTTATGACGATGCGCCTGTTTTTACCTCTGCTCGGCATATTTATTCTGCTTGGGGCGTGGCAATTTATCGTAGAGGTAAACCAGATTCCGCCCTATATTCTGCCTGCCCCTTCAGCGATTGCGCTGGCCTTATATGATAATTTCGGCACGCTTATGCACGCCTTATGGATAAGCCTAAGCATTACATTACAGGCTTTATTTTGGGCGTTTATCGGCGGGGGCGCAATCGCGATTTTATTCACCCGCTTGCGTTTTATAGAGCAGATGTTTACCCCCCTTCTTGTTACCTTACAGGTCACGCCCGTTATTGCCATTGCCCCGCTTATTCTGATTTGGGTTGGGTTTGACCATGTCAATCGTGCTCTGGTGATAATTGCGTGGATTGTCGCGTTTTTTCCTATTGTGACCAATATGATTGCCGGCATTCGCGCCGTGCCCCCTGCTTTATATGATCTATTCGCCCTGTCCCATGCGCGCCCGTGGCAGGTTTTACTTTATCTGGAGCTCCCTACCGCATTACCGCATATATTGACTGGCGCCAAAATTGCCAGCGGGCTGGCGCTTATCGGGGCGGTTGTGGCAGAGTTTGTCGCAGGTTCGGGTGCAGGCGGTGGGCTTGCGTGGCGCATTATTGAGGCAGGCAATCGATTGGAAATCGCCCTTATGTTTGCCGCATTATTGCTTTTATCGCTTATGGGCGTATGCCTGTTTTATGGGTTTCGCGTGATTGAATGGCTGGCATTACATCGCTGGCATGACAGTTTTTACAATAAGTAAATGTATAATAAAATATTTAACATTATGTTGACGTAAATTAAAAAAAATGCATGATAAACACAACTGATCTAAGGCAAGATAAATTAAAGATATTATGGCGCAACATAGCACAAAGGCAGCACGTTTTCAGGCCATCACCGCCAATCGGCTCAGTGATGGCGAAGTGGTTTATTTTACCGCAGCAGGCAGCTGGGTGGGTGATTTTTCTCAGGCGCATATTTGTGATGGCAAAGCGGCAGCACAAGCGCTTCTTACCAAAGCTATGCCGCAAAATTTTGAACAGCATATTCTCGACCCCTATTTATTTGAAGTGCACGAAACAGACAAAGGTTTCGTGCCCGCAAGCCGGCGCGAACATATTCGGGCACAGGGGCCAAGCATAGAGCTGAGTTTTATACAGGCTGAGGGGTAAATATGTATCGTTATGACGAATTTGACCATGCTGTGGTAAAGGCGCGTGTTAATGAGTTTCGTGACCAGGTCGCGCGGCGGCTAGATGGTCGGTTAAGCGAAGATGCGTTCAAATCCCTGCGCCTCATGAATGGGGTTTATTTACAACTTCATGCCTATATGCTCCGCGTCGCCATTCCCTATGGCACATTATCGTCAAAGCAAATGCATATGCTTGCCCATATTGCGCGGCGCTATGATCGCGGTTATGGGCATTTCACCACACGTCAAAATATTCAATATAACTGGCCAGCGCTTGGTGATATTCCGGCTATATTGGAAGAGCTTGCCACGGTGGAAATGCATGCCATTCAAACATCGGGAAATTGTATCCGCAATGTCACTGCCGACCAATATGCCGGTGCCATTGCCGATGAAGTGGAAGACCCGCGCATTATATCCGAGATTATTCGCCAATGGTCGAGCTTTCATCCCGAATTTTCCTATTTGCCACGTAAATTCAAAATCGCCGTCAGCGGTCACGCACAAGATCGCGCCGCCATTCGCTTTCACGATATTGGAATTGCGATTGTCAAAAACGCCCGGGGCGAAACAGGCTATGAAGTGCATGTGGGTGGCGGACAGGGGCGCACGCCCTTTATTGCCAAAAAACTCGCCGATTTTATTCCACGCGAAAAATTATTGGCCTATCTGGAAGCCGTGATGCGCGTGTATAATATGCAAGGACGCCGCGATAATTCCTATAAAGCACGCATTAAAATTCTCGTGCATGAAATTGGAGAGGACAATATGCGCCGTCTGGTTGATGCGGAATTTGAAAAAATTGATGCCACGGCACAACTCACCTTACAGCCCGCCGAAATTGACCGCATTATGACCTATTTCGCCCCGCCCGCTTTCGAAACACTGCCCGCCCAAAGCCCACAGCTAGACCACGCATTGGCGCAAGATACGGATTTTGCCAACTGGTATCGCACCAATGTGGTGGCCCATAAAATGCCAGGCTATGCGATCGCTAATATCTCGCTCAAACCCATTGGCGGTATTCCGGGAGATGCAAGCGCTGCCCAAATGGATGTGCTGGCCGATAGTGCCGCGCGCTATTCTTTTGATGAAATCCGTGTCACCCATGAGCAAAACCTAACCCTGCCACATGTCAAGCAAGATGACTTAAAAGCGGTTTATGACATTTTGCGACAGCATGAATTAGCGACCCCCAATCTTAATCTGATTAGCGATATAATCGCGTGTCCGGGGTTAGATTATTGCAATCTGGCCAATGCGCGGTCTATTCCGCTCGCGCAAGATTTATCCAAACGGTTTTCCGACCTTACCCGCCAATATGATATTGGCACAGTGCGGCTTAAAATTTCTGGCTGTATCAATGCATGCGGGCATCATCATGTTGGGCATATTGGCATTTTGGGGGTCGATAAAAAGGGCACCGAATATTATCAAATCACGCTGGGGGGCGCGCCGGATGAACATGCCGCTATTGGTAAAATTATTGGCCCTGCCTTCACCGAAGATAAAATTATTGATGCGGTGGAGAATATTATTAACAGCTATCTTGATTTGCGCGACACCCCGCAAGAAACTTTCCTTGCCTGCTATCGCCGTTTAGGCATGGACCCGTTTAAGGAGCGTCTTTATGCCGACAGCTAAAATTCTCATTAAGGATGGTGCTTTATGTGAAGACATATGGCAGATATGTGAAGCGGATGCGGCAGATTTACCCGATGCGCCTTGCCTTATTTCGTTAGACCGGCTGAAAGCACAAGCCGATATGCACGCGCAGCATGCGGCACCGCTTGGCGTCATTTTGCGTGCCGGCAGTAAAGCGGGGGAAGATGTGCGCGCCCTCGCGCCATTTCTGGATAGGCTGGCATTGGTTGCGATTGAATTTCCTGCCTATCGCAATGGGCGGGGCTATTCTTCGGCGCGGATTTTGCGCGATGAACTAAATTTTACCGGTGAAATTCGTGCGATTGGCGAGGTGCTCTATGATCAATGGGCTTTTATGACGCGCTGCGGCATTAACGCTTTTGAAGTAGACGCGCATGTTACGCCTGATATGTTTGCAGCCGCATTGGCACAATTTTCACATAGCTATCAACCTGCTGGCGATGAGCGGCGCGGGATCATGTGGCAACGCCATTTATAAATCTATTTTCCACTCATATTGGCAAAAAGCGTATCAGAGGCATCGACATAAATTGAACGCGATGGAAAGGCAAAGTCTGTGCCGGCGGCCTCAACACAGGCCTTAATCGCCAATGCAAGAGCTTGTTTATGGGCAAGCCATTCTTCCCAATCCGTGGTGCGGGTAAAGGTGTAAACCATCATATCAATAGAGCTATCATTAAAGCTATCAACAAATACAAAACAGGGAAGTTCGGGCGGGTCAATAAAATCAGGATTTTGTTTTATCCATGCCAGAATATCTGCCCGAATTTGTTTTAATTGATGCGCTGTGGTTCGATATTCCAGGCCAATGCGCCAGAAAATGCGTCTATGTGTCATTTGTGAATGATTGATCACGGCGCGATCAGAAAACATATTATTCGGCACAATCACCGGCACTTTGTCAAAGCGTCTTATGCGTGTCGAGCGAAACCCGATATGCTCTACCGTGCCTTCAACGGCATCGGCCACCTCGATCCAGTCACCAATCCGGAATTTCTGCTCTAATAATATTGACACCCCGGCCAGCAGATTTTTGAATAAATCCTGCGCGCCCAAAGCAACAGCCACACCAAACAACCCCAGCCCTGCAATAATCGGCGCAATCTGAATCCCCCAAATTTGCAAAATGGTGGCCCCACCGACAAGGATAACCCCCCAATGCAAAATTGTAATGAGCCAGTTAATCAATTCGCGCGTTAAAATATCTCCCAAATAATCCAAGAGGCGTGACAAAGGGGTGATCAGGGCATAAAATGACCAGAAAATTCCCACCGCAATCAATGTGCGCAGCGACTTATCCGCTATTTCTTTGAGCACACCTTCAAGGCTTAAAATATTCATCGCGATGAAAGCCCCTAAAATAAGAAACAGAAATTGCAGGGGCTTTTCTAAAACTTCATAAATAATGTCATCAAAAGTAAAGCGCGTTTTGCCGAGCCATTTATGCAGACTCCACATGGTGAAGCGGGCGAGCATCCTGCGCGCAAGCGCAAAGAGCACAAAAATCAAAAAGGCGATAATCATGTCGCCAATGCCAAATCCCGCAACACCATCTTGCCAAATCTCGCGGGTTAGCTGCCATAAATCTGCAAATAATGTTATGAACTCATTCATCTGATATGCTCCACTCACCGTCAACCGGCTCACTTAAAAAATGTCTAAATTGCTTATCTTCCACATCAATAATCCAGCAATCAGGGTCACGTTTGTGCTCACGCATAAGCATAGCCTCTATATCATCTATCTGGGTGGCGGGGGCAGCAAGAACGCGCCATGCGCGTTCATTATTCATATGAGTCATTGTTGTAAGCACCCCCGCTTTGCCAGTTAAGCCATTTATACATAAAAAAATAATTCCTGCATCATCATCTCCATGGCAGCGTATCGTAGCAAAGCCACCCCCTATCTGGACAAGGCGTATATATGCTTTTACCCATATTTCCGTTTTTAAGCGCGCCATAATATCCTTTTTTTAACCATAGCAGGATTATATATGTAATACATGCTTAACAGATAGGCTTTACACGGATAAAAGCAAGCTATAAGGAGTTTATTCATGTCACTTACCACATTACTGGATGATTTTTCTCTCTTTGATGAATGGGAAGAGCGTTATCGCTATATTATTGAATTGGGCAATGGGCTCACGCCTTTGGCAGAAAATGAATATAATGAACACTATAAAGTGCAAGGATGCGTAAGCCAAGTGTGGCTGGTGGGCGCGCATAAAGACGGCATATTTCATTTCCGTGGTGATAGCGATGCCCATATTGTGCGCGGGTTAATCGCAATTTTATTTATGCTGTATAATGGCAAAACAGCAAAAGAAATTTTAGCATTTAATATTGAAGAGGCATTTCGGGCACTTGGCCTAAGCGAACATTTAACCCCGCAAAGGTCAAATGGCTTTCAGGCCATGGTTCAGCGCATCCGCAAAGAGGCCGAGGCATCACTTTCCGATTGCAAACCATAAAATACCGTCAAACGCGCAAGCGCCAATTTGAGCATAAGTTTGCCTGAGCGACGTGGCCAGCCGAATTTCTCTTCGCTTTCTTCTATACCGTGCAATTCGCAACAAATGGTTAGTAAAATATCAGAAAGCCCCGGACCAGCATAAGTTAAGGCCGCGCGCATGCGTTTGCGCGCTTCCATAGCATGATGCGGCAATGTCTCATAACCGCCTATGCGCCGCTTATGTTTACCATTTGTGGCAGTAAGCGACCAATCCATACTGACGCATTGATGCATGTGGCCTGCTTCAAAATCATCGCGCAATTTTTCACCCGCTTCAAATTCAATATCCGTAATTTTCACCCCACTGCGGTTGCCCCGTGCCCGCAACCAGCTTAAAGGCGTCTCCCCCATATTGCGCCTTACTTTTATGTGTTCCTCGCCGTGCATGATCACAGTGTTTTTTTGAATTTGGTGTTGCGCGCGAAAGGCATCCTGGTCAGCAAAAAGACGGCGCATAAACGCGCGCCCTGCCGCACTCATTTCCAAATGGCTCGTTGCATGTTTCATATTTTGCACCAAATCCTGCTTTTGCCATAAGCGAATATGTGCACTGTCGATTTTCATAACCGGGCGCTTGCCTTTATTCCGCAGAACAAATAAGCCGAATTGCTCATTGTGCTCTAAAGGTGCCAGATAAGACCCCGTTTTTCCAGACGTCCGGCAATACGGCGATATTCCTGTAACGCACCCGGGGTCATTGGGGTTCGCCTCCATGCATATTCAAGCTACCCTGAGCCATTTCACGCAAAGCCAATTCGGCAAAAAACAGGGCTTTGTCATAGGATAAATTATCCCGATATTCCTCGATACGCCCACAGGCATAAGATACGCTGGTGCGGTCGCGATTTGTCCAATAACCGATGCGCGTATAATCCATGCCAAATGTGACATGCATTAAATATTGCATGGTTTGTCGCCCCAATGCCAATGCATGTGCGCCACGGCTGGGGCCGAGTAAATATTCTTCTTTTGTCCCGATAGCCAGGGCAACCGAGTTTGCCACGAGCCGTGTGATGGCTATATCATAAATATCCGCATTGCTTGTGAGCGCATGGGTGATTTTACGTGAATCATATAATGTAACTTTTGTCGCACGAGCCGGCATAACGAGCCTCTTTTTATTATTTTGGCCATTATCAATGCTCTGCCCACCCCGAGAACATATTTCTATTTTTGTTTAAGAATCAAAGTGTTATTAGATAAATATTATCCTATTCATAGGGTTTTTCAATTTGTAGTTATTAATTATGCACAAATATAGGGGAAAAAATCAACCTATTATTGTATTTATACAACTTATAGGATAATTTTTCTAATATAAATAAATTATATAGTCTATAGATTTTTTTAATGACATATCCGTGAAAACTCTGCCATATAGGGCATGATTTTTAACCGCCCTCTTATCCCCTATCTTCTCGGCATCGCGGCCTGGTTTGCAACCTGGGGGTTACAATTTGTTATGCTCCCAACCATTGCCCTTATCTATTTGCAGGTCGGCGCCGCGAAACTTGCTTTGCTGCAGATTATGGGATCTATTCCGCAAATTTTATTTTTGCTGTCTGCCGGGCGCGTGGCCGACCATAATGATGGACGTAAAATTTTAGTTCTTATCCATAGCCTCATGCTTTTCCCCCCTTTGGCTATTTTTTGGCTTTTATGGAGCGCGCACTTAACATATTGGCATATGCTGATTTTCAGCTTTTCTATGGGGTTATTTTCATCACTTTCCATGCCGGCGCGCGATGCCCTCTTATCGCGTGTGGATAAAAAGCTCGATATTCAAAAAGCCGTTATGTTCGCGCTTCTTGCACAATTCGGCGCCCAGCTTTTCGGCTATATCCTGGCTGGTGCCGTAGCCCCTTTTACCGAAATATACGTTCTGCCGGCCATGCAATTTGTCATTTTGCTTATCGGGCTTGGCGCTGCCCTCGCGCTGCCCTCATTTCCGCCAATAGACCATGAAAACCATAAAAACGGAGCCATCACATGGCGAAATAGCCTAAAAATTATTTATCGTTCACAGACATTATTACCTGTTATTCTAGGCAATATGGCCGTAGGGATTTTATTTGTTGGTCTGTTTATGGTTGGTTTACCGATTATTGTGCGTGAGAATTTCAATGGGGGACAGTTAGAATTTAGCATTTTGAATTTCTGCTTTTGGGGCGGCACAATTTTTACCAGTATTCTTATGATGCGCCGCAAACCCGTGCACCGACAAGGGCGCGCCTTATGTATCGCTACATTTCTCGGTTCCATAAGTTTACTGCTTATGGCAAGCGCGCCTAATTTTTTGCTGTTTTCACTATGTGCCACATTGTGGGGTTTATGCGCTGGCGCCAATATGGCCATGAGCCGCACAGTGGTTCAAACCAATGCGCCTGCATATTTACGCGGGCGCGTTTTGGCACTTTACACGCTTGGCTTTATGGGGTCTGCGCCTTTGGGGGCATGGGTTACGGGGCTGATTGCCGAATATATCAGCCCGCAAACCGCACCTCTTATCTCGGGCTTAAGCATGATCATATTTATTACCAGTCTAATTATTTTCACCTCTATTTGGCGGATCGAACGCATCGACCCGCCTATAGAGACAAATTAGGCCCCATTATTCAAAATTGCGTTCTTTCCACCAGGGATAAAATTCTGGCATATCGCTGCTGGGCTTATCGGTAAATTGCGCTGGACGTTTTTCCAAAAATGACATCACACCCTCCTTGGAATCGCTTTGGCGTCCCCGCCCATAAATAGAGCGGCTATCGACCTTATGCGCTTCCATCGGATGATCAGCCCCTAACATACGCCACAGCATTTGGCGGGTAAGCGATATAGAGACCGGTGCGCTTTCGGCGGTGAGCATTTTGGCAAGTTCTTTTGCACGTCCCATTAGCTGGTCTTTCGGGACAATTTCTTGCACCAATCCTGCTTCTTGCGCTTCTTGCGCTGAAAATAAACGCCCCGAATAACACCAGTCCAACGCTTTGGAAATGCCCACAAGACGCGGCAAAAACCAAGATGAGCACGCCTCTGGCGTAATGCCGCGGCGGGCAAAAACAAAGCCGAAACGCGCATGCTCAGCGGCAATACGTATATCCATCGGTAATTGCATGGTTGCACCCACACCAACCGCCGCACCGTTAATCGCACCAATAACCGGCTTAATGCTTTCAAAAATACGTAATGTTAGCCTCCCGCCGCCATCGCGCACCTCATCGGCACCCCAATCTATTGAACCGTCCTCTTGCACCGCAGAGCGTTTACCTGCCTCGTCCTGGCGGGCGGCATAATTAAACGTATTCGCCCCTTGTGATAAATCGGCACCCGCACAAAAGGCACGTTCGCCATCGCCAGTGATAATGATCGCACGCACAGCGTCATCCCCATCCGCGACATCGAAGGCATCGCACATTTCATGCATCATCCGGGCGGTAAAGGCATTCATCGCATCGGGACGACACAGCGTTATAACCATAATGCCATCATCATCAAATTCGGTTTTTATTGTTTCATAAGCCATAAAATCTCCCTTCATATATAAAGGCATATGATAGCATATTTTCAGCAACATCTATATAGACTTGCTTATTTTTATTGGCACCCCTTCCTGACGCACATAAGCGCACTTGCCTCTAAATTTGTATAATAAGTTTCTATTTTCATGCTTGTCGAATTTTTTTAATGGCGTATAGTCTTGGCATGCGAAAATAAAGGGAGGCCTGCATGCATATATTTGAACATGCCCAGAATATGCCTGATAAACTTGCCTATAAAATGGCAGCCAGCGGCGAGGAAGTTACCTATAAACAACTCAATGACCGCTCCAACCAAATCGCACAACTTATTCGTGCACGCGGCTTAACGCGCGGTGATAGCCTTGCGATTTTCATGGAAAATAATGTGCATTTTTTTGAAATATGCTGGGCGGCACAACGCGCAGGCATTTATTATACGGCGATTTCCTCACGCCTTACCGCAGGCGAGGCGGAATATATTATTCGCGATTGCAATGCGAAATTGCTCTTTACCTCCGACCATATGCAGGAGGTCGCTGCCGAATTGCGCGCCAGCCTTACCGATTTAGCGGGTTATTTTATGATAGGCACGGCACATGAAGGCTATGAAAGCTATAAGACCGCCCGCGATGAAATGCCACCGCAGCCCATAGCCGATGAATCATGCGGGCGCGACATGCTTTATTCTTCAGGCACAACGGGGCGCCCGAAAGGCATTCGCCGTGACCTTCCCGATACGCCCATCAATGAGCCGGATGCGTTGGTCATGCTGGTAACTTTGCTTTATGGCATGAATGAAAATACAATTTATCTGTCTCCAGCACCACTTTATCATGCAGCCCCCTTGCGTTATAATTTAGGGGTTTTGCAACTTGGCGGCACCTGTATTGTGATGGAAAATTTTGACCCCGAACAAGCGCTTGGCCTGATTGAAACATATAAAATCACCCACAGTCAATGGGTGCCGACCATGTTTGTGCGCATGTTGAAACTACCCGAAGCGATACGGACAAAATATGATGTCTCCAGCATGACCCACGCCATTCATGCCGCTGCCCCCTGCCCGATTGCCGTAAAACGACAAATGATCGCATGGTGGGGCAAGGTAATTTATGAATATTATGCCGGCAGTGAGGGCAATGGCTTTTGCGCACTCGATTCCGAACAATGGCTGGCACATGAAGGCTCGGTTGGCATGCCTTTAACCGGCATTCTCCATATTTGCGATGATGACGGCACAGAGCTTCCCATAGGTGACGTGGGCACAATATATTTTGAAAGCGAGGGACCGCATTTTGAATATCACAATGACCCGAAAAAGACCGCCGATAGCCGTCACCCTAATGGGGCATGGACAACTTTGGGCGATGTCGGGCGGGTAGATGAAGACGGCTTTCTTTACCTAACCGACCGCAAAAGTTTTATGATTATTTCGGGAGGGGTAAATATTTACCCACAGGAAACCGAGAATCTATTGATTACGCACCCCAAAGTTGCCGATGTCGCCGTAATTGGCGTGCCGAATGAAGAATTTGGCGAAGAGGTAAAAGCCGTGATACAGCCAATGAACTGGAATGAGCAGGGGCCGGATTTAGAAGCCGAATTAATAGCGTTTTGCAAAGCCAATTTATCTGCGCTAAAATGCCCCCGCTCGGTTGATTTTGATAAGGAATTACCGCGCCACCCCACCGGAAAACTTTATAAGCGTTTGGTGCGCGACCGTTATTGGGGTAAAACAGATAGCAAAATCGTATAATCAAACAAGGAGAAACATATGAAACTTTATGATAATTTAGACGCCTATGCCGCCGATGCAGGACAAGAAATCGGAGTCAGCGACTGGGTGCAGATTGACCAGGATCGCATCAATCAATTTGCCGATGCAACCGGTGATCATCAATGGATTCACATTGACCCCGAACGCACACAAAAAGAACTGGGTATGCCGACCATCGCGCATGGCTTTCTAACCCTGTCGCTTTTGCCAATGCTCACCTCGTCCATTTCGGGGGTAAAGAGCGTGACACGCGGCATAAATTACGGCTCCAATAAGGTGCGCTTTACCAATATGGTGCCGGTCGGGTCTAAAGTGCGGGCGCGCGTGCGTTTAATATCTGCCGAGCCGAAAGCCGGCGGGATACTGTTTACGTCCTCGGTTGCCATAGAAATTGAAGGGCAGGAAAACCCTGCACTCCTTGCCGAAAGCCTAACGCTTTTGTTTGAATAATCATGGTGCAAAAAACTGACCGTGAATGGCGGGAAAATCTTAGCGAAGCACAATATAATGTCACTCGTTGCGGGGGAACAGAACCTGCCTTTACCGGTCCTTATTGGGATAACAAGCAAGCGGGGGTGTATCATTGCTTATGTTGTGATGCGCTGCTGTTTACCTCACAAAGCAAATATGATAGCGGCACGGGCTGGCCAAGTTTTTATGAACCTGCCCAGCAAGCGGCCATAGCCACGCGTGCCGATACGCGCTATGGCATGGAGCGCGTTGAGGCCTTATGCGCCGCCTGTGATGCACATTTAGGGCACGTCTTCCCCGATGGGCCACCACCCACGGGGGTGCGCTATTGCATAAATGGCACGGCGCTTGCGTTCAAGCCTGCATGAACTTACCGCCTGCCCCCACCAAATCTACCCAGATAGATATGCATCATGGCAAGACGCGCCAAGATGAATATGCCTGGTTACGGGATGATAATTGGCAAGAGGTCATGCATAACCCTGCTGTGCTGGACAGGAAAATTCGCGCCCATTTAGAAGCCGAAAACGCCTATTGTGACGCCATGCTTGCCCCACAGGCCGATTTACGCGAAACCCTCTATGCCGAAATGCGCGCACGTATTCAGGAAGATGAAAGCGCACTTGGAAAAAATTACGGTGATTTTTCCTGGGGGCAGCGCTATGAAGCAGGCGCGCAGCATCCCCTTATTTGTCGCGGCGCGCGCAATGCCGATATGGCAGATGCCGAGATTATTCTTAATCTAAACCATTATGCACAAGACAAAGCCTATTTCAAATCACCCTTTTTTGCCCCCAACCCGGATGCCCAAAAACTCGCCTGGGGGTTTGACGATAAGGGATCGGAGTATTTTACCCTTGCCATTTATGACATAACCACCGCGCAAGATTTACCCGACCGCATAGATAAAAGTGACGGCACATGTGCGTGGGATGCCACAGGAGATTTTTTATTCTATGTCGCTTTGGATGACCATCACCGCCCCTTCCGTATTATGCGTCATCGCCTAGGCACAAAACAGGCAGAAGACATATGTGTTTATGAAGAACAGGATGCGGGCTTTTTCATCAATTTGCACAAAACCCGTTCGGGACGTTACATCATCATTTCAGCGCATGACCACGAAACAACAGAAAACTGGTTAATAGACGCCCATGCGCCCGATACGCCGCCCCTTTGTATTGCCCCACGCCGACACGCCATTGAATATTATGTCGATGATGATGCAGCACAAAACCGCCTGCTTATCCTTACCAATAGCCAGGCAGATGATTTCCAAATCGTAACCGTTGCATGTGACGAGATGCACGCGCCCTGGCAAAGCCTTATTCCCCATCAATCGGGCAGGTTGATTTTAGACATATATACCACGCGCCATCATATTGCGTGGCTTGTGCGCGAAAATGCCGTGCCACATATTTATATTATGGATAAGCATAGCCAGCATATTGAAAAGATAGATTTTGCTGAACCCGCCTATCATTTAAGCCTGGATACGGGGCTTGAATATGATACGGATATTTTACGCTTTTCCTATTCCTCCATGACCACGCCGGAACATATTTACGATTACGATATGCACACGCATGAGCGGACATTACGCAAAAGCCAGCATATCCCTTCAGGGCATGTGCCGGATAATTATGTCACCAAACGCCTTTATGCCCGCAGCCATGACGGCGCGCGCGTGCCGCTTAGCCTGCTTTATCATAAAGACACACCGCTTGATGGCAGTGCCCCCGCCTTACTTTATGGCTACGGGGCTTATGGCATCACCATACCGGCAGGTTTTTCAACAACGCGGCTTAGCCTTGTTGATCGCGGTTTTATTTATTGCATCGCCCATATTCGCGGCGGCAAGGCTTGTGGTGATAAATGGTTTCGTGACGGACGCGGCGCGAAAAAAACCAATACATTTGAAGATTTTTTAGCTGCCGCCCGCGAACTTATCGCACAAAATTTAACCCGTGAAAAACACATCACCATTCATGGCGGCAGTGCCGGGGGGCTTTTGGTCGGGGCAGCGGTGAATATGGCACCCGATTTATTTTGCGGTGCGATTGCCGAAGTGCCCTTTGTCGATGTGCTCACCACCATGCTGGATGATGGCCTGCCACTCACGCCCCCCGAATGGCCGGAATGGGGAAACCCAATAATAGACAAAACCGCTTATGAGACAATCGCCGCCTATAGCCCTTATGATAATATAAGCAAAACCGCTTATCCGCATATATTGGCGACAGCCGGTTTGACCGATCCGCGTGTCACCTATTGGGAGCCGGCCAAATGGATTGCGCGGCTTAGAGATACGCGCATAGATGATGGACTAAGCCTGCTTTACACCCATATGCAGGCCGGGCATGGCGGCAAATCAGGCCGTTTTCATCAATTAGACGAAATAGCTATGATTTACGCATTTATTCTTATGATTCATAAAATAGGAGAGGCATAAACCGTTATGAACACAATTCATGTAGAAGACCCGCAAGCACTTGGGTTTAATCCCGCGCGTTTGGCACGCATCAAACCCTTTTTTGACTCCTATATCGCGGAACAAAAATTATCCGGCTATGGGGTTTTGCTCGCACGAAAAAATAGGGTTGCGCTTAATTTATTTAGCGGCACCAGCGCTTTTGCTCAGGATGCCGGGGGCGGCTTTGCGCTAGACGAGCGCTCTATTTTTCGCATTTATTCCATGACCAAGCCGATTACCTCTATCGCCCTTATGATGCTTTATGAAGAGGGAAAGTTTAATTTGTTTGACCCGGTGCATAAATTTATCCCCGCCTTTAAGGATATGGAGGTGTTTGAAAGCGGCACGCCGCAAAATTACACCACCCGCAAAGCAGCGCGCGACATCACCATACACGATCTGCTTACCCATCAATCGGGGCTTACATATGATTTTTTATTGGAGCATCCGGTTGATGCGCTTTATCGCAATGCGCGCATTAACGGTGCCTATTCGGAAAAATATGACTTACCCGCATTAGCAGATAAGCTCGCCACTTTGCCGCTTATTGCAGACCCGGGGGCGCAGTGGAATTATTCGGTTTCAACCGATATATGCGGCCATTTAATTGAACTTATATCAGGGCAAAGCCTGGACATATTTTTTCAAGACCGATTATTTGACCCATTGGGCATGAAGGATACAAGTTTTACGCTTCCCCCCGAAAAAAAGGCGCGCTTTACACATAATTATAATCGCGACCCGTTAAGCAAAAACATCAAGCTGGTAGACCACCCCGAAAAGACAATCTATCAGCCAGGGCGTAGATTTTTGTCGGGCGGCGGCGGGCTATTATCCACCACTTATGACTATCTTCAATTTTGCACCTTTTTGCATAATCACGGCAAGGTAGGCAATAAACAGCTTATCGCGCGCAAAACGCTTGCGTTCATGCGGCGCAATCATTTACCCAATAATGAAACTTTAATGGAACGGGCACAGGGTTCATTTTCTGAAGTCTCGCAAAGAGGCGTCGGCTTTGGTCTGGGGTTCTCGGTGGTGGTGGATGAAAGCGCGACCATTACGGTGTCCTCACACGGCAATTATGCCTGGGGCGGACTTGCCAGCACATTTTTCTGGATTGATCCGGTAGAAGACTTAACGGTTATTTTTATGACCCAGCTTATGCCGTCAAGCAGCTATCCCCTCGGCGCACAATTACGCCAGCTTGTTTATGCGGCGCTTGATTAGATTGTTTGAGAGCGAGGCACGCGCATAAAATTCGCATCACTGGAAATATATGCACACCCATTTGCGTAAAAGAAGCCTCTATCACTCCTGCGAGCATCCCTTATAAACCATCCCTTGTGGCAAGCGGGCTTATGCAGCACTTACGCTTACATATGACGCTTACATATGCAGGGCGCGCCCATCTACCGCCAAAGCAGCTTCTTTCATGGCTTCTGCATAGGTGGGGTGGGCATGGCAAATCCGCGCAATATCTTCTGCACTTGCCGAAAAGGTTAAGGCCACCGCCGCTTCCGCAATCATATCGCCCGCATGCGAACCGATAATATGCACACCTAACACACGGTCGCTTGCCTTATCGGCCAAAATTTTGACAAAGCCATCCGTTGCCTGTGTCGCCTTGGCGCGGCCATTGGCCATAAAGGGGAATTTGCCGACAACATAGTCAATATTGGCCGCCTTTAATTCTTCTTCAGTCTTCCCAATCCAGGCCACTTCCGGATCGGTATAAATAATGCTCGGAATAATATCATAATCCACATGGCCGGCTTTTCCGGCCAGATGCTCGGCCAGCGCCACCCCTTCTTCTTCTGCCTTATGCGCAAGCATCGGACCAGCAATAACATCGCCAATTGCATAAACGCCTGCAATCGCGGTTTTGAACCGGGCGTCAACCACAATGCGCCCCGCCTTGTCTGTTTCCACGCCCAGCGCTTCCAAACCCAGCCCATGCGTATAGGCTTTGCGCCCAATGGCAAGCAATACCTTATCAGCGCTTAATATATCCTCATCACCACGATTATCAGATGCCTTAACCGTTATTTTTGCACCCGTTTTGCTTTTTGTGGCGGCAATAACTTTTGTTCCCAACTTAAACTTTATGCCTTGTCGTTGCAAAATGCGCTGAAATTGTTTGGCGATTTCCGCATCGGTGCCCGGGGTGATGCGGTCTAAAAATTCCACAACAGTAACGTCTGTTCCCAAACGCGCCCAAACTGAACCAAGCTCAAGCCCGATAATGCCGGCGCCGATAATGAGTAATTTTTTGGGCACTTTGGTAAAATCAAGCGCACCGGTAGAAGACACAATAATATCTTCATCTACCTCAACCCCTGCTAAGGGCGTTACCTCCGAACCAGTCGCAATAACTATATGTTTGGCCTCTATGATGCGGCTTGTGCCATCGCGCAACGCAATAGAGATTTTACCCGGTGCGGTAATCTCTGCCGCGCCGTCAATTTCTTCAATTTTATTTTTCCTAAATAAAAATTGCACGCCTTGCGTATTGCCGCTAATGGCCTCATTTTTATATAGCTGTAGGGCTTTCATATCCAGCTTGGGCGTGCCGAGCTTAATGCCTAGCTTATCTGCCTTGCCTAGCGCGGCATATTGTTCCGATGCATATAATAAGGCCTTGGAAGGGATACAGCCAATATTCAAACATGTGCCCCCGGGCGCCCCGCGCTTATCAATACACGCAACCCGCATACCTAATTGCGCCGCCCGAATGGCACAGACATAGCCGCCTGGTCCTGCACCGATAACGACCATATCAAAATTATTTTGCACATTAGCGGGCATAACTCACCTCTATAAATCGAGCAATAAGCGTTCGGGGTTTTCCAATGCTTCCTTAACACGCACCAAAAATGTCACCGCCTCTTTCCCATCTACCAGCCTATGGTCATAAGACAAAGCCACATACATCATCGGACGAATGGCAATCTCACCATCTATCACGACGGGACGATCCTGAATTTTATGCATGCCCAAAATGCCGGATTGCGGGCTATTCAAAATTGGCGTCGACATAAGCGAACCATAAACCCCGCCATTGGAAATGGTGAATGTGCCACCTTGCAAATCATCCAGCGCCAAGGCGCCATCGCGCGCTTTTGCGCCCAGGCCTGCAATGGTTTTTTCAATTTCGGCAAACCTCATATTATGGGCATTGCGCACCACCGGCACCACCAGCCCCTTATCTGTGCCAACCGCAACCCCCATATTGACGTAGTTTTTATAAATAATTTCATCCCCAATAATCTCAGCATTCAGAGCCGGAATTTCATATAAGCCATGCGTGCACGCTTTTACGAAAAAACTCATAAAGCCCAAACGCGCCCCGTGTTTTTTCTCGAACATATCTTTATAGCTGCGGCGCAATGTCATAAGTGCGCTCATATCCACCTCATTAAATGTGGTTAATATGGCAGCTGTTTCTTGGGCACCTTTAAGGCGTTTCATAATGGTCTGGCGCAAGCGGGTCATTTTCACCCGCTCTTCACGCGGTTGATTATTTTGAGATGATGCCTGTGCTATGTGTGCCATGCTGGTTAATACATCACCCTTGGTGATACGCCCCGCTTTACCTGTTCCGGGAATTGCGGCAGGTTCAAGATTATGTTCTGTAACCAGCCTTTGCACGGCGGGGGCTAATTTATCCTGGCTGGCTGGCGCTGCCACTTCCAAAGCGGGGGAAGGCACAGCGGAGGGAGGCACAACATGGGAAGGCACAGGGGGAGGCACGTTTGCCGGCAGAGGCGATGCGGCAGGCGCTGCTTCGCCTGCGGCAATCGACCCCAAAAGCGCGCCCACTTCCACTGTTTCCCCGGCTTCGATCAAAATATCTTTCATCACCCCAGTTGCCTGGGCGGGTATTTCCACCGTCACCTTATCGGTTTCCAATTCGCATAAAGGTTCATCCATCGCCACCGCATCGCCAGGGGCTTTATACCATTGGGCAATGGTTGCTTCGGTTATGGACTCGCCCAATGCGGGCACACGAATTTCAACAGACATATTACGCCTCCATCGGATCAATAAGGGCTGCTTGCATAAAGGCATCACGCTGGGCGATATGGTGGCTCATCAAGCCGGTTGCCGTAGAAGCAGATGCCGCACGCCCCGTATAGAGGGGGCGATTATGTTTCATATTTAATGCAGATAGGGTTTTTTCCAATTCGGGCGCGACAAAAGACCATGCCCCCATATTTTTCGGTTCTTCCTGACACCAGACAAATTCTGCTTTGGGGGATAGTTTTGACAATACTGCATTTAATGCCCCTTGCGGAAATGGATAAAGCTGCTCAAGGCGTAAAATATATACATCATCCATTTTTTTGCCTTGCGCTTTATATGCGTTACGCGCGTCGCATAAATCATAATAGACCTTGCCCGCGCATATCACCACGCGGCGGATTTTATCAACAGGCTTTAGATAGCCGCCAAGGCGGGCATCCTCATCATCCCATAACACACGGTGAAAGGCCGCGCCACGCGCCAAATCATCCAAGGTAGATGTGCACGCCTTATGGCGCAAAAGCGATTTTGGCGTCATTAAAATAAGAGGCTTACGGAATTTCCGTTGTAACTGACGGCGCAAAATATGAAAATAATTTGCCGGCGTCGTGCAATTTGCCACTTGCCAGTTTTCTTCTGCACAAAGTTGCAAATAACGCTCTAGCCGCGCCGAACTATGCTCCGGCCCTTGCCCCTCATAGCCATGTGGCAAAAGCAATACAAGCCCGGACATACGCAACCATTTATGTTCGCCTGAGGAAATAAATTGATCAATCAAAACCTGAGCGCCATTGGCAAAATCACCAAATTGCGCTTCCCACAACACCAAAGCATTGGGCTCGGCCAAGCTATAGCCATATTCAAAGCCCAATATAGCCGCTTCCGATAACATAGAATTGATGACTTCAAAGGGCGCCTGATTTTCCGCAATATGTTGCAGGGGCTTATAGCGGGCTTCTGTTTTTTGGTCAATCCACACCGCATGGCGTTGTGAAAATGTGCCTCGTTCGCTATCTTGCCCCGAAAGGCGCACCGCAAAACCCTCGCGCATAAGCGCGCCAAAAGCCAAAGCCTCCGCCGTTGCCCAGTCAAAACCCTTGCCGCTTGCGAACATATCTTGCTTGGCTTTCAGCTGCCGCACCAAAGCGGGGTGCATCGTAAAGCCTTCAGGAATATCGGTTAGTTTTGCCCCGATCTCGCGCAGCATTTTTTTGGTGATACCTGTTTCACCGCGTTCAAATTCAGCACCTTTTTTTTGCAGGCCCATCCAACGCCCCCCAAGCCAATCTGCCTTATCGGGCTTAAAATTATTGGCGGCCTCAAATTCATCATCCATAAGCGCGCGATATTTTGCCGCCGCACCGTCAACTTCGGCGCGCGTCATCACGCCTTGTGAGACCAAACGATCACCATATTTTTTGGTAACGGTTTCATGATTTTTAATCCGCGCATACATATGCGGCTGGGTAAAGGCGGGTTCATCGCCCTCATTATGGCCGAAGCGGCGATAGCAGAACATATCAATCACCACCGGTTTTAGAAACTTCTGCCGAAATTCGGTTGCGATTTTTGCCGCTTGCACCACGGCCTCGGGGTCATCGCCATTGACGTGGAAAATCGGCGCTTCCACCATTTTTGCCACATCAGACGGATAGGGGGAGCTGCGCGAAAAACGCGGATTCGTGGTAAAGCCAATCTGATTATTCACAATAAAGTGAATCGCACCACCGCTCTTATGCCCCTTTAAGCCAGAAAGCCCGAAACATTCCGCCACAATACCCTGGCCAGCAAAGGCCGCATCGCCATGCAGCAAAAGTGGAATAACCGTGCTTCTGTCAGGTATTTGCCGCCGGTCGGGGTTATATTGATCTTGCTTGGCGCGCACCTTGCCCAGCACCACCGGATCAACCGCTTCCAAATGTGATGGATTGGCCGAAAGCGATAAGTGAACATTATTGCCATCAAATTCGCGCTCTGCCGAAGCACCGAGATGGTATTTCACATCTCCCGAACCGTCAACATCATCCGGATTAGCCGAACCGCCCTTAAATTCATGAAACAAAGCCCGAAATGGTTTGGCCATCACATTGGTCAGCACATTTAATCTGCCACGATGCGGCATGCCGATTACAATTTCTTTCGCCCCCAAATTCCCCCCGCGCTTGATAATTTGTTCAAGCGCCGGCACCATGGCCTCGCCGCCATCAAGCCCAAAGCGTTTGGTGCCAGTATATTTGACATTGATAAATTTTTCCAAGCCTTCGGTTTCAACCAGCTTATTAAAAATGGCGCGCTTACCTTCATCGGTAAAGCTAATTTCTTTTTCCGGCCCTTCAAAACGCTCTTGCAGCCAGGCTTTTTCTTCCGGGTCGGACATATGCATAAATTCTACAGCAAATGTGCCGCAATAAGTGCGTTGCAAAATATCCAGCATTTCACGAATGCTTGCCGTCTCCAATCCCAAAACATTATCGATAAAAATCGGACGGTCATAATCCGCCTCATTAAACCCGTAAGATTTGGGGTCAAGCTCGGGGTGTGAAACAGGCTCTTCCAGCTCTAACGGGTCGAGCTGTGCGGCCAAATGGCCGCGCATCCGATAGGCGCGAATCATCATAATGGCACGCACCGAGTCCAATGTTGCCGCGCGGATTGTCTGTTCATCCGCCCCTGCCAGATGCTGCGAAACCGCGGGCGCGATATCAGTATCGCCCCAATTCCCGTCCAAAGCCGCGGTGAGTTCACCATTGGCGATAGGCGGCCAGTCTGCCCGCTGCCAGGAGGGTGCTTGTGGCGCAATGTGCGATTCAAATTTTTCAAAAAAACGCCGCCATTCCTGTGATACAGATTGCGGGTTGGCTTGATATTTTTCTAATTGTTGTTCAAGATATAATGCATTTACGCCGGTAAATATATCGGCTTGCGGATAATCATCCGTTTCACTTTGCTCACCTGCATCACGCATAGAGTCTGCTGATGAATTTTCGTGACGTGCCATATTTATACTTTCACTCGTGCAATATATCCTTTATCACACATAAACGTATTATATCCAAAAATTTTAATTTATCCAGATAAAACGTCAAGCAAGGTTTTTCCCAATGCCGCAGGCGAAGGCGAAACCGTAATGCCGGCTGTGCGCATTGCTTCGATTTTATCTTCCGCACCGCCCTTGCCGCCAGAGATAATCGCCCCCGCATGCCCCATACGCCGCCCCGGTGGGGCTGTGACGCCGGCAATAAAGCCGACAACCGGCTTTTTAATTTTTGAAGCCTTTAGAAATTCAGCCGCTTCTTCTTCCGCCGAGCCGCCAATTTCACCAATCATAATGATCGATTCCGTCGCATCATCCCCCAAAAACATATCCAAACAATCAATAAAATTTGTGCCATTTACCGGATCACCGCCAATACCAATACAGGTTGACTGGCCAAGCCCTGCCGCCGTGGTCTGTGCCACCGCTTCATAAGTTAATGTCCCCGAACGCGACACAATACCGACTGTGCCTTTTTGGTGAATATGCCCCGGCATAATCCCGATTTTACATTGGCCAGGCGTAATCACACCCGGGCAATTCGGCCCCACCAAACGCGTATCAGACCCTTGCAAAGCACGCTTAACCTTAACCATATCCATCACCGGAATGCCCTCGGTAATGCACACCGCCAAGTCAATCCCTGCCGCAATCGCCTCTAAAATCGCATCGGCAGCAAAGGGCGGCGGCACATAAATCGCGCTTGCTGTGGCACCGGTTTTTTCCACTGCCTCGGCCACCGTATCAAATACGGGCAAATCCAGATGCGTGCTACCGCCGCGCCCTGGCGTTACACCGCCAACCATTTTGGTGCCATAAGCAATGGCCTGTTCAGAATGAAATGTGCCTTGGGCGCCGGTAAAGCCCTGGCAAATAACTTTTGTATGCGTGTCAACCAATACCGACATTATGCACTCTCCTTTACTGCCGCGACAATTTTTTGCGCCGCATCATCCAAATTATCCGCAGCAATAATCGGCAAGCCCGAATGAGCCATAAGCTGTTTGCCCATCGCCACATTGGTGCCCTCTAAGCGCACAACCAGTGGCACGGTTAATTGTGTTTCACGCGCCGCCGCAATCACGCCTTCGGCAATCACATCACAGCGCATAATGCCGCCGAAAATATTGACCAAAATGCCTTCTACATTTTCATCCGATAAAATAATCTTAAAGGCTTCGGTTACTTTTTCTTTGGTTGCGCCCCCGCCAACATCCAGAAAATTTGCTGGTTCCGCGCCATAGAGTTTGATAATATCCATTGTCGCCATTGCCAGACCAGCACCATTTACCATGCAGCCAATTTTACCATCCAGCTTAATATAGCTTAAATCATATTTAGAGGCTTCAACCTCTGCCTTGTCTTCTTCATCCAAATCGCGCAAGGCAACAATATCCTCATGGCGATAAAGCGCATTGGAGTCAAAATTGATCTTGGCATCCAGACAGATTAAATCACCCGTCCCCGTCACCACAAGCGGGTTAATTTCCAAAAGCGACATATCTTTTTCAATAAAGGCATTATAGAGATTATCAATCAGCGCTGTCATTTTCTTGATTTGGTCTCCTTCAAGTCCCAGAGCAAACGCCATCTGCCGGCCATAATGGGCGGACATACCCGCTGCCGGGTCTATGCTAAGCGTCAAGATTTTCTCTGGCGTTTTTGCTGCAACCTCTTCAATATCCATTCCGCCCTCAGTAGAGGCGATGAAAGAAATGCGCGAGGTGGCGCGGTCAACCAAAGCCGAAAGATAAAGCTCGCGGGCAATATCACACCCCTCTTCTATATATATGCGCCCCACCTTACGCCCCATGGGGCCGGTTTGATGGGTGATTAAAGTCATGCCTAACATGCGTTCGGCTTCGGCGCGTAATTCATCTAAAGATTTCACCACCTTCACCCCGCCGCCCTTGCCGCGCCCGCCCGCGTGGATCTGTGCTTTCACCACCCAAAGCGCGCCGCCAAGTTTCTCGGCCACGGCAACCGCCTCATCAACCGAAAACGCCACACCACCGCGCGGCACCGGCACATTAAAAGATTGCAAAACCTGTTTTGCCTGATATTCATGAATATTCATATGCTTAAATCGCCTTTACTCATTTATAATGCGGGAAACCTAAATCAAAATTTAATATGATGCAATATATAAGCCATTATTAAAATTAGGATTAAAATTAAGACGAACAAACCACGCGCAAGGTTACTCCAAAGTTTTAATATGCGGCTGTGCATCTTGTTCTAGCGGAATATGAATCCATGTGCCATCATCGGCCAATAGGGCGCCTTCGGGGCGAATATCCTCTACACCACGCAGAAAATAGCGTTGCACAATTGCGTTTACCGGCACGGGTGCATAATGGGTAAATACCAATAATCCGGCATTTGCCTGATTGGCGATCTCGGCAGCCTCCACCGGCGTGGTATGATAATCAAGCGTATCATGCAAAATTTTACCGAGCCTTTCCTGGCCGATCTGAGTAAGCCCGTCAATGGTCATAGCCACCAAATCCGGTTGCAAGACTTCATGGATAAGCACATCCGCCCCTTTCGCGGCAGCGGCAAGCGCAAAACTTTTGGAGGTATCGCCGCTAATCACTACCGACCTGCCCCCATAATCAAACCGATAACCATAAGCCGGCTCTACCGGTGCATGCGGCACCGCAAAAGCCGTAATGACCAGGCCATCCTGATTATAAATTTCCACCGTTCCTTGTGTCGGCGCATAGATAAGGCGCGGTTCAAATCCCGCCGCTTCTGACGGCATATAGGCCTCACCATGATGCGCCGTCCGATAGATATAATCTTGCCCATAAGCCATATCAAACCCCGCCGCGACACGCTCAACCCCCGGCCCGCCGAAAAGTTTTAATTTTTCTGTGCGTCCGCGCGCCCAGCTTGCCAGATGCATTTCGCCTAGTGCCGAAATATGGTCGGAATGAAAATGCGTCAATAACACACCATCCAGCCTATTCACAGGCAAACCGTAATTTGTCACATTATGCGCCGAACGCGCACCCGCATCAACGATAAAAAATTTATCGCCCGCAAGCACCGCCATACATTGTTGCGCGCGGCCAGCCCCCATGGGCGACGCCGTGCCGCAAAACACCACATCCAGCGCATCGCCACCAAATTGGGTTTGCCCCGCATTTTGCAATACCTGCACAATTGCGCGGCGCACCACATTATCTTGCACAGTTTCATTCGTCCTAAGTAAAACAAATCCTGCCCCAATAAGCACAATAAGAGCAAGACCAAGTCGGATCAAAATTTTACGCATGAGAAAATATCACTTTATTTATTTCATTTTTGTTTCGATTTTTTTGCACGCATCAATTAAATCCTGCACCGCTTTGGCCGATTTACGGAACATGCTGCGTTCTTTCGCATCCAGCTTTACCTCAACAATGCGCTCAACGCCCTTGGCACCGATCACAGTCGGCACACCAACATAAATCCCTTTCTGACCATATTCGCCATTAAGCGGTGCGGCACAAGGTAGAACGCGTTTTTGATCTTTCAAATAAGACTCTGCCATCGCCACCGCCGAAGCAGCCGGCGCATAAAAGGCTGAACCGGTTTTCAAAAGCCCAACAATTTCCGCCCCGCCATCGCGCGTGCGTTGCACGATTTCATCTATTTTCTTTTGGGTTGTCCATTTCATTTTAATCAAATCCGGCACAGGAATGCCCGCCACGGTTGAATAACGAATAGACGGCACCATGGTATCGCCATGCCCCCCCAGCACAAAGGCGGTAACATCTTTCACCGATACCTTAAATTCTTCTGCTAAAAAGTGGCGGAACCGCGCGGCATCCAGCACACCTGCCATGCCAACAACTTTGTGTTTCGGCAAGCCAGATGCTTTTTGTAACGCCCAGACCATGGCATCAAGCGGATTGGTAATGCAAATCACAAAGGCATCGGGTGCATATTTCTTAATGCCTTCGCCGACCTGATGCATAACTTTCAAATTGATTTCTAGTAAATCATCACGGCTCATGCCTGGTTTGCGCGGCACCCCAGCGGTAACAATCACCACATCCGCCCCCTTAATGGCGGTATAGGATTTGCTGCCTGAAAGCGATGCATCAAAGCCGCTTACGGGTGCACTTTGCGCTAAATCCAGCGCCTTGCCTTGTGGAATACCGTCTACAATATCAAAAATAACAATATCACCGAGCTCTTTAAGCCCGATGAGATGCGCCAGCGTGCCGCCAATTTGTCCGCCCCCGATAAGGGCTATTTTTTTGCGTGCCATGAGATTTGTGCCTCCTCTTTACCTTGCATAATATAAGCTTTGTGAATTTATGCTTTTTCCTAGCGCGAAACGCGCCATCACGCAAGAGGTTAAGAGGAGGCTACATCGTTTAATGCCGGCTTTTAACGCTGACTTGAAAGAACTGTGCTTTCGGGATCAGAGCCAATTTTATGAATGGCAATATCCGAACCGATATGTTCTTCTTCTTCGCTCAAGCGTATGCCTATGGTTGATTTAAGCGCGCCGTAAACAATAAACCCGGCCAGAAAGGCAAAGCCACAACCAACAAAAGTTCCCACAATTTGCGACATAAGGCTGACACCGCCAAGCCCACCTAAAGCAGATTGCCCGAAAATACCCGCAGCAATCCCGCCCCAGGCACCACACAGGCCATGCAATGGCCAGACACCGAGCACATCATCTATTTTCAATTTTTCCTGACAGAATGTGAACATATAAACAAAAATGCCGCCAGCAACGCCACCGGTAATAAGCGACCCTATGGGGTGCATAATATCGGAACCTGCACATATCGCGACCAGGCCCGCTAATGCGCCATTATGCACAAAACCGGGATCAGTCCGCCCCAATAGCATAGCAGCTAACAGGCCACCAACCATAGCCATAAGCGAGTTTACCGCAACCAGACCGGAAATGCTTTCCAAAGATTGTGCACTAACGACATTAAAGCCGAACCAGCCAATGCATAATAGCCAAGACCCAAGCGCCAGCCATGGAATGGATGAGGGAGGAAACGCCGTTGAGCGCGGTTCATAACGCCCTAAGCGCGCACCCAGCAAAATCACGGCCGCACAAGCCAGCCAGCCGCCAACACCATGCACCACAATAGAACCGGCAAAATCACGAAAGGGGGCACCGAATTGGGCTTCCAGCCAGGCTTGAAAACCGAAATTGCCGTTCCAAATCATGCCCTCGAAAAAGGGATAGACCAAAGCCACAATCACCAGCGAGGCGATGAGTTGCGGATAAAATTTTACCCGCTCGGCAATCCCGCCCGAAATAATCGCCGGAATGGCCGCCGCAAAGGTAAGCAAAAAGAAAAACTTTATCAATGTCAGCCCCTGAGGTGCATAAGTTTCACTCTCTGCCCCGCCGCTTATAATTCCTGCGGCAGACAGAAAATCTGTGCCATAGGCAACCCAAAAGCCAATAAAGAAATAAGCCACGGTCGACATACCGAAATCGCTTATAATTTTAACCAATGCATTGACCTGATTTTTTTTGCGCACCGTGCCGACTTCCAAAAAAGCAAAACCTGCATGCATGGCAAAGACTAAAATTGCTCCCATAAGCAAAAAGAAAACGTCACCACCGACTTGTCCCATAATAATCTCCTTTGTTATATTGAACTAACCATATTTATACGTCACACGCCGCATAAGACAATGTTTTTTGCCTTAAAAATAGTCTTTTTATGAAAAAACTATCAATTTGCTCAATTTTTAGGCAATTTTACAGGGGTTTGCTCTAAATATGCGCGGCTTTGCATTTCATTCAAGCGTGATATTGTCCGCTGAAAGGCAACAACATCATCGCCTTGCGGGTATAAATCGGCAGGCCTATGTGTTGCCGAAGCGATAAGCCGCACCTTGTGTTCATAAAGCGCGTCAATCAGCGTGATAAAGCGCATGGCTATATTGCGATCTTGCGGCGCCATTTGCCGAATATCATCAATGATAAGCGTATGAATTGTTTGCGCCAATGCCAAATAATCCACCGCCCCGCGTGGTGTGCCACATAAATCCGTGAATGTCATACGCGCAACCCCGCCTGCTGCATGGCTGATAGCGAAGCGCCGTCCTTTAACACGCAAATGAATAGGCGCGTGCGCCGCCCTTTTTGAAAATTGTGTAAAACATGCATCTAAATGCGCGCGCGCGCCTGCCCCGAGCGGCGTAAACCAGCTGGTTTGCCCGTCTATATGCCCCATACGATAATCCCGATTGGCTTTTAGATGCACACTATCTGTATGCTGTTTGAGCATGTCGATAAAAGGTAAAAAACGGTGCCGGTTAAGCCCGCCCGCATAAAGCGCATCGGGCGGCTGGTTAGACGTCATCACCACCACCATATTGCGCTGCCAAAATTGCGCAAATAAACGCCCTAAGATTGATGCATCGGCAATATCCTTTACCTGAAATTCATCAAAACATAATAAGCGCGTTTGCCGCGATATAAAGCGCGCAACGGGCGGAATGGGATCACCCGCTGCCCGTGTAAATAATGCCCGTATTTTATGTTTTTGCTTTTGTTTTTGCCGCCATTCAAAAATATGTTCATGCGTCTCCTGCATAAATTCATGAAAATGCACCCGACGTTTTTTCTCTAGGTCTATATGGGCAAAAAATAAATCCATCAGCATAGATTTCCCCCGCCCAACATCGCCATGAATATAAAGCCCCCGCACGCGGCGGCGTGTTAAGAGAGCTTGTGCGACATTATCCAGCTTGTGTGCCGCTTGCGTTTGGGCGGCATCCGCCGCAATCTCGCCTGCGCGCACCATGGCTGCCAATTTTTCCTGTATATTTTGGTGCATTAGAGCTTAAAGGCCGAGCACATGTTTGGCGATAATATTACGCTGCACCTCATTAGACCCACCATAAATGGACGCCGCGCGATTATTCAAATAATCCGCTACGCCCATAAGCGTATGGGGCATAAATGCGGCAGGGCCGGGGGGCGTATCATTCGCGCTCATCTCGCGCAAATGCGGCAGAAATGGCAAACCATATTGCCCCACTGCCTCAACCGTTAGCATATCAATGGCTTGTGTCGTTTCTGTGCCAAGAATTTTCGATTGCGATGATGCAGCCCCTGCATCCTCACCCGCCGCAAGCGCGGCTTGCATCCGCAATTCACTCATTTCAATGGCCTGCACCTTAAGGCTTAATTCATTAAGGCGTAAGGTGAGGGATGGATCATTTTGTGCTTCGATAAGTGGGGCAAGCTCATCCAGCTTAAGCCCCAGACGCGCCGCATTATTCCCCCCGCGTTCAAACACCAATAGGGTTTTGGCCACTGTCCAGCCGTCATTTTCTGCCCCCACCAGATTTTCAACCGGCACGCGCACATCATTGAAAAAAACCTGATTAACCTCATGATCGCCGGCCAATGTAATGATTGGAGCAATCTCTATGCCGGGGGCGCGCATATCCACCAATAAAAAGGAAATACCACGCTGGGGCTTGGCGTCCATATCGGTGCGGACAAGGCAAAACATCATGGTAGCGTGCTGGGCATAGCTTGTCCAAATTTTAGAGCCATTTAGAATATAATCATCACCATCTTTTACCGCGCGCATTTGCAAAGAGGCCAAATCCGACCCCGCCGCCGGTTCCGAATAGCCCTGACACCAAAAATCTTCCCCCGATAAAATGCGCGGCAAATAATAATCTTTTTGTGCCTGCGTGCCACACACAATCAAAGTCGGGCCAATCATACCAAGGCTTAACGGGGCAAGCCGTGGCGCATGGGCGCGGGCATATTCAGAGGCATAAATATAACGCTGCATATCATTCCAGCCCGTGCCGCCATATTCAGCCGGCCAGGCAGGGGCCGCCCACCCTTTTTCATGCAGGATTTTCTGCCAGCGCATGGTTTGGGTAAAATCCCCCATAATGCCGCTTGCACGTTTGGCACATTGTATGAGCCTGTCATCTAAATGCGTTGCAAAAAACGCCCGCACTTCTTCACGAAACGCGGCATATTCATCCAGCTTTATGTCATTTGTCTTCATATTATGAAAGTTTAGATATATCGTTTTGAAAAATCAATCCCTATTTTGCCTCTCCCATGCAGAGCGCGGATTATCTGTTTGAAACATGGTGATGGCTGGCATTAAATGGGACGCATATTAAATGGTGCCTATATAAATGGTAGATGCATAAATGGTGGAGGAGGTTGGATTCGAACCAACGTAGGCATAGCCAACGGGTTTACAGCCCGTCCCTTTTAACCGCTCAGGCACCCCTCCAGTGTTTAAGATATTGCCCTTAATGCTGTGGCATTTTATAAGTGTAATTATCAACAAAGGCAAGCCCCATGCACCATAAAGCACGCGACAAAACACGAAAAGCAAAAGAAAGCCATATGCTCTATGGGCATCATGCCGTTAAGGCAGCGCTTACCAACCCGCAGCGCACGCATAAAACGCTCTATTTTACCCCCAATAATAAGCAGTTTTTAGAAATGGATATATCGCACCATCCCGATATGCATATTGTTGAAACCCCAAATGCCACGCTTGGTAAAATGCTACCGCCAGACAGCGTGCACCAGGGTGTGTGCTTGGAAACCTCCCCGCTTGTTGCGCCTTCTCTTGCAGATATTTTGGCGACGGGGAAACCTCTTATCGTGCTTGATCAGATAACCGACCCGCGCAATGTCGGCGCAATATTGCGCGCGGCGGCAGTATTTGATGCCGGCGGGCTGATTATGACACGGCATAATAGCCCCCCGCTTGACGGGGCGTTAGCCAAAGCTGCTTCAGGCGCGCTGGAAGTTGTGCCGATTTTCCATGCCAGCAATCTACGCCGGACGCTTAATGATATAAAACAAGCCGGTTTTTTGGTGGCCGGCATGGATGAAGCCGGCACCTATAGAATAGGGGATATAGATAAAACACGCCCGATTGCTTGTGTTATGGGCGCAGAAGGGCGGGGCTTGCGCCGCCTTACGCGCGAAACATGCGATATTTTAATGCGCCTGCCGCATAAAAACACACATGCATTCACCACACTTAATGTCGCCACCGCCGCCGCCATAAGTCTTTATGCGCTTTCGGTTTAGGCAGTGAGCCAAGTCAAGACAAACGCCCCCTTTTTATTTCTGCCTGTCTTGCAAAGTTTCAATAATGGCGCGGGCATATTCTTCCGACAAATTAAAGCGGCAGCGTAAGGCCTCGATTTTCTCACCTTCCGTCTCGCTAATAATGCCATCACTTAGGGCATGGGTAATTTGAGCGGCAAAAATTTCTTTGCGCTTATTCATCTGATTTACGAAAGAATTGGCGATAATGCCCGTAAGCAAGGCCACGGTAGACACGCCCAGCATGGCCGTAAATGCGCCGATAATTTTGCCCATTGCCGTAATCGGTGTCACATCACCATAGCCAACCGTGGCAAGCGTAATTAGCGCCCACCACATGGTTTCAGGAATAGAGGAAAACACCTCCGGCTGGGCATCACGCTCGGCAATATACATGGCCGCACTGGCCAGAAACAAGGCAATTGAGAATAAATAAAGCGCGGCACCAAAAGAGCGCATCTCATCACGAATTGCCGAGAATAAATCTTCCACCGCCGAAGAATAATTGGATAATTTCAAAATCCGCAAAAGCCGCACAGCACGCAACCAGCGTAAATCTACGCTCCCCAAAAAGAGCGAAACAAAGCTCGGCGCAATCGCCAGAAAATCAACAATGCCGTTAAAGCTGAATATATAGTCAAGCCGGCGCCCCAAAGGCGTTTTGCGCTTACTTTCCACCCGCACCCCATTGGCCCAAATGCGTAATACATATTCAACAGAAAATATGCTCACCGAAAAAAGCTCGAAAATCATAAATTGCTGTGCATAGGCCGTGCTGATGTGCCCAACCGATTCAAGGCACACGGCAAAAATATTGAGCACAATAAGTACTGCTAGAAACCTGTCGATAAATAAACTGACCCTATCATGTGCGTGTCCGCGTTCCAAAATTTCCAATACACGTTTTTTCGTCAACCACATGGGTGTATAATATGTTAATTTTTGCCGTAACCCAAGCATCGTTTTCATCTTCCTTCGCTGCAAATTGATTATGTGGGATAATCCGGTTAAAATGGAAAAATATCTTCTGCATCCTCTGCTGTATCGATACATTGCTGAAAAAACCTAACTGTAGATGTCCGCCCTTCAAGCTGAAATAGGCGCATCGCACTAAACCGCCCTGCTGCTAAAGCTACCGCGGCTGGGTCACAATAATGGGCGGTCAGCATGTTCAACGTATCTTCCACCTTGTCGCGTATGTCTTCTAGTTTGGAGATTTCTTCGTCACTAAACTCATCCAGCGGCCTATTTATCGATGTCTTAAATGTTAGATGCATCGGCGAATGCGATGAAAGCCACGCCGCATCATCGCCCAGAGGCGGCGTCTTGCGGTGCTCCTGCTTGTTTTGTTCGGACGCATGGCGCGAACGATACTCATTCATATCGATAATCTTATCCATTATTCTTCCCTATTTCTTTTTATTTTGGGCGGTGAGGCTAAATTTTGCAGGCGGCTTCATGCAAAACCTTGCCGCACATGATGTAACGGAAAGAACGCAACCTATGTTAGACAGGGCGGGATTTAGTTTTATTATGCGCTATATTTTTGCGCTGCCTCTTGTGGTGTATAGGCAGAAACAGACAGCGCATGAATGCCCCCCGGCGCGATGTCTTCGGCGAGACTATCCATAACCAATCGGTGACGCGCCAGCCGGCTTTTATCAATAAACCGGTCAGAGATAATTTTTACATGAAAATGGCTTTCGCCGGCAGCACCCTCCCGGGCACCCTTATGCCCCTTATGCTTGTTCGATTCATTGATAATATGCAGCTCTTGCGGGGCAAAGGCCTGCTGTAATTTTTCTTCCATACGCTGGGTTAATGTTTTGGCAGACATTACATGAAAACCCTTACTTTACCAATGTCTTGCGTGTGCCCGGTGCAGGCGGGTTTGCGGGCGCGCCGGCAAAACACTGAGCTTTGGCCATCCAGTCATTGGCAACCGCGCCGGTTACAGATAAGCGCGTATCGGCAATATTGCGCGTTTGTGTCACGACCTGACAAAATTCTTCTGCCACGCCTTCTATGCGATCATTTTGTGTGGGGTCACCAAATTCCCATACCTCACCAGAAGGGGCACTAAGGCACAGATAGGGCATATCTCCCAAAGGCGTTTCACCGCGACACGCATAAGTCCAGCCATATGTATTCACCCCCAAAATCGCAATATTTTTAATGCGATCATGGTTTTTACGCACCGTGCCGAGTTGATCATATACTTCCTGCCCATGCGCCCATGTCTCCATAAGCCGCGCGGTGATAGAGGAACGCGCACTCATATCCGGCCCCGCCCATTTTAGCCGCAATTTCGGGGCGGTATTTTCAAAGCGCGCGGCCATATCGAGATAAAACGCCCGCCATGTTTCAAGCAGAGCCCGCCCGGCAAGCCCTTTTATCCACACCCGCTCATAATCTTTGAGGCTCTTGCCTTGCGCAACACCGCCCATAACCTCATCCAAAAAGGTCAGAAAATTTTTCTCATTCACCAGCGATTCATTGGCCGCCCAGTTCCACATATGCAAATGTTCAAACACATCATTAAGCGTCCAGCCATTAAAAGCGGTTTTTTGTTGATAATCCGCATCGGATAAGTCTTTCACCAAATTATAAAGCGCTTCCGATTCATCGCGAAAATCTATGGCCTGTGTCAACATGGGCTATGCCTCCTCATCGTCTCCGGTATCTATGTCCATCATTAAATCATCCGCTGCAATTTGCTGGTCAGTGCTGACAAATATATCAGCAACCACCCCATCGGCTGCGGCCAGAATATCATGCTGCATTTTCATCGCTTCTATCACGGCAAGGCGCATATTTTTCTCCACCTTATCGCCTTTGGTCACACATAGCTCAATCACGCGGCCATGCATTGGGGCAACCACACGCCCGCCATCGCCGCCCTCTTCGCCAAGATGTGCCAGAGCCAATAAATCTTCGCTCACCCAATTTTGCCCGTTAAGCGTGGCAAAAATTTGGGCAGCCTTTACATGACTTATCGCTTCCACGCGTTTATCATCTATATCCAGAACCGTCCATGTGCCAGAGGCCTGCACCAGTTTTACAGTGGCGCTTTGTTCACCACATATCACCTGATAAACCTCACCCCCCTTACATGATAGGGATATATCTATTTCGGCCTCCCCAATCGCCAGCCGGTAATGGCTTGTGAGGGCGCGTGACGAGGTAAAGTTAAGCAATGTGGGTGCCACATAAACCGATGCAGCATGGGCTTTGGCGCGCGCCGCACGATAATGCAAAACACCAAGCGCAGCTAAATGTTGCAGCGTCGGCACAGGCGCGCTTAAGCCTTCATCGCCAAATTCCTGTGCGATAAACGCGGTTGTGGCCGCCCCTTGTGCAAAGCGGTCGCGCGATAAGCAATCAATTAAAAAGTCACGATTATTCCGCACCCCAAACAGCACCGTATTGCGTAATGCCTTAATCAGGCGGCGGCGCGCCGTTTCACGATCCTCCCCATAGGCGATAATTTTAGCCACCATCGGGTCATAAAAGGGCGATATATCCTGCTCGCTTTTTATGCCGCTATCAATGCGAATCCCCGCACCATGGGCTTCCTGCCATAATGCAATATGTCCGGTAGCAGGCAGAAAATCGGCATAAGGGTCTTCCGCATAAAGCCGCACCTCAATCGCATGACCGCGTAAGCTGACATCATCCTGAGTAAGCCCCAATGGTTCGCCCTGTGCCACTTTAATTTGCAAGGCGACCAAATCCAGCCCCGTAATTTCTTCGGTCACGGGGTGTTCCACTTGCAAGCGCGTATTCATTTCCAAAAAATAAAATTCGCCATTGCCGTCCAGCAAAAACTCCACCGTTCCGGCGCCACGATAGTCAATCGATTTTGCTGCATCTATGGCCGCATCCCCCATTGCGGCGCGCAAGTCATCTGTCATAACCGGGCACGGCGCTTCTTCCACCACTTTTTGATGCCGCCTTTGCACCGAACAATCGCGCTCACCCAAATGCACCACCCCCCCATGCATATCAGCAAATATTTGTAACTCGACATGGCGCGGTTCTATAATGGCTTTTTCAAGAATAAGCCTATCCGACCCAAAGGCGTTTTTGGCTTCCGAGCGGGCGGTTTCGAGTGCGGTGGGTAAATCTTTTTTATTATGCACCAACCGCATGCCGCGCCCGCCGCCCCCGGCAGAGGCCTTTACCATAAGCGGGAAACCGATTTTTTCACCTTCAGCAATCAGGGTTGCATCACTTTGATCATCGCCCTGATAGCCCGGCACGCAAGGAACGTGTGCCGCAAGCATCAATTTTTTTGCTTCTGCCTTATCACCCATCAAACGAATGGCGCGCGGCGTGGGGCCGATAAATATCAGCCCTGCCGCTTCAACCGCTTCGGCAAATTCGGCGTTTTCAGACAAAAAGCCATAGCCCGGATGCACCGCATCTGCCCCTACCTTTTCAGCTGCCGCAAGAATATTTTCTGGGCGCAAATAAGACTCGCCAACAGGCGACGCACCGATAAGCACGCTTTCATCAGCAAAATGCACATGCGGCGCATCGCTATCGGCCTCAGAATAGACCGCCACCGTTTTAAGCCCCAAAGCCCGCACTGTGCGCATCACCCGCAAGGCAATCTCCCCGCGATTGGCAATAAGTATTTTCGTAATATTATTCTTGGCCATTTTATATAGTCCTCACATTTGCTCTTTCGCCCATGCGGGGGTGCGTTTTTCAAGAAATGCAGCCACCCCTTCGCGCCCTTCTTCGCCGCGCATGGCTTTGGCAAAACTTTCCCCGGCAAATTTAATCATTTCCTGACGCTCTAAATGGCGCGTTGCCAGCACCAGCTGTTTGGTTATGGCATTGGCACGCGGCGCACAGCGCATAACATTTTTCCGAATAGAGCGTTCTATTTTTTCTGCATCTGCCGCATTTTCGGCAACAAAGTCAGCCAGGCCAATGCGCTGTGCCTCCTCCCCGTCAAAGCGCGCCGCCGTTAGCATAAGCCGGCGCGCCTGCGGCAAGCCCAAACGCTGCACCACAAAGGCGGCTATTTGCGCCGGGGGAATCCCTAAAGTGGTTTCGGTAAGCGCAAATTTTGCATCTTTCGTCACAATAACCACATCGCCCGCACACGCCATACCCATACCGCCCGCCATAGCTGCCCCTTCAATCAACATAATCACAGGGCAGGGCATCTGGTCTAAAAAATCGAATAATTCACCTGCCGCTGCATTGGCTGCCGCGACATCCGCCTCGCTTTGCGCGCCGCCTTGAAAAATAGACTTAAAACCCTTTATATCGCCGCCCGCACAAAAAACGCCCCCCTTACCGCGCAAGGTAAGCCCGCGTATGTCGGGGCGTGCTCTTGCAGCACGCAGCACTGCCCACAGGCCATCGGTAAGCTCTTGCGATAACGCATTGCGTGCGGCGGGGCGGTTCAGCCAAATCGTCAACCACCCTGTTTCAAATTCGGTTAAAATATAATCGCTTTGTGGAAATTCAGACATATCGCCTCCTATATACGTGCCACGCCAAAGGCATTGGGTTGCACCTCACGCTGTTTGCCTTCCCATATGGTTTGCAGCACAAAGCCCAATATGGCGCGCGTATCGCGCGGGTCTATCACGCCTTGGTCGAGCATGCGCCCGGAGGTATAAAAGGCATCGCATTGCTTATCAAAATGCGTAATAATCGCTTCGCGCTGTTGGGTCAGCATGGCCTCATCCAGCTGTGTGCCACGGCGCGCAGCACCCACTCTTGCGACTTGCTCCATTGTTCCAGCAGCCTGCTCGCCGCCCATCACGCCGGTTGTTGCTGCCGGCCAGGTGAATAAAAAATCCGGACTAAAGCCTAGTCCCGCCATGCCATAATTGCCCGCGCCAAAACTCCCCCCCACATAAAAGGTGATTTTGGGCACACGCACATTCGATACGGCCTGGATCATTTTTGCGCCCATTTTTATCATGCCCGCGCGTTCATAATCTGTGCCGACCATATAGCCGGTAATATTATTCAAAAACACCAGCGGAATATTGGCCTGGTCGCATAGCTGCATAAAATGCGTTGCTTTGGCCGCATCATTCGGGTCCATCGGGCCATTATTGCCCAAAATACCAACACTATGACCAAACACTTTGGCTTGAATACAAACCATATTGGTGCCATAGCGGGCTTTGAAATCGGTCATGTCCGACCCATCCACCAGCCGTGCAATCAACTCGCGTGCATCATAGGGGATTTTATAATCCGCCGGCACCAGACCTAAAATCTCTTCCTTGTCATAGACAGGTTCGCTAAATTCATATGTCGGGGGGGCGGGGAGTTTTTCATTCCACCCCAAACGCCCAACCGCTTCACGGCATTGCCTTAGCCCATCGCGGTCATCTTCGGCCAAATATTCCATAAGGCCGGTAACGCTTGCATGCATTTCCGTGCCGCCCAAAGCGCGTTCATCTGCAACCTCGCCCGTTGCTGCCTGCACCAAAGCCGCACCACCCAAAGCGGCCATACCATTATGCTTTACCCCAATATTATAATCCGACATACCCGGCATATAAGCGCCGCCTGCTGTCGAAGGCCCATGTAACACCGTCATGGTCGGAATGCCCGCCGCACTTAAACGCGCCAGCATATTAAAAATCTCGCCACCATAAGCCCAGCCTTCAACCTGATAGGTCATTAAATTGGCGCCTGCACTTTCCACCAAATGAATATAAGGCAGCTTATGCGCCAAAGCGATTTTGGCACAGCGCACACCTTTTACGAAACTCATAGCGCAGGCCGCCCCGGCATTGATTCCGCTATCATCCACCGAAATCACACAGCGCACGCCATTGATAAAGCCAATACCCGATATATTGCTCGCCCCCGGAATAGACGTTTCAGGGTTCGGGTCATCCACGCAATAGCTGGCCATATTATAAAGCTCCAAAAAGGGCATGCCCGGGTCAAGCAGATGCGCCAATCTGTCGCGCGGGGTTAATTGACCGCGTTCCTCAAAGCGTGCGCGTCGCTTTTCCGACTTTGCGCGCGCGCGGTCTTGCAGCATATATAAATGGTCTATTTTTGCCAGCTGGTCGGCACGATTTTGAGCATAATTCGGCGCGTTCACATTTAGGCGCGATTCAAATATCGTCATCACCTCTCCCCTTTTATTCTAAACTATCTGCCAGAGTTTGCGGCACTAAAATTGGGTGGTCAAGCAAAATTTGTGCATATGCCTTTGCTTGCGGGTCATTACGCAGCGAGGCAATCCCGCCACCGCCCAGCGCCGCATGTAATAAAAAATTAAGTGCGTGTGAGGCAGGCAGATAAAATCTATCAACCGTGCTGCCCGCTTCAATAAAATGCGCAAAACGTGCCTGCACTGCTTCGCGGGTGAGGCTTGCACAAATATAGGGCATATAATCTGCCTTGCGCGCAATCACGCCAATATTTGCCTTATTGCCCTTATCGCCCGAACGCGCCCACGCTAATTTATAAAGCGGCACGGGCGCTTGCGCATCTTCTGGAAGCGGCGGAAAATCAGGCCGTGGTGGTGCTACCGCTGCATCTATATTGATATTGTTTTGCGAAAAACTTATGCCTTCCCCCGCCACATAAATATGCGGGGAAAGCTCTTCTTTGGGAATAAGAAATGAAAAGAGGCGCACCAGGGGCGAGGGTTTGGGGCGGGCGCCTGCAAAGCCGGACAAGCCTGCCGGTGTTGCCAAAGCAAGCCCCGTTGCTTCTTTCAACATAATAGCAATAGCCTTTTGGTCTTCGTGCTTGGCGGCAAATTTCAACACCACTTCGCGGGCAGACGCGTCTGCCACAGCCTTGCCATATTGACTATCCGCGCCGATAATCTCGCAACTGGTTTCATCAAAATCCGCCATATTGTGCTGGCGAAACATCTCGCGGCAGCGTGCAAATAAGGCTTCGGCAAAAATTTGTGCCGCCTGTGGCGCATTCACCCCGACAAAACTGAGCAGACTGCCGCCGCGAAAGCCGTCAAAATAAGTAGCACTCACCTTATAAGTGGCAGATGCGGGATGCCCTGTCGTGCCGCTCACCTGCACCCGATTATCCCCGATTTGCGTGATTTTTGTGGTGGAAAAATCGCATGTGACATCTGGCAATATATAGGCTTGCGGATCACCAATTTCATAGAGCATTTGCTCCGACACCGTGCCGACATTCACCACACCGCCCGTATTATCCGGTTTGGTGCATATAAAATCGCCCTGTTCATTGACCTCCACAATCGGATAGCCAATCGTGGCAATGCCCATGCCAACCTCTTGCCAATCGGTAAAATTGCCGCCCGTTGCCTGCGGGCCACATTCAATAATATGCCCGGCTAAAGACCCCCCAGCCAATTTATCCCATGCCTCGGCCTGCCAGCCAAATTCATGGATACACGCACCCAATGTCACTGCGCTATCGACGCTGCGTCCGGTAATGACAATATCCGCCCCCGCATCCAAAGCCGCCGCCACAGGAAACGCGCCCAGATAGGCATTGACACTAGCCAGTTTATCCACATCCGGGAATGCCTCACCAGTAAACATTTCCTTATAGGTTGCGCGCAAAACTTCCTTTTGTTCGCGCAAATCATCGCCCTCTATAAAGGCAACTTTTAAGTCTATATTCTGTTCCGCAAGCACGGCCTGCACCGCTTTTGCACAGGCACGCGGATTAACGCCGCCAGCATTGGCCAAAATCTTCACGCCCGTGCGCGCAATATCTTTGGCGTGGGGCTTAATGACACCGCTTACAAAATCTGTCGCATAGCCCATATCGGGATTAGCCGCCCGCGCGCGCGCCATAATCGACATTGTAATCTCTGCCAGATAATCATAAACAATATAATCCAGCCCCGCATGCGCCAATAATTGTGGGGTCGCAAGCATGGAGTCGCCCCAAAAGCCACTTGCGCCGCCTATTTTAATTATTTTGCTCATAATCACACCCCTGTTATTTTCACCCTCTTACCCTCTGCCCGTGCCATATTTATATCGCGCCCTTACACCAGCAGCATACAGAACGAGCGTTCTGCTTGTAAAGCAAAAAATTATGCTTATAATAAATCATATGGATAGCCGCACCGATATAGCCGCCATAGATAAGCCCGCGCATCACGCGCGTGCACGGCAAATCGCCCGCGAAAAGCTGATTAACGCCACCATATATTGCCTCGACCATTATGGCTATGCCGAGACCTCGATCAAGCGCATCCAAGACCATGCGGGCGTATCGCGCGGCGCGCTGACCCATCATTTTCCGAGCAAGGAAGATTTGATTGTCGCCACTATTGACCATTTACTTACAGCCACTTTGCGCCCTGCCTTACCCAGCAAACGTCAAAAGGGCAATGTAAGTGATGACATATATTATATCGCCAATAATATTAGCGGCACGGCACATGGGCGCGCTTTGGTGGAAACACTGCTTGCCATCCGCACAGATAAAGCCTTAAATATGCGCGCGAAAACGCATTTGCAAAACTGGAACGAGGCGATTGATACGGCGATTTTGGGGTATTTTGAATCAGTCGACCACGATGATGCCGATGTGGTTTTGCTGTGGACGATTGCCCGGATTTTCTTGCGCGGGCTTATTTTGCATACGCCTTTCATGCGTGCCGATGAAAATACAGATGCCATTATTACACGTTTCGGCACATTGCTCAGCCCGCATTTAAGACCCCGCCCACGCTAATTTTATCAATAGGAGATATATTCATGTTCACCCCTTATGCTACCGAGGCCCGCCTTGATTTTCACGCTATGATAAAGCGGTTTATGGAAAACGAAATATGGGACAAGGTCGATGCGTGGGATGAAGCAGGCGCTTACCCGCATGAGATAAATGAGAAAATTTGCGCGCTTGGCATTTTTGGTTTTGATATTCCCGAGCAATATGGCGGGCTTGGCTTTAATGATCAGCATATGCGCAAAGCTGTTGCCGTGGAAATGGGGCGGGCGGCAGCAGGCGGGCTTATGGCCAGTGTCGGCGCCCGCTCGATTATGCTTAAACCCCTCACCGAATTGGCCAGCGATGAGATTAAAGCCCGTGCCTTGCCCGATTTACTTTCTGGCCGCAAGGGGGGCGCTTTGGGCATTACCGAGCCTGGTGGCGGTTCGGATGTTGCACAGCTTAAGACCACCGCCCGCAAAGACGGCAATGAATGGGTGCTCAATGGACAAAAAATGTTCATCACTGGCGGCATGCAGGCCGCCTATTTTGTTATTGGTGCGCGCACAGGCGGCGAAGGCTTGGGCGGCATTTCACTGTTTTTTGTCGATGCCGACACACCTGGTTTTACCCGCACGCCATTGACACGCAAAATGGGCTGGTGGTCATCTGACACGGCAGTGCTTTATTTTGATGAGTGCCGTATTCCGGCAGAAAACTTAATGGGCGCGCAAGATAAGGGCTTTTTGGCCATTATGGATAATTTCAATTATGAACGCTATATGATGGGCGGGCAAATGCTGGGCATGGCGATGCGCTGTTATGAAGACTGCGTTGCTTATGCACGCGAAAGAGAAACTTTTGGCCAGGCTCTCATCACGCATCAGGTTATTCGGCATAAATTGGCAGAAATGTCATCGCGCATTGATGCCATGGATGCGCTGTTAAACCAGATTGCCGAGGCGGTAAACCAGGCCGAGAGCCGCGCTGATATGCCGGTTGCGGAAATTACCAAACTTAAATTTTTCTGCTCACAAAACCTTGAATGGATTGCCAGCCAAGCCATGCAGATTTTCGGGGGTGCGGGATATTTGCGCGGCAATTCGGTAGAACGTATTTATCGCGAGGTCAAAGTTATGGCCATTGGTGGCGGTTCGGAAGAAATTATGCGCGATCTCGCCGCACGCCAGCTTGGCTTATAGCTACGCATTTTTATTGGGTGCTACACATTGCATTTTTATTGGGTGCTACACATTCCTGACGGAATGACGCACCTAACCCAAAACCCGCGAACAAGCTCTTTTTCTTTTCTGTTGCAGCAAAACAAGCACTCGTGCGAATGGGCGCTTGAACCCCCTCTTTATTTTATCATGCGATTGCCCACTAACACATATTAAGCACCCATCACCACTCACAGTCCTAGTCTAGTTGCATCTGCTCACGCTCCCGCATGGGCACGCGCCTAAGCGCACATTATATGATTTTTTACGAAAGTGGAATGGTGTTTTCTTTTTTATTGGGTGCTACACATTGCATTTTTATTGGGCACTACACATTCCTTGCGGAATGACGTGCCTGTCCTACTGCACGCGGAACGCGCTTCTTTCTTTTTTGTTGCGACAATGCCCGCGCGCAGATGCGCCTTTATATAGCGTTAATCAAGCGCGGGCATTTTTGGTGCTACACATTCGCTGGCGCGAATGGGCGCTTGACCCATACTACGCGCGGGGGCATGAGCAAATATGGCGAAAACGCTAACGCTCTTCATGCGCCCGCATAAGCGGAGGAATATCGCCCAAACCATAATCTGCATGGCGCACCAAAGCCGGCATAAATGTCACATGTGCTTTAAGTGCCTGCACAAAAGAAAGCCCAAGCCCGCCTATCGCCTGACCAAGACGCGGGCTACGGGAAAATATAATATGCAAGCCGCGCACCATATCAGCCATAAGGCGCGCATCTGCCCGACGCATATAATGATAATCCTCAAGCATAGACGGCGCCGCAAGATCCAGCCCCACAGCGCGCGCGCGCGAAACGCAATCACTCAATAAAGCAATATCACGCAAACCAAGATTAAACCCTTGCCCCGCCATGGGGTGAAATATATGCGCCGCATCACCCAGCAGCACATAACGCCCCTTCACATAATCTTGCGCAAGCTGTGCCGATAAATCACGCATCGCCCGCACACCGATAGACGTTACCGCCCCATATCTACCCGCTAAATATTGCATAAGCTCATGCGTAAATATCGGCGCATCTGCCTTTAACAGCGCACGGGCGCGTGGCGTGCTTTGCGACCAGACAAGCGCACTTTCATGCGGTGATGTCGGCAAAGGCAACAGCGCAAGCGGGCCATGGGGCGTAAAAATTTGCGTTGCCCGATTACTATGTGAATTTTCATGTTGCACCGCGCAAATCACCGCGTTTTGCCCATAATCATAATTATGCATACGGATTTTCTGCGCCATACGCAAAGAAGACTTACCTTGTGCATCAATGCATAAGCGCGCCGTAATTTGCGTATCGCCCGCACATAAAAGCCGCACATGCCCCGGCTCCTGTTCAAGCGTTAGAATTTCCGTCGGATGAGAATTTATAGCTGCCGTTTGTATGGTTTTATGAATGGCCTGACTTAAATCAGCATGGCTTACAATATGCGCCAAAGGCTGCTCCCCTTCTGGGGCAAGCGCGAGATGCCCCCCGCCAAAGCGACCGAAACGGGCAGGGGCATTATATATATCCATGGTCTGAATATGGCTTGTGCCATGCATAAGCGCCGGCCATATATGGAGGCGCTCCAGCATAAACCGCGCATGGGACGAAAGGGCTAAAACAAATTGCCATGTTGGTGCAGGCGGCACAATAGGGGCAGGCGTTTTACCAATAAGGCAGACCGAAAACCCCATATGCGTAAACGCCAAAGCAGCAAGCTGTGCCAAATGACCACGCCCGGCAATGGCAATATCATAATCTGTCTGTTTTACATCCATATCACTTAATATAAATGAAAATACATATATATCCAACGGATAAACCGACTTGCCTAAGCAGGGTAAATTTATTATTAAATATTTTATGAGTTTAGCGCGTTTTTCATCCTTACCCGCATCGCCTTTTGCACGTTTACGCCACCTTTTGGCGGATATAAAATCTAATGAAAATGAAATATCACTCGCCATAGGCGAACCCCGTCATGCACCGCCAGCATTTGTGCTGGATGAATTAGACGCGCATAAGCATGATTATGCCAAATATCCCCCCATTGCCGGTATCGATAGGCTGCGCCATGCAATTTCCGGCTGGCTTAAGCGCCGCTTTAATATAGATGAAACATTTATACCGCCCGACACACATATTTTGCCGGTAAATGGCACGCGCGAGGGATTATTTTTAGCCGCACAATTAGCCCCCCCAAAGCCCGACCCATGCGTGATTATACCCAATCCGTTTTATCAGGCCTATGCAACAGCAGCCCTTGCCGCTGGCGCCCAGCCCGTTTATGCGCCTGCCAGTGCGGCACATGGTTTCTTGCCTGATTTAGACGCCCTTGCCCCCGCCCTGCTTACGCGCTGCACAGCATTTTATCTATGTTCACCCGCTAATCCGCAAGGGGCGGTTGCCAATACAACTTATTTGCAAAAACTGCTCACGCTTAGCGAAACCTATAATTTTTTGGTGATTATGGATGAATGTTATACAGATATTTATGATCGCGCGTTAGAAAAATCACCCCCGCCCTCGCTTTTGCAAATTATGCAACAAACCGATCGGCAAAATGCACACGCGCTGGTATTTCAGTCGCTGTCTAAGCGGTCTAATTTACCTGGCTTGCGTAGCGGCTTTTGCGCCGGCGGCACAGATATTATGCAGGAATTTTCACATATACGTCACATTGTCGCCCCGCAAACGCCGCTGCCCACGCAATATGCCGCCAGCCGCGCATGGGCAGATGACGCACATGTGGCAGAAAATCGCAGGCTTTATCAGGAAAAAATAGATATAGCAGAAACACATCTAAAGGGTGCTTTCGATTTTTATCGCCCACAAGGTGGCTTTTTTTTATGGCTTCGTGTAGATAATGATGAAATGGCAACCGTAAAATTATGGCGCGAAACGGGCATTCGCGTTTTACCCGGAAGCTATTTAGGGCGCGGGAGCACAGGTGAAAATCCGGGCGAAACCTATATTCGTGTTGCTTTGGTCGGCGATATAAAAGAAACAGAATATGCCCTTAAACAATTACGTGCATGTTTGGAATAATAAAGTGGTAGATAAAAAAACAAAATCTAAAGTCTCTATCAAGACACAAATTTTTGCGTTTTTTGCGCATCCATTTATACGGGCTGTTTTTTTACGCCTTTGGGGCGCCAGTCTTATAGGTGGCGTTATATTTAGTGCGCTTGCCATAATTAGTTTTGACCCCTTTGATGCCGGGCCGAATAGCTTAACCCCAAGCGTTTCAGGAAATTGGCTGGGCGCGCCGGGGGCATGGGCTGCAGATATGATATTGCAATTTTTCGGCTGGGGCGTTTTTATCTGGCTGGTGCCTCTGTTTATGCTGGGCGGGCTTTATATACAGGGCAAAAAACCGCGCCGCTTTTGGGTAAGATTCTTTGCGGGCTTGGCCGGATTTCTGGTGTTTTCGATTAGCCTGGCTTATGCAGAAAAATTTGCGGTTTTGCCCGTTATAGACAATGCGCCCGCCCGCACGGGTGTGGTGAGCACCTTGCTTATGCCCTATTTATATATTGAAAATATGCACGCGATTTTATCTTATACGCAAAAAATAGCCCTGCTTGTCGCAGGCGGCATTATCAGCCTGGGCTTTACGCTGCTAAGCATTGGTTATTTGCGGATAAGCCTAAGCATTATCCATGCACTGATGCGCTTTATCATGCAGAGCCTCAGCGCGTTGAGTTATTTTGGGGGGCGCTTCGTTGTTTATGGTGTGCTTAAAATATATACGATATTACGCCGCCAAGAACACAAAAAAGATAATGATATAGATGAGGCAATCCCGGCGCCCACAGACGAAAGCCCCCTTATAGATGAAAGCGACATACAGGTGGAAGACACATTAGACATCGAAAAAACCCCGCCGCCCATCATCACATCCGGCACAAAGGATAATCCACCCGCATCACCATCTACACACACCCGCACCCGCAAAGCACAAGGCAAACAAACGCATAAATTACCCCCGCTCACTTTGCTCGCAACCCCAAAGGCGACTGGCAAAAAAGCCCTTAGCCCGCGAGAGCTGGAAGACAACGCGCATATGCTTGAAACGATTTTGGCGGAGTTTAATGTTACCGGTGCCATCACTAAAATTCGCCCCGGTCCCGTTGTAACCCTTTATGAATTGGAACCCGGGCCGGGTATCCGGTCATCGCGCATTATCGGGCTTTCCGATGATATTGCGCGGTCTATGGGGGCTATTTCCTGCCGTATCGCGCCCATTCCCGGTGCCAATGTGATCGGAATAGAAATTCCCAATGAAACCCGTGCGATTGTTCTCTTACGCGAATTGCTTGCCAATGATGCTTATAAAAATAGTCGCGACACCCTAAGCCTTGCCTTGGGTAAGGATATCGGGGGCGCGCCCATTGTGGAAAATTTAGCTAAAATGCCACATTTATTGGTTGCCGGCACCACAGGATCAGGAAAGTCAGTTGGCATCAACACCATGATTTTATCTTTGCTTTATAAACTTACGCCCCAACAATGTCGGCTTATTCTTATCGACCCTAAAATTTTAGAGCTATCCATATATGATAATATCCCCCATTTGCTAACGCCCGTTGTTACCGAACCGAAAAAGGCGGTGATTGCGCTTAAATGGGTGGTGCAGGAAATGGATAATCGTTATCGCAAAATGGCCGAAATAAAAGTGCGTAATATAGATGGCTATAATACACGTATGCGCGAGGCGATAGAAAAAGGTGAGACATTAAGCCAGCGCCATCATACCGGATTTGATGCCGAAACGGGCGCGGCTATTTATGAAGATAAGGAGATAACGCCCGAAATATTTCCCTATATTGTGGTGGTTATTGACGAAATGGCAGATTTAATGATGGTGGCAGGTAAAGACATTGAAATTGCCGTGCAAAGGCTGGCACAAAAGGCGCGCGCGGCGGGGATTCATATGATTACAGCCACCCAGCGCCCATCTGTAGATGTGATTACCGGCACCATTAAAGCCAATTTTCCGAGCCGTATTTCTTTTCAGGTAACGTCAAAAATTGATAGCCGCACCGTATTGGGGGAGCAAGGTGCTGAGCAATTATTAGGGCAGGGCGATATGTTATTTATGGGCGGGGCAGGGCGGATTGAACGTGTGCACGGGCCTTTTGTATCAGATGAAGAAGTAGAGGCCGTGGTGCAGTTTCTTAAACAACAAGGCACGCCGGATTATCTGGCCGATGTGACTGTTGAAAAAGAAGAGAGTGGGCCCGACGCCGCCCCCAGTGGCGACACGCTTTACGATCAGGCCGTTGCGATTGTAACGCAAGATAGACGAGCCTCAACCAGCTATTTACAACGCCGCTTGCAAATCGGCTATAATCGCGCGGCGCGGCTGATAGAACAAATGGAAGACCAAGAGGTGGTAAGCCCCCCCAATGCCGCCGGAAAACGTGACATTTTAGTCGATGAACATTAACCTTATGAATTATAGATACATGATTTTTATATGTGCTGTGGTCTTTAGCCTTATGCCCCCCGCCCATGCGGCACCTTTCACAGAACAGCAAAAAAAGGCTTTGGCAGATGTTACCCTTTATATGTATAGCTTAATAACGGCATCGGGCACATTTGAACAAGTTAATCCGAATGGTCAAAAAAGCACCGGCACATTTTATCTCGACCGGCCAGGAAAATTGCGCTTTGCCTATGCGCCACCACAACAAGCCATTATCATCGCAAATGGGAGGTGGATAAGTGTGCAAGAAAAAGCGGGCGCCCAAGCCAATCGGTTTCCGGTAAGCGCGACACCCCTATCCTTCTTTTTAGATAAAGATATAGATTTTCGTAATAGCCCCTATGTGCATGATGTTAGCTTTTGGGATAAGGGGGTAAAAATAGAATTGCGCGACCCTGAAGATAATTTACCCGGCAGCTTAACGCTTTATTTTTCCTCCCCCCAGATGCAGCTTTTGGGGTGGAATGTGGTGGATATACAAAATCAATCCACCTTTATCGGCTTAACGACATTGGTGCGCGAACAAGAATTGCCCAATAATTTATTTTTTGTGCTGGAAGATGAAGAGATAGACTAACCCCATGCCGGCTGATGCATATAGTCCTGATGATGCCACTGTTTTAACCGCGCTTGAAGCGGAGATGCCGCTTTTGCGTGCATTACGCATATTCGCGTCAGATTTACACTCTATCAGTTGGTTTTGCGCCATAGGTGAGGCGATGGATGCAGATACCCACACATTGGCGCGCGATTATATTGATGCGCTGGGCTTTCCCGATAGCGATATTTTCATTTTACCCGATTGGGAGGACGCCATTCAGGCAAGCCAAACTTTAGATGTCAATACACCCGCTTGGGAGGCAGAAGAGCAATTACGTGCAAGCCTTACACAAACCGCCTTAACAGGGTTTAGTGAACAGGCTCTGCATATTATGTTGACCCATAATGCAGCCACGCTGGTTGAGGGGATTAAGGATTGTGCGGAGGAAATATTATATCTTACCGATGCGCCTGATCAAATGCTTGACCTGCTTGTTGGTGCCGCCCAGCAAGCGGCTTATAATGCCTGCCTGGTTTATGCCGCCGCCCTGGCGCAGGCAGAAGATATAGACAGTCTTGCAGAAGAGGATTTTAACCGCCATCCGCTATATATGAAGTTTCGGCTATTTGCGGCGGGACGCTGGCCAATATCCTTAACAGGGCGTAGCTTTAATCTTTTTTAACCCGGCAAAGAAAGACATATTATGCGTATTATTTCATGGAACATAAATTCAGTGCGCTTGCGCGCAGGACTGGTGGAAAAACTTATCAAACAATTAGACCCCGATATTATCTGCCTGCAGGAAACCAAATGCCCGAATGATCAATTTCCTGAAAAGGTTTTTCATAAACATGGCTTTACCCATATCGTCAAAAACGGGCTTAAGGGGTATCATGGGGTGGCGACACTTAGCCGTCATCCTTTCCATGCAACGCACATTATCGATTATTGTAAAAAGCAGGATGGCCGGCATATTGAAACGGCGTTTTTAACGCAACAAGGTATGTTACGGGTGCATAATTTTTATGTGCCCGCAGGGGGTGATGAACCCGACCCTGACATAAATGAAAAATTTGCGCATAAACTCGCTTTTCTGGCTGAGATGAAACGGCGCTTTTCGCCGACCAAACAACAGGGCAATGATAAAATGGTGTTGCTGGGTGATTTGAATATTGCCCCTTATGAACATGATGTGTGGTCGTCCAGGCAATTACAAAAAGTGGTAAGCCATACACCGGTTGAGCGCGCACGGCTTGAAGCGGTGCGTAAAACTTTGGATTGGGAAGATGTCGCGCGCCGCTTTATACCGGAAAGCGAAAAACTTTATAGCTGGTGGAGCTATCGCGCGCGCGATTGGGCGGCCTCCAATCGTGGTCGTCGGCTTGACCATATATGGGCAACGCCCGCCCTAAGTGGGCATATCTCACATTATGATATTTTGCGCGCCGCGCGCGGCTGGGAAAAGCCCTCCGACCATGTGCCGGTTTTTATTGATATAGAGTTAAATTTTGCGGAGTAAAACTTGCTCAATATGATGATCGTTATTTTTGCGTAAAATCAAATCGGCGCGCCCGCGTGTGGGCAAAATATTCTCCTGTAAATTGACCAGATTGATGCGTGTCCAAATATCATCGGCAGTCGCTATGGCCTCATCACGGGTTAAATCAGCATAGCGTTGGAAATAAGCGCCCGGTTCACGAAACGCCGTTTCTTTCAGCGATAAAAAACGATCAATATACCATTGTTTAATCGCCGCCATATCTGCATCAATATAAATGGAAAAGTCGAAATAATCCGACACAAAGGCAATATCCATCGCCGCAAGCCTGTTTGCCTCGCGTGCCTGGGCGGGTTGCAACACATTTAGCCCCTCTACAATTAAAATATCGGGCTGTGAAATGGTAAGCGTATCATCGGGCAAAATATCATAGGCAATATGCGAATAGATGGGCGCGTGCACATTTTTAACCCCTGATTTCACATCACTTAAAAATTTATGTAGCGCCTTTATATCAAAACTTTCGGGGAAGCCCTTGCGATGCATAATGTCTTTTTCATGTAATATTTTATTGGGAAATAAAAAGCCGTCTGTTGTGACCAGCGCCACTTTGGGATGATGCGGCCAGCGCGCAAGCAGATGGTGCAAAATCCGCGCGCTGGTGGACTTCCCCACCGCAACCGAACCTGCGACACCAATAATAAAGGGCACTTTTTTTTCATCCCCCAGAAATTTATTGCTGGCATTATAAAGCCCCTGTGCTGCTTCTACATAAAGGCTTAAGAGGCGCGAAAGCGGCAGATAAATTTCCTCTACTTCTTTTAGGGAAACCGTCTCACCCAACCCACGTAATTTTTCCAGCTCATCATGCGTTAGCGTAAGCTGGGCATCTTCGCGCAAACGGCTCCATTCAGCCGCATCAAAACAGCGATAGAGCGATTGCTTGATTTTATTGTCTGCCATAACGCTCCCTTTGCGCAAATCCACCCTTATTTCTGGCGCGCAGCCTTTTCCGCAAGACCAGATACGCCTTCGCGGGCACGCAACACCTCTATCACATCCGCCCAGTCCATATTGCGCGCAATCAATAAGGCTTGCATATGATAAAGCATATCCGCCATTTCTTGCGCTAAAGCAGCATCATCTTCGCATAAGGCCGCAATCAGTATTTCGGTTGCTTCTTCACCCAATTTACGCGCGCATAGGGGCACACCCCCGGCAAAAAGTTTAGCTGTATAGCTTTGTGACGGGTCTGCGGTTTTACGTGTCTTTAGCTGTGTAAAAAGCTGTATTAAAAAATCATCTTGCATATATCAACTGCCCCTTTATGCGGGCTTAGCAAATTTTTATGAAAATTCCAATAATTATATCCGCATCGGCAAACCGGCTTGTGCCAGAGCATGCTTGACGTGCGCGATGGAATAGGTGCCAAAATGAAACACCGATGCCGCAAGCACAGCACTGGCATGGCCATCGCATATGCCTTGATGAAAATGCGCGATGCTGCCTACGCCGCCCGAAGCGATAACGGGAACGGAGACATTATCCGCAATAAGGCGGGTAAGGCGTAGATCAAAACCCGATTTCGTGCCGTCTTTATCCATTGACGTCAGCAAAATTTCTCCTGCCCCGCGTGCGACCATATTTTGAGCGAAACCTAACACCTCTATGCCGGTTTTTTCGCGCCCGCCATGGGTAAATAATTCCCACCGGTTTTCATCCACTTGTTTTGCATCAAGGGCGACCACAATACATTGCGCCCCGAATTTTTGTGCCGCTTCGTTAATCACATCCGGTGTTTTTATCGCCGCCGTGTTAAAGGATACCTTATCGGCACCGGCTAATAACAGGTCGCGTACATCTTGAACCTGCCGCACACCGCCGCCCACGGTAAGGGGCATGAAACAATGTTCTGCCGTTTCGCGGATCACATCTATCATAATTTTGCGTTTTTCGTGGCTTGCAGAAATGTCCAGAAAGCATAATTCATCCGCACCGGCAGCATCATAGATTTTTGCGGCCTCTACGGGATCGCCCGCATCAACCAGATCAACAAATTGCACCCCCTTAACCACGCGCCCCTCATGCACATCCAAACAGGGTATGACGCGATGCTTTAGCATTTACGCTGCCCCCACCAAACGCAAAGCGGCTTTGGCATCCAACCTGCCATCGTAAAGCGCGCGCCCGGTAATGGCACCGATAATGCCGTCTTGCTCATAGGGCAAAAGCGCCTCAATATCTTTAAGCGAAGATAAGCCGCCCGAGGCAATCACCGGAATAGATATGGCACGCGCCAGTTCGTATGTTGCGTCAAGATTTATGCCTTGTAACATGCCATCGCGCTCAATATCTGTATAAATAATCGCCGCCGCACCTGCATCTTCAAATCTTTGCGCGAGCGCCAACGCCGACATCGTGCTTGCCTCCGCCCAGCCCGAAACGGCCACAAACCCGGCACGCGCATCAATACCAATGGCAATTTTTCCCGGGAATAAATGGCACGCCTGTTTGACCAATTCCGGCTGCTTAAGTGCGATTGTGCCCAAAATCACACGCGCAAGCCCCTTATCCAACCAGGCCTCGATTTGTGCAAGTGTCCGAATGCCGCCACCTAATTGTATTTTGCTTTGCGGCACCGCTTTTATAATCGCCTCCACCGCATTGGCATTTACTGCATTGCCGGCAAACGCGCCATCCAAATCGACAAGGTGTAAATGGTCGAACCCTTGCCGGGAAAAGGCACGTGCCTGGTCAGCCGGTGCATCATTAAAAATCGTGGCGCGCGCCATATCGCCCTGCTGCAGACGGACGCATTTACCCTGTTTCAAATCTATTGCCGGAAAAATAATCATGGCCGCCACTTTAGAAAATTATCAATGAGGTGCAAGCCCAGTTTTTGGCTTTTTTCGGGGTGAAATTGCGTGCCGAGCATATTGTCGCGTCCAAGCGCCGCAATATAAGGCGCGCCATAATCAAATGTTGCCAGCTTATTGCTTCCGAAGGCAGCATAGCTATGCACAAAATAAACATCACCCCCATCAAGCCCCTCTAATACAGGGTGCGGGGTGCATATATGTAAATCATTCCAGCCCATATGCGGAATCTTTAAGCCATTTTGCGGCGTCATTTTGCGGATTTCCGCATCAATCCACCCCAGCCCCGCATATGTGCCAAATTCAAGCGAGCGCATACACATAAGCTGCATGCCGACACAAATGCCCAAAAAGGGTGTTCCAGATTTTATCACCGCCTCATTTAAGGCATCCTCCATACCGTCAATGGCGCGCAAACCCGCCGCACAATCATGAAATGCCCCCACACCAGGTAGCACAATATAATCAGCGCGGCGCACGGTTTCAGGGTCATGCGTAAGTATAACATCACCTTGGCCGCATTGGGCAAACGCCTTTTGTGCCGAGCGTAAATTTCCCGAACCATAATCAATAATGGCAATATGCATTTATTTTCCCAATACGCCCTTGGTGGATGGAATCGCATCGCTTTGGCGCGGATCAATCATAATGGCCTCACGTAGCGCGCGCGCCAATGCCTTAAAACAGCTTTCAATAATATGGTGATTATTTTCGCCATAAAAATTTTCTACATGCAACGTTATGCCCGCCGCCTGGGCAAAGGCCTGAAACCATTCTTTGAATAATTCCGTATCCATATCGCCCAGTTTCGGTTTGCTAAAAGCCACTTTCCACACCAAATAGGGGCGCTGCGATATATCCAAAGCCACCCGGCTACAGGTTTCATCCATCGGAATGGTGGCACTGCCATAGCGCGTAAGCCCGGTGAAATCGCCCAGAGCTTCACGCAAGCAGGTGCCAAGCACAATGCCCGTATCTTCGGTGGTGTGGTGAAAATCAATATGCAAATCACCTTTTGCCTTTAGCTCTAAATCCATCAGCGAATGGCGCGATAATTGTTCCAGCATATGGTCTAAAAAGCCAATGCCGGTGTGAACATTATATTGCCCTGTGCCATCCAAATCGAGCTTTGCGCTAATTTGGGTTTCTTTGGTTTTACGCGAAAATTCTGCTTTACGTGCTGCACTCATATCATGCCTCTTATTTATTATAGGGCTTTATTATCAAAGCCGCCCCGAATATGCCAGCCTTAAAACGCTTTATTCAAACACCCATTTTGCGCCGCAACACACTCACATTCATATTTTCGCTTTCGGGCGTATAGGGTTCATGCGCTGCAAAAGCGGTGGAAATATCCTGCCAGCGTGCTTCGGCAAATTTCACGGCATGCGGATGGGTCGGAATGATGAAATCTTCGCGTTCCATACCTTTTACGATTTTTTCACCGGCTTCATAAAGCGACAAACCCAAATCCATAAATTTTTTAATGCGTGCGGCAATCTCTGGCGGGGGGGCACCTTTTGGCCCATTGCGTGCGGATGCGCCAATATCTGTGCCCACCAGGCCCGGGCAGGCAACACATATTTTGATAAACGCCGGCACCTCATGACGCAATACATCGCTTAGACCTAAAACAGCATGTTTGGATGCCGTATAAATGCCGCTTCCCTTATGCGGAAAGCCAAGCCCATGTTCGGATGCAATATTGCAGATTATGGCTGGTTCTTCTTGTTGACAAAACCGGGTGCCAAATACCTTACAACCCCGCCACACACCTTTTAGATTTACATCCAACACCCACGCCGTATCTGCTTCATCTGCCTCCAATAATGGCCCACCGCCGCCAACACCGGCATTATTCACCATAATATGCACCGCACCCATATTATCCCAGGCTGCATCGGCAACGGCCTCAAAATCAGCCATTTGGCGCACATCCAGTTTAGCCGCAAAGGCATTTTCGCCTAAATCACGCGCCGCTTGTGCGGCCTTTTCTGCTTCAATATCAGCCAGCATAACTTTGGCGCCACGCTTATGTAAGGCATGGGCAATGCCTAGCCCGATACCACCTGCCGCCCCCGTTATCACTGCACCTTTTCCTGTCATATCCATAATGCTAGTCCTTTTTTGTTTTCCGCAAGCGCACATAAAACGCCCCTGCACCGCCATGCCTATCTGCCGCTTGCTTATAGCCGATAACCATAGAAGCCAAAGGCGGAACCGTCAACCAATGTGGGAGCTGTTTGCGTAATATGCCTTCGCCCGCCTTACCTTTACCGGTTATGACGAGCGCCCATTTTTCACCGCCTTTATGGGCGTGGGTAAGCGTGTTAATCAGCAATTTATGCGCCTTGGCTTGTGTCATACCATGTAAATCAAGCCGTGTGGCAAGTGGTATACGCCCCTGTTTTATGCGTCTTATTTCATTACGATCGAGCGCGTGTGATGGCGGCGGCAGGGGGGATGCACATTTTTTCCCACTATGTGGCAATGGGTTAAGCGATATATATGGTGCCCGCATGCGCTGCTTTTTCGCCGTGTCGAATGAAACGGGGTTTTTATGCAGCATATTGCGCGTTTGCCGTGCAAGCGGTGTTACGGTGTTGCTAAAGCGTGCCCATAAATCCGGATCATCATTTTGCATGGGCACACATATCAGGATAAGGCCACGCTTTCGGTGGCACTTAATTTCCAGCTTGTATTCGATGCCGCAAGCGGGCATTCAAATGTCCATAAATCTTCGCTCAGTTGCGGTGTGCGCGTTTCGCCCTCACATAAATTTCCCTGTGCATCTAATAGACAAGACATAATCTCTGCCCGATAGCGCACAATAATATGAACCGTTGCGTCTTTCACCCACGCATCGTCAATATTATGTTTTAGGAGCTTGGCAATTTCGGTTTCCATTTTTTGTCCCGCCGCCTGCCGCGCCTTAATCGCTTCGGCAAAGCCCTCGCAGGCATGTGGCGTCAGCAAATCCTGCAAAAACGAAATATCCTCTTTTGCAAAACTTTGCAAAATCATCTCATAAGCACGCGCGGCACCGTCTAAAAATGATGCCTCATCAAAATCAGGCATTGCCTGGCGCACAATCACCATGCCACGCCCTTCAATGGTGGCATGATCGGTTTCAGCTTCATTCGGCACAATACGCAAATGCGATTTTTCTTGGCTTTTTGGCCTTTGCTGCTGCGGTGCAGCGGGTTCGTCTTCATTGCGCGTGCCCAAAATCGACCACAACTTAAAAAAGATAAAGGCAATCAAGGCCAGCAAAATTAAATGTAACGGATTGATAGGAGTCTCCTTAAATTGATCATCGGGTTGAAAAACTCTGTATAAAACATAATATATAAGATATAATCCAAATTGTTTTGAAACAAGGTGATTTTTACCTATGGCGCGCATTTTATTTTTGGCCTTTCTTATTATCCCGATTTTAGAGATTTACTTATTTATTGAAATCGGGGGTGCGGTGGGCGCATTAAATACGATTTTGCTTATTGTGCTTACGGCGATAATTGGCATTGCACTCATGCGCCGACAGGGGCTTGAAACCCTCGCACATATTCAAAGGGAGATGGATGCAGGCGCACTGCCTCTGGATGGATTTGCCCATGGCGCCCTTATTTTGGCAGCAGGGCTTTTGCTTATTACGCCAGGCTTTTTTACCGATGCGGTTGGCTTTCTTTTATTATGGCCTGGCTTGCGTGTTTTTATTTTATTATTTGCACAAAATGCCTTATATGCTTATATATCTACGATGCATTTTTCATCACGCAACACAGCGAAGCATCAAAAACAGTCTGACCCTCGGATTATAAATGCTGCGTATAAAGTCGAAGATGAGTAAAGGAAAAGATGATGACAACACAAGACCAACAAAACGAACAAGCACGACCGGCTGTGCGCATTATCCGACAATATATTAAAGATTTTTCTTTTGAAAATACCGGGCTTCCCGATAATATGCCAGAGAAAAACCCCGAAGTGCGTATAGAGGTGAATACCAAAACCCGCACACTGGAAAATGATCAGTATGAAAATGTTTTGAACCTCAAAATTACGGCAGCACATGAAGAAAAAACTGTTTTCGTTGCCGAGCTTGCCTATGCCGGCCTTGTGCAAGTGGGTAATGTGCCGCAAGACAAGCTGGCACCGCTTATGGGTATTGAACTGCCACGTTTATTATTTCCCTTTGCCCGCCAAATTCTTGCCACGACCATGCAGGAAAGTGGTTTCCCGCCGCTTATGCTTGAACCGATTGATTTTGCACATATTTACCGCCAAGCACAGGAGCAGCAGAAAAATAAAGCCGAAAAGCAAGCGGATGTGCTCGATGAGGTTTACGACCCGAGCCTTAATTAAAGGCAAAGGGGCAGGGTTTAGACATATAAATTGCTGCCCTTACAGGCAAATTATACCATAAGATTATGGGCTGTTAGTTAAGGGTCTTGAGCCACAAAGACTGCTGCGGCAATGTGTCTATAAACTCTCTATGCGCCGCTATATCTTCCTGCTTTAAGCGAGAGGGCAACGCTGTTTTGCGTATATGTGCGTGACGGGGCTTTGCGTCTGAAATATGATTAGCCGCCATAGCTGTGGCTGTTTCATCAGCCTCAAAATCCAAAATAGGTTGCTTGCCCCCGTGCAGCTCCAGATAAACTTCAGCCAGTAATTCTGCATCAAGCAGGGCGCCATGTTTTTCACGCGCCGAATTATCAATATTAAATCGACGGCATAATGCATCAAGCGAGGCAGGTGCACCGGGAAATTTACGCCGGGCAATGCTAAGCGTATCAATAATCTCATTTTCTTCTAAAACAGGGCGGCCAGCCATAGCCAGTTCAGCATTTACAAATTTCATATCAAAGGCTGCATTATGAATAATAAGCGGGCTATTTTTGACAAAATCCACAAATGCATCAGCAATATGAGCAAAAACCGGCTTATCAGCCAAAAAGGCTTCATCTAACCCATGTATTTCCTGCGCCTTTGCGGACACATCACGCGCGGGGTTGATATATTGATGATATGTTTTGCCGCTCGGCACGCCATTGATAAGTTCAACACATCCTATTTCTACAATACGGTGCCCCTCTTGCGGGTCTAAACCGGTTGTTTCCGTATCTAAAACGATTTCGCGCATTATGTCTCCAGACGTCGGTTTAAGGCCATGCCCTGTCTATTTTCCAAGTGTCGGATAATTTGTTTCACCTGTCTATAGGCATCCTCTACCGATTTTGACGTATCAACAATAAAATCAGCTTTTTTACGTTTCTCTTCATCTGGCATTTGCTTGGCTAAAATGGCGTGAAATTTTTCTTCTGTCATATTTTTGCGTGCTAAAACGCGTTTTTTTTGTATGTCATAGGGCGCGGTCGCAAGAATACTAACATCAATATTTTTCTCTCCCCCATTTTCAAACAAAAGCGGAATATCAAGCACGACCATTTTTGCGTCTTGTTCCGCGTTTTCGCGCAAAAAATCAAGCTGCATGTTTCCAACCAAAGGATGCACTATGTTTTCTAATTGTTTGAGCGCAGCGGGATTATCCAGAACAAGTTTCCCCAAGCGTATGCGGTCAACGCCGCCTTTTATAATCGCGTCAGGAAACAAAGCCGTAAGCGGCGCAACCGCTGCACCGCCCGGCTTATAAATTTCGTGCACGGCCGCATCGGCATCATAAATAGCAATGCCCTCTTTTTGAAACAGGGATGCCGTTGTGGTTTTCCCCATGCCGATTGATCCTGTTAATCCGATAAGCAGCACTTATTTTACCTTTCATAAATCCGCTTCAATATGATGCCTTAGCGCTTTTGTCACTGCGGGACGTCGTCCAAACCAGATTTCAAAAGCAGGCACGGCCTGATGTAATAACATGCCCAATCCATCAACCGCAACTAGGCCAGCTTGTGTGGCTTGGTGTAGAAGTCTGGTTTTGAGCGGCGTGTAAACAATATCCATTACCGCCCCGTGAGACATAGCAGCAAGGTTTATCTCTAAATCTGCCCCGCCATCCATGCCCAGACTTGTGCTATTGATAAGCAAGCGGCAGTGCGGCAAAATTGTTTGTTTTTGTGACCATTTAAGCGGTGTAACTTTGGTTTGTGCAGACGCAAAGGCACGCGCCAGATTTTCCGCGCGTTCAAAATTGCGATTGGCAATAAAAACCTCCGACGCACCGGCCATGGACAAAGCATAAACAATGGCGCGCGCTGCGCCACCTGCCCCTAACAGCAAAACCGGATATTGTGTCCATAAAGTGCGGGCATAAGTTTCATCCAAACTTGCTAAAAACCCGTCTGCATCGCTATTTTTCCCGATAATTTTATCTTTGGTAAAATGCAAAATATTAACGGCACCAATTTTTTGCGCGGCCGCATCAAGCGTGTCGGCGGCGGCAAAAGCAGCGATTTTATGCGGGACAGTTACATTGGCGCCGACAAAGCCACGGGCACGCAATTCATCTAGTGCTGTGCGAAAAGATATGTCAGGGCTTATGGGAAGCGGCACATAATCTCCCTGTATCTGATGGTGCGCGAGCCAGAATTTATGAATAAGCGGCGAGCGCGAATGATGCACCGGCCAGCCAATAATTCCCGCTTGTTTTATTTGTGCCTGCATTATGTTACGACAATCCCATATTGACGCAATGCGGCCAATAGCGGCAAAAGCGGGAGTCCTAAAATGGTAAAATAATCGCCTTCTATTTTATCGAAAAGCTGCACGCCCATGCCTTCGAGCTGATAAGCCCCCACCGCATTTAATATATGATCCCCAGATACAGACATATAATCATGCAAAAATTCATCTGAAAAATCCCGCATATTAAGCGTCGCATAATTGCTAAACTGCCAGATAATTTGTTGCTTATGCATAAGCACCACACCATTTATAAGGTCGTGTGAACGTCCACGCAAAAATTGCAGATTTTCTTTTGCTTGTATATGTGTGGTCGCTTTATCAAATAGCCGCCCCGCACAGTGTAAAACTTGATCAGCAGCCAAAATATAAGCTGTTTCATCATGATGTGCAGCAACATTCATCGCTTTTTGTTTGGCGAGTTTTACGGCTAAGTCTTCTGCATTTCCTTCATGTGCCTGTTTTATCGCTGCTTCATCGCAGTTAGGCGGCACAGCGCTAAACTTTATCCCCGCATTGCGTAAAATCGCCGCGCGTGCCGCACTGCCCGATGCTAAAATAAGCCGAGACTTCCGATTTTCATAATCTATCATAATCAACCTATCTTATCTATTTACGCCTGAAAATTTTGATGCAAATTCAAAATTGCCGTTGCGACTTCTTCGATTGAGCGGCGCGACACATCAATAATCGGCCAGTTTTGGCGTGCCATAAGCCGGCGCGCTTCCGTAATTTCCTGCTTGATATTATCGGGATCGATATAATTCGTCTCCGTAGCCTCATTGAGCAATAAAAGCCTGTTTTTACGAATATGTAATAAGCGCTCCACACTGGTTGTAAGCCCAACAATAAGCGGGCCTTTTACGCGCAATAATTCTGCCGGAATTTCAATACCGCGAATAAGTGGCACATTCGCCGCCTTAAATCCGCGATTTGCCAAATACATGCATGTCGGCGTTTTAGAGGTGCGGCTTACACCGGTGAGAATAATGTCAGCCTCCTGCAAATCATTCTGGCTTTGCCCATCATCATGCATCATCGTGTAATTCAGAGCAGCAATGCGCCGGAAATAATCCTTATTCATTTCGTGCTGCCCGCCGACCTTGCCGCTTACCGGAACATTCAGATAAGCTGCCATTGCCGTAATAAACGGGTCAAGCACAGACATTGAAGGCACAGCTAATTTGGCGCATATCTGTTCCAATCTATATCTGAGCTCCTGATTAACAATGGAAAACAAAACCGGGCCCGGATTTTTCTCGATATTTTCTATCGCGCGCTCTAATTGTTTGGCACTACGCACAAGGCCATAATTATGCTCAATAGGGTGGGCTGTTTCAAATTGCGTGCATACAGCTTTGGCCACAGCATTTATGGTTTCGCCCGTGCTATCCGATATAAGGTGAAGGTGAAAATATTTTTCCATGCGCTGGTCTTAAACACTAAAAATATGTGCCATGATTGGATCTATTTTGTGGATTATGTGCATAAAGTGCCTATTTCGTAATTAAGCAAAAAACCATCCCCATTATTCATTTTTCATCCTTAAGTTTTCATCGATTTAATAAATCATTTTTAACGAATATAATTAACGTGGATAATAATTATATTCACAGCCCTAAATTTTATCCCCATTCTTACCATATTTATAAGGCTTTTATGAACAAGGATATATAGTGATTTTTATATAAAAATATAATTTCTATTTATACACCCTATTCATGTGGAAAAGTTTAGGTTATCAAGCCTGTGTATAATTTTATGTTTCTTAATAATTCACATATTTTAGGCAAGACAACACCTACATCTATTTATTTATATATATAATATAAGGAAGATGAAACGGAACCATCCGTCAAAATAGCCCATGACCAAAAAAATTTGCACCCTATTTGATCTTAAAACCCCCATTCCCGATACGCCCCCCTTATGGCTTATGCGCCAAGCAGGGCGTTATTTACCGGAATATCAGGCAGTTCGTAATCAAGCAGGTGATTTTTTATCCTTATGTTACAATCCGGTTTTAGCCGAAGAGGTAACATTGCAACCATTGCGACGATTTTCGTTCGATGCGGCGATTTTATTTGCGGATATTTTGCTTATTCCACAAAGTCTGGGGCAAAAATTATGGTTTGAAACCGGTGAAGGCCCCAGACTCGAACCGGTTAAACATATAGATGATTTATCGCTTGCCAATATGGATAAAACGCTAAGTCCTGTTTATGAAACCATAAGGCGGCTTTGCACATCTTTGCAGCAGAATTTTCCGCATATCGGGCTTATTGGTTTTGCCGGCGCGCCCTGGACAGTCATAAGCTATATGATTGCCGGGCGCGGCACCCCAACCCAAATGCCTGCGCGTCACTTTGCGCAGGAAAATCCGGATTTATTCCAGGACATAATTGATATCGTGGTGGAAGCCACAAGCGATTATCTATCGCAGCAAATTATAGCAGGGGTAGAGATCATTCAGATTTTTGAGAGCTGGGCAGAAAATCTGCATGGGGATATGTTTGAGCGTTACTGTTTGGTGCCAGTAAAACGCATCATTGAAAACCTGCGGAAAAACCATAAACATATCCCGATTATAGCTTTCCCCCGCAATAGCTCCTATAATTTGCGCGATTATGCATGTGAAACCGGCGCAAATGGAATAGGGTTAGGTGATAAGGTCGATTTAGAAGAAATTGCGCGGATAATGCCGGATGATATTATCTTACAGGGAAATTTATCGCCTGAAATTTTATTACAAGGGGGTGAAAATATGAAACATGCTGTCCGCTTTATAAAAGAAACATTGCATAATAAGCGCTATATTTTTAATTTAGCACATGGCATTATAAAAGAAACCCCGCCGCAGCATGTGGCGGATTTGGTAGATTATGTGAGGCATATATAATGGGTGAGTTTTTAAGCGCATATCGTGACTGGTTGATTGCATTTCACATTATTGCGGTCATGTTTTGGATGGCAGGCTTGTATTATCTACCGCGGCTTTTTATCTATCATGCTGAATCGATAGAACAAGGCGAAGAAATCCAGATTTTTCGCGTGATGGAGCAGAAATTATTACGGATCATTATCAATCCGGCCATGATTGCCGCATGGGCTTTCGGTCTTTTGCTTCTTTTTAGTCCGGGCTTTATTGACTCTTCTGGCATATGGCTCGGGGTAAAATTGGCAAGTGTTACCTTGCTTGCCGCCTATCACGGCTTTTTAGCGCGCATAAGAAAACAATTTCTAACCGGACAAGCCCCCCATAGCAGTTCTTTTTTTCGTAAAATAAATGAGATACCACCGCTTTTGACCATTCTTATTGTGATTATGGTGATTATTCGGCCATTTTAATCTATTTATTTTATTTATAAATCTGTTATACTCATGAAAGGCTTACATTCGCTTGAGCACTATTTTCTCTTAATCTGCTTTATTTATAGGTTTTTCATGGAACAAATAAAACTCTACGATTTGAAAATAAAATCGGCTGCCGAACTGGTGACTTTGGCGGAAGATTATGAAATTGAAAATGCATCTTCCATGCTTAAGCAGGATATGATGTTTGCAATTTTGAAAAAAATGGCCGAGGCGGGCATAAATATTATTGGGGAGGGGGTTGTTGAGGTTTTACAGGACGGATTTGGTTTTTTACGCTCTCCTGATGCAAATTATCTACCCGGACCAGATGATATTTATGTAAGCCCCTCACAGGTGCGCCGCTTTGGACTAAAAACCGGCGATACGGTTGAAGGGGATATTCGCTCTCCGCGCAGTGGTGAACGCTATTTTGCCCTGATTAAAGTCAATATCATCAATTTTGAGGATCCTGATAAAGCACGCCTTAAAGTGCATTTTGATAATTTAACACCGCTTTATCCCGATGAGCGTTTATCAATGGAAATAGAGCTTAGTGATAAAAAGGATTTATCCGGACGGGTGATTGATATTGTTGCCCCCTTAGGAAAAGGGCAACGCGCGCTTATTGTGGCCCCGCCGCGTTCGGGGAAAACGGTTATTTTGCAAAATATTGCGCGATCTATCTCAACCAATCATCCCGAATGTTATTTAATCGTTTTGCTGATTGATGAACGCCCCGAGGAAGTAACCGATATGCAACGCTCGGTTGATGGGGAAGTTGTTTCATCTACCTTTGACGAACCGGCAACGCGGCATGTGCAAGTTGCAGAAATGGTGATTGAAAAAGCCAAACGCCTGGTCGAGCATGGGCGCGATGTGGTGATTTTACTGGATAATATTACCCGACTTGGGCGGGCTTATAATACGGTGGTGCCGTCTTCGGGTAAGGTGCTTACCGGTGGGGTGGATGCTAATGCCCTGCAACGACCAAAACGCTTTTTCGGTGCGGCACGCAATATTGAAGAAGGGGGCTCGCTCACCATTATTTCAACCGCGCTTATCGAAACCGGAAGCCGTATGGATGAGGTTATTTTCGAAGAATTTAAGGGAACGGGTAATTCAGAAATTGTATTAGATAGAAAAATCTCTGATAAGCGCGTATTCCCCGCGATTGATATTATGAAATCCGGCACGCGTAAGGAAGAATTATTGGTGGATAGAGATGCCTTATCAAAAATTTATGTATTACGGCGGATTCTTAATCCGATGGGAACGGTGGATGCAATCGAATTTTTATTGGGCAAGCTCAAAGATACCAAAACCAATAATGATTTTTTCGATTCAATGAATACATAAATAATGTCGCCTAATCCCTTTCATGACCGGTTTATAAAACAAGCAGAAACATATTCTGCCTTTTGCTGGGGTATAGACCCATCTTCTGCTTTACTACACCAATGGGGGCTTGAGACAAATATAGACGGGCTTGGGAAATTTTGTGATCGCGCCCTGCAAGCGGCATGTGGGCATGTCGGCATTATCAAACCACAAATCGCTTTTTTCGAGCAATTTGGTGCACAGGGCATGCTTGTCTTACAAGAGTTTGTTGCACAGGCACAAGCAGAAAATATTTTGGTGATTGCTGATGTAAAGCGTGGCGATATAGGCTCATCAATGCAAGCCTATGCACAGGCTTGGCTCGGAGAGACAGGCTTTGGTGCAGATGCGCTTACGCTTTCGGCCTATTTAGGGTTTGATGCGCTAAAGCCTGCTTTTGATATGGCTTTGGCACGGGGAAAATATTGTTTTGTGGTGGTGCGCTCATCTAATCCCGAAGGCAATGAGTTACAAAATGCAAAATTATCTGATGACATAAGTGTTGCAGAAAGTTTAGCCCTACAAATACAACATTATAATAAAACAGCTGCTTATGCGCATAAAGATTCACAATTTGGCGTCATTGGAGCAGTTTTAGGCGCAACAATAAAAAGCGGGTTAGATAATATTATTACATCCATGCCTTCGGCTTTGTTTTTACTACCTGGCTTGGGGGCACAGGGTGCAGATTTTTCAGATATTCAAAGCTGCTTTAGCGCTGCCGTGGGGCGGCTTATTCCCACATCTTCGCGCGCGGTTTTACAGCGTGGGCCGGATATTTCTGCTCTACAAGACAGTTTGGATGACCACTGTGCGCAGATGCGCGGGCTTTAATTTTTCTTTCTTTTTGGGTGCTACACATTACATTTTGTTTATCGCGCGATTGCCCACCGATTCATAGCAAGCACCTGCCACCACTCACAGTCCTAGTCTAGTTGCACACTCTCACGCAGCCGCGCGGTCGCGAATGACGCACTTTATTTTTGGTCACTACACATTTGCTACGCAAATGGTCGTTCCTATCCCAAAACCCGCGAACAAGCTCTTTTTCTTTGTGGGGCAGGCACGCGCAACGCGCTTTTTTCTTTTCTGTTGCGGGCGCGCCCATGGGGCGTCCCTATATAACGCAAACATGGGCGCGCTTTATTTTTGGGTGCTACATATTACATTTTTATTGGTCACTACACATTTGCTACGCAAATGGTCGTTCCTATCCCAAAACCCGCGAACAAGCTCTTTTTCTTTGTGGGGCAGACACGCGTAACCCGCTTCTTTCTTTTTTACTGAAGCAAGATAAACGCTTTTATTCTTTTCTGTTGCGACAATGCCCGCGCGCAGATGCGCCTTTATATAGCGCAACGCAAGCGTGGGCATTATTGTGTGATATATTTTTTTAAGCCAAATATGCTTGCTTGATTATCAGTGGTCATAACTTCATCTCTTAAATATGTATTAAACAAAACGGCACCACGTAAAACTTGGTGCCGGGGTGTCAAAAACCACTGTAAATACTGGCCGCAACGCCTTTAGTTGCGGTGACCTGTTATATAACACCACCACCCCGACCACAGTATGGAACGCAGCGTGATGACATTTTATATGATTTTCAAATAAAGTAAAATGATGCTTTTTCTCTTATTGGGTGTTATACACCTGCTTACCCTATATGAAAGATGTATGTGATAAACGTAATACGATTTCGTAATATAATGTTTTGCACACATTCATATGCAGTCTTAAAGCAATATATCTTTAAGCAGATTTAACGTGCGGGCATTCGCCGTTGCTGCACTCGATGCAGAATAATGCGCGCCCCCCTCGCGTGCAAATGCATGGTCGTCATCAGGATATGTATGTAATGTAATGTGTTCATGCTTACCAAGTGCCTTTTGAATTTTTGCTTGCGCGTCCATCGGCACAAATTCATCCTTGCCAGCAATATGAAGCATAAGCGGGTTTTTAATCGTTTCCGCCTTTTCAAGCATATCTTGAATCCCAACGCCATAATAGCCAATGGCACATTCAACATCCGTATCGGTCGCGGCTAAATAAGCCATCTTTCCCCCCAGACAAAAGCCGATAAGCCCCACCTTACCCGTGCACCCTTCATAATTACGTAAAGTTGTAATGCTTTCCTGAATATCACGCACACCCGCATCTGCATCAAAAGCAGACATAAGCGAAAATGCTTTTTGCCAATCAGCCTCGCTTTGATCGCTTAGCTGAACATTGGGCTCTATCCGCCAGAATAAATCAGGTGCCAAAGCATAAAACCCCTGTGCAGCAAGATTATCAGCAATGGCGCGAATATTGTCATTCACCCCGAAAATTTCCTGAATAACAATAACACCTGGGCCTATGCCCTTTTCCGGCTTTGCAAGATAAGCATTAAATGTGCCGTCTGTGCATGAAATGTTTAACATATCCGACATAATATTTCTCCTCACTCTTTCATCGCATCACATAGTTTAGCCGGCCTTTTGTAAATTATCCAGCATTTGTTGAACATAGTGTGCCTCTGTAAGGGGCGGCATGCACTGCTTTCCCGGGCAAATATAGAGTGTCGGCTTGCCGTCTATTTGTTGTTTCCCATACGCCGGATGCAAAAGCGGTAAAGACTGATTGGGAGCAATGCATTGTATCACCACATTCGGTAAAGCATGTTGGGCAACAGGTTTAAGCAATGGATGATTATAAAATGAATCTGCGCTGTCAATAAGCAGACAATTTATAGGCTGCGCCACTAAATCACATGCATTCAAATAAGCCGTCATAGACACATAATGTTTCTGCACATGCCCTGCAAACGCATCGCGCAGCTCATGGGCGCGGCTTTCATAATCCGGCTTGCCAGTAAAAGCATATAATTTTGCCAAAACACAAAGCGCAACCGCATTAAGCGAGGGCACAGCATTATCTTCTATAGGAAAGCTACGGGTAATGATATGATCTTCCACCATGTTAGCAGCAAAAGCCTTTTTTCCACCATCCCAAAAATCCCGTATAAAAACATCCATCCAGCGTTCGCATTGTGCAAGATAAGCATCATTTCCGCTTACGCTATAAAGCGAGAGTGCAGCATTGCACATATGTGCATAATCATCACCCAAAGACACCGTAAGCCGCCATTTGCCACGTGCGCTATGATATAGCTTATCCCCGGCGGTTAATCGGGTGGATATATGTGCAAAAGCCGCTTCGGCCATATCTATCCACGGCCTATGCGCAAAGCAAGACCCTGCCTTGCATAAGGCTGTAATCATCATGCCATTCCAATCGGCTAGAATTTTATCATCACAGGCGGGTTGAGGGCGCTTATCACGATATATGCGTAACGCATGCCGCGCTGCAGCCCATTTTTCTTCGGATTCATCCTGCTGCGCCCCAAGACGGTGGAGGATATTTTTCCCTTCAAAATTCCCTTCGCTGCTTATATTATACTCTGCACAAAATGCCTCTGCCGCCGCGCCTAAAACATCACTGATTTCCTGCTTTTCCCACAGATAGGCCTTTCCCTCTTGCCCCTCGCTATCAGCATCCAGGCTTGAGGCAAAGCCGCCGCCTGCCAATTTTGTTTCACGTGAAACCCATGCCAGCGTATCTGCTATGCGCCGCGCAAAAAGCGGATTTCGCGTTTGCTTCCATACAAATACAAGCACATCCACCAAAAGCGCATTGTCATAGAGCATTTTTTCAAAATGCGGAATAAGCCAGTCTTCATCCACAGCATAGCGCGAAAAACCGCCACCAATATGATCGTAAAGCCCCCCACGGCACATAGCTTCCAGGCTTGCAAGAACAGACTGTGCCAAAGCCTCATCCTTACTATATATATAATGCCGCCACACAAATTCATATAAAAAGGGTTGTGGAAATTTAGGCGCCTGCCCAAATCCACCCTTTTTCTTATCAATATAGGCGGCAATGCTGCGCGCCGCGCGGGCGGGCAGGTCATGCGGAAATGCGCCCGCGTGCATTTCTGCTTCCCTTTCGCTTAATGCCTGGCTTATGGCGTGGGCATTTTTATGGATTTTCTCCGGTTCATCATGATAGACACGTGCAATTTCTTCCAGGATTTGCATAAAGCCCGGCAGACCATTTTGCGGATATTTTGGGAAATATGTGCCCCCCCAAAAGGGACGCGCATCGGCATCTAAAAACATGGTTAAAGGCCAGCCGCCCTGAATGCCAAGCAAGGAAAGCGCCTTCATATAAAGGGCGTCAATATCAGGACGCTCCTCACGGTCTAACTTAATGCAGATAAAATGCCGGTTCATAAGCTGTGCAACCTCTGCATCTTCAAAACATTCATGCGCCATAACATGACACCAATGGCACGCCGCATAGCCTATGGATAATAAAATGGGGCGCTTATGGGTTTTTGCCGCTCTAAAAGCCGCATCACTCCATATTTGCCAGTTTACCGGATTATCCTTATGTTGTTCCAAATAGGGGCTTGTCTGTCCGGCAAGTTGATTTTTGCTTATCATCTCTTGCATAATGGGTTAATAGAGTCACAAATTCATACATGATACAAGATAAATATGACGATATATGCTCTTTCCACAGCTCCCCAACGCGGCGCGATCGCCATTATCCGTATATCTGGTGAAGGGGTAAAGCCACTCTTACAAAAACTTACCCATAAACCGCCCCCGCCCCCGCGTATGGCACAATTTGCTGTGCTTTATGAAGATACGAATATTCTTGATGAGGCACTCATTCTTTATTTTGCAGCGCCTCAGTCTTATAGCGGTGAAGATATGGCAGAGCTACATATACATGGCGGGACGCATGTGGTGTCTCGCCTGCTAACAGTTTTATCACGTGAGCCAGATATGCGCCCTGCCCAGGCAGGAGAATTTACCCGCCGTGCCGTTTTGAATGGCAAAATGGATTTAACACGTGCAGAAGCCATTGCCGATTTAATTGATGCCGAAACCGAAGCACAGCACCATCAAGCCATAAGGCAGTTGCGCGGTGAATTGGGGGCGCTTTATGAAACATGGCGCACACGCCTTACCCATGCCCTGGCGCATATTGAAGCGGATATAGAGTTTGCAGAAGAAGATTTACCTGGCGGCATTGGCACCGCGGCTTTTCCGGATTTACAGCAGCTATGCACGGATATGGCGGCGCATATAGATGATGCGCGCGGCATATCTGTGCGTGAGGGGCTTGCTATTGCCATTATGGGCGCGCCGAATGTTGGAAAGTCCAGCATTTTGAATCATATTGCCGGGCGCGGCGCGGCAATCACCTCCGACCAACCGGGGACAACGCGCGACATTATAGATGTTCCCCTTACATTAGCCGGCATTCCGGTTGTGTTTTCTGATACGGCAGGCTTACGCGATACGGCAGACGCGATTGAGCAAGAAGGCGTGAAGCGGGCTTTGGCACGCGGCAAAGAGGCAGATATACGTATTTTTGTGTTGTCTGCGACGGATATTACTGATGCGCCCGCTTTTATTTCACGTGAAACGGATTTTCTGATTGCCAATAAATGCGACCTTGCGCCGCCGCCAAAGGGTGTTGATTTTGCGCTTTCGGCAAAGACGGGCACAGGCTTTGACAATTTTCTTGCTGCATTGGAGGGGCGGATTCGTATGCAATATGGCCTGGGCGAAGCACCGCGTTTGACCCGCCTGCGCCACAGGCAGGCATTACAAGAAAGCCTTACAGCTTTATCACGCGGTTTAGCGGCGCGAGACGATGCCTTAGAGCTTGCTGCGGAAGATTTACGCCTTGCCAATCGTGCATTGGGACGCATTACGGGCGCGGTGGATGTGGAGGCTTTGTTGGATATTGTATTTTCAGACTTTTGCATCGGCAAGTGATCTATTGTGTGACTCACGTGAAACATTTTTTTACGCCACACATTCGCTGGCGCGAATGGGCGCTTGAACCCCACACCCGCGAACAAGCTCTTTTTCTTTTCTGCTGCGGGCGCGCCCATGGGGCGTCCCTATATAGCGCAAACATGGGCGCGCTTTCTTTTTGGGTGCTACACATTACATTTTTGTTGGTCACTACACATTGCATTTTTGTTTATCGCGCGATTGCCTACCGATCCATAGCAAGCACCCGCCACCCATCACAGTCCTAGCTTAACTGCACGCTCTCACGCCGCCGCGCGGGCGCGAATGACGCGCCTATCCCAAAACCCGCGAACGCGCTCTTTTTCTTTTCTGTTGCAGCAAAACAAGCACGCGTGCGAATGAGCGCTTGAACCCCTCTTTATTTCATCATGCGATTGCCCGCCTGACTCACGTGAAACATTGCTTGCATGTAGGCACCTAGGTCTGTAAAAAGCACATATGAATAAGGCAAATCATAAATGGGATGTGATCATTATCGGGGGTGGTCATGCAGGATGTGAGGCAGCAAGTGCCGCCGCCCGCTATGGTGCCCGCACATTGCTCGTTACCCATAAAATAGAAACCATAGGTGAAATGTCATGCAATCCAGCGATTGGTGGCATTGGCAAAGGCCATTTGGTGCGGGAAATAGATGCGCTAGATGGCGTCATGGCGCGTATGGCCGATATAAGCGGCATACAATTCCGCCTGCTTAATCGCCGGAAAGGGCCCGCCGTGCGCGGCCCCCGCGCGCAAATTGACCGCGCGCTTTATCGAAACGCCATGCAAAATGAGATGCATACCACCAAAAACCTACATATTATCGCTGCCGCTATTGATGATATTGTGGTGCAAAATGGTGCTGTAACAGGTGTGATAACCAGTGCCGGAGACACCTATTATGCAAAAGCAGTGGTGTTAACCACCGGCACGTTTCTGGATGGCATTATTCACTGTGGCGAAAAACGCATTGCCGCAGGCCGACACGGTGAAGCACCTGCCCTTGCTCTATCAAAGCGACTTTATGCGCTGGGATTTGCCATGGGGCGGCTTAAAACCGGAACACCACCACGGCTGGATGGGCGCACAATAAATAAAGATATATTAGAAGAACAAACCGGCGATACGCCCCCGACATTCTTTTCTTTTTTAACCGAAACCACCCCAACGCCACAAACTACATGCCATATTACCACCACAACGCCGGATACATTGCAGATTATTCAAGATAATATCACCCGCTCTGCGGTTTATTCGGGGCAAATTGAAGGCGTCGGCCCGCGCTATTGCCCATCTATTGAAGATAAGGCGGCGCGCTTTCCCGAACGCATGTATCATCAGATATTTCTTGAGCCGGAGGGGTTAGACGACATAACGGTTTATCCAAATGGTATTTCCACATCTTTGCCCGCAGAGGTGCAGGCCGCTTTCCTGAAAACCATTCCCGGGCTTGAAACAGCGCAAATTTTGCGTCCCGGATATGCCATAGAATATGATTATATTGACCCGCGCGAACTTTTCCCGAGTTTGGAAAGCAAAAAATTAAGCGGCTTTTTTCTTGCAGGCCAAATAAATGGAACCACGGGTTATGAAGAAGCAGCAGCACAGGGACTTGTCGCAGGGCTTAATGCCGCACGGTTGGCGGGGCAAGCCGATGCGTATATTTTCGACCGTGCCGCCGCCTATATCGGCGTTATGATTGATGATCTCGTTACAAAAGGCGTTAGCGAACCTTATCGCATGTTTACCGCACGGGCAGAATATCGCCTCACATTGCGTGCTGATAATGCCGATCAAAGACTTACTCTAAAAGGCATAGAGGCTGGAATTGTCGGAAAAACACGGCGGCAGGCCTTTACGCAAAAAATGCACATACTTGATGCGGCGCGCGAAACCGCACAAACACTGTCTCTTACGCCTAATGAAGCAAAAAAGCATAATATTCACCTAAATGCTGACGGCATAAGGCGCACTATTTTTGACCTATTGGCTTATCCGCAGATTGAATGGGCAGATATAAAGCGTATTTTTCCGCAAACGGCGCACTGGTCTTTTTCTGTTCAAGAGCAAATACGCACGGATGCACTTTATGCAGGCTATCTCGAGCGGCAAGCGGCTGATATTGCAGCATTCCGGCGGGATGAGAATTTGCAATTACCCCGCAATATTGACTATATGGCGATGGAAGGCATGGCCAGCGAAGTGCGCGAAAAACTTGCGGCTTTACGCCCCGCAACACTGGGGCAAGCGGCGCGTATGGATGGGATGACACCTGCAGCCCTTACCTTGCTTTTACACATTGTGAAAAAAAATATCGGAAAACACAATGCTGCCTGACACATTTACAGCAGACCATTTCCGCGATTATTTCAAGGTTTCACGTGAAACAATCGCGCGCCTTATGATTTATGAAACCCTATTACGTAAATGGCAAACACATATAAATCTGGTCGGAAATACCACCCTAAATAGCTTTTGGCACCGCCATATTGCTGATTCCGCACAAATTGTGACGCTTGCCCCCGCCACCGCACAAAACTGGCTCGATCTCGGTTCGGGCGCCGGATTTCCCGGGCTTGTATTCGCTATTCTATTTGCCGAAGATCCGCATAAACATGTTACGCTTGTGGAAAGCGATGGCCGGAAAACCACATTCCTACAAAATGTTTTGCGGGAAACCAATGTTAAAGCACATATCATCAACGATAGAATTGAAGCGGCCGCACCAAAAATAAATCAAAAATGCGGCGTGCCGGATATTATCACCGCGCGCGCCTTGGCACCGCTTACACCTCTTTTCTCTCTTATGCGTGTATATGTTGCCCCCCATACAATCGCCTTGCTCCATAAAGGAAAAAACTGGGTAAAAGAGGTGGAAGAGGCACAAAAGAAATGGCGTTTTGTGGTGGAAAACCATATAAGTATAACGGATAAAGCCGCGCGCATTTTGCAAATCACCGAATTAGCTGAACGCAATATATAGATGCGCATGTAAGGGGAGAGTTTATGAGCGAACACAAGCAACAGAATGCGGCCTTAACAAAACCGCATATTATTGCATTGGCCAATCAAAAAGGCGGCGTGGGTAAAACAACAACAGCCGTAAATCTAAGCACTGCCTTGGCCAGCATTAAGCAGAAGGTTTTATTGATTGATCTTGACCCGCAAGGCAATGCCAGCACAGGGGTGGGGGTGGATAAGGAAGATCGCGAAACGGGTAGCTTTGAGCTTTTGCTAAACGAGGTGACAGGGCAGCAAACGGTGCGGCAGACACAAATAAAAGGCCTAGATGTTGTGGTGGCAAGTATGGATTTATTGGGGATTGAAGTGGAGCTTGCCAATAATCCGCGCCGCTTATTTGTATTAAAAGATGCTTTATGGAAAGATAATTTTGCCGCAGCATATGACTTTATCTTTATTGATTGCCCACCCTCGCTTAATATGCTCACCTTAAACGCGATGATTGTGGCACGCTCTATTTTGGTGCCGCTTCAATGCGAATTTTTTGCGCTGGAGGGGCTTAGCCAGCTTGTATCGACAATAACCCAAGTAAAACAAACACTTAACAAAAATTTACATATGCAAGGTATTGTTTTAACCATGTATGATTCACGGAGCAATTTATCATCGCAGGTTGAAGAAGATGTGCGCGGGCATTTTGGGCGCTTGGTTTATGATACGGTTATTCCGCGCAATGTGCGGCTTTCAGAGGCGCCGTCTTTTGGTTTGCCGGCACTTTTATATGATCATAAATGTGTCGGCAGCCGCGCTTATATCCGTTTGGCATCCGAGTTGTTGCACCGCATGACAACAGTCGCATCGTAAAATTTAAGAAAGGAAATGATTATGGCAGAGAAAAAGCGAGGTTTGGGGCGGGGGCTTTCCGCGCTTATTGGTGATGCCCTTGCTGACGAGGAAAATAATATAGACGCATATGCCCCCGAAGCGGCGGAAAATGTAACGTCTCTTACACAAGGCGATACCGCCATTCGTATGGTCGGGCTAGACCAGCTTGTGGCTGGAAAATTTCAGCCGCGACGCAAATTTGATGACGCCAAAGCACAAGACCTTGTGCGCTCTATTGAACAAAAAGGGGTTTTGCAACCCTTACTTGTGCGCCCGCTGGCGGGGGATAATGACCGTTATGAGATTATTGCGGGTGAAAGGCGGTGGCGCGCGGCGCAAAAAGCAAAAATTCATGATATTCCGGTGATCATTCGCGCGTTTAATGATCGCGAGGCTTTGGAAATTGGCATTATCGAAAATGTGCAGCGTGCAGACCTAAATGCGATTGAAGAAGCACAAGCCTATATACGGCTTATGCAAGAATTTGATTATACCCAAGAACAACTGGCGCAAACTTTGGGCAAAACCCGAAGCTATATTGCCAATATTTTGCGCTTAAATGGGCTTGATGAGGCGGTTCAGTTCTTACTTATTGAAGGAAAATTAACCCCTGGCCATGCGCGTGCATTGGTGAATTATCCGGATGCGCTTGGGCTTGCAAAAAAGATTATTGCCGAAGGCTTGAGCGTGCGTGCGGTGGAGAAAATAATTTCCAATCACGGGAAAATGTCACAAAAGCCGCCATCTAATGCTGTTCATAATGAAAATAATGAAAATGCGGATATTCGCGCGTTTGAGCATAAATTGTCCGAAGTTTTGGGGCTTAACATATCTATTGATCATGATGCGCGCAAAGGGGGGGTGATGTCTATTCGCTATAATTCCCTAGACCAGCTCGACTATATTTCCCGCCGGCTGGGTGTGCAGGATTAGGCTTATTCTTTTTCTTTTCTACTGCAGCATGGCTGTGTGCACAAGCAAAAGGACAGCTCACACTCTTAACGCAAAATCTACTCTGCCTGGGTTCGTTTTCGGCAATGATGTTTTATAAATAGGGAGCGCGTTTGGAGTTTTTACGCGCACTGGTTTCAATTATAATATCTATTATTCCTTTTGTCGTATTTTCCCAACTATATTTTTTAGCGTTCTTTATTGCTGCTTTTGAAAGCTTATTTTTTAATGAAGTATTTTCTGCAATTTTTTTAAGGCCTTGTGCAATGCTTTCAACTGAGTGCGGCTCAACAAGTATAGCTGCATCGCCAGAAATTTCAGGCATAGCCGATATGTTAGAGGTAATAACCGGCACACCAAATTGATGTGCTTCAATAATTGGCAGACCGAATCCTTCGTAAAAAGAAGGAAATGTCAAACATAACGCATTTTTATACAAGAATATGACTTCGCTATCTGTAGGATTATCATACCAGATAACATGCTTGTTTAATTCCAGTTCGTTGATATGAGATAGAATATCAATACCGCCCCATCCTTGCCGGCCAGCGATGATAAGAGGGTGTTTCTTTTTCAGCTCATCTGGCAAGCATTTATAAGCCTGGACTAAATTTATGAGATTCTTTCGTGGTTCAACCGTGCCAACAAATAAGAAATAATCTTTCAATTCCAGCAGGCTAGACTCAATGGTTTCTCCATATTCATCAGGCATAAAATTTCCTGCCAGAGGAACCACCCGAATTTTACTCTCATATTTGGGGTAAAATTTTATGATGTCATTTTTTGTGCTTTGGGACGGGACTATAATTATATCAACCGCCCTTAAACAAAAGGGAAACATCAATTTGCTCAATATCCAGCGGGAAAAGGGCATTAATTTAGGTACGGTCATATGAAACAGGTCATGGACAATAATCATGCGGGGCACAGACGGAAATACAAATAGTGGAATTTTATAATTCATGCTTAACACTATCGAGCTGCGTTCTTTTATAAAAAACGGCAAGAACACTAATAAGGGAAGTAACCAAGTAAAGCCCCTTTTATGGGCGAGAGAATTTTCAATTATTGTAAACTTAACTTCCGTATTTTCATTTAATTTCCGCTTCAAAGAGGCTTCATAACGGGGAATACCGCCCGTCGCCCCATTTTTTTTTAAGCCTTGAAAATAAATCGTAATCGTTTTCTTTTTCAAGCAAGATACCTATTCATATCAGACAGAACCGTATCGTTTTCATGCCATACATATAGAGCTTTCATGATACGCCATTTCTGTTTTGTCGGAATTGATATTCCTGCATAAAGTTCAGTGTTTTGGCAGTCTGCCAAAAGTGCTCTTTCACAAGCCAGTATTAACGCTTTTTTCTTTGCTTATCAACCCCGAATGAAGGTTGATTGAGTGGCGGTGACTTTTATCATCCGGTGTAATGGTGCATTTGATTTTCAAGCCGTGTTAATGCGGCGACTACAGCTTCTAATATTTTGAAAAATATGCTACTCTTTTTTAACAAATCTTCTATATTTTTCCTATGTTTCAAGACCTGCTCACAGACATCAAGGCATGCACTATTTGTGTGGATTATCTACCGCTTGGTCCAAGACCTGTGTTTCAGTGTGATCCTGCTGCACGCATATTGGTCGCTGGCCAAGCGCCCGGCTGGCGCGTCCATGAAACGGGGATACCGTTTAACGATCCCAGTGGCGATCGCTTGCGGGAGTGGATGGGCATTGACCGCGCGACCTTCTATAATCCGCAGAAATTGGCCATTATTCCCATGGGATTTTGCTATCCCGGCACGGGTAAATCGGGTGATTTACCCCCGCGGCCTGAATGTGCCAAAATATGGCGGGCGCCGGTGCTGGCGCATTTGCAGAATATTGAACTTACCCTGGTGATTGGGCAATATGCACATGCGTGGCATCTAAAAGGTCAGCAGAAAAAGAACCTCACCCAAACCGTTAAAGACTGGCGTGATTACTGGCCGGACGTTTTACCCTTACCCCATCCAAGCCCGCGAAATAATATATGGTTAAAGAAAAACCCCTGGTTTGAGAATGATATTCTACCCCCCTTAAAAGAAAAAGTGCAAAAGGTGCTAGCATAATTAAGTGCCAGTTCATTTGTCAGGCCTTGCCTTTGCTGCTTGTGAGCGGTTTTAATAATTATATGAAAGCTATGTGTAAAAGGCGATTATATATTGTTTTTCCGGATGAATAATCTAGCTATGATTTTGGCTATAATCTGGCCACTCACACCTTATTTTCATGCCTGTTCTTTTTATGTGTGAACATCCATGTCAGCGTATCATAAAGGGCTATCGGTTCTACAGGGTCTATCAGGCTTTGCAGCAACGCATTTGACCCGCACAGTTTTTTGATTTCATTTTCCCGAACATAATCCGGATTTATTTTTGCCCTTATTTTATATCCGGCAATTTGATTCATTATATCGAGTAATTCTTGTAAACTATATAATTCACCCGTGCAAATATTGATTGTTTTTCCAACTGGCGCGGCTTCGAGAAGGCGTTGATAAATATCCGCGACAAGCCTCACATCATTAAATTCCCGATAAACATCAAGATTCCCCAATTCGATTTCTGGTGCTTTTTGCACAAAATGTGTCACTATTTTAGGAATTAAAAAATTATCAGCCTGTCCGACGCCGGTATAGTTAAAAGGGCGCACAATAAAAATCGGTAATTTAGTTTGCCATAAACGCGCCATTTGTTCCATGGCGACTTTACTCACGGCATAATCATTGTGCGGCATTAAATCGGATTGTTCGGTAATGGGGTTATTGTTCGAATTACCATAAACTTGGGCGCTGCTGGCTAACATAATTGTTTTGGGGGGCGTCTGAAGCTCAGATAAAGCCTGCAGCAAATTACGTGCCCCCCCAATATTCGTGTAATACATATTACCCGGATTTTCATGCGCGACAAAAGATACGCCGCCTAAATGTGCAACCATATCGGGTTTGGCTAGCGCAACCAGATGTCTCATTGAGTCCAAATCGTTTAAATCGGCCTGAAAAATATTTTTACCAGCTGTATGATAAAGACTATTCCCGAAAACCTCATAACCGGCAGCGTCAAGCCGCGCGGCAAGATATTTACCTGTAAAGCCTGTTATGCCGGTAATCAGAACTCTGGGTTTCATATCTATTCTTTGCTTACCCTGGTGAGGTCAGCCTCTACCATCATTTTGCATATGTCTTCCAGTGAGGTTTTCGCTTTCCACCCAAGTTCACGTTCTATTTTTTTCGAATCTCCGATGAGTAAATCAACTTCTGCCGGGCGATAAAACTTAGGATTGATTTTTATGATGGTTTTACCGGAATTGGTATCAATACCGATCTCATCAACACCTGTTCCTTTCCATTCAAGGTCAAACCCTAAAGCATGTGCACTCATATCAACAAATTGCTTTACGCTATTTTTTTGCCCGGTCGCGAGAACATATGTGTCTGGTTTGTCATTTTGTAACATGAGCCAGATACCTTCAACATAATCTTTTGCAAACCCCCAATCGCGCTCGGCTTCCAGATTTCCTAATTCCAAATAAGATTGTTTCCCCAATTTTATGCGTGCCAACCCGTCCGAGATTTTACGCGTTACAAATTCCCGTCCGCGTAATGGCGATTCATGATTAAACAGAATGCCGCTTGTTGCATAAATATCAAAGCTTTCTCTGTAATTTACACACATCCAATGCGCATAAAGTTTTGCACAGCCATAGGGACTGCGCGGATAAAAGGGTGTTGTTTCCGATTGTGGGACCTGTTGAACCAAACCAAACATTTCCGAAGTAGATGCCTGGTAAAAGCGTATGGCAGGATTAACAATTCGTATTGCTTCCAAAAGATTAACGACACCGATGCCGGTGGCTTGAGCCGTTAATATTGGCTGGTCAAAAGACACAGCAACAAAACTTTGTGCGGCAAGATTATAAACCTCATCTGGTTGTGTTTTTTCCAGCAAACGAATGCTTGCGCCCAGATCTGTAAGATCATATTCAATGAGATGGAAATTAGGATGATGCATAATGCCCAATTCTTCTATGCGCCAAAAATTATGCGATGAGATACGCCGATACGTGCCATAGACAATATAGTCTTTATCCAATAAGAATTGTGCGAGATAGGCACCGTCCTGGCCTGTTATTCCTGTTATTACAGCTGTTTTTTGCATGGTTACCTTATCCTTCATCCCGAATTAAAATACTTAATAGTGCCTTATGCACATTAATGGTGTCAAAGCCAACCTCTATTTCACTTTTTATATGTAAATAATTTGGTAAAACTGGTTTTTAAGGAATAGCATTCTACACTGTAGTTAATCTATAATAGAGACATGATAATCTTTCACGATAATAAAAAAATATTTACTCTTAATGTGTGGGTATTTGGGCGCAATATTATTGGAAAAAATTATAATCTGGGCAGCTAGGCTTTTGAAGTCGCAGCGTCCGTTTCTACTCTAACACTCTATTATGATATATAGGGCTTTAATATTACATTACCATAAAACAAGACTGTTTTCTCATTTAGCGCGTCCATATATATCATTATACCGAATAATATCATCTTCACCTAAATAATGGCCGCATTGGACTTCTATAAGTGTAAGCAGTTCCGTTCCCCGATTTTCGAGGCGGTGTTTATTGCCTGCCGGAATATAGGTTGACTGGTTTGCCTCCAAAGTAAAATTCTCGCTGCCATTTACGATAAAGGCGGCGCCGCTAACGACAATCCAATGCTCGCTTCTATGTTTGTGCGATTGCAAACTCAAACTGGCACCTGGTTTGACCTCTATGCGTTTGAGCTTAAATCCTGTGCCTTCTTGTAAGACAGTATATGTCCCCCATGGTCGATGCGCAGTCGGAAACTCTTTATAGGATGGATCGTTCCGCGATTTTATCTCATTCACAATCGCGCGCACATTTTGGGCATGGTCTTTATGTGTAATCAGTAAAGCATCGGCTGTATCGGCAATGATAAGATCGCTTAGGCCGAGCGTTGCTATCAATTTGTCATCGCCATGAATAATACAATCGTGGGTTTCTTTTAGCAAAACATTGCCTTTGATATGATTGCGATTTTGGTCGGCTTTGTGCAAGGCACCAAATTCAGTCCATGAACCGATATCAGACCAGCCAATATCACACGGCACTATGGCTAGATTTTCAGACTTTTCGAAAACAGCATAATCTACTGAAATATCGCGAATTTTCTCGAAAGCCTCTAATTGCAATTCATATTGTTGCCACCCATCGCCTTGTGAGTGGTCGGCGGCTTTTATACATGCAGAGGCTTGAGCAGCAATATCTGGGCAATGCAAAGCAAGCTCATTGATAAAATGCTCAGCTTTCATGCAAAATATACCTGCATTCCAATAGAAATTTCCGGCGGCCAAATAGCTTTCTGCAGTTTGGTGATCGGGTTTCTCAACGAAACGTGTCACTGCATTTCCGGATGCTTCAATATATCCAAAACCTGTTTCTGGTGCGGTGGGTTTAATGCCGAAAGTTACGAGTTTATCTTGTTTCGCCAATTCAGCAGCATGGCTTATAGCCTGACTAAATGCATCTATATCATCAATTAAATGGTCGGCGGGCATTACCAGAAGCATGCATTGTGCACCATAGTGGGCCACTGCATAATGCGCTGCAACCGCAATAGCTGCGGTTGAATTGCGTCCGACAGGTTCTAATAAAAATGTGTTTTGCTTTACGGGTGCTTGAACGGCATCAAATTCATCTTTTGTATAAAAGAAAAGATCGCGATTGGTTACGGTAATGACTTCATCTGTATGTGATACATCTATGGCTCTTTGATATGTTTTTTGTAATAAACTTTGGCCATCATCCAGCTTAATGAAGGGCTTCGGGTGCGCCTCGCGCGACAATGGCCATAACCGCGCGCCCACGCCGCCGGATAAAATTACGGGTATAATCAACATGATCCTCACTTTAATTTATATGTCTGTTTATCCTTAGCACATCGTGTATCATAAAGAAAGAGGTTCGCTTTTTGATGGAAAACCGTATAGGCGTGTAAACGCTTGCGCGTTTCTGCAATAGGGGGTTAAATGACTAAGAGCGTGCTTAAAAATTTCAATATAAGGCCTCACAATCGCTTAAGCAGGCGTAAGGACTTCACCACCGCGACATCTTCAAACAGCCCCGAATGTAAGGCCAGCTTATATATATTATGTGGCGGGCGCCCGCCATCTGCCGGATTGGGAAATACATCGTGAATGGCCAATATGCCCCCTGTTTTTATTTTACCCGCCCAATTACGATAATCCGCCATGGCGGCGGCTTGTGAATGGCCGCCATCAATAAACAAAAAAGCCAGTGGCGCGGTGACAATCTGTGCGGCAAGGGTCGCGCGCGTTACTATAGGAATAACATGGCTTTCCAAATCGGCCTTGCGTAAGGTTTCGCGAAATAGGCTAAGTGACGACATGCCCCCTGTCTGCGCGTCAAATAGGGCGGCATCATAATAATCTTCCCCGGGCTGGTTTTCCTCCGAACCGCGATGGTGGTCGATTGCCAAAAGCAGATTACCAGCCTGTTTGCAGGCCGTGCCAATATAAAGCGTCGACTTGCCGCAATAGCTGCCAATTTCCACACACAGGCCGCGTGCGGAAAGGGCGGCGTTGTAAAGTGCTGCCCCTTCATCCGGGTCGAGAAAGCCTTTTATATCATCACTATTAAGCGGTAGTTTTGGCCGCATAAGCTCACCCCTCTCACCCCTATGCTTCGCCAGCGCGGCGTTTTTTCAATTCCGCATGCAATGCACAATGCTCAGCTTCCGAAAGCGAAAAACGTAACAATAAAAACGCACCGATAATATAAACCGCAAAAGGCAGGAAGCTATAAAGCGCACGAATGGTTAAAACAACCGCGTCATTTTGTGCGACATTGGGCACATAGCCTGCCAGTGATATGGATATGCCAAAAATAAAGGCAGCAAAGCCAAAGGCTGATTTTGTCACAAAAAACCACGCGGCATAATAGGCACCTTCCTTGCGCTCACCCGTGTGATATTCATCATAATCAATAATATCAGACTTTATAGAGGGTGAAATAGTATTGCCGCAACTGCCTGCAATGCCGGCAATGGCAGCAGACAAATAAACGATCCAGTCTTTGCCCGGTTCGGCCAAAAACATCGCTGCAAAAGCAAAGGCTGTTACCAAAAGCGATATAAACCATAGGCGCTTTTTCCCAATACGCCGCGAAAGCGGAATCCATATCGGTGTAGCGATAAGCGCAAAAATCATATAGCTAAAAATAAATAAAGGCGCTGCAGCGGGGTTTTGCATCACATAATTGGCAAAATAAACCGTTATACTTAAAATTGCCCCAGAGCCGATATTTTCGATAAAATTGATAATGATGATAAGGCGCGCATGCGGGTTTTTCCATATATCCCGCAAAGCAGAAAAAGAGTTTTGCGGGGTAAGATTTTGAAAACTCGCCCGCTCTGGCAATTTACGCACGCATAAGAGGATAAAGACAAGCATCGCAAAAATAGCAATAAGCGCCTGATCATGCGCTAAAGCCCGCACCGCCGCTGCACCTTGTGTTTCGGCAGAAATCAACCCCCCCATAGAAATAAGCGCAAGCACATAGCCCCCTGTCCACCCAGCATAGCGCGCGCCGAATATTTTGCTGCGTTCATGGTAATCATCGCTCATTTCTGCACCCCACGCCATATGTGGCACGACAAAAATTGTTTGGGCGATGAAAAATAACACAATGCCCAGCCCCATCCACGTGCTAAGCCATATGCCGGATAGTGCATCGGGCGGCGCACTTAACATATAATAGGTAAGCCCGATGGGGATAATGCTGCCGAAAACCCATGGCCGCCTGCGCCCCCATCGGGTTTTGGTTTTGTCAGATAAATAACCTGCAATCGGGTCGGTAATGGCATCACTCAAGCGCGATACAAAAAACCATGTGCCCATCACCGCAGGGGCGATCAATAATATATCCGTCGAAAATTTCATGAAATATAAATTAACCAGACAAAACATATAGCCCGCGCCAATGGCAGGCAGGGCGAAATAAAACATTTCATACCAGCCGATTTTCTCATATGTTATCTGGCGTGCCATAAATATTTCCCTCTTAACATTATTATGTGCACCACCCTGCCGTGTAAATTTATATATTGCAAGTTTTAAGTTTGTGCTTATGCTTCGCCTTTGTAACAAAAGGGAGGGTTTACGTGCGACATCAAGGCTTGCTTCAGGGTATGATTTTGCTCGGGCTTATTTTTTTCGGCGCCGCTTTGCTTTATGAGCGCGGCCTTATTGCCTTAATTATGCAAGGCGATAAAAGTTATCTTTCATGGCTAATTGTGATTATATGGGGTGCGATGACGCTTTATTGGCTATGGTTATTACGCGGGCTTGATAAGCATGATGTTCGTATAAACGATATAGATGTGCTGGAAAGTCATTTGGCGCAAAAGCTCACCCATGGCTGGTTTGCGGCTGATATTATATTAAAAATCGGGCTTTTGGGCACGATCATCGGTTTTATTCTCATGCTGGCCCCGATTAAGGACTTAGCCGCTTTTGATGCTGCGAGCCTGCAAAAAGCCATACAAGATATGAGCGGGGGCATGGCCGTTGCGCTTTATACAACGCTGGCCGGGCTTATAGGCAATGTGCTTTTGCGCCTGCAATATCAATTATTGGCAGATAAGATGCACGCCATACTCATACGCCAAAAGAGCGATGCCGCATGATTGGAGAAAAACTATACGCCAGTGCAGATGATGGTAATGTGTTTACCGATATTTTATTTAATGCCCTTTTGGGCTTTGCCTTTATGTTTGTCATTGCCTTTGCGCTTATTCGCCCTGAACCGGTAGATGGCAAGATTACGCCCAAGGCTGAATTTTTAATCACCGCGCAATGGCCGGATCACCACCCCGATGATGTTGATTTAATTGTAGAAGACCCGCAAGGTAATCTGGCGTGGTTTGATGGGCGCGAGGCAGGCCTCATGCATTTAGAGCGTGATGATCGGGGGCGCCTGGGTGATCAGATGAATGTAAATGGCACACAAATGGAAAACCCCATCAATCAGGAAACCGTCACATTGCGCGGCTTTATGGCCGGGGAATATGTGGTGAATCTACTCCACTATAAGGCCGAAACAGGGCGCCCCGTAACGGTAAAGGTGAAACTGGAAAAACTTAATCCGGTGTTGTCCATCGCCTATGCGGGAGAAATTGTGCTTACGGGGGCGGGCGATGAAAAAACGGCTTTTCGGTTTGATTTAGATAGTGAAGGTGCTGTGCATAATATTTTTACGCGACATAAAACACTGTTGCGCATGCCCCAAAAGGCAGGTGCCCCATGATGATGGTGATTATTCTGCTAAGCCTTGCCTATGCGCTGCTGGCGGCTTTATTACTGAGTTTGAATTTACAAACAAAATGGCGTTACGAAATTAAACTAACGGTGATTATTGGTGTGAGCCTGTTTTATGCTGTGAGTTTTTGGAGCATTAACCATCTACGCGGCTGGCCGATTGATGCACGCCCGCCCAATCCGTTTAAGTTGCATTGGGCGGTGGTGGAAGACCCCGACAAGCTGCGTGGCACAAAGGGGCGGATTTATATTTTAGGCCAGGCGCTTTCATCTTATGGTGCCCTTATCGGCACGCCCCGGCTTTATGAAATACCTTATTCGCCGGATGTCGCACAAGCCGTTGAGGAGGCACGCCACGCCATTGAGGGCGGTAGACCATTGGAGGCACGGCTTAACATATATGACTATAAAGAGCCTGAAGACGAAGCAGAGCTGCCCGACCAAACCCGTCGACAAAGCGGTGTTGATGCTTTGCCCGATGCAGAAGGTGAGAAAAATTTGCGCCTGGAATTTCGTGAATTACCCCCTCCGGCATTGCCACCGAAATAAAGCTAAAACAGAAGGTGTTTTATGACCGATAAGAAAATAAAAAATTTATGGCACGCACAGCCAAAGTCGGAAAAAGAGGGGTCTTTCACGTATACGCCTCCCCCTACGGCGTGTGTTGGCCCCACGCGGGACAAACAATTTTTCATGGGCGGCGTGGCTATGGCTGTCGCCATAGATAGTGTGGAGCGCGCCACCGGCAAGCCTCTTTTATGGGCTACAACGCAATTTCTCAATCATGGGATGCAGGGCGATAGATGCGATATCGACATTGAACATATAAGCGGTGGCCGCAATGTTCAGCAAGCCATGATTGTAACACGGCACGAAGATGTGCTGTTGCAACGCACCATTGCAGCTTTGGGTCGTCGCCCCGTTGATGCGGCAGATACACAATTTATCACCATGCCCGACGTCGCCCCGCCTGAAGACTGTCCACCCAAAAAAAGCGATGCCTTTGGGCATGACTATAATCTTATTGGCCAAATAGACCGCCGCCTTGCTTATGCAGATGCGGCAACGGGGTGTGAATATTCGTGGTTTCGGATAAAATTCGACCATGAGATTTGTGCACCCTTGCTTGCGCTTATATCAGACTTTTTTCTCGGCGCGCATAAGCGCAGTCGTGGCGGCACCAGTCTTGACAATACACTCCGCCTGGGCACATTATGCCCTACGGAATGGATTTTATGCGCCACCCATATTGCCAATTTTCACCATGGGGGCATAAGTGGTACGCAATATTTATTTGCACAAAATGGCACATTGCTCGCAAGCGCCAGCCAAACCGGGCTTTTGCCTTATACACCCAATCCATAGCGGCAAATGAGAAATATGCAGGTGAATGCTTTTAGGACATGAAAAGCCATATTATGAAACTACATACCAAATTGCTGTCAAAATTACTGTGCGGGCGGGGGAAATATCCAGTTGGAAAACCATTTAAGATATTAAAACTTATTCACAGTTTTTGGAGAGATGGCGCACCGGGGAAGATTCGAACTCCCGACCCCTTGATTCGTAGTCAAGTACTCTATCCAGCTGAGCTACCGGTGCTAAAACCAAACACAAGGCTTTCTAATCAGTAAAAAGCATAAATGCAAGCCTTAATCAGGGCACTTATGAATAAACGTGGTTATCACGTTCAAAAAATGAGACATTATCACCTTGCTTTGCTGATTGTGTTCACATCCTTGCCCAATCGCCTGGCTGTTAGATGATGGTTTTCCTATTTGAAACGTCATGCTCTATCTGTTTTGAACATATGCAATCTCTTTACTGTCTTACTATTATTTATAAGTCGGGTGGCGATGGGAAAGCGCCGGATTTAAGGGGGTGCCTTATCCGTAAACTTCATGTGAGGGAATTTTATATACAAGTCGCTAACATACACCCTGTCATGGCGCGTGATTGATCGGCCCCGCCCCGCGACCAAATTGGGGCGCTGTTTTTATCGCCTGATGCACATAATCTATAGACACGCGCACGGCATCTTGCAGCTCATCCCCCAAAGCAAGCCGTGCCGCAATGGCCGAAGCCAGCGTGCAGCCCGTGCCATGGGTATGGCGTGTCTCAATACGTTCATGTTCAAAAATATGAAACCCCTTCTGGGTGGCAAGCACATCATAAAGAATATGCTCTGCACTATGCCCCCCTTTTATCAAAGCGGCCTGCGCGCCTTTATGCATAAGATAATCGGCAGCATGTTTCATATCATCTATATTTTCCACCCGCCTGCTGCATAATATTTCTGCTTCGGGCATATTGGGCGTAAGCAAAAAAGCATGGGGTAGCACCAGCGCGCGTAAAGCAGACAGCGCATCATCATGCATCAATTTTGCCCCCGAGCTTGCCACCATAACCGGATCAACAATCAAGGGGGGCGCGCTATAATCTGCATGGCAATGCATCACCGCTTCGATAATATCGCGCCTATAGAGCATGCCCGTCTTACATATATCTGCCCCAATATCAGATAAAACCGCTTGCATTTGTGCTGTTACAAAAGCGGCGGGCACCTCTAAAATATCCGTAACGCCCATGCTGTTTTGTGCTGTAAGCGCACATAGGGCACTTGCTGCATAAGCCCCCATCTGATGAACGGCCTTTATATCGGCCTGCACGCCCGCCCCGCCGCTTGAATCGGAACCAGCAATAATCAGCACCCGCCCTTGCATCATATAGGGCTAGCCCCCATGCGCCTCGATACCATGGGCGATACGCTGCACAATATTTTGCACCAAAACCGGATCATCGCCTTCGCCCATAATGCGGATAAGACTTTCCGTTCCCGATGGGCGCACCACCAAACGACCCGCCCCATTTAACTCAGCTTCGCCCTGCTTAATAAGTTTACATATGCGCGCATCTTGTAAAAGCGCTGTGTTGCCACATCTAACATTTTCTAAAATCTGGGGCACGGGTTCGAATACACGGCATAGCGCGCTTATCGGCATTTCCTTTTGTTTCAAAACCGCAAGCACTTGCAAGGCGGCGATCAGCCCGTCACCCGTGGTTGCAAAATCGCTAAGCACAATATGGCCAGATTGCTCGCCACCGACATTATAGCCATGTTTACGCATATGCGCGACAACATAGCGATCGCCCACTTGCGTGCGTGCCAAAGCCAGGCCGATATTTTGTAGATAGCGTTCTAGCCCAAGATTGCTCATAATTGTCGCGACAATACCCGGTGCGGTTAATTTTTCATGCTGTTGCCAATCGCTGGCAATTAAGCCTAAAATCTGGTCGCCATTTACTGTCTCACCTGTTTCATCACAAATAATAAGCCTATCCGCATCGCCATCCAAAGCAATGCCAATATCTGCCTTATGGTCACGCACAGTTTTTGCCAATAAAGCCGTATCGGTTGAACCGCATCCCTGATTGATATTATAACCATTTGGTTCAACCCCGATGGATATAACTTCAGCACCCAACTCCCATAAGGCTGTGGGGGCAACCTTATAGGCCGCGCCATTGGCACAATCAATGACCACTTTGATACCGTCTAAAGTAAGCGCGCGTTCAAACGAGCGTTTGGCAAACTCAATATAGCGTGCCTGCGCATCATCAATGCGTTTTGCCCGCCCCAATGCATTGGCAGGTGCAAGCGCATTTCCAAACCCACTATCCATCAATGTTTCAATCTCGGCTTCCAGTTTGTCGGATAATTTATGCCCATCAGGACCAAACAGCTTAATCCCATTATCTTCAAATTTATTATGCGAAGCGGAAATCATAATGCCCAAATCTGCCCGCATAGCGCGTGTGATAAAGGCTACGCCCGGTGTTGGCATGGGGCCAAATAAAAACACATCCATACCCATTGCGGTTAATCCCGCTACCAGGGCAGGTTCCAGCATATAGCCAGAAAGGCGGGTGTCCTTACCAATAACCACGCGATGCTTATGCTCGCCGCGGCGAAATAAATGCCCCGCTGCCATGCCTAAACGTAACACTATGTCAGCCGTCATTTTATCCTGATTAACTGTGCCACGTATGCCATCTGTGCCGAAATATTTACGCACTCTTATTCCTTAACAATATTTTATAAATAAGCTATGCGGTTAATTTAGGCAGAAATGAGATAATTGCAAATATAATTTTAACGTCGCCGGTTTTACCTATCTAATTGTTCATAAAGATGTAGCGCATCGGCCAGCTGGCGCACATTATGCGTGCGAATATAATCTGCGCCATTTTGTTGCGCCCATAATTCTGCCGCCAGGCTTATTGGGTCTATCTCTGCTATATCCCGTCCGGTGAGGTGACGTAAAAAACTTTTTTTTGATACTGAAACCAATAAGGGTAGGGCAAAGGCTGCTTTTAAGTCTGCCAAACGCGCCAGAATATACGCCGATATATGCGCATCCGCCCCCAGAAAAAACCCCATGCCAGGGTCAAGCACAAGGCGTGATGGGCAAATGCCGGCGGTGGTAAGGGCGTTCAGACGTGTTTCAAAAAACCGAAAAATACGCGCCCAGACTTCATCTTGTGTAACCTCCAGCCTTTGGGCAATGCCCCGCGATTGCACCGCATGCATGACAACCAGATTACAATGCGCATCCGCCAATTCATCGTAAAAGCGTGGATCGGCAAAGCCGTTTATGTCATTGAGCCAATCGACCTGGTGCCCCAACGCCCAGCGCTGGGTTTTGGTATAAAAACTATCTATAGAAAGTCTATATCCCGCCTGTTTCAAAGCAGGCATAAGCGGGCTTAGCCGCTCTATCTCCTGTTCAGCTGTTACATGGCTTGCATCGGGGTGTGAAGAAGAAGCACCAATATCGAGCACATATGCGCCCTCTTGCACCAGGCGCGCTGCATGTGTCAATGCCGCAGAAGGTGCAAAATATTTTCCTCCATCAGAAAAGCTGTCTGGCGTGACATTCAAAATGCCGAAAAGTTTACACGTCAAGCAAAGCCTCTATTTTACCCATGCGCCCGATGCATTGCTGCTATAGCCTAAAGCCTGATAAGCAGCATCGACCAAAGCCTGCCCGCGCTCATTCAATAGCAATCCATCCCCCATGCGGTTCATCGTATAGCTAAAGGCCAAGCCACATTCGGGGTCAGCAAAGCCGATAGACCCGCCCGCCCCAACATGGCCAAATGCCTTGTCGCCCATAATCACGCTCATACCATGTGCCGCTGCGCTGCCCCGATTATCCATTGACTTCATAAAGCCAAAGGCAAAACGTGTGGGCACTCGCAAAACCGCATCATGGCTGGTTGCCACCGAAGCACGACTCATCCGCGTCACATGCTCGGGCGATATAAGGCTACCATCATTGCAGGCCAATGGCGTATACATGGCGACTTGCCCGCGCGCATTGGTAATTCCGCCGGCGCCTCCAATTTCAGCTTTGTAATATTCGCGCGCATTCGGGCCCCAGCCGCCAAGATTCAAAAAAGCAAGATGCGTCGGCGTTTCGGGTGTCATCATCGCCATAACAAAATCTTTCATGGGCGAGGTTTCAATATTTTCCACATCGGGCACCCCTTCGACAATGCGGGCAAGATGTGGTGTTTTATCTTCCGGCACGCCAATCCAGAATTTTTCTTTTACTTTTGACATGACCTCATCTTGAAAAAACTGTCCCAAAGACTTTCCCGATATGCGGCGCACCAATTCACCAACAATCCAGCCAAAAGTAATTGCATGATAACCGTTACGCGTGCCTGGTTCCCAAAACGGGGTTTCATCCGCAAGGCGCGCGACCATATAATCCCAATCGGCAAAACCACCCTGTTTTACCGGTTCACGCAAAGCCGGCACACCTGCCTCATGATTAAGCATCATCTGCACTGTGGTATTTTCTTTGCCATTGCGGGCAAATTCCGGCCAGTAAGTTGCAACCGGTTCATTTAAGTCTAATGCACCACGATCAACCAGAATATGTGCACAAATTGCCGTTGCTGCCTTGGTGCAGGAAAATACAATCGACTTGGTATGTTCCTCCCATGCGTCACCCGTATCCGCATCAGCAATGCCGCCCCATAAATCAACGCATTTTTGTCCATTAACGCTTAGGCAAACCGATGCGCCAAGCTCATCATATGCGGCAAAATTATGTTCGAATGCGGCGCGCACGCCGGCAAATTTTTCGTCGCAAACCCCATTTACTGTCATAGCTTACTCTCCCTTTTTAATATTAGGGACATTTAGCTTAGTTAAAAAGGGGGCGCAAGCATTTATGTGCTTTGCGGTTTGGCGCCCCCGATTTTCGGGAAAGGCGATTTTGATGATGCGTGACCTTGCGGCGGTTCATCGCCATCTGGCCGTGAGGGCGGATTACCTTTGAGCAAATCTTTAATTTCATCACCGGTAAGGGTTTCAAAATCCAATAACCCCTTGGCGATAATATGCAAATCCTCAATTTTTTCGGTTAGAATTTGCTTTGCCTTTTCATAGCCCTTTTCGACCAAATTACGGGTTTCATCATCAATCGTTCTTTGCGTTTCGGGGGATACATTTTGTTGCCGCGCAACGCTATGGCCTAGGAACACCTCTTCCTGATTTTCCCCATAAGCAAGCGGCCCCAGCTTATCGCTCATGCCATAGCGTGTGACCATGGCTTTAGCCATATTGGTGGCCATTTGAATATCGGATGATGCCCCGGAGGTTACTTTATCATGTCCGAAAATAATTTCTTCTGCAACCCGCCCGCCCATAGCAACGGCTAAGTCAGAATGTAATTTCTCCCGCGTTATCGAAAGCTGGTCACGCTCGGGCAGGCGCATCACCATACCCAAAGCCCGCCCACGCGGAATAATGGTTGCTTTGTGAATGGGGTCGGAGGCAGCAACATTAAGCGCCACCAGCGCATGGCCACCTTCGTGATACGCCGTTAGTTTTTTCTCTTCCTCGCTCATCACCATAGAGCGGCGCTCGGAACCCATCATCACCTTGTCTTTGGCATCTTCAAATTCTTGCATGCCGACCAGGCGCTTATTGCGCCGTGCGCCAAGCAAAGCGGCTTCATTGACGAGGTTAGCCAAATCCGCGCCAGAAAAGCCGGGTGTGCCGCGTGCAATCACCCGCGCATCCACATCTTGCGCCATGGGCACTTTTTTCATATGCACTTTCAGGATTTTCTCACGCCCGATAATATCCGGATTAGGCACCACCACTTGCCGATCAAATCGACCAGGGCGCAAAAGTGCCGGGTCAAGCACATCAGGGCGATTGGTGGCGGCAATCAGAATAATGCCTTCATTGGCCTCGAAACCATCCATTTCCACCAAAAGCTGATTTAAGGTTTGCTCGCGCTCATCATTCCCACCGCCAAGGCCGGCACCACGATGACGTCCTACAGCATCAATCTCATCAATAAAAATAATGCAGGGCGCATTGCGTTTGGCTTGTTCGAACATATCGCGCACCCGCGAGGCACCGACACCGACAAACATCTCCACAAAATCAGAGCCCGATATGGTGAAAAACGGCACATTGGCCTCGCCCGCAATGGCGCGCGCCAAAAGCGTCTTACCGGTTCCGGGGGGGCCCACCAAAAGCGCCCCTTTCGGAATACGCCCGCCCAGCCGTTGAAATTTTTGCGGGTCTTTCAGAAATTCGACAATCTCCTGCAAATCATCCTTTGCCTCATCAATACCGGCGACATCTTCAAACGTCACCCGGCCTTGTGCTTCATTAAGCAGCTTGGCTTTGGATTTACCAAACCCCATGGCCTTGCCTGCACCCGATTGCATTTGCCGCATAAAGAATATCCATACGCCTATGAGCAACAGCATAGGAAACCAGGATAGCAGCACGCCCCATAGGCTTGGCCCTGTATCAAGCGGCTCGACTTGAATATTTACCCCGCGTTCCTGCAAACGTGGAATAAGCGTGGTATCGGTAAGCGGCACATGGGTCAAAAAGCGCGCGCCATCATTATATTGCCCCGCAACCGTATCGCCATTTATGACGACTGTGGTGACATTTCCCGCATCAACGCCAGCGATAAATTCGCTATAGCTAATCTCGCGCCCCTCGCCACTGCTATTTCCCTGAAACATATTAAACAAGGTGATGAGCATTAAGCCGACAACCACCCATACCAGAAGATTTTTTGCATTACGCACTTTTTAGCCCTTTCCATTGGAGGTAAACACCCGCATTACCCATTAACATAAGCATTGAGAGACGCTTTTACCAGTATTTTTATATTGTTTTCATAAAAATATCACATAAATCGCGTTTGCCACTTAAGGGCGGGCAGTCGCGCACATTACCATTTTTATACCAAAGCGCAGGCAAGGCATAAAGATAATGCACCGGAACATCTGTTCTTATCGCCATGCCGCGCGCGCGCAGATGCGCCAGCCCCGCCTTGCCCAGGGCTTTGCAGATAAGCGGTTTTTTTGCGGTGATATGGAAGCGCCTATCCCATAATACGGTATTGCCGGGCATAAGGGTAAGCGGTTGCATTGCTGCCAGCCGCGCGGCTTCGGCGCCGATTAAAATATGCGCCTTGCGTAAGCGCACCAGGCAGCCGGCAATCGTAAGCCCGCCGGTTTTTTGTGCGTTAATTAAACCGCGTAAAGCGGATAGCCGTTTATGCGACACATTATAGGGTCTATCCGCCCCAAAATGCGCCAGATAAAAAGCCAAAATACGCGATTGCATGAGGGGCGGCAATCGCGAAAACGCCGCCCGCTCAATAATAAGAAAGCCCATATCGTCATGGCGGATATGCGTTTGGATAAATTGATTGCGATAATAGTCGAGCGCGATGCGTGTTTCGCGCATGGCGTCACTCATATTCACAAGCCCTTGTGCACTTAAGCCCAATTCATGCAGATACGCCATATTTTGTCGCCAGCGCACGCGCTCAAAGGCGGTGTTTTCATTGCTCGGGTCATCTATCCAGCGCACGCCCAGTTTACGGGCAAAATGTGCGAGGTCTTGTTTATCCACATCCAAAAAAGGGCGTAATACGGTAAGGCTTTTGCGGGTATGCACCATCGCCATACCCGCCAGGCCATCCACTGCCGACCCATGGGCAAGGCGCATTAGCACGGTTTCGGCCTGGTCTTGCATATGATGCGCCACAATAAGCGGCACCCCGCCATGCGCTTTGCACCAGTCACCCATCAATTCATAACGTATGTCCCGCGCCTTTTGTTGCACACCGCTTTGGGGTATCGCGCCCTGCCAGCGTAAAATCGTGCAGGGTAAGCCTAGCTGTGTGGCGGTTTGTTTCACGATGCGCGTTTCTTGCACAGCTTGCGGACGCAATCCATGATCAACGGTAAGCACGCTAAAGCGCGGGGCATTTTTGCGGCGCGCCATTTTTGCGGCATAGGCCAAAAGCCCCATAGAATCTGCCCCGCCCGAAACCGCCAGCGCATAATGCGGTGCGTCATAGAGGGTTTTAAGTTTTTTCAATAATTGTTGAGGGCTAAGCATTATGCCTTTCGCTTAGCAAACACGCTTGATAAAGGCAAGCTCACCCCTATAGGCAGCCGGCGCGATTTTTTTCTATCTCGGCGCGTTGTTTTAAGGCGTGGGCGGCATCTGGAAAGCGTGTGGCAAATTCACCCAATGTGGTGCACCCCATTTTCACATCGCCCAAAGCATGTAGCGTCATACCTAGTTTCAACAGGCTATCGGGCGCTTTCACACTATCGGCATAAGTTGTATAGCCGTCTAAAAAGGCTTCGGCAGCTCTTTTATAGTCTTTACGCACATAATAGCTTTCGCCGAGCCAATATTGGGCGTGTCCGGCTAATTCATGTTTGGGAAACAGCTCTAAAAATTGTTTGAAATATGTGGCTGCCGCGCTATATTTTTGTTGTTTGAGCACGCCTTGTGCGTGTGTATACATGGCGTGCGGGTCACTGGTTTCGCTGAATAGGGGGGCATCTGCCGCATTTTCTATCATAGCAGATGCGGCCGCTTCGCCGACAAAGGCGGCACCTTCGCCGTAAACCTGAACGCTTTGCACGGCAATGGGGCGTTGCACTGTGCCGATAATTTGGGCGCTATCGGCCTGTGCGATCTCCTGTTTTTCGAGCTCCTGAAAGCGAAATTCAGCATCTTCGGAAAATTTGGTAAAATTTTTCTTAAACGCGGCAAGCTGATGGTCCATTTCGGCGCTTTCACCGCTTAGATTATTTAGCATTGCTTCGATTTCTGCCAAACGCAAACGCAAAGCGGCGGCATCTTGTTGTGGCATAGGCGGTGCGGCGGGCTTATCTGCATCTATTGACATAGGTGGGGGGTGATTTTGTTTTAACACCTCTATGGCCTCAAGCAGATTACCAATTTGCTCTTCCAGTATAAAGAGGCGTTGTTGCAAATCCTCTATATTTTGTTCTGTTTGCACAGCTACAGGTGCAGGGGGTGGTGCCGCTGCTGGCGTGGCGGTTTGTGCGGCTACATGCATCCCGCCGCTTATATAGGCTGACAGACACATGGCAAGCAAAATGGCCATTTTGCGGCTGAACCGCAATGCACCCCACCCCGTCATTACCGCTTTATTATCTTTTTTTGTCATCATGCAAATATGAGTTATTTAACCACTATTTACATGTATATATGCCTATTTCGGCAAAATTATGGCAAATATATGCGCTTTCTTTATGCCTATGCCTAGCGCGGCACAGAGACAGACCGGCGGTTTTTTGACCAGCATGAGTCTGCCGCACATGTGGAAACCGGGCGCTCCTTGCCATAAGAAATGGTTTGCAAACGCCCGCCATCAACGCCCTGGCTTATGAGATAATCGCGCATCATATTTGCGCGCCGGGCGCCCAGCGCCAGATTATAATCGCGCGTGCCGCGTTCATCGGCATGGCCTTCAATGGTAAGGCGTTGAGCCGGGTTTTGCTTAAGCCATTGCGCCTGTGTATTTAATACGCCCCGTGCCGCATCGCTAAGCGTGGCCTTATTGAGGGCAAAAAAGATACGGTCTTCAACCCCTTCTGCCAGATAGGACGCCCCTTGCGCTGTTGTGGCGGTTTTCCATGCGGCTTGTTGTTGCACGCGGTTTTGCGGTGTTTGCGTGTTGCTTGGCTGGTTTTGGGTTTGGCTTTGAGGGGCGGCGGTGGATGTTGTGCTCCGCGCCGCGCTTGGCTGCTGCTGCCCGCCACATGCGGCAAGCGCAAGGGAAAGCACAAGCACACTTAAAGAATATTTAGCATTTTTTATTGTCATTGCGGAAGCTCCTTGAAAGATTATGTTATTGTCTATTATCGTGCCGTTTTATAAACATTCGGTCTAAACATTCGCTTTTGTAAAGCCCCTTAAGCGTGGCAGGCCACATTATTATGTGCAAAACCCTTATTTTCTTTGCTTATATAGGCAATTACCGCAAAAATTCAAGGGATAAATATATAAATCAGGGCAAAAGCATAGGCGGTTAATCATTGCTTTTACCGAATTGTGCACCCGATTGGCGCATCACCGCATCATCAGCATAAACATCATTGAGCTTGCGCATGCCAGAAAGCCAGCGATCATAATCACCCGCCTTGCGCTTGATATATTCACCCACCTCTTTATGCGGCAGCACCAGAAAGGTTTCGGCTTCAATCACGCGGATACATTCCTCGGCCACTACATCGGGCTCCATCATGCCATCCACACTGGCAACACCATCGGGGTTATCCGCCGTCATGGCCGTGCGCACTGCTTGCGGGCACAATACAGATGCCTTAATGCCTTGCTTGCCATAGGTGATGGAAATCCATTCCGCAAAAGCAACGGCGGCATGTTTGGTTACGGCATAAGGGGCGCTGCCAATTTGTGACAATAGCCCCGCCGCCGAAGCCGTGCTGAACAAATATCCGCCGCCGCGTTTGAGCATAAGCGGCACCAAATGGCGGGCAGCCCAAATATGCGCCATCACATTTATCTCCCAGATTTTTTGCCAGCCCGCATCAGATACCTCTGGCCCGCCAGCAATGCCAATGCCGGCGTTTGAACAAAATAAATCTATCGGGCCTTGTTCGGCCTCTACGCTCTCAATAAGTGCCTTTATCTGTGTTTCCTGTGATACATCGAGTTTGCGCGCGATGCCGCCCATCATATCGGCGGTTGCCTGTGCGCCGGCGTCATCTATATCCGCGCAAATCACATGCTTTGCTCCTTTTTCGGCAAATTTCACCGCTAATGCGCGTCCAATGCCGCTTGCCGCACCGGTTACAACTATAATTTTATCTTGAATGTGCATAAATTGCCTCCCTTAAACATAAAAAACTGTTTTAACAGTAATATTGTATATGTAAATGCTCTTGACTTCGTTAAATTCCCGATTATATTCGCGCCATCTAATGAAGTTAAGGATAAAACTATGTTTGCGGTAGTGAAAACCGGTGGCAAGCAATATCGAGTTAGCAAGGATGATATTGTGGTGGTTGAAAAGCTAAACGGCCAGATAGGTGATGCGATCACGCTGGATAATGTGTTAATGGTTGGCGAAGAAGGGAAAGACCCCAAAATCGGCACCCCGCTTATTGAAGGTGCGCATGTAACGGCTGAACTTGTCGAACAGGCGCGTGATGATAAAATCACCGTTATTAAATTTAAGCGGCGGAAAAATTATCGCCGCACCCAAGGGCATCGGCAAGAGCAATCGGTTTTGAAAATTACCGGCATTAACGCATAAAAGCAAAGCCAATAGGAGACAACCATGGCACATAAAAAAGCAGGGGGATCATCCAGAAACGGACGCGATAGCGCTGGTCGCAGGCTTGGTGTTAAAAAATTCGGCGGCGAGAACGTCATTGCCGGCAATATTATTTTGCGTCAACGCGGCACAAAATGGCATCCGGGCGAAAATGTCGGCATGGGTAAGGATCACACGATTTTCGCGCGCATTGATGGCCATGTCCGTTTTTCGCAAAGGCGCGGCGGGCGGCAATTTGTATCTGTTCTGCCACCAGCACAAGCTGCCGAATAGTCCATCTTTCATAAAATCATGAAAATAAGGGGGGTGGGCGACCATGCCCGATTTATCCTATGGTGATGTATGAAGTTTCTTGACCAGGCAAAAGTTTATATACGTTCCGGCAATGGCGGGGCGGGCTGCATTAGTTTTCGGCGCGAGAAATATGTCGAATTTGGCGGCCCCGATGGCGGCGATGGCGGCAAGGGGGGTGATGTGATTATCGAATGTGTTGACGGGTTAAACACGCTTATCGATTATCGTTATCAGCAACATTTCAAAGCCAAAACCGGCGCGCATGGTATGGGGCAAAATCGTTCGGGCCGCGCGGGAGAGGATGCCATATTGCGCGTGCCGCGTGGCACGCAAATTTTTGCGGAAGATAATGCAACCCTCATTGCCGATATGATGCAAACCGGTGACCGCATGACCATAGCGCGCGGCGGCAATGGCGGCTTTGGTAATACGCATTTTAAGGGGCCGGTTAATCGCGCGCCGCGTCATGCGAATCCCGGGCAGGAGGGCTATGAGGCATGGATTTGGCTTCGGCTAAAACTCATAGCCGATATTGGCCTTATTGGCCTGCCCAATGCGGGAAAGTCAACCCTGTTATCGACCCTTAGCCGCGCCACCCCCAAAATTGCCGATTATCCCTTCACCACGCTGCACCCGCATTTGGGTATGGTCTATGCGCGCGCGCGTGAATTTATTATGGCAGATATTCCCGGCCTTATTGCCGGTGCTAGCGAAGGCGCGGGGCTTGGGCATCGCTTTTTAGGCCATGTCGAACGCTGTTCGGCCATTTTGCATGTTATTGACGGGCTAGAAGAAGACATTGCCCATGCCTATTCCACCATCCGCCATGAATTAGAGGCCTATGATGCGGCGCTAGGCACAAAGCCGGAAATTATCGCATTGACGAAATGTGATAGTGTGCCCGCCGACATCATGGCCGAAAAGCAAGCCATTTTGCAAGACATAAGCGGCAGCAAAATCGAATCCATTTCTGCCGTCACCAAACAGGGGCTCCCCTCTTTGCTTGACCGTTTGCTCGGACAGATAGATAATATAGATGGCCTAGAAGATATACCTTCGCAGACAAGATGGTCGCCGCTATGACACACCATCACACATGGGTGACCGCCAAACGGGTGGTTATAAAAATCGGTTCGGCCTTGCTGATCAACCATGACGGGCGCCTAAATGAAACATGGCTAAAGGGGATTGCGGACGATATTAAGGCCGCCTATGCGCGCGGGCAGGAGATTATTCTTGTATCCTCTGGCGCAGTGGCACTTGGGCGCACAGCATTGGGACATAAGACACGCAAACTCACGCTAGAAGAAAGTCAGGCAGCCGCAGCATGTGGGCAAATCACTTTGGTGCAAAAATGGCAAGCCATACTCGGCGCGCACCATATAAATGTCGCACAAATTTTACTCACCCCCGGCGACACCGAACAAAGGCGGCGTTACCTCAATGCCCGTGCAACGCTTTCCACCCTTTTGGCGCGGGGTGTGGTGCCGATTATCAATGAGAATGACACAGTGGTAACCGAAGAATTGCGCTATGGTGATAATGACCGGCTGGCCGCACGCGTGGCCGCAATGATGAGCGCCGACTATTTAATTTTGCTTTCCGATATTGACGGGCTTTATCGGGATTTTTCGCCACATACCCCTCCTGATCCGGATAAACATATCGCTGTGATGGAAAATCTGACGCCGGATATATGGGCGCTGGCGCAAGATAGCCACACACAGACCGGCACGGGCGGGATGAAAACCAAATTAAAGGCAGCTGAAATTGCCCAAAAAGCAGGTTGCCATATGCTCTTAACCACCGGACGCACAAATGCGCCGCTTCGTGCAATCGCCGAAGGCACGCAACGCTACACTTTGTTTCGTGCAAAACAAAACCCGCATTCGGCACGCAAAAGCTGGATTGCCGGTAGCCTCACGCCTGCAGGAAAACTCTATATAGATGCAGGCGCTGCCCGCGCATTGGCAAAGGGAAACTCATTGCTTCCCATTGGTGTTAAAGCGCTAGAGGGTGTCTTTGAACGTGGCGATACGCTTTCAATTATGGATGTGGAAAATACAGAAATCGCGCGGGGGCTTAGCGCCTATAATGCGCAAGATGCACTAAAAATTATCGGTAAAAACAGCACAGAGATTGAAAAAATTTTGCGGATTGACGGGCGCAAAGAGTTGGTGCATCGTGATGATTTGGTGATGCTGGATAAAATGTGAGGGAGGCCAAGACAATGCATGACACATTAAAAACGATGATGCTTGATATAGGCAAACGCGCCAAAGCCGCAGCGCATATATTGGGCACAGCTTCTGCGGCACAAAAAAATGCAGCGCTTACCCATGCCGCGCGCATTTTGCGGGAAAATACGACCCCCATTCTTGCTGCCAATGCCCAGGATATGGAGATTGCCCAAAAAAATGGGCTGATAGCCGCGAGGCTTGACCGCATTCACCTGGATGAAACACGTCTGGAGGGGATTGCGCGTGCTCTGGAAGCCATTTGTGCTTTGCCCGATCCGGTCGGTGTTGAACGGGCACGCTGGCAGGCCAAAAACGGTCTGGATATTGCGCGGGTAAGCGTGCCGCTTGGGGTGATTGGTGTGATTTATGAAAGCCGTCCCAATGTAACGGCAGATGCGGCGGCGCTGTGTTTGAAAGCGGGCAATGCGGTGATATTGCGCGGCAGTTCGGAAATTCAAAATTCAGCGCGAGAAATCAATGCCTGTTTCACGTCTGCCTTGAATGCCGCACAGATAGATCCGCATGCCGTGCAGCTTGTTCCCACCCCGGATCGTGAAAATGTCGGCCATATGCTTGCTGGCCTCAACGGCACTTTAGATGTGATTGTGCCGCGCGGTGGCAAAAACCTCACCGCACGTGTGCAAGAAGACGCGCGCGTGCCGGTCTTTGCCCATTTAGATGGCATTTGCCATAGCTATATTCACGCAGCAGCAGATATTGATATGGCGGTGCGTGTTGTAACCAATGCCAAAACCCGCCGCCTTAGCATTTGTGGCACCCTCGAAACCGTGCTGATTGACAAGGCGTGCCTGGACACGCATTTACCGCCGCTTATCGCCGCATTAAAAGCAGAAAACTGCGAATTGCGCGGCGATGCGGCTATTTGCGCCTATGACGCTGCGATAAAACCCGCCACCGAAACCGATTGGAAAACCGAATATTTAGATAATATCCTTTCCATACGTGCGGTAGATGGCATAGAGGAAGCCATGGCGCATATTGCGTATTATGGCTCGGATCATACAGATGCGATTATCACCGAAGATATTGACGCTGCCGAGACTTTTTTTCGCGGCGTTGATAGTGCGATTGTGATGCATAATTGCTCGACCCAATTTGCCGATGGCGGTGAGTTTGATATGGGGGCGGAAATCGGTATTGCAACAGGCCGCTTTCACGCGCGCGGTCCGGTGGGGCTGGAACAGCTCACCACTTTCAAATATGTCGTGCGCGGCCATGGCGAAACGCGCCCCAAATAATGTATAAAGCGCATGATATGCCCCTGCTATTGCCGCATATGCGTGTCGGCTTGTTTGGCGGCAGTTTCGACCCGCCACATAAAGCCCATCACGCCATAAGCATGGCGGCCTTGCGTCAGTTAAAGCTCGACCGCATCATCTGGCTCGTTACCACGCAAAACCCACATAAAGGGCATAAGCCCGCCCCGCTTACCAGCCGCATCAAGGCGTGTCGCGCGCTAAACCCCAATCCGAATATCATCATTATGCCCGATACGCATCGCCATAGCATCACCACCATAGGCTGGTTCAAACGCCTTTATCCGCAAACGCAGTTTGTCTGGATTATGGGCACAGATAATTTTGCAACGCTGCATAAATGGAAACAGGGGGATGACATTATGCAGATGATTGCTGTGGCGGTATTCCCGCGCCCAGAAAGCGCACTTACCGCTTTTTCCGGTCGATGTGCCCGAAAATACACCGCCTATCGGCATAAAGATACAGATTTGCCCCAGCTCGGCACGCCCCGTCTGCCTGCATGGGGTGTTTTGCGCGGCAGGCTAGACCCTATATCCTCCACGCAATTACGCCCATAAGATGATTGAAACCAATATGATTTTGTGTCACAATAGGCATATGGACGTTTAAGAGGATTTAGATTATAAAACATGCCTGCCAATTCCAGAATGCGTGATATGCACATTCCGTCTGTATCCGAAAATTTAGCGCTCGTGCTTGCCAGCCTTGATGATGACCAGGCCCAAAATATTGTTACGATTGACCTGGAAGGAAAATCCTCAATCGCCGCCTATATGGTTGTCGCATCCGGGCGCTCAACCCGCCATGTAAGTGCCATTGCCGATCATATATTGGAACGGCTAAAACAGGCCGGGCATAAAGCCATCCATACCGAGGGGCGCGATAATGCCGATTGGATATTGATTGATATATTCGATGTGATTATTCATATTTTCCGCCCCGAAGTGCGGGAATTTTACACCATTGAAAAAATGTGGGCGGCTGATTTGGAAACAGACACCTCTGCCCCGCAACACGGATAATTTATAGACCTTATGCGCTTAACCCTTCTTGCTGTCGGGCATATGCAGGGCAAAAATGAGGCTCCCCTCTTTGATATCTATACCCACCGTATCACCACGCAAGGGGCAGCTATCGGCTTTAGCGCATTTGAGCATATTGAAATTCGCGATAAGGGCGGAAAATGGGAAAAGTCCCTCATAGATGCAATAAATAATTTGAAACGCGCTCAAAATAATATAAGATTCGTTTTTTTACACGAACAGGCGCGCCAAATGACAAGTTCTGCTTTTGCTGATTTTCTACGCTGTGAGGCCGATAATGGCCTGACGCAGTTATGTTTTGTCATAGGTGGTGCCGATGGCTTTTCAGATGCCGTGCGTGCCAAGGCCGATATGCACCTTTCGCTAGGCCAGATGACATGGCCGCATATGCTGGCACGCATTATGCTGGTCGAACAAATATGGCGTGCCATTTCAATTTTAACCAATCACCCCTATCACCGTGGCTAATATAATCCGCTATATTTGTCTGGGCATATTATGTTGTTTGTGGAGTGCACCCGCACTACCCGCCCCCAAACAGCAAGACCGCGACTTGCAAGATATAGAAAATGAAATTGCCGACCACAAACGCAAACAACAAAATTTAAGCGCTCAAGCCGACACGATAAAGCAAAATATTGCTATGCTACGGCAAGATGCCATCACTTTAGCCGAAAATGTCCAGCGCAATGAAAAAGACCGCAATCTTTTGGAAGATCGCCTCGAGCAATTTATCCTGACCGAAATCCAGCTTACGGATAAATTACACGCCGAGCGTGAAACATTATCGCGCTTATTTGCCGCCTTACAATCCATGGAAACACAACCGCCCCCCGCTTTTGCGGTGCACCCGCATGATGCCCTAAAGGCCATTCAGGGAAAAATCACCCTCAATGCCATTATTCCGGGTTTGCAAAAGCGTGCGGCCACGGTAAAAAACCGGCTTGGTGAATTACGTGTCATTCGCGCGCATATCAAAGACGATCATGCAAAACTTCGTGCACAAGAACAGGAATTGGCGACAGCGCAAAAGGCGCTAGATGAATTATTGGCGCAACGGGCTGAACGCGAACAGGACATACGAAAGGCCTTGAAAGCCGAACAAGAGGAGATTGCCCGCCTTGCCAAAGAAGCGGCTTCATTCCGGGCGTTTACCCGTAAGCTCCTTCGGCGCAATCGGCAGCTGTCGCAGCAAAACCGTAAAGGCGCGCTTTTCGACAAAATGCATGGCTATTTACGCTTGCCCGCAAACGGAAATATTATAAAACGTTTCGGCACTTTATCCAAGACTGGCCAAAAAACCCAAGGTTTATCCATTCAAACGCGCCCCGGCACCCAGATTATCGCGCCTTATGATGCCAAAATTCTTTATGCCGGTGCGTTTCGCCAGTTGGGCGATATTCTCATTTTGAGCTTTTCAGAAGATTATCAAATGGTTCTCATCGGCCTTGGTAAATTGCAAAGTTTTGTTGGGCAAAATGTTCTTGCCGGCGAACCAATCGCCCAGACGCCTGCTGCGCATGAAAAAAAAGCCGGCTATGCCACAAGACAAGCTTCCTTATATCTTGAAATGCGGTATAAAGGAAAGCCGATTGACCCTTTCCCGTGGATACGCGCGCAAGATAAAGGATAAATTATGACCAGATTATTATATATCGTAATTTTTATGATGAGTGCAGCTTTATATATGCCTGCAGCTTACGGACAGGACGAAACACAAGATGCGCCGCTTAGCGAAAGTGAGCGTAAAGAAGAGCTTTATAAAAATTTGCGGCTTTTCGGTGATGTGCTTGAGCGCGTGCGCCGCGATTATATTGATGCCCCTTCTGATAAGGAATTGATAGAAGCCGCCCTTATTGGCATGATGAGTTCGCTTGATCCGCATTCTTCCTATTTGCCGCCTAAAAACTTTGAGGATATGCAAATCGAAACCAAGGGCGAATTTGGTGGGCTTGGTATTGAGGTGACGATGGAACAGGGATTGGTAAAAGTGATCACACCCATTGCCGATACACCTGCAGACCGTGCCGGATTGCGCCCAAATGATTTAATCTCACATCTGGATGGTGAACCGATTTTAGGCCAGACACTTTCGCAAGCCGTCGATAAAATGCGTGGCGAAAAGGGGGAACCCATCACCATCACCATTTTGCGCGAAGGCGAAGAAGAACCGTTTGAAGTCACCATTATCCGCGACACGATTGTTATTCGCGCCGTGCGTAGCCGTGTGGAGGGGGCAGATAAAAATATCGCTTATATCCGCATTACCAAATTTAATGAACAGACCACCAAAAACCTTAAACAAGCCTTGCAAAGCCTCGCAGGCGATATTGGTAAGAGCAAAATTGCGGGTTATATTCTTGACTTGCGTAATAATCCGGGTGGGCTGCTTACGGAAGCCATTAGCGTATCGGACACAGTGCTTGAGCGTGGTGAAATCGTATCTACGCGCGGCAAGCGCAAAGAATATGCTGCCCGCGCAAGCGCGACCAAGGGCGACATGACCAATGGCGCGCCGATTATTGTGCTTATCAATGGTGGCTCGGCATCTGCCTCCGAAATTGTTGCAGGCGCGTTGCAAGACCACCATCGCGCTTTGGTTTTAGGGGCGCAAAGTTTCGGTAAGGGCTCTGTGCAAACGGTAAGCCCGTTATGGAATCAGGGCGCTGTGCGTATGACAACAGCCCGCTATTACACGCCGTCAGGCCGCTCAATACAGGCATTAGGCATTACGCCAGATATTTTTGTGCGCCAAAAAATTCCGGAAAAATTGCAAAAAGCCAAACCGCGCCGCGAGGCTAATTTACCCGGCAGATTAGATGGCGAAGATATTGACGGCACCTCCAATGTGAAAGAAGACCGCGCAAAAAATAAGGAAGAAGAGGAAAAAAACAAAAAAACCTCCATCCCCTATATTCCGCCTGAACCCGAAGATGATGCCCAATTACAAAAGGCGATTGCTATTTTGACCGATATGCATAAGGCATTGCAAAATGAAAATATCGCAGCCATAGAGTAAGCCTGCATATAATGGATTATAATCCGCCACAATTTGACCCCGCGCATCCGGCATATCATTATCCATTCCGTGCCTGTGTTGGTATCGTTTTGTTTAATGCTGCGGGCGAAGTCTTTATGGGCAAGCGTATTGCCGATGTCATGCCGGCACATGAATTTCCCTGGCAATTTCCGCAAGGCGGCATTGATGCGGGCGAAATGCCCTGCATAGCGGCAAGGCGCGAACTTGCGGAAGAAACCGGCATCACACAAAGTGATGTGCTTTATGAGCTTCCTTATTGGCTATCTTATGATTTACCCGCCGCACTTATTGGCAAAGCATTGAAAGGAAAATATCGTGGCCAAAAGCAAAAATGGTTCGCCATGCGCTTTACTGGCACAGATGATAATATCTGCCTTGACGCGCATGATCAAATAGAGTTTTATGCATGGCAGTGGTGCAGTTTCGAACAAGCCATAGAGCTTATTGTGCCGTTCAAACGCCATATTTACCAAAAGCTGGCACAGGGCTTTGCCCATATAGGGCATAAAGCAAAGTTAAGGGTTCGTTCATGAATTTACCTCTGCTTGATTTTGATGCGCTTAATGCAGGTGATGCCAGTCGCACGGAAAAATTTGTCCGTGATTTAGATGCTGCCTGCCGTATGCATGGGTTTTTTTGCCTTATCAATCATGGCATTGATTTTGCGCCTGCTTTTGCCGCTGCAAAAACATTTTTTGACCTCCCGCTTAGCGAAAAAGAAAAAATCGCCATTACCCGCTCATCATGTCATCGCGGCTGGTTTCGTCATGGTGAAGAAGTGCTAGACCCGCACCATAATCCGCAAGGCGATTATAAAGAGGGTATAAAAATCGGCAATGATTGTGATAGGCACCACCCGCGTGTTAAAGCGGGGCTGCCTCTGCATGGCCCCAATCAGTGGCCGGCTATAGCGCAGTGGAAACCCACCATGCAGGCTTGCTATGATGCCTGTGTGCATGTTGGGCGCAGGCTCATGCATGCCTTTGCCCGTGCTTTGGATGCCCCTCCCGATTATTTCGACCGCTGGCTTAGCGACCCCATGGCCACGCTTAGCCCCTTGCGCTATCCCCCACAATATCACACCCAAATCGGGGCGGGGGCGCATACGGATTTCGGCTGCCTCACCTTATTAGCCCAATATGATGCGCCAGGCTTACAAATTGAAACCGCGCCAGATGCGTGGATAGACATACCTTTTATTTCTGATGCGGTGATTATCAATATTGGTGACATGATGGCACGCTGGAGCAATGATCGCTATTGCTCGACCCGCCACCGTGTTATCAATCGCTCGGGGCGGGTGCGCCATTCCATGGCCTTTTTTTTCGACCCGGATCCGGAAGCGGATTTATCTGCCTTACCAAATTGCATCGCCCCGGGCGAGGTGCCGCATTATCCACCTGCAACATGTTTGGAGCATTTATTGCATAAAATTGATGAAAGTTTTTCCTATATGAAAGAGCCGTCCTGATGCGTCATTTTGTGCTTAATCTTTCTTGCACAGATAGCCCCGGCATTGTTGCTGCTGTGGCGGGCGCGCTTTATGAACATAAAATGAATATTTCCGAAAGCCATCAATTTGGCGATACGGATACGGGGCAGTTTTTCATGCGCGTCGCTTTTCACCCGCATCGTAATCCGCGTAAGGGGGTTGGGGCGTTTACGCGTGCTTTTCGCAAAACCGCAGAAACATTTTCCATGCAATGGACTATTTTCGACACAGCGCGGCGTCCGCGTGTTTTGATTTTGGTTTCAAAATTTGACCACTGCCTGGAAGACTTGCTCTATCGCCACAAAATCGGCAGCTTGGATATGGAGATTGCAGGCGTTATTTCTAATCATGACATGGTAAAAGCGCGTGTAAAATCTGCAAAAATTCCCTTTTTCCCTGTAAGCGCAGACAAAACCAAAGCCGAGGCACGCATTGCAAAAGTGGCACAAGCAAAGAAAGTCGATCTTTTAATTCTGGCCCGCTATATGCAGATTTTATCTCCAGAATTTGTCACTAAATTTCCGGCGCGCATTATCAATATTCATCACAGTTTTTTGCCAAGTTTCAAAGGTGCAGTGCCCTATAGCCGTGCCTATAAGCGCGGCGTAAAAATGATTGGGGCGACGGCCCATTTTGTCACGTCAGATTTGGATGAAGGGCCGATAATCACACAAGGCACCGCCGATATTCGTCATGATATGCACGTCAATGATTTAATCGATGTGGGGCGCGATGTGGAAAAACGCGTCTTGGCACAGGCTGTGCGGCTTTATCTGGATCACCGTATTTTACTAAACGGAGATAAAACCGTTATTTTCTGATACAGCATAGGGCAGAAAATAATTTTATGTTTTATCATGAATGACTATGGTTGTGATCTGATTATGCGCGCGCCCTGTAATATGGAAGCGCAGTTTGAAGAAATCGAATTTTTGCCCGACTTCCGGAATGGTGCGTGCTTCATGAATCACCAAACCAGCAATCGTTGTGGCCTCATCATCAGGTAAATGCCAGCCCATTTCCCGGTTCAAGTCGCGAATGGTTACGGTGCCATCTACCTCAATCGCTCCATTCTCCGCCTGTTTAATACCATATTCTGCTGTGTCATGCTCATCATCAATATGGCCGACAATTTCCTCTAAAATATCTTCCATAGTTACCAGACCCATAAGCGCACCATATTCATCAACAATCAGAGCAAAATGCGTTTTGCGATCGCGAAAGGCATGTAACTGGTCGGCAAGCAAGGTTGTTTCCGGCACAAACCAGGGGGGGCTTGCTAAAGCGACGAAATCAAGTTTGTTAATGTCAGACGTGCGTGCCAAGGCCCGCAGCACATCTTTTGCATGTAATATGCCGATAATATTTTCCGGATCATCACGCCAAAGCGGCATGCGCGTATAGGGGCTTTTCAAAATGCGGCGAATAATTTTTTGCGGTGATAGTGCCGCATCTATCATAACCATATTTTTGCGGTGCACCATAATTTCCCCGACAATAATGCCGCTTAAATCGAGAATGCCGCCCAACATATCGCGGTCGCGTTTGATGACGCCGCCTTCTGAATGATGCAGGTCAATCGTGCTGCGTATTTCTTCATGCGCTGGCAATAAATTTCCGGCTTGTGCCTCATGGAAGCCTGCCAACCGCAAAACGAGCCGCGAGATCTGCTGGAGTAAAACCGCAAAAGGCGTGAAGATAATCAACAGCCCCCGCAAGAAAATCGCTGCGCGCAATGCGGTGCGATCGGGGGTTAAAATGGCATATGTTTTCGGTAAAACTTCGGCGAAAATAACCACGATGGCGGTCATAATGAGTGTGGCATAAATTAAGCCGGTTTCGCCAAACATGCCTAAAAACAGGCTGGTTGCCAAAACCGATGCCAGAATATTCACCAGATTATTACCCAGCAAAATAGCTGTAATGAGTTGTTCTTTGCGTTCCAGCAAATAGCTTACCCAGCGCGCCCGGCGCGTTCCTTTTTGTGCGAGGCGGCGCATATGCGCGCGCGAGGCCGCTGTAATCGCCGTTTCAGAACCCGATAAAAAAGCAGAAATGAGCAGTAAAAGTAAAATAATCCCGCTTGATACCCAAAACTCACGCGCAATGCCCAAAAACATAAACTCACCGCGCGCCTTGCATGCGTAAAAAATCCGTAAGCAAAGCATTATCCACATCATCGCTGATAAAGGCTTTGCCGACCCCCCTGGCCAGAATGAAGCGTAATTGACCCGCTTTGGCTTTTTTGTCTTGTGTCATCGCCTCAATCAAAGCCTTACATGCGAAAGGGGGCGCGGCTATATCGCTCATCCGGGTCGGCAGACCCATATCGGTCAAATGAGTGCATAGCGCATCGGCATCTTGCGATGGACATAACCCCATTTTTACCGATAAGCGAAAGGCGAAAGCCATGCCCAAAGCAACCGCCTCGCCATGCAATAATTTATCACCATACCCCGTAACGGCTTCAAATGCATGGCCGAATGTATGCCCCAAATTGAGTAAGGCACGTTCACCATGTTCACGTTCATCGCGTTCCACTATATCAGCCTTGGCCTGACACGATATACGCACAGCCTCACTCATGGTCGCGGCATCCCCGCCACGCAATTTTGCTTTATGGTCACCGAGCCAGCTGAAAAAGCGGGCGTCGCCCAAGGCGGCATATTTAACCACTTCGGCATAGCCGGCACGCCATTGGCGTGCGGGGAGGGTGGTGAGCATATCATTATCCGCCAGAACCAGCTTTGGTTGATAGAAACTACCGATTAGATTTTTGCCCTGTGCAACATTTATGGCTGTTTTGCCGCCCACACTCGAATCGACTTGTGCTAACAATGTGGTCGGGATTTGTATAAATTGCGTGCCACGGCGCAAAATCGAAGCGGCAAAACCGGTCAGATCGCCAATGACCCCGCCGCCAAAGGCGATAATCATATCGTGGCGTTCGATTTTTTCATCCAGTAACCAGGCACATAAAGCGTCGAGCTGGGCAAAAGATTTCGTCGCCTCGCCTGCGGGCAGAATTTTACATATTGATGCAATGCCTGCCTTATCCAGTGCTGCTGTTAGCGTTTGTAAATGATGCGCCGCGACATGTTCATCGCTAATAATCGCGACATGCGGACGCCCTAAAAATGGTGATATATAGCTGCCAATATGCGCGATAAGCGCGCGCCCAATGAGAATATCATAAGCGCGCCCATCTGTAAGCGGCACTGCAACACGATGATATGCCTGTTGATTAACCATAATCAATCTGCTTACGCATAGATAACGCTTTTGTCTAGTTTTTTATAAGTTTACGTGCACGTAATTCAGCTAAAATCAGCGCAACGACCTCTGCTTTTGGGCGCCCGCTTGCCTCAATATGAATATCAGCTGTGCGGTAAACCGGTATGCGGATATGCGCTAAATCGGATAATTTTTTGCGTATATCCGTATTTATTAAGAGCGGGCGTTTATTGGGCTTGCGCGCAACACGTTGCACCAATTCATCTATCTCAACATCCAGCCAAATAGAAACGGCTTTATCTTTAATCAGCCTATGCGTCTGCTTATCCATAAAGGCGCCACCGCCCGTGGCCAGAACACAAGCCTTATCCTGTAACAGGCGGTGGATAACACGCCTTTCACCCTGTCTAAATTCGGCTTCGCCATAACGCTCAAAAATGTCCGTAACGCTTAATTGTGCCGCCTTTTCTATTTCATTATCGCTATCAATAAAGCTAACATTTAGGGTCTGTGCCAATGCGTCACCGATCCGCGTTTTTCCAGCCGCCATCATGCCGACAAGCACAATAGGTCGGATAAGGGTTAAGGTCTTTTCTGGCATATCTTATTCCTCATTTTTGCCGCATTTATATAGCCATATGGCATGACTACATATATAAAGGGGTATCCATGAGAATTAAACAAGGAGCATATGCTTAAAATATGAGATTTTCATCATTGTTATATCTAACCCTTATCTTTAGTCTATTTGGTGTTTTGGTGTATTATGTGCAAGGTCTTACACCGGAAACCGAACATATTGTCGAAATTTTAGGGAATGACCAATTTGCCAAGTAATATTTACGTTTTAAGTATTACCCTATTTTTTGTTACTGTAATCGTGCCTGCATTTGCGCAAAATGCCGGCATAGCTTTACCGCTCGATGTTATTCCTGAAACGCAAGCCGAAGGGGTGGTGCTTTCACGCGAGAATTATCCGCCCACACCTTTGTCCCCCAATGCGCGTGCGCCTGCGGATAAACATACGCCCCTTATCCATGTGGCGACTTTGGGAGATTTGGAAGAAAGCGCAACGGGTTTAGAGCCAGGGTTTGGCGAGGCAATATGGGATAATACCAAATTGGAAACCCTAATCCCCCTCTTATCGACAATGCCGACAAATAAAACGATAGCGGCCATTCACCAAAGCGAATATCAACTTTTGCGCGGCATCGCCAAAGGGCCTACAGGGCAGGCGAATAATCGCAACTGGTTTGCTATCCGCCTGGCGCGCTTACTGGCTATGGGGGATGCGCCCGCCGTTATTGCTTTAGCCAAAATGACGGGTGCAATGGCGCGTGATGCCTATAGCGCGCGTTATCTGATAGAGGCGTATCTTGCCGTGAATCAAATAGATACCGCCTGTGCGGTGGCGGTTCCCGAAAGCTATACGAAATCCGCGCCAGAGCTTACACATTTTTTTCTGCAATTCCAGATTTATTGCCAATTATATGAACAAAATTACGATGTAGCGGCACTTACTTTGGATTTATATCGTGATGAGATAGAGCTTACAGATTTATTTTATAATGTTGCATTTATTTTATCGGCACGCGGCACAAGTTTCTCAGAGGTAACACGCGATAATCTGCCGCCGCGTATTCGTATTTTACTTTATCATATATTACGCCTTGCCGATTATGATTTGCCGGAAAATCTGGAGCTTTATCCAGCGGCATTATTACCCACACTTGCACGCGATGATTATGCAACAATAGAGTTTCGCTTGCGTGCCGCCCGGCGCGCGATAACACTTGGCCTTGCCGATTATGATTTATTATTAAGCATTATCCCTGCTTCAGATGCAATAAGCGAAACACAGCCTCTAACCGAACATGCGGCGGATATGCAAGACGTGGAAGACACGATTGCACTTAAAGAAGAAGAAAATGCATTAGATAGTCAAACCAGTGATGTGGAAATAGAAGATATTCCCGAAGATGCCATAGTGCCACCCGCGCCTATAGCAGAAAACGCCACATATGAACCGCCTTCCTTTCGTGGCTTTATTATGCAGCTACACGCAATTCAAACAGCTACAAATGAGGCAGAAAGACATAATAAAATCGCACAAGCCCTGGCCTATGCCGCACAATATGAGCCAATAGAGGCAGGTATTTGGGAGTTTGCCGCTCTTAGCCTGGCAAAAGATATTCGTTCCCTTCGTCCCAATATATTAACCGCACCTTATGCAGACCTTTTTATACTGGCGCTTTTGACAATTGGAGATCTTCCAACAAGCGAAATCTGGTTGGCTTCTGCATCCGAACCGGTTCAGCTTTTGCGCACGCATATGAATGCCATGCGTTATAATTTTATCGCCGCAGCTGATGCGTTTCATGCACATATGCGCAACCATATGCGTGATGATGCAGATATAATATTTACCCCCTATGAAATGGCAGATAATGCGGCTGTTATCAATCAGGTGCTCACCGAGGCCGTGCCGTATGTTTCCGACAAAGAAAGGCTGGAATATATTTATCGCTTGGGCGCGCGTAACGGTTTTGGCACCATGCTATTACAGCTTATTTCCGATTATCGTTACCGCACATTCACAAACTGGTCTGATGAAGAGCATATTATCGCCATTGCAGCTTTACAAAAAGCCAGTCTGGACGAACAAGCGATACAATTAGCGGGGAATATTACCGCCGATATTTTTAAGCCGGATATAGCCGCGTTGAGAACCAATATCTATGCAGCATTTACGATGTCAGATACACAAAATAACGCAGCAGATAAACCCGATATATATATCGAATATTATGAAGAAGAAGCTCTATATGACACTGAAAGCGCGCCCGCTGCTATAGAGTCCCTATATGATACAGATACCGAATAAAACGTGCACCTCAAACCCCATGCCAGACCATCATTATTTTGACGCTTTTTTTGATATGATGTCCGCTGAACGCGGCGCAGCTGCCAATACAATCGCTGCCTATCGGCGTGACCTTAAGGCTTTTCAAGCCTTTCTAACCAAAAAAAATATCAAGGCTTACCAGGCAACACAAGACGATGTGAGTGCTTATATAAGCGATATGCATACGCGCCACTTTGCGGCGTCCAGTGTTGGGCGGCATTTATCTGCCATACGGCATTTCTATAAATTCCTTATATCGGAAGATATATGTGCAGATGATCCGACCCAACACATTACGCGCCCTAAAAAGGCGCACCCTTTACCTAAAACGCTCTCACATGCACAAATAGATGCCCTGTTTGCCGCGCTTGCCGCTTTGCCTGCCACCACCAAAGCCGAACAAAAAACGAAGCTACGCATGACATGTTTGGTCGAATTGCTTTACGCAACGGGTATAAGAGTGAGTGAATTAGTAAGCCTGCCACGCGGGGCATATGATGGAAAACAGGAGATGCTGCTGGTCAAGGGAAAGGGTGGGCGCGAGCGTATTGTGCCATTAAGCGATGCGGCCTGCCGTGCCTTGCAGGCCTGGATAAAAATACGTGATGCAGATAAGACCATGCGCCATGCCCCGTTTTTATTTCCGGGGCGAGAGATAAAATCCCATTTAACACGCCAACGCTTCTGGCAATTATTAAAAGCCCTCGCACAAAAAGCCAATATTGATGAACGGCATATATCGCCGCATATTATACGCCACGCGTTTGCTACGCATTTGGTGGAGGGCGGTGCCGATTTACGTGCCGTGCAGCAACTCCTCGGCCATGCCGATATATCAACCACACAAATTTACACCCATATTCTGGAAACACGCAAACGCACGCTTTTGGAAAAATATCATCCAATGGCGCAAGAATCTTGACAAATCTACAGCAAGGGCATAAAGCACGTTATTATGCAAAAACATCTTGACTTTGAAAAAGCTGTTGCCGATTTGGAAGATAAAATTGAAGAATTGCGCTCCATGGAAACTGATAGTGGGAGCGTTAATATTGAAGATGAGATTACAAAATTACAAGATAAAGCCAGCAAGGAACTAAAACGACTTTATAAACGCCTGGACCCATGGCAAAAAACCAAAGTGGCGCGCCACTTCGCCCGCCCGCATTTTACCGATTATATCGCGCATTTGGTTACAGAGTGGACGCCGCTTGCCGGTGACAGGCTTTATGGTGAAGACCGCGCCATCATTACCGGCATTGGCAAATGGCAGGGGCAGCGCGCGGCTATTATCGGGCATGAAAAGGGCAATACGACACAGGCACGGCTAGACCATAATTTTGGCATGGCCCGCCCCGAAGGTTATCGTAAAGCAATGCGGATTATGGATTTAGCCGATAGATTTAATTTACCGCTTATCAGCCTGGTCGATACGGCAGGGGCTTATCCTGGTATCGGCGCCGAGGAACGGGGGCAGGCAGAGGCCATTGCGCGGTGCACGGATAAATGCTTACAACTGCGTGTGCCTTTCATTACAGTGGTTATCGGGGAAGGCGGTTCGGGCGGCGCTTTGGCTTTGGCAACGGCAAATTGCATTTTAATGCTTGAACATTCCATTTATACAGTTGCCTCGCCAGAGGCAGCAGCCTCCATCTTATGGCGGACATCCGAAAATGCACATATGGCCGCCACCGCACTTAAGATTTCGGCACAAAATTTACTTAGTTTCGGTGTTATAGACGATATTATCCCCGAGCCGATTGGGGGGGCACATCGCGTGCCACAAAAAATGATCGATACTGTGGGAAAGGTGGTTTCAAAAAATATAACCGCCCTTTCAGCTATGGATCGTGATGCATTACGTACACACAGACGACAAAAATTTCTTGATATGGGACGAAAGGGTTTAGCTTAATATGATGCACACAGTAAAATTGGTATGTATGAGCCTTATTTTATGTTGCGCCGCACTCACGCCAAGCTATGCAGGTGATAGCGCGTGGGGGGCGAAAGTTTATAAAAAATGTGTTGCCTGTCACATGGTTGGCGATAAAGCGAAAAATCGTGTCGGCCCGCACCTCAATAATCTATTTACCCGTGCGGCTGCCAGTTTGGAAGGCTATAATTATTCCAAGGCAATGAAAAAATTTGCTGAGGACAATCCGATCTGGACGGAAGATTTACTGGATAGCTATCTCGCCAATCCACGTAAAATGATTAAAGGCTCGCGTATGAGTTTCGTGGGCTTGCGCAAAGAAAAAGACCGCGCCGCCGTCATCGCTTATCTTAAACAATACACGCAATAGCCGCCCTTTTTTTGACACTTTCGTTTATTAGTGTCATCATCTTACGCGCAAATATAAAAGCGGATGATGGAGATTGTGTTGCATGCGATGGTTTATTTTACTAGGTCTTATGAGTAGCAGTGTTGCCTATGGGCAAAGTTATGATGATTTTCTGGCACAAAAAAATCGTGCATTTGAAGATAATCTCAAAAAGAATGCAACGATTATTGAACAGAAAAATCAGGCCTTTAATGCACATATTATTGCTCAAAATCAGGCCTTTGAAGAGGCGCTGGCCAGACAATGGGAGCGATTTGAAGCCTTTGCCCCCAAGCGTAAATTTAGCGAACCCAAACCCCTTGCGCCGCCATATTATGCGCCGGAACAAGATATAGACAGGCAACCCCTGGCAGAACCGCAAAATATATCCACGCCCACCCCGCCACCGCTTGCACCGCATGTAACGGCCATAAACTTTTTTGGTGAAGTGCTCACCCTTCCGCAAGTGGAACAGACGAATGATGCGATAAGTTTGCCGGAGACAATCAATCTGGGTGATGCAACCGGCCTGGCGAATTATTGGGCACAGTGGAGCCCGTATGAGACGCGCATTTTGCAGCAAATGCAATCATATATAACCACAATGGCGCTTGATGATTGGATGAGCTATCAGCTTGCCTTACGCATCGCGCAGCGCGTAGCTACCGCGCAGCCGCTTGCCCTGACATGGAAATTATTAAACGGGCTTGGTTATGATGCGCGGCTTGCGCGTATGGGCGAAAGAGTTGTTATTTTGCTGGCTATGCAAATAACAATTTATGGTGCCCCCTATATGGAAATAGATAAGCAACGCTATTATATTTTTGATGGAACGAATAATCGTCTGGCAGCACGTGACCAGATCGAGACCTATCCGGGCCATATTGAAGGCCGTCGCAGTTTCACACAATTCTCGCCCGGCAAAATAAACTGGACGTCCAATCAGGATCAACTTATCAGCCGCACATTAAGCCATAAGGATAATGCCATTGACTTACAATTTGATGCGCGCGATGTTTTGGCTTTAGCCAGCTATCCGCAATTTGAATTTAGCTTTTATTTTGCCAATCCCACCCGGGCGATAGATTATCAGGATTTACGCACACAAATTAACGGTGACAATCTCTATATGCGCGCCGAAAATCTGCTTCGCCTCATTCAATTCGGCATTGAATATCAGACCGATGAGCAACAATTCGGGCGCGAATATTATATGTTTGGCGAGGAAACCCTGTTTTATCCCTATGCTGATTGTGAAGACCGCTCCATTCTTTATGGGGGGCTTTTGAAGACACATTTAGATATAGATTTTATCGTGCTGCATTATCCGGGGCATTTGGCGATTGCGGTGGATTTACCTGGCGAAGGCGACAGCATCACGTATAAAGGGCGGCGTTATTTGGTCGCCGACCCGACTTATATCGGCGCGCCTATCGGCAAGGCCATGCAAAAAGATCAGGCAGACGTAGTTTTTGCCTCACGTGATTTATAGACGTGCTTTCTTTTTGGGCACTACACATTCCTTGCGGAATGACGTGCCTGTCCTATTGCACGCGGAACGCGCTTCTTTCTTTTTGGTCACTACACATTTGCTACGCAAATGGTCGTTCCTAACCCAAAACCCGCGAACAAGCTCTTTTTCTTTTCTGTTGCGACACATTTTTGTTGGGTGCTACACATTACATGTTTGTTTATCGCGCGATTGCTTACCAACACATATTAAGCACCTGCCACTACTCACAGTTCTAGCCTAACTGCACACGCCGACGCCCCCGCGCGGGCGCGAATGGCGTGCTTTCTTTTTGGGTGCTACACATTGCATTCTTGTTTGTCGCGCGATTGCCTATCGATTCATAGCAAGCATCCGCCAACACACATAGACCTAGTCTAGCTGCACACTCTCACGCAGCCGCGCGGGCGCGAATGACGCGCTCTTTTTCTTTTCTGCTGCGGGCGCGCCCATGGGGCGTCCCTATATAACGCAAACATGGGCGCGCTTGCTTTATTTTACGCTACATATTTTTATTGGGCACTACACATTACATGTTTGTTTATCGCGCGATTGCCTACCAACTCATAGCAAGCACCCGCTACCACACACAGTCTTAGCCCAATCTGATTCATAACCCCTGTCTCAAGCCCGCTGCGTTGCATTTGCTCGAAAGGGGCAGCTTCTACGGCTGATAATTGCGTGCGCGCGCCGACTATACCCGAACGATAAGCCCGTTTTGCTGATTATCCCTGATAGAAAAAACTTTTTCCTATGTGATAATTTATCAATTTTACTTTGTGTGAGATGGTATTTCTTCATATTTGTCTCCTGTTTTGCGTTGCAAACGGAGTAACAAAAGAGAAATATTCTTGGGTCTGACCTAGATAAGGGTTTGTTTTTTAGTTGAACCACCATTTTATGAGAACTGTGCTCATTTTTGCAACAGGCCGATAGTTGAACCGCCATTCACACTCTTTGATAAAGAGATGAAAGTGCTCTTTGGGGATGCCATTATACCGTCGGAGATGCCTCTTTGACTGGCTCCAGAAGTTCTCAATCCCGTTGATGTGATTAGCCTGATCAGCAAAGCATTCGGAATGATTGATGCGCACATGCTCAAACTCAGATACATCCAAAGCATCATAGGCTACAAAACTATCTGTATAGACGATCGAGTGCGGCTTCATCTGCTCTCGTATAATGGGAAAAAGCGTTCTAGTTGAGGCATTGGGGATGATCACAATATGCACACGCCCCTGTCGCTTCAAAAGCCCGAATACAGGAATTTTACCCGCTGCACCTCGCCCCCGTTTTCCCTTTCTACGCCCTCCAAAATAGCTCTCATCGACTTCAATTTCTCCAGCCATTAGACCCGGTTCCTGAGTTGCCAGCTTATCAAATATCACCTTGCGCAGCTTATGAAAGAAGAGGATAGATGTGTTGCGATTCACCCCCGTCAATTCTGCTGCTGAGCGCGCTGTAACCCCTGCACAGAAATACTTGATGAGTTCTTGCTGAATACTTACTGGAAGCTTGCTACGCCGTCTTGCTATAACCATATGACATAAATAACCTTTGTTAGTTATCTATCTCAGACCCTTATTCTTAATCATCGCTTCAGCTTATGAAAATAAAACGACCTAGTCTCAATCACTTATAAAACACAAAGTAGCCGCGCTGCGTTAGGTGTATAATGATTACTCGCGTATGCGACATATAGGTTGTAACTGGAATTGGTTTTTGTCAAGGGGTGGGTTTTGTCTTTAACATACGAGAAAACTAGCCATAGTGGCGCTTGAACGTAGGTAAGTCAGGGTAACAGTTTTTATAGGTGTATATAAACTATAGCTGGAAAATGATGAAAAAGTTGTAAAAAAGGTAACAAATAGGTTTTTAGAAAAGCCATTTAGCGAAGCCATTATATAGCCTAGATAACTGGCTTTTCTAAGAGGCTTAAGTTTATCCTCACATGTGTGACGCGTGATTTGGAAAGTTTTCAGACATTTCTCACAGAAAAACTAACATCCGCGCCCAATGTTGCGCATGTCAAAACCGCTTTTCGAATTCGGCAATCGAAATATGAATCCGGCATTCCTTTATAAGCGGGGGCTATGTATTGGCCACGCTAGCTGGGTGGCGGCGAACCTTATTGCCGTGTAAACCGTGGCGAGCGTATTTACCATGCCGTTTTTGATATGGGTGTTATTACAAATTTTAGGTCTGATAGCGTCATTTTTAAGTTAGCTTTTTATTGATAGTGAAACGATATGTGCTATTACAGTGGCAGTGGTATCCATGATATGTGTTTATTGGATTTTTAACGGTTTAGTTGTGCTTTTTTTGGGAGTAATTTTTTCATGATGCTGGCAAATAAGGGAGGCGAAGATGGTTATAAGATTTGATGATATTTTCAAGCGTGAGATTGTTGGTTTTGTACAGACAAAATGGTTTTCTCAAGAGCAGGTTACTTTGGTTTTTGGGATTTGACTTTCAACTCTGGGTAAGTGGCTTGCTAAATACGGGAATCAGCTGGGCATGTTCCAAAGCCAGCTTGATCAGTTGAAAGAGAGTGAACGGCTTCGCAAAGAGCGCTGGCTTCATACACAGAAGATTAGTCGGTTTTCGAATGTATCACATGCGTTTATATTTTTGCTTTATAGTATTTTTTTTATTTCCCTTTTTTGTCTGGTCGCAAACGGTTGAGGATCGTGCTGCACGTCAGGCAGAAGATATCCAAAGAGAGCAAGTGCGTAAGGCAGAAGATGATTTACGTATGCGTAAGGAACAGTTTGAAAAAGCCCCACAAGGTGTTGCGCCCACGCCGCCGGCAGATAAGGCCAGACGAAAAGATGATATATGCCAAACCATAAATAAAATAGACGTTGAGGGCGTGACCTTATTTACGCGGGAAGATATAGCGGCCATTACGATGGAATTTTCTAAGCGCTGTTTATCGCTTGTAGATATCAACCAGCTATTGGAAAAAATAACCTATATTTATGTTGAGGCTGGCTATATTTTGGCACGTGCTTATTTGCCTGAGCAGGATTTATCGCAAAAAACCTTGAAGATTTTGGTTGTTGAAGGGTCACTGGAGAAAATTGAAAGTGATAAGGAACAGGGGGACTTTTCATTGCAAAAGAAAATGGCTTTTCCGGGACTTATCAATAAACCGGTAAATTTACGCGATATTGAACAGGGGTTAGATCAGATAAATCGCTTAGGCCGAAATAATATGCAGACGGATTTTCATCCTGGAACACAAAGCGGACAAACCATTTTATATCTTAAAAACCAACCCCAATCACCATGGCAGATAAATTATACAACCGATAATAAGGGTAGTGAGTCGACGGGCGAAACGCAGGCAAGTCTATCATTTATCTATGACGATCCGATAGGACTTAATGATCAATTATCATTATCCTATCAAAGGGGGCTTGCAGATGATGCGTTTGATTTTGATAATGACGACATATATAGCCAATATGGTTCGTTTACCTATTCTGTACCCTATGGGTATTGGCTTTATACGTTAAGCGCGAGCCGTAGTAATTATGAGTCGGAAGTTGAAGGCAGCACCGAAATAATCAAAACACATGGTAATTCGCGTAATAGCACGCTTACCGCTGCACGGGTTTTATTTCGTGATCAGCTATCAAAAACTACCTTATCTGGTAATTTATCATATAGTGCAAATGAAAGCTATGTGGCAGGGGAATTGCTTGAGACATCAAGTCGCAAATTATCTGTGGGTGAAATGAGCTTGTCGCATACGCATCGTTTTGGCAATGCATCTACATCTTTTTCACTTACATATCATCAAGGTTTAGATATATTTGATGCCTTTGACGATGATGCAGCCGATGCAGGGTCACCGAAAGGACAATTCACAAAATTTACGAGTGATATAAGTTATCGTTACCCGTTTATATTTTCTTGCTGTCAGCTGTCTTATAGTGGTCGGTTACATCTACAGGCTTCGGATGATTTGCTTTTTTCTTCCGAACAGGTTTTTATTGGGGGCGCGTCTTCTGTTCGTGGCACGGATATGATTTCTTTTGCGGGTAATCGTGGTGGTTATATTCAAAATGAGCTTTCATTAGGCATGAATGGTGGTGAGGGGTTATGGGGTAAGTTTATGCAAGGCGTTAGTTTATTTATGACGGCTGATTTCGGTCACATTGCTGAACAAAAAATATATGATATTGAAAGTGATGATATGGGCAGTTTAGGGATTGGCGCCCGCGGCGGGTGGGGGTTTATTTCCTATGATATTTATTATGCTGATTTAGTTTATGTTACTTCGGATTTGCCTACCAAAGGCGTTTTTTCGGGAAGCTTTTCTTTTTCGTTTTAATTGATTTTTTGGTTGCATTTTACAATTATTCTAATAGGGTATTAAATTATCTTATCTGTAAAGAGGAATATGAAATAGGCATGTAAAAGATAAATTTGCATAAATATGGGAGGAGAGAACCATGCATTTTGTGCGTCGTTATATTTTGTTTCGTAGATACAAGACAAACAGTCTAAGTTTTTTCAAGCGTTTTTTACGTCTCTCCTTTTTTATGTCCTATTTTATAAGAGCTGCCCAGCGCTTTTTGAGTGTTGCTTTAAGTTTTGTTCTTGCGTTTTATCCTTTTTCTGTTCAAGCAGCTGAGATTAAGGCGGCGCAGGGTTCAGTTGCCCCAACGGTATATCAGGCACCCAATGGTGTTGCGATGGTTGATATTGTTGCGCCGAATTCTGCGGGTGTATCGCATAATAAATATGAGCAGTTTAATATTGGGCCTTCGGGCGTTATTTTGAATAATAGTACGGCGGAGGTTTCGCAGTCTCGCTTAGGGGGGCTTATTGGGGGCAATCGCAATTTAAACAATAACGAAACAGCACGTATCATTCTTAATGAAGTTACGTCGTCTAATCGTTCGCTTTTGCAAGGTGCAGCAGAGATACATGGGCGTAGTGCGGAATTTATTCTGGCGAACCCTTATGGCATAACCTGTAATGGGTGTGGTTTTATCAATACGCCGCAGGTGACATTGACGTCGGGTGTGCCGCAATTTAACGCGGATGGCTCTTTACATGGGTTTAATGTGCGCGGCGGTGATATTTTATTTGGTGAACGGGGCGCTTATCTTTCTGAGGCAGATGTTTTTAATATTGTAACCCATCGTGTTCGTATTGATGGTCCGCTATATGTTGGTGAGGGGTCGCTTGATATAGCAACGGGGCCGATGGCTTGGGCGTATAATACAGGGCTAATTACGCCTTATGAATCGCAAACAGGTGAAGATGTGCCCTCTTATGCGATTGATTCCAGCCTTCTGGGTGGTATGTATGCGGGGCGCATTCGTCTGATTTCCACACAAGCCGGCGCGGGCGTTCGGCTTCGGGGTGATGTAGCGAGCACAACGGATGGCATGATGTTAAGTGCTGATGGCAAACTTGTTCTTAATCGGGTGCAGTCGCAAAAAGGGCTTGATGTTGCGTCTCACGCTTCATCTGTAGAGTTTCATGACGTTGCTTATGCCCAAGAAGATGTAGCTGTTGATGCACAAACCGATATTACGTTAGGGCAAGCAGCCATACTTGCTTCACAAGCCGATGTCTCCCTTGATGCCGGTTCAGATGTTCGTCTTGCTGATGGTAGTTTAATTGTTTCAGGGATGGCTGCTGATGGTGGTCGCGATGCGCAAAGCGACATTGCTATTTCTGCCACCCAGCTTGAAAGCACAGGAACGGGTCAAGTTGATGCAGCCGATGAGCTACATATAACCGCGCAAAAGATAGATATATCACGGTCTGCCGATGCGGCTGATGGTGGTGATGGGCTGTCTTCCCGCGGGGATATGGTGTTAGAGGTAAACCAGATTGAGGCAAACAATAATCGTATTCTCTCTTATCGGGATATTCGCTTAAGCGGTTTGGGGGATATAAAACTTGTAAGTGGCACAATGATTGCCGGTGGGGATATGCAGATTACAAGTGATGCGAGTTTGGATAATGCGATGTCGCTTCTAGCTTATAATGCTTTATCTGTTGAAACAGGAACAGTCACCAACACAGGTGCGATTGCGTCTTATGGTGGTTTGTCTTTGGGCTCTGGTGATGCGGTTCTAAATGGGTTTGAGAATAGCGGGCAGCTTTATGCTTATGATAGTGATATCACGATTGATGCATCAGATTTTACCAATGCGGGCGGAGAGCTGCGCAGCATTGGAACGGGTGATATTACGGTTGATGCGGAACGCTTTACCAATAACTCAGGCACAGTTTCAGCCGCCGGTGATCTAACACTTACGGGTGGTGAGTTTAGCAATATTGTCGACGATGCAAACAGCCTCATTCTCTCTGGCGGGGATATGGCTTTGTCTTTTGCGGGGGATGTGTTTAGCAATGCGGGCTATCTTGTCTCAAGTGGAGGGTTTACCCTCATTCAGGCAGGTGATGTTACGAATAGCGGGGTTATCCAGGCGCAAGGTGATATTGGCTTTGGTAGTGATGCGGCTTATCTGTCTGGCTTTAGCCAGTCTGGTATGATTAAGTCTATTGATGGTGGTGTCTCGGTTTATGCTGATGGCTTTGTTGGTGATGCTGAGAGCCAGCTAATTGCTGCCGGTGATGTTGCTATTAGCGTATTGGGTGATGTTGATAATAATGGTGCGCTTGCTTCATTTGAGGGTGATATTGGCTTTACAGGTGCTGGGTCTTGGACGGGTGATGGTCTGATACAGGCTGGTGCGGGCGGCATTGACATAAATGGCTTTGACAGTTTTGGTGGTGCGGCGCGTCTGGTTGGTCATGGCGATGTTGTAATTGCTGTAAATGGTGCACTTAGCCTTGCCGAAGGCGGGTTTATTGCCACACAAAATATAGTGGATGAAGCAGGCGAGTCCATTCTTTCTGGTGAGGTTAATCTTTCGGGTAACGTTTTATCCATTGCGGGGCAGCTTACCGCGCAAGGGGGTGGTGTTGGTTTAACCGCGTTAGATGGCCTCTCTTTATCTACTACGTCTTCGGTTTTTGCGGCTTCTGGTCTTGATATTATATCTGGTGGTGATTTTGCCACTGCAGGCAGTGTTCAATCACAAGGTGGCCTGTCGATTGCGTCTAGTGGCAATATCACCCAAAGTGGGACTTTGATCTCGCTTGCGTCTGACACGGCGCTAAGCCTTGAAGCTGGTTTATTGAGCAATACAGGTGCTATTGCGTCTTATGGTGGTTTGTCTTTGGGCTCTGGTGATACGGCGCTAAGTGGGTTTGATAATAGCGGTCAGCTTTATGCTTATGATAGTGATGTTGATATTCATGCATCAGGTTTTACCAATGCGGGCGGTGAGCTGCGTAGCATTGGAACGGGTGATATTACGGTTGATGCTGATAGCTTTACCAATAACGCAGGCACAGTTTCAGCCGCCGGTGATCTAACACTTACGGGTCGTGAGTTTAGCAATATTGTCGACGATGCAAACAGCCTCATTCTCTCTGGCGGGAATATGGCCTTATCTTATGCGGGGGATGTGTTTAGCAATGCGGGTTATCTTGTCTCAAGTGGAGGGTTTGCCCTTACCCAGGCAGGTGATGTTACGAATAGCGGTGTTATCCAGGCACAAGGGGATATTGGCTTTGGCAGTGATGCGGCTTATCTGTCTGGCTTTAGCCAGTCTGGCATGGTTAAGTCTATTGATGGTGGTGTCTCGGTTTATGCTGCTGGCTTTGTTAGTGATGCTGAGAGCCAGCTGATTGGCGCCGGTGATGTTGCTATTAGCGTATTGGGTGATGTTGATAATAATGGTGCGCTTGCTTCATTTGATGGTGATATTGGCTTTACAGGTGCTGGGTCCTGGACGGGTGATGGTCTGATACAGGCTGTTGCGGGCGGCATTGATATAAATGGCTTTGACAGCTTTGGTGGTGCGGCGCGTCTGGTTGGTCATGGCGATGTTGTAATTGCTGTAAATGGTGCACTTAGCCTTGCCGAAGGCGGGTTTATTGCCACACAAAATATAGTGGATGAAGCAGGCGAGTCCATTCTTTCTGGTGGGGTTAATCTTTCGGGTGAAGCTTTATCCATTGCGGGTCAGCTTACCGCGCAAGGTGGTGGTGTTGGTCTAACCGCGTCAGATGACCTCTCTATTTTTGACACGTCTTCGGTTTTTGCGGCTTCTGGTCTTGATATTATATCTGGTGGTGATTTTGCCACTGCGGGTCGTGTGCAATCACAAGGTGGCCTGTCGATTGCGTCTAGTGGTAATATCACCCAAAGCGGCACTTTGATCTCGCTTGCGTCTGATAGTGTTTTAAGCCTTGAAGCTGGTTCATTGAGCAATACAGGTGCTACTGCGTCTTATGGTGGTTTGTCTTTGGGCTCTGGTGATGCGGTTCTAAATGGGTTTGAGAATAGCGGACAGCTTTATGCCTATGATAGTGATATCACGATTGATGCATCAGATTTTACCAATGCGGGCGGAGAGCTTCGCAGCATTGGAACGGGTGATATTACGGTTGATGCTGATAGCTTTACCAATAACGCAGGCACAGTTTCAGCCGCCGGTGATCTAACACTTACGGGTAAGTCTCTCTATAATTATGGGGGATATGCTGTAGATAATATGCCGGATAATAGCGGGCTAATTTATGCGGGCGGTGTGCTTGATTTTAATATAAGCGATGATTTCACCAATAAAAGTTATATTATTAATAGTGCTGATCTAAACCTTAATCTTGGTGGTGCTTACGAAAACCATGCCAAAATACAAAGTGGCGGGGTTCTCACCCTTCAAGGGGAAGGTAATAGCTATCTTGGTGGTCTTTCTACTAAAGCAGGCTCAGTCTTAAACGGTATAGGGGGGCTCACAATAAAGGCGGCGGGGCTTGTCAATCATGGTGCGGTTCTTTCTTCTGCGGGCGACATGCATTTTTATCTTAAAAATGGTAATGCCGGGAGTGGGACTCTTAGAAATTATGGTGCTGTTCAAAGTGCTGGTTCTTCACATTTTTACCTGGAAGACGAGTTCTTCAATAGTCAAGGCAGCATTTTTGCCGGCCAAAATATCACAGTCGAAAAAATAACCAATCAGGATGCGCCAAACGGCGGCACTATCATCCACGGTGGCAAAATAAATACCCTCCTAAATTCATCCGGCACAATCGAAGCCGGGGGCAATATTGATATCTATGCCAATGATATTAGCAATAAAAGAACACAGTTTTCCGTTACAAAAACGTCTAAAACTCTTGAAGGGAAAACAGAAATATATGATGAGAAAACCAGTCACTACGAAGCTTCTTTTTGTCTTAATGTTTCTACGATATATTGTGTTTATTCAAAAATAAATGAGGATATATATTGGCGCACTGTCACTGAGGTTGGGGAAAGCTTAAAAGCGAATTATACGGTGGAGGCGATAATAAAAGCGGGGGTAGATTTAAGTTTAAACGCAACAAATACTTTAGAAAACAAGCAAAGTAGCCTCTATGCGGGTGGCACTGTATCGATTACCGGTAATTCATTCATCAATCAGGGCGAGCGTGTCGAAAACTATACCATAAGTAATTATGTAAGAGAAAATAAAGCTACTGAATCCAAGCATACATTTTGTTTTGTTGATTGCGGCGATCAGCAAAAAATAAACGACTCTGGCTGGTCATGGTCTAAAACAAGCACCAGCACGGAAGATTTAGGTTCTACCAAAAATGTGACGCGGACATCTCAAGAGTTTGAAGCTAATGTGCGGGGTGGTAAAGAGGTAAAGATTAACCTCACGGGTAATTTGGATAATAAGGAGATGGGGTTCATTACGTCTGGCCACATAGTTCGTGTAACAACAAATAAAAATATCACTAATGAGGGTGTATTTTGGAGCGACGGGGCAGCCTATTTACATCTGGATGGCACACTCACCAATAAGAATGGTGGGGATATTATTGGTGATGAAGAATTAACCATTAGAGGCAAAAATGGTGGCCGTAGCCGCGCTGATGCAATTATCAATCAGGCGAGTACGATTGAAACATTAGCCGGTAATCTTTATCTCTATGCCGATGAGGTGGTGAATGATATTGGCCTCAAGCCGGTTAAGCATAAACTACGAGATATAGAATATGTTAGTAATAATTATATGACCCAAGTAGGTTATAACAAATATTATTGGGAAGATGATATAACATATTATCGGGAAAAATATGCGATAAACCCCGGTGAAGCAGGGAAGATTATTTCGGGAAATCATTTAGTTATAGAAGCAGGCTATATTAAGAATGATCATAGTGCGTTAAGTGCAGGTTGGCAATTGCGTGCGAATGTTGCGATTGAACAAAGTGGTACAGAACTACAAGAATGGTCACGCACATATTCAAAACTTTATGTGGAAGAGTGTGGGATGAGCCTGCGCAGCTTTTCTACATGGTGCGGCTCAAAGAAATATGTAGGTACCACATCTTCTTCCACGCCCAAAGTTTCAACTTCGGATAGCACTACGGCGATTATATCGGCGAAGAATGTGATTATTGGTCAAGACAATAAGTCAGGAACAATACACTCAGTTACTGGTTCGAATATAAATATGGAGGTTGTTACGCCAGAAGGTATTGAACCGCTAAATGTAACGACGAATACAAAGTCCATAGATAAATCAGATGCTTCGACAGATATAGCGGGCGATACGGATGGTAGCATTCCTGATACAGATGTGGATGAGACCATGTTTAAAGATGGGGTTGATGTAGATTCAGAAGATCCCTCAACACAGATAGAGGGTGATGACAGCGCTTCCCATCTTGATATAGATACTGCCACTGATACCCCTTCGGTTAATGCTGACGAATTAGCTGGCGCGGCTGATGATATAGCAGGTGATAGCGAGGCTTCATATATAGACAATCAAACGCTAGTATCGGATGATTATGATATAGATTCAGCAGATATGGCCGCAGATGATATGGAGGTGCCGGAGCCTCCGGTTTTTGTTCCACCTGCACAAAATGGTCTGTTTAGCGATATTGATATTCCGACAAATAACGAACCGGCACCCCCGGGCAAAGCTGTTTCCCTATCTGCGCTCACCAATTCGATTGATGCGCTATCCCGGCGTAGCCTGTTCAAAACCCGCCCTGAGGGTGATACACCTTATCAGATTGAAACCCGCATAGAGTTTTTGGATGCATCTACCTATTACGGGTCGGATTATTTCATTGAGAAATATAATCATGACGGCAATGAAAGCCTGCGTCGTTTGGGCGATAGCTTTGCGGAAACGCGCCTCATTCGGGCACAGGTTCAGGAGCTAACGGGTCGTCACACTGTTTCTGCCGATAGCGCGAATGAGCAGGCCATGATTAAAACGCTTTATGATAATGCCTATGCCGCCCAGCAAAGTTTAGAGCTCACACCGGGCGTTAGTCTTTCGGCGGAACAAGTCGCCGCGTTACAAGAGGATATTATCTGGCTTGAAAAGCAGCAGGTTAATGGCGAAGAGGTGCTGGTGCCTCGGGTTTATCTGGCTGATGCACGCGAGATTGGCTTTGCCACTTCGATTTACGGGCAGGAAAATGTCAGCATCACAGCCGATAGCTATACCACCACCAGCTCTGATAGCCTGGTGAGTGATGGCAATATGTTCATCACCACTGTGGAGGAGTTCACCCATGAAGGGCATCTTGAAGTTGCAAATGCAGCCGTCTTTAATGTCGGCACCGATTTCACGAATATGGTCGACCTGGATGCGGCCTATATAGAAGTCAATGCTGGCGGCGATATTTTGAATGATAATGCCGCCCTCACTTCAACAGGCGGCTTATTGCTCACGGCTGGGGGCATGATGCATAATCTTGGTGGACAAATCAGTGGCAGCACCGTGTCGATTATCGCGCAGGATATTCTCAATGAGACCGAGATTGACCGCGAATATAATGGGCGGAATAATTATACTGATACATTAGGTGATGTTGCGTCAATCAGTGCGACGGGGAGCATGTCTTTAATAGCTGCAAATAGTATCACAGTCGCAGGGGCAGAGCTCACAGCCGGCGGTAGTCTTTTAATGGATGCCAATACCGTTACAGTGACAGCGCTTGCACTAGAAGAGCAGTTTTCCGGCAAGCGGGGCGGCTGGAAAGTAAATGAATATCAAAAAACGCTTGCCAGCTCCTCTATCACAGCTGGGGAAGATTTGACCATCCATGCGGACCAGAATATATTGATTTTAGGCAGCGACCTTACCGCCACGGGCGCGGTTGGCTTAAGCACACTTAACGGTGATATCACGATTGCAGCAATGCAGGAAGTGTTGTCGCAAACGCGTAAAAAAACCACGAAGAAAAGTTGGGGCCGGCGTAAAACCACTACAGAAACCACTCTGGATATCACCAACCAAATGGCGACTATCACCAGTGGCGCGGGCATAAGCTTTACAAGTGGTAAAGATATCAACCTTAAAGCTGCAAATCTGAATGCCGGGCAAGATATTAACCTCACCACCTTGTTGGAAGAAGGTAGTGTGAATATTTTGGTTGGCAAAGATATAAAACAAGTCGATAGAACCACAACCAAGTCCAACGCATTAGTAGAAGGCAATAGGTGGAGCGGCAGCTATGATGAAACCCTTGTTTATACCGAGATGCAAACAGGTAATGGTGGCAAGGTTAATTTTAACACAGAAAACATCAATGTAGATTATCTCGACCCCACAGCGAAAAGCTCAAGCGGCGCACAATCAGGCGGCGGTTTGCAAAGCCTTATTGTGCCGCTTGCCTTAAGCGAGGCTCTACAGCGTCAAAAAGCTGAAGGCCAAGTAGATGATATTGTCGCTGCAAATGATAACCTTTCCTGGATGCAAGACCTCACAGGCGATGAACGCGTAAACTGGACAGGGGTTGAAGAAACGCACACCAGTTATTCAGAAAGCTCCAAAAACCTAACCCAAGCGGGGGCGCTTATTGTGTCTGCTATCGCCACCGCCGCCACGGGCGGGCTTGCTGCGGGTGTTGCTGGGTCTGCCCTTTCTGCTGCGGCATCTTCTGCTGCGGTTTTGGGCAGCAATGCCGCGCTTAATAGTGGCGGCAGCTTTAATGATTTCATGGACACCATGACCGATAAAGACACGCTCCAACAAATTGCCACAAGTGCGGTTACCGGTGCGATTTCTGCCGGTGCGGCTGATTGGGCCGCTGGCACAGCCGATAGCGTGGTGGGGGCAACCAATAGCACCTTCATGTCCCAGGCCGGCCATTATGCGGTAGAGGTCACCACCCAAAGCGCCATCCAGGCAGGCACAGATGCCATTTTATCAGGCGGCGATTGGAACGATATGCGTGATAATTTCACCGATGGCTTTGAAAGCAGACTGGTAAGCAATATGACGAGCCGTGCCATAAGCCGTGGGGATATTTTGGGTAATGATCTTGGCGATAAGGTCGCCAAAGCCTCGAATGACTTTTTAGGCCGCGCGACGGATGTTGTTGTTGATAGCGTCACGGAAACAGCGGTTAATGCGCTTGTAGAGGTCGGTAAAGGCGGCAATTTGTCCGACTTTGGGGATGCCTTCCAGGATAATTTTGAGGATACGCTGCTCAAAAACACCGCCGAAGCAGCGAATGAGGCGATTTCGCGTGAGATAGGGACGCAGGCGAAAGTTGGTGAGTTGACGGATGGTGAGCATGGCATTGGCACGGCGACGCAGCTTGGCTTGCACGCACTCACGGGCTGTGCGTCTGCTGCCTTGCAGAGCGGTGATTGCGGCACAGGTGCTTTGGGGCAGGTGACAGGTGAAGTTGTCGGCATGCTCTATAATGAAAACACAGATATGGCGGATATAGATGGTGACGGTTCTATCAGTGCTGCCGAAGCAGCCGCCTGGAAAAGCAAAGGCGTTGAATTAGCGGGCACTGTAACACAAGCCGTGCTCACCGCCACCGGCGCCGATGCTAAAGATATCGCCATAGGCACAACAAACGCAAAAACCGCAGCTGAAAATAATGCGCTTTGTGGTGGTGTATGTGTTGGTGCTGCTATGGTTGCGGTTGCAGCTTATCTTACAGCAGAAGGTGATGGTAACCCGCTTGATGGACTTGGTAAAGTTGGTGCGGGGGAAGATACAGTTAGTGTTGCTGTGGGCGAAGCGGTTGAAGCGGGTGTGAACTATGGTATGGAACATCACCCTGAAGCAACCGGTGCTGTATTAGGAACTTTATCGGAAGCAGCCGATGCGGTTGATGCCACTTTTAGCTATGTAGATGACGCTACGGGTAATGTTGTTTCTGGTAACTGGAACGAGCTTGATGAGGAAACACAAAATCGTCTTAAGGGTGCTGTTGGGGTTGGTAGCCTCTTTATACCTGGCGCCAGTGCAAAAATCCTAACCAAAACACCTAATACCGGCAAATTGTCAGAGAGCGAGACTACAACGGTAACGATTCCTAAAGATAAATATCCAGAGTCTGCTCAACATATTGAAGATGCACAGGCGGCTGGTCATCCGTCTACATTGACTGTTAATCGAGAAGGGGCAGCTTTGAATCGGCGTAATAGTTTAAGAGATGTTGAAACTCAGCCTGGGGTTGATAGGGATGAGTATCCGCCTGCTATGTTTGAGGAAGGCGGAACTGGTGCGAGCGTAAGATACATAAATCCATCAGACAATAGAGGGGCTGGTGCTTGCATTGGCGCCCAATGTAAAAATTTGCCTAATGGTTCAACTGTAAAAATAGTTGTGGAGTAGCTACTCATGGGAGCGATTGCAAAGCTTATATCAATTTCCAATCAATTATTTTCAGAACGGGTACCTGTGATAGATGAGATAACGGGTAGGCTATTTTCTAGTGAAATTGGCCAAGAGTTATATGGTATGCTTTCTAAAAAGAATGGTTTTTTTGCATTTGAACAGGCACTTCAAGTATATTCAACTAATCCTGAATACTACCCTAATTTAATAGCTTGGAATGCTTTAGAAGGTTGGCGATCAGAATATAGTTGGTTGGATAAAAAAGTGATATTTTTTGCTCAAGATATTTTTGGAGTTCAGTTTTGTATTTCAGAATCAAAAGTAAAAACATTCGATCCTGAAACAGGAAAATTTGAAACCTTGGCTGCATCGCTTGACGAGTGGGCTTCACTTATTCTCAAAGACTATAATTTTTTAACGGGATATCCTTTAGCAAAACAATGGCAAACAGTGAATGGTCAACTTAAAATTAACGATCGATTAATCCCCAAAATACCTTTTGTGGCGGGTGGAGCATTTGAAATTAATAATCTCTTTGCAGTAGATTGCGAACGAGGTATGCGCATTAGAGCGAATATTGCGAAACAGATAAAGGATACACCTGACGGTTCAGCTATCCAATTTAAGATTAGTTAGTTTATATTTCCTGTCTTTCTATTAAGCTTTGGTTTATGCAGGATGCATTTGGCAATAAAATTAACCCGAGAATATAAGGAAACTGTAAGAAACATGCCCCATTTATTTATCACACTATTGACTAGTCTGTCTTTGCTTTTGGGGCAGGGTGTTACGCCTGCTTTTGCTGCTTTGCCTGTTTATACCGCCACCGGCGCCGACGCACATGACATCGCCATAGGCACAACAAACGCAACAATCGCCGCAGAAAATAATGCGCTTTTCCTTATTCCGGTAGCTGTGGTTGCCCTTGAAGTAATAGACAAAGGGCTTATTGCCTATGATACTTACAAGCTTGCTGAGGCGGCTAATAGTTGTAACAATGGTGAACCTCTCGCTCGCGTCAGGCGCTTGCTTCAGAGACGCTGATAGAGCCATTACCATGTAAATGTTACACATAGACAGACATAAGCGAGGCTATATTTCTAATCTAAACGCGAAGGCTCAAAAGATAGTCAACCCCCAATTTATGTTCCGCGTTTAAGTTAGTAATTGGTCCGTCTTGTTTGGTTTTTGTTTACCTGTTCAGCGCCATGGAGCGTAACGGAATGGGGATGAACAGATAAAGGCTCTGGAGCGTGAGCAGAAGAGGCTTTAGATCTGTCCACCGACACCCTTGAATTTTTCAACAAATGCTGAGATTTTCTGGAAAACACTTCGTTTTTTCGTCAAGTATTCAGGATTAAGCGGGCTCATCTTAGGCAAAATAGCATTCAGCTCTGTGCCATTATCACTGGCATATTCGCGTTTAATGGAGGTGGCGATATAGCGTTTAGCTTCGTCTGCATTTAGCTTCTCGTTATTGATAAGTTCCTCGACCTCGCGCCGTTGTTCTGCCTGAGCAAATGTAAAGAAGGCATCGATTACACTGGCCTTATCGCCTAGCTTATCAAGATCTGTTTGGTTAATAAAATCAACAAGGAGGCTTTCTTTCGCACGGTTGCCAATACTGGCGCGAATCATGCGGCGAACATTCTCAACCAATGCTGTTTTATCTTTCACCTTCTTATTATTTTCAAAAATCTGTTCCAAGATATAATCCAGATTAATTTCTTGAGATTTAAGCAGATCCACCTCAAACACCACATCATCCCACTCGATAGTTGATGCTTCTTGTGCCTGAGCATCCTTCTCGCGGCGCAGCCAATCTCGGATATCATTATAGGTAGAGCGATAATCCTGTATTTTACGTTCAGCAGGCATATTAATTGCGGCTAAAGCTGTGAAATCCTCATCGCTCAAATGATGCTCTGATTTAAATGTCTCTACAACCTTCGCATCGTTGATATCAATATTTTGTAAATCCTTGAGGCTTGCAAACTCATCATAGTTCTGTAGTATATTTTCCACGCGCAGATATTCTCCAAACAGTTTGACAAAGGCTTTTTTGTCAGACTCTGTCTCGATAGCGTCTGGGTTTGCAAAGTGCTGCTCTAACTCTCTCACCACATCGATGAAGCCACGTCGCGCTTCACCAGTCATGGCATCGATGAAGCCATCCATATACTCCTTATAACTTTTTTCAAGCACTACATTCTTAGTGTTCTTGTCACCAAATAGGGTAATAGCATCAATCGTCGCTTGCTCCAGATCACGGAAAGTGACGATATTCCCAAAGGTTTTGGTGGCATCATAAATACGGTTGGTGCGCGAAAACGCTTGCAGCAAGCCGTGATAGCGCAGATTTTTATCAACAAATAGAGTATTGAGCGTTGGTGCATCAAAGCCGGTGAGAAACATACCAACTACGATAATCAAATCAATTTCTTTAGACTTCACGCGCTTGGCTAAATCACGATAATAGTCCTGAAATCCTTTGCTATCCACGCTAAAATTGGTTGTAAAGTAAGCATTGTAATCGTTTATAGCCGCGCCTAAAAAATCCTTCGCATTGCTATTCATGGCGGAAACATCAAAGCTTTCATCTTCAATCTCACCCACTGCATTTTGTTCTTCATTGGCGGCGAATGAAAATATAGTGGCAATCTTAAGCCGCTTATCACTCTCAGCCTGCAATGCGTTAAGTGTTTCATAGTAACGCTTCGCAGCATCCACACTGCTCACGGCAAACATGGCATTAAAGCCCTTATTGCCACCTTGAAGGCGATGGGTCTTATGACGATAATTACTTAAGATATAGTCTGATATTTCACGAATACGCTCTGGATGTAGCAACGCTTTCTTGGTTTCAGCGGCAGTGAGCTTATCTAAATCCTGCTCGGCTTCGATAGCCTTAAATTGAGGGCGCACATCATTGTAGTCCACCTTGAACTTCAGAACCTTCTCATCACGAATCGCATCGGTGATCACATAAGAGTGCAGCTCTCGCCCGAAAACACTGGCGGTCGTGTCAGCACCCAGAGCATTTTGCGGAAAGATAGATGTTCTGGATGCGACCATCATCAAACACAAAATCATAGATATAATCATCATGGATTTTGCGCGTCTTATCGATGATGCTATCACTGGGCTTGTCTAGGTAGGTTTCAACAAAGCGCTGCCATTCTGCATCTGAGAACGCCACATCATTCAACGCCTGCAACTGCACCCGCACATTTGCAAGCATCGCTTCTGGCGTCTTCAGGTCAGGGAGAAACTCATAGCCTTGCTTGCGCAGGTCTTCAACAAGCTCACGCTCCAAATCACTTTCAGATTGGTAGCTCTCGGCGGCTTCCCACGCTCTGGTATATTTATTGAGAACAATAAAACAGTTTGATTCTGCAATAGGTTTCGTGTCTTTAGTCATGTTGTTCCTTTTGCTGCTGGAAGCCATAATTATTGGTTAAGTTATCAAGCAAGCGCTTTACGGTGACCCACCCCCTATAATTAGTTCCATTATTTATCTCGTTTTTAGGGTAGAATATTTGATTAAATTATAGGAGTTATATATGAGTAAATTACGCCATAAACCGGAACAGATTATTCGCAAACTTAGGGAGGCAGAGGTGCTTTCTGGTCATGGTAAGAGTATTGATGAGATATGCCGTGCGCTTGGCATATCGGATGCGACGTATTACAAATGGCGTAAGGCTTATGGGGGGATGCAGGTGAGCCAAGCGAAGCGTCTTAAGGCGTTAGAATCTGAGAATGCCCGTTTAAAGCGTGTGGTGGCTGATCTTACACTAGATAAACAGATATTGAAAGATGCAGCCGAGGGAAACTTCTAAGCGCTGAACGGAAGCGTCGTTGTGTCGTGCAGTCTCAGCAACGCTATGGCATATCTGAACGTCGTGCATGTGATGCGCTTGGCGTGTGCCGCTGTGTTCAGCGCTATAAAAAACGCCCCCCCGATGATGAAGGACGCCTTCGTGAGGATATCATCTGCTTGGCACACCGCTATGGCCGCTATGGTTACAAGCGTATTACCGCGTTATTACGCACCCAAGGCTGGCAGGTCAATCACAAGCGCGTGGAACGCATCTGGCGTGAGGAAGGACTGAAAGTCCCGAAAAAGCAGAAGAAACGTGGTCGTTTATACCTCAATGATGGCTCTTGTATCCGTCTCCGCCCCTGCTGGGCGAACCATGTCTGGAGCTATGATTTTGTAGCGGATCGTCTTAGCAATGGTAAGAAGATACGCATGTTGACGGTGATTGATGAGTTCACGCGTCAATGTCTTGCTATCCGTGTTGATTACCGCCTCGATAGTGATGATGTGTTGGATGTCTTAAGCGATTTATTCCTAAAGCATGGTATGCCCGCGTATATTCGTTCGGATAATGGTAGTGAATTCACCGCCAGCACATTGAAAGAGTGGTTACACAAGCTGAAGGTGAAGACATCCTATATTGAACCAGGAAGTCCATGGGAGAACGGCTATAATGAAAGCTTTAATGGCCGATTACGTGATGAACTGCTCAATGGTGAATTGTTCTATACGCTCATGGAGGCGCAAATCATTATTGAGGATTGGCGTAACCATTACAACCATATCAGACCGCACAGCTCCCTTGGATACCGTCCACCAGCCCCAATGGCGCGTTTATCTGTTCAGCCCCATTCCGCTACGCTCCATGGACCTGAACAGATAAACAAAAAACCAAACAAAACAGAACAATTACTAACTTAAAAGTGGAACATAAATTGGGGGTTGACCATCACTTGTAGCGCTATTTCTGTAAGTGTCTTACTCATATTATGCCGCTGCCTCCGCTGATTTAGGGAAGTTCAAGAGCAAATCACGGTAATATTCATATTGCTTTTGGCGTAGCTCAATTTCACGCGGCAAGCCTTCTTGAATAGAATTAGTCAGCGCATCGAATTTGTCGAGAATGGAAACGATGCGGGCTTGTTCCGTTTTGGATGGTATCGGTATATCAATTCTGTTTAGAACAGCTTGAGTTAGGCTAGGTCTGCCTGAGCCAGTATCTAAAGCCATCAAATCAATAGTTGTAAAATAGTAGTATAGAAACTTTGGAAGTACCTGATCTTCGTCTATCTCAGTGTAATAGATCGTATCTACATTCCAAAATGGTGTTTCAACGTAAAAAATATTCATGATTGAACCTTTTCTCGGAATGAGCACGGTAGGCTTATCATAAGCGTAAGTGTCTACATGCTCCATCACTCCACCCGATCCGTAAACTGGAATATCCCCATCACCAAGTTTCTTCCAGTCTTTGCCATGTTTAACTTTTGCAATTTGTTCAAGTGGTTTCCATTCCACTTCATCCTCATCAAACGTAAGGAGTTGGTCACGATAATAGTTGTATTGTTTTTTGCGCATGGCAAGCTCGGCTGTAAGCTCGGCTGTAAGCTCGGCTGTAAGGGCGGTAAATGCGTCCAAAATCCGCACAATCTCGGATTGTATTGCTAGTGATTTCTCGGGATTATCGGGGCATGCAATGGGGATTTGAATTTTCGCCATTAGTGCGTTTGAGCTTAAGTTTGGCTGAGCACCTCCACCAGCAAGCACATAAATCGCTTCCATTTTTGATAAAAGATAATGAAACAAATATCGATTATTGAGCCTACTTTTTTTTGGCAGAAACTTCCCTACGCGCTGATTGAGGTATGCAATTTTTTCATGATCATAAAAGCCAACCTTCCCAGTGGTAGCACCAGACATTGCCACAAGAATGTCGCCCTTAACAACTTCATAAGATTTTGTGTTTTCTCTATAATCATCTGGATTAAAATATTTCACGTCAGACAAATTAATGTTTTTGCCATCCACATTCGTTATCCTGATTATCGGGAGCCCTGAATCCCTGAATAAGTTGCTTTTAAATGCAAAGCCATTTTTGAAATCACATACTTGCCCAAGAGGCAACCACGCCACCGCCGCGCCATCCAGTAATTTTTCTAAATAGCTCATGACTATAGATCCTCGGTCTTAAATTCGCTATAGCCTTCATAGTAATAGCTGACATCGATACCCTTCATAAATAAGGAGCGGTCATCAATCTGGTCAGTGAGCGCGCGCTTCAGTAAGGCTTTAATCTCAACATCCTTCACGACACTCCGCTGCATAGCGGCGAGATATTCCTCTTTATCCACCATATTCCAATCAATCACTTGTTGTAGCTCTGTTTTGAGTATCAGATCCAACCAAATACGCGTGGCGCGCCCATTGCCCTCTCGAAAAGGGTGCGCAATATTCATCTCCACATATTTCTCAATAATCTGATCAAAGCCATTTTGCGGCATGGTGTCGATATGGCTCAGTGAGGCTTCAAGATACATGACTGGGGCAAACCGAAAATCACCTTTGGCGATATTCACATCGCGTATTTTCCCTGCAAAATCGTAGATCGCATCAAATAAATAGGCATGAATAAAAGATAATCCCTTAAATGTGCCAATCTCCGCCTTATCAAGGTCGCCAGAATCAAACAGCTGTTTGGCCTTTTGCTTGCTGATTTTTTCTTCTGCTTTAGCTAGATCAACCTGATTGGTGATGTTTAATTTGTTATCCACTATCATGCATCTACTCCCTCAATCTCCGCAATGATGGCGTCAATATCAGTGCGTAACTGGTCGATTTTGCCTATGGTGGTTTTGATCTCGGCATTCAGCGCGGTAATGTCAATCACCTCACGCGTGTCCTTCGCTTCCACATAGGAACTGACTGAGAGGTTATAATCATTTTTTTGCACCTTTTCTTGCCGTATAGTCGCTGCCACATGCGGCACATTCTCCTTGCGATCAAATAGCTCCATAATTTTGTCAATATGGCTATCTTCCATGAAATTGTTGTTCGTGCCTTTCTCAAAAAATGTGTGCTCCTCTGTAGCATCAATAAACTGGATATTGGTGTCTGGTTTATTTTTCGCCAGCACCAGAATGGTCACCGCGATGGTGGTGCCATAAAACAAATTGGGGGCGAGGGAGATGATTGTTTCCACATAGTTACTATCCACTAAATATTTGCGGATTTTTTGCTCTGCACCACCACGGTAAAAAATGCCAGGAAAGCAGACAATCGCTGCGCGGCCTTTGCTGGAAAGATAGCTTAGCGCGTGTAGCACAAAGGCAAAATCCGCCTTGGATTTTGGCGCGAGCACACCGGCGGGCGCAAAGCGGTCATCATTGATTAGTGTGGGGTCATCCGCGCCAACCCATTTCACCGAATAAGGCGGGTTAGAGACAATCGCATCAAAGGGCTTATCATCGCGAAAATGCGGATTTATAAGCGTATTGCCTAGCTGCATATTGAACTTGTCATAATTGATATTATGCAGAAACATGTTCATACGCGCAAGGTTATAGGTGGTATGGTTGATCTCCTGCCCGAAAAAACCATCTTGGATGGTGTGTTTATCAAAATGCTTTTTGGCTTGAAGCAGTAACGAACCAGAACCGCAAGCGGGGTCATAGATTTTATTGACGCTGTCTTGCTTGTGCATGGCCAGCTGCGCGATCAGCTTTGATACATGCTGGGGCGTGAAAAACTCACCTCCAGATTTACCGGCATTAGCCGCATAGCTGGAGATAAGAAATTCATAGGCATCACCAAACAGATCAATCTGGTTCCCCTGAAAATCTCCAAACTCTAACTTTGCGACACCTTTGAGCACTTTTGCTAGGCGCTCGTTTTTATCTTTCACTGTGCTACCAAGGCGGTTACTGGTGGTATCAAAGTCAGCAAATAGCCCTTTAATGTCACCCTCAGAAGGGTAGCCGCTGGCAGAGGTTTCAATATCGGAAAATATCTTTGCAAGGTCTGTGTTTAAGCTTTCATTGGTGTTTGCCGTTTCTGTGACATTCACAAATAGCTGGCTTGGATAAATAAAATAGCCTTTGGTTTTTATGGCATCGTCTTTGATCTCATCTGCGATCACATCATCAGAAAGCTCCGCATAGTTAATGCTGTCATCATCATCCTCAATATAGCTGGTAAAGTTTTCACTGATAAAACGATAGAACAATGTGCCAAGCACATATTGCTTAAAGTCCCATCCATCAACCGCACCGCGAACATCATTCGCGATCTGCCATATTTGACGTTGCAGGGCTTTACGTTGTTCGTTGCTTGTCATGCTTTATCCTCTTTATTTTATTCTTTCTCACTGATCCAGCGATAAACATAACCAATCTTACCAACGGGAAATAGCCATGCGTAAGAGATACCATCCGCCCCGTCATTCTGCAATATTACAGTTCACTTGCATTTTGCCGCTCTTTTGTTGACAACGCGCCCATCCTCGCGGTGCTTGACATACATGGCGTTCCATAAACACAATCGGATAAACAGCCTCTAACGGGCAAGAATGGAAAGCCTTATATAATATGATGCGCGGTTAATGTAATCTATTACGTATAAAGTCGCTGCCTGCTTATAATCATAGAATATCATATTTTCTACCAGTCGATTAGCGTATTTTTGGCTGGTTTTGTGTTCATTGCTTTGTCTATGCTATCGGCTACACGCTGTGCTGCCTCGTTTATGGCTGTATCATTTACATGTGCATAGCGTAATGTCATGCGGGGGTCTTTATGGCCAAGCAGCTTGGACACAACCATAAGGGGAACATTATGCAGTAAGGCCTGACTGGCATAGCTGTGCCGTAAATCGTGCAAGCGAACATCTTCTAGCCCTGCGGCCTTACGGATTTTGTGCCATACATAATCTATTGGATAAAGCGGCTGCATCGGGTCACGCGGCTTAGGGAATATATAAGGGCTATTTTTATGGCGATTGTGCTTTTGCCTGGTGATAATATGCTTGACTGGCTGAGTAAGGATAATATCGCGCGCGCCTGTCTTGCTATCTTGTAAATGGATAAGCTGTTCATCTATATTTTCCCACTTCAAAAAGCATATCTCGCTTAGCCTGCACCCTGTGAGTAAAAGCAAGCGGATAATATCAACCGCCGGTCTGTTTCTTGGAAAGTGCCTTTCTTCATATGCTAATACACGATAAAGCCTGCCTATTTCAGCTTTGGACAAAAAGCGGTTTATCGTCCTTTTAGGGTTATGCTTAATGCTAAGCGTGGGGTTTTCCTCAATAAGACCACGCTTCACCGCATGCGCCATAATTGCCCGTAATATATCCAGCGCCCGATTCGCCCCACCAGGTGAGGTTTGGCTATAGCTATCAAACCACTCTAATAGCTTACGCGGGGTAATCTCATCCAGGCGGTAACGCCCAAAATGGGGCATGATTTGTGTTCTCAGATAGGTCGGCGCTCCATTGTCTCGGTTAAAGGCTTTGCGGTTCTGCTTATAGATAGACCCTATAGGCTCTTGCATAAAACTGGCTAAGGTGGGAACGCATAGGCTGGGAGGCTTTGCCCCCTGCGTGTTTAACGTTGCTATCAGCTTAAGGGTATTCTGGCGGGCATCGTCAGCACAAAGTAAAGCCGCATCGCCAATATGTTTCTTAACCTGCCTGCCCAAAAGCCTTTTTTGGAAGATATATGATTTATACCCCGATGGATAGACTTTAACCCCAAAGCCTGCAAGCTGGGTATCCCAGACAATATAACACGCTGACCTTACCTCTAGCTTGCTTATGGCACTATCAGTAAGTTTTATTTTATGTACTTTTTGCATGGTTCATATACCTCTGGATAGATTCTGTGCCATTTTATGTGCTGTGCTGATTATCTGTTCCCCAGCGACATGGGCATATTTCAATGTGGTTTCGGGGTCTTTGTGGCCAAGCAAGCGCCCCACCATAGGGATTGTCTCATTATGCCGTAAAGCAAGGCTTGCATAGCTATGGCGTAAATCATGTAAGCGGACATTATGTAATTGCGCGGCTTGTCGTATTTCGTTCCAGACTTTGGTAAGTTGTGGGGCTGTTATTGGCTTGCCCGCTTCACGTGCAAATATAAAGGCTGACATGCGCACTTGTCGCTCAATAATCAGTCTTGCCTGGCGCGATAGAAACACTGTTTTTGCCCCCGTCTTGCTATCGGGTAGGTGTAAGTGTCCTTCTTGGTAATATGACCATTTTACGTTAATGATTTCATGCTTGCGACATCCCGTATAGGCAAGCAGTAAAATCAAATCCGTATGAATGGGGTAAGTCGCCGCAAAACTATTCAAGGCGGCTCCCAGGCGTTGCCATTCATTATCTGACAAAAACCGCTCTTGTTGCTTTTGTTTATAGCGCGGTATATTGCGACATGGATTACTATTCAAAGGCCTAAAGCCATAATATTCGGCTTGCTGCATCATTACAGCAAAAATGGACTTGCTATAATTAGCAACCCCAGGCTTATCAGCTAACCCGGCAAACCAGCGCACAACATCCTCACGGGTAATATCTGTAATCATCCAGCCTTTGAAATAAGGTAATATGTAACGCTCAGTATTATAAACATAAGACACAAAGGTGCGTGGTTTAATGCGCGACTTATAGCGCATCAAAAACACGTCCACAGCCTCCTCAAAAGGGATGGGCTTAATCACGCCCAGTCTTTCCGCTTGTTTATCGCTTAGGATTCTTTGTGACTTCATACGGGCATCATGCAGGCTTATCTCATAAGCATCCCCCAGCTTTTGCCAGATACGTTTTTTATCTATCGTGGCTTGTAGGCAATATGTTTTCTTGCCTGTTGGATATACCCGAACAATCAGCCCGTTTTGCTGGTCATCCCTGATAGAAAAAACTTTTTCCCTATGCGATAATTTATCAATTTTGCTTTGTGTGAGATGGTGTTTTGTCATATTTGCCTCCTGTTTTGCGTTGCAAACGGAGTAACAAAAGAGAAATATTCTTAATCATCGCTTCAGCTTATGAAAATAAAACGACCTAGTCTCAAACACTTATAAAAAACAAAGTAGCAGAGCTACGTTAGGTGAAGGGTTTTGGCTGGAACCACAAGCGGGTTTATCGGATTTACCGGGAGTTAGAGCTTAATTTGCGGATCAAGCCGCGTCAGCGTTTGAAGCGTGCGCGTCCTGCTCCTCTAGCTGTACCGGAGCGTCCCAATGAAGTCTGGTCGATGGATTTTATGGCCGACCAGCTCAGCACCGGCAAGGCGTTCCGCACCTTCAATGTATTGGATGACTTCAATCGTGAAGGGTTGGGCATAGAGGTTGATCTATCCTTACCATCTGAGCGTGTGAAGCGTTCACTGGAGCAGATCATTGAATGGCGTGGTAAACCACGCGTGATACGTTGTGATAATGGCCCTGAATATATCAGTGGGGCAGTGAGATGCTGGGCAAATAAGCGAGGCATCCGGCTCGCTCATATCCAGCCAGGCAAGCCACAACAGAATGCTTATATTGAACGTTACAACCGCACCGTCAGCCATGAATGGCTGGAGATGAACGAATTTAATACGATTGAGGAGGCGCAGCTCACGGCAACAAAATGGCTATGGACATATAATAATGAAAGACCTAATATGGCTATCGGCGGCATAACACCAGCAATGAAACTGGCTAAAGCCACCAAAACAAAACTGTCTACTTCAGACCCCTAATAATAATGGGGAGATTACCTACCGGCTATACAAGGCATATAAATGAAAACTTTATGTTTACGCAAAACCCTCTAAAATAGTCGTATTTATGATTTGAATCGGACTGATTTTACTGCAGGGTAAATCTGACAAACTTAATCTTATTAAAAAGCCAGTTATCTACGCTATATAATGGCTTCGCTAAATGGCTTTTCTAAAAACCTATTTGTTACCTTTTTTACAACTTTTTTATGAGTTTCCAGCTATAGTTTATATACACCTATAAAAACTGTTACCCTGACTTATCTACGTTCAAGCGCCACTATGGCTGGTTTGCTAGGCGTTGCACAACCCGTATGCCCCTTGACAAAAGCCAATTCCAGTTGCAATTTATATTTCGCATACGCGAGTAACCCTTATACACCTAACGCAAATACAAAAAACACAGACCAAAACCCCACCTCTTATGGGTATGCGTCAACCGTAACAACCAGTCAGCAATCTCGGCATTCTCATCACTCAGGCGAGCCTGATAACGATAGCATGTCTGTGATATAGAAAAGGTGGCACACGCAAGCCGAATACTCGCGCCTCTATCGTTTACTGCCCATTTCGCTATCCCTTTGCGAAGCGAAGGGCTTACCACTTTTTTCCAAGGGCTTCCTTCAGCAAATCATTCTGCATGCTCATCTCAGCATACATCCGCTTCAGGCGATGGTTTTCATCCGCCATGGCTTTCATCTGGGAAATCATCGACGCATCCATCCCGCCATATTTGCTCCGCCATTTGTAAAAGCTCGCGCTACTCATACCATGCGCGCGGCACAGTTCAGAAACAGAAACGCCTTGCTCCGCCTGTTTCAATATCTGCATAATCTGTGTCTCACTAAATCGTTTCTGTTTCATCGTAAATCTCCTTCGCTAAACGATAGAAAATTCTACTGCAAAACACTACTAATTTATGGGGGGATTACCGTGCCTTTCTGCTTTATGCTCAAGGGTCTCACAATTACGGGTGATAATATCATATTTAGCCGCTATACGGGTAATATCAGGGTGAATATGATAGGTATTGGCTATCTGCCGCCCTTTATCTGTGTGGTTTTCCTGTTTCGCAATAAGGTTTCGTGACATACCCCGTCTGATCGCTGCCCGTGTGCGTTTGAGTGATAGGCCGGTTCTTGTCGCTAAAATGGATAAAGCTGCCCGTTTACCCGTATCTGCCCATATAGCGGCCTCTATATCTGCTTTATGACACACCTCTGGTGTTGTTGTAATGCGTGTGAGTTCAGCGAGCATGATAGAGAGGCCATAAAGGGCATCTTTACGCATTTGGGGATATAAAGCCCCTATATAGCCCGCTATACGCCCTGTTAGTGTCTTTTGGCGCATGATAGCCTTATGTGATAGCTGCTTATGCTTTGCTAAGCGGGGGGTTTTAGCGCCTGTGAGGCGTCTTTCTTTTTGCCCCCATATATGCCATTGCGCCCGCACACGCGGGGATTTACGCGCATCATCATCCATAACCCTATAAGCCTGGGCAAGCTCTTCGCGTTCCGCATAGAGCGCGACAAGGGCATCCTTATAATCACGGGGGCCATAATCAATATGGGGTAAGGCATATTGATGTGGCCGCCTATACTGGCTTTGCCGCTCTTCCCCCTGCTGTGCTTTATTATGGATATAATCAGCAAGTTCTTCACCCGTTATATCCCATGGGCGTGCTGTATCTACTGTGTCGGGGGCTGGCTTATGTTTATCCGCCAGCCCGTGATAGCTTTCCGCTTTGAGCTTATCTAAAAGCTCTGGACGTGGGCCATTTTCCTGTGGCATGTGCCGCTCTCCAGGAAGAGAGCAGGCCGCAAAATATTATTCAGAAAAACGCTGTTTTCCTGTTGACTTTTGTGAGAGCGGGCTGTAGGAGGAAACCATCTTATTGTGGTTATTTCTACAACCCTTTTGAATTTCCCCTAGTTGCTGCTGGGGGTTTTTCTTTTTCTCTATATATTCAATTTAGTAATTTTGATTATGCGGCTTGTGCAATCCTCCTATTTTTGAGTCTTGCCCTGTTCGCCATTATTTGTTACATTATAGTCTGCGGGTGACTGGCGGAGAGAGGGGGATTCGAACCCCCGAGACGGGATTACCGCCTACACGCTTTCCAAGCGTGCGCCTTCAGCCACTCGGCCACCTCTCCTGTATGCCACTTGCTTATAAAGGTATAAACCCGCTTGTGCAAATTCTATATATGCAAATTTTGTAAACGCTACAGAAAACTTATTTCTGAACAATATTTTGAACGCCTTTGGAAAATGTATCCGCTCCATCCGCTGTTGCTTCAACCAAAACTTTCAAATCATATGGCACTTTAATACCCGCCATACATTTAGGGCGCGCTTCTATCTTGTGGTGCCATCGTTGTAAATGCTCTAAATCACGTGATTCAACCCCCGACCATTTGGCCGTGCGCGTCCAGCACCAATTTGCCATATCGGCAATGCTAAACTCATCCGCAAGAAATTCATGCGTGGCCAAATGTCCATCCAAAACCTCTAGCAGGCGCCGCACTTCATTTTGATAACGGTCAATGGCGGGTTGAATTTTTTCCGGAAAATAACGGAAGAAAACATTGGCCTGGCCCATCATCGGGCCAATGCCGCCCATTTGAAACATAAGCCAGGATAAAGTTTCGGCACGTTTTTTTGGCTCGGTCGATAAAAACTTGCCAGTCTTTTCTGCCAGATAAATCAAAATAGCACCACTTTCAAACACCCGCACGCCACCAGCATCTTGGTCGATAATGGCGGGGATACGCCCATTGGGATTAACACGAAGAAAATCCGGTGTCTTTTGTTCTTCCTTTTGAAGATCAAGCGCATATACCTTATAAGGCATGTCAAGCTCCTCAAGCATAACCGAAGCCTTATAGCCGTTCGGGGTGGCGCTTGTGTATAAGTCGATCATTTATAAGCTCCTTCATATATAAATATTTATATCTTTCTCTTATAGTGATATGATGCCCTAAAAAGAGCAAAACGCAAAGGGAAATCATGAAAGTTGAAAATGCACTTCATCCGAATAAAGACCAAATTGCTGGTTTTCGCGAAACGCATACAGGTGAAATCTATATGGTGAATCTGCTTAAATTCCGCGAAACGGCTAAATATGCCGATGGGCGGGAGACCACATTAAGCGGCGAAGACGCCTATATGCTTTATGCGCGCGAAGTGCGCAAATTGCTTGAGGGCTTGGGGGGTGAGCTTATTTTTTCGGCGCAGGTAACGCGGCTTATGCTGGGCGAGGTGGAAGATTTATGGGATCAGGTGGCGATTGCACGCTATCCCTCGCGTGCGGCAATGAAAGATATGATGCTTATGCCGGAATATGCTGACATTCATATCCACCGTGAGGCGGGACTTTTGGGACAGCTTAATATAGAAACCGCTTTGGTACCAGAACAAGTGTGAACATAATATGTCCGAATCACTGACATAGGCTTATATCGCTTTTTGTTCCCGCTATATATAGTAGGGACGCAAAAGGCTTTGTATGTATACGCAAAATAAACCGGTTTGCTTCCATAGCTGCGGGGAACAGAACATATCAAAAACAAAATATGTCCGAATCACTGACACGGTGAATTGCCATGATTCGTTCATGCTTTGGCTTGCATCATGGTTTATATTTCTTGTAAGCTCTCTATAAAGAGGAGGAATGGATTTATGGTAATCGCACACCCGAAATTTACATATACACATGGTTTACACGCGCTTGGCAATGGCGCTTATGCGTGGTTACAACCCGATGGCGGCTGGGGATGGTCAAATTCGGGGCTAATTGTTGATGATGACCAAGCCCTGATTGTGGATACATTATTTGACGTGCCGCTTACGCAAACCATGCTTGCGGCTTATGCGGATGCGTCAAAAAGCGCGCGCCAGATTGATATGATTGTGAATACGCATCACAATGGCGATCATTGCAATGGGAATTGCTGTTGTCCGGATGCGCGGATTATCGCCCATAAATTAACGCGTGACGCCATGCAAGAAGAGCCGCCAAGCCTCGTGCAAGGTTTTTTAGATGCGGCGCCGGATTTAGGTGATTTGGGTGATTATCTGGTGCATTGCTTTGGCCCGTTTGATTTTAAGTCGGTCACGCAAAAATTACCCGATGAGACTTTCGAAAAAACGCTTTCGCTTGGCGTGGGGGCGAAGCAGGTGGAGCTTATTCATGTTGGCCCTGCCCATACACCGGGCGATACGCTGGTGCATGTTCCACAAGATAAGCTGATATTTACGGGCGATATTTTATTTATTGGCGGGCATCCGATTATCTGGGAAGGGCCAGTGCAAAATTGGCTTGATGCCTGCCATATGATTTTAGCACTGGATGTTGAGGTGGTTGTGCCCGGCCATGGCCCGATCACCACCAAACAGGGCGTGCAAAATATTGCTGATTATCTCACCATGTTGATGAGAGAAGCAAAAAAACGCTATGATGCTGGGCTTAGTGCTTTTGATGCTGCGATGGATATTATTCTGGATGCCTATAATGACTGGACTGACGGCGAGCGCATTGTGATTAACTGTGCAACGCTATATCGCGAATTTGACCATGCAGCGGGAAAACCGGTGCAAGACAGTGATATTGCCACGCTATTTGCCGATATGGCACGCTATCGCCTTGCCAAAAGATAAGCAGCCATTTGATTGTGCATATTCTTTATAGGCAGGCTATGCCCCTGCATGCGGGCACTCATTAAGGCATACCCCTATCGGATAAAACCTAAAGGGCTTACACCCAATGGCGTTTTACCCAATCGGAAGCCGGATATTTTTTGAAAATTTTCCAGTAAAGTCGCCAAAAGGCATTATTACGCTTTTCCGAAAGTGGCCACGCGCCAATAATCGCATCTTCAGGGTTGGGCACACCGGTAAAGGCGACAATACTCGCCTCTTTGGGTTCAGGCACTGGTTGCCACATACGCATTGGCCAAGCGGGCATAAGCGTATGTTTGAAACTTTCGCACCAATGACGTGGCCAAAAATACTGTTCCGAAATTGTGGCACTAATATATTGCTGTTCTATCCGGTGTGCATTTGTAACCAAATCAGGAGCGGCCATAAGTTTATCGTAAATTATTGTATATTTCCCTGTAGGAAAACGATAGCAGCTTGTGTTTCCGATATTTTTTCCTATTTGCGTCCAATTCTCAATGACGCAATAAGTGCCGGGCTTGTAATCGAAAAACCGGTCGAGATTACCCGTTATCAGCAAATCAAGGTCAAGAAATAAAATATCACCTTCAAGCCCGACAAGCGGGTATTGCCACAGCGAAAGTTTACGCCATGGTGTCCATTCTAAATGTGTCGGCAAATTTATCTCAGGCAAGGGATAACAAATCACCCGCTTATCAACCCCCGTTACATCATCCGTAAAGCAGATGAGTTGTGTCGGGCGTGTGGTGTGGCGCATAATTGCATTATAGAGCCGGTTTACATATTCCGGCCCATAAAGCGTGCCCCATTTCATACATAAAATTGTTTGCATAAGATCTAGTTTACCCAAATTGGCGACGAATAAGCGCGTTCCTGAATGGTGGCTTCAATTCCGGCACGCGGTAGCACCCCGGCACGAATGGCATCCCATGTCGACCAGCGACACGTCGGATTTTCTAAAACGCGCATATAGTAAAAGGCTTTTTGTCCGGGCTTATAATCGGGATCGCGCCAAAAATGTTTTAATTCATCCGCGCCTGTGGGGGCACTGGGTGTGCAGGTCTTAAGGTCTACACGTGCTGTGGTTTGGGGGCAGCGATGCGTTTTTGCATCTGGTTCACCATCGGCACAGGCAACGTCAAAAACCTGTTCTTGTGTGTTGCCTGTTTCATCTATCCAGCCCTTTACGATTTGCACGCGCTGTAGATTATGCGATAGCGCATCACGCAATGCCCATACCAGAAAATACGGGCTTTGATTGTCGCTAAGCACTAAATCACCCCCCATGGGCACACCATGGTCATAGGCTTTTTTTGTTAAATCGGGTGCAGCGATATTATTGGTCTTGAAATCAGTGGCGGCAAAAAAGCGGATCCGCATACGTGGTCCCGTTGTGGCAAAGACCTCCTTACGGCGCATAGCATCAAATAGAGCTTCGCGCGTATTTTCTTCTGCCCAAATCCCCGCAAGGCCCGAGGCACTCCATGTATGGAAGTTGTTTTCATTATATTTGCTGCCATCTGCGCGTGGCTCATCCAACGGCACAGCGCCACGTAATTTTCCGGTTGCATCTATCACGCCGATTTTGGACCAGTAATTAGTCTCATCAAATGCACCCGCGCCGACATGCGTATCGCTGGCACCGATAAGGCCGAATTTATAAGGATTACCGCGTCCTTCGGCATCTAGTTTCAGCCCTGTCTTATAAGCCTCGCGCACATAAGAACCGCTTTCCTTGCTTGGCTCCCACACGCCGATAAGAAAGGGCATGGTTTCAAAATCTGCCCACTCATCAGTGGGCGAAAGCGCGGGATGGGTTTCACTGTCCCCTTTTACCTGGGTTACTTCAACAACCGGCTCGTTACGCATACGCAAAGCGGCATAGGCTTTATCCATATGATTACCCGCCCAATCCTCTTGTGTAAACATAAGGCCATTTGATCCGTTGGAATTATGCGGTATGGCAATAGACTCTATACCTTTTTCGCGCAAGGCATCCATCCAATTCCATAGGTCTTCCGGATTCGTCGACATAATGCGGCTAAAGGGCAAAACAGGCGCTTCACTTCCCTTGAAGAAAACATTGCGGTGTAAATTCTGATGTTTGGGGCCGGATGTATATTCATAAGCAATAAAGGTGGTGAATTTACCCGGTTCATTATTATCTTCTGCCGCCTTGATAATGCGCCCCCATGCTGATTTCATAATATTTTCATCGACTAAATCATCCGTTGCTGCATTTTCGGGGTTAAGCATGGGGAACATTTTTTGAAAGGCAACCAACCGTTCGGCGGGGGTTTTGGCTTTACGTAAATCCAGCGATATGGGGTGCGTTGATACTTTCTGTTTCGGGTCATGCATAGCGGGTAACATGCCGAGATAAATCGCATGGTCGGTTACGGCCTGAAAATCTAGCGGGCGGGTGAGTTTCATCTCAAACCCTGCCGGATGTTTAATGGCCTCACCCTTGGCATATCGGTAGGCTTCCTCCGGCCCATTGCGATTCCCGAATATATAGGCATCAAAAGAAAGCACTGTATGCAAATGCATCTCCCCGAAATAGGCATGTCGGTCTTGCCCTTCGGCGTGCGCGCTTAGGCTTGTTGCAAAAAAAATGGCAAGAAAAAGCGTAAATTTTTTCATGGGTTTTATGGTCCTCCCCCTCGCTATCTATTCTTACTCTAGCAGTTTCGATAGAAAATGCAATTCCTATTAGAAAACCAGGCATATGTGCCGTTATTAAGCTAAGGCGGGTAGGTGGCTTACTTTATTTTACGCTACACATTCGCTGGCGCGAATGGGCGCTTGATCCTCACACCCGCGAACAAGCTCTTTTTCTTTTCTGTTGCAGCAAAACAAGCACTCGTGCGAATGGGCGCTTGAACCCCACACCCGCGAACAAGCTCTTTTTCTTTTCTGCTGCGGGCGCGCCCATGGGGCGTCCCTATATAACGCAAACATGGGCGCGCTTTCTTTTTGGGCGCTACACATTGCATTTTTATTGGGCACTACACATTCCTTACGGAATGACGCGCCTGTCCTATTGCACGCGGAACGCGCTTCTTTCTTTTCTGCTGTGGCAAGGTAAGCGGGCGCATAAAAGCAGGCTGTGATTAGTCTGCTATCTCTCTAGGCGGTTCAGCTTTTGCCTTTGTTCTGATTTTAACTATATCGCGAATAAGCCACAAGCCACCTAAAAAAATTGCAGTAAGCCCTATGAGCCAGATGGCTTTTATCATATCTGACGAGGTGTGAAATTTGTTTAAGATGTCTGCTATCATACTATACTCATTGGTCATATTAACCCTCCTCGTTTGTAGTAAATAAAACGGCACCAAGCAAAACTTGGTGCCGGGGTGTAAACAAACCATTCTAAACATTGGCCGCAACGCCTTTAGTCGTGTGACCTTTTGTATAACGTCGCCACCCCGACTAAAAGTCGTGGTGACAGTTATTGCGGCGACTATCTCGCCGGTTTAGAAAGGGGTTGTTTAAGCCCCAGCCATACCCTCATGGGTGTGGGTGACACCACAATACATGATTTTCAGATAAAATAAAATGGTGTTTTATACGCCTGCAACAGAAAAGAAAAAGAGCGCGTTCCGCGTGCCCATGCGGGAGCGTGAGCAGAGGCAGCTAGACTAGGTCTATGTGTGGTGGTGAGTGCTTGCTATGAATCGGTAAGCAAGCGCGCGACAAACAAAAATGCAATGTGTCGTGCCCAAAAAGAATACGCGCCCGCGCTTGATTTGCGCTATATAAAGGCGCATCTGCGCGCGGGCATGGTTACAGCAGAAAAGAAAGAAGCGCGTTCCGCGTGCGATAGGACAGGCACGTCATTCCGTCAGGAATGTGTAGTGCCCAATAAAAATGTGTAGCATCCAAAAAGAAAGCACGTCATTTGCGCCCGCGCGGCGGCGTGAGAGTGTGCAGCTAGACTAGGACTGTGATGGGTGGCGGGTGCTTGCTATGAATCGGTAGGCAATCGCGCGACAAACAAAAATGCAATGTGTAGTGCCCAATAAAAGCGCCCATTCGCACGAGTGCTTGTTTTGCTGCAGCAAAAAAGAAAAAGAGCTTGTTCGCGGGTGTGGGGATCAAGCGCCCATTCGCGCCAGCGAATGTGTAGCGTAAAAAAATGTTTGTCCGTCTATGGCGCGCTGGACTTAAACGGCATACCCAAAAGCATACCGCCATCCACTGCCAATAATTGACCGGTAATATGCTTGCTCAATAGGCTTGCAAAAAACATAATTGCCCCTTCAATATCTTCTGGTCGGCCAGCACGCTTAAGTGGGGTTGATGATTTTTGTGCGGTTACAATTTTTTCAAAACCTGCGTCTCCAAATGCATTGCGAAACCAATCTGTGCCCACAAACCCCGGGCATACTGCATTAACGCGAATATCATCTGCCCCCAAGGCACGGGCCAGGGCCAGCGTCATGGAATTAAGCGCCCCCTTAGAGGCCACATAGGCCACGGAAGAGCCAATACCCCGAAGCCCCGCGACAGACGAAATATTTACCACCGCCCCGTTTTCGCTCCGCGCAAGGGCGTCGCGGCTGGAACTTATCATCTGATAGGCACCGATAAGATTAAGTGCATAAATATGTTCGAAATCTTGTGCGTCTAATCCGTCCAGATGATCATGATCAACAAATTTTGTCGTGCCGGCATTATTTACCACAATATCTATCTGCCCCCAGTGGTCTAACGCCGCTGCGGCAAGGTGTTTGCATTGCGCTTTGTCTGAGACATCGGCCTGAACGGTAATGGCGGCGCCACCTGCTGCGATACAATTTTCCGCCACGGCTTTGGCAGCGGCTTCACTTTTGGAATAATTGATCACCACGCGCCCGCCGCGCCGCGCAATCGCTTGCGCTGCTGCTGCCCCTATGCCTGATGATGCACCGGTAATAATGGCCGTTTGATTTGAAAAATCCATAAATTATCTCCCTCATTTTATTTATGTTCCTATTTATTTTCCTGTAAAGTGCGGGGCGCGTTTTTCTAAGAAAGCCTGTTTGCCTTCGGCATGGTCAGCACTCTGGGCACATATGCGCACCTGCGTGTTCATGCCTGCAAAATCGCCTGCGGCACCTTGATCGATAATATATTTAGAGGCGCGCAAACTCAATGGGGCTTGGGCACAAATCTGTTCGGAAATATGAATAAGCTCACTTTCAAATGCATCGGGCGCAATCAGCCTGTTTACCAGCCCCATATCCAGGGCGGCCTGTGCGTTATAAGATTGACCGGTGAAAAACATTTCCTTTGCTTTTGCAGGCCCGATTAACTCTGCCAAACGATGCGTCACACGTATCGGATACGCAATGCCCAGCCTGCCTGACGGAATAAGAAAGCGGCTATCTGCGCGCGCAATGCGTAAATCACAACAAAGAGCAAGCCCCACACCCCCGCCGATACATAGCCCATTGATAGCCGCCACGCTCGGCACGGGGCAGGCCGCAATCGCCGCAAAGCCATCTGTGATATGCGCGTCATCCGCGTGCGCTTTATCGGGTAATTGCGTTACATCGGCACCGGCACAAAAAGCCTTATCGCCTGCCCCGCGCAAGATAATCAGCCTTATATCGGGTAAGGCGGCAAGCTGCGCGAATAAACCCGGTAAGGCCGCCCAGCTTTGTGCATCAATAATATTGTGCCGCGCCGGATTATTTAATATCACCTGTGCACTATGCGCCTCAAAATGCGCCGATAAAAACGGGCTATCGGTTTTTATCTCCATCATATTATCCTTTCATTTAATGTCATTTCTTTATGGACATTCCTGTCATAGCTGATTATCCTTCAAAGCATACTATAGAAATTTATGTTTGAGAGAAGTTTATGAGCTCTTTAGCGGCAAAGATTAAAAAAGCAGACCCCGTATGGGCGCGTATAAGGCGCGAGGCAGAGGCTTTAGCTGCGCGCGAAACTGTTTTATGTGGCTTTTTGCATAATATTATTTTGAATTTTGATGATTTGGAAACGGCACTTGGCACACATTTAGCCGAGAAACTCGCAAATTCGGAAGTTGGCACGCGCCCCCTCGCGGAGGTCTTTCAAAGCGGTTTTGCAAATAGTGCGGTCATCAAGCAAGCCATGCGGGCGGATATTGTTGCCGCCTTTGAGCGCGACCCTGCCTGCCAGAGCTATGTGGATGTGGCACTTTATTATAAGGGCTTTTTGGCTTTGCAGGCTTATCGTTGCGCGCATGAATTATTGCAAGACAAACGGCGGGGGCTGGCGCTTTATTTACAAAACCGTATATCGGAGGTGTTCCAGCTTGATATTCATCCGGCGGCACATATTGGCAAAGGCGTATTTATTGACCATGCAACGGGTGTGGTGATTGGAGAGACGGCGCGTATTGGCGATGATGTGTCTATTTTTCACGGTGTCACTTTGGGGGGCAGCGGGCGCGAGGCCGGTGATCGTCATCCAAAAATCGGCAATGGCGTGCTTATTTCGGTGGGTGCAAAAGTATTGGGGAATATTCATATTGGCGATTGTGCAAAAATCGGCGGCGGCAGTGTTGTGCTTACCGATATTCCCGCCTATAGCACAGCCGTAGGTGTGCCTGCCAAAGTCGTGGGCAAGGTGAGTGGTCCAAACCCGTCACAACAAATGGATCACCATTTCGACCCGCATACAGAAGACGAATAGATAATTTAAGGGAAACGTATATGAAAAATGATGAAATTTTACGGGTGCAGACTTATTTGCAAATGAAGTTTGAGAATGACAAGTTTCGCGTAAAGCGTGGTGGCAGGGATGACATGATCGAGGTGTTTTTGGATGACGAATTTATCGGCACGCTTTGTCGCGACGATGAAGAGGGCGAAGTGTCTTATGCCTTTAACATGGCGATTTTAGATTTCGACCTACCTACATTATAAGCCCCACACGGCTAGCGAATGTGTGATATCCAACAAGAATGCCCGCGCTTGATTTCCGCTATATGAAGGGGCATCTGCGCGTGGACATGACATAGCTGCAGCAAAAAAGAAAAAGAGCTTGTTCGCGGGTTTTGGGTTAGGAACGACCATTTGCGTAGCAAATGTGTAGTGACCAAAAAGAAAGCACGTCATTCACGCCCGCGCGGCGGCGTCGGGGTGTGCAGCTAGATTAGTACTGTGAGTGGTGGCGGGCGCTTGCTATGAATCGATAGGCAATCGCGCGACAAACAAAATGCAATGTGTAGCACTCAATAAAAAGCGCCTTTATTCTGGCACATCTTGCGGTTTTACGCCCGGATCACCAAATAATAATACCTTATCAGCGTCAATGGCGGCAACCGTCGCAAAACTTGTGCGGTCAGAGCGCACCGTTTCCTTGAATGTCTTGCCATTATCACGGCTAACCAAAACCAAACCCGAAAGCCCCGTAAGCACAACCGTGCCATCGGCAAGCTGTGTGCCGCCGGAAACCGAACGATCCGTTCCTGTATCGGCTTTTTGCCACGTATTGCCCCCATCGGTAGACCGGTAAACATTCCCGCGCATACCCCATACGAGAATCGTGCCATTATTCAATACTTGGCCACCCCAAAATGAACCCTCATAGCCAGTTGCAATCATACTGAAATTATCACCATTTGTATCCGAGCGATATACATAGCCATATTCTGCAGGAACAAAAACCCGTCCCGCTTTATCGGCAAATAGATCATTAAGATGGAAATCATCTATTGAATCAGGAATAAGCGTCCGTTCTTGCCATGTCATGCCGCCATCATTGGTTTCTACCATAAATGAGAACCCGCCAACAGCAAAGCCATGTAGCGCATCCTTAAAGTAAACCCCGAAAAGTGGGTTTTCTAAATCTGGTGCGCTATAGCGTAAATCCCAGCTTTTGCCGCCATCTTCGGTTTTCAAAACAACTGCATCATGCCCCACGGCATAACCGGTTTGCGTATCAAGAAAGAAAATACTGGTTAGCGTGGCACGTGTCGGCACGCTTTCGGCTTGCATCCAGCTTTCGCCCTTATCATCGCTATAGATAATATGGCCATATTCCCCGACGCTCACAAGGCGATCACCCGCAATGGCGACATCCAATAATAGGGTTTCTGATGCTTTCGCACTTGCATGTGCATATTCATATTGTTCACTGTCTTGTGCGAAAGCTGGCAATGATACCATGCCTAAAGTTGCACTTAAAATAAAAGCCGGAAAAAAACTGCGTTTCATGAATATCCCTCCCAATAGATGCACTGCATTATAGCCGCACACGGCTTAAATACAAGTATTTTTATAAGCAAACAAACGCTTATCGCCCTAACCGCCGCACATTTGCAGGCGTATAGCGCCGGTCATTCAAATGATCAGCGTTAAAATTGATAGGCGGTTCCTCATTTACCAAGCCTAACGCCAAATAACGGCCGCTCTTCAAATCATAAACTGTATTGCCCCCGCTGCCACACAGAGGCACGCCATAGTGCACGCCGCCGCCTAATTGCTGCACGCGCCATAATTCACCACGCCCATCATATATTTCTGTGGCGACAATACCTTTTGTATCTTCATCAATATAAAATACCCGCCGTTCATATATATGGCGAAACGCCGGATTAAGTTTTGCCTCGACTTCCCATACGCGATGGCGTTCATAACGCATAAGATCAGCGTTAAGGTGCTTGGGGCCGATAAGATCGTCATAAGGCACATGAATGCGGTCGAAATTATTATAGGCGATAAATTTTTCAGAGCGTCCACGCACCGTCCAGAAATAGCGATCGGGTGCCCCGTTAAATCCGCCATAGCTATCTGACGTCGTAATGCCGTCTGAATTTGTGCCCGGATTATCATAAGCAATGGTCGGCGCCCGCCGCACACGGCGCGTGCCAGGGCTATACATCCATGCCTTGCGCGCGCCCACTTCCATATTCAAACTTTCCTGCACCAATACAATAACCCCTGCAAAACGTGCTGGAGATAATGTCCGGAGCAAATAAAAGATAGATGTATTATCCAAATCTTCCGCCGCCTTAAATTGTGGGTCTGACCAGCGTAAAATCGCATCATCTTCAACCGTGATTTTTACGTGGTCGCCTATCTGATTAACCGGGAAAGCCGTAAAACGCCGCTCGAGCTTATGCCCGCGATAGCGCAATGTATGATTCCAGATGATTTCCAGCGCATTATTGGGAATGGGAAAAGGCGCCGCCATAATGGCCTTGGCAACACCATTGCCATTGGCCACCAATTCGCCCACTTCTGCATTGCGTTTTGCCGCTTCATATACGAAATCCGGCTGCGCGCAAGAGCGTCTGCTCGGATAAATATTCATAAAATAGCTCTTATGCAAATCAAGCAAGGCCTTTTGCCCGTCGGTTAAAAGCGTATCATAATCCTGGCGGTTTTCATGCGTAATTTTGGCATAGGGTGTATCATCGCCAAAGGGATTGGGTAAATGTGCGCCCTCAACATAGCCTATGCCTTCGGGGGGCGTGCTTATGCCGCCTGTCCATGCGGGGATAGACCCATCTGCATTGCCCGCACGTTCCGACCCCAAAGGTGTTAGGTCTTCTCCCAAACGCGCGACTTGCTCAGCCGGCACTTTTGCCTGTAGCGGTGCAATAAGCCCTAACCCCACAAACATTAAAATAACGGCACGCATATGTGTCAAAAATCGCTTATGCATATTATGTCTCCCATTCATAAGAGGTAAAATCTAGCTTTCTTATTGCAAAGTGTCTAGCCTTTTTTATGGACGTTTGTTGCCGATAATGATAAATGGAAATAGAAATATACCCCTTAAAGCGTGCCGCTTTAGCTCAGCTGGTAGAGCACATCATTCGTAATGATGGGGTCGCGTGTTCAAGTCACGCAAGCGGCACCATTTCACCTATTCGGCTTAAGTTTACCCATTAATATGCTTAAGGGGTGGGCAAAAGAAAATAGGCGTGATAGGAAAAACCATATTTTGCCCGTAATTCAACATAAAATGATATAATATGTCTTTATTTTCTCCTAGAAAACTTTTTACACCGCGCATAGGCGCTACGGCTTTTACTTTATTATCTCTTTTATTTTGCCTGATGATCCCCTTTAATCCACGCGGTATGCCGGTGGCTCTGCTCATTATCTGGGTGATGCTCTTATGGTTTGCCGATAAGAAAAATCTGCATTTCACCCGCACCGAGCAAAAGGCTGGATTATCTATTTTAATATTTTTACTCTATTGCGCTATCAGCTATTTTTGGTCTAGCAATCCTGCGCAATCGCTTAAAGGGATCACCACATTCGCCCCTGTTATGATTGTGGGATATAGCGCAATGGTGCTGCTCATAAAATATCCGAAAGATATATTAGCTAAAATTGCCGCAAAATTGTTTCCTTTCCTGCTTTTCGGTGTTTTGCTTTCCTGGTGTCTTTCTGTCCTTATATATCAAATAAGCCAGGGAAATATTGCGCTTCCCTTCAATTTTCTAGGCGGCATAGACTTTAACAATAATCTTTCGCGCCATATTGCAAAATCATGCAGCATAGCGGTTATTATTTTCTTTAGCATCGCTTTATGGATTAAAAATTTATACAGCACAAAGCCTATATCGGTTTTTATGATTACGTTTCCATTTACACTTCTTATATTCGGCGATAGTCAATCAGCTGCCTTAGGGGGATTGGCTGGCGGTGTTATTCTTTTAGCGCAAAAATTCCCCTACCGTTTCACAGCCCGTTTGGTGCAAACAGGCTTTATTATATCATTTTTCGCCTTTGTTTTCATCGCCAACAGCCTATCTGCAAAAGATTTTTTATCTCTCTATATTTTTGATGGTCTGCAACAACGGGTCAGTTTTGATATTCGCCTCGAGACCTATCATTTTTTTGCAAAAGAATTTTTTAATGCGCCGCTATGGGGACATGGCTTTTTTGTGTCGAAACAATATATCCCCGCCGCACATAGTTTAGAAACCGCCATTCCAGCAAATCTGCTTACGCCACATAATTTTCATTTACAAATTCTAAATGATTTAGGGATTATCGGCTGTGGTTTGCTCTTTATTGCCTTTTTTTACATGGGGTCTGTTATTGCAAAGCACACAGCTGAGGATTTTCGATTATACGGGCTAAGCATTTTTGCATCGGCCATAGGCATCGCATTATTCAATTTTGTAATTTGGCAATTTTGGATTGTTTCTGCCTTTTGGCTTGCGTTATTATGCTTTCTCATTGCCTGTGCCGCCCAAACGCATAAACAAAACCAAGCCGTGTCCCTCCAATAAATATATGCAGGATAAGTCAAGCGTATCTCATATCGGCAATCATAACAGCCGCGCGGCATGGCGGGCGCATATAGCCTTAATGTTTCTGGGTTTTTCTAAATTATATTTTTGTGCCATAAATTATCTATATTCCTTACTTATGATCATCAAAATTGATACATATCATATGAAATTCTGACGGATTTTCTAAGAATATGCGTTTTTTAAGCATACTGGCTAAAAAATAATTTTTATTTCTCAGCCGGGATAATTTAGGGGCATATTTATAACCCGTTGTAATAATTATATGAATCAGATTTTCTTGGAGAAAGGAGATGAAAATGCGTGGTATTTTATAATATTTAACAAAAATTATTGAATAAAATGAAAATTATTTATTGTTTTTTGTTTAGAAGTATACTATATAATAAATGTAGCGTTGATAAACGTTCCTCCCAAGCCAAGTGGCTACTAAATGAAGTAAAAGTTAAAGGTGAAAAAAATGACTAAATTAGCTAAAAAAATACGTTATGCAATCGATGTGCCTGCCGTTACCTCTGCACTCCTCGTGCTTTATGCCGTCGCGGTTATCGTGAATGTCGCAAGCGGAACAAGCGTAACATTGTAAACGCATAAAATATGGCGCGTTCCCCCCTTTTCGCGCCACATGGCCACCTCCTAGGCCACAACTAACGCCGATGGGCTCCTCCCCCCATCGGCGTTTTAATTTATAAGGCTTCCTCTTATACACATTGCATAATCTGCAACTTTTTGTTAAACTTGCGCTTAAGCGGCACACCCAAATAATCAAAACAGGGTAAGGCCGATCTGTGCGTCATTTCGCAACAGCAGCATAAAGCTATGGATAAAAAACCACATTCCCCTGCCCGGCAAGATGATTTGCGGCAGATTATAAAACCCGCCGCCGCGCGCCATACGTGCAAAACCTACAAACGCCGCGCGGTGTCTGGCTCTAAGGCACGCTATGCGGCGGTGGATTTGGGCACAAATAATTGCCGCCTCCTTATCGCTGAAGCACAAGCACATGGATTTCGGGTGCGTGATAGTTTTTCGCGCATCGTCCGTTTGGGTGAAGGCTTGTCACATAGCGGTGTTTTATCCGAAGACGCTATGGCGCGCACCATTGCTGCTCTGCATATATGCGCTGCAAAAATAAGAAAGCATAATGTGCGGCGTATAAGATGCGTCGCAACCGAGGCATGTAGACAAGCACAAAATGGAGCGGGGTTCATCACCCGTGTGCGACGTGAAACGGGATTGCGTCTTGAAATCATTAACGGCAAAACCGAAGCCGCCCTTGCTGCCCAAAGCTGCGAGGCTTTGTTTGACCCGCACGCGCAAACAATCATTGTATTTGATATAGGGGGCGGGAGTAGTGAGCTTACCCGCCTTGACCGCACAGGCGGCAATCGCTTTGATATACGTGATACCGTCTCTTTACCGCTTGGTGTGGTGCGCCTTGCCGAGCGCCATAGCGGGTGTGAGACTGATATACATGGCTATGCGGCCATGTGCGCCGAATGCGCAGAAAAAATGGCAGATTTTTTTGCACGTCACACAGACTTAACAGATTTATCCAAAATACAATTTATCGGCACATCGGGAACTGTCACCACATTGGCCGCCATTCAAAAAGGATTACCTGCTTATGATCGCCGAAAAATTGACGGCATTTTTATCGCGGCAAAACATATATATGAGGTGATTGCCGATTTACGCACGCAAAGCCGCCATCAGCTTGCACAAAATCGGATTATCGGGCGTGAAAAGGCTGATTTAGTTTTGGCCGGCTGTGCTGTATTTGAGACTTTACATAAACAATGGCCTGTCGAAAATATCCATATTGCTGATCGGGGTTTGCGCGAAGGCATGTTGATGCGCATGATGCGGCGCGACCGCAAACGCAATCAGTATCGGCATAAAGCCGCACAAAAAAAGACGCAAAATGACGCATAATAATAAAAATAAACATAGAGGTAAGGAGCGGCTTTATACCAAAGTCCGCACCGCAAAGGGGCGAAAATTGTCTTCCACGCGCTGGTTGACGCGCCATATAAATGACCCCTATGTGCGCGCGGCACATAAGCAAGGCTATCGTGCCCGTGCAGCCTATAAATTACTGGAAATGGATGACCGTTTTGGCTTTCTCAAACCGCGAAGCAAGGTGATTGACCTTGGTGCCGCCCCGGGAAGCTGGACACAAGTCGCTATAAAGCGCACGCGCTCCACAGCTGAAAACCCGCATGTTTTAGCGCTTGATATTTTGCCGCTGGAACCACTGGCCGGCGCATATAGCCTGCAAAGCGATTTTTTGGATGAAGCCACCCCGCAAAAAATCACCACGCTTATGGGCGACAAGATTGATATTGTGCTTTCTGATATGGCCGCCCCCGCTACCGGCCATCGCAATACCGACCATTTACGCACTCTTGCTTTGGCCGAGGCCGCTGCTGAATTTGCCTTTCATATCCTGGCGCCTGGCGGCACATTTTGCGTAAAAATGTTTCAGGGCGGCACAGAAAAAACCTTGCGGGATGCCCTAAATCAGCATTTTGAAAAAATTATTCATGTGAAACCCAAAGCCAGCCGTGCCGAATCGGTGGAGCTTTATGTGCTCGCTTTGGGCAAAAAATAAAGGAGCAGCTTTGCTATTCGGTTGACCTCGCTTTTCAATCATGCCACATTCGCCGGTGAAAGCAGGTCAGTCCCTACTTTTGGAGTTTAGAAAACTCACACAGAACGGTATGACATATCGTAACCAATGTCTCCTGACCCTTAGGGCCGGGAGGCAATCATGTACGTCCAAGGCCTAGCCCAAAGATGATTGCAATCGTTTTCTAGCGATCTTTAGCTCCCGGTCACCACTCATGTTTCATGTTTTGTGGCCGCTTTCGTCATTTATGACCGGGAGGCGATCATGTATGTCCAGGGGTTTACCTAAAGATGATTGCAAAATATGGGGTGACAAACCACCTTCCGGTCGCCAGACCTATATCGTCAAACCCTTTAGGCAAGTTTATAGATAAAACCCACATAAAGCTATTGTGACATAGGAAAAATAGTGCTAGGTGAAAGCGTCAATAGACCATTAGATTTAAGGATATTGACCTTTTCATGTTTCGCGATGCTTTAACTTTTGATGATGTCTTGCTCGAACCGGCGGCATCATCTGTTTTACCCTCACAGGCAAACACCTCAACACGCCTCACGCGTGAGATTACGCTGGGGATCCCCTTGCTTTCATCAGCAATGGACACAGTAACCGAGGCCGATATGGCCATTGCTATGGCACAAGCTGGCGGGCTTGGCGTATTGCACCGCAATATGACCCCCGATGAACAAGCCGCCCATGTGCGCCGTGTGAAAAAGTTTGAAAGCGGTATGGTGATAAACCCGGTAACGCTTCCCCCCACCGCCACGTTGCACGATGCTCTGGCATTGATGCAAGAACATAAAATATCAGGTATTCCGGTAACGCAAAAAACGGGCAAGCTGGTTGGTATTCTTACCAATCGCGATGTGCGTTTTGCCGAAAATAATGCCCAGCCCATATCGGAGCTTATGACACAGGAAAATCTTGTCACCGCGCCCGAAGGGGTAACGCAAGAAGAGGCGCGCAAATTATTACACCGCCATAGAATAGAAAAATTACTGGTGGTTGATAAAGCCGGCCACTGTGTCGGGTTGATTACGGTAAAAGATATGGAAAAGGCGCAATTACACCCCCATGCGGCCAAAGATTCGCTGGGGCGTTTGCGCGTCGGGGCGGCAAGCAGTGTGGGCGATGAAGGCTTTGAACGCGCCATGGCCCTGATTGATGCCGGCGTTGATGTGATTGTTGTTGATACCGCCCATGGCCATAGTGCCCGCGTAAGCGAAGCGGTAAATCGGCTTAAAACATATTCGCATAGCACCCAGATTTTAGCGGGCAATGTTGCTACATATGATGGCACAAAATCACTCATTGATGCCGGTGCCGATGCGGTTAAAGTCGGCATTGGCCCGGGTTCGATTTGCACCACCCGCATTGTGGCAGGTGTGGGTGTGCCGCAACTTACCGCGATTATGGATGCCGTCCGCGTTGCGCGCGATGCAGATATTCCCATTATTGCCGATGGGGGTATAAAATATTCTGGCGATTTGGCCAAAGCGATTGCCGTAGGCGCGCATTGCGTTATGGTCGGTTCGCTTTTGGCGGGCACAGATGAAGCCCCCGGCGACGTATTTTTATATCAGGGGCGCAGCTATAAATCCTATCGCGGCATGGGCTCGGTGGGTGCGATGGCGCGGGGGTCTGCCGACCGGTATTTTCAGCAGGATATTGCCGAGACACAAAAACTTGTGCCCGAAGGCATTGAAGGCAGGATACCTTATAAAGGCGCTGCCGAGGCGGTATTACATCAATTAACCGGCGGTTTACGCGCCGCTATGGGATATACGGGCGCGGCAACAATTCCGGATTTTCAAGCCGGCGCTAAATTTGTCCGCATCAGTGCCGCATCGCTTGCCGAAAGCCATGTGCATGACGTAACCATTACCCGCGAAGCGCCCAATTATCCAAGCTCTGGCAAAGGCTGATGACGTAACCGCTTATCAGCAGAAAAAGGACGCGCATCAATCGCTGTCTTTTTTCCTTCTATTTGATCAAGCAAAATTATGGCCGAACCCATGGCCTGTGTCCAGCCCAAATGGCCATGCCCGCAATTCAGCCATAGGCCGTAAGACGCGCTTTTTCCGATAAACGGTTTGCCATCGGCACTCATTGGGCGCAAGCCTGCCCAGCCTTGTGCACCATCCCAGTCAAGGCGCGCGGAAGCTGCCGGATAAAGTGTATGGAAGAACTGGCGCAAGCGGGCAAGCCGGTCAGGACTAATATGCCGGTCGCGCCCGCTAAACTCGGCCATGCCCAAAATACGCAAGCGCGTCTTAAACGGGGTCAGCGCAATATGCACAGCATCATCCACCAAAGCATGGCGGGGCATATCGTCCCCCAGGCCAGAGGCATCTATGCTAAGCGAATAGCCCTTTGCCGGTCTTATGGGTAAATTTATACCCGCCTGTTTGGCCACATCATAAGCAGCATAGCCTGCTGTGAGCACGACATCACCCGTAAGTTTCTCATCCTGGCTATAAAGGCCGGCAATCTTACCATTTTCTTTATAAAGGCGCGTAATGGGGGTTGCGCATCTTATCTCGCCCCCCTGTGCCACCGCAATTTGTGCGAGATGCTGACAAAATAAACGCGCATCGCCCACCCGATCATCGGGGAAAAATAATCCACCAGCAATAGATTCTATCGCCGGTGCCAAAAGCGGTTCGCGCGCGCATAAGGCGTCCCGCGTTAAAACTTGATAACGTAGGCCTGCCCCCGCCAGCGCGTGCGCGGCATATATCGCGTTTTGCAAAGCCCGTTTGTTACGAAAAATCTTCACCATACCCGAAGCGGCAGCATCATATGCCAGCTTAAGCGCGTCGCCCACTTCATTGCATGCGTGTGTAGAATAGGCCGCAAGCGCAAAATTTGCCTTGCTTGCCTGCGCGTGCCAATAAGGTGTTGAATGGCGTAAAAAGGATAAACCCCAAAACAAGAGCGCGGGAAGCTGTGCCCCATGCAATTTCACCGCTGCATGTTTATCAAACAAAGACGCCAGCAAGCGCCCGCCTATCCCCGGACTATTCCACGGCGCGGCGGCAGATGGATGCAATACCCCGCCATTGGCATAGCTCGCCCCGTGTAAAATATCCGCCTCACGTTCAAATAAAATGGCCTGCCGCCCGCGCCGGATGGCCTCATAAAGCACCGTAATGCCCATTAACCCGCCGCCAATAATCAGAAGGGGTTTGCTCATATGTTAATCTTCAAACGGGTCACGCACCAAAATCGTATCATCGCGCTCGGGGCTGGTGGAAAGCAAAACCACCGGCACACCAACCAGCTCTTCAATAATACGAATATAGCGCACCGCATTGGCTGGCAGCGCGGCCCAACTGCGCGCGCCGAGGCTGGTTTCGCTCCAGCCGTCAAAACTTGTATAGACCGGTTCAATCCGCGCCTGCACATCAGATGCCGAGGGCAAATAATCAATCGGTTCGCCATCCAGTAAATAGCCTGTGCAAATTTTAATTTCACCAAAGCCATCCAGCACATCCAGCTTTGTAAGTGCGATGCCGTTAATGCCACCCGCCTGCACCGATTGGCGCACCAAAACCGCATCAAACCAGCCGCAGCGGCGCTTGCGTCCGGTCACTGTGCCAAATTCGCGCCCGCGTTCGCCCAGCATCTGGCCGATCGCATTATCCTGCTCGGTGGGAAACGGCCCCTCGCCCACACGTGTGGTATAGGCTTTGGTAATACCCAACACATGGTTTAGCGCATCGGGCGCAACGCCTGTGCCAATGGCGGCTTGTCCGGCAATGGTGTTAGAGGAGGTTACAAAAGGGTAAGTTCCATGGTCAATATCCAGCAATGTGCCTTGGGCGCCTTCGAATAAAATCCGTGATCCCTTGCGCCGTTCTTCGGCAAGCAGACGCCATATTGGTGCGCGATAGGCGGTTATTGCATCGGCAATCTCCACCAGCTTATTATATAAGTCTGCCCCATCATAAGCGGGTAAATTCATACCCGCCCGCAAAGCATTATGATGCTGCAGTAAATGCTCTATTTTTGCTGGCAAAGCTGTCTTATCGGCCAAATCCATCACACGTAATGCGCGCCTGCCGACCTTATCTTCATAGGCCGGGCCAATGCCGCGTTTTGTTGTGCCGATTTTTACGCCTATATTAGAGGTTTCGCGTGCCATATCCAGTTCCACATGCACGGGTAAAATCAAGGTGGCATTTTCAGCAATTTTAAGATTATCGGGTGTGATCGTCACGCCCTGGGCGCGCAGTGAATCTATTTCCTGCAACAGCGCCCAGGGGTCAACCACCACACCATTGCCGATAACCGATAATTTACCCGCGCGCACAATGCCGGAGGGAAGCAGACTTAATTTATACACCTCACCGCTGATAACCAGCGTATGGCCGGCATTATGCCCGCCTTGAAAGCGTGCCACCACATCAGCGCGCACCGAAAGCCAATCGACAATCTTGCCCTTGCCCTCATCGCCCCATTGTGCTCCTACAACGACAACATTTGCCATAATTCATACTCCGCTTAAAAGGTCAGTTTTTTTGCGTGTGTCACATCAGGCAAATCTGCAATCTCGTCCAGCATGGATTGTGACATATCATCATCAATGCTAATCAGCGAAAGTGCATCCCCGCCTTGCATGTTTCGACCCAAATTAAATGAGGCAATATTGATATTATGCGCCCCCAATTTAGACCCCAATGCGCCGATAAAGCCCGGCGCATCCTTATTGGTGACATAAAGCATATGGGTGGAAAGCTCGGCCTCCATATTGATATTATGCACCTGAATGATGCGCGGTTTTCCATCCGAAAAGACGGTGCCACCGAGTGAACGCTCCTGACGCTCGGTCTGCACGATAAGACGAATATAGCTATCAAAGGCGCCGGCTTCTTCTTTTTTCACTTCGGAAATCTCAATGCCGCGCTCTTTCGCAATGCTGGGCGCGCTTACCATATTCACCTCACTCATAAGCGGGCGCAATAGCCCCGCAATGGCAGCGGCTGTAAGGGGCGCACAATTCAAATCGCTCACCTCGCCAGCATATTCAATACGAATGCTGGTAAGCGCGGTTTCGGTTAGCTGGGCGGTAAACATGCCTAATTGCTCGGCCAGGCTTATAAAGGGTTTTAGGCGCGGCGCATCTTCTGCCGAAACCGAGGGCATATTCAGCGCATTGGTAACGGCGCCGGTAAGCAGATAATCTGCCATTTGCTCGGCCACTTGCAGGGCAACATTTTCTTGCGCTTCTGCTGTTGAAGCGCCCAAATGCGGCGTGCACACCACATTATCCATGCCGAAAAATATGCTTTCCTTGGCGGGTTCTTGCTCAAATACATCCAGAGCAGCGGCGGCAACATGGCCGCTATCAAGGGCGGCTTTCAAATCTGCTTCATTGATAAGCCCGCCGCGTGCGCAATTTATAATCCTTACCCCCGGCCTGGTTTTGGCCAAAGCCGCCGCATCGATAATATTGCGCGTTTTATCCGTAAGGGGGGTATGCAAGGATATAAAATCCGCCCGTGCAAGCAGCGCATCCAGCTCCACTTTTTCAACCCCTATTTCCATCGCCCGTTCAGGCGTTAAAAACGGGTCAAAGGCGACAAGTTTCATTTTCAAACCCAAAGCCCGTTGCGCTGCGATTGAACCAATATTGCCGCAACCAATAATGCCCATGGTTTTTCCGGTGAGCTCAACCCCCATAAAGCGGCTTTTTTCCCACTTGCCGGCATGGGTGGACATATTTGCCGTAGGAATATCGCGCGCAATGGCAAACATCATGGCAATGGCATGTTCTGCCGTGGTGATGGAATTGCCAAAAGGGGTGTTCATCACCACAATGCCGCGCGCTGTTGCGGCGGGAATATCAATATTATCCACCCCAATGCCCGCGCGCCCAATAACTTTCATCTGCGCGGCCGCATCCAACACTGGTTCGGTCGCTTTGGTGGAAGAGCGCACCACCAGACCATCATATTTATCAATAATCTTTATCAGCTCATCGCGTTCCAGGCCGGTAATGACATCCACCTCTATGCCGCGCGCTTCAAAAATCTGGGCGGCTTTCGGGCTCATCTTATCGGCGATTAACACTTTCGGCATAAATCTCTCCTTTATATGCGGGTTAAGACTAAATTAAGGGCGCAGGTGTGCAAATGCCCAATCGAGCCACAGGGTAAGCGCGTGTATATCTTCGGCCTCCACCGTGCCGCCCGCCCAAATGCGTAAGCCCGCAGGCGCATCGCGATAGGCCCCAATATCATAGGCAATCTCATGCTCTTCCAAAAGGCCTACCAGCTTTTTGGCAAAAGCGGCTTGCGCGGCCTCATCCAGCGTTGCAATATCGCTATGGGTAATTTTTAGGCAAATAGAGGTCGGCGAGCGATGGCTTTCATCACGACATAAAAAATCTATCCAGTTGCTTTTGGCCACCCACTCATCCAAAACCTGCTTATTCTTTTGTGCGCGCGCAATAAGCGCCGACAAGCCCCCAATTTGCTCTGCCCAGTTAAGCGCATCAAGATAATCCTCAACCGCAAGCATGGAGGGCGTATTGATGGTTTCGCCGCGAAAAATACCCTCACTTATTTTCCCGCCCTTTGTAAGACGAAAAACCTTGGGCAGAGGCCAGGGCGGTGTATATGTTTCCAAACGCTCAACCGCGCGTGGGGATAAAATAATCATGCCATGCGCCCCCTCGCCACCCAGCACTTTCTGCCAGCTAAATGTGGTAACATCCAGCTTATCCCACGGCATATCGCAGGCAAACAGGGCAGAGGTTGCATCACAAAATGTAAGCCCTGTGCGGTGTGCATCAATCCACGCGCCATCGGGCACACATACGCCCGAGGTTGTGCCATTCCAGGTAAACACCACATCGCGTGAAAAATCGACCTGGGTTAAATCGGGCAAATCCCCGTAAGCAGCGGTCATTTCCCGCAGATCATCCACTTTAAGCTGTTTGGCAATATCGCTTACCCAGCCGGCACCGAAACTTTCCCATGCCAATATATCCACACCGCGCGCGCCAAGCATGGTCCACATGGCCATTTCAAATGCGCCCGTATCAGAACCCGGCACAATGCCAATGAGATAATCTTGCGGCATATTCAAAATGGCGCGGGTTTTATCAATCGCCTGTTTTAGGCGCGCTTTACCCAATTTAGAGCGATGCGAACGCCCCAAAGCATCTATAGTGAAATTTTGAAGATCCCAGCCTGGCCGCTTCACGCATGGTCCAGATGAAAACTGCGGACGTGCCGGACGCTGTGCTGGCTTATTTATCATGTGCATAAATGCTACCCTCTCAGATAGTTGCCCTTCGGTGGGGAAGGGTGTCCCACTTGCCGCTTTACTTTTATTGCCCGGGCTTGTCAATCATAAAAAGGGAGGCTTGTATATTAACTTCACTATCGCTTAACATCGCATGCCTCGCCTGGCTGCAGGCGGCCTGCGCTCTTTTTCTTTGTGGGGTGGGCAACGGAGGTAAATTCGAGAATTATTCGCCGTGAGAAGACGCCTAATTTATTCGTGATTTGAGTGTTTACGTATTTTATGAGATAAGATACGAAAGACACCGTGGTGGTAAATTAAGTAGGACGCAAATCTGTTCCCTATTATAATTTGTGAAAATAGGCCCTGTTTGCGGCTACGAAACAATCTATAGATAAAGATGGCGCAACACAAAATGCTGCTTAAGTGTTTTTGAAGGTGGATATAAAATGACGCTCTTTCAAAGTGAGAATAGTCTATTTGAGTGGGGAAGTGTTGCTTTATATATTTTTGTGGCGTTATATGTCATAGTGAAATTTCGCGGTCTCTTCACCCGTTTACAAATGTTCACGATAAACCTTATATTATTTTTCTTTATCCAGAGAGAAGTAAATCTGCTGCATAAAATAAGCCTATTTTTCGCCGATCAGGCAGCTTATGACACCTATGGCCCCTTTGTTTATTTAGCACTTGTTTTGTTAATTCTAAGCTGCCTGCTTATGGATAGGCACTTATATTATCAATTATTCAAAAGCAGCAATAAATTGCGTATTGTCGCTTTGTTGTGCGTTATCATATTGTCACAAATATTTGATGCGCTGAGTGGGTCTTCCTTATTTTTTCTGTTTTGGGAAGAATTTTTAGAATTGCTTATACCCGTTTTCATATTTTTTGTGTTGGAAAATCTAAGAGCAAACAAGGTATCCCTCACCTAATTTGCTTTTGCCGCACGCGGATGGGCGTGCTTATATATGGTTTTTAGCTGTGTGGCATCGACATGCGTATAAATCTGTGTTGAGCGTAGGCTTGCATGGCCGAGCAAATCCTGAATGGTGCGTAAATCACCGCCCGCAGCAAGTAAATCGGTTGCAAAGCTATGGCGCAATGCATGCGGGGTGACGCTGGCCGGTAAGGCGAGCTTTTGGCGCAAATCAGCAATCATGAGCTGGGCGATACGCGGATTTAACCGCCCGCCGCGTGCCCCACGAAAGAGCGGATCATCTGCCGCAAACGCAAAAGGCGCATGGGCGCAATAGTCTTCTATCATAGTGCTGACAACCCGCAGCAGGGGCACCAGGCGGGTTTTATTGCCTTTGCCGTGAATACGTAATGTGTCATTTTGTGCCGCGATTTCCCCATAGGTAAGATTAAGGGCTTCGGAAATACGCACACCGCATCCATAAAGCAGACCTAACAAGGCAGCATCGCGCTTACCCTGCCAGACGGAGGCGGTGTTGCTCCGACTAAGCTCTATCATGAGCGAAACCGCTCCCTTGGCTAACGGACGGGGCAGGGAGGCACTATGTTTCGGTGCGCTGATAAGCTGAAAGGCGGCACTTATAGGTTGTTTGCGCCTTTGCATAAAACGGGCAAAAGAGCGCAAGCTCGAAAGGTTACGGGCTAAAGAGCGGCTATTGATATTTTCATTACGCCGTGCCGCCAGAAAGCTACGTAACGTCCTTAAATGCATATGATGCATATCGTTCAAACACACATCACGATTGAAGTAATCATGCAAAAAGGTGCAAAATCGCTGCATGTCGCGCTGATAATTGGCGCACGTATGTGGGCTTAAGCGCCGTGCAGTGGTTAGGTCTTCCATCCAGTGCGTAAGGAGATGGGCTAAATCCGGCGTGATATGGTGGAAACCTTGCTCCATAGGCTTAAATATCCTGTTTGGCCGTTTCCCAATCGGCTAAAAATGCATCAAGCCCCTTTACGGTAAGCGGGTGGTCGATAAGGCTACTCAGCACCGAGGGAGGAATGGTGGCGACATCTGCGCCAATAAGTGCGGCCTGGCGAATATGCTCTGGCGAACGAATGGAGGCAGCCAAAATCTGTGTTTTTAAGGTGGGATAATTATCATAAATCATGCGTATATCCTCAATAAGGCTCATGCCGGAGATATTTATGTCATCCAGCCTGCCGATAAAAGGCGAAATATAAGTTGCGCCTGCTTTGGCCGCAAGCAAGGCCTGATTGGCCGAAAAGCAAAGCGTGACATTCACCTGAACACCTGTTGCAGAGAGCGCGCGTGTGGCCTTCAGGCCATCCCATGTAAGGGGCACTTTAATGCAGATGTTGTCAGCAATCTCGCATAAAACGCGTGCTTGTGCCAACATGGTTTGGGCATCCAGGGCGGTTACTTCCGCGCTTACGGGGCCATTAGTTATGGCGCAAATATCTTTAATGCGTGATTTGAAATCTGCGCCCGTTTTCGCAATAAGCGACGGATTGGTGGTCACACCGTCAATCATGCCCGTTTCAGCCAGTTGTTTTATGGCGTTTATATCTGCACTATCAACAAAAAATTTCATCGCGCGTTTCTCCTTATATCGCTATTTATTTTGGGCTGATTTGCGTAAAAACGCCACCCAAGACTTGCCTTTATTTCATTCATCTATAACAATATTTTTATGAAAGACAAAGTAAGCGTTCTTATTCCGCTAAGCACACCGCAGGCTTATGATTATAAAGTGCCGCCGCATTTATCCGTTGCGCCGGGCGATTTCGTGCATGTGCCTTTGGGCAGGCGCAAAGTAAATGGCGTGGTCTGGGCAGATGCAAAAGGCGATATTGCCCCCGAAAAGCTAAAACCGCTTATTACGCGCTTAGATGTTCCTCCCCTAAAGGCCGATATGCGCCAATTCATCGATAAAATGGCAGATTATATCATGGCGCCCAAAGGCGCTGTATTGCGCTTGGCGATGGTATCGCCCGATGCGCTTTCGCCGCCACCGGTTATGCGCGCTTATCGGTGGGGTGGTAGGCTGCCGGATAAAATGACCCCGGCGCGCAAACGCGTATTCGCGCTCTTTGAGGGGCATGCACTATATAGCCTTGCCGATATTACCAGGCACGCAGGGGTAAGCACATCAGTGGTAAAGACACTAGCCGCACAACATTATCTCATCGAAACCGCTTTGCCCAAACACCCCCCATTTATCCGCCCCCAGCTTAAGCCGCACAATATTACCCTCTCGCCCGCGCAAAAAAAAGTGGCAGATGCCTTATGTGCGTGTGTGCGGACGCATAGTTTTGTGCCGCATCTGCTTGATGGGGTAACGGGATCAGGTAAAACGCAGGTCTATTTAGACGCCGTAGAAGAGGTTATTCGTCAAAATAGGCAGGCGGTGATTTTACTGCCCGAGATTTCGCTCACGGCACAATTTTTAGAGCGGTTTCGCCAGCGTTTCGGTACCTTGCCGGCTTTGTGGCACTCACAATTAAGCAAAACCGAGCGGCGGCGCAACTGGCAGGCGGTAGCAAATGGTGAGATAAATATTTTGGTAGGCGCGCGCTCGGCTTTGTTTTTGCCATGGCAAAATCTGGGGCTGATTGTGGTGGATGAAGAGCATGACACAGCGTTTAAGCAAGAAGAACAGCTTATTTATAATGCGCGTGATATGGCGGTGCTGCGCGCGCGCTTTGCGGCATGTCCGATTATTCTGGCATCGGCCACGCCTTCGCTTGAAAGTGTTCAGAATGCACATATAGGCCGTTATCGCTTGCATCATTTACCGCATCGGCATGGGGGAGCGATATTGCCGCATATAGAGCTGATTGATATGCGTAAAACGCCGCCTGCGCGTGGACAATGGCTTGTGCCGCAAATGGTAGAGGCGATCCGCGATACGATGACCCAAAAGCGTCAGGCATTATTATTTCTCAACCGGCGCGGTTTTGCCCCGCTTACGATTTGCCGCGCCTGCGGGCACAGATATGGGTGTCCCTCTTGTGATGCGTGGCTGGTGGAGCATCGGGCACGGCAACAATTATTATGCCATCACTGCGGCACAATACGCCCTATTCCGCATATATGCGATGCATGTGGGGCGGCAGATATGTTGGTGGCGTGCGGGCCGGGTGTTGAACGTATTGTCGAGGAGGCCGGCATGCATTTTCCCGATGCGCGTATCAGTCTGCTTTCTTCCGACCATATTACAGGGCAGGCCGATTTCACCACGCATATCACCCATATTGCCGAAGGCGGCGCAGATATTATTGTCGGCACGCAAATGGTGACGAAGGGACATCATTTTCCCAAACTCACTTTTGTCGGCGTGGTGGATGCGGATGCAGGCTTGGGCAATGCCGATTTACGTGCGGCAGAACGCACATATCAGCTTTTGGTGCAAGTATCAGGGCGCGCCGGGCGCGAAATAGACGAAGGGCGGGTGATGCTGCAAAGCTATATGCCACATCACCCCGTATTACAGGCTTTGGTGTCGGGCACACGCGATGAATTTATTGCCGCAGAATTACAGGCCAGACGGCACGCCGCTATGCCGCCTTTCGGGCGCTTGGCTGCGGTGATTATTTCTAGCAAAAATCAAACATATGGGCTTAATTTTGCGCGGGCTTTGGCACAAAAAATTCCGCAAAATACAGATATTCATATATTTGGCCCGGCCCCTGCGCCGATTGCGCGTTTGCGCACACGTTATCGCTTTCGGTTTTTAATCAAGGCAGATAAAAAGATTGCCCTCCAAAGTTTTATTGCCCACTGGCTGGCGCATGTGCCACAAAAGGGCGATATTCGGGTTGCGATTGATATTGATCCCTATTCTTTCATGTAAAATATATGGTTTTCCATAAAGAAAGATAAGGAAATATGATTGCGCCTATTGCAAGTCACGATAGGTCGTGATAAGGCACGCGCAATACTCTTTTGGCAAGATGGTTTAACGGTTAAATGGGGTGACGTTTGGCAGATAATGAGACACTTATTGGTGGAATTGCAGCGCGCTATGCAATGGCGTTGTTTGAGCTTGCGCAAGAGCTCACCCCCCACGCACGTGATAAGATTGCCGAAGATATACATGCTTTACGTCTATTGCTTGAAGAAAGCGCAGATTTACAAAAAATGGTGCGTAGTCCGCTATTGCAAACCCAAGAACAAGAGACCGCATTACGTGCTGTTTTGGCCAAAGGCGGGGCAGATGATCTGGTGCAAAATTTCAGCGCATTGGTTGTGCGTAACCGGCGCGGCTTTGCGCTTCATGACATGACGCGGCATTTTGCCACACTCATGGCCGAGTCGCGCGATGAAATGGTGGCAGCAATAAGTGCCGCTAAACCCTTATCGGATACACAAATAGATACCCTAAAACAGGAATTAAAAAAGATTTACAACAAAACCATCATCATTGAGGAAACAACAGATAAAACTCTGCTCGGTGGCCTGGTTGTGAAAATAGGAAGCCGTATGATAGATGGATCATTGCGGCGTAAATTAGAATTGTTGGAAAACGCATTAAACACAGTAAAGTAAGAGGTAAGGCTGATGGATATAAAAGCATCGGAAATTTCTTCCATATTAAAAGAACAAATTAAGGGGTTTGACCAAAAATCCGAAATATCGGAGATCGGACAAATTTTATCCGTAGGCGACGGGATTGCCCGCATTTATGGGCTAGATAATGTGCAAGCCGGTGAAATGGTGGAGTTTAGCGGCGGCATTCGCGGCATGGCACTTAATCTGGAAGAAGATAATGTCGGCGCGGTGATTTTCGGGTCTGACCGCGAAATTCGCGAAGGCGATACAGTCAAGCGCACTGGCGATATTGTGGATGTGCCGGTCGGTAAGGAATTATTAGGCCGCGTGGTTGACCCGCTCGGCAATCCGTTAGATGGCAAAGGGCCAATCAATGCCCAAAAACGTATGGAAGTGGATGTAAAAGCCCCTGGCATTATTCCGCGTAAATCTGTGCATGAACCTATGCAAACAGGGCTTAAAGCGGTGGATGCGCTTATCCCTATCGGGCGGGGGCAACGCGAATTGATTATTGGCGACCGCCAAACCGGTAAAACGGCCATTGCGATTGATGCGATTTTGAATCAAAAGGCTGTCAATGAGGGTGATGATGAAAGCGCGAAACTTTATTGCGTTTATGTCGCGATCGGGCAGAAACGCTCTACGGTTGCACAAATTGTAAAAACCCTAGAGGAAAATGACGCGCTTAAATATTCGGTGGTTGTGGCCGCAACGGCATCTGAGCCAGCCCCCATGCAGTTTCTCACACCTTTTGCGGGCTGCACAATGGCCGAATATTTCCGCGATAATGGCATGCATGCGCTCATTACCTATGATGATTTATCAAAGCAGGCTGTTGCGTATCGGCAAATGTCTTTATTATTGCGCCGTCCGCCCGGGCGTGAAGCCTATCCGGGGGATGTGTTTTATCTCCATTCACGCCTTTTGGAACGTGCCGCAAAATTAAATGATGATTTCGGGGCGGGCTCTATGACCGCCTTACCGATTATCGAAACCCAGGCCAATGATGTGTCGGCTTATATTCCCACCAATGTGATTTCCATTACCGATGGACAAATCTTCCTTGAAACCGATTTGTTTTATCAAGGGGTGCGTCCGGCGGTGAATGTGGGGCTTTCTGTGTCGCGGGTGGGATCATCTGCACAGGTGAAAGCCATGAAACAGGTAGCGGGTAAAATTAAAGGTGAACTCGCACAATATCGTGAAATGGCCGCCTTTGCCCAATTTGGATCAGAGCTGGATGCGGCCACGCAAAACCTGCTTAATCGTGGGGCGCGCTTAACCGAGCTTTTGAAGCAAAACCAGTTTACACCGCTTAAGGTGGAAGAACAGGTGGTGGTGATTTATGCCGGTGTGAATGGCTATCTTGATAAAATTGCTGTGAGCGATGTCGGGCGGTTTGAGGCTGGTTTATTGCGTTTTGTTCATGAAAAATACAGCACAATTCTGGATACAATTCGTGCCGAAAAAGCCCTTTCGGAAAATACCGAAGCGGCGCTCAAACAGGCCGTAGAAAGCTATAGTGCAGATTTTTCATAAAAGGTAACGGGCATGGCATCATTAAAAGAATTGCGCAATCGAATTTCCAGCGTGCAAGCCACGCAGAAGATTACGCGTGCCATGCAAATGGTTGCCGCCTCTAAATTACGCCGCGCCCAGGAAGCCGCAGAAGCAGCCCGCCCCTATGCAACGCATATGGCTAATGTGCTGGCCAATCTTGCAACCGGCTTTGCTGGCAGGGAAGATGCCCCGGCTTTGCTTGCAGGCACAGGTAGCGATGCCCGCCATTTATTGGTTGTCGCAACAGCAGAGCGCGGCTTATGCGGTGGCTTTAATGCTTCCATTGCCCGGCTTGCCCGCGATAAGGCACGCGCTTTACTGGCTGAAGGTAAGCAGGTGCGCATATTATGCGTTGGGCGCAAAGGATATGATGTATTGCGGCGCGATATGGCGGCGCATATGCTTGAGCCGATTACCTTTCAGGATGTCCGGCATATTGGGTTTGAACAGGCGCAGCAGGTTGCCACACAAATTATATCCGACTTTGATGCGGATAAGTTTGACATATGCACTTTGTTTTATGCCCATTTTGAATCTGTCTTATCGCAACCCCCGCATGCCGCACAAATTATTCCGGCACATATTGATGCAGATACTGCGCCCGATTTGGCCGGGGCGGTTTATGATTATGAACCGGAAGAAAGCGAGATTCTGAATGTATTATTGCCACAAAATATTGCGATTCAGATTTTACGTGCCCTATTGGAAAATGCCGCAAGCGAACAAGGCGCACGTATGAGCGCTATGGATAATGCAACCCGCAATGCCGGTGAAATGATTGATAGTCTGACGATTACCTATAACCGGTCGCGGCAGGCACAAATTACCAAAGAGCTGATTGAAATTATTTCGGGTGCAGAAGCCCTATAGATTATAAACTGTGAGAGGTTAAAAATGGCAGAGATTATCGGAAAAATTACGCAAGTTATCGGCGCAGTTGTCGATGTGCAATTTAGCGGCGACTTACCGGAAATTCTAAACGCGCTGGAAACAGAAAATACCGGCACGCGTTTGGTGTTGGAAGTGGCGCAGCATTTGGGTGAACGCACTGTGCGCACCATTGCGATGGACTCGACCGAAGGTCTGGTGCGCGGGCAAGAGGTGAAGGATACTGGGGCGCCGATTTCGGTGCCGGTTGGCGAAAAAACTCTGGGGCGCATTATGAATGTTATTGGCGAGCCGGTGGATGAGGCAGGACCAATCGGGGCGGATGATACACGCGCCATTCATCAGGAAGCACCGGAATTTGTCGAGCAATCAACCGAAGCCGAATTGCTGGTTACGGGCATCAAGGTGGTGGATTTGCTTGCCCCCTATGCCAAGGGCGGTAAAATCGGCCTGTTTGGCGGTGCTGGTGTTGGCAAAACGGTTTTGATTATGGAATTGATCAATAATGTGGCTAAGGCGCATGGCGGCTATTCGGTATTTGCCGGCGTTGGCGAGCGCACGCGCGAAGGTAATGACCTTTATTGGGAAATGGTTGAGTCTGGCGTGAATAAGGAAAAGGGCGGCGAAGGCTCTAAATGCGCGCTGGTCTATGGGCAGATGAATGAACCGCCCGGTGCACGTGCACGCGTGGCACTTACCGGTCTTACTGTGGCCGAAAACTTCCGTGACCAGGGGCAAGATGTATTATTTTTTATTGATAATATTTTCCGTTTTACACAGGCAGGTTCGGAAGTGTCCGCACTCTTGGGGCGTATTCCTTCTGCTGTGGGTTATCAGCCGACTTTGGCGACGGATATGGGTGCGTTGCAAGAGCGTATTACGACAACAACAAAAGGGTCGATTACCTCGGTGCAAGCCATTTATGTGCCGGCTGATGATTTGACTGACCCGGCACCGGCGACTTCATTTGCGCATTTGGATGCAACCACTGTGCTGTCGCGCGCCATTTCCGAAAAAGGGATTTATCCGGCGGTGGATCCGCTCGATTCAACCAGCCGTATTCTGGAGCCACGTGTTGTGGGCGAAGAGCATTATCAGGTGGCGCGTGAAGTGCAGGAGATTTTGCAGCGGTATAAATCCTTGCAGGATATTATCGCGATTTTGGGCATGGATGAGCTTTCCGAAGAAGATAAGCTGGTTGTGAACCGCGCACGTAAGATTGAGCGTTTCTTGTCGCAACCCTTCCATGTGGCGGAAGTCTTTACCGGTTCGCCCGGCATATTGGTGGATTTGGCCGATACGATTAAAGGCTTTAAGGGGCTTTGTGCGGGCGATTATGATCACCTTCCCGAAGCGGCCTTTTATATGGTTGGCACGATAGAAGATGCGATTGCCAAGGCCGAGCAATTAGAAAAGGATGCGGCATAATTTATGGCGGATAAATTGAAATTCGATTTGGTGTCGCCAGAGCGTGCTATTCTCTGTGCCGAGGTAGATGCGGTATGTGTGCCGGGGCGCGCGGGGGATTTTGAAGTTTTACCCGCGCATAGTCCGCTTATCTCCACATTGCGTCCGGGCGTGTTACAGGTTACGGATGGCACGACACAAAGCACCTATTTTTTGCCTAAAGGTTTTGCCGATGTCACGCCGCAAGGGCTTACGGTTTTGGCGGAAACGGCCATTCCTATTGATGAGCTTAGCGGTGCACGTTTGCGCACATTGCGCGAACAGGCACAAAATGCGCTCTCTACAGCGGGTGATGATGTGGCCGAAAAAGCCGCAGCGGAAGAACTGATTGCCGCGCTTGCTGCTTATTAGGAATGCATTTATTTTGCGCTACACATTTTTATTGGGCACTACACATTTTTTTACGCTACACATTCCTTGCGGAATGACGCGCCTGTCCTACTGCACGCGGAACGCGCTTTTTTCTTTTCTGTTGCAGGCGCGCCCATGGGGCGTCCCTATATAACGCAAACATGGGCGCGCTTTCTTTTTGGGTGCTACACATTTTTTTACGCTATACATTCGCTGGCGCGAATGGGCGCTTGACCCCCTCTTTATTTTATCATGCGATTGCCTACCGATTTTCTTCCAACATCCACCACCACACGCAGTCTTAGCCCAATCTGATCCATAACCCCTGTCTCAAGCCCGCTGCGTTGCATTTGCTCGAAAGGTGCACCAGCTTCTACGGCTGATAATTGCATGCGATCGCCCACCAGGGCAACGCGCGCCGGTTCCAGCTTTTCGGTAAGGCTTAAAAAGTCTTTAATCTGCCGTGTGCTAACAAAAGAGGCTTCATCAACAATAATCACCTTACAAGAGCCATCATTCAAATATAAACGACCCCGCTTCTTATGGCGTTTAGGAACTTTTAAGTCCTCTTCTCGCCATAATCCACCCGAATTTTGATATAACGGCTAATCTAACGGCCTCATCATCAATAATTTCTGGAACGGTAATTCTGACCCATCCATCAGGCGGGTAGGCAGCCAAGTGAAGGTTCTTTATTTTCTTTCGGATAACCTTCACAGGCAGTTCATTTACAGTAATTGTGCTTTCGTTAGTACTCACTTTGATTTTTCACCAGCTCAAGTATTTGTTTTGCGTCATAGTCAGTAACGCTCAGAACAGAACGAATAAACCCACGTGATGATGCTTGCTAAGGGGGCACAAATCAGGGCATTATAGAGAGATGAGAAAAGGGTAATTTATGCATGAAGAAAAAGACAATGCAGGTGAATATGGTGCCGCTTCGATTAAGGTTCTAAAAGGCCTCGAAGCGGTGCGCAAACGCCCAGGCATGTATATTGGGGATACAGATGATGGCACGGGGTTGCATCATATGGTTTATGAGGTGGTGGATAATGCCATTGATGAGGCCTTGGCCGGCCATTGCGATAAAGTATGTGTAACGCTTAATGCCGATGGCTCGGTAACGGTGAGCGATAATGGCCGCGGTATCCCCACCGATCTGCACCCTGAAGAAGGTGTATCGGCGGCGCAAGTGATTATGACCCAGCTTCATGCTGGTGGTAAATTCGACCAAAATAGCTATAAGGTTTCGGGGGGGTTGCATGGCGTTGGCGTATCGGTGGTGAATGCGCTTTCAGACTGGTTGGAGCTTACCATTCACCGCAATGGTAAAATTCATGAAATGCGCTTTGCCCATGGCGAGGCCACGGCAGATTTGGCGGTAAAGGGCGATACAGATAAAAGCGGCACCTATGTTACCTTCCACCCTTCGGCAGATACATTCACCATGACCGAGTTTAACTTTGAAACCCTAGAGCATAGGCTCCGCGAGCTTGCATTTTTAAATTCAGGCGTGGCGATTCACTTAACCGATAATCGTCATGCGAGCCCCAAACAGGTAGATATGAATTATGCAGGCGGGCTTGAGGCGTTTATTCGCTATCTTGATCGCAATAAAACCCCGCTTAATGCTGACCCGATTACTTTGCGCGCACAAGCAGATGATATTAGCGTTGAATTGGCCTTATGGTGGAATGACAGCTATCATGAAACCGTGCTTTGTTTTACGAATAATATTCCGCAACGCGATGGGGGCACGCATTTGGCCGGGTTACGCGGCGCGCTTACGCGCACAGTGAATAATTATGCCAATCAATCGGGGCTGGCCAAAAAGGAAAAAGTAACACTAAGCGGCGATGATTGTCGCGAGGGGCTTACGGCAGTGTTATCAGTGAAAGTGCCAGACCCGAAATTTTCCAGCCAAACAAAAGATAAGCTGGTATCGTCCGAAGTGCGCCCCATTGTTGAAAGCGTGGTGAACACAACATTATCCGAATGGTTTGAAGAACACCCCAATGCGGCAAAAAAAATCATTGCCAAAGTTGTAGAAGCAGCCGCTGCCCGCGAAGCAGCAAGAAAAGCGCGCGAGCTTACGCGGCGCAAAGGCGCGCTGGATGTATCGAGCTTGCCGGGAAAACTTGCCGATTGCCAAACGCGGGATCCGTCCGAAGCCGAGCTTTTTATTGTTGAGGGCGATTCTGCGGGGGGGTCGGCAAAACAAGCACGCAACCGCACCAATCAGGCTGTTTTACCTCTGCGCGGTAAAATTTTGAATGTCGAGCGTGCCCGCTTTGATAAAATGCTTTCTTCCAATGAAATCGGCACGCTCATTACCGCGCTTGGTACAGGCATTGGCCGCGAAGATTTTAATATTGAAAAATTGCGCTATCACAAAATCATCATCATGACTGATGCCGATGTGGATGGCGCGCATATTCGCACATTATTACTCACATTTTTCTATCGCCAAATGCCCGAAATTATCGAAAAGGGATATCTCTATATTGCCCAACCGCCTCTATTCAAAATACGCCAACAAAGTGCCGAGACCTATGTAAAAGATATGACAGCGCTGGAAGACCATCTTATTGACAGCGGTTTGAAAGATGCCATATTTACGCTTCATTCAGGCGAACAAAGAAGCGGGGCAGATTTGCGCCTTTTGCTCGACCAGGCACGTCAAATGCGTAAATTGCTTGACAGCTTACCGCCACGCTATCCGACATCTATTATTGAGCAGGTTACAATTTCAGGCGCGCTAACACCACGGATTTTATCCGATACGCAAATGGCCACGCAAAGTGCCACTTATATTGCACAAAGACTGGATATGATTGAAGAAAGCGTTGAACGTGGCTGGCAAGGTGAGCCAACCCAAGATGGGGGCTTACGCTTTTCCCGTGAATTACGCGGTGTAAAAGAGGTGGTGAAGATAGACGGACCGCTTGTATCTTCTGCCGAAGCGCGCCGGCTTGATATGATGGCGCATGACTTACAACAGGTTTATCTGAAAACGGGTGAATTGCATATTAAAGATAAAACCATACCTATAAATGCACCGCGTGATTTACTCGATGCGATTTTAGATACTGGCAGGCAAGGTATAAACTTGCAGCGTTATAAAGGCCTGGGCGAAATGAACCCGGATCAGCTATGGCAAACGACATTGGATAAAAACGCACGTTCCCTTTTGCAGGTGCACGTGCAGGATGTGGCAGAATCCAATAATCTATTCGAGCAGCTTATGGGCGATGTTGTTGAACCGCGCCGCCGCTTTATTCAGGAAAATGCGCTTGCAGTAAGCAATTTGGATATTTAAGTTTACGCGCTAATAGCCGGTTTTTTGTTGCAGAATCGTATTAATTTTTTCTGCTATCATTTCGGGCGGTGTGTTATCGGCAAAAAAGGTGACAAATTCACCATCCGGACCCATAAGGTAAATTAAAGAGCTATGGTCCATCACATAGCTGCCGGCACCGGTTTCATCCGCAACCTTCTTATAATAAATTTTATAGGCTGCAGCTATATCCGCAATTTGTGCCGGCGTGCCGGTAAGCCCCTTAAAGCGTTTATGAAAATAAGAAAGATAAAGCCGCAATTCATCTGGCGTATCGCGTTCGGGGTCTATGGTGATGAAAACTGGGTGAATATGTTTGGCATTTTCGCCCAGCATGGTAAGGCTGGTGCTCATAATCTCCAGCGTTAGCGGGCAAACATCAGGGCAATAGGTAAACCCAAAATAAATCAGCATATAATCCCCGGCAAAATCATCCTGTGTAACCGGGGCCCCGGTTTCATCAATAAGAGAAAACGTGCCCCCAATATCAATATTTTGCTGTAAAAATAAGGGGTCTTGCGTGGCAGGGTTTTGCTTGAAAACCAAATGCAAAAGCAACATGGCTAAAATCGCAATAAGACCGATAATGGTAATGATAAGGCTGATGCGTGCGGTTTTCATTGCAGATTTTTCCTCTTTTTATATAATGGCCTTATAGCATATTTATGAAGGAAGATAAATTTTATGCGAAACCCTATCTTATTTTTAATTGCGTTATGTGCGTTTGCAGGCGCATTACAGGCACAAGAAATACCGGTATTGCCGGATAATGATCTCATTGAAGCCGCGCGCATCGGGGATATTGCGGGCATGGAGGCAGCCATATTTTCAGGCATCCATGCAAATGATTATGGGTATAATCGTGCCTTACCACTTATTGTTGCCGCCGAATGGGGACAGGCTGCGGCGGTTGGCTATTTGCTGGAAAAGGGCGCGCGCATTGATGCACGCGGCACGAATAAACGCACCGCCCTTACGGTTGCGGTGTTGCGCAACCGTTTGGATGTGGTGCGGCTTTTGCTCGAAGCCGGGGCGGATGTAAACAAGCCCGGCGAAAATAATGAAGTTGCTCTTATCATTGCGGCGCGTTTGGGGTTGAGTGATCAGATAGATTTACTGCTAACGCATGGCGCAGATATTTATGAAACCGATAAAACGGGACGCACCGCACGCGATTGGGCGCACGCCTTGCGCCATCGCGGAATTATAGCTTTGCTGGAAAAAGCGTATTAGCGCTTTAATGCATAACCTGCCCGCGCCAAGCGCAATAAGCTATAAGCGGCAAGCGCATCTATAGGCATTTTGCCACTGCGGCAATCAGCTTCGGCCATATGTAAAATATGCAATGCGCTTTCTATTTTACGCCGCGACCATAATTTTATTTGTTGTTCAATAAGCGGACGACGCTGAAAATGAATGGGGGGGCGTATAGTGCGCAAGGCTTCGGCTTGTGCATGGCCTGCTTCAATCATAGCGGTTACAAGATGCAAGGTCTGAAAATGGCGGCGCACCATAATCAGCATGTTTTCTGTGCGGTTTCCCATTTGTTTTAGACGTAATATCATACGATCGAGCCTGGCAATATCGCCCAAGGCAATGGCATCAACCAGCTTATCTATGGTGGCAGCTTCCAAATCATTTGAAGCGAGGTGGATATCTTCCATAGTGATCAGGCGTTTTTTATCTGCCGCATCGCTTTTTGACGGGGCGCCCATATATAATATGAGCCGCTCTAATTCACGTTGCAAAATACCGCGATCTGCACTTGCCCGATCGCGCAAGAATGCCAGTGCCGCAATTTCGATCTGAAACCCATTTGTGTTAAGAAAATTACGAATAATATGTTCCATATCCCGGGCATTTGCCGGATAAAAGGGAAGCGCCATACCTGCATCTGCCCCTTCAATCGCTTTGCGTAAAGCAGCTTGCGGACGCAAATTTTCTGCTTCAATCACAACGCATGCATCATCCACAGGGTCAGCCAGAAAAAACTGAGCCGCTTTCGCAGCGGCCTCATTATTTTTGCAGCGCAAATTCACCAAACGGGCACCGCCAAACATAGATATACCTGCAGCTTCATCGCGCAAAATTGCACGTGCCTGTGCGCATTGTGCATCATTTACCTCAATAAGCTGGAGCGGGTCGTAAGCATCACCCAAATATTTTGTTATCAGTTGTTTTGCGCTTTCCCGAATTGCGCCTTGGTCTTGTCCATAAAGCAGAAATAATTTTCCATGCCCTTTTTCGGGCGTAAGGGCATGAATGAACTCTGCCACCTGATGCGCTTTAAGCATCATGGTGTGGGGGGCTTTCGTGTGGCAAGATAGATTTGTAATTTGCGTATAAGCTCTTCGCTTGCCTTGCGTAGTATATTGTCAATCAAAGCGTTTTCGATTTGCATATTTATGGTCTCGGATTCCTCGCGATTATAGGCATCATTTTTTCGGGTTTTACTGTGCCATAAAATTTTCTGGTCTTGCGTATCATATAATGTAAAATCAAGCTCTATGGAAAATTGCACGCGGGCAACTTCGCTTTCGCGCGTAACAGATTGATTGGCACGCATATGGGTCAAAGTCACCTCTAGCCTATAGGGCGCGTTTGCGTCGATACGCATCTGGTCGCGCAAAATAATATTCAGATTTTCCTGATATATATGTTCGTTAAGCGCAAGCGCGGCCATTTTGAGCGTGGTTTTTTGCTTATGCACAGGCTCAAAGCCGCACGCAATGCATAAGCTAAAGCACAATATTGACAATACGGTTCGGCACAATAATAAATTTTTTAACATCACGTCCATCAATAAGCTGCTTTACTTTTGCATCAGCGTGTAGCAGCTTTTCTATCATTATTTTATCAGCATTATGCGGCACGCGCAATTCGGCACGTTTTTTTCCGTTTACTTGTATAGGAAGAGTGATTTCATCTTCGATAAGCACCCTTTCATCTGCGACAGGCCACGGAGCTTGGGCAAGCAGGCTGTCATGGCCTAATCTTTGCCAACAGGCTTCGGCCAAATGCGGCATAAAGGGGGCTGTTATCTGGGTAAGAATTTCAAGCCCTGCTTGTAATACGGCTTTTTCCTGTTCTGTTTCGGTTTTGAGGGCACTTAGCTGATTATGTAATGTGTAAATATGTGCAATGGCACGGTTAAAGGCAAGCTGCTCAATATGTGTGGTGACATGATATAGGGCGCTATGGGCGGCTTTATATATATCGCCTTTTACACCGCTATTATGCGGGGTGTGATCGGCACTGACGACTTCATCGCTATGGGCTATGATCAAACGCCAAAAGCGTTGCATGAAACGTGCTGCCCCTTCAATACCTGCTTCCGACCAATGCACATCGCGCGCGGGCGGCGAATCGGAAAGCATGAACCAGCGTGCAGCATCGGCGCCATAAGTCTCAATAATATCGCTGGCATCAATTACATTGCGTTTGGATTTCGACATTTTCTCAACCGCACCGATTTTCACCGGCGTTACCCCATCGGCTTTTAGCACAACCCCATCTTTTGTTTTATCTATTTCATTGGGGGCCACCCATGCACCATTATTCAGTTGATAGGTTTCATGGCACACCATGCCTTGCGTAAACAGGCCGCTAAAGGGTTCTTTTACGTTTAACAGACCGATTTTTTCCATAGCGCGGGCGAAAAAACGCGCATAAAGCAAATGTAAAATTGCATGTTCAACCCCGCCAATATATTGGTCAACGGGCAACCAATAAGCAGTTTTCTCAGGGTCAACCGGCGCGCTATCGGATAAGCCTGTAAAACGCGCATAATACCAGGAGCTATCGACGAATGTATCACATGTATCGGTTTCGCGTATGGCTTGCTTGCCACATTGCGGGCAGGGTGTGTGCTTCCAGTGTGGATGATGGGCAAGCGGATTGCCCGGCTTGTCAAAAGATATATCTTCGGGCAGACGCACGGGTAAATCTTGCTTGGGCACAGGCACCATGCCGCATGTATCGCAATGGATAATCGGAATGGGGCACCCCCAATAGCGTTGGCGTGAAATCCCCCAATCGCGCAAGCGAAAATTGACATAGGCGGTGCCCAGATTATTGTTCTCAAAATGGCGAATGATTGTTTCGCGTGCGGCAGCGCTATCTAACCCATCCAGAAACGCGGAATGTATCATATGGCCTTCGCCGGTATAGGCTTCATGTCTAATGGTGAAGGTTTGTGCAGTCTCGCCTGCAGGCATAATGACCGGTTTTACGGGTAAATCATATTTGCGCGCAAAATCGAGATCGCGCTGATCATGTGCAGGGCAGGCAAAAATAGCGCCTGTGCCATAATCCATCAGAACAAAATTGGCAATATAAATTGGCAAATGCCACGCATCATCAAGCGGATGGTGCACAAAGCGGCCCGTATCAATTCCCTTTTTTTCAGCCGCTTCAATCACACTTTCACTGGTGCCCAATGCCGCACATTCTGCCCGAAAATCGGCTATTTCGGCATTGTCTTCGGCCAGTCGAACGGCCAGCGGATGGTCGGGGGCGATGGCACAGAAACTTGCACCATAAAGTGTATCAGGGCGGGTTGTGTAAATGCTTAGCTTGTGAAAATCATCCAGCGGGGTTGTTAGCTTAAAATCACATTGCAAGCCTTGCGAGCGCCCGATCCAATTTGCCTGCATCATGCGCACTTTTTCCGGCCAGCGTGTAAGCTCTTGCAAGCCTTGCAGCAAATCTTCGGCAAAATCGGTGATTTTCAAAACCCATTGTGCGAGATTGCGTTGCTCCACCGGCGCACCCGAACGCCACCCTTTTCCGTCAATCACCTGCTCATTCGCAAGCACAGTTTGGTCAACCGGATCCCAATTTACCTTACTCTCACGACGCTCAACTAACCCATTGGCAAGAAAATCGATAAAAAGCTCTTGTTGAAAGCGATAATAGTCGGGATCGCATGTAGCAAATTCATGCGACCAATCAATCGCAAGCCCCATAGATTGTAATTGTGCGCGCATCACATCAATATTTTTATATGTCCATTCACGCGGATGAACTTTATGTTGCATCGCCGCATTTTCTGCCGGCAAGCCAAAAGCATCCCACCCCATAGGATGCAATATATTAAAGCCGCGTGCTTTTTTGAAACGTGCCACCACATCGCCCATGGCATAATTACGCACATGGCCGGTGTGAATACGCCCCGAGGGATAGGGAAACATTTCCAGCACATAATATTTGGGGCGGCGCGGATCATTTTGGACGGCAAAACAATCGGCATCTTTCCATTTATTTTGCCAATATACCTCATGCTCATGTGGTTCATAATGCGACATGAATTTCACTCACTTATTTTGATATATATCGCTCTATTCGGTTTGTGCGACCTGCAATTCGCGGGCACGCATTAAAATGGCATCTTCTAATCGCCGGTTTGTCATGGGCGCTAATGCAGCATTTACCCATGCCCCCCCCTGTTTTACCTGCTTATGCACGAAAACACGAATCGCATCCCCTCTTAACGCGTAAGATAATATATGTGCATTGATTTTCAGGCGTTCATTGGGGGCATTGGGGTCGCTAAACCAATCATAAATAATAATCCCGCTTTTTGCATCAGCCGATGCAAGCGGTAAAAATGTGAATGTATCCAAAGCCGCACGCCATAATATAGGGTTTACATTTACGCTCTGTTCTACCGCTTTATCTGTTTGTGCATCAATTGTCTCAACCTTATCTTCGGCAGCAAGCGTGGGCTTGAAGGTAAGCCCGTCACCGAATAATGTGCCGAAATCATCATTTGCATCTGCACCAATATCGGCATTATTTTCGCCACGGCTATGTGGCGACCCGCCTGTTCCACCGCGCAACAGATCGCACCCAACAAGCGCAAATATACTACATAAAATAAAGGAAATGCGGATTGTTTTATCCATATTTAGCATCATAATGACCCTGCTATCTTCTCACTTACTTATGCTTATCATTAGGCGGTAACATACGAAAAGTAAAGCCCATCTATGTGTGAAAACATATCTATAGCGGCAAAATGGGGCATATGCCCAGTGCCGGTGCGCAGGCGTTTTATGGTTTTGACATTCATACCGCCTAACGCATAGGGGGTTATGTGTAAGTTGCGGGCACAATTTGCCAAATGCATGAATTTCAAAACCCCGAGCACGCGCGCATTTTTGTGACTTTGCGTTGGAAAGACTGGCGAAATAAGCACCATATTCGCGCCCAATGCGGCGGCACGATGCAAAGCCGCCTCGCTATGGACAGCTGTTGAAAATAAACCAATAGGCTTGGTTTTATATGTGTTAAGCGCCGCGCGTGCCATATATGCAGGCATATGCATACCGGCATTCAAGGCGTGAGCCAGCCGCCAATCGCCAGCAATGAGCAAGCCAATACCGCGCGCACGACACAATGCAGCCACCTCGTGAGCATATTCAAGGCGGTGCGGGTGGTGATAATCACGAAAAATCACCGCATCTGTGCGCGACAGACCACCAATGATCACACGCCATTTAGGGGCGCGGATCGTATCGGTAATAAAAATGCGCGCGGGCTTATGTATTAACATTATGTTTCGTTTCCGTTATAAGAAAGCCATTATGACACAAAATATAATCGCACATTATGAGATTATTAACAAAAAGATTGCCCGCTATACGCCGGATACAAGAAAGGTGCGGCTGATTGCCGCATCCAAAACAGTTGAAACCGCACGCATTTTACCACTTTTGCACCATGGCCATCATGACTTCGGCGAAAATCGTGTGGTAGAAGCACATACAAAATGGACGCCCTTAAAACAAGAATTTCCGCATGTAACCCTTCACCTTATCGGCCCCTTACAAACCAATAAGGCAAAAATGGCAATTCAGCTATTTGACGTTATCCATACGCTTGACCGCGAAAAATTAGCACAAAAACTCGCAGGCTTACGCGATGCCGGCGCGCATTTGCCACAACTTTTTGTGCAGGTAAATAGTGGTGAAGAAGCGCAAAAACATGGACTTCCCCCGCATGCTGTAAAAGAGTTTGTGCATTATTGCCGCACCACATTAAGGCTTAACATTGAAGGGCTTATGTGTATTCCGCCGGTGGCAGATGTGCGCCCGCCCCATTTTGCCTTGCTTATGAAATTGGCCAAAGACCTGAGCCTGCCCTATGCGAGTATGGGCATGAGCGATGATTATGAAATGGCCGTGCAACAAGGGGCAACGCATATTCGCATTGGCACCGCCCTATTCGGTGCGCGCAGCTAATCTTACCTCTACCCTATCGCCTGGCCTTATCTGTGGTAAAACGGCATGCATTGCTGCACTATCTATCGCAATGCACCCTTTGGTTGATGTCATAGCGGGCTTGGTTAAATGCAAAAAAATTGCGCTTCCCTTGCCCGCAATCGGCGGGGCATCATTATACCCTAATTCCAAAAATATATCATATAGCGGGTCATCCCGATATAAGCGCTCATACGACACCATAACGGGAAGAGTGATGGGTTTATTATACATATCCGCCTGGGCATCATCACACCACCCACTTTGCGGGGTGATGGGGCGAGATGGTATAAGCACAGGCGGCAAAGTAACGCGATCGGGGCGATACCAGAGGCGGCGAATGGGCATAATGCCCAAAGGTGTCTTTTCATCGCCCTCGCATTTATCATGTGCGACGCCGCGCGCACCTATCAGGCAAGGGATACTTTTATCTTGCCACGCTAAAATGGCGTGACTGCCTGTGCCTGCATAGGAAACCGAAATAATCATATTGTGCCTAAAATAAATCTTGCATTTATTATCTGTGTTTGCGTAAAAATAATTCCATGAGTCGCTTATTTCGCCTATTGATTATAGATAATGATGCACTGCTTATTTCATTACTGGAAGAACAGTTTAAGCTACATGGTGAGTTTCAATATAGCCATGCGACAGATAGTGCCGCGGCGCGGGAGCTATGTGCGGCGCATTTATTTGATTTGATTCTGGTAAGCGCCGATATGCCCGATGCTGCGGGCTTCACATTTTGTCGCGAAAGCCGCGCGCAAGATATGTGTATACCCCTTATTATGCTAGGCGCAAGCACGCAAGAAGCGGAAATGCATGAATTTGCCGTGCGCGACATGATTAACGCTTATATGATAAAACCATTTCGCTTTGGCGCTTTGCTTGCATCCATACGCACGCAATTACGCGCTCATGAAAAAAGTGAAGCGGCAGACTATAAAATAGGGCCTTATCGTTTTGTGCACGCACAAAGGCTATTATTACATGATGACGGTAGCAAGATCAGGCTCACAGAAAAAGAGGCCCATATTATCTCATATTTGCACCGTGCTGGCGATGCCGTAGGGCGCGAGCAATTATTGCATGAAGTGTGGGGCTATAATGCTTCGGTAACAACCCACACGCTTGAAACCCATATTTATCGTTTACGGCGCAAAATAGAAGCCGACCCGACAAAGGCGGAAATTCTAATTACTGCCCCGGAGGGCTATCGCTTAATCATTTGAGCTTATAGCAAGATATGCTATTATATGAAATTATATAAAGTTTAAGAGGAAGCGTGCCATGCTAGAGACCTATACCCCCGCTTGGATGAGCGAAGATTTAGCTATTTTTCAAGATGCGGTAAAGAAATTTTATGAACGTGAGTTTTTACCGCATAATGATAAGTGGATCAAGCAAGGCATGGTTGATCGCGATGCTTGGACAAAGGCGGGTGCGGCGGGGCTTTTATGTGCTTCGGTGCCGGAAGAATTTGGTGGTGCGGGCGGCACCTATGCGCATGAAGCCATTTTGGCCGAAGAAATGGAGCGCGTGGGCATTAGTAGCTGGGGCAATGCGGTTCATTCTACAATTTGTGCACATTATTTTCTTGCCTATGGCACAGATGAGCAAAAGCAGCGATGGCTACCCAAAATGGCCACGGGTGAACTGGTTTGTGCCATTGCCATGACAGAACCGGGCACGGGTTCTGATTTACAAGCGGTAAAGACAACAGCGCGCAAACAAGGCGACCAGTATATCATCAATGGCGCCAAAACATTTATCACGAATGGACAACAGGCTGACATCATTATTGTGGTTGCCAAAACCGATAACACCCAAGGGGCAAAAGGTATTTCGCTGATTGTGGTCGAAGCATCAATGGCAGGGTTTCGGCGTGGGCGTAATTTAGACAAGCTCGGCCAACATGCTGCCGATACGTCGGAACTGTTTTTTGATGATGTCGCGGTGCCGCTTGATAACCTTATCGGTGGTGAGGAGGGACAGGGCTTTTATATGTTAATGAAGCAGCTGCCTCAAGAGCGCCTTATTATTGCCAATCAGGCAGTGGCAGCAATCGAACGCGCCATTACGCTTACTTTAGATTACACAAAGCAGCGCACCACATTTGGTAAAACGGTGTTTGATTATCAAAATACCCAATTCAAACTTGCCGAATGTAAAGCAGACTGGATGGCAGCACGCAGCCTTGTTGATGGGCTAACAATGCGTTTGCTGGAGGGGACATTAGATGCAAATACAGCGGCGGCGGCAAAGTTTTGGTGCACGGAACGCCAATGCGCGGTGATTGATACATGTTTGCAGTTTTTTGGCGGGTTTGGGTATATGGATGAATATCCGATTAGCCGCATGTATGCGGATGCACGTGTGCAAAAAATCTATGGCGGCGCGAATGAGATTATGCGTATGCTTGTCGCCCGTAGCTTATAGCGCGTGTATTCCTGCAACAGAAAAGAAAGAAGCGCGTTCCGCGTGCCCGCGCGGGGGCGTTGGCGTGTGTAGTTAGGCTAGAACTGTGAGTAGTGGCAGATGTTGGAAGAAAATCTGTAAGCAATCGCGCGATCGAATCCCTGTTTGGGATTCATTGGAAACAGATCAGTCTTCACGATCCGGCAGCCTGTAACTGGTGCTGCGTCCACCCCCGGGGTTCTGAATAAAGATACCGCGCTCTTTTAGCTCCTGAATATCCCGCAAGGCCGTGTCGTTAGAGCATTTAGTCAGCTTGGCGTATTTGGAGGTGTTCATAAAACCCTCAAAATCATCCTCAAGCATACGGTTGATGATCAAGCGCTGGCGATCATTTACGGGCTTTTGATTAATCATATCCCAGAGCTGCGCCTTGAACAGCACATTACCAAGCGTGGTTTCCGCATTGCTGATAGCGCGGCCAAGGCAATCCAAGAACCATGACAGCCAGTCTGTAATATCAGGTGTTGCCCGTTGTTGCGATTCTAACTGATCGTAATATTGTGTGCGCTCTGCCTCAATTTGGGATGACAGACTATAAAAACGATCTGGTGTGCCATCAGCGCAAGCAAGCGCCATATCACCAATAGCTCTGGCAATACGCCCATTGCCATCTTCAAACGGATGGATTGTGACGAACCACAAATGTGCAATGCCTGCCCTGATAACAGGGTCGGTATCATCTTCTCCCGCTAGCCACGCTAGAAACGCTTCCATTTCCTTTTCTAAACGCTCAGCAGCAGGCGCCTCAAAATGCACCGTTTCTTTGCCGATAGGCCCAGAGACAAGCTGCATAGGGCCAGCCTCAACAGTCCGCCACCCCCCAACGGTGATTTTGTACATACCGCTACGCCCCGTTGGAAACAAAGCGGCATGCCAGTCAAACAGTCGATCCTTGGTTAATGGCTTGGCAAATTGTTGCGTGGCATCCAGCATCATCTCAACAATGCCTTCAACATCACGGCTTGCAGGCATAAGCCCGGCAATATCAATGCCAAGCCTACGGGCAATGGATGAACGCACTTCCTCTGGGTTTAGGTTTTCACCTTCAATGGCCGAAGATTTAACGACATCATTGGCAAGTGTGCGCAGAGACGCTTCACGTTTCAGCTCAAATCCAAGTCCTTCCATGCGCCCCAGCAAACGGCCTTGGCGATGGCGTATATCAGCCAGCTTAGATACAAGAGTTTCTGCATCCCATGTAAAATTTGGCCAGTCTTGCTGTTCATGAATCCACATAATAATCACTGCATATTTTAAGGTGATTATAAGCGCTATTCGCCGCAAGGTCAAGGCTGATAAGGGTTTGTGTCCAGTTTGGGAAAATATGGATTTACTTATACCTTGATTTTTGCTCATAAATAGTTCAATATGCAAGGTATGTTAGAGCGATGGATCACAAAAAGACTAGAAAAAAATATCAGCCATAACCCGGCTGTGGCACTTCTTGGCGCACGTCAGGTCGGTAAGACTACATTGTCTAAAGCCATAGCACGAGATATGAAATCGATCTACCTTGACCTTGAGAGGCCTCGTGATAGGGCAAAATTGAAAGACCCCGAAGCCTTTCTAGAAGAAAACAGCGAAAAATTGATTATTCTGGATGAAATCCAACGCGCTCCGGATCTGTTCATGGTCTTGCGGGGTGTCATTGATAATAATCGTCAACAAGGACGTAATGGATCGCAGTTTCTTCTTTTAGGATCAGCGTCAATGGATTTGCTGCGTCAATCATCGGAAAGTCTGGCAGGACGCATCAGCTACGTTGAAATGACAGGGCTCAATGTTTTAGAGAGTGGGGGTTCCCGAAAAGACATTCAGAATTTGTGGCTGCGCGGCGGATTCCCAAGAAGCTATTTATCCGAAGAAAATGAGATAGCCATGGAATGGCTAGAAGATCTTATACAAACCTATATGGAGCGGGACGTGCCACAGATGGGGTTTAATGTTTCAGCCCAAACATTGCACCGTCTTTGGACAATGCTCGCACATCTTCAAGGAGAGACAATCAACGCAAGCAAACTTGCAACAAATCTTGAAGTCAGACGTGCAAAGATCAATGAATATATTGATATTCTGACAGGCTTGTTATTGATTAGGCGGGTTGAGCCTTGGCATGTGAATGTCAAAAAGCGGCTTATTAAATCCCCGCGCTATTATGTCCGGGACACTGGTATTCTGCATCGTTTGCTGGGTATCGGAGACTACGATGCTTTACTCTCGAATCCAATCTTGGGAAAAAGCTGGGAAGGATTTGTTGTCGAGAATATCCACTCTGTTTTACCGCGTTTGGCAGAAGCCTACTTTTATCGCACTGCTGCTGGCGCAGAGATTGATTTGGTGATCAAAATGCCAAATAGAGAAGTATGGGCTGTGGAAATCAAACATGGATACGCGCCAAAAATCAGTAAGCATTACAGTCAAACTTGTGATGATATCGGTGCAACACATAAGTTTGTTGTGTATGGCGGCGATGACCAATTCCCCATTGGTGAAAATGTAAGAATGATTTCCTTACCCAAAATCATGGAAAAACTTGCCTCTGCCCAATCATGATTCCTGCCCCGCGTTCACACGCAAGAGCCCGCCATCGCCATTGATGGTAAGGAGATGTGACTTAGCTTCAGCAGGGCGGCGACTGGTCATTGTCAGTCATGTTAAGTCGCCTTTACAAGGTATTGAACTGTTTCACCAGCTTAACAGGGGTGAGCCTTTTTGTTTTTGTTGCAACACTGCATCCATTTACGCCCCAGCGCGTGTGCAAATCACATATATGATTAAGTTTTTAGTGTCTTGACGGGGGGAAAGCATGCTTTTACCATCCCAAAATATGGGGGGAGAGCTATGTTTGAAACCTTAAAGCAAGCGACGTTAAAAGATCCGACCATTGCATGGCGGATGCAATTTGTATCATTAAAAGTGGGATTGCAAACAGATGGGTTGGCCGCGCAGACCCTGATAATCGGGCCGGCAGATATTACGCTTTGTGACGGCCTTGCCGATGATTGTGACTTGACATTCAAAAGCAATAAACAGGCGTGGGAGAATTTTATGCATGTGCAGCCTCGTGTGGGGTTTCAATCGCTGGCTTCCATGTGTGAAACCGATAATCTGGATATTATAACATCTGATATTGTAGTTTTTTCCCGCTATTCAATGTTGTTGGAAAAATTATTTGCAACATTGCGCCCTGTGACACAAGCAAAGCCTGCCGCCATTGAAGCACCTTATATAGACGATATTCAAGGGCGTTATTTGAACATTATGATTGGCGGGCACAGGCAGCGCATTTACTTCGAAGAAGCAGGCCAGGGGCAGGTGCTTTTATGCTTGCACACAGCAGGTTCGGATGGGCGGCAATATCGCGATATTCTGCGCGACCCTGATATTACCAAAACCCACCGTGTGATTGCGTTTGACTTACCAATGCATGGCAAATCTGCCCCGCCTGCAGGCTTTGAAACACAAAGCTATATGCTCACCACAGATGCCTATGTGGACACCATTATGGCAGTGAAAAAGGCACTTAAGCTGGATAAGCCGATTGTTATGGGGTGTTCTATTGGCGGGCGTGTGGTGCTGCATTTGGCGTTGCGCCATGGGTATGAATTCAAAGCGGCGATTGGGTTGCAATCGGCCATGTATGCGCATAGCCATATGGGTGAAAAACTTGCTGGCCTGCAGGAGGCCGGCACGCTTTATCGTCCGGATATACACGGTGGTGAAACCGCAGCGGCGTCTGTCATGCAGCTTATGTCACCAAGCGCGCCTTCACATCATTATTGGGAAACGCTTTGGTATTATATGCAAGGCGGGCCGGGCGTATTTATGGGAGATTTATTTTATTATTTTGTGGATGGGGATATGCGCAACGGCCTGATTGATGGCATTGATACGGATACATGTCCTATTTATTTATTGACAGGTGAGTATGACTTATCGGCAACGCCGGAAATGACACAAGAGCTGGCGAAAGCAATTAAACCGCAGCATTGCGAAATTATGCAAGGGTTGGGGCATTTCCCTATGTCGGAAGATCCTGAAAAATTTAAGAGCTACCTTAAACCAGTGCTTGATAAGATTACACGCCAATAGGAATAGATATGACGGATACAGGATATTTCACCGAAGAACGCAAAATGATACGCGATTTAGCGCGCGACTTTGCCCGCAATGAAGTTTTACCGCTTGCGAATAAACTTGACCCCGAAAAGGGCGAAATCCCGCAAGAGCTTATCGACAAAATGGGTGAGCTTGGTTTTTTCGGTATTCTCATCCCCGAAGAGCTGGGCGGTATGGGTTTGGGCTATTTTGAATATTGTCTGGTTGCCGAAGAACTGGCGCGGAGCTGGATGAGTGTGGCTTCTTTGATTGCACGCGGCAATGGCTTTTATCGTTCCGTGCCGGCAGCCACAAAAGAAGAAAAGGCGGAAAAAATAGCGCTCATGGCACAAGGAAAATATTTGGGTGCGTTTTCCATGTCTGAACCCAATGTCGGGTCGGATGTTGCGTCTGTTAGCTGCCGTGCCGAACTTGATGGTGATGAATGGGTCGTTACTGGCAATAAATATTGGTGCACATTTGCTGACAGGGCAGATTTTCTGCATGTGATTTGCAGACAAGAGACTGACCCTGAGGCGCCGCGCTGGGCGGGTCTGGTTTCGGTTCAATTTGAAAAACCACGCGGTGAGTTTCCACAAAATGTATCAGGGGCGGCCATTCCGAAAATTGGTTATCATGGCTGGAAAACATTTGAGCTTGCTTTTGATGGCGCGCGTGCCCCTGCTTATAAAACTGGGGGGACACAAAAAGACGCCTTTAAGGCAGTTGCCGCCTCTTTGGAAGGTGCGCGGGCACACACAGCCGCACGCTCTATCGGCCTGGCGCAAGGTGCATTGGAAGATGCAACCGCCTATGCACAGGAGCGCGAACAATTCGGGCGACCCATTGCCGCGTTTCAGGCCATTCGTTTTAAGATTGCAAGCATGGCCACCGAAATAGAAGCCGCCCGCCAGCTTATGTATTATGTTTGTAATGAGCTTGATAGTGGCCGGCGGTGCGATAAGGAAGCCGCAATGGTGAAATATTATGCTGCCGAAATGGCCGAGCGCGTAACCAGCGAAGCCTTACAAATTTTAGGCGGCGCAGGTTATACAACATTACATGCGGTAGAACGCTACTGGCGCGATGCGCGCTTAACCAAAATCTTTGAGGGAAGCTCGGAAATTCAACAACGCATTATTTCTGACGCCATATTAGGCAAGCCCGCTCATTCATAAATAAAAAGGAGATATGATAATGCCAGAAATAAAATCACAATATGGACATTTCATTGCTGGAGATTTTACTGCCCCTCAAAGCGGCGCATATATTGACTCGATCAATCCGGCTGATGGGTCGGTTGTTACCCAAATTGCCGAAGGCAGTGGTGCGGATGTGGATGCTGCTGTTGCGGCGGCCAAAGCAGCAAGCAGCGAATGGGGTGCTATGCGTCCGCTAGAACGCGGTAAAACCCTCATCAATCTGGCGCGCGCGCTGGAAGCGAATATAGAGTTTTTTGCCAATCTGGAATCGCAGGAAATGGGTATGCCTGCCATGGCCGGCATGGGGACAATGATGGGCGCAGCGAATTATTATCATTATTATGGCGGGCTTGCGCCAAGTGTGCAAGGCGATAATATTCAGGTCGGCCCCTATCAACATTCCTATACGATACATGAACCTTATGGCGTTGTCGGCGTGATTACCCCGTGGAACGCGCCGCTTAATCAGGCGGCACGTTCGATTGCCCCGGCGCTGGCAGCAGGAAACGCAGTGGTGCATAAGCCGAGCGAATATACCTCGGCAACGGCTCTGGCTCTGGCCGAACTGGCAATAGATGCGGGCGTGCCCAAAGGGGTTTTGAATATTGTCACTGGCACCGGTCCGCAAACGGGCGAAGCATTAGTGCGTCATGCAGATGTTGCAAAAATCGCCTTTACCGGGTCTTTGCGTGCCGGGCGTGAAATTGGCAAGATTGCTGCAGAAAAGGTGATGCCGGTAACGCTGGAGATGGGCGGCAAATCTCCCGATATTATTTTTGAAGATGCCAATCTGGAGGCCGCTTTGCCCGGTGCCCTGTTTGCCTTTGTTGGGAATAGCGGGCAGGTGTGTCTGGCAGGCACACGTATCCTTGTGCAAAAATCCATCTATGAACAATTTAGTGCCATGCTCAAAGCGGCGATTGAAAATATCCCTGTCGGGCTTGATAAGCCGTTTCCATCTTTGGGGCCGATTGCCAATCAGGCACAATTTGAAAAAGTGCTAGGCTATTTTGATGTCGCCAAACAAGATGGTGCCAAGCTGCTCGCAGGCGGGGCACGTGCAACCGGTGAAGGGCTAGATGCCGGGTTTTATGTTCAGCCGACAATTTATGGCGAGGTGAATAATAATATGCGCATCGCGCGCGAGGAGATTTTTGGCCCCGTCGCGGTGCTTATTCCTTTTGCAGATGAAGCAGAGGCCATCGCCATCGCCAATGACACAAATTACGGGCTGGCCGCAGGCATATGGACAGAAAATTTATCACGTGCCCACCGTGTTGGTGCTCGTTTGCAGGCAGGGCAAATTTACGTTAATTATTATCTCGAAAGCAGTGTTGAACACCCCCTTGGCGGTTATAAACAAAGCGGCATTGGACGCGAAAAAGGCATGGGTGCGCTCACACAATATACGCAGTTGAAAAATATTTCCATCAAACTCGGGCAACCGCCTGCTGGCTGGAAATAAGTCCACTATGGACGCGTTTGATTATATCATTGTTGGTGCAGGTTCTGCCGGCAATGTGCTAGCCAATCGTCTCACCGAAAATGGTAAATATAAAATATTGCTGCTGGAAGCCGGCGGGCGCGATAAGAGTATCTGGCATAAAATACCGGCAGGTCTGTCGCGTATTCTGGTTAAGCCGGAGGTAAACTGGCATACGCTGACAGAGCCTTCGCCAGGGTTAAACGGACGGCAGATTTTGCTGCATCGTGGCAAGGTGCTGGGCGGTTCGAGCGCGATTAACGGCATGATTTATATGCGCGGCCAGGCAGAGGATTATGATCATTGGGCTGAGCTTGGCAATAAGGGCTGGGCCTATAAAGATATATTGCCCTATTTCACTAAAAATGAAGATTATCATGGCGGGCAAAATGACGTGCATGCAACAGGGGGCACGTTGGTTATCTCCAAAATTGAGCCAAGTAGTGCGGTGACGTCAAAATTTCTGCATGCAGCACTTAATGCCGGTATTCCACATAATGCGGATGTTAATTCCGGCATGCAAGAAGGCATTGATATGAGCCATGCCACGGTTGCCAATGGTGCACGGTGTTCGACCTCGCGCGCATATCTTGATGGGGCGCAAAAGCGGCCTAATCTGAAAATCGAAACCCATGCACAAGTTACGCGGCTTGTGCTGGAGGGCAAAAAAGTAATTGGCATAGATTATCAGCTGCGCAGCGGGGCGGTAAAATCTGTGCATGTGCGGCGCGAAGCCATTTTAAGCGCCGGCACCATCGGCTCACCGCAAATCCTACAGCTTTCGGGCATTGGTGATGCGGCTCAGTTAAAAAAGCATGGCATAGATGTCTGCCATGAACTGGCAGGCGTCGGGCGCAATTTTCAAGACCATCTTTTTGTGCATCTTCGCGGGCGCCTGGTTGATAGCGAACAGACGCTTAATCACACATTGACATCGGTGCCACGCCTGGCTGTAGAAGTGTTGCGCTGGTTGCTTACGCGTAAAGGAGCAATGGCGGTTTCATCGTCGGAAGTAAACGGCTTTATTCGTTCACAAGACGGGGGGAACCGCCCCGATTGCCAAATTGCTTTCCGCCCCTTTAGTTTTGGCTATGTTGATGGACAGGTGATGATTGACAAATTCCCCGGCTTTATGGCATCTGCCATTCAGCTGCGGCCACAAAGTCGTGGCACAGTATTTCTTAAATCTGCCGACCCGATGGTGCAGCCAGCTATTGCACCAAATTATCTCGACCATGCGGAAGATGTGCGCGTGCTCTTGCGGGGGCTGCGCAAGGTGCGGGATATTTTGCAACAAAGCCCCTTAAAGGAGATTATGCGTGAGGAGATCGAACCGGGCGTTGATTTGCAATCAGATGAGGCATTGGAACATTATATTCGCAATACAGCAACAACGGTCTATCATCCCGTCGGCACATGTAAAATGGGACATGACAAACAGGCCGTGGTTGATAATAAATTATGCGTGCATGGCATTGAAAATCTGCGCGTAATTGACGCATCCATCATGCCGGTGATTATTTCCGGCAATACAAATGCACCTGCTATTGCGATTGGTGAAAAGGGTGCAGATATGATTTTGAAAAGGGGATAATATGGCGGCAACGTTAGATTTGGCGGAAAAAATATACGCACTGAAAAGGGATGATATTGCCGATGATAGCCGCCGCTTGGCACGACAATGTTTACTGGACTGGATGGGCTGTGCGCTTGCGGGGTCATGTGAGCCGGTTGGCGATATTATGATTGCTGAATTTGCGGCTTCCAATGCAGGGCATTATGGGCTTATTGGGCGGGCAGAAAAAGCCGGGCTTATTGATGCGGCGCTCATCAATGGCACTTGCGGCCACGCATTAGATTATGATGATAATAGCACTCTATTGATGGGGCATCCCAGTGTCGGGGTTGTGCCGGTTGTGCTGGCCTTGGCGCAAGCATTAGACGCGCATGGAGAGGATATATTGCGCGCCATTATTGTAGGCCATGAGGCAGGGGCGGCTGTTGGGCGTTTTACGGAGCTTGAGCATTATCTTAAAGGCTATCATGCGACCGGCACAATCGGCACATTTGGTGCTGCTGCCGCAGCTGCCTATTTGCTGGAACTTGAACCGAATGACATTGCCGCCGCTTTGTCGCTGGCCGGCACCCAGGCCGCAGGTTTGAAAGCTATGTTTGGCACAATGGCCAAACCCTTTCATGCAGGCAAGGCGGCGGCGAATGGTTTAATGGCAGCCCGTCTGGTGAAGCGTGGTTTTGCCGCGCGCAATGATATATTGGAAGTCAAACAAGGCTTCAAACATGTCACAAGCACAGGCGATAGTGCGGTTCCCATCAGGCTGGATGATTTTGGTAAAAATATTCAAAAAACCACATTCAAATATCATGCGGCGTGTTATGGCACACATTCGGCGATTGAGGCAGCACTGGCGTTTCGGGAAAAATATAATATCACTGATATTGACGGGATAAATGTGCATGTGCCAAAGGCTGCCCTAGATATGTGTAATATTCCCGATCCGCAAGAAGCATTAGAGACAAAGTTTAGCCTACGCCATGCCATAGCCATGGCGCTGGCCGGAGTGGACACCGCAGCACTGGAAAATTTCTCCGCTATCATGGCACAGGATAAAAACCTTACAGCATTGCGCCAAAAAATCACCGTGCATGGTGATGATACCGGTTTGGGCGGCGGGCTTTATGCACGGCTATCTTTCCAACTTGGCGATGAACAAGTCGAGATTGAAAAAGATGTATCTGTGCCACTTAGCGATTTTGACAAACAGGAAGAAAAATTGCGCGCAAAATTTGCCTCGCTTGCAGGAGCCGTCATTGGCACAGATAAAGCGTGTGTGCTAGAAGATAAAATTCTGCATTTGGAAAGCATCAATCATATTGATGACATGCTGTCGCTTGCCTGTGCATAATCGGCTCATTTATAATAAGCAGGCGATGTCTTTAAGCTGCGCGCCAGCGCTGTATCATACAAAATTTGCATATAAACATCATGAACTCATCCCTCCCCATTTTGATAATATTCATTATGAGCGAAATGACAGATAAAACTAAATCACATATATGATTAAACCCGCTTTTATCTTGACGAGATGGATACATGTTTCTAGCATTGTCCAACCAGATAAGGGGCATAGGATGATAAAACTTTACCAATTCAAAACATCACCATTTACAGAAAAAATCCGCCGTGCAATGAATTATAAAGGCATTGCTTTTGACGTGGTTGAAGTGGAACGCGCGAAAGTTAGCGAGGGCAAATATGCTGATGTGTCGCCGACGGGAAAATTCCCGTGTATCAAAGATGGCGACCAGCCGGTTTGGGATAGCACGGATATTATCCACCATCTTGAAACGAAAGGCGAAGGTGCATCACTCATACCGCATGATGTACGTGAGGCCGCCTTGGCGCATGTGATTGAAGACTGGGCGGATGAGAGCCTGTATTTTTATGAAATGACCATGCGGTTGGCATGGGAGCATAATCTGGTTAATGCGCTGGATGAATTTGCTGAGACCATGCCGGGTGTGCCGAAGGATAGTGTGAAAGATCTGGTTCTGGCAGGGGTCGGACAAGTCGTGCAAACCCAAGGGGTGGGGCGTAAGCCGCGTGAGCAAATTGTGGCGGATGCACAGCGGCATTTTCGTGCACTGGATGCCATGTTAGCGGGGCGTGAATGGCTTGCAGGCGATGCCTTATCTTATGCAGATTTGGCGGTGATTGCCCAAGTCAATGCGCTTATTTATGCACAAGAAGCAAAGGATGCTTTTGATGCAAGCAAAAATATCAAAGCGTGGATGGCACGCGTGGATGCATGTGCACCTAAAGAGGTGCACGCATGACTGCATGGATGTGTGCCGGCAAGACTGCGGTTATTACCGGTGCAGCGGGTGGCATAGGGTTAGAGACCGCACGGCGATTTGTGCAAGCCGGCATGAATATCGCCATAGCCGATGTGAAAGCAGCAGAGCTGAAGCAGGCGCATGCAGAGCTGGTTACACTCAGCGGAAATGAAGCGCGGGTTCTATCGCAAAAATGTGATGTGACGTCACAAGAGGCATTAGCTGCATTTCGCGATGCAGTTTTAGAACGGTTTGGTAAAATCCATTGTCTGATGAATAATGCCGGTATTATTTCACGCGGCACTGCTCCTTGGGAAGCGATGGACGCGCTCAAACAGATTATGAATATCAATCTCATGGGGGTAATAAATGGTTGTCATATATTTATTCCCGCCATGCTTGCTCATGGTGAAGCAGGGGCTGTCATAAATACATCGTCCAAGCAGGGTATCACCCGCCCGCCTGGCAATTATGCCTATAATCTCTCAAAGGCAGGTGTGCTGGCCTATACTGAGGCGCTCGCACATGGGTTTGTCTCCACAGAAAATTGCTGTTTGCGCGCGCATGTGCTGATACCGGCTTTTGTCTATACGCCGATGATTGCCCAATTTATGCCGGAGAAACCTGCATTTGCGGCAACAACAGAAGAAACAGTTGATTATTTTATGGCCGCTTTAGCACGTGATGAATTTTATATTATCTGCCCCGATAATGAGACAAACCGTGCCCTTGACGAAAAGCGTATTCAGTGGTCGGTGGATGATATTATTAAAAACCGTCCGGCCATGTCGCGCTGGCATCCGGATTATGCAGACGAATATAAAGCCTATATGGAGACAGATAATGACTGATGTGGAGGCGATTAAACAAAGTGCTATATTTAGAAAGCGCGGCCAAGGCTATGATGATTTTGTAGTGGGCGAGGAAATGCAGCATCATTGGGGGCGGACGATTACCGAGGCCGATGCCATTCAGTTTGCCCATTTAACGCTTGCCTATAATCCGCTTTATTTTAATCGTGAATATGCCAAAGCGCATGGGCATCCAGATATAGTGGTGTGTCCGCAGCTTGTCTTTAACATCATATTAGGCTTGAGCGTAGAAGATTGTTCCGAGGCTTTGGGCGGCCCGTTTCTCGGTGTGTATGCGCTTCGCTATCATGAGCCGGTTTATCCCGGCGACACGCTAACAGCGTCATCGGTGACAACAGATAAACGCTTATCCGAAAGTAAAAAAGGACAGGGGATTGTGAGCTGGCACACAAAAGGGGTTAATCAGTATGATCGCTGTGTGATTGATTTCAAGCGGTCAAATCTGGCTATTTTCAAAGCAGCAGACATGGCGGGAGGCAAATAATGGGTAAAATTGCACATCTCACAAGCCCTGATACATATTTTGAAGATTTTACAATAGGGCAAACCATGCGCCATGCGCGTGGTAAAACAGTCACAAATCTGGAAAATGTCAATATCACCAATATGGTGATGAATACGGCACAAGGCCATTTCAATGAAGATTTGATGCGGCGCACTCCGTGGGGAAAGCCCATCTCTTATGGCGGGGTGAATTTTTCTTTGGTGTTGGGTTTGTCAGCGCAAGACACGGTGGAAAACGCTTTGGCAGAAATCGGGCTTGATAATATTAAACTTAAAAACCCTGTTTTTCATGGTGATACCATCTATGCCTATTCGCGTGTGCTGGAAAAGAAGGATAGCGACCTGGATGATGCAGGGCTTATCACCTTTCAGCATTGGGGCATTAACCAAGATGATAAGCTGATTGCCGAAGTGCAACGCACAGCCCTTATCAAACGCCGTAGCCATTGGGGAGATAAATAATGGGGTTTGGCGCATTACAAGGGGTTAAAATTATTGACCTAACCCAGATGCTGGCAGGGCCATATGGAACGATGATGCTTGCCGACCATGGTGCGGAGGTGATTAAAGTTGAAAGTCCGCAAGGCGATATGACACGCCCAGCGGGACCTTTTTTTGCTGATGATGCCGAAAAAACGCATGGGGGCTATTTTCAAAGCGTTAATCGCAATAAGAAATCGATTGTGCTCGATTTGAAAAGCGAAGCGGGACGCGAGGCGCTAAAAAATCTTGTGCGCGATGCGGATGCGCTCACCGAAAATTATCGCGCCGGTGTGATGGAAAAGCTGGGGCTTGGATATGAAGTATTAAAAGAGATTAACCCGAAACTTGTTTATGGCACATTGCGTGGCTTTGGCGACCCGCGCACTGGCGAAAGCCCTTATGCCAACTGGCCGGCCTTTGACGTTGTGGCGCAGGCCATGGGCGGCATTATGGGCATAACCGGCCCGGATGCACAAAGCCCCACCAAAATTGGCCCCGGTGTTGGCGATATTGTTCCAGGCATGATGCTGGCCTTTGGTGTGTTATCGGCCATTTTCCATGCCCGCCAAACCGGCGCGGGACAATTTGTTGATATTGCCATGACAGATAGCATTTTTGCCGTATGTGAGCGCATGGTCTATCAATATTCCGTGCAAGGCGAAATCGCCCGCCCGCAAGGAAATGGGCATCCGCTTATGTGCCCCTTTGGCTTGTTTCCGGCAAAAGACGGGCATGTCACCATCGCCGCACCGCAGCAGGAATTTTTCAACACGCTGTGCGATTTAATCAATGTGCCTGAATTGAAAACTGATGAACGTTTTACCACTCCTTTTGTGCGTCGTGAAAACCGTGCCGTGTTGGAGCACTTATTGGGTGAAGCAACAGCAAAATTCACCAAAGCGGAATTGCACGAAAGGCTAGGCGGGGTGATACCCTTTGGGCCGGTTATGCATATGGATGCAATAGATAATGACCCGCATTTTGCGGCGCGCGAAATGATTGTCGGTGTTGACACGCCCGGCAGTGACATACAGATGCGTATTGCCGGGGTGCCGATTAAAATGACGGCAACGCCAGGCGGGGTGCATACACGCGGTCCCTATCTGGGCGAACATACGCAAGAGGTGTTAAAAGCAGCACATTTGACGGATGCACAAATTGCAGCCATATCGCATAATAAACCTGAGGAGTAATTTTATGAAACATATAAACCGTCCCAAACGTTTGCGCCGTAGTCAGCTTGCTGTGCCTGGCATATCGGAAAAAATGCTGACCAAAGCCGCTGCCTCTAACGCTGATCACGTATTTTGTGATCTGGAAGATGCTGTTGCGCCATCTGCCAAGGTCGGTGCGCGCAAGACCATTATTGATGCCTTGAATAATCTGGATTGGGGCAAGACAGTGCGCTGTGTGCGGGTGAATGATGTCTCTACCGAATGGTGCTTTGAAGATATTATCGAAGTGGTGGAAGGCGCAGGCGAGAATATTGATACCATTATGCTGACCAAGCCCTATGATGCGACCGATGTTCTGTTTGTCGATAAACTTCTATCTATGCTGGAAAAGAAGCTGAAGCTTACCAAAACCATCGGGCTTGAAGTGCTGATTGAGGAAGTCGAAGCCATGCAGAATGTGTGGGATATTGCCCATTCATGTGAACGTCTGGAATGTATGATTTTTGGTATGGGTGACTACGCTGCTTCGCAAGGCTTGGCTTTGCAGAATATTGGGGTGACGGATGGCTATCCGGGTGATGTGTTTCATTATCCGCGCTATCAGCTTACCATTGCGGCGCGTGCAGCGGGGCTTGATGCCGTTGACGGACCTTTTGCTGATTTTAAGAATGAAGACGCCTATCGGACAGAGTGTAAGCGGGCTTTGACTGTGGGGATGGTTGGCAAATGGGCTATCCATCCGGCGCAAATCGAACCGGCGCTTGATATTTTCTCGCCTGCGCAAAAGGATGTGGATTTTGCCCGCGAGATCATTGAGGTTTATCGCAAGGCTGAAGCCGAAGGGGTTGGTTCTGTTGGGCATAAGGGCGTGATGGTTGATGCCGCCTCGGCGCGCCTGTTCCAGAATACGGTTGACCGTGCCGATTTAATCGGTATGTAAAATTATTTCATAAAATCTATAGAGAGGTTGCGTAGTGTCGCCGCCGCCCGTTCGCTTTGAATAAAACGTTTCATATCGGATTGCGCTTTTTGGGATTTTATCTTGCGCTGTATTTTGCGCAAGGCTTTGAGTATATCCGTGTGTTTTTCATCAATGGCAGCTTGTAGCCCGCCAACCGATATGGCCATAGGTCTTTCCGTAAAAGGTGTGTCTAGGGAAACTGCAATCGTGCCTGCCGCGGGCGTGATAAGCCCGCGCGAGACGGCATACCTATTTTTTCGCGTTTCATAAATTTGTTCAAGCACAATGGCCGCGTCGGTTTTCATGGCCTGTCTTTTTAAGCTGGCATTAATGCGCCGCGTAATGCGCGAGACTTCCGCATCGGGTAATTGCGCCAAAAAAACCAGCCCGGGCGAACACCGCGTAAGGGGGCGCATCATACCACTTCTCACATTAAGTTGTAGGGGGTTATCAGGGTCTTGCACCAGCACATATTGCGCGAATATATCATTGCGCATGGCCAGAATAACCGTCTCTTCAACCTGTTTGCAAATTTCATCCATCAGCTCAATAATCAGACCGGTTTCCTTTTGTGCACGTTTCATCCAGTCGCCTAAAATCGCAATTCTAATAGTGGGTGAATAATGTCTGCCATTTCCAGATTGCTCCAGATAGCCGAGATGAACCAGATTTTTAACCAGCATTGATGTGCTCGATTGCGGTATTTGTAATGCGGCACTAATGTCTTTTATAGATGCGGCTTGCTGGTGCGCTGCAAAAAACTCAAATAATGCCAAGACCCGCTCAGCCGATTTTATACTGCTCATGCGCTTGTCCCTCTTTAGGATAATCATACAATAAGAATGGATCAAAAGCCATCAGATTTTCAAAGAGCTTAAGCAAAATAGGAACAATTTGTTGACGTTGCATAGCGCGCGGGCTATGTGATGTTGGCTCGAAGCAAGTAAGAGGAAAACATAAACTTATGGGTTTAAGGGAAGAGAATAAGCGCGAAAAACGCATGAAAATTCTTGCAATAGCTGAACGCTTGATACGCGAAAAAGGCGATACAAGTTTCAATATGCGGGCATTGGCTAAACAAGCCGAAGTTAGCTTCTCTACGCCGTTTAATCTTTTTGAGAATAAAGGGGACATATTAAATGCCCTGTTTCATGCCCGCGTGCGGTTGAATTGGCAGGAATATGGTATTGGTGTCCAAAAAAAAGGGCATATCAATCACCTATTCAATATTGCGCAACAAAGTGCAGCGGCTTATGTTGAAGACCCGATATTATTTCGCCCGCTCATTGTTTCACTCGGCGTTATCGCAGGAGATACGCAGCGAAGAAATACTGAACAAGCGAGCCTGATGTGGCGGCATGCTGTTATTGCCGCGATTGAGGCAGGAGACATTAACCGAAATAGAAAGCCAGGGCCTTTATCCCGGTCGCTCCATGCGATGTTTCGCGGGGCATTGTGGCGGTGGGCTTTAGGAGAGATCTGTGATGAAGAGTTTCAAATACAGGTTCAATATGGCACCGCGTCATGGTTGCTAAGCGTGTGCACACAACAAAGCCGCCCTAAAATCGAAAGAAAAAGAAACCAGTTTGAAAAGGCTTTATCCGATATTCAAAAAAATATATCTTGATATAAAAATAATTTCTGACTATACTCCAGTGAAAATAGGTAGGGAGGCCTAAAAATAGAGAGGAAGGAATATCTTCCATGGAAACCCAAGCGCAGCTTCTGTCTAAAGCACAGGAATTCAAACGGGGATGGCTGGTTCTATTAAGTTGCTTTATTGGCGTTGGCGTAAGCGTCACGGCGATTGGCGGTTATACGAGCGGTGTTTTTGTCGGCCCATTGGAAAATGAGTTTGGATGGAGCCGGGCCGAAATAGCGGTTCACACGTTTTTGAGTGTCGCAGCAATGGCAGTGATTTCCCCTTTTATTGGCCATATTATCGATCGTTTTGGCATTCGTATCGTTGTTGTTATTTCGGCCTTGCTTTATGCCATTTGCCTGTATGGATTAAGCACCTTATCGGGGTCTCTGGTGGAATATTATGCCCTGACCATCACGCTCACCCTGATGGCTTCTGCAACAACGCCAGTTTCATATTCAAAAGCCATCAATGCATGGTTTGAAAAAGCGCGGGGCTTAGCGCTTGGGATTACCTTGCTCGGCGCTGGTGTTACCGCCGCTTTGGGGCCGATATTGCTAACCCATTTGGTTGATAATGTGGGATGGCGCGAGGGCTATCAAGCACTTGGGGCGCTTGTTGTTATGGGGGCGGTCATTGTGTTTCTTTTTCTAAGAGATGCGCCAGACGGGCAGATGCTTAAAGCCCAGCCGATAGATTCTATTCGTGCTGCACAAGACTCTTTTTCTGTTAAAACGCTTTTCACAGACAAAACATTTTTACTGCTTGCAGTTATCTTTTTTCTGGCGGCGATTGCGGTTGGGGGGTTCACATTACATCTGATCCCCATGCTAACGGATGAAGGTTTATCGCGCGAGGCGGCGGCGCATTATGCGTCTTTGGTCGGTGTTTCAGTTATTATTGGTCGCTTGGGCACGGGATATCTAATTGACCAGTTTTTTGCACCCAAAGTGGCCGCTATCCTGTTTGGTTTGGGCGCGATAGGATATTTCACCTTTCTGTTTGGCGGATTGAACTATGCGGCAATTTTGGCGATCGCTGTCGGCTTTACGGCGGGTGCCGAGATTGACCTGATTGGTTATATGGTGGCGCGATATTTCGGCATGCGCTTTTATGGCGTTATTTACGGCGCGTTATATTCTGTTTTCGTTATTGGTGCGGGCAGCGCACCGGTTATCATTGGTATGATTTACGATAATTTCGGCGCTTACGATATTGGGTTGATGCTAACAGCCATTAGTTTAACGCTTTCTGCGATATGCCTTTTGCTGCTTGCACCATTTCCAAAACAAAGCAGTGGGTAACAAAAACAGTATGACTTAAGTCTGCACCAGTCAAATATCAGAAAATAAAACAAGACGGAAATAATGCGCGAAACACAAGTTCTTATTATTGGGGGTGGTCCTATCGGTTTGATGGGCAGTTTGTTATTGTCCCGATTGGGGATTAAATCTATTGTGGCGGATTTGCGCGGGCGCACCAGCACACACCCCAGGTCGCGCCTGGTCGATGCGCCTACGCTGGAAATGATGCGAGAAATTGGCGTTGAACAGGAGATTATCGCCTCAGGTTTGGGGCCAGACTGGACAGAATATAATCGCTGGTTTGATGCGCTGGCCAAAACAGAAATTTGTAAAATCTATTCGCCATCATTTCATACGGTGAAAACAGATATATCTTCATCCGTGCCGGTTATGACGTCACAAGATTATGTTGAAGCAGTGCTTTATGACAAGGCCAGGCAAGACCCGAATGTGGATCTTAGATTCAACACAACAGTCCATGCGCTTCGTCAGGAAAAGACGGGCGTATCTGCGCTGTTGAAAAAGAATGACGCTCCCGAAGAAGAGCACGTAATGGCGTCTTATGCCATTGGTGCCGATGGGGTTCGCAGCTCAACAAGGGCTGTCATCGGCACCGCGTTGAATGCGGACTTTATGGATATTTTTTTCCAAGACGTTATTTTTGAAGCGGATTTGTCGAAATATACACATGGCAAACAAGGTGGATTGCTGTTTATTGCCCACAAACAAGGCGGAAGTGTATTCCAGCCATTAGATGGCAAACGACGCTGGCGTTGCCAAATTGGTGGCTTTGACCGGGTGAATCGGAAAATGACGCCGGAAATAGCGGCGCAATGGGTTAACTCAGCTGTCGGTGCCAAGGAAAATATTCCTATTAAGGTTAAGACCATGACTGAGTGGCAATTCATGCCAGGACGTGCAGGTAAACTTGGTAAGGGACGTATTTTTCTTGCCGGCGATGCGGCGCATGTTTTCATCCCCACAGGGGCATTGGGTAATAATACCGGCTTTGTTGGCATCCGCAATCTTTGCTGGAAACTGGCATTTGTTCTAAAAGGGGCATCACCGGCATCCCTGTTGGAAAGCTATGATCGTGAACATCAAATTGTTGCGGCACAGCGCGTGGCTACCGGACGGCGCAATGCTGAATTAGCCGCTCCGATTTTCAGAACATTCCATACGGGCGGAGATATTGAACCTGTTGCCAAGGCGTGTGCTCAATATGGGGGGTATGACGGCGTTATCTATGGATATGAGCTTAAATCAGAGCTTTGCGCCGTTGATGCAGGCGCGCCGCCACAGCTTGAAAATGAAGTTATGGACTATGTGCCGGTCGTCCGTTCAGGCCGGCGGGCACCAAATCTTTGGCTGGATGAGGAAAAAACACACTCTGTGCTGGATTGGAACGGCATCGCTTATACGCTCATGGTGGGGGCAAATGTGGTGTCAGAAGAGTGGCAACCGCTTATAGATGAGTTGACGAAACGCGGCTTTCCTATTCGCTTAAAAATCTTGCCGCCTGTTTGTGAAGGATCACCTTATCATAATCAGGATGTTATTGTGATGCGCCCAGACAGTATTGTTGCAGACCATTGGCGTGCTGATGCACTTAAACAACCTCAAAGAAAGGAACGCTTGGAAAACAGACTGCCCTTGGCGGTTTAAGCGTAAGTGGCATATGAGATTAAAAGGTTTTTATCCACCGTTTACGACAACTGGAAAATCAGCTCTTATTGGCACGCCGCCCTGGCATTTTTCAGGTGAATTTCTGGTTATTGACTATCAGGCCAATCCGGATGCTGTCGCCGCTATGTTGCCACCGGGGCTGGAGCCTGATGCTGATGCTGGTGCATGTTCGGTTTTCTTTGGAGATTATCAGTGTTGTTCTGAAGATAGGGCAGAAATGGAAATCCCGCATCTGTCACAATATAAGGAAGCTGGCATTACGATTGCGGCCAATTATAAAGGTAACAGGACAAATTATTGCGCTTATATCTGGACAACAAAAGACTTTCTGTCAATTTCCAGAAATGAAGTCGAATTAGCGGTTATGCAATCAATCAAGCAAACTCTGGATCCGCAAAACCTTATGAACCCCCATAAATTATTGGGCTAATGTAAAGCGCATCATATATATGATTAAAACCTTACCCACCTTGACGGGGCAAAAACATGCCCTTACCCTTTATATCTATAAGGAGGAGCGCGCATGACTGATTTAGCACGTGATACAAATCTGGCAAATCCGGATTTAATTTCGAACTTAAAAGACTTACCTTATGAGCTGTTTCGCAACTGGCGCGAAAATGACCCGGTGCATTGGAATCCACCGCCGGAAAATTACACGGCCGCAATGAAAGGAGCAAGTATTGATAAAGGCTTTTGGGTTTTGACACGCTATAAAGATGTTTATGAGGTCTCGCGCAATCAGGCACTTTTTTGTTCGCATGCGGGAGGGCCTATCATTTGGGATTGGGCGCCTGAGCAGCTCGCCATTCAGCAAGCTGGTCTGATGGGGATGAAATATGAACACCATACCGCGCTTAAACGGCTGGTTTTGCCGCCATTTGCGCCCAAAGAGCTGATGGCATTTGAACCTGAAATCAAACGTGTTGCCAAAGAAATTATCGATGATATTGCCGCGAAGGGCGCATGCGAATTTGTTTTTGATGTTGCGACACGCCTGCCCGTTTATACATTTTGTTCGATTATGGGGATTCCCGAAGAATTGCGCGAACAGGTGTTTCGGCTAGGTAACACATTGGCTGATACGGAAAACCGGCAAGACTTTGATGAGGAAGATGAAGCCAATCAGGCTTTGTATCAGCTTTTTGCGATTTCGGCGCAATTATGCGAAGAAAAGAAAAAGACACCGGATGACTCTATTCTAAGCCGGTTGATTCACGGTGAGGTGAATGGTGAGAAGCTAACACAAGACCAGATCAATATGTTCGTTGTAACATTGTCTATCGCTGGCCATGAAACCACACGCGGGACAGCGATGCATTTTATTCGCTTGATGCATAAATATCCCGACCAATATGATATTGTCAAAAGTGACCCGGAAAAATATCTGCCCAATGCGATTAGTGAAGTATTACGCTTTTCGCCACCGGTGATAAAATTCCGGCGCACCGTGATGGAGGATACGCAGATAGGCGGGCAGGATGTTAAAAAGGGTGACAAGATTTATCTTTCCTACCCGGCAGCCAATCGCGACCCCGAAATTTTTGATAATCCGGATAATTTTGATGTATTGCGCGAAAATGCAAATAAGCATCTGGCATTTGGCACGGGGCCACATGTTTGTTTGGGTGCAAATTTGGCACATATGCAGCTTAAGGCTTTATTGATGGAAATCATTACCCGTATTCCGGATATTCGCCCTGTTGGCGAAATTGCCGCGCCCTTGCGTTCAATTTGGTTCAATACGGTTTTGCATATGCCGGTTGAATTTACGCCGGAGGCACATAAATAAAATCTCTACTCCGCAATCTTCACCATTTTGCGTGTGGGTAAAGTGCCCATTAAACCCTCAATAAGAAATGTTGTGGCAAATTCAATCTCGTCTTCCGGCACTTCCGGATGCAAACCGGGATTCGCATGAATACGTTTGTGCGAAGCGGCGAGTTCATCATAAAGCGCGAGATATCTTTCCCTTGAAATCATTTCATCATCTAATTGCATAAGAAACATTACGGGCATCTTAATTTTTTGTGCCGCCGCGATAATTTCCTCACCGTGTGGCATGTCTGCAGCAACGCCCATCAGCCCAAGAATGGCGACTTTTACATCATGGCGCGTGCTCAAAAAGGGAATGCCGAAAATAGTTCCCATTGAAAGGCCAAAATAGCCAAGACTTGGCTTTTGCAAACCAAAGCGCTCACTGACAACCGAAACAGCGCAATTCCAGTCATCCGACATGTCCGTAATGCTGCTTTCACGGGTAAAATCTGTATAAAAGCTATCACGACCACCTTCGCCAATAGCGCGCAAACCATGGGCGGGGCCATCGAGCGACAGAGCAATCGCACCGGTTTTATTAACGATTATTTGTGCCATTGTGCATATGGGTGCTTGATAACGGTCACCCGAAGCCCCATGCCCAAAACAGATGAGCGTGTTGGACTGGTTTTGACTATCTGGAAGCCATACCGCGCCGGTGAGTGCCCGCTTTCCGGCGCGCTCACTATAAAATTCTTTTGTGCGGGCGCCTTCACTATCGGTCGTATCAGTCCATTTTGTTTGCATGGGTGGCTCGCTCCTTATGTTTGATACCGAAGATTAACTGCAAAAAATCACAGATTAAATTAACCCAATTCTTCCAAAACTTTGGCGGCAACCACATTGACATCATATTGTTTGGCTTCTTCGCTCATAGGGGCTTGTGCAGCAAAGGCGTGTTTGATTTCGGTGAAACGTTTTTCGGCGGCTACAAAAGCAAGTGGGTGGGTGACAATGTAGAAATCTCCACGCATTATGCCTTCAACAGCGGCAATGCCAATCTCTTCTGCGGACATGCCTTTGCGCATAATGGCGGCGCCAAAGGCTTTCATGTCTTCATTGGTGGGCACAAGACCAAACCGCCCTGCATCATAAAGTTTGGTATCGACAAGCCCCGGACAAAGAATAGAAATGCCAATGCTTTCGGGTAATTCAGCACGCATGATCTCGGCAATTCCGAGCACCGCATGTTTGGAAGCCGTGTAAAAACCAGCACCGGCATGTTGCAGGCCAAAAGAATGTTCGGAAGCTGTAATGGCAAAATGCCCTTTGCGCCCCGCTTCAATCATTTTGTTAATGAGTGCCTTACCCGTTGCCCACACCCCGCGCACATTCACATTCATATGCCAGTCAAAAACAGATGGGGATGCCTGCAAAAGTGGCTCGTTCGCACTAATACCTGCATTGGCAAACACCAGATCAACACCGCCTGTATCAGTCCACACCTTGTCTGCCATCGCGTCAATCGAGTCTATCTCGGCGGCGTCGAACTGAATGGCCGTGCTATTATCGCCCAATTCATGGGCAAGGCGTGTCGCGGCTTCACCGTCATAATCGGCAATGATGACACGGCAGTCTTTCGCCAAAAGCGCTTTGACGATTCCGCTACCAATGCCGCTGGCGCCCCCGGTAACAATGGCTGTTTTTCTTTTTATGTCCATCACTTATTCTCCCCCGCCATTATATAATCTGCAAGAGATTATAATCTGTTTATGGGTATCAAACCAGAGGGTTCACAGTTTCATCACAAATGTGATTTTGCAAATTTAGGAATGATATTGCATAATAACAATAAACCGCGATACTCTTTTATCAATCGGTTTTTACCGCCCCGGAAGGGGCAAATCAATTTTGGCAGCACTTTGGAAGTGGTGAGGCATGCATGTTGCGCCGCGAGAAAAATCCTCAGACACCTAACGTAGCTCTGCTACTTTGTGTTTTATAAGTGATTGAGACTAGGTCGTTTTATTTTCATAAGCTGAAGCGATGAGAGGAATATTTCTCTTTTGTTACTCCGTTTGCAACGCAAAACAGGAGACAAATATGAAGAAACACCATCTCACACAAAGCAAAATTGATAAATTATCACATAGGAAAAAAGTTTTTTCTATCAGGGATAATCAGCAAAACGGGCTGATTGTTCGGGTATATCCAACAGGTAAAAAAGTATATTGCCTGCAAGCCACGATAGATAAAAAACGTATCTGGCAAAAGCTGGGGGATGCTTATGAGATAAGCCTGGATGATGCCCGTATAAAGGCACAAAAAACCCTAAGCGATAAACAAGCGGAAAGGCTGGGCGTGATTAAGCCTATATGTTTTGAGGAGGCTGTGGACGTGTTTTTGATGCGCTATAAGTCGCGCATTAAGCCATCCACCTTTGTGTCTTATGCTTATAATATTCAGCGTTACATATTACCTTATTTCAAAGGCTGGATGATTACAGATATTACCCGTGAGGATGTTGTGCGCTGGTTTGCCGGGTTAGCTGATAAGCCTGGGGTTGCTAATTATAGCAAGTCCATTTTTGCTGTAATGATGCAGCAAGCCGAATATTATGGCTTTAGGCCTTTGAATAGTAATCCATGCCGCAATATACCGCGCTATAAACAAAAGCAACAAGAGCGGTTTTTATCAGATAATGAATGGCAACGCCTGGGAGCCGCCTTGAGTGGTTTTTCAGCGACTTACCCCATGCATACGGATTTGATTTTACTGCTTGCCTATACGGGATGTCGCAAGCATGAAATCATTCATGCAAAATGGTCATATTACCAAGAAGGACACCTACACCTACCCGATAGCAAGACGGGGGCAAAAACAGTTTTTCTATCGCGTCAGGCAAGACTGATTATTGAGCGACAAGCACGCATGTCAGCCTTTATATTTGCACGTGAAGCGGGCAAGCCAATAACAGCCCCACAACTTACCAAAGTCTGGAACGAAATACGACAAGCCGCGCAATTACATAATGTCCGCTTGCATGATTTACGCCATAGCTATGCAAGCCTTGCTTTACGGCATAATGAGACAATCCCTATGGTGGGGCGCTTGCTTGGGCATAAAGACCCCGAAACCACATTGAAATATGCCCATGTCGCTGGGGAACAGATAATCAACGCAGCACATGAAATGGCACAGAAGCTGGCCAGAGGTATATAAACCATGCAGAAAGCACATAAAATAAAACTTACCGCTCATGCGGTAAGCAAGCTAGAGGTAAGGTCAGCGTGTTATATTGTCTGGGATACCCAACTTGCAGGCTTTGGGGTTAAAGTCTATCCATCAAGGCGTAAGTCTTATATCTTCCAAAAAAGGCTTTTGGGCAGGCAGGTTAAGAAACATATTGGCGATGCGGCTTTACTTTGCGCTGACGATGCCCGTCAGAATACCCTTAAGCTGATAGCAACGTTAAACACGCAGGGGGCAAAGCCTCCCAGCCTATGCGTTCCCACCTTAGCCAGTTTTATGCAAGAGCCTATAGGGTCTATCTATAAGCAGAACCGCAAAGCCTTTAACCGAGACAATGGAGCGCCGACCTATCTGAGAACACAAATCATGCCCCATTTTGGGCGTTACCGCCTGGATGAGATTACCCCGCGTAAGCTATTAGAGTGGTTTGATAGCTATAGCCAAACCTCACCTGGTGGGGCGAATCGGGCGCTGGATATATTACGGGCAATTATGGCGCATGCGGTGAAGCGTGGTCTTATTGAGGAAAACCCCACGCTTAGCATTAAGCATAACCCTAAAAGGACGATAAACCGCTTTTTGTCCAAAGCTGAAATAGGCAGGCTTTATCGTGTATTAGCATATGAAGAAAGGCACTTTCCAAGAAACAGACCGGCGGTTGATATTATCCGCTTGCTTTTACTCACAGGGTGCAGGCTAAGCGAGATATGCTTTTTGAAGTGGGAAAATATAGATGAACAGCTTATCCATTTACAAGATAGCAAGACAGGCGCGCGCGATATTATCCTTACTCAGCCAGTCAAGCATATTATCACCAGGCAAAAGCACAATCGCCATAAAAATAGCCCTTATATATTCCCTAAGCCGCGTGACCCGATGCAGCCGCTTTATCCAATAGATTATGTATGGCACAAAATCCGTAAGGCCGCAGGGCTAGAAGATGTTCGCTTGCACGATTTACGGCACAGCTATGCCAGTCAGGCCTTACTGCATAATGTTCCCCTTATGGTTGTGTCCAAGCTGCTTGGCCATAAAGACCCCCGCATGACATTACGCTATGCACATGTAAATGATACAGCCATAAACGAGGCAGCACAGCGTGTAGCCGATAGCATAGACAAAGCAATGAACACAAAACCAGCCAAAAATACGCTAATCGACTGGTAGAAAATATGATATTCTATGATTATAAGCAGGCAGCGACTTTATACGTAATAGATTACATTAACCGCGCATCATATTATATAAGGCTTTCCATTCTTGCCCGTTAGAGGCTGTTTATCCGATTGTGTTTATGGAACGCCATGTATGTCAAGCACCGCGAGGATGGGCGCGTTGTCAACAAAAGAGCGGCAAAATGCAAGTGAACTGTAATATTGCAGAATGACGGGGCGGATGGTATCTCTTACGCATGGCTATTTCCCGTTGGTAAGATTGGTTATGTTTATCGCTGGATCAGTGAGAAAGAATAAAATAAAGAGGATAAAGCATGACAAGCAACGAACAACGTAAAGCCCTGCAACGTCAAATATGGCAGATCGCGAATGATGTTCGCGGTGCGGTTGATGGATGGGACTTTAAGCAATATGTGCTTGGCACATTGTTCTATCGTTTTATCAGTGAAAACTTTACCAGCTATATTGAGGATGATGATGACAGCATTAACTATGCGGAGCTTTCTGATGATGTGATCGCAGATGAGATCAAAGACGATGCCATAAAAACCAAAGGCTATTTTATTTATCCAAGCCAGCTATTTGTGAATGTCACAGAAACGGCAAACACCAATGAAAGCTTAAACACAGACCTTGCAAAGATATTTTCCGATATTGAAACCTCTGCCAGCGGCTACCCTTCTGAGGGTGACATTAAAGGGCTATTTGCTGACTTTGATACCACCAGTAACCGCCTTGGTAGCACAGTGAAAGATAAAAACGAGCGCCTAGCAAAAGTGCTCAAAGGTGTCGCAAAGTTAGAGTTTGGAGATTTTCAGGGGAACCAGATTGATCTGTTTGGTGATGCCTATGAATTTCTTATCTCCAGCTATGCGGCTAATGCCGGTAAATCTGGAGGTGAGTTTTTCACGCCCCAGCATGTATCAAAGCTGATCGCGCAGCTGGCCATGCACAAGCAAGACAGCGTCAATAAAATCTATGACCCCGCTTGCGGTTCTGGTTCGTTACTGCTTCAAGCCAAAAAGCATTTTGATAAACACACCATCCAAGATGGTTTTTTCGGGCAGGAGATCAACCATACCACCTATAACCTTGCGCGTATGAACATGTTTCTGCATAATATCAATTATGACAAGTTCAATATGCAGCTAGGCAATACGCTTATAAATCCGCATTTTCGCGATGATAAGCCCTTTGATGCGATTGTCTCTAACCCGCCTTATTCGGTGAAATGGGTTGGCGCGGATGACCCCACACTAATCAATGATGACCGCTTTGCGCCCGCCGGTGTGCTCGCGCCAAAATCCAAGGCGGATTTTGCCTTTGTGCTACACGCGCTAAGCTATCTTTCCAGCAAAGGCCGCGCAGCGATTGTCTGCTTTCCTGGCATTTTTTACCGTGGTGGTGCAGAGCAAAAAATCCGCAAATATTTAGTGGATAGTAACTATGTGGAAACAATCATCTCCCTCGCCCCCAATTTGTTTTATGGCACCACCATCGCGGTGACCATTCTGGTGCTGGCGAAAAATAAACCAGACACCAATATCCAGTTTATTGATGCTACAGAGGAGCACACATTTTTTGAGAAAGGCACGAACAACAATTTCATGGAAGATAGCCATATTGACAAAATTATGGAGCTATTTGATCGCAAGGAGAATGTGCCGCATGTGGCAGCGACTATACGGCAAGAAAAGGTGCAAAAAAATGATTATAACCTCTCAGTCAGTTCCTATGTGGAAGCGAAGGACACGCGTGAGGTGATTGACATTACCGCGCTGAATGCCGAGATCAAAACCACCATAGGCAAAATCGACCAGTTACGCACTGATATTGACGCCATCATTGCGGAGATTGAGGGAGTAGATGCATGATAGTGGATAACAAATTAAACATCACCAATCAGGTTGATCTAGCTAAAGCAGAAGAAAAAATCAGCAAGCAAAAGGCCAAACAGCTGTTTGATTCTGGCGACCTTGATAAGGCGGAGATTGGCACATTTAAGGGATTATCTTTTATTCATGCCTATTTATTTGATGCGATCTACGATTTTGCAGGGAAAATACGCGATGTGAATATCGCCAAAGGTGATTTTCGGTTTGCCCCAGTCATGTATCTTGAAGCCTCACTGAGCCATATCGACACCATGCCGCAAAATGGCTTTGATCAGATTATTGAGAAATATGTGGAGATGAATATTGCGCACCCTTTTCGAGAGGGCAATGGGCGCGCCACGCGTATTTGGTTGGATCTGATACTCAAAACAGAGCTACAACAAGTGATTGATTGGAATATGGTGGATAAAGAGGAATATCTCGCCGCTATGCAGCGGAGTGTCGTGAAGGATGTTGAGATTAAAGCCTTACTGAAGCGCGCGCTCACTGACCAGATTGATGACCGCTCCTTATTTATGAAGGGTATCGATGTCAGCTATTACTATGAAGGCTATAGCGAATTTAAGACCGAGGATCTATAGTCATGAGCTATTTAGAAAAATTACTGGATGGCGCGGCGGTGGCGTGGTTGCCTCTTGGGCAAGTATGTGATTTCAAAAATGGCTTTGCATTTAAAAGCAACTTATTCAGGGATTCAGGGCTCCCGATAATCAGGATAACGAATGTGGATGGCAAAAACATTAATTTGTCTGACGTGAAATATTTTAATCCAGATGATTATAGAGAAAACACAAAATCTTATGAAGTTGTTAAGGGCGACATTCTTGTGGCAATGTCTGGTGCTACCACTGGGAAGGTTGGCTTTTATGATCATGAAAAAATTGCATACCTCAATCAGCGCGTAGGGAAGTTTCTGCCAAAAAAAAGTAGGCTCAATAATCGATATTTGTTTCATTATCTTTTATCAAAAATGGAAGCGATTTATGTGCTTGCTGGTGGAGGTGCTCAGCCAAACTTAAGCTCAAACGCACTAATGGCGAAAATTCAAATCCCCATTGCATGCCCCGATAATCCCGAGAAATCACTAGCAATACAATCCGAGATTGTGCGGATTTTGGACGCATTTACCGCCCTTACAGCCGAGCTTACAGCCGAGCTTACAGCCGAGCTTGCCATGCGCAAAAAACAATACAACTATTATCGTGACCAACTCCTTACGTTTGATGAGGATGAAGTGGAATGGAAACCACTTGAACAAATTGCAAAAGTTAAACATGGCAAAGACTGGAAGAAACTTGGTGATGGGGATATTCCAGTTTACGGATCGGGTGGAGTGATGGAGCATGTAGACACTTACGCTTATGATAAGCCTACCGTGCTCATTCCGAGAAAAGGTTCAATCATGAATATTTTTTACGTTGAAACACCATTTTGGAATGTAGATACGATCTATTACACTGAGATAGACGAAGATCAGGTACTTCCAAAGTTTCTATACTACTATTTTACAACTATTGATTTGATGGCTTTAGATACTGGCTCAGGCAGACCTAGCCTAACTCAAGCTGTTCTAAACAGAATTGATATACCGATACCATCCAAAACGGAACAAGCCCGCATCGTTTCCATTCTCGACAAATTCGATGCGCTGACTAATTCTATTCAAGAAGGCTTGCCGCGTGAAATTGAGCTACGCCAAAAGCAATATGAATATTACCGTGATTTGCTCTTGAACTTCCCTAAATCAGCGGAGGCAGCGGCATAATATGAGTAAGACACTTACAGAAATAGCGCTACAAGTGAAGCAAACCGTAAAGCGCTTGCTTGATAATTTAACCAATAATTATGGCACCTGGCCTAGGCAAAAGGAACAACATGACTGAACACACCAAACCTATCGCAGAATCAAACTGTTTTATTGTTCTCAATAAATATACCAGAGCGTGGGAAGCCGCCGAGAGCTACCAATCTGAAAGTGATTTGGAGCGTGAGCTTGTTGAAGACCTCCGCAAGCAAGGTTATGAGTTTCTCCCTGACCTGAAGACGCCAGAAGCGATGCTTGCAAATGTGCGGGTGCAGTTGCAGGCGTTGAATGATGTGGCGTTCTCAGATGCAGAATGGCAACGTTTTGTTGAAACCTACCTAGACAAGCCCAGTGATGGCATCATTGATAAGACGCGCAAAATCCATGATGATTATATCTATGATTTTGTGTTTGATGATGGCCGCATCCAGAACATCTATCTGGTGAATAAAAAGTGTATCGCTCGCAACAAAGTGCAGGTGATTAAGCAGTTTGAGCAAACGGGCACCCACACCAACCGCTATGATGTAACTATTCTGGTGAATGGTTTACCGCTGGTGCATATTGAGCTGAAAAAACGTGGTGTTGCCATTCGTGAAGCCTTTAATCAGATTCACCGCTACAGCAAAGAGAGCTTTAATAGTGAAAACTCCCTATTCAAATATTTGCAGATTTTTGTAATCTCTAACGGCACGGATAGCCGTTATTTTGCGAATACGACGCAGCGTAATAAAAACAGCTTCGATTTTACGATGAATTGGGCGAAAGCCGATAACAGCCTGATTAAAGACCTTAAGGACTTTACGGCGACCTTTTTCCAGAAAAACACATTGCTAAACGTGCTGCTGCATTATTCGGTGTTTGATGTCAACAATACATTGCTCATCATGCGCCCATACCAGATTGCCGCGACTGAACGCATCATGTGGAAGATAAATAGTTCGCACGCGGCTAAGACGTGGAGCAAGCCAGAGAGTGGTGGCTATATCTGGCATACGACGGGTTCGGGTAAAACACTCACCAGCTTTAAGGCCGCGCGCATGGCAACCGAGCTTGACTCTATCGACAAAGTTTTTTTCGTGGTAGACCGTAAAGACCTCGATTACCAAACTATGAAGGAATATCAGCGCTTCTCACCTGATAGCGTAAATGGCTCGAATAGCACGGCTGGCCTAAAGCGTAATCTGGGGAAAGACGACAATAAGATCATCGTCACCACGATCCAGAAGCTCAATAATCTGATAAAAAGCGAGGGTGATTTGCCGGTTTATAACCAACAGGTTGTTTTTATTTTTGATGAATGTCACCGTAGCCAGTTTGGTGAAGCGCAGAAGAACCTCAAAAGGAAATTTAAGTGTTATTACCAGTTTGGTTTTACCGGCACGCCTATCTTTCCGCAGAATGCTCTGGGTGCTGATACGACCGCCAGTGTTTTCGGGCGAGAGCTGCACTCTTATGTGATCACCGATGCGATTCGCGATGAGAAGGTGCTAAAATTCAAGGTGGACTACAATGATGTGCGCCCTCAATTTAAGGCTATCGAGGCAGAGCAGGATTTAGATAAGCTCACTGCCGCAGAAAATAAAAAAGCATTGCTACGTCAAGAACGTATTCGTGAAATATCAGACTATATTTTAAGCAATTATCGTCATAAGACCCATCGCCTTCAGGGTGGCAATAAGGGCTTTAATGCCATGTTTGCCGTGAGCAGTGTGGGTGCTGCGCAGCGTTACTATGAAACACTTAACGCATTGCAGGCTGAGAGTGATAAGCGGCTTAAGATTGCTACCATTTTCTCATTCGCCGCCAATGAAGAGCAAGATGCAGTGGGCGAGATTGAAGATGAAAACTTTGATGTTTCCGCCATGGATAGGAATGCGAAGGCGTTTTTGAGCGCGGCTATAAACGATTACAATGCTTACTTCAAAACCAATTTTAGCGTGGATAGTAAAGGATTTCAGAACTATTATCGTGATTTAGCGAAGCGGGTGAAGTCTAAAGAAATTGATTTGATTATCGTAGTTGGTATGTTCCTCACCGGCTTTGATGCGCCAACGCTCAATACTTTATTTGTTGATAAAAATCTGCGTTATCACGGCTTGCTGCAAGCGTTTTCGCGCACCAACCGTATTTATGACGCCACCAAAACCTTTGGGAATATCGTCACTTTCCGTGATCTGGAGCAAGCGACGATTGATGCCATTACTCTATTTGGTGACAAGAACACTAAGAATGTGGTGCTTGAAAAAAGTTATAAGGAGTATATGGATGGCTTCATTGATGCCATGACTGGTGAAGCCCGGCGGGGTTTCATTGATGTGGTGAGAGAGTTAGAGCAGCGCTTTGCAAATCCAGAGGCAATCGAGAGAGAGTCTGACAAAAAGGCCTTTGTCAAACTGTTTGGTGAATATCTCCGCGTGGAAAATATACTGCAGAACTATGATGAGTTTGCAAGCCTCAAGGATTTACAAAATATTGATGCTAACGATGCGGAGGCTGTAGAGACATTTAAATCAGAGCACCATTTGAGCGATGAGGGTTTCGCAGCTTTAGCCGCAATTAATATGCCTGCTGAACGCAAAATACAGGATTATCGCTCTACTTATAATGATATCCGAGATTGGCTGCGCCGCGAGAAGGATGCTCAGGCACAAGAAGAATCAACTATCGAGTGGGATGATGTGGTGTTTGAGGTGGATCTGCTCAAATCTCAAGAAATTAATCTGGATTATATCTTGGAACAGATTTTTGAAAATAATAAGAAGGTGAAAGATAAAACAGCATTGGTTGAGAATGTTCGCCGCATGATTCGCGCCAGTATTGGCAACCGCGCGAAAGAAAGCCTCCTTGTTGATTTTATTAACCAAACAGATCTTGATAAGCTAGGCGATAAAGCCAGTGTAATAGATGCCTTCTTTACATTTGCGCAGGCAGAACAACGGCGCGAGGTCGAGGAACTTATCAATAACGAGAAGCTAAATGCAGACGAAGCTAAACGCTATATCGCTACCTCCATTAAACGCGAATATGCCAGTGATAATGGCACAGAGCTGAATGCTATTTTACCTAAGATGAGCCCGCTTAATCCTGAATACTTAACGAAAAAACGAAGTGTTTTCCAGAAAATCTCAGCATTTGTTGAAAAATTCAAGGGCGTCGGTGGACAAATCTAAAGCCTCTTACGCTCACGCGCCAGAGCCTTTATCTGGTCATCCGCATTCCGCTACGCTCCATGGCGCTGAACAGATAAACAAAAAACCAAACAAGACAGACCAATTACTAACTTAAACGTAGAACATAAATTGGGGGTTGACCACTTAAACGCAGTATAACCTATTTTGACATCAGGGAATTAACAGGGAAATTTAATTGAACGTAAGCTACAATGTTTTCATCCAAATTCTAGTGAATATTTTTAGGAAGCAAACATTGCGCCGAGGGTTGGTCCTGTTTTTTCGGCTACCGTAGCGATCATCTGCCATTGTTGCTCTTTGACATAGGGTTTTATCGCCGCATCAAAGGCAGGGCGCTCCATAATGTGTTGCATCCATTGATGAAGGTGCGGGTATTGGTTAAATACAAACTCAACCTGTAAATATTTCATAGCGAATATATAAGGCGTGAGCGCGTAATCAGCGAGGGTAAGGTTGTCGCCAGCCAGCCATTGCCTTTCGGATAGCTTGGCTTCCATCATCTTAAATGTTTGTTGCCAGACTTTAATCGCCGGCAAAACATCTGGTGCCGCAAGTCCCTGTTTGATGAGACGCGTTTGTCGTTGGCGACGAAGCGGGTCAGGAATTTGCGCTAATAATTTAGAACGCTCTTCTTCAGGTTTTGCGAGCCACACATAGCGTGCCAGCCCACCAAAAATAATTGGCATTGTATTAGGGTGCAAAAGTTCATCAACATGTTTTGTCCAATAACGCACACGGGCTTTGTCTATGGGCGTTTGTGGCATAAGAGGTTTCTGAGAAAACGCATCCTCCAAATATTCGCAAATCACGGTGGACTCTGTGATAATAATTTCGCCATGCACCAGCGCTGGCACAACCCCTTTTGGATTAATTTTAAGATAATCAGATGTCAGGTTTTCTTTTCCCATCAGATTTAGCAGACGGCTTTCAAAAGCAATATTTCGTTCTTCAAGCGCAAGCCGCACCTTATGCGCACAAGGCGATAATTCAGCGTGATAAAGCGTAAGAGGGCGCATCGAATTTATTTCTCGGCTTGCTTTTCCAACCAGTTCGCTAACAGTTGGTTAAATTTTTCTGGTTCTTCAAAATAGGGCGAGTGTCCCGAATTTTGCATTACTTCAAACTCGGCAGTGGGGATATGCGATGCAATATGGCACATATGCTCGGTTAGCACTAATTTATCCTGCCCGCCGCTAATGAACAGGCTCGGCACGCTGACATTTGCGAGCATATCAAGCGGCAGCATTTTCTCGGGATTAAACAGATTGCCCATCACCAATTGGCTCGGCACACCTAATTCATCGCCACGCAAAACGGCGGGATTAAATGAATTAATATGACGATAAAGCCAGAACTGGTCGGCTTGATTGCTACAAAACTCTTCCGAGAGCGCGGCATCTTCAACGCCAACACCACTTTCGGCCAACGACATTACAAAGTTAAAGGCGTTTTCAATCACTGGCGGATAATCGACACCCATAGGTGAACTAACGCCAACAAACCCCCAAAACCGTGTGGGTTGGGCAAGGCTCATGCGTAAGCCTGTCCATGCGCCCATGCTCTGGCATACCAGCCCCGCGCGGTTAACAGCAAGCGTATCAAGAATGGCAAAGGCGTCCTTCGGCATAAGGTCGAGATTGCCGATTGTATCATCCAGCGGATAGGAGCGCCCAAAGCCGCGGGCATCGGGAATAATACAAGTATAGAATTGCGAAAAGAAATTTATCTGCCGATACCAAATAGATGCATTACCGCCGCCGCCATGCAGAAATAATAGGGCAGGCCCTTCGCCTTGTACTTCATAATATAAATGTGCGTTTTCATGTTCAAGAAACGGCAAGATGGCCTCCTTTTTTTCTGAAAATATTAAAAGCGATGACGGCGATACCGGCAATGGCTGGGCTGATGAGAGAATAGACACCCGCATAAAGCGCTAACTCGCTTTTACCGAGCATGGTAGTGGCAATAAGCACTGCCAGTGCAAGATTTTGCATGCTAATTTCAATGCCAATTGTAAACGCATCTTCGAGATTCAACCCCGATAAGCGTGCGATAATCACGCCAGCAATATTTCCGAAGACGCACATAAGCACGGCGAGCAAACCAGCTTGTGGCAATTGTGAAACTGAGTTTTGAAAATTTGGTGCAACCGCTAGCGCGCATGCTGCAAATAGGGCAAAGACACTAAGGCTACGTGTGCGTGGCTCTAACCATTGTGCAAAGTTTATCCAGCGGTGGCGCACAAACATGCCTATGCCCATGGGCAATAGGCTAAGCGCCAGCAACACTAAAATCGTACGGGCGACAGGAAGTTCTATGTTTCCTACATTAGGATAGTAAAGCGTAATGCCCAATCCGATAAGAAAGGGAACAGAAATCAGCCCTAGAAATTGTGATATGCCCGTCAGCGTCACCGACAGACTGACATTGCCGCGTCCGACATAAACAAAGGCATTTGAAATGCTACCCCCCGGAATGGCTATGACGATAATCAACCCCAGCGCAATATAGGGTGCAGGGGCAAAGAGAAAGACCAGCAAGAATGCTAATGCTGGCGCCAGTAAATATTGTCCTGTCATGGCGATAAGAACGGATTTCTTTTCTTTAAGGGCGCGAACAAAATCGGCGATGGTGAGGTCCAGCCCCATTGAGAACATCATAAACACGACCACAATGGGCAAAAGCGTGTTGATGATACCTGTCTCGACGGTTTCCATTTAAGCGGCGTCTCCCGTCCACTTTTTCACCATGGCAAATATTCGTAGCGGTAATGCATCCTTGGTGGACATTTTATGCCCCCACGTGCTGAGCTGATGATAGGTTGGGATGTTTCTGTTCCTATCGGTCATATCAATACTTTGCCCCTCAGCACCAAGCTCGGCCTCGAAACCAGAAGGCGTCTTCAGATAGAATGAAAAACTTTTATCATTCGGATGCATGCCAATTGTATTGGCGATACGCAATTTTGCGGCACAAATTCGTTCGAAAGATGTGCCGACTTGGTTTTTATCTTTTACCTCTAACATGAAGTGATGCAGTAATTTGGGCAAACCTTTCATACGCCCAGCTGCAAGCGAGTGATGGCGCGAATTGGCATGGAAGAACCCAAGATGCAGCGGCATGCCTTTGATAATTTCCCAATCAATGTAATCGCTCACGCCCATCCCCAATTGCTGACAGTAAAATTTCTCTAACGCATCATAAGCAGCTGTGATGAGCGTGATATGTCCAAAGCCCATTGCACCCGTTTCAAATTCGAGCCCGTGTCGCGAGGGGATGAAACTATTGGCAGATAATGTGCGTTCAAATATTTCAAGCGATAATCCAGCAGGGTCGGTTACGCGAAAGGCGCGGGGGCAACCTCTGTTCTTTGCTGCTTCCTTATCCATCCATTGCGGGTTAGCGCCTACTTTTGATAGCTTGTCAAATAATCCGTCGAGATTATTCGTTTCCCAACCTGCGGCAATAATGTCATTGGCTTTGCCCTCTCGCAAAATGATACGACAACCATCTTCATCTATGACGATTTCATGCTCACCGCTTGCGTCATTTTTTTGTATTGGCAGGCCATATAGGGCGTCAGTGAAACTATGCCATTTCTCAATGTTTTTCACTTCAAATACTGGATAGAGAATACGTGTTACTTTGCTCATTTTTCCTCCCCTTACTTGCTCCTATTTGCCCCGCGTATCAAATCAATAAGCGATTGCGCATTGGTGGGCGGTCTATCGCCTCGCCATGCTACGTGGCGGTCGGGACGTACCAAAATTAGCTTCGTTGTTAACCAGTCGCTTCGTGGCGGGGCTTCGCAATTTAACACTGCAAAAGGCAGCCTCGCTTTATCTGCCGCCTTTTGCAAAACCTCTGTTTTAATCGCAGCATCAAAACATAAAAGCGTAAAGCCATCAGTTAACTTATCATAAAGCGAGCTTTCATCATCCAGCCAGAAATGCGGCATACGGCAACCCGGTACGGTAGAAGCAGTGTAATCGCCCATTGTATAGACGGGGGCTTGTTCACCATCATATGCGATAAGCGGACTATCATCATAGTAATAACCATAATTAAGACCAGCACAGGCAAATTGCGGCAGGTTCATATCATAAATGCCACGCCCTATAAATTTACGAATAATATTGCCGATAAACCCGCCCGCAGAAAGTATTTTTGGCACGCGGCGGCGTGATACTTTCTCGACATATTCGCTTGCCAACTGCATGGCAAATTGAGAAACCTGCTCGGTAATCGGGTGACGCTCGCGATTATGCGCATCGAGTATTGCCGCATCAGCCCAACCATTAATCACGCCTGCCAGCATCCAGGTGAGATTGGTAGCATCCGCAATGCCTGCATTCATGCCATAGCCAGCAAATGGCACCCAGAGATGCGCCGCATCGCCGCAAATAAAAACATTGCCAATACGAAATCGTTCAGCAACAAGGCGTCGCGCTGTCCAGTCTTCGTGCTTAATCTCTTCATAAGTGAAATCGTCACCGACACCCAGAACAGTGCGCAGTGATTGCTCTTTATCAAGCGAGTCAAAATCGGGTGCATCGGGGCGAATATTACGATGCACAAGCCATAGCTCATCGCCATCAATCGCAACCACCACACCTGTTACATGATGATTGACAACCCAACTCATCCATGGATGCCGCCCTTTGAGGCGTGATTTTAAATCTTTTGTGCGGATAAGTGTAGAACGCTGCCGTCCGATTATCGCATCGCCCTGAAGCGCGATATTAAGCTGCTTGCGTACGGTAGAGCGGCCACCGTCGCAGCCAATCATATAGCGCGCCTTAATCGTTTTTACTTCACCCGTTTTGAGCTTTTTGACCTTGGCGGCAACATGGTTGCCCTTATCTTCGAAAGATTCCAGCTGTGTAGAATAGTGAATATCGACCATTTCATTAGCTTGCACATATTTTTGCATTACGGGTTCAAGATAATATTGGCTCACGCGCACCACTGGCTCAGCTGTCTGCCAATCGCTATCAGCATAGCCTTTTGCAGAACGCCCATTATGTGAAAAACGTTCATTACGGCTCGGTAAGTTAATACGGGTGATTTCCTTGCCGTCAATGAGTTGTGTTGTAAATAACACATCGGTCGGATAATCATCGCCCAGCCCGACGGCGCGGACAGCATCGGCAATGCCTAAGCTACGGAAAACCTCCATTGTGCGCGAGGCGACTGTATTGCATTTTGCATCGGCTGGTGTGTTTTCGGCGCGCATTTCCACGATTTCTGATTTCACACCGCGCTTGGCTAAATCCAGCGCTGCTGTCATGCCAACTGGCCCAGCCCCGATGATAAGAACAGGCAACATCCATATTTCTCCTTACTTTCAATTGAGATTAGCCATAATAAAAAAAGATGAAAAACCGATTTTTAATATACTAATTATCGGTTTTATTGATATATAGAACTCATGAAAAACTTGCGAAATGTGAATCTCAACTTGCTGCCAGTTTTGCGAGAATTGCTAATTGAACAAAATGTATCGCTTGCTGGTGCAAAACTTAATCTTAGTCAATCGGCAACCAGCGAGGCACTTAGCCGCTTACGGCACTTATTTGACGACCAGTTATTGGTGCAAGAAGGGCGTAAGATGCGGCTCACCTCTTTTGCACGGCAATTATTGCCACAGCTTGAAGATTCGGTGCGGACAATTGAAAAATTACTGAATGAACCACAATTTGACCCTTCAACGAGTAAGCGCAAATTTTCCATTGCGACGGCTGATTATGTGACCGAGCTTATTGGGCCGATAGTATTACAAGATTTGCAAACACACGCGCCGCATGTCTCAATACAATTTTCTGGTTTACATCCCAATACGCTAGATGATTTGAGCAGCGCCACGCTTGACTTTTGCATTGTGCCATCACGCATTTTCGAATATGAGCACTTATTGCAACAGACCCTGTTTCATGACCGCTTTGTTGTTATCGTGGCAAAAAATAATCCACATATTGGCAAGCGATTAACTTCCAAAAAATTTCTTGAATTAAAGCATATTATGTTTCGTCCCGATGTGAAGCTATCTGCTATTATGGAGGCACAACTAGACCATCATCTGCCAAGCCCGCTTAAAATTGCGGCGTGGGTAAATCAATTTAATCTAATGGGTTGTTTTGTTGCCGATTCCGATATGCTTGCAGTGGTGCAATATCGTTTGGCGGTGCGGTTGGCCGAGCAGTATAATCTTAACATTTACGAGTTGCCAACGGGTTTTGCCGATTTAACGCTTGCAGCGCATTGGAGCTATGAAGCAGATCGCGACCCCGCGATAAAGTGGTTAGTGTCACGGCTGATAGAAATTTGCGGTAAGCTGGACACGTAAATTTATCGGAAAAATTGATACTTTCTATCCTATAAAACGATTTGATTGATAGCTTAAAACCAGCAAAATAATTTCTCATGAGATTATGTTTACTGGCTTTTGTGATGATGGCGGCGTTTGTCGGTGGCGGTTTTGCCCAAGAACGTCCCAATATTATTGTAATTATTGCCGACGATATGGGTTGGAAAGATATCGGCTATAATGGCAGTGAAATTCAAACCCCTCATCTTGATAAACTAGCCGTGAAGGGTGTGCGGCTGGAGCGTTTTTATGCGCAGTCTTCTTGCTCGCCGACGCGCGCTAGCCTGCTTACAGGGCAATCTGCGTTACGAACAGGGGTGAGAAGTGCGATATTACAAACCAGCGATGCCAGCCTGCCATTGAATTTAAAAACTTTACCCGAATATTTGCGCGAGGCAGGTTATACAACCGCGCTTATTGGTAAATGGCATCTTGGTCATCAGCGCAAAAAAATGCTACCATTGGCGCGTGGGTTTGATACGGCTTACGGGTTTCTCAATGGTGGAATTGGGCATGTCGATCATGTATCGGCCGGCAGTTATGATTGGCACCGTAATGAGGTGACATGGCGTGAAGAGGGACATGCAACAAATCTCATCGGCGATGAGGCAGTGCGGCTTATCAAAACGCGCGATAAAAACAAACCGCTTTTTCTTTATATTGCTTTTTCTGCACCGCATTTACCTAATGAAGCCGCCGCAGAAACGATCAAAAAATATGCCCATATTAAAAATAAGCATCGCCGCATTCACGCCGCCATGGTTGATGATATGGATACCGAAATTGGTCGTATTGTCGCCACCCTTACAGACGAAGGTATAAACGAAACGACGCTGATTTGGTTTCTTAGCGATAATGGTGGCACGAATGAGCATCTTAATCGTGGCGGCTTTGGGGCGCTTGCACGCTGGGTGGAGGGTAATCTATCTAACCCCGCCCCGACGCGACTGCTCGAATTTATCCGCATGAATACGCTTGATGGGGGCAGCGATAATGGTCCTTATCGCGGTGGTAAGGGAAGTGTGTATGAAGGGGGGGTGCTGGTGCCATCATTGGTTTATTACCCATCTCATTATCAACCACGAAAATTAGAACAACGCATCACAGTGCAAGATATAATGCCGACATTTTTATCTCTTGCAGGCGTGCTTACGAACGTTGCCCAGCCTGTTGACGGTCGTGATGTGCAAGCGTTTTTACAAGGACAGAAAAGTATAACAAAAAATATAGCGATCGCCGACTATATTGCTGTTAGCCGTTCATCGCTTGCTTATTATATGGATAATTGGAAATTACATTATGATGCAGAAGAGCAATATAAGCTCTATGATTTGCACGCCGACCCTTATGAGAAAAACGATATTGCCGCACAACAGCCCGAACTCGTGAAACAAATGACGCAAAAGATTGACGCCTTTCCGCGCGGCGATGTGGTAAATATTTCACCCTTCTGGATTTTTTTAGATTCGGAAGGTTGGGGCGGTAAAGAAGATGGAAATCCATGGATAGAACGTCTAAAGAAAAATTAACATAAATGAAAAGGGGAAGATTATGACTACAAAATCGAAGACAGTGAAAATCGCCAATGGGCGCGATATTTATTATGAAGAAGCAGGCAAGGGCGAGGCTGTCATCATGTTGCATGGCGGCGGGCCAGGTGCTTCGGGCATGTCGAATTTTAGTAAAAACGTCGAGGTGTTAGCCAAAAACTTCCGTGTGATTGTACCTGATCTGCCAGGCTATGGGCAATCGAGCAAAGGGCTTGATAAAAGCGATGTTTTCGGTGATTTGGCAAGCTCGATTATTCAACTTATGGATAAGATGAAGCTTAAAAAAGCAAGTCTTGTCGGTAATTCGCTAGGTGGAGGCGCAGCTCTACGAGCGGCGCTGGATTATCCAGAGCGGGTTAATCGCCTGGTTCTGATGGGGCCGGGCGGCATCCGTTCTTCAAAAGCCCCACCTACGAAAGGTCTTAAAGCCTTGTTGAATTATTATAAGGGCGAAGGACCAAGGCGCGAAAAACTTGCCACATTTTTACGTGAATTTCTGGTTGCCGATGGTTCGATGGTTTCGGATAAAATGATTGATGAGCGCTATCAATCATCGCTTGACCCTGAGGTAATCGCCGACCCGCCACTGGGCATAAAGGGGTTGGGCGCGTTTTTTCGCATGGATTTGGCGCGCGATAAACGCCTGCCGCGCTTGCCGCACCCGACATTAGTGCTATGGGGCGCTGATGATAAGGTGAACAGGCCATCGGGCGGAGAGTGGTTGCAGAGAAATATGCAGCATTGCGACCATTATGTTTTTGCCGATACGGGGCATTGGGTGCAATGGGAGCGCGCAGCTGAGTTTAACGCGGTTTGCGGCGCGTTTCTGGCAGATAAATAAGAAATAGGGAGATAAGATAATGCATCAGGCAATTCAACATATTCATGACAATGCAGATATTTTGCGCGCGGCGCATATTACGAGCGATGAGCTTGGTAAATTAACGGATGAGGCAACAGATATTTTGCGCGCTTCGGGCGGCATTCGTATGCTTCAGGCAAAGAGCCATGGCGGGTTTGAAACCCATCCAACTGAGTTTTTCGAATGGGTGCGCACCGTTGGTCGCTATAATTCATCTGCCGGCTGGATTGCAGGCGTGGTCGGCATTCACCCATGGGAGATTGCGCTTCTTGACCCGAAACTGCAAGGCGAGATTTATGACGAAAATGCTGATATGTGGGTGGCCTCGCCCTATGCGCCGCAAGGTCAGGCGGTGAGAGATGGCGATGGCTTTCGGTTTTCTGGCAAGTGGCAATATTCAACTGGCACCGACCATTGCGGTTGGGTCGTGCTTGGCGGCATGGTGATTGATGAAACGGCCCCTGCTGATGCTATGCCAGATTTACGGCACTTTTTTTTGCCACGCAGCGATTATGAGATTGTCGATGATTCATGGCAGGTGATGGGGCTTATGGGTACAGGCAGTAAGGATATTATCGTTAAAGATGCGTTTGTGCCGGATTATCGCACGGTCAGTCATGTAGAAATGTCAGAAGGTGCATATAATCAGCGCCGCCCTGACACACCTTTATATCATTTGCCTTTCGGGTCGATTTTCTCTGCGGCGATTGCTTCGGCGACTTTTGGTATTGCGGCGGGGGCACTGGAACATTATCGTGATTATGTAGAAACACGCATATCTGTTTCTGGTGTGGTTGGGAAAACTGATCCATATCAGCAAGAGGCGCTCGCCGAAGCCGAAGCCGATTTAGCAGCTGGCATTGCTCATGTTGATGTGATGATAAGTGAGTGGATGGAACAAGTTGCAAAAGGCAACCCGATTAGCAAATCACAAAGGCTGGAGTTTAGGCGCAATCAAGTGCGCGCCGTACAGCGTATTTTATTTAGTGTCGATAAACTGTTTTCGCGCGCAGGATCGGCTGCCATTTGGACAACGCGTCCACTTGAACGCTATTGGCGCGATTTACGTACTGCAGGCACGCATATTTGCGATATGGCTGATGTGGTTTATAATGCGTGGGCGCATGATCGCTTTAAAACTGGCGTTGATTTATTTCTTTTGTATTAGGAGGTAACAATGATTAATGCGCTTAGCTATATTGGGTTTACGTCCCCCCAGGCAGAGGCATGGAAACATTTTGCTCCCGATATACTGGGCATGGAGGTTCTGTCGTCAGCGGCTGGCGAAACTGTGAAATTACGTTATGATGATGCAAGCTGGCGCATTGCCATTCGCCCTGCTGAAGAAAATGATGTTGAATATTTAGGCTGGTCGGTAGCCGATAAAGCCGACCTTATTGCCGAGAAACAGAGCCTCGCGGCTGCTGGGTTTGTGCTGCATGATGGTGATACCGCGCTGGCGGCAGAACGAGGGGTTAGTGAACTTATCTGGTTTATAGACGCGTTCGGCTTTCGCCATGAGCTTTCTTATGACCAGAATACGGGTGATACGCCATTTAGGGCAGGGCATGGCATTTCTGGTTTTGTAACGGGAGAATGCGGCTTAGGGCATGCGGTTCTTATTGTTCCTGACCTTGAAGCGGCAACCAATTTTTACCGTGACCTGCTTGGCTTTCGCCATGCGGATGATATTGAGCAAGGTATTTTAATTCGCTTTTTTTATTGCAATCCGCGCCACCATACACTGGCAATAACAGAAGTGCCAAATATGCGGGGGTTACATCATATCATGGTGGAAGTTGAAGATGCCAATGATGTCGGGCGCGCTTGGGACCGTGTAGTAGAGACTGAACTTCCGATTGCGATGAGTTTGGGGCACCACCCTAATGATGAAATGACCTCTTTTTATGTGCGCACGCCATCGGGCTTTGAATTGGAGTTTGGCGCCGGCGGGCGGCTGATGGATATGAGTAAGTATACACCACCTGCAAAATTTGACCATATGAGCGTGTGGGGACATAAACCGCCTGCCGAACCCTTAGTGCCAGGAATTATAAAGCCGATGGAGACGATATCATGAACGCAATTACAACAAGAAATATAAAAGTAGGTGATTATGAGTTTCACCTTTCGACCTCGGGCACAACCGATAAGCGTGCGATTTTATGGTTGCATGGCTCTGGGCCAGGGGTAACGGCATTGACAAATTGGCAAGCTATTTTAGAAGCGCTTAGTGATGATAGCTATAATATTGCACCTGACATTATAGGTTTTGGTGACAGTAGCCATCCTAATCCGCCACCGAGTGATTTGAAAGCGTTTACCGAGTTACGTGTTGAAACCCTTGCCATGCTGCTCGATGAGCTGGGTGTTGAGAAAGCTGACCTTGTTGGTAATTCTATGGGCGGGATTATTTCTGTCTGTTTTGCACTGGCGTATCCGCAACGCGTTCACAGCCTTATTCTGATGGGCGCAGGCGGCGCACCTTTGCCGCCGACAGACGAACTTTTATCTCTTATTCTTTTTTACGAAAACCCAACCAAAGAGGCCATGGCCGAGCTTATGACTAAATTTGTTGTTGATCAAAATGTCTTGGGGGGTGACCTTGATGCAATTGCGGCAGAGCGTATGCCCCGCGCGATAAGAGAGGATGTGGAACGCTCGCATCGTGCTACATTTAATATGACAGAGCCTCTGCCGATTTCTCCAGAAACGCTAGCGACAATCAGCCAGCCTGCTCTTATTGTTCATGGCGATAAGGATAAAATTATTCCTCTTGCGCATGGTCAATGGTATGCTAAACATTTACCGCATAATCGGTTAGAAGTTATGAGCGAAACAGGCCATTGGTTGCAGATTGAACAAAGGGATAAATTTCTGAAACTGTTACGCGCGTTTCTGACAGAGACAGCTTAGATGAAATTAATTACATACACATATAATGATAGCACTCGCATTGGGGGTTTGCGCGGCGATGAAATCATTGATTTGCACGCAAGTGATGTCACTATTCCTGATAATATGTTTGCTGTTTTACAAGCTGGTGATGAGATGATGGGGCGCATCAACACAATCATTGAAGGCGGCACATCGACGCTTAGCCTAAATGAAGTGAAGCTAGAAAGCCCGATTACCAACCCGCAGAAAATTCTTGCAGTCGGGCTGAATTATAGAACTCATATCGATGAAGTGCCAGAAAGTCTGGTGAAAAAACGCAATGGCAAAGAAGTGACGGTGCCGATTATTTTCAATAAACAAGCAAGCGCGGTTAATGGCCCTTATGACCCGGTTGCCCTGCCAGCTGAATCGACGGAGCTCGATTATGAAGCCGAGCTTGCTGTGGTCATTGGCAGAAGCTGTCGTCGGGTGCGGAAGGCAGATGCTTATCAAGTGATTGCTGGTTATACTATTTTGAACGATTTTACCATTCGCGATTGGCAGCGCGCTACCCCTACCATGACCATGGGAAAATCATGGGATACGCATTGTCCGATGGGGCCCGCACTGGTAACACCAGACGAAATTACCGATCCACATAATCTAAATATACAGCTTACCGTCAATGGCGAAACGCGGCAGAATTTTAATACGGGGCTTATGCTGCATAATATTCCAACGCTGATTAATCACCTTTCGACGGCCTTTACGTTGTATCCTGGTGATATTATCGCAACTGGCACCTCTTCAGGGGTGGGGGCATTTTTGAATGGCGGTACATTTTTACAAATAGGAGATGTCGTCCGCATTGAGATTGAAAAAATCGGTCATATTGAAAATTTGGTTGTCGCTGACGATAAAACTTATATCCGATAAAATCAAAAAGGAGATAAAGCATGACCCCCGAAGAGATTGCCCATAGCCTACGAGAGGCAGAAAAAAAGGGTAACCCCATCGCGCCTATTCGAGAGCATATTGCAGATATTGAAACTGCCTATGCAGTGCAGGAGGTCAACACACAATATTGGCTGGGCGCGGGCAGATATTTGACAGGGCGCAAGATTGGCCTGACTTCAAAGGCCATGCAAGAGATGACAGGTGTCAGTGAACCTGATTTCGGTATGTTATTTTCCGACATGGCTTATAGCGATGGCGAAATTGTTCCAGTGAGTAAGTTTTTACAGCCGCGCATTGAGGGCGAAATTGCTTTTTATCTTAAAAAAGGTTTGGACAGCCTTGCCACTACTATAGCCGAGGTCATCTCGGCGGTTGAATATGCCGTTGTTGCTTTTGAGATTGTGGATTCGCGCATTGCCGAGTGGGATATTAAAATTGAGGATACGGTTGCCGATAATGCCTCAGCAGGCGCTTATGTGTTGGGTACGCGCCCCGTTAAGCTTTCTGACTTTGATCACCTTAATTGCGCTATGCAAATATTATATGAGGGTGAGGCCATTTCCACAGGTACAGGCGCGGCATGTCTAGGCAATCCGCTTAATGCTTGTTTATGGCTTGCCAAAAAAATGATTGCTGTTGGCCGTCCGTTAAATGCAGGCGATTTGATTTTGTCAGGCGCGCTGGGGCCGATGGTTCCTGTCGAAGCAGGCGGTCTTTATGAATTACAAGTAGATGGGCTAGGTAGCGTCCGCGCCCATTTTGGAGAATAAGCATATCACAAGCATATCTAAGAAAAGTTAATATAGTGAGATGCGCTTGCATTTGAGATGTAGCAAATAAGCAACGCATTTTTGTTTTTGCCCCAAATAATACGATAAGGATAACACGGCAAGAAAGGGATAATATGTCAAAGGTAAAATGTGCGATTATAGGGTCGGGTAATATCGGCACTGATTTATTAATTAAAATACAAGAGACTTCCAATGTGCTGGAAGTCGGATTAGTGGTTGGTATTGATGCTGATAGTGAGGGGTTAGCAATTGCTAACAAACGCGGCGTTGCCACTACGCATAAGGGTATTGATGGCGCGGTTGCTTCCGATATGTGGTCGGATATTAAAATCTGCTTTGATGCAACTTCCGCCTATGCTCACGCCACACATAATGAAATTGCCGCGCGCGATGGCAAGCTGATGGTTGATCTGACCCCTGCAGCCATTGGCCCCTTTTGTATTCCTCCCGTTAATGCGGCTGAACATATCGGCAAACAAAATGTGAATATGGTCACATGCGGCGGGCAAGCCACCATCCCTATGGTTTATGCCGTCACCCGCGTGAGCGACAGCGTGCCTTATGCGGAAATTGTTGCTTCTGTATCATCACGCTCGGCAGGGCCCGGCACGCGCGCTAATATTGACGAATTTACTGAAACCACCAAGCGCGGGGTAGAGGTCGTTGGCGGCGCCGCGCGTGGCAAAGCGATTATTATTTTAAACCCCGCCGAACCGCCCATGATTATGCGCGATACGGTCTATGCTTTTTCGGTCGGTGGTCATGAAGAAGACATCACCAAAAGCGTCAAAGATATGGTCGCGGAAGTGCAAAAATATGTACCAGGCTATCGGTTGAAACAGGAGGTGCAATTTGAGCATTTCACTGGTAATCAACGGCTTAAAATTCCGGGTCAAGGCGAGTATGAAGGCCTTAAAGTGATTATCTTTTTAGAGGTTGAAGGTGCGGGTCATTATCTGCCCAACTATGCAGGTAATCTTGATATTATGACCTCGGCAGGCATGGCAACAGCAGAGCGTATGGTCGTCAATCATGGATAAATTAATCACCGACCCGACGCAACAAAAACTTTACATACAAGATGTGACACTGCGCGATGGTATGCATGCCATTCGCCATACATATGGGATAGACCATGTGCATCGCATCGCTAAAGCGCTGGATGCAGCAGGCGTTGATGCGATAGAAATTGCTCATGGTGATGGGCTTAATGGTACAAGCTTTAATTATGGGTTCGGCGCGCATACGGATTGGGAATGGATTGAAGCCGCTGCCGATGCATGTGAAAATGCTGTTCTCACCACGCTTATTCTGCCTGGCATTGCCACGGTGAATGAGTTGAAACAGGCTTATGATTTGGGCGTACGCTCGGTGCGGGTTGCCACTCATTGCACCGAAGCTGATGTTTCCAAACAACATATTGGCGCGGCACGGGATTTGGGTATGGATGCGGTCGGTTTTTTGATGATGAGCCATATGAGCGACCCCGATGATTTGGCGCAACAGGCAAAACTTATGGAAAGTTATGGCGCGACAACTATCTATGTCACAGATAGCGGCGGCGCTTTGGATATGGATGGCTATGCGGCACGCTTGCAAGCTTATGACAAAGTGTTGTCACCCGAAACCGAACGCGGTGTTCACGCGCATCATAATTTGTCGCTGGGTGTAGCAAATTCCATTGTTGCTGTGCAATCGGGTGCAAGGCGCGTTGATGTCTCGCTTGCAGGCATGGGAGCTGGTGCGGGTAACGCACCGCTGGAAGTGTTTATTGCAGTTGCCGAACGCAAAGGCTGGCAGCATGGTTGTGATGTCTATAAGCTGATGGACGCCGCCGAGGAATTGGTGCGTCCTTTACAAGACCGTCCTGTGCGTGTTGACCGCGAGACTTTGTCACTTGGCTATGCGGGTGTTTATTCTTCTTTTCTTAGACATGCGGAAAAGGCGGCTACCGATTATGATATGGATACGCGCGAAATTCTCGTTGAACTTGGTCGCCGTCGCATGGTTGGTGGGCAGGAAGATATGATTGTCGATGTCGCCCTTGACCTTAAAAAACAAAAGGAAAAATGAGGTTGGCTATTGCATTAAAATTAGGACAAAAACAGACTTTGATAGCGGTGTATTGAACCCCTTTGAGTTCGAATCCTCTATCCTCCCTATCATTCTTCCTGCCACAACTTACAGCATTACTGTTTTAGGTGCAAGCAGGTGAAGTAAGCACGCCTAAAAACAGTCGTATTTATGATGTGAGATGTGAATCGGACTGGTTTTACTGGAGGGTAAATCTGATAAACTTAATCTTATTAGAAAAGCCAGTTATCTACGCTATATAATGGCTTCGCTAAATGGCTTTTCTAAAAACCTATTTGTTACCTTTTCTGCAACTTTTTTACCAGTTTGGTAATCCCCCCATAAATTAGTAGTGTTTTGCAGTAGAATTTTCTATCGTTTAGCGAAGGAGATTTACGATGAAACAGAAACGATTTAGTGAGACACAGATTATGCAGATATTGAAACAGGCGGAGCAAGGCGTTTCTGTTTCTGAACTGTGCCGCGCGCATGGTATGAGTAGCGCGAGCTTTTACAAATGGCGGAGCAAATATGGCGGGATGGATGCGTCGATGATTTCCCAGATGAAAGCCATGGCGGATGAAAACCATCGCCTGAAGCGGATGTATGCTGAGATGAGCATGCAGAATGATTTGCTGAAGGAAGCCCTTGGAAAAAAGTGGTAAGCCCTTCGCTTCGCAAAGGGATAGCGAAATGGGCAGTAAACGATAGAGGCGCGAGTATTCGGCTTGCGTGTGCCACCTTTTCTATATCACAGACATGCTATCGTTATCAGGCTCGCCTGAGTGATGAGAATGCCGAGATTGCTGACTGGTTGTTACGGTTGACGCATACCCATAAGAGGTGGGGTTTTGGTCTGTGTTTTTTGTATTTGCGTAATGTGAAGGGTTTTGGCTGGAACCACAAGCGGGTTTATCGGATTTACCGGGAGTTAGAGCTTAATTTGCGGATCAAGCCGCGTCAGCGTTTGAAGCGTGCGCGTCCTGCTCCTCTAGCTGTACCGGAGCGTCCCAATGAAGTCTGGTCGATGGATTTTATGGCCGACCAGCTCAGCACCGGCAAGGCGTTCCGCACCTTCAATGTATTGGATGACTTCAATCGTGAAGGGTTGGGCATAGAGGTTGATCTATCCTTACCATCTGAGCGTGTGAAGCGTTCACTGGAGCAGATCATTGAATGGCGTGGTAAACCACGCGTGATACGTTGTGATAATGGCCCTGAATATATCAGTGGGGCAGTGAGATGCTGGGCAAATAAGCGAGGCATCCGGCTCGCTCATATCCAGCCAGGCAAGCCACAACAGAACGCTTATATTGAACGTTACAACCGCACCGTCAGCCATGAATGGCTGGAGATGAACGAATTTAATACGATTGAGGAGGCGCAGCTCACGGCAACAAAATGGCTATGGACATATAATAATGAAAGACCTAATATGGCTATCGGCGGCATAACACCAGCAATGAAACTGGCTAAAGCCACCAAAACAAAACTGTCTACTTCAGACCCCTAATAATAATGGGGAGATTACCCCTGCACCGCATCCCATACAATAATCCAAATCATCCGGGTTTTCATAGTTGAGCAGGTTTGTGTTTTCGATAAGGAGAGGGTCATTTTGATTATTCAAGAGCCATGCACGACTTTCAGAAGTGCCGCCCATATCGCTTGGCAAGGTAGCAAAGGCAGGTGTGATGCCCTGCCCCAATAGCAAAGACAGGCTAGTCAATAGTGTGATAAATAAACGGGGCATGTTTCTTATGGGTCTCCTTAGTATGCTATATCCTTGAATTGAATCTTAACACTCATCACATATCCAAACGAATTACTTAAAATGAATCGTTACGGCATCCAATCTAACATCTAAATCACCCTCATAGTCACTGGAAAAAAAGGAAAGACCAAGCTCTGGCGATTCTAATCCAACATCTATTTTTTTAACTGAAACACCTAATTCATTAAGCAATACACTTGCTTCCTGTAAACTATGTAAAAACAAATTTCTTCCTGAAAAGTAAAGCCCATCAACGCCAGGAAGTTCAAAGGGTTTTCTAAATTCAACAGATACAAGTTTATATGACGCATTAAAATCTATACTTAATTGGGCATCAAACATATAGGTAGCTACAGCTCTAAAGTCTGGCTTGTCTGTTTCAACTAAACGCTTAATTATTACGCCTCTAACAATATTAAATACAAAATCATGCGCAACATCAATAAAGTCACAATCTCGTGAGAGTTCAAAAAACCTTCCATATCCGTTAGGAACATTTGTAACTTTTGTAAAGGGCACGAATTCCATAAACCTACCTCCTATTGAGACTTAAAATCATTAGGGTCAAGGGTTTTTGAATAATCAAGCATTTCCTGGACAGCTTTATCATATTTACCAGCTTGACCGATTTCTTTCTCAACCCGCAATCTCCTTCGCTAAACGATAGAAAATTCTACTGCAAAAAACTAATAATCTATGGGGGGATTACCATAGTTACTGGGGGGTACTGAACCAGATACAAATTATGTTCTGCAATAATTTTATATATTCTAAGTCCAGATAGAAGAAATACCAGATCACTAGAATCAATGTCAGTAACAACAGACTCAATTTATGAAATTTCTTTTTTGTTTTTTTCCAAGTATAGTAAATCCATATTATGACTTGGAGGGGTAAAAGAGTAAATATTAAAAAATATATACCTAATCCGCCTAAAGTTTGTAGAACCCATGTAGCCTCATTCCGTATCCATATAGGAAGTAAAACAGCTATATAAAATGGTATTAAAAACAGTATGAAAATTAATAATGGTATATTAATTTTAATGATTTTCTTCAATCTGTGGTTCAACATAAGTATCCCAATTTTCTTCACTATCTAAATCTGTATGAGCATCATATGGCCCAACATGTTCGTCTCGGTATAGGCGCCCATCTTTTTCATATATATCTGGATCAGGTGGTTTCGAGCGCCCGCCAGTATATACTTCAACAGTTTCTGTTTGGTATATGCTAATATTTTCAAAGTCTAATATCGTTCTACTAGGGTTTATATCTCTAACTTCAAGGCCCACACCAACATAAGGAAACTCATATATCCATATATCTGTTCCTCCTATTACTTGAATCATATCTTCCTTATCATATAAATTTATTTTATTCGCATCTGGAGAGAAAACATCATAATTTAGCTGATAATCATCCCTATGTGGCGTACCAAAGGTAATCTCCCCATTATTATTAGGGGTCTGAAGTAGACAGTTTTGTTTTGGTGGCTTTAGCCAGTTTCATTGCTGGTGTTATGCCGCCGATAGCCATATTAGGTCTTTCATTATTATATGTCCATAGCCATTTTGTTGCCGTGAGCTGCGCCTCCTCAATCGTATTAAATTCGTTCATCTCCAGCCATTCATGGCTGACGGTGCGGTTGTAACGTTCAATATAAGCATTCTGTTGTGGCTTGCCTGGCTGGATATGAGCGAGCCGGATGCCTCGCTTATTTGCCCAGCATCTCACTGCCCCACTGATATATTCAGGGCCATTATCACAACGTATCACGCGTGGTTTACCACGCCATTCAATGATCTGCTCCAGTGAACGCTTCACACGCTCAGATGGTAAGGATAGATCAACCTCTATGCCCAACCCTTCACGATTGAAGTCATCCAATACATTGAAGGTGCGGAACGCCTTGCCGGTGCTGAGCTGGTCGGCCATAAAATCCATCGACCAGACTTCATTGGGACGCTCCGGTACAGCTAGAGGAGCAGGACGCGCACGCTTCAAACGCTGACGCGGCTTGATCCGCAAATTAAGCTCTAACTCCCGGTAAATCCGATAAACCCGCTTGTGGTTCCAGCCAAAACCCTTCACATTACGCAAATACAAAAAACACAGACCAAAACCCCACCTCTTATGGGTATGCGTCAACCGTAACAACCAGTCAGCAATCTCGGCATTCTCATCACTCAGGCGAGCCTGATAACGATAGCATGTCTGTGATATAGAAAAGGTGGCACACGCAAGCCGAATACTCGCGCCTCTATCGTTTACTGCCCATTTCGCTATCCCTTTGCGAAGCGAAGGGCTTACCACTTTTTTCCAAGGGCTTCCTTCAGCAAATCATTCTGCATGCTCATCTCAGCATACATCCGCTTCAGGCGATGGTTTTCATCCGCCATGGCTTTCATCTGGGAAATCATCGACGCATCCATCCCGCCATATTTGCTCCGCCATTTGTAAAAGCTCGCGCTACTCATACCATGCGCGCGGCACAGTTCAGAAACAGAAACGCCTTGCTCCGCCTGTTTCAATATCTGCATAATCTGTGTCTCACTAAATCGTTTCTGTTTCATCGTAAATCTCCTTCGCTAAACGATAGAAAATTCTACTGCAAAACACTACTAATTTATGGGGGGATTACCATATAGCGTAGATAACTGGCTTTTCTAACAAGACTAAGTTTATCAGATTTACCCTCCAGTAAAATCAGTGTGACTCAAATCATAAATATGACTGTTTTTAGGGGGGGGCATTCACCTGCTTGCACCTAAAGCAATAGTATAGTAATTCATTGGCAGGCGTAATGATAGGGAGGCTAGGGTTGGCCTATTCCAGACGTCTGGATGCAATCGGTTCTCAGCGGTCAATAAAGGTCCCCTTATTTCGACCGGGACCCGGAACAAAAACGATGTCTTCAAGGCCAAGCATTCTACCATCGCGAGCCATGATTTCAATAGATTGGATGGGCGCTCCTTTTTTCTTGTCGAGCATGCGGACTGGCTCGCCCTTATTGCCGAACACCCATTTGTCGCTCCACTGGATAATGGCCGCGCCGAGTGAAATCAGATCACGCCCGCGCGGGGTGAGCTCATAGACATAACGCTCGATTTCCGGACGAATGCGCACACGCTCCAGAATGTCATGTTCAACGAGATGCGCTAGCCGCTCCGTGAGAATATTCTTGGAAATGCCAAGACGTTTTTCAAACTCGGAAAACGTCTTCACACCAACAAAGGCATCACGCACAATCAGAAGCGCCCATTTATCGCCCATGATCTCGGCGAATTGCGCGATCGAGCAATTCATATCTTTGACGGAAGTTCGTGTCATCTGGCTACTCACTTACAGCTTTGTTACAATCTAAGACTAATCTACTTGCATCTGGCTTGCAATGATTAGCTTCTTTATGGCATGATAGCCGATAAATCAACAAAAAACCCTGAAAATTGATTGTATAAAGAGACTAAATGTAGTTGTTTGGGATGAGACCCGTGAAGATGGAGCAAGGCCATGACCAATCCCCCTGTTGCCCTTATCACTGGCGTTGGCCCTGGCACCGGCACGGCGCTTGCCAAACGGTTCGGCGAAGGTGGCTACAGTGTGGCTATGCTGGCGCGGTCAAAAAACCGACTAGATGCGCTGGAAGGCGAGGTTGAACATAGCGCTGGCTTTGTCTGCGATGTGTCTGATCCTGCGGCGCTGACCAAAACGGTGGCGGAGATTGAATCTCGAATGGGCGCACCCGAAATCGTCATCCATAACGCGGTTGGCGGTGCGTTCGGCACCTATATGGATATTGATGCTGAAACCCTGGAACAGAACTTTCGCATAAACACAATGGCTCTGTTTCATCTAGCGCGCCTGACCACACCGAAGATGATTGAAGAGGGAAAAGGCGTGTTGCTCTGCACGGGCAATACATCGGCCTATAGAGGCAAGGCGAACTTTGCCGGATTTGCCCCAACCAAAGCCGCACAGCGGATTTTGTTGGAAAGCATTGCCCGCGAGGTCGGCCCAAAAGGTATTCACGCGACCTTTGTCGCCATTGACGCTGTGATTGATGTTCCGTGGACGCGGGCGCGTTTTTCAGATAAGCCGGACGATTTCTTTTGCCAGCCAAGCGACATCGCCGATGAGTGTTTTCATCTAGCTCATCAAAAGCGCTCAGCCTGGGCGTCAGAGCTTATCATCCGACCCTTTAGTGAAAACTGGTAAGCCCGGACCACACTTAGGATGTGTCTGACGGCGCATTGGCAATACTCTTTATAATGCCAGGCGTTACTTTGGCGACAACTTTGAAAGACTGCTCAGGCAGGAACCGTCGGAGCGTGACGCCAAGTTTTTCTCGCCCGCGCGCAATGATTATTTCTTTGCGTCCTTTGGCCAAAGCAGCCAAAATTTTATCTACCAATTCCGATGGGGCATAGCCGTTTTCAATGGCAGCGTCCGTCTTGCCATATTGTGTGCCGGTGCCCGTCAGCGCATTGCGCGCCAGATTTGTGCGCACTGAGCCTGGAGCAATGACATGCACATCAATGCCCTCATGGGAGACTTCCGTGCGCAGCGCATCAAAGTATCCGAACACACCATGCTTGGCCGCGCTATAGGCCGAACGCATAGGAACGCCGAACTTTCCGGTTATACTGGACATGGCGATGATCCGCCCTGATCCTTGCGCGCGCATATAAGGGGTGACGAGCTGCGTCAGCGCGATGGGGGCCATCAGATCAATGTCAATGACTTTGCGGTAAACGTTGAACGTTGTGTCTTTTGCCAAAGCGCGCGTTGTGATCCCTGCATTGTTCACCAGCACGTCAATGCTGCCGAATAATGCGTGTGCCTCTTTGACGAGACCGGGCAGCGCATCAAAATCAGCTACATTAAAAGCAAGACTTTTCGCACCGGGTAGTTTATCAATAACGGGTTCCAGCTCTTCCGGCGTTAAAGCTGATAATATGAGTTTTGCGCCGCTGGCATGAAGCGCCTCGGCAAAGGCAAGGCCAATACCCGACGACGCGCCTGTGATCCAAACAACCTTGTTAGAAAACATGTATCGCTCCTATGTGACACGCTGGGCGGCAGGGGCCAGCACGGTCGCGGTGACATGACCGACTGTTCCCTCCGCGTCATAAATATCGGCCTGCGCGAAACCATGACCTTCATGGCGGTAATGGCCGCGTGGCTTAATCCCAATCCAGTCGCCAGATAAAGGCCTGTCCACATGCAGGGACAGATCCGTATTCGGCCATGGGCCAATCTGTTTTGGGGTCATAAAGTGCGGGCTGATAAAACCGGGTGCCCAATCGGCAGGCCCCAATATGCGCGTAAACCAATGCTGCCAGCCATCTGAAAGTAAGGGGCCACGCCATTTAAACCAGAACACGCCTTGCATATCTGAGCGCACATCCGTTGCCGTCAACATCCATTTATCCTGCCCGCCGAAGGGAGATGGCATATCTGGCAGGGTGACCATTTGGGTCGGATCGGCATGACCGCCCCACGGATTTTTCTCGCGCGGTGGGATGCCGTCAAAAGAGTCTGTTTTGTAGAATGTCAAAAAAGCGCGGGCTGAGAGCGTGTCGCGCTCAGGGTCACTTATCGACACATCCACCATAAGCGTGCGTCGACCCGCGCGCAGCGTCGTCGCTGTGACTTTCATAGCTTTTAGCGGTGTAGACCGGATAAATTCGCTGCGCTGTGACACAGGTATGAAGCCGTCCGGCGCAGCCTTGATCGCGACTGACGCCATGAGGCTTGCTGCGGCACCGCCGTGAAGATTTTTGAACGGTCCGGCAGCGAGCTCTGACGGCGTGAAAAGATGATTCGCTTCGGAAAACAGATGGCTCATATTATCTCCTATATGATCGGGTAAACTATGAAACAGATTACGCTCATGGTTGGTGCTTCATCCGTGCTTTTGGATATGAGAGTTCGAATTTTGATTTTTTTAACCTATTTAGTATTCTAAAGCAACTAAATTTTTCTGATGGGATATCGAATGACACACATACCAGAAACCGTTTCGCTGATTTCATTAGATGTTGCGCTCTCTGCCATCACCCTTTGGGAGAAACGAAATAGCAGGGCGACCACCATAATGCGCCGCACTGCTTTGTATCAGCTGATAGGTGGTCTCCATCTCGTAATGATGACGCCATTCGCCGCGCGCAAAACTTACAATATCGGCATATGTGCGAATCTTCGGAAATGTCGCTGTGTCGGTCATGGCCTCGTCTCTTGAATAGAGTCTCCCAATCCGCACAAATGACTTGCAGAAATTATTTGGTTGCTTTAGGATACTGAATATGATTTAAGTAAAATCCAACATCGAATTGATTCCATAGGAGGATAACATGACCGCTGTTGAATACACACATGAAGATGGGGTGGCGACGATCACTCTGAACAATCCGCCGCAAAACAGGCTCAGCGATGAGGTAGGCGACGGCTTGCGCACCGCCATTACCGATATTGCGATGCGTAATGACACGCGCGTCTTGCTGCTCAAATCCAATGGTCCGAATTTCAGCTATGGCGCGGATATCAAATCCTGGGCAGGGCAAAGCGCTGAAGAATTTAGTGCAAGCATTGCAGACGGCGTGGCCGCAACCAGTATTTTCCAAGATTTCCCATTCCCTATTGTCGTCGCCATTCAAGGTTATTGCGGCGGCGGCGGTTTTGAAATGGCGTTGCGCGGCGACATTCTGATTGCTGCAGATGATGCAAAGTTCTGTCATTCAGAGGCCAGTATAGCTGTCTTTACATTCCTCGGCGGTGTTCAGCGTGTGGCTGAGCGCGTGGGACGCACGCGGGCAATGCAATGGGCGATTACGGCAGAGCAAGTGGACTGTGAAACCGCGCTTCACTCGGGATTGGTCACTGAGGTTGTGCCGCGCGCTGACCTTGAAACCCGCGCGCAAGAATGGGTAGACCGCCTGAAAGATAGTGCCACGCTCTCCCACGCAGCCCATAAAAAGCTCCTGCGCGCCTGGTCGAATGGCGGCATTGCGGAAGCCGATGCCCTGATGGTTGAAATGGCAGGAGAAATCCTTATCACAGAAGATGCACAAGGCTGCCTGCCGGAAGCGATGGAAGCCGTCGCCGAAGGACACCCCCGCCCTATCTTCAAATTCAACGGCAAGTAAGCTACGAGGAGTAAGGACATGTCATTTGATAAAGACGAAGCCGAAGCCATTGCCCGCCGCCGGATGGAAGCGGGCGAAACCAGCACATCCTTTGACCGCGCCGCCATCGAAGAAGAAGTGCGCCAGTGGTTTTTCGATGATTATTTCCCGCGTTGGGTCGCTGTTGCCAAAGGCGAGCGCGATGAAGGCCCGGACTTCATTCTCGATTATTGGGGACGTCCCATGTTTGCCACCAGCGACGCACCGAGCATTGCCGCGTGGCTGCACACAGATGAAGAGGTGATGGGTTTTTTGACATTGCAGCACGATATCCTCAAATCGGAAGGCTTCACCCATACCCATTCACCGGAAGAAATTATCAAGGTTTACAATCCAAACGGCGCATCCATCGAAGGCATCTGGTCACGCAGACGCGCCGATGAATCGGAAGTTCACCGCATTGTCGTGCATTTCGAAGTCGCAAAAATGGATGGCAAATGGCGCGTGCTCGGTGTGCAAAGCCGCATGACCAATTACGAGGCCGATGGCGATTCCGTCGCTGCCGCCTGGGAACAATAAGGAAACACATAATGGCCGGAACAGACGAAAATCCAATCATCTATCCAGAGCTTGTTATGCCGGGAACGGTGGAGCGGGAAACCATCACCATCTGGAGCCTCGGCATGGCTTTGGACGCAGATATTTATCGCCCCAAAGTATTGAGCGAGACCGACAAACTGCCGGGTATTGTCATGTCCCACGGTGTCGGCGGCGATAAATTTACCTGCGCGCGCTACGCCGCGAAATTTGCTGAAGCTGGTATGCTCGCTATTTCTTTCAGTCAGGCCAGTTGGGGCGCGTCTCAAGGCCGTCTCATGCTGGTTGGCGATGCGCCGAAAGCGGACGACAATCATGAAATGACCGCGAAGGTCCGCATGGCCTTTGAACTGCTCGACCCGATGGAATGGGTCGCATGCTATCTGTCTGCACTCGACTATCTTGAAGGTGAGCCCAATATTGATACTGACCGCATTGGTGCATGGGGCACCAGCTTTGGCGGCGGCACAGCTTTTTACGCAACCGCGCTGGACGAGCGGGTCAAAGCACTCTCCATTCAAGTGCCTGCGGTCTTCAATACCCCCCCTGAAATGGCGCAGATCGCCCGCATCCGCGCGCGCCAAATCGCGCGCGGTGAGACGCCGGCTCTGCCACAAGGCGCGCCAGACATGTTGCCTAATTTACGCGGCACGCCGCATTTTGGTCGATTCTTACAATACAAGGTTGGCGATCAGGCCGAGCAAATCAATGTGCCGACCCAGATCCTTGTCGCTGAGAATGAGGACATGTTCGATAATGATGTGAGTGGCGGCGCGGCCTTCAAACGCCTACAAGCACGCGGAGTGGAGTCCTATTACGAAGTTCTGCCAGACATCGACCATTACGGCATTTATTTCGACGGATATGAACGCGGTAGTCAACTTGCGCTCGACTGGTTCAAAAAGCATCTCTGAACCGCCACTGTCTGACAAAGGATCATCCATATGACAAAAGCCATTCACAATCTTTCACGCGCTTATATCGCCGTCACGGCTCTGTTCGTCGGCTATTTCGGAGCCAAATGGGCCTTCTTCCCAGTCGACCATATGGACAAGCTCGGCGTCACCGCCGCGACCATTCCGGCGATTAACACGCTCAAAAGTATTATGGGGACGGCGCTGCTAGGCGTGACGGGCGCCGGCATCTTGTTTTTGCTCGATCAGAAAAAATGGTTCCGCACCTTGCTGCTGCTCATTGGCATAATGTTGCCTGTGCGCGTGCTCAGCCTGTTTGTTGACGGCTTCCATAGCCGGATGGCTATTTATGCGCTTCTCGAATTCTTCATCCTGATTGCCGTGATCGCAGCGATTAAAACGGATCAATCTCTGATTGACCCTGACTAAAAGAGCGCCTGAGGTGGGGCGTTGTTATCAACTAAGCATTTTTAACGGGAGTAACACATGAATACCGAAAGACTTCATCCAGAGATACGTAGCGCGATTGAGAAACTGCCCTCTTTGCCGTTTCACATTAAGCCGCTCATTCCTTTTACGCGGCTCATCTTTAATGCTGCTGCTGGGTCTAAACTTGATAAGGACGTTACCTCGGAGATCCTCCGTAATGGCAGGCTGACAATGCGGGTGTTTCGGCCCCGCTCAGGCGGTTCGGACGCGGCTGTCATCTGGTGTTTTGGCGGCGGACACATTGCGGGGAAATCTGCGCATGTGAACGCCATCGCCAATCACATTGTCCGCGAAACAGGCGCGACCGTTTTTGCGCCCGAATATCGACTTGCCCCCAAATATCCATTCCCCGCTGATCTCGATGATTGTTTCGCAGGCTGGTCTTACGTTGTCGCAAATGCCGAGCGTTTGGGGATCAATATAAACCGTCTTGCAGTCGGCGGTCATAGTGCGGGTGGCGGTCTTGCCGCGGCGCTTGCACAACGCATTTTAGATACAGGCGGCCCGCAGCCGGTCGCGCAAATCTTGTTCTATCCGATGCTAGATGATCGCACCGCCGCTGATACATCGCTCGACTCGTTTGAGACCTTTCTTTGGCAAAACCGCACAAATCGCGTCGCCTGGAGTGTCTATCTCGCGCCGCATAAACCGGGCGCGCCAACATTGCATGACTATGCTGCGCCTGGTCGCCGCGAAACTCTTTCCGGCCTCGCGCCTGCTTGGATTGGTTATGGCGACATTGATCTGTTCGCAGGCGAAAACGCTGACTATGCCGCACGCCTGAAAGCGGCGGGCGTGATGTGCGAAGAGGTGAATATTGAGGGCGCACCTCACGCTTTCGAAGCTGTGTGTCCAGAAGCCGAAATTTCCCGATCATTTATCGCCTCGGCTGTCGGCTTTCTCAAAACCGCTCTTAATGACGCTCCCGACGTCTCGCCGAGCGCCGCGATCACGGAACTCAGCTGAATAGGATGGGGTATATCTTTGTGTCATAATAAATCTACCTTATGAATGTTTTACCCTCCAGTAAAACCAGGACGGTTCAGACAGGCTATCCTAGATAACTTGATTTATGGTTATTATGGATAATATGAAAAAATCACGTATCACTCAAACGAAACAGGGTCGTCTTATTGAGTATTTTGTTGCCATGACGACGGCTCGCACTGCTTCATTATGTTACTTTGATTTTGAGGTTGGATTGAATCTATGAATGGGTTTAAAACCACCTACCAAAGAACCGACCCGCCCCCTATAATTGAGCCCGCTTTTAGAATTGATGTGCAATCATAGAATATCATATTTTTCTACCAGTCGATTAGCGTATTTTGGGGTGGTTTTGTGTTCATTGTTTTGTCTAGCCTCCGGGGGGCAAAAGTGCCTGACAAACACTTAAGGCATTTGCGGATAGTTTTTGTGCTGTTTGTTTTGCTTTATTCATCATGATTGCTGTCCTCGATAATAAGGTTGGTAGCAATAACAGTGTGATTGCCGGTGAGGCTTGAGGGTAGATAGAGCGGAATAATCCGTTCCCCGTCTTGGTAAGCGGCAATCACCTCTTTTACCATAATTTTTGCTTGCTCCCGCAAATTCAGTTCTTTTGCAATATTACAAGCTAAAAACCGCACTATTGTTTTGCGAATGTTTATTTTTAATACGTGATCCATCATTTTTATTCCTTTTCATAATTAAGGCCGAAGGTTTGCATGGCCTGCACATGCAAACCTTCGGCCTCCCAGGCGATGGGCCAGGTGAATTTGCAAGGTCAAAAAAGCGGAGGGTTATCTCCTAGGATTGTTTCCTTAGTGAAGCAGCCAGCTTGCTGGCGTTTGCGCAACTTAGGAAAGAATTTTAGGGACACCGCTTTTTTGTGTATTTAGCCTTGCAAAGAGGGGCGGCGCCCCTCACTGCGCGCCACCAGGCCTGCTTGTGGGATAGATAATCCAGCATCAGCTCTTGCTCGAGGTCCTCGACTTCTACGCCATGAATGGCGGAGTGCCGCATCAGGCTGCGTGTGTGATAACGGAATTGGTTTACGACATAAGGATGGCTTCCTTCATAGTTGTTTTTGCTCATTTGATTTCACCATTTTTGAGTTGCGGCGAACCCAAACCGCTTGGGAACGCTTCAACTCGACTGGTGAAAACTCACTGGAGACCCTGAAAATTGGTGCGTTACTCAGGGCGCAAAAAAGAAAAAGTCCTCGAGATGTGGGGCTTTGGTGGGAGCAAATTTTTTTGAAAAAAATTCAGAGTGCTCGGTGAAATTTCACGAAGGTATCAGAATAGGCTTGAAAACCGTCACGTTATAGTTTATGGTTTAATGTATGAAACTTGATAAGCTCACTGATAAGAAAAAGCGCCTCGATGGCTTTCGCCCATTGCCGGATACGCTTGTCCAGAACCTTGATGATTGGTTTCGGGTAGAGCTCACCTATACAAGTAATGCGATTGAGGGAAATACGCTCACGCGCAGGGAAACGGCTTTAATCGTTGAAAAAGGGATCACCGTTGGTGGCAAATCCCTTACCGAGCATTTGGAAGCAACAAACCATGCTTATGCGTTGGACTGGGTAAAAGAACAGGTGAAGCGCACGCCCACAAGCCTGGCAGAGAAAGATATTTTGCATATCCATGATGTGATCTTGAAAGGCATTGATGACGCAAATGCAGGATATTATCGTCCTGTACCCGTCAGGATTTCTGGTTCAGCAGTTGTTTTGCCAAACCCACGCAAGGTGCCTGATTTAATGCAGGGTTTTGCAGAGTGGCTTTCATGTGCTCAAGGACTCCACCCCGTTGAGCTGGCAGCGGAGGCACATTATCGCCTTGTCACCATTCACCCCTTTGTTGATGGTAATGGTCGTAGCGCACGTTTGCTTATGAACATGATTTTGCTGATGAGCGGCTACCCAGCAGCCATTATTAGAAAGCGTGACCGCTTGGCTTATATTGGCTCATTGGAAAAAGCGCAGCTTGGTGGTTCCAAAGACGACTATTTCAAAATCATTGCCAAGGCCGTTGACAGGTCGCTGGATATTTATTTGAAAGCTGCTGCTGGTGAAGAGGCTGAGCCTGCCGACAGTGACCAACTGCTTAAAATCGGGGAGCTGGCCAAGCAGGTTGGAGAGAGTAATTCCACCATCAGGCACTGGACTAAAGAGGGCTTACTGCAAGTGGCTGAGGTAACGGAAGCAGGATATCAGCTCTACGCAACCGAGATGATCGAGCGCATAAAACAAATTCATGCATTGAAAAAACAACATCTTACGTTACAAGAGATAAAAAATACACTCTTAGGAAATTAAAATATGCCAGCTAATGAACTAAGAATTGGCAATAGAGCCGCATACTTGAGGAAGGCCATTCAAAATCCAAATTTTGATAGTAATAGCGTTCTGACGCGAGACATATTTCAATTTGCTGAATTGTGGCTCAAGCGAAATTGTAAGGATACTTTACCTTTTTGGAGACAAGTTGCAACATATGTATCTGCCTCTAAGAACCTACCTCCTCTAGCAGCAGCTTTAACGAGTTATTATTGTTTTCTGAATGCTGTAAAAGCATTATTAACTGTAAAGAAAATTGATTTCCCAGACCGCTACGGTGTTTCAGGTTCGTATGAAAAAAAGCAAAAAGAGTGCTTTCTAACGAAGTAATAAAATTTCAAGATGCCGGAATTATGTCCGCATTATCTAGCTATCTTGACGAACCAGAAAAGAATACGGAACATACGTTGACCGATCTTTTAAGAAGCCTTCCTTTTATTCACAGAGCCTACAGGCATACATTCAAATCACAGCGTGAACAGTTTATTCCTTTAAGGAATGTGGTTTATAGAAAGAATCCAAATGATAACTACATATGGTTCTCAGCAGAAATAAACGGGCGCTATGCGGATAAGCGTAGCCTGCGCACTCTACCCACTACATTCGAGGTTGATTTAGGGTACACTGACAAATGCATAATCAGAACGAAGAAAAAAGTTAAGTGGTATGCAAGGGACGCAGATAAAGCAGACAAAAAAGTCAATGTCCAGACTAAATAATCTATACATAAGACGGCAAGGCTGGACTTAAGTTTTATATCTGCTCCTATAGATCTTTGGTATATTCGCCGTCAAATTAGTAGGTCACCTGTAATTAAACGTTATAGGATGACTATGATCATGGCCATAATGCACCGTCTGAGTGAATTATCTAAATATGATCCCAAAGGCTTGTCCATCTATCTCGATAGTCAGGCAAACTGGCTACTTACAGAGTTCATTCAATTAGCGCCATCACAGTTTATCAATGAGATAATATGTGAGATGACTTCGCTTGAATTTAGCATGCCGGGGTGCGTCCCTAATCTCAAATCCAAAATGGCTTTTTTGATCTGGGGAGCGAGTTGATTCAAACGCAATACTCGCGACATATCAGCGATGGATTTATAATGTCCAGTATCAATCAGATTTTGTCAGTAGTATCCTTAAAAACAACCGCCATAGCGGGCCATATTAACGCGGGCATAGAACATATCAGCGCCCAGCTTGCCTTTATCGGCACGCAATATAATAAAGCAGATACACATGCAGATATTATGGCGCAGCGCAAAATCTCCATTTCCGAACGTGTTGCCGATTTGGGTGAAGCAGATTTGGCCGCGCTTATTACCGAATTGCAAGCCTTGTTATTAAATAAGGAGGCGGCACAAAATGCCTTTGCCAAAATCGGGCAGCAAAATCTGTTCGACTTTTTACGCTAACTTATAGCCCGCGCGATACGTCCTCTTTGGGATCACCATAACCCGCATTGGGCTGAATGCGTAAATAGGTTTTGTCACCTTCCTGTTGCAAAAAAGGCTCGACAGTAACAACATGACCACACGCGGCTAGGGTTTGGTCTACAGTTTCATATTGTGCTAGTTTTTCAATATTCATACGTGTAGGGAAAATAATGGTGCGCTTTTTTGCATCTGCCTCGGCTAAGGCTTGTTGCGGGGTAATCCACACCGAATCTACACTTTCATGCCCATCATGTTCAGCAATATGGTCTTCGGGCGCGCGCACCAGATAGAAATATGTATCAAAGCGTTTGGGCATCATGTCGGGGGTTATCCAATGGGCGAAATGGCCTAATGCGTCACAGGCAAATTCCAGATTCGCGGCGCGGGCAAATTCCAGCATTGTGCAAGGCGTTTTGCGGTCGTTAAATTTATCGCGCCATGGCGTTAATGCGTGCAAGCGTTCGGCAGAAATAAAATCTTTATCGCCCTTTTCGCGTGCCAAAAGCACGCCACATTCCTCATAAGCCTCGCGAATAGATCCAATGCGAAAGGCAAGCTCCTTATCGTCAAATGCCGCGCCATTGGTGCTGACATCGCGCAAGCCTGCATCAAAATCGCCCGCATCAATCTTTCCACCGGGAAACACCAAAGCACCAGAGGCAAAATCAATCTGATGATGACGCACCACCATAAACACTTCCATACCATGTGGGCGGTCACGCAAAATCATCACCGTTGCGGCGGGGATAAGCCCGTCTTTTACCTCTGTCATTTTATATCTCCTCACCTTAACGTTTTTGCATTTATGTGCGCTTTACATATATAACCAACACGATGGCACATAAGCTATAAATAAGTCCACCCATAATAATCTGGGTGAAATTTATATGTAAATCAAGTAAAAGCCCAAATAAAACCGGAGACAAAGCCGTAGAAAACACCGTAATCGGCGAGATCAGAGACCGGATGGCTCCTAAATGCGCTGTCCCATAAAGCTCTGCCCATAACCCGCCAGAAATTGTGCCGTTCAAACCAACACTCACGCCGGCAACAAGCATATAGGTATAAAAGGTGAATATGCTCTCAAATGGTAAGACCAGCATAAACAGGCTGGCAAATAAAAACAGGCCGCTCATGGGCAGCATGGTTTGCGCTGAAAAGCGGTCGACACATTTTCCCATAAACGGGGCGGTGCTTATCTTGGCAAGCGCAAACAGAAAAAAAGCGAGGGCTAAACTATCTACTGCCCAGCCGCGTTCATGCAATAGCGCGCCATGGTGAAAAAATGTGCCGGTAAATAAAAAGGGTGGCGCTGTATAAAGCGGTAAAATCATATAAAAGCGTTTATCGCGCAGCACATCACGCCGATCGGCCTGTTGCACAGTGCTCGTATCGGCACTATGCGGCGGCGGTTCAAAGCGGGTCAAAAACCGTATAAGCGGTAGCATAATAATAAAAACAACCCCGCCATAGATAAGCCAGCTTTGCTGCCAGCCAATCCACGCTATCGCCAAAAGTGCAAAGCTGACAAATCCGCCCTCGGCAGCTGAAAGTCCAAACAAAACCAGCGCCGCCGCCTTGCCACGATGCGCGCCATAGCTCCGCCCCACCGTTGTCATTGCGCTATGCGCACACAAACCCTGTCCGCAATGGCGCACAAGCAAAAGCCCGATAATAAACAGGGCAATATGTGGGGCACTGCCGATAAGCACACAGCCCACGCCAAGCCCGCACAGCACATAGGTTACATAAGTGCGTAAAGCCATATGGTCGATAAATTTTCCACTCCAAAATAATAGCACAGCACTTATGCAGGTAAGGCTGGCATATATACCGCCAAATTGTGCATGGCTTAAAGAAAAATGGGTGCGGATCGCATCACCATAGGCACCGATGAAAAAGGTCTGCCCAAAGCCGCAAAGCACCATCATTAAAAACCCGAAAAACAAAAACGGATAATAACGCGCAATAAATATAGAGTAATCTTTTAACATGAGGCACAGCCTAGCACAGGGCGATTAAATGCGCGTGCAAAAATGACGCAAATCATTTTGCGTGTTTTATACAAGTGGTTAGTGTTGGGTCGAGTTCGAGACGTTTCTCGGCAATTTCTTCCCCGCAATTTACGCAACCGCCATAATCATCATCTTCAATGCGCTTAAGCGCGGCCTCAATATGGTGCAAGCGCCGGGCGCGCCGGCGGGCGGTTTCGTCATCCATGGCTTTGCGTTGCATCGCATCCATGCGCGACAGACGCCCTTGCACAGTCTGGTCTAGGGTAACGGTATCACGCGCATCGGCATTTTGTGTCTGCACATTTAGAATTTCATCACGCGCCTCTAAAAGTAGGGCTTTGAATTTCTCATATTTTCCGTTAAATAAAGTCATGGCAGCTAATTTATCATAGATGAGAGAGAGACGCTATATGCTTGAAGGGGTAAAAATTATAGAAATGGCAACTTATATTGCGGCACCTGCGGCGGGCGGCATTATGGCGGATTGGGGCGCTGAGGTGATTAAGATAGAACCTTTATCGGGCTGCCCGATGCGTAAGTTTTTTGACTCGGCCATGACGGATGATTATCCGGATAATCCGGTGTTTGATTTGGATAATCGCGGCAAAAAGGCGATTGCCATTAACACGTCTACCCCGCAAGGGGCTGAGCTTGTGAAAAAGCTGGTTGCAGATGCAGATGTATTTTTGACCAATATTCGCCCCGCACAATTAGAAAAACAGGGGTTGGATTATACAGGGCTTCGGGCGGCAAACCCGAAACTGGTTTATGCCAGCGTTACCGGATTCGGGCTTGAGGGTGAAGAGCGTGACAAGCCTGGTTTTGATACGGCCGCCTTTTGGGCTAAATCCGGCCTTGCATGGATGATGATGCCCAAGGGTGCAAGCCCGGTGCCTTTGCGCGTTGCGGTGGGCGATCATGTAACGGGTCTGTCCACAGCCTCTGGCATTTTGGCCGCCTTGTTGCGCGCGCGCGAAAGCGGCAAAGGCTGTTTGGTAGAAAGCTCGCTTGTGCGCAGTGCGGCTTATGCGGTTGGATCTGATATGAGCACTTATTTGCGCTATGGCCGTATTTCCCGCTCGCGCCAGCGGCATGAACCAGTTGTGGCGATAAATAATTTTTATCAGGTAAAAGAAGGCGATTGGATTTTTATCAATGCGCGCCCCAATGAACCGGATTGGCCGGATTTATTGCACGCGCTTGAGCTGCCGCATCTGGCCGAAGATGAACGCTTTACTGATTTACGCGCCCGCAGGCGCAATGCCGCTGCCCTGGTTGAGCTGCTTGATGCACGTTTTGCCCAGCTTAGTCTGGCAGAGGTGAAACAAAGGCTGGATGATATAGGCTTTATCTGGTCGCCAGTGCAAAGTTTCGCGCAAGCCATACAAGACCCGCAAATGATTGCCGCTGGCGTGTTTACCCAAACCCCCACAGCGGATGGCAATAGCTATCGTGCGGTGGCCTCACCAATACGTTTTGGTGATGAAAGCACCGATCCGCGTGGGCGCGCACCGCATATTGGCGAGCATAGCGCCTCCCTGCTTGAGGGGGCAGGCGTAAGCGCAGATGAGATTGCCCAATTCGCACAAGATGGCATTATTAAAACGTGATGCAGATAAAGCCTAAGCCGTGCCATTTAGCGGATTGGCCGGATCCCAAGGCAAGCGCACAATGCGGGCATGTGCAGTCAACCCGTCATAAATAAGCAGTTTTCCGGCCAGGCTTTCGCCCGCGCCGGTGACTTCCTTAATAATTTCCAGCGCCTGTAAACTGCCCATCACGCCGGCCAGCGCACCGACCACCCCGATGTGGGCGCAATTTTCTTCTTCGCCATCTTCTACAGGGGGCGCAGAGACAAGCGAGCGGTAACAGGGAAAAGGAATATTATCCGCATCACATATATAGGGTTTGAATGTGGCAAGCTGTCCCTCAAAGCGTCCGATAGCTGCCGAGACAAGCGGCTTTTCTTGATAAAAACATGTGTCATTCACCAAAAAGCGTGTGGTAAAATTATCGCTGCAATCGGCAATAATATCATAGGCACGAATGAGAGCGGCAGCATTATCCTGAGTAAGACGCATATCATGCAGCTCACAATTTACTTCATGATTAAGCCGCGCTAATTGTTCCCCCGCGACAATGATTTTTTTGCGCCCCACATCTTGCGTGCCAAATAAAATTTGACGCTGTAAATTAGAAAGCGATACCACATCATCATCAACCATGCCGAGTGTGCCTATACCCGCTGCTGCAAGATATTGCGCCAGCGGATTGCCCAGCCCCCCCATGCCGATAATCAATATGCGCGCATCACGCAAAGCCTGCTGCCCGCCGCCGCCAATTTCTCTGAGCATAATATGTCGCTGATAACGCTCAATTTGGGCGGGCGCAAGCACCATAAATTATAGACCTTCAAACAAGGCAGTCGAAAGATAACGCTCTGCAAAGCTCGGAATAATCACCACAATCTGCTTGCCCGCCATATCAGGGCGGGCGCCCACTTCCAGCGCCGCCGCTAAGGCTGCACCGGAGCTTATGCCCCCGGCAACGCCTTCCAGACGGGCAGCACGGCGCGCCATATGAAATGCGGTCTCATTGCCAATGGTAATGATCTCGTCAATCAAAGCCATATCCATATTACCCGGCACAAAGCCTGCGCCAATGCCCTGAATTTTATGCGGCCCGCCTGCGCCGCCCGAAAGCACCGGACTATCTTCGGGCTCAACCGCAATCATTTTCACATCCGGCTTTTTTTGTTTTAGCACAGACCCGACACCGGTAAATGTGCCACCCGTGCCCACGCCGGAAATAACGACATCGACCCCGCCTTGTGTATCATTCCAGATTTCTTCTGCCGTTGATACGCGGTGAATTTGCGGATTGGCCGGATTATCAAATTGTTGTGGCATCACCCAGCTCGGGTTTTGCGCCAGCAATTCCTCGGCGCGGGCAATCGCGCCTTTCATGCCTTTTTCGGCAGGGGTAAGCTCTAATTGCGCGCCGAATAAAACCAGCAATTTACGCCGCTCTAATGACATGCTTTCGGGCATGCATAACACCAATTTATAGCCCTTTGTCGCACAGGCAAAGGCCAGCGCAATGCCTGTATTGCCAGAGGTCGGCTCTACCAAAACAGTATCATTGGTAATTTTACCCTGCGTTTCAAGCGCTTCAATCATGGCAACGCCGATGCGGTCTTTTACACTGGCAATGGGGTTAAAAAATTCGAGCTTGGCCAGAATATCTGCCGAGATATTTTCTGTGGCCGCTAGTTTAGACAGACGCACCAAGGGCGTATTTCCGATTGTATCGGCAATCGTATCAAAAATATATCCATATCCTTTACCTTGTTCGGGATGGGGCATCAGTTTTCTCCTTTATGTTAAATAGTAAAATCCGTTTCGGGGTTTGGGTGTATGTCTTCATTATAATCGCGCAACAAATCATCTATGGTAATATTGCCTATCTGGTCGTGAATCATATTTTGTATATCATCACATAAGGGCTTTAGGGTTTTTTGTCCCAAAATAGAGGTAACTGCAATGGATGTTTCGTCATGGTCTGCGGCTGCTATGGCATGCATAATGTGGCCTATGGTGATGCGCCGCCTTTCGCGTGCCAGACGATAACCACCGCGTGGACCGCGTATGCTACGTAAAATATCGGCACGCGCAAGCGCTTGCATAATATGCTCCAAATAGCGTTGCGGCACGCCTTGCCGCTTGGTGATTTGGCGCGCTTGCACGGGGTCAGGGCGGGCATGAATGGCAACATCCAAAACGGCTTCCAATGCCAATAATGTTTTTTTTGATAGCTGCAACATGGTTTAGCGCCCTGTTGACCCAAAGCCGCCTTCACCGCGGGCGGTTTCGTCTAATGCGCGAACCTGGCGGGGGTGCGCCTGGATAAGGGGCGCGATAACCATTTGCGCGATGCGCTCCCCGCGGGTAATGGTAAAATCTTGTGTGCCTAGATTGATTAAAATAATCTTCACCTCGCCGCGATAATCACTATCAATCGTGCCGGGTGTGTTGAGCACACTTATACCATATTTAGCCGCAAGCCCAGAGCGCGGGCGAATTTGCGCTTCATAACCATGCGGCACAGCCATAGCAAAGCCGGTGGGAATAAGGGCATGCGCCATGGGGGAAAGCGTAAGCGGTGCATCAAGTGCGGCGCGTATATCCATGCCGGCAGCGTGGGTGCTTTCATATGCGGGTAAGGGTAAATCTGCACCATGGGGTAATTGTTTAATGGGAAGCTGCATGTGTTTTTTCCTGTGCGTTAAACTGATGCGCGATGAACTGCGCTAATTTTTCACCAACACTCTGTTTGCTTGCTCTATCCCAGCTTTCACAAATATCTTTGCCGATAATATGTATTTTATTCATGTCGCCCCCCATCACATTAAAGGCAGGCGATACATCATTTGCAATAATCCAGTCGCATTTTTTACGCTCACGTTTTTGGCGGGCATAATCCAGCACATTTTCGGTTTCGGCGGCAAAACCGATAATCATATCGGGGCGCGGTGTAGCATCATTGCATAGCCAGGCAAGAATATCGGGATTTTCGATCAATTCCAACTGCGGCGGCGGGGCTTGATTTTGTTTTTTTAGTTTTTCGGGAGCAGAATATTTGACATGCCAATCGGCAACGGCGGCGGTTAATATGGCGATATGGGTCGGCAAATTTTGCTGGACGGCATGATGCATATCGCGCGCGCTTTCCACCCGAATTGTGGTAAGATCAGACGGCGCGGGCAAAGCAGTCGGTCCGCTAATCAGCGTGACATCACCGCCTAGGCCGGCACAAGCCTCAGCAATGGCATAGCCCTGCTTGCCTGAAGAGCGATTGGCAATATAGCGCACAGGGTCAATCGCCTCATGGGTTGGCCCTGCGGTTATGAGAATTTTTTTCCCCGCAAGCGGTGTCTCTTTTTTGGGATTGCATTTTGCAGCAACGCAGCCAGCAATGGCGGCAGGCTCACACATACGCCCAAAGCCAAACTCGCCACAGGCCATATCGCCTTCATCCGGGCCGATTATATCAACGCCATCTGCCCCAAGCCGCTCAATATTACGTTTGGTGGCGGTATGTTCCCACATACGCACATTCATGGCCGGCGCAATCATAACCGGCTTATCGGTTGCAAGCAGTGTTGTGCCGGCCAAATCATCGGCCAGCCCATGCGCCATTTTGGCAATTAAATTTGCCGTTGCCGGTGCCACCAAAATCATATCAGCATTGCGCGAAAGCTGAATATGCCCCATTTCAGCTTCATCATTAAGATCAAACAGGTTTTCATAAACCTTATCGCCGGAAACACTGGCCAAAGATAGCGACGAAACAAATTGCGCGCCTGCCGCCGTTAGCAGGCAACGCACCGCCAGATTATGCGCGCGTAATTGGCGCACCAGCTCCGGCGTTTTATAGGCGGCAATACCCCCGCCAATAATGAGCAAAACACGTTTCATGGCCTAGATTATACATTTTGAAAAAGTAAAAATCTACCATTTCCGCCTATTTTTTGTATTATAATGCCATACCATAATAAACCCCTACCCCCAAAGCAGCGCAAAGGGCAAGTAAGGCAAGAAAGCGGGCGACATAATCGGGCGTGGGGGGGGGTGGTTGTTCTTCGAGGCTTTTTTCTATTTTCTCTATGAGGCGCGGCATATGCTGCGCGGTTTTAAGCATTATTTTTGCTTCATCAATAATCCGGCGGGGACCCATGTTTCGTTTGAACCAGTCTGTTATCACCGCCTCTGCAATATCCCAGAAATTTATATCCGGATAAAAACTGCGCGCCACACCTTCAACGACCACCATGGTTTTTTGTAAAAGGAGTAATTGTATTTGCGTCTGCATATTAAACTGGGCGGCGACTTCAAATAATTTACTCAGAAAATGGGCAATAGAAATGTCTCCCGCCTTTTGATTGCGTATTGGCGCGCCAATAAACCGCAGGGCTTGTGCAAATTTATCTACGGATTGATCGGCGGGCACATAGCCCGCATCAAAATGCGCGTGGGCGACTTTTATATAATCGCTGATAACAAACCCGTGTAAAATCTGTGCAAGATAAAGCTGGGTTTGCTTGTCGATATGTCCGGTAATGCCCCAATCGAGCGCGATTATATCGCCTGTTGCCTCAATGAGTAAATTTCCCTGATGCATATCTGCATGAAAAAAGCCATCATTTAAGGTGTGATATAAAAAACTGTGAATCAGCGTGGTTGCAAGTTTTTCCATATCATGCCCGGCGGCTTTTAGTGCATCTATATCCGCTGCTGAAATGCCGTCTATCCACTGCATGGTCAGCACATTTTTGCCTGTGCCTTGCCATATAATTGTCGGCACGCGAAAGCCCGGTGTTGCTGTGCAATTTTGCTGCATACGCGAAAGCGCGGCGGCCTCATAGCGTAAATCCAGCTCCATACTGACCACGCGTTCAAGCATATCAACCGTTTCCACCAGCTTTAGGCGGCGCGTGGACGGAATAAGTTTTTCACTCACACGCGCACAAAATCTAAAAGCACCTAGCTCGCGTGCAACTATCTTATGAATGTGTGGCCGTAAAATTTTAACGGCATAATATGTGTCGGGCGCAATCCGGCTTTTCGCTTTATGGACTTGCGCAACAGAAGCAGCGGCAACAGGCGGGCTTAGCGCACGAAACGGACGCGCATGCGGTTCCAATTCCTGAGCCAGAAGCGCATCTACATGCATTTTTGCAAAAGGCGGTAGATCATCTTGTAAATGCTGTAAATCTGCCGCCATTGCCTCACCCACTAGATCGGGACGCGTGGCGAAAAGCTGCCCGAATTTGATATAGGATGGCCCTAATTTACGAATATAATCGGAAAGCGCATTGCTGCGGTTTTTTTCGGAAAAGCGCGGCGCACCCAGCGTGAAAATTATGCGGGCGAGTTTGACAGAGGCCGGCGCCGCATATTTGAAGTCGGGGGGCAAAAAGGCATCTTGCGCGGCAATAAGCCGAAACATGCGGATAAGGCGTGATATGTCGATAAGGCGGCGGATCATAAGCGCCACCCCTTATGTATGGCGACAATACCATTGCTTAAATATGTGTAACCCACCCTGGAAAAGCCTGCAGCTTTTATCTCTGTGGCGAAGTCATCGGCATGGGGAAAGCGGCGAATGCTCTCCACCAAATAGCGATAGGGTTCGCTATCACCAACGATAAGTTTTCCGATGGCCGGCACAAGGTGAAAAGAATAGGCATCATAGATTTTGCCAAACAGCGTATCGGCAAGGGGTGAAAATTCGAGGCAGGCAAAACACCCCCCCGGCTTAAGAACGCGATAGGCTTCCCGAAGCGCGTGCGCGCGATGGGTCACATTGCGTATGCCCAAACTAATGGTATAAATATCCACAGATGCAGAGGCTAAAGGCACCTGCTCTGCATTGCCCGTCATGAAATCCACATGGGGTAACATGCCGTTTTTTTGTGCACGTCTATGGCCTTCGCACAACATGTCATGATTTATATCCATAATGCGCATTGCCAGCTGCTTATTTTGTTTGCCCCGCGCTTTATAGGCGTGAAAGGCAATATCGCCGGTGCCCCCTGCCATATCGAGCATGGTGATATGCGGGTGATTAAGCGGCAGGGTGCGGATGAAATGTGCTTTCCATAAGCGATGCACGCCCAGCGACATCATATCATTCATTATGTCATATTGCCCCGCCACACGGTCAAATACACCGCGCACAAGCCCTTGTTTTTCGTCTATAGCAACGTCGCGAAAACCGAAAGAGGTATGTGTGGGGTCATTATGTGCCATTATGGGCAAGACAATAGCGGAAATGCCGCATAAATACCAGTTTCAAATCACACCACAAAGGCGTATAATGAATTATGCCAGAGCTTCCCGAAGTTGAAACCGTCCGCACCGCGCTTGCCACGCATATAGAGGGGCGGCAGATTATGCGCGCCAAGCTGCACAGGGCGGATTTACGCTTTCCCTTTCCGGCACAGTTTACGCATATTTTACGCGGTAGCCGCATCATGCATATTGATAGGCGGGCAAAATATCTGCTAATTACCTTACAAAAGCCGGATAGTGACCCTTATATATGGGTGACGCATTTGGGCATGACGGGGCGCTTTTCTATTGATGCGCTGTCTAAGCCCCCCAGCTATATAAAGCGGGCGGAAACGCATGAGCATGTTACGCTTTTGCTGGATGACAATAAAATAGTGCGGTTTAGCGATCCGCGCCGCTTCGGCTATATGGATTTGCTGCCTGCTACGGATATAGAGCAGCATAAATATTTTAGGCATGTGGGGGTTGAACCTTTGGGCGATCGCCTTACCCGTGCCTATCTTGCCGATTGCCTTGCGGGCAAGACGACGCTTATAAAATCCGCCCTGTTAGATCAAAGATTGATTGCGGGGCTGGGTAATATTTATGTATGCGAGGCGCTTTTTATGACGGGCATATCGCCACGCAGACAAGCCGGAACGCTTGACAAAACGGAAATAGCCGCCTTGCGTGTGGCCATTCGTAAGGTTTTGCGGGCAGCGATTCGGGCGGGCGGCTCGACTTTGCGCGATTTTCGTTCGGGCGATGGGGCACGCGGCTATTTTCAACATAATTTTAAGGTTTATGGCCGCGAAGGGAAATTATGTGCTAATAAAACATGTGATGGCGTGATTGAGCGCATTGTGCAGGCGGGGCGATCTAGTTTTTATTGTCCCCAATGCCAAAAATAAGAGAGAAGAAGAGAAGAGACGATGCGACACATGGCTAAAGTGATGCGCCATCTGCTGGCGATGCTGGTCTGGCTTGTTCCCTTCGCGGCGCATACAGCTGATTTTTATTTGCAAAATGCGCCGGATATTCCCCTTGCACCGGCTTTGCATGAGATTACCGAGGAAGCCGTGATTTTTGATAAACCCGCAGGGCGCATTATACATGCACGCGCCAAGGGCGCGTTTCTCGCCGGTGATATTATCGACTTTTACCGGACGACATTGCCCAATCTTGGTTGGAAAGATAAAACGGATGCGACACATAAACTTTATTTTACACGTGGAAATGAGGCTTTGCACATAGAGATTGTGGATATTTATGTTACATTTGACCTAACCCCGCATAGCAGCGAAGCGCGCCCATGAGCCATCATAGCCCGCTTGGGATATGTGGAAAACCTGTAATAATGGCTTGCCCGAACGCCATATTATTGGCAAATTATGCGAAACACCACGAAAGGTGATGAGAGGATGCTGATATGAAATATGAAAATATTCTTACCGAAACCAAAGGTGCGGTGGGCATTATTACCTTGCACCGCCCCAATGCCCTCAATGCGCTGTGCAATGCGCTTATGCAAGAGCTAACCCATGCGATTGAAGGCTGGGAGGCGGATGAAAAAATCGGGTGCATCATTCTTACCGGTTCGGAAAAAGCCTTTGCAGCAGGTGCTGATATTAAAGAGATGCAGGAAAAATCCTATATGGATGTGTTTAAGGAAGATTTTATCGGCAGGAATTGGCGGGCGGTTGAAAAGGCGCGTAAACCTGTTATTGCTGCCGTTGCGGGCTATGCTTTGGGCGGCGGGTGCGAATTGGCCATGATGTGCGATTTTATTCTTGCTGCCGATACGGCTAAATTCGGCCAGCCCGAGATAAATTTAGGGGTTATCCCGGGCGCGGGCGGCACGCAGCGGCTCACCCGTTTTGTCGGTAAATCCAAGGCGATGGAAATGTGCCTGACCGGACGCATGATGGACGCGCAAGAGGCCGAAAGATGCGGGCTTGTAAGCCGCATTATTCCGGCAGATAAATTGCTAGATGAAGCGCTTGACGTGGCGACCAAAATTGCCGAGAAATCTTTGCCCGCGCTTATCGTGGCAAAAGAGAGCGTAAACCGCGCCTATGAAACCACATTGGCCGAGGGTATTTTGTTTGAACGGCGGGTATTTCATGCCTTATTTGCCACCAATGATAAGCAAGAAGGCATGAATGCGTTTGTTGAAAAGCGTAACCCGAAATTTACCGATAGCTAACCCCTTGACCTTATTTTCACTTTTGCTTATAACCGCGCCACATAGCAAATATGAAGTGAGATAAATAATGGCCAACACGAAATCCGCCAAAAAAATGGTTCGCAAAATCGCGCGGCGCACAGAACGCAATAAAAGCCGGCGCACGCGTATGCGCGGCTTTATTCGTAAAGTGGAAGAGGCAATCGCCAGCGGCGATAAGGATAATGCTGTTTTGGCCTTCAAAGCCGCACAACCCGAAATTGCCCGCGCCGCCCAAAAGGGCATTATGCATGCAAAAACCGCCGCGCGCAAAATCTCGCGCCTAAACCGGCGGGTAAATGCGCTCTCTTAAATTTTTAAGAAACCATATTTCAATTCTATAGATGGCGCATCTGCCATTAGGGCACTATACTCGTGCGATATTCCGCCGGCGTTAGTGAAAGTGCCTGACGGATACGATAATTCAATTTTACCTTCACAGCCATCCATATCATAAATGACAATAATGGGCTTTTTACCGGTAAGATAATGAAAAAACAGGGCGTGCTGCAAACTATCCAGATTTGTGCGTTTATCCAGCCCGCCTTCACTCACTTCGCTTTTCGTTTCACAATCTATAATGACATAGCCACCTATTGCATGACGTCATCGCCTCGACCAAGCGAGAAATCAAGCTATGGGGGTTTCCAGACAGACGTAAGTCATCACGCCCCCAAGAGAGCAGCGGGGCGGCGCTATAAAATTGTGAAAAATAATGCATAAAATATATAAAAATGCCTTGTTCTTGTTTTCTTCACCTTGCTTAAACCCCCTCTTCCACGTAACATAAGCAACATAAAAGGGCGGCAAAACGCATATATCCTTAAGTCATATAGCGGAAAAGTTTTCCTCATATATGGATATGGACATATAATCATGTCGTAAATTATATATATGCATAGCTAAAGGGGAACAAATATAAGGCGTGCACAATGGCCTGATGCGGAAAAAGTGCAGAGAAAGTGCGAAGTGCGGTAAGCGGGAGAGCAATGCGGCAAGCGGGAAAGTAAGACAGCAGGACAGTAAGTGAAAGGTGCGGGAAGCAGGAAAAAGTGCAGAAAAAGTGTGAAGTGCGGTAAGCGGGAAAGTAAGACCACAGGACAGTAAGTGAAAGGTGCGGTAAGCAGGAAAAAGTGCAGAAAAAGTGTGAAGTGCGGTAAGCGGGAAAGTAAGACCACAGGACAGTAAGTGAAAGGTGCGGTAAGCGGGAAAGCAATACAATAAGTGGAAAAATAATGCGGGAAAGTGGCACTGAAAATATATCGCCTCATAAAAGCGTATAATTTTCCACCCAAACGCATAAGACATAACAAAATGCCGACCCGATAAAAGGCAAAACAGGAATAAATACCAGATGCAAGATAATATAGACGCCGAGACTATGGATAATCAGGAGATACAGGGCCAGAATGCCCACATGCCTGAAATCGAATTACAATGGCACCGTGTGCGCTCTCGCCTGCGTGCCGAATTGGGCGATGCAACATTTAACAGCTGGTTCAAACTCATTAACATAGATAATATACAAAATGGACGCATTATCTTAAGCGTGCCCACCCAATTTATCGGCAGCTGGATCGAGTCGCATTATCTCGGGCGTATTCTGGATCACTGGAAAGCCGAAAATACCGCCATTCGCCGCATCATGATTGAAGTGCACCCCGCCAAACCACAACGCAAACCCGCACCCGAAACCCGCATTATAGAAAAACGCCCCCCACAAGCAACAAACGCATCTCCCCCCCCTACCGCACGCAATACCAAACACGAAAAAACCGCCGCCGCAGACGCCGGCAGTTTTGGCGATGAATTAGGCGCGCCGCTCGATACGCGTTTTACCTTTGATAATTTCATTGTGGGAAATTCAAATGAACTGGCTTATGCAGCAGCCCGCCGCCTATGTGAAACGGCAGATGTCGGGTTTAATCCGCTCTTTCTCTATAGCAGTGTCGGGTTAGGAAAGACGCATCTTATGCACGCCATTGCCTGGGAAATTCGCACCAAACACCCCGAACGCAATGTGCTATATCTATCAGCAGAAAAATTTATGTATCAATTTGTGCGCGCCTTGCGGTTTAAGGATGTTATGGCCTTTAAGCAACAATTCCGCGAAGTCGATATGCTGATGATTGATGATATTCAATTCATTGCCGGCAAGGATTCAACGCAGGAAGAGTTTTTCCACACCTTCAATGCGCTGGTTGACCATAACCGGCAAGTGGTTATTTCTGCCGACCGCTCGCCTTCGGATTTAGAAGGCATTGAAGAGCGGATTCGCTCGCGTCTGGGGTGGGGGCTGGTGGCCGATATTCACCCGACAGATTATGAATTGCGCTTGGGCATTTTGCAATCAAAAGCCGAGGCGATTAGCGCCTATGCCGAAGATATGGTTATTCCGCCAGATGTTTTGGAATTTATCGCCCGCCACATTGCCAGCAATATTCGGGAGCTGGAAGGCGCATTAAACCGTGTTGTGGCTTATGCATCTTTTGTCGGCAATCCGGTAACGCTGGATATGGCAACAGAAGTGCTAAGCGCCCTTTTACGCTCCAGCGACCGGCGGTTGACGATTGATGAAGTGCAAAGGCGGGTTGCCGAATATTTTGGTATTCGCATTAGCGATATGCTCTCGCCGCGCCGGGCGCGTCCGGTGGCACGGCCACGGCAGATTGCCATGTATTTATCCAAACATTTAACCACACGTTCATTGCCCGAAATTGGTCGTAAATTTGGCGGGCGTGACCATACAACTGTTATTCATGCCGTTAAAAAAATCGAACAATTACGCGGCGAAGACCCGACCATAGATGAAGATGTCGATTTTTTATTGCGTAAACTCGAAAGCTAGCACGCAAATTCGCCTAAAAATCGTAACTTAAGGGCTGAAAAAAACATATATGCTGCTATAATGACAGCGTAATTAAGTGATTCGAGTAGACGAGCGAAATAAGGAATATATCATGAAAGCCACTATTGAGCGCAGCAATCTATTGACTGCCTTGAACCATGTGCAATCTGTTGTAGAACGGCGAAATACCATCCCGATTTTATCAAATGTATTAGTGGCCGCTCAGGATGGCACATTAGCACTTACAGCAACCGATTTGGAAATTGAAATTCGGGAAAAAATCGAGGCGGATATTGAAACGCCAGGCATTTTTGCAGCACCCGCGCATATGTTTTACGATATTGTGCGCCGCCTGCCCGATGGGGCACAAATTGAAATGCATTTTGATGAAGCACAAAAACGCTTCACTGTAACATCAGGCGCCGCACGGTTTGAAATGCAAACACTGGCATCTTCTGATTTTCCCACAATGGTGCCCAATGATATGCCGGTAACCTTTGCCCTGCAAGCTAAGGATTTATTGCACCTTATCAATAAAACGCGTTTTGCAATTTCCAGCGAAGAGACACGCTATTATCTAAATGGTATTTATTTGCATATTATTGAAGCTGAAGTTAAGCCACTTTTGCGCGCCGTGGCAACAGATGGGCATAGGCTTGCCATGACGCAAATCACCATGCCGGTAGGCGCAAATAATATGCCGGCCATTATCGTGCCGCGTAAAACTGTCGCCGAAATACAAAAATTGGTTGAAGAATATGAAGGTGAAATTTCCGTGCAAATTTCTGAAACAAAAATCAATTTTGCCTTTTCCCATATCGTTTTAACCTCCAAGCTGATTGATGGAAAATTCCCTGACTATACACATGTCATTCCGGAAAATAATGATAAACGGCTTAGCGTTACAGCGACACTTTTGGCGCAAAGCGTAGACCGTGTATCGGCTATCTCAAATGAAAAATCGCGCGCGGTAAAATTAGCACTACAGGAAAATACGCTGGGCTTTACCGTATCCAGCCCCGAAAGCGGTATGGCACAAGACACCGTGCAAGTCGAGTATCAAAGCGATCCGGTAGAGATAGGCTTTAATGCCCGCTATCTATTGGATGTTGCCGGACAAATTGGCGACAAGACAGCGATTATCGATTTGTCAGATTCGGGGTCTCCCGTCATTATTCGCGAGGGGGATGATGATAATGTGCTTTACGTGCTTATGCCCATGCGTGTATAGGCAGGTTTCGTAAGGCCGTCATAGAATATTTGTCTGTGTCCACAAAACCTGCTGCTTTACCCCATATCATACGCTTACGCGCCACGGCTTTCCGGTCTTATCCGGATATAGATTTTTCATGCGCGGCATCTATTATTATTTTGACGGGTGATAATGGGGTTGGTAAAACCAATATTCTGGAAGCCATTTCCATGCTTGCAGCAGGGCGCGGCTTAAGAGGCGGACAGCTTAGCGATATGATAACCAAAGGCAGTCCGGCAGGCTGGACAGTTACGGCAGATATTGCAGCGCATAAAGACCAGACTTCGGCACAGACAGACCGCATCGGCATCGGCTATACGCCTCCCGCTTCGGGGCGCATGATGCGGCTTAATGGCGAACCGCTCAAAAGTTTCGAAAAACTCACCACCCTTATTCCACAAATTTGGCTTACACCGTCTATGGATAGATTATTTACCGATGCCGCAGCAGGACGGCGCAAATTTCTGGATCGATTTGCGCAAACGCTTGACCCCGCTTTGGTAACGCATAATAGCCAGTTTGAACGTGCCATGCGCGAACGTAACAAGATTTTGCAAACGCATAATCTGCGTGATGCGGCAAGCTGGCTTGCCTCGCTTGAAGATGTGATGGCCGTGCAGGCAACAGCCATTGCAGCAAGCCGGTTGCAGGCACTTGATAGCCTTGCTACGGGGCTTTCGCACATGCCCGACACACCATTTCCGGCAGCAGATATTGCGGTAGAAGGGATGCTGGAATCATGGCTACGCGACAAATCGGCCCTGGAGGTTGAAGATTTATATCGCGCCAAACTGCATAATATGCGCGGGGCCGATGCACAGGCAGGACGCTGTTTAGAAGGCCCCCACCGCTCGGATTTTCTGGTTTTCCATGTTGAGAAAAATATGCTCGCCGCCCAATGTTCAACCGGTGAACAAAAGGCACTATTGATTGGCTTGGTTCTAGCCCAGGCGCGTAGTGCATATCATCGCACCGGCACTGTGCCGCTTTTATTGCTGGATGAAGTGGCCGCACATCTGGATGAAACGCGCCGCACCGCTTTGGCCGAGAATTTATACAGGCTTGGCGGGCAAAGCTGGATCACCGGCACGGATATGGCTTATTTCGCCTGTTTTGGTGATGCGGCAGATGTGTTGCAGGTCGAAAATGGGCAGGTATCCATCTCAAAAAGTTGGTGATCAATGATGAGCAGAACAACAAATGCGACGACAAACATTCCAATTAGCATTTTAAAACTGATCACTAGAAAGCTAAGCCACAGCATAACTGCTACAATGTTACTGAAAATGGGCAAAGAGTGACTCCATTTGCCCTTATTAATATGTAAGTGCTGCCCCCAATGCGTGCCGGCTAAAAATGATACAATCACCAGCCCATACGCGAACATTCTCAACCAATACTGTTTTATCTCTTACCTTCTTATTATTCTCAAAAATCTATTCCAAGATATAATCCAGATTAATTTCTTGAGATTTGTGCAGATCTACCTCAAACGCCACATCATCCCAATCGATATTTCATGCGTTAGGTGTATAATGATTACTCGCGTATGCGAAATACAAGCTGCAACTGGAATTGGCTTTTGTCAAGGGGCATACTGGTTGTGCAACGCCTAGAAAACCAGCCATAGTGGCGCTTGAACGTGGGTAAGTCAGGGTAACACTTTTTATAGGTGTATATAAATTATAACTGAAAACTCGTAAAAAAGTTGCAAAAAAGGTAACAAATAGGTTTTTAGAAAAACCAGGTTTCGAAGCCATTATATAGCGTAGATAACTGGCTTTTCTAACAGGCTTAAGTTTATCCTCACATGTGTGGTGCGTGATTTGGAAAGTTTTCAGACATTCCTCACAGAAAAACTAACATCCGTGCCTAATGTTACCCATGTCAAAACCGCTTTTCGTATTCGGCAATCGAAATATGAATCCGGCATTCCTTTATAAGCGGGGGCTATGTATTGGCACATGAACTGGGGTGGTGACGCACCCTTGGCGGCGAACCTTATTGCCGTGTAAACCGTTGCGCGCGTATTTACCATGCCGTTTTGATATTGGTGTTATTATAAGTTTTAGGTCTGATAGCGTCATTTTTAAGTTAGCTTTTTATTGATAGTGAAACGATATGTGCTATTACAGTGGCAGTGGTATCCATGATATGTGTTTATTGGATTTTTAACGGTTTAGTTGTGCTTTTTTTGGGAGTAATTTTTTCATGATGCTGGCAAATAAGGGAGGCGAAGATGGTTATAAGATTTGATGATATTTTCAAGCGTGAGATTGTTGGTTTTGTACAGACAAAATGGTTTTCTCAAGAGCAGGTTACTTTGGTTTTTGGGATTTGACTTTCAACTCTGGGTAAGTGGCTTGCTAAATACGGGAATCAGCTGGGCATGTTCCAAAGCCAGCTTGATCAGTTGAAAGAGAGTGAACGGCTTCGCAAAGAGCGCTGGCTTCATACACAGAAGATTAGTCGGTTTTCGAATGTATCACATGCGTTTATATTTTTGCTTTATAGTATTTTTTTTATTTCCCTTTTTTGTCTGGTCGCAAACGGTTGAGGATCGTGCTGCACGTCAGGCAGAAGATATCCAAAGAGAGCAAGTGCGTAAGGCAGAAGATGATTTACGTATGCGTAAGGAACAGTTTGAAAAAGCCCCACAAGGTGTTGCGCCCACGCCGCCGGCAGATAAGGCCAGACGAAAAGATGATATATGCCAAACCATAAATAAAATAGACGTTGAGGGCGTGACCTTATTTACGCGGGAAGATATAGCGGCCATTACGATGGAATTTTCTAAGCGCTGTTTATCGCTTGTAGATATCAACCAGCTATTGGAAAAAATAACCTATATTTATGTTGAGGCTGGCTATATTTTGGCACGTGCTTATTTGCCTGAGCAGGATTTATCGCAAAAAACCTTGAAGATTTTGGTTGTTGAAGGGTCACTGGAGAAAATTGAAAGTGATAAGGAACAGGGGGACTTTTCATTGCAAAAGAAAATGGCTTTTCCGGGACTTATCAATAAACCGGTAAATTTACGCGATATTGAACAGGGGTTAGATCAGATAAATCGCTTAGGCCGAAATAATATGCAGACGGATTTTCATCCTGGAACACAAAGCGGACAAACCATTTTATATCTTAAAAACCAACCCCAATCACCATGGCAGATAAATTATACAACCGATAATAAGGGTAGTGAGTCGACGGGCGAAACGCAGGCAAGTCTATCATTTATCTATGACGATCCGATAGGACTTAATGATCAATTATCATTATCCTATCAAAGGGGGCTTGCAGATGATGCGTTTGATTTTGATAATGACGACATATATAGCCAATATGGTTCGTTTACCTATTCTGTACCCTATGGGTATTGGCTTTATACGTTAAGCGCGAGCCGTAGTAATTATGAGTCGGAAGTTGAAGGCAGCACCGAAATAATCAAAACACATGGTAATTCGCGTAATAGCACGCTTACCGCTGCACGGGTTTTATTTCGTGATCAGCTATCAAAAACTACCTTATCTGGTAATTTATCATATAGTGCAAATGAAAGCTATGTGGCAGGGGAATTGCTTGAGACATCAAGTCGCAAATTATCTGTGGGTGAAATGAGCTTGTCGCATACGCATCGTTTTGGCAATGCATCTACATCTTTTTCACTTACATATCATCAAGGTTTAGATATATTTGATGCCTTTGACGATGATGCAGCCGATGCAGGGTCACCGAAAGGACAATTCACAAAATTTACGAGTGATATAAGTTATCGTTACCCGTTTATATTTTCTTGCTGTCAGCTGTCTTATAGTGGTCGGTTACATCTACAGGCTTCGGATGATTTGCTTTTTTCTTCCGAACAGGTTTTTATTGGGGGCGCGTCTTCTGTTCGTGGCACGGATATGATTTCTTTTGCGGGTAATCGTGGTGGTTATATTCAAAATGAGCTTTCATTAGGCATGAATGGTGGTGAGGGGTTATGGGGTAAGTTTATGCAAGGCGTTAGTTTATTTATGACGGCTGATTTCGGTCACATTGCTGAACAAAAAATATATGATATTGAAAGTGATGATATGGGCAGTTTAGGGATTGGCGCCCGCGGCGGGTGGGGGTTTATTTCCTATGATATTTATTATGCTGATTTAGTTTATGTTACTTCGGATTTGCCTACCAAAGGCGTTTTTTCGGGAAGCTTTTCTTTTTCGTTTTAATTGATTTTTTGGTTGCATTTTACAATTATTCTAATAGGGTATTAAATTATCTTATCTGTAAAGAGGAATATGAAATAGGCATGTAAAAGATAAATTTGCATAAATATGGGAGGAGAGAACCATGCATTTTGTGCGTCGTTATATTTTGTTTCGTAGATACAAGACAAACAGTCTAAGTTTTTTCAAGCGTTTTTTACGTCTCTCCTTTTTTATGTCCTATTTTATAAGAGCTGCCCAGCGCTTTTTGAGTGTTGCTTTAAGTTTTGTTCTTGCGTTTTATCCTTTTTCTGTTCAAGCAGCTGAGATTAAGGCGGCGCAGGGTTCAGTTGCCCCAACGGTATATCAGGCACCCAATGGTGTTGCGATGGTTGATATTGTTGCGCCGAATTCTGCGGGTGTATCGCATAATAAATATGAGCAGTTTAATATTGGGCCTTCGGGCGTTATTTTGAATAATAGTACGGCGGAGGTTTCGCAGTCTCGCTTAGGGGGGCTTATTGGGGGCAATCGCAATTTAAACAATAACGAAACAGCACGTATCATTCTTAATGAAGTTACGTCGTCTAATCGTTCGCTTTTGCAAGGTGCAGCAGAGATACATGGGCGTAGTGCGGAATTTATTCTGGCGAACCCTTATGGCATAACCTGTAATGGGTGTGGTTTTATCAATACGCCGCAGGTGACATTGACGTCGGGTGTGCCGCAATTTAACGCGGATGGCTCTTTACATGGGTTTAATGTGCGCGGCGGTGATATTTTATTTGGTGAACGGGGCGCTTATCTTTCTGAGGCAGATGTTTTTAATATTGTAACCCATCGTGTTCGTATTGATGGTCCGCTATATGTTGGTGAGGGGTCGCTTGATATAGCAACGGGGCCGATGGCTTGGGCGTATAATACAGGGCTAATTACGCCTTATGAATCGCAAACAGGTGAAGATGTGCCCTCTTATGCGATTGATTCCAGCCTTCTGGGTGGTATGTATGCGGGGCGCATTCGTCTGATTTCCACACAAGCCGGCGCGGGCGTTCGGCTTCGGGGTGATGTAGCGAGCACAACGGATGGCATGATGTTAAGTGCTGATGGCAAACTTGTTCTTAATCGGGTGCAGTCGCAAAAAGGGCTTGATGTTGCGTCTCACGCTTCATCTGTAGAGTTTCATGACGTTGCTTATGCCCAAGAAGATGTAGCTGTTGATGCACAAACCGATATTACGTTAGGGCAAGCAGCCATACTTGCTTCACAAGCCGATGTCTCCCTTGATGCCGGTTCAGATGTTCGTCTTGCTGATGGTAGTTTAATTGTTTCAGGGATGGCTGCTGATGGTGGTCGCGATGCGCAAAGCGACATTGCTATTTCTGCCACCCAGCTTGAAAGCACAGGAACGGGTCAAGTTGATGCAGCCGATGAGCTACATATAACCGCGCAAAAGATAGATATATCACGGTCTGCCGATGCGGCTGATGGTGGTGATGGGCTGTCTTCCCGCGGGGATATGGTGTTAGAGGTAAACCAGATTGAGGCAAACAATAATCGTATTCTCTCTTATCGGGATATTCGCTTAAGCGGTTTGGGGGATATAAAACTTGTAAGTGGCACAATGATTGCCGGTGGGGATATGCAGATTACAAGTGATGCGAGTTTGGATAATGCGATGTCGCTTCTAGCTTATAATGCTTTATCTGTTGAAACAGGAACAGTCACCAACACAGGTGCGATTGCGTCTTATGGTGGTTTGTCTTTGGGCTCTGGTGATGCGGTTCTAAATGGGTTTGAGAATAGCGGGCAGCTTTATGCTTATGATAGTGATATCACGATTGATGCATCAGATTTTACCAATGCGGGCGGAGAGCTGCGCAGCATTGGAACGGGTGATATTACGGTTGATGCGGAACGCTTTACCAATAACTCAGGCACAGTTTCAGCCGCCGGTGATCTAACACTTACGGGTGGTGAGTTTAGCAATATTGTCGACGATGCAAACAGCCTCATTCTCTCTGGCGGGGATATGGCTTTGTCTTTTGCGGGGGATGTGTTTAGCAATGCGGGCTATCTTGTCTCAAGTGGAGGGTTTACCCTCATTCAGGCAGGTGATGTTACGAATAGCGGGGTTATCCAGGCGCAAGGTGATATTGGCTTTGGTAGTGATGCGGCTTATCTGTCTGGCTTTAGCCAGTCTGGTATGATTAAGTCTATTGATGGTGGTGTCTCGGTTTATGCTGATGGCTTTGTTGGTGATGCTGAGAGCCAGCTAATTGCTGCCGGTGATGTTGCTATTAGCGTATTGGGTGATGTTGATAATAATGGTGCGCTTGCTTCATTTGAGGGTGATATTGGCTTTACAGGTGCTGGGTCTTGGACGGGTGATGGTCTGATACAGGCTGGTGCGGGCGGCATTGACATAAATGGCTTTGACAGTTTTGGTGGTGCGGCGCGTCTGGTTGGTCATGGCGATGTTGTAATTGCTGTAAATGGTGCACTTAGCCTTGCCGAAGGCGGGTTTATTGCCACACAAAATATAGTGGATGAAGCAGGCGAGTCCATTCTTTCTGGTGAGGTTAATCTTTCGGGTAACGTTTTATCCATTGCGGGGCAGCTTACCGCGCAAGGGGGTGGTGTTGGTTTAACCGCGTTAGATGGCCTCTCTTTATCTACTACGTCTTCGGTTTTTGCGGCTTCTGGTCTTGATATTATATCTGGTGGTGATTTTGCCACTGCAGGCAGTGTTCAATCACAAGGTGGCCTGTCGATTGCGTCTAGTGGCAATATCACCCAAAGTGGGACTTTGATCTCGCTTGCGTCTGACACGGCGCTAAGCCTTGAAGCTGGTTTATTGAGCAATACAGGTGCTATTGCGTCTTATGGTGGTTTGTCTTTGGGCTCTGGTGATACGGCGCTAAGTGGGTTTGATAATAGCGGTCAGCTTTATGCTTATGATAGTGATGTTGATATTCATGCATCAGGTTTTACCAATGCGGGCGGTGAGCTGCGTAGCATTGGAACGGGTGATATTACGGTTGATGCTGATAGCTTTACCAATAACGCAGGCACAGTTTCAGCCGCCGGTGATCTAACACTTACGGGTCGTGAGTTTAGCAATATTGTCGACGATGCAAACAGCCTCATTCTCTCTGGCGGGAATATGGCCTTATCTTATGCGGGGGATGTGTTTAGCAATGCGGGTTATCTTGTCTCAAGTGGAGGGTTTGCCCTTACCCAGGCAGGTGATGTTACGAATAGCGGTGTTATCCAGGCACAAGGGGATATTGGCTTTGGCAGTGATGCGGCTTATCTGTCTGGCTTTAGCCAGTCTGGCATGGTTAAGTCTATTGATGGTGGTGTCTCGGTTTATGCTGCTGGCTTTGTTAGTGATGCTGAGAGCCAGCTGATTGGCGCCGGTGATGTTGCTATTAGCGTATTGGGTGATGTTGATAATAATGGTGCGCTTGCTTCATTTGATGGTGATATTGGCTTTACAGGTGCTGGGTCCTGGACGGGTGATGGTCTGATACAGGCTGTTGCGGGCGGCATTGATATAAATGGCTTTGACAGCTTTGGTGGTGCGGCGCGTCTGGTTGGTCATGGCGATGTTGTAATTGCTGTAAATGGTGCACTTAGCCTTGCCGAAGGCGGGTTTATTGCCACACAAAATATAGTGGATGAAGCAGGCGAGTCCATTCTTTCTGGTGGGGTTAATCTTTCGGGTGAAGCTTTATCCATTGCGGGTCAGCTTACCGCGCAAGGTGGTGGTGTTGGTCTAACCGCGTCAGATGACCTCTCTATTTTTGACACGTCTTCGGTTTTTGCGGCTTCTGGTCTTGATATTATATCTGGTGGTGATTTTGCCACTGCGGGTCGTGTGCAATCACAAGGTGGCCTGTCGATTGCGTCTAGTGGTAATATCACCCAAAGCGGCACTTTGATCTCGCTTGCGTCTGATAGTGTTTTAAGCCTTGAAGCTGGTTCATTGAGCAATACAGGTGCTACTGCGTCTTATGGTGGTTTGTCTTTGGGCTCTGGTGATGCGGTTCTAAATGGGTTTGAGAATAGCGGACAGCTTTATGCCTATGATAGTGATATCACGATTGATGCATCAGATTTTACCAATGCGGGCGGAGAGCTTCGCAGCATTGGAACGGGTGATATTACGGTTGATGCTGATAGCTTTACCAATAACGCAGGCACAGTTTCAGCCGCCGGTGATCTAACACTTACGGGTGGTGAGTTTAGCAATATTGTCGACGATGCAAACAGCCTCATTCTCTCGGGCGGGGATATGGCTTTGTCTTTTGCGGGGGATGTGTTTAGCAATGCGGGTTATCTTGTCTCAAGTGGAGGATTTACCCTTACCCAGGCAGGTGATGTTACGAATAGCGGGATTATCCAGGCGCAAGGTGATATTGGCTTTGGTAGTGATGCGGCTTATCTGTCTGGCTTTAGCCAGTCTGGCATGATTAAGTCTATTGATGGTGGTGTCTCGGTTTATGCTGATGGCTTTGTTAGTGATGCTGAGAGCCAGCTGATTGGCACCGGTGATGTTGCTATTAGCGTATTGGGTGATGTTGATAATAATGGTGCGCTTGCTTCATTTGATGGTGATATTGGCTTTACAGGTGCTGGGTCTTGGACGGGTGATGGTCTGATACAGGCTGTTGCGGGGGGCATTGATATAAATGGCTTTGATAGCTTTGGTGGTGCGGCGCGTTTGGTTGGTCATGGCGATGTTGAGGTTGCTGTAGATGGTGCACTTAGCCTTGACGCGGGCGGGTTTATTGCCACACAAAATATAGTGGATGCAGCAGGTGATACCATTGTTTCTGGTGGGGTTACTCTTTCGGGTGAGGTTTTATCTATTGCGGGTCAGCTTACCGCGCAAGGGGGTGGTGTTGGTCTAACCGCGTCAGATGACCTCTCTATTTTTGACACGTCTTCGGTTTTTGCGGCTTCTGGTCTTGATATTATATCTGGTGGTGATTTTGCCACTGCGGGTCGTGTGCAATCACAAGGTGGCCTGTCCATTGCGTCTAGTGGCAATATCACCCAAAGCGGCACGGTGCTCTCATATGCGTCTGATAGTGTTTTAAGCCTTGAAGCTGGTTCATTGAGCAATACAGGTGCTATTGCGTCTTATGGTGGTTTGTCTTTGGGCTCTGGTGATGCGGTTCTAAATGGGTTTGAGAATAGTGGCCAGCTTTATGCTTATGATAGTGATATCACGATTGATGCATCAGATTTTACCAATGCGGGCGGTGAGCTGCGTAGTATAATATCAACATCTGATATATCAGATGTTGATATGCCGGATGTTACTATTGCTAATATTATTATTAATGCAGATAGCTTTACCAATAACTCAGGCACAGTTTCAGCGGCGGGTGATCTAACACTTACGGGTGGTGAGTTTAGCAATATTGTCGACGATGCAAACAGCCTCATTCTCTCGGGCGGGGATATGGCTTTGTCTTTTGCGGGGGATGTGTTTAGCAATGCGGGTTATCTTGTCTCAAGTGGAGGATTTACCCTTACCCAAGCAGGTGATGTTACGAATAGCGGGATTATCCAGGCGCAAGGTGATATTGGCTTTGGTAGTGATGCGGCTTATCTGTCTGGCTTTAGCCAGTCTGGCATGATTAAGTCTATTGATGGTGGTGTCTCGGTTTATGCTGATGGCTTTGTTAGTGATGCTGAGAGCCAGCTGATTGCTGCTGGTGATGTTGCTGTTTCTGTTACAGATACTGGTAATGTTACCCAGGACGGGACTTTTATATCACAGCAGGGTGATATTGGCTTTACAGGTGCTGGGTCTTGGACGGGTGATGGTCTGATACAGGCTGTTGCGGGGGGCATTGATATAAATGGCTTTGACAGCTTTGGTGGTGCGGCGCGTTTGGTTGGTCATAGTGATGTTGTAATTGCTGTAGATGGTGCACTTACACTTGCTGAAGGCGGGTTTATTGCCACACAAAATATAGTGGATGACGCAACAGGCGCGGTGCTATCTTCTTCTGGTGGGGTTAATCTTTCTGGTGAGGTTTTATCTATTGCGGGTCAGCTTACCGCGCAAGGTGGTGGTGTTGGTCTAACCGCGTCAGATGACCTCTCTATTTTTGACACGTCTTCGGTTTTTGCGGCTTCTGGTCTTGATATTATATCTGGTGGTGATTTTGCCACTGCGGGTCGTGTTCAATCACAAGGTGGCCTGTCGATTGCGTCTAGTGGCAATATCACCCAAAGTGGGACTTTGATCTCGCTTGCGTCTGACACGGCGCTAAGCCTTACCACAACCGGAAGGTTTAGCAATACAGGCGCTATTGCGTCTTATGGTGGTTTGTCTTTGGGCTCTGGTGATGCGGTTCTAAATGGGTTTGAGAATAGCGGTCAGCTTTATGCTTATGATAGTGATATCACGATTGATGCATCAGATTTTACCAATGCGGGCGGAGAGCTGCGCAGCATAATATCAACCTCTGATATATCAGATGCTGATATGCCGGATGTTACTATTGCTAATATTATTATTAATGCAGATAGCTTTACCAATAACGCAGGCACAGTTTCAGCCGCCGGTGATCTAACACTTACGGGTAAGTCTCTCTATAATTATGGGGGATATGCTGTAGATAATATGCCGGATAATCGCGGGCTAATTTATGCTGGCGGCACGCTTGATGTTAACTTAAGCAGCAATCTCATCAATAAAAGCTATATTATCAATGAGAATAATCTAAGCCTCAACCTTGGTGGTGCTTACGAAAACTATGCCAAAATACAAAGTGGCGGAGTTCTCACCCTTCAAGGGAAAGGTGATAGCTATCATGGTGGTCTTTATACTAAAGCAGGCTCGGTCTTAAACGGTATAGGGGGGCTCACAATAAAGGCGGCGGGGCTTGTCAATCATGGTGCGGTTCTTTCTTCTGCGGGCGACATGCATTTTTATCTTAAAAATGGTAATGCCGGGAGTGCGACTCTTAGAAATTATGGTGCTGTTCAAAGTGCTGGTTCTTCACATTTTTACCTGGAAGACGAGTTCTTCAATAGTCAAGGCAGCATTTTTGCCGGCCAAAATATCACAGTCGAAAAAATAACCAATCAGGACACAGAAAGTGGTGCTTCTGTCATCCACGGTGGCAAAATAAATGCCCTCCTAAATTCATCCGGCACAATCGAAGCCGGGGGCAATATTGATATCTATGCCAATAATATTACCAATAAAAGAACACAGTTTTCCGTTACAAAAACGTCTAAAACTCTTGAGGGGAAAACAGAAATATATGATGAGAAAACCAGTCACTACGAAACTTCTGTTTGTCTTAATGCTTCTACGATATATTGTGTTTATTCAAAAATAAATGAGGATATATATTGGCGTACTGTCACTGAGGTTGGGGAAAGCTTAAAAGCGAATTACACGTCAGAAGCGATAATAAAAGCGGGGGTAGATTTAAGTTTAAACGCAACAAATACTTTAGAAAACAAGCAAAGTAGCCTCTATGCGGGTGGCACTGTATCTATTACCAGTAATTCATTCATCAATCAGGGAGAGCGTGTCGAAAACTATACCATAAGTAATTATGTAAGAGAAAATAAAGTTACTGAATCCAAGCATACATTTTGTTTTGTTGGTTGCGGCGATGAGCAAAAAATAAAGGACTCTGGCTGGTCATGGTCTAAAACAAGCACCAGCACGGAAGATTTAGGTTCTACCAAAAATGTGACGCGGACATCTCAAGAGTTTGAAGCCAGAGTGCGGGGCGGGGCAGAGGTAAATATTAACCTCACGGGTAATTTGGATAATAAGGAGATGGGGTTCATCACCTCTGGTCACATCGTTCGTGTAACAACAAATGATAATATCACCAATGAAGGTGTGTTTTGGAGCGACGGGGCAGCTTATTTACATCTGGACGGGACACTCACCAATAAAAATGGGGGAGATATTATTGGTGATGAAGAATTAACCATTAGAGGTAAGGGTGGCGGCCATAGCCGCGCTGATGCGATTATCAATCAGGCCAGCACGATTGAAACATTGGCAGGTGGTCTTTATCTCTATGCCGATGAGGTGGTGAATAAAATCGGTCTAAAACCTGTTAAACATAAAAAAGTAGATATTGAATATGATAGTAATAATTATATGACCCAAGTAGTTTTTGACAAATATTATTGGGAAGATGATATAACATATTATCGGGAAAAATATGCGATAAACCCCGGTGAAGCAGGGAAGATTATTTCGGGAAATCATTTAGTTATAGAAGCAGGCCATATTAAGAATGATCATAGTGCGTTAAGTGCAGGTTGGCAATTGCGTGCGAATGTTGCGATTGAACAAAGTGGTACAGAACTACAAGAATGGTCACGCACATATTCAAAACGTTATATGCAAAAATGTGGGATGAGCCTGCGCAACTTTTCTACATCGTGCGGCTCAAAGAAATATGTAGGTACCACATCTTCTTCCACGCCCAAAGTTTCAACTGCCGATAGCACCACGGCGATTATATCGGCGAAGAATGTGATTATTGGTCAAGACAATAAGTCAGGAACAATACACTCAGTTACTGGTTCGAATATAAATATGGAGGTTGTTACGCCAGAAGGTATTGAACCGCTAAATGTAACGACAGATACAAAATCCATAGATAAATCAGATACTTCGATAGATATAGCGGGCGATACGGATGGTAGCATTCCTGATACAGATGTGGATGAGACCATGTTTGAAGATGGGGTTGATATAGATTCAGAAGATCCCTCAATAGATATATCAGGTGATGACAGCGCTTCCGCGCTTGATATAGATACTGCCACTGATACCCCTTCGGTTAATGCTGATGAATTAGTCGGCGCTGCCGATGATATAACAGGTGATAGTGAGGCCGCATATATAGACAATCAAACGCTAGTATCGGATGATTATGATATAGATTCAGCAGATATGGCCGCAGATGATATGGAGGTGCCTGAGCCTCCGGTTTTTGTTCCGCCTGCACAAAATGGTCTGTTTACTGATATTGATATTCCGACAAATAACGAACCGGCACCCCCGGGCAAAGCTGTTTCCCTATCTACGCTCACCAATTCGATTGATGCGCTATCCCGGCGTAGCCTGTTCAAAACCCGCCCTGAGGGTGATACACCTTATCAGATTGAGACCCGCATAGAGTTTTTGGATGCATCTACCTATTACGGGTCGGATTATTTCATTGAGAAATATAATCATGACGGCAATGAAAGCCTGCGTCGTTTGGGTGATAGCTTTGCGGAAACGCGACTCATTCGGGCACAGGTTCAGGAGCTAACGGGTCGTCACAGCGTTTCTGCCGATAGCGCGAATGAGCAGGCCATGATCAAAACGCTTTATGATAATGCTTATGCCGCCCAGCAAAGTTTAGAGCTGACACCGGGTGTTAGTCTTTCGGCGGAGCAGGTCGCCGCGTTACAAGAGGATATTATCTGGCTTGAAAAGCAGCAGGTTAATGGCGAAGAGGTGCTGGTGCCCCGGGTTTATCTGGCTGATGCACGCGCGCTTGGCTTTGCCACTTCGATTTATGGGCAGGAAAATGTCAGCATCACAGCCGATAGCTATACCACTACCAGCTCTGATAGCCTAGTGAGTGATGGCAATATGTTCATCACCACTGTGGAGGAGTTCACCCATGAAGGGCATCTTGAAGTTGCAAATGCAGCCGTCTTTAATGTCGGCACCGACTTCACGAATATGGTCGACCTGGATGCGGCCTATATAGAAGTCAATGCTGGCGGCGATATTTTGAATGATAATGCCGCCCTCACTTCAACAGGCGGCTTATTGCTCACGGCTGGGGGCATGATGCATAATCTTGGTGGACAAATCAGTGGCGGCACCGTGTCGATTATCGCGCAGGATATTCTCAATGAGACCGAGATTGACCGCGAATATAATGGGCGGAATAATTATGCTGATACATTAGGTGATGTTGCGTCAATCAGTGCGACGGGGAGCATGTCCTTAATAGCTGGAAATAGTATCACAATCGCAGGGGCAGAGCTCACAGCCGGCGGCAGCCTTTTAATGGATGCCAATACCGTTACAGTGACAGCGCTTGCACTAGAAGAACAATTTTCCGGCAAGCGGGGCGGCTGGAAAGTAAATGAATATCAAAAAACGCTTGCCAGCTCCTCTATCACAGCTGGGGAAGATTTGAGCATTCATGCAGACCAGAATATATTGATTTTAGGCAGTGACCTTACCGCCACGGGCGCGGTTGGCTTAAGCACACTTAACGGTGATATCACGATTGCAGCAATGCAGGAAGTATTGTCTCAAACGCGCACAAAAACCAAGAAGAAAAGTTGGGGCCGGCGTAAAACCACCACAGAAACCACTTTGGATATCACCAACCAAATGGCGACTATCACCAGTGGCGCGGGCATAAGCCTTACAAGTGGTAAGGATATCAACCTAAAGGCTGCAAATCTGAATGCCGGGCAAGATATTAACCTCACCACCTTGTTGGAAGAAGGTAGTGTGAATATTTTGGTTGGCAAAGATACAAAACAAGTCGATAGAACCACAACCAAGTCCAACGCATTAGTAGAAGCCAATAGGTGGAGCGGCAGCTATGATGAAACCCTTGTTTATACCGAGATGCAAACAGGTAATGGTGGCAAGGTTAATTTTAATACGGAAAACATCAATGTAGATTATCTCGACCCCACAGCGAAAAGCTCAAGCGGCGCACAATCAGGCGGGGGTTTGCAAAGCTTTATTGTGCCGCTTGTCTTAAGCGAAAATTTACAGCGCCAAAAGGCTGAAGGCCAAGTGGATGATATCGTCGCTGCAAATGATAACCTCTCTTGGATGCAAGACCTCACAGGTGATGAACGCGTAAACTGGACAGGGGTTGAAGAAACGCACACCAGCTATTCAGAAAGCTCCAAAAACCTAACCCAAGCGGGGGCGCTTATTGTGTCTATTGCCGTCACCGCCGCCACGGGCGGGCTTGCTACGGGTGTTGCTGGGTCTGCCCTTTCTGCTGCGGCATCTTCTGCGGCGGTTTTGGGCAGCAATGCCGCGCTTAATAGTGGCGGCAGCTTTAATGATTTCATGGACACCATGACCGATAAAGACACGCTCCAACAAATTGCCACAAGCGCGGTTACCGCTGCAGTAACAGCCGGTGCGGCTGATTGGGCCGCTGGCACAGCCGATAGCGTGGCGGGGGCAACCAGTAATAGTTCTACATTTATGCACCAGGCTGGCCATTATGCGGTAGAGGTCACCGCCCAAAGCGCCATCCAGGCAGGCGCGGATGCCATTTTATCAGGCGGCGATTGGAACGATATGCGTGATAATTTCACCGATGGCTTTGAAAGCAGACTGGTAAGCAATATTGCGAGCAGTGCCATAAGCCGTGGGGATAGTTTGGGTGATGGTCTTGGCGATAAGGTCGCCGAAGCCTCGAATGACTTTTTAGGCCGCGCGACGGATGTTGTTGTTGATAGCTTTACGGAAACAGCGGTTAATGCGCTTGTAGAAGTCGGTAAAGGCGGCAATTTGTCCGACTTTGGGGATGCCTTCCAGGATAATTTTGAGGATACGCTGCTCAAAAACACCGCCGAAGCAGCGAATGAGGCGATTTCGAGCGAGATAGGCGATAGCAAGAATGAGGGAGATATAGGCACGGCGACGCAGCTTGGTTTACATGCGCTCACGGGCTGTGCCTCAGCTGCCTTGCAGAGCGGTGATTGCGGCACAGGTGCTTTGGGGCAGGTGACAGGCGAAGTTGTCGGCATGCTCTATAATGAATATACAGACATGGCGGATATAGATAGTGATGGTGATGGCTATATTAGCGATTCTGAAGAAAGTGCCTGGCGGGATAAAGGCGTTGAATTAGCCGGCAACGTAACACAAGCTGTGCTCACCGCCACCGGCGCCGACGCACATGACATCGCCATAGGCACAACAAACGCAAAAACCGCCGCTGAAAATAATGCAATGAGCCATATAGCTAGGGAGGTGGATTTACCACTTAGTATATTAGAAGACCCTGGTGACGCAGGGCACGCGGCTACGGTTATCCATCGTCGTTCCCGAGGTGATTTTACGCCTGAACAAATAGCAAAATTTGGTGAACCTATAGAATTAGGAAAAGATGATGACGGTAACCCTAGATATGGATATGTCTTTGAAAGTTTAAGTATTGAAGACAGTGAAGGCAATGAGCGGCTTGTGAGCGTTGTTAATGGCAAAATGAAAGATGATAAAGGTAATCTGATTGATGTGCCAAGCGATACTGCAAATAAAACAGCACATGATTATAATATAGGCGATGTGATGACCATAAGGGAGCATTCAGATGACGCTGAGAGCAAGCCCTATGAAGAGCGCTTTATGCAAAATTTTATATTAGATACTGTTGAGAAGAGTCCTGATTATCCCTCGTTAGGCTCTAGTGTGCGGTGTAGTTTGTCTGAGAATAAGTGCTCTTCAGAAGCCCTGCCAAACAGCAATACAGATGCACGTATTTTATATGAAAGTTCGGGGCGCCCTGAGGTGAGTTATTTAGATTTAGAAACTCAAAGTAATACATCACAAATAGATCGCTATGGACTGAAAAAAACAATATTTGATGCGAGCAATGGTGGTTTTTATCTTCCTGGCTATCTACCTGAAACCAGAATTCCGAATCAAGAAAACAAAAAATGATAAATAAAGGAGGTGCCAATGTCAGATGAGGTTGTCTACTGGGTTATTTTCACATCCTCTATTTTATTTTCCTATGCGTTTGTTTTTCTAGCAAGTTTTTATTTGCTTCGGATAATGAAATCTACTCCTGATGAACAATCAGCAAGAAAGAAATTAGCTGATGCTTTATATGGCATTGCGACAGGGCATGTGATTGTTCTTTTATATTCATATTTCACCATAAAAGTTTTTGAGTTTCATCATGATGAGAAAGGAGTTGGGTTACTACTTTTTCCGATCTTTAGTTTATTGTTTTTTGTAGGGCCACTTACTTTTGTGACCATTATTTTCTTCACTATTTATAAAAAAAAACGCGCCAGTTTTTTGAAAGGTACGTTGATAGGTTGCTTGCCAATAGTTCCTTTTATAGCAGAAATTATCTTTGGTTAATATTATTTAATTAATAGTGGAAGGCAATGAGCGGCTTGTGAGCGTTGTTAATGGCAAAATGAATACAGATAATGGTTGGGTAGCTGTGCCTGAAGGAACGTCTACTATGGATGACTATGTTAATGGTAACGTAAACCACTTAAGGGTCTATAATAATGATGAAGAAAGCAGACCATTTGAAGATGAAGCTATGGAGCAACACAAATTCATTACACTAGAAAATAGCCCATACTATCCTAGTAATGCAGCTAATATAGACTATGAAGTGCTTGAAAATCGCGCTTCATCAGAGAAATTACCAAATAGTAATACAGATGCAAGAGTGTTCTTTGAAAGCTCTGGGCGCTCTCCGATAACTTATGGTGAACTTGAAAGTAAAAGTGGTGGTGTTGTTCTTTTCCCATTGGACCAGGATGGTCTTTTGACGATTACTGGTGAAAAAAGCTCTAATACTGTTCCACAGGGAGGGATAACTTTTGGAATAATTAGGAATGAAAAATTTAATGTTCCAGGGTATTTACCGGAAGATCGAATACCCGCACAAGATTAGTCTATTGTAACAATTATTAGGGGTATTTCATCGTGTTTAGAAGCTTTATATGTAAACCTCACGACTTAATCTGACATTTTATTTATAGTGTTATTAAATTGGAGATTAAGAGATGACAAATTTGGAACAAAAGATAATCAAACCAAAACTAGGGGTTTTGGAGTTAGCAAAACAATTAGGGAGCGTCAGCCAGGCATGCAAGACGATGGGTTATTCACGCGATAGCTTTTATCGTTTCAAACGCCTGTATGAGAATGGCGGCGAGGAAGCCCTGCGTGAGATCAGCCGCAAGAAACCGATCCTCAAGAACCGGGTACCAGAGCATGTGGAACGTGCTGTGGTGGAACTTGCGATTGATAACCCTGCCCTAGGTCAGTTACGCGCCTCACAGGAGCTATTACAGCGCGGCATTGTTGTGTCTTCTGGCGGGGTTCGTTCGATCTGGCTTCGCCATGATTTGGAAACCATGAAGAAGCGTCTGAAGGCTTTGGAAGCCAAATCCGCGCAAGAGGGAATTGTGCTCACTGAAGAACAGATTGTTGCACTTGAGAGGATGAAATCCCGCAAGGAAGCACATGGGGAGATTGAAACCCATCACCCCGGTTATCTGGGCTCACAGGATACCTATTATGTCGGGAACATGAAAGGGGTGGGGCATATTTATCAGCAGACCTTTATCGATACCTATAGCCGGGTAGCTCTGGCCAAGCTGTATATCGAGAAGAGCGCGATTACCGCAGCTGATATGCTCAATGACAGGGTCATTCCTTTCTTCGATGAACAGGGGGTTGCACTTGGGCGTATCCTCACAGATCGGGGAACCGAATATTGTGGCAAGGTTGAGACCCATAGCTATCAGCTCTATCTGGCTACAGAAGATATTGACCACACAAAAACAAAAGCTAACTCACCTCAGACCAATGGCATTTGTGAACGTTTCCATAAGACGATGAAGAATGAGTTTTATGATATTGCGTTTCGCAAGAAAATCTATCACTCGGTCGATGAATTACAGCTTGACGTGGATATGTGGCTAAGTAAATATAATGAGCAGAGACCGCATAGTGGAAAACATTGTTATGGCAAAACACCAATGCAAACTTTCCGTGAGGCAGCTCATTTAGCAGCAGAAATGACAATTCCTGTTGCAAAACAATCGGACAGCGTAACAAATATGACAAGCGCTGAATGATCCTCAACGTCAGATTAACTAATGTGTTTTACAAATTAAAAGAATGGAATGAAAAAGCCTGTTATATATTTTCTTATGATTATTTCACTTCCTTTGTGGATATTTGGTGGATGGGCATATGGAATCTTATTTTTTACGTTTGGTTTTTTTTTCTGGTCTTTAGAACTTAGGGACTTACTTCCGTTTGAAGGAAAATTTATATTCTTTACTTCACTCCATTTTTTTGTTTTTAGTTATTATACATTTTTAATTATGATTTATCTCTATAAAACTAAGCAAAATTATAAACTTCTTGTCATTCTATATATTTTGTGTGCGGGTGGCTTTGTACATCTTGGATCTCATCTAATAATTTCAGTGATAATAAGCCAATAAGAGTGATGAAGTTTTTCGGTAGAGCGCTTAAAGGTTAAAAGGGTGGAATGAAAAAGATTGCGATATATTTCCTTATAATTGCTACACTACCTTCTTGGGTGTTTAACGGGACGATATTATTTTTTATATTTAACATCTTTTTCCGTTTTTTCGGAGTGAATGGAGGTTTTGAATATTTCATTTTATCTCATTTTCTTATTTTTAGTTTTTATGCATTATTAATTGCAATTTATCTCTATAAAGCTAAACAAAATTATAAACTTCCTGTCATTTTATATATTTTGTGTGCGGGGTGTTGCATGCATTTGGGGGTTCAGCAAGTTTCAGCACTAGCAAACTAATAAAATAATGAATTTTCAGTATATAATGTCAAAAAAGATAAGGAAATATATGCCCCATTTATTTATCACACTATTGACTAGCCTGTCTTTGCTATTGGGACAGAGCATTACGCCTGTGTCTGCTGCTGTGCCTGTTTATACAGCCGAAACAGCGAATGAGGCGATTTCGAGCGAGATAGGGACGCAGGCGAAAGTTGGTGAGTTAACTGATGGTGAGCATGGTATAGGCACGGCGACGCAGCTTGGTTTACATGCCCTCACGGGCTGTGCCTCTGCTGCCTTGCAGAGCGGTGATTGCGGCACAGGTGCTTTGGGGCAGGTGACAGGCGAGGTTGTCGGCATGCTCTATAATGAATATACAGACATGGCGGATATAGATAGTGATGGTGACGGTTCTATCAGTGCTACCGAAGAAGCTGCTTGGAAAAGCAAAGGCGTTGAATTAGCGGGCAATGTAACACAAGCCGTGCTCACCGCCACCGGCGCCGACGCACATGACATCGCCATAGGCACAACAAACACAACAACCGCCGCTGAAAATAATGCATTGGGCATTGTCCTTGCGGGTGTAGCGGTTGCAGCTTATCTTACAGCAGAAGGTGATGGCAACCCGCTTGATGGGCTTGAGAAAGTTGGTGCAGGGGAAGATACAGTTAGTACTGCTGTGGGCGAAGCGGTTGAAGCGGGTGTGGACTATGGTATGGAACATCACCCTGAAGCAACCGTTGCTGTATTAGGGACTTTATCGGAAGCAGGCGAGGCTGTAGATGCCACTTTTACCTATTTAGATGATGCCACAGGTAATGTTGTTTCTGATAATTGGAATGAGCTTCCTCCGGAAACACAAAATCGTCTTGCGGGTGCCCTTATAATTGGTAGCTCCGTTATACCTGGAGCCAGTGCAAAAATCCTAACAAAAACACCTGAGGTTGATAAAATACCAGAAACCGTGAACTAAATGGTGGAGTTGAGAAATGTGAAGGTTGTGGCTTGGAGGTCATTGATCCAAAGCAATCTCAAAAAGGTGTAACACCATCAAATAATGAAGCTAATGTCGATCATATTAAACGGAAAAGCGAGGGAGGTAGCGGCACTCCGGATAATGGTCAAGTTCTTTGCAGAGAGTGTAATGTTAATGAAAAACATTAATACGAATATGAGTAAAATTTTTCTTACATATAAGTTGGAAAATGGGGATTATCGTCAAGAGAGTGTTTGGGCAAGTAAAGTTGGTTCAAATTATAGAATTGAAAACACTCCCTTCTTTGCAAAAAATATTTCATATGGTGATTTAGTTTCGGTCGAAAATGATAATGGAAAATTATATTTTTTAGCACTTATTTCAGCCTCTGAGCATAGCACGATTCAGGTAGTTTTTTTTGATACAAGCACGTTTGATAAATTGGTTTTGGTTGTGGAAGGTTTGGGTGCTTCATGGGAAGGGCTTGATGAAAGGAAACGATATATTTCGATAAATTTTCCGTCAGACAAAAATTATAGCGATCTAAAGAACGTACTTGATTATGGTCTTAAAAATGGTGATTGGGATTACAGAGAATCTTGCTTGGGAAAAAACCATCAATAATGAATCTAATTACACCTCTTTTATAAAGCATTTTGCCATAATGCTGTATAGGCCTTAATTTGGGGTGTGGTGTATTTGAATGTGTAGATTAGTGGCTAGATGCTTGAAAGCATAAAAGAAGAGTCGAAATAAAAAACATGACCCGTTTATTTATCACACTATTGACTAGCCTGTCTTTTCTGCTGGGGCAGGGCATTACGCCTGTGTCTGCTGCTTTGCCTGTTTATACAGCCGAAACAGCGAATGAGGCGATTTCGAGCGAGATAGGGACGCAGGCGAAAGTTGGTGAGTTAACTGATGGTGAGCATGGTATAGGCACGGCGACGCAGCTTGGTTTACATGCCCTCACGGGCTGTGCCTCTGCTGCCTTGCAGAGTGGTGATTGCGGCGCAGGTGCTTTGGGGCAGGTGACAGGCGAAGTTGTCGGCATGCTCTATAATGAAAACACAGACATGGCCGATATAGATGGTGATGGCTATATTAGCGATTCTGAAGAAAGTGTCTGGCGGGACAAAGGCGTTGAATTAGCGGGCAATGTAACACAAGCCGTGCTCACCGCCACCGGCGCCGACGCACATGACATCGCCATAGGCACAACAAACGCAAAAACCGCAGCTGAAAATAATGCAATGAGCCATATAGCTAGGGGATTGGAGGGAATTCTAGGGATGGTTAGCGATGCCAACCATGCAGCTACGGTTATTCACCGTGGCTCCCCAGATGATTTTACGCCGGAACAAAAAGAAAAATTTGGCGAGCCGGTAAAATTTAAAGATGCTGATGGTAAGGTAAGATATGGTTATTTTATAGAATCATTAAGAGTCGATGCAGGAAATTTTGGAGGAGAAGGAAAACGTCTTGTTCCTGTCGTTAATGGTAAAATGAATACAGATAATGGTTGGGTAGCTGTGCCTGAAGGAACGTTTACTATGGATGACTATGTTAATGGTAACGTAAACCACTTAAGGGTCTATAATAATGATGAAGAAAGCAGACCATTTGAAGATGAAGCTATGGAGCAACACAAATTCATTACACTAGAAAATAGCCCATACTATCCTAGTAATGCAGCTAATATAGACTATGAAGTGCTTGAAAATCGCGCTTCATCAGAGAAATTACCAAATAGTAATACAGATGCAAGAGTGTTCTTTGAAAGCTCTGGGCGCTCTCCGATAACTTATGGTGAACTTGAAAGTAAAAGTGGTGGTGTTGTTCTTTTCCCATTGGACCAGGATGGTCTTTTGACGATTACTGGTGAAAAAAGCTCTAATACTGTTCCACAGGGAGGGATAACTTTTGGAATAATTAGGAATGAAAAATTTAATGTTCCAGGGTATTTACCGGAAGATCGAATACCCGCACAAGATTAGTCTATTGTAACAATTATTAGGGGTATTTCATCGTGTTTAGAAGCTTTATATTCGTCAGCATAGAAATTATTTATGCCTATCTCGCGATTTATTTTATGAATTTTTTTGTTCTTCGCCTTAATAAGAATTTAATGAAAAAAGCACCTAAGTTTTTATTCGGCATTGCAATATTAAATGTGATTAATGTTTTGTATTTTCATATGGTCTTTAATGTTTTTCATTTGGCCAATAATGATAAGGGGTTAGTTTTCCCTTTTTCTATTATTATGTCTTATTTTATTGCATTGGCGGTTATCATGATTATTAGTACTTTGTTTGCTATATCTTCTAAAATTTCTCCTGCCTTTTATAAAAGTTTGTTGATAGGAACTATCCTATTAACAGAATGTTTTTTATGGTATTCTCCATTTATTGATTAATGGTGATAAAGTGAATTATAAAGTTTGGATTTTATAGCTAGTGGTTTAGAATTGCAGATATTTATGATTGTGCTGAATTTTTATTAACAACTATCTTATAGAACCTATTTTTCAAAATTTAAAGAGAAGGTTTAATTAGAAAATATCAATATGTCAGAAGATGAAATAGCACTCAGTGTCATGATTGTTTTCCCATTTATCGTGGCTTATTTGATAAGCTTTTTTATGTTTCATTCAAATGAAACCCTTGTAAAAAAGCTACCTACGTTTTTATTTGGGGTTGCAACAGGAGCCGTGTTTGGCCTTTTATTTGTAAACATAATTTACAGAACGAGTAAGTTTGCTCGTAATTATACAGATGATATTATATTTCCTCTAAACGCTTTATGGTTAATTCTTCTATTGACTTTCCTCGCAATTATTAGTGCTTTTTATGCTTTTTCTTCTAAGCGCCCTCCTAATTTTTGTAAAGGTTTAGTGATAGGGCTTATCTTTTTCATTGGGGTTCTTTCTTTTGCTATGTATATCGCTTTTTTAGTATTTCCTACCTAAGACATGCCCCGTTTATTTATCATCCTATTAACTAGCCTGTCTTTTCTGCTGTCAAGCCCCATAATTTTGTGCCAGTTTTTGTGAGAGTATTTTTGTGTTTTGGTTGAGTATGTTTGTTTCTGGTGCTGGTGGTTTGTAGTTTAGTGCTTGGTGCGGTCTGATATGGTTATATTGCTTTACCCAGCCTTTTATTACCACGGTAATCCCCCCATAAATTAGTAGTGTTTTGCAGTAGAATTTTCTATCGTTTAGCGAAGGAGATTTACGATGAAACAGAAACGATTTAGTGAGACACAGATTATGCAGATATTGAAACAGGCGGAGCAAGGCGTTTCTGTTTCTGAACTGTGCCGCGCGCATGGTATGAGTAGCGCGAGCTTTTACAAATGGCGGAGCAAATATGGCGGGATGGATGCGTCGATGATTTCCCAGATGAAAGCCATGGCGGATGAAAACCATCGCCTGAAGCGGATGTATGCTGAGATGAGCATGCAGAATGATTTGCTGAAGGAAGCCCTTGGAAAAAAGTGGTAAGCCCTTCGCTTCGCAAAGGGATAGCGAAATGGGCAGTAAACGATAGAGGCGCGAGTATTCGGCTTGCGTGTGCCACCTTTTCTATATCACAGACATGCTATCGTTATCAGGCTCGCCTGAGTGATGAGAATGCCGAGATTGCTGACTGGTTGTTACGGTTGACGCATACCCATAAGAGGTGGGGTTTTGGTCTGTGTTTTTTGTATTTGCGTAATGTGAAGGGTTTTGGCTGGAACCACAAGCGGGTTTATCGGATTTACCGGGAGTTAGAGCTTAATTTGCGGATCAAGCCGCGTCAGCGTTTGAAGCGTGCGCGTCCTGCTCCTCTAGCTGTACCGGAGCGTCCCAATGAAGTCTGGTCGATGGATTTTATGGCCGACCAGCTCAGCACCGGCAAGGCGTTCCGCACCTTCAATGTATTGGATGACTTCAATCGTGAAGGGTTGGGCATAGAGGTTGATCTATCCTTACCATCTGAGCGTGTGAAGCGTTCACTGGAGCAGATCATTGAATGGCGTGGTAAACCACGCGTGATACGTTGTGATAATGGCCCTGAATATATCAGTGGGGCAGTGAGATGCTGGGCAAATAAGCGAGGCATCCGGCTCGCTCATATCCAGCCAGGCAAGCCACAACAGAATGCTTATATTGAACGTTACAACCGCACCGTCAGCCATGAATGGCTGGAGATGAACGAATTTAATACGATTGAGGAGGCGCAGCTCACGGCAACAAAATGGCTATGGACATATAATAATGAAAGACCTAATATGGCTATCGGCGGCATAACACCAGCAATGAAACTGGCTAAAGCCACCAAAACAAAACTGTCTACTTCAGACCCCTAATAATAATGGGGAGATTACCCCACCTTTGCTTCTGTCAGCGACAAGAAGGTTTCTGCATTTAACAACTCGGTTCTGAGTATACCGTTAAACCTTTCATTAAAGCCATTTTCCCATGGCGATCCTGGGGCGATATAAAGCGTTTCGGTGCCCACATTACGCAAGAAACGCTTTATATCGGTGCTGGTAAATTCTCTACCATTATCCGACCTGATATGCTCAGGCACGCCGTGTTTGGCGAAGCATTTTGCCAGTGTTTCAATCACATCTATGGACTTGATATTGTAGCCAACTTCCACAGCTATCGCCTCTCTGCTGAACTCGTCGAGTAACGTTAACATTCTGTATTTCCTCCCATTATGCAGCTTGTCCCCCACAAAGTCATAGCTCCAAATATGGTTCTTATATTTGGCACGAAGTCTGATGCAAGAGGAAGGGCCATCATATATGCGCTTGCGCTTTTTGTGTCTTTTAGGCAGCTGCAAGCCTTCTTCGCGCCATAGTCTTTCAACCTTCTTATGGTTAACATTATGCCCCTCAACCCGCAATAATGCTGCTATCTTGCGGTATCCATAATGACCATATTGCTTGGCTAAGCGTATCATATCAAGCCGCAGCTGTTCATCGCGGCAAGCTTGAGTGAGTTTATACCGACACACGCTTCTTGGAATATCCAAAGCCTTGCAAACTTTACGCTGGCTTGTGCTCAGCCTTTGTTGGCAATGGACTGCAACAGAGCGCTTATCTGCTGTGGTTAGGCCTTTTTCTTGTCCAAAAAATCGAGCCCCTCCTTGAGAATCAACTTATCTAACTCTAGCGCAGCAACTATCTTTTTAAGGCGCACATTCTCCTGCTCCAAGGCTTTTAGGCGTTTAACCTCGCTATTCTTCATATGACCATAATTGCCACGCCAGCGGTAATATGTCTGCGGGCTAATGCCACTCTTGCGGCAGGCAGAATCGGTATCCATACCCCCACCAATATTCACCTCAACCTCACGTAATATGCGGATTATATCATTGTCACTAAAACGTTTTCTGCTCATCTTTTACTCCTATAATTGATGTTTCTTAAAATCCTAACGAGAAATATACACCCAATCAAAGACAATAATCTCTCGCTAAAACTGGTACAATTATAAGGGGGAAGGACAAAAAGAACACATCGGCGCCGCCGCCCATTAAGGCGGCCGCACCTACCCCCATTGCGGCACCTCGCGCCATATTTTGTGCTTGGGTAGCAAAGCCATAGATCATAGTGCCAGCTAGCGTTACACCCAATGCCGGCACACCCCAGGCCTTAAACTCATCCCAAGCATCCTTAACCATAACAAGCCCGCTCGTAGACGCAGCCTCAATATCAGCCTCACTTGCAAAGCCTGAATTGGCCATTAAAAAATAAGCACAAATGATTAAAAAGCATGAAAGCCATTTTTGATTAGAATAAGGGTTAGATAAATTTTCCCTTGATTTTGAAACGAATACCATTATGAATCTCCTCAATAAAGTTATTAACAACTTAATTGCGGGAAACTCAGTCCTAGAGTCACATGCTCTCTCCGCCAGTCCCCTGCAGATGTCTTGCTCTTTCAATAGAGAATAGCGGCAGCTGATCGCCCATATGATGTGCCCGCGCAACAATAATTGGGTGCTTCTTTAATCATTAACTATCTTTGTGTTGAAGCATGGTGAATTAAGGTTCTTTGTAATAAGCCTGTGGCTATGCTATAGGCAATATAACTAATAATCAGAGGTATCATGAAAGTAGAATGTTGTTGTGGGCAAGCAAGTCTGGAAGTGAGCGGTAAAGCTGCTGTAAGTGCAGCGTGCCATTGTAATGACTGTAAAAAAAGAACCGGTTCAGCATTTGGTGTGTCTATATATTTTTATAAGGAAGACGTCAAAGTGTGTGATGGCGAATACCAAGTTTATTCAATAGACAAGGAAGGGCTACGCCAGAAAAGATATTTTTGTAAAAAATGCGGAAGCACGACACATTGGGAAACGGCTAGTTTTCCTGAAATGGTAGGTGTTGCAGCGGGCAATATTATTGGTGAAATCGTTGAAACGCCCGATTTTAACGCTTGCTCTGAAATTGCGTTTTCCTGGGTGAATATTTCTGATAAAGCAGTTAAAGGGTTCGACCACAGCTATATCACGGATCTTATCAAACAAGGCAAGCCATAAAGCAGAATGGTGTCGTTTGGGCGCACCCTACAAAACCCATATTACATCATCAAACCTTTTTGAACACAAGTGTGCCATTGGTGCCCCCAAAACCAAAACTATTCGACAACACACAATTAAGCCCCGCTTTCTCGACGCGTTCGCGCACAATTGGCATATCAGCAAAATCAGGATCAAGCGCATCAATATGAGCCGACGCCGCGATAAAATCACCCTGCATCATAAGCAGGCTATAAATCGCCTCTTGCACGCCTGCTGCACCAAGCGAATGGCCGGTTAAAGATTTCGTCGCGCTTAAGGGGGGGCAATCTGTGCCGAAAACCGCGCGCAAGGCTTCGATTTCCCGTATATCCCCTATCGGGGTAGAGGTCGCATGCGGATTGATATAATCAACCGGACAATCTAAATCTTGCATCGCCATTTTCATGCACCGCACCGCGCCTTCGCCCGAGGGCTGCACCATATCATAACCATCTGACGTCGCACCATAGCCGACAATCTCGGCATAAATTTTTGCGCCGCGTGCTTTAGCGCGTTCCATCTCTTCCAAAATAAGCACGCCTGCGCCGCCGGCAATAACAAAACCATCCCGATTTTTATCATAAGCACGGCTTGCAATAGAGGGGCTTTCATTATAGCCGCTCGACATAGCCCCCATCGCATCAAATAAAACGCTTAACGCCCAGTCCAGTTCTTCGCCACCACCGGCAAACATAATATCTTGCTTGCCCCATTGAATAAGCTCGGCGGCATTGCCGATACAATGGGTTGAGGTGGCGCAGGCCGAGCTTATGGAATAATTGACGCCATGGATACCAAAAGGCGTCGCTAAAGTAGCCGAATTGGTCGAAGACATGGCCTTAGGCACTGCAAAAGGGCCAACCCGTTTCGGGCTATTCTTACGGGTTGTATCGGCAGCAGCAATCAGCGCTTTGGTTGAAGGCCCGCCCGAACCCATAATCAGCCCTGTGCGCGGATGGCTTATCTCATCTTCACGCAACCCCGCATCAGCAATCGCCTGTTGCATCGCAATATAATTCCACGCCGCACCATCACCCATAAACCGGCGCACGCGCTTATCTATCGCGCTTTCAATATCAACAGCAGGCGCACCATGCACGTGCGAGCGAAATCCTAATTCCTGATATTCTGGTGCATGGGTAATTCCCGAGCGTCCCTCATAAAGGCTGGCACTTACGTCTTGTGCATTGCTCCCGATACATGAAATAATGCCTAATCCGGTGACGACAACTTTTCGCATAATGTTCCCCTTATGTAACTAATCGCGTTGAAACAGGCCGACACGTAAATCATCAGCAGAATAGATATGCTCGCCATCGGCGAACAAACGGCCATTTGCAATGCCCATAACCAATTTGCCAGCCATAATACGTTTTATATCCAGCTGATAAATGACGTGCTTAACATCAGGCAATACCTGGCCGGTAAAGCGCACCTTGCCCGCACCTAGGGCGCGCCCGCGACCGGGGTGGCCAAGCCACCCAAGATAAAACCCGACAAGCTGCCACATGGCATCCAACCCCAAGCAGCCGGGCATAACTGGATCATTGTGGAAATGGCAATCGAAAAACCATAAATCGGGGCGAATATCTAATGCGGCATGAATCTCACCCTTATCAAACGCGCCACCGGTCTGGGTAATTTTGCTGATGCGATCAAACATAAGCATAGGGGGGGCTGGTAGTTGTGCATTACCGAGACCGAAAACTTTGCCTTGCCCACAGGCAAGCAATTCTTCATAATTATAACTTTCTTGTTTGGACATTGGTTCTCTTACTTTCTTAATTTATCATTTAATCCTAGCTTATTTTATAGTGCGTGAATAGTCATCTTTACATAATTTGACATTTTGTAAAGATCAGCTATATAGTATGGGCATAATCAAGAAAAGTTATAAATATTATGATAAAAACAGAAAATTACACACCAGATTATATGGAGCTCTTACGCCAGGCCGGTTTGCGGGTAACGCGTAGCCGCCTTGCTTTAGCACGACTTTTATTCGGAAAAGGCAATCGTCATGTAACGGCTGATATTTTATTTTCTGAAATAAAGGCAGAAAAAATCAGTATATCATTAGCCACAATCTATAATACGTTGAATAGTTTTCATCAAGCTGGCCTACTGCGTGAAGTTGTTGTAGACGGGCAAAACCGTTATTTTGATACAAATTGTTCTCCGCATCACCATTTCTATAGTGAGACTGAAAAAAAACTATACGATATTGAGCAAGATGCGGTCGCGCTTTCAAAAATCCCTTCGCCGCCGCAAGGTTATGAGGTAGCGGGTGTAGATGTGATTGTCCGCCTTAAAAAATAAGACACCGCGTTTTCTTTTTTGCTGCTACGCTAATGCGCTTCATCCCAATTTGAAGCAGAATTGGCATCAATAATAAGCGGCACGGAAAGAGGCAAGGCAGGTAAATGTGCCTTTTCCATAATCTGTTTTACCACTGTAATCAATTCTGCGGCTTGTGCCTGCACAACCTCAAAAATCAATTCATCATGTATTTGTAAGAGCATCTGCGCCTTAAGCCCGCTTGCATCAAGTGCATCTGGTATACGGATCATGGCACGGCGAATAATATCAGCAGCTGAGCCTTGTATCGGTGCATTTATTGCGGCGCGTTCCGAGAACGCCCGTTGTGCAGCATTTTTCGAAGCAATATCGCGTATATGAATCTTGCGTCCAAACAGGGTTTTTACAAAACCATCCTCATGCGCGCGTTTTTTGGTATCCTCCATATAATCGCGAATGCCGGGAAAGCGCTCAAAATAAGACTTAATATAATCCCCCGCCTCGCCGCGCGAAATATCTAATTGCCGCGCCAAACCAAAAGCGGAAATGCCATAAATAATGCCGAAATTTATCGCCTTGGCACGACGGCGTATTTCTGGCGTCATATCATCAAGCGGCACACGAAAAATCTCGGAGGCCGTCATCGCATGAATATCTAGCCCATCCAAAAAGGCCTGCTTAAGTGAGGCTATATCGGCTATATCGGCTAAAATACGCAATTCAATCTGACTATAATCAGCACTCACCAATAAGTTTCCTGCTTCAGCAATAAAGGCTGTGCGAATTTTCCGCCCGTCAGCAGTGCGGATAGGAATATTTTGTAAATTCGGTTCGGTCGAAGATAGCCTACCCGTTGTTGCCCCCACCAGAGAATAAGACGTATGCACCCGCCCCGTAGCCGGGTTGATAAATTCTGGCAAGGCATCTGTATAGGTGGATTTTAGCTTCGCCAGCCCCCGCCACGCCAGAACCCGGGCGGGGAGAACATGCCCCTCTGCCGCCAGATTTTCCAACACATCGGCACCCGTGCCACGCGCACCGCTTTTGGTTTTTTTGCTACCCACAAGCCCCATTTTATCAAATAAAATCTCGCCTAATTGTTTCGGGCTGGCAATGTTGAAACGTTCGCCGGCCAGCTGATAAATCTCATCTTCCATAGCGGCCATTTGCTGGGCAAATTTTCCGGAAAGCTGCGCCAAAATATCGCGGTCAACCTTAACACCGCGCCGTTCCATTGCCGCGAGCACCGGCACAAGGGGACGTTCGGTTGTGGCATAAACCCGCGTCACCTGTTTTTCACGCAATAAGGGCTTAAAGCAATACCATAGGCGAAGGGTAATATCGGCATCCTCCGCCGCATAAGCGGTGGCGTGGGCAAGGGGCACCTGATCAAAGGTAATTTGTTTTTTTCCGCTCCCCAATAAATCTTTAATCGGAATGGGTTCATGCTTTAGGAATTTTTGCGCCAGAATATCCATGCCCGCGCCGTGCAAGCCCGCATGTAAGGCATAAGACATCAGCATGGTATCATCAAAAGGCGCGATATGCTCTATGTTATGCCGATATAAAATATGCATATCAAATTTGGCATTTTGCAAAATCTTCAAAACCGCTGCATCACACAAAACCGGGGATAAAGCAGCCACGACATCATCTAGCTCTAATTGCGCGGGCACGTCCTCTAGGGCCAGCCCGTCTCCCTTGCCATGTGCCAGCGGAATATAGCCCGCATAGCCCGCACGGGTGGCGAGCGATATGCCCACCAGCTTGCATTGTTGTGTATCAAGTCCATCGGTTTCTGTATCAATCGCCAACAGACCGGTTGCATAGGCATCGGCAATAAAGTCATCCAGCTGCGCCATTGTGGTGATACAGTGATAATTTTGTGCATCAATAGGCGGCATATCTGGTAAGGATAAGGGTGGAAGCCCATCGCCAGACACGCTGTCATCATCGTCTTTTGTGTCTTGCGCGCGTAAATTTTCATCGGGTGCAACCGCATCCATATCTATCTCAAAACGCGCCGCCATGCGTTTGGTGATCGTATTAAACTCCATCGCTTTCAAAAAGCTAATGAGCCTTGTGCCATCTGGCGGGGTGAAGTGCATCGCCGCAAAATCACATGGCATGGGGGCATCGGTTCTCAAGCGCACCAAATCGCGGCTAATGCGCGCCTGTTCGGCAAATTCGATTAAGTTTTCCCGCCGTTTATTTTGTTTAATCTCGCCAGCGCGTGCCAAAAGCGTATCTAAATCGCCAAACGCATCTATGAGTTGTGCCGCCGTTTTAATACCGATACCCGGCACACCCGGCACATTATCCACACTATCGCCGGCAAGGGCTTGCACATCTACGACCTTTTCCGACGCAACACCGAATTTCTCGACCACCTCTGCCACGCCTATTTGTCGGTTTTTCATCGTATCGAGCATATCAATATTATCCCCGACCAATTGCATTAAATCCTTATCGGAGGAAATAATTGTCACCCGTGCGCCAGCCGCCTGGGCAGCACGTGCATAGGTGGCGATAAGGTCATCCGCTTCAAACCCTTTCAGTTCAATCGCAGGCAAGCCAAAGGCACGCACCGCCTCACGGATAAGAGAGAATTGTGGCACAAGGTCTTCAGGCGCATCGGGACGGTGCGCCTTATAATCGGGGTAAATATCATTGCGGAAGCTCTTGCCTGCGGCATCAAAAATCACGGCCAAATGGCTGGCCTGTGTTTCATCCAGCAATTTGGTTAGCATGTTGCAAAAGCCCGAAACCGCCCCCACCGGCAAACCATCCGATTGGCGGGTTAAAGGGGGTAAAGCATGATAGGCACGAAAAATATAGCCCGACCCGTCAATCAAATATAAATGATCATTTTTTGTCAGCATAAATCTCTCACCCTTTTTTGATTTTATTCATAGCATAAAACCTATTTGTCGAAAGGCAAATTCAATGTTAAACTGTATTGCATGAGTGAACAAAATGTAAAATATGCCATTCGTGCAAAAAATATAGAAAAAATCTATGCCCCCGCCAATAATCAGCCCGCCAAACATGCGCTAAAAGGTATTGATTTGGATATTCCGGCGGGTTCGTTTTTTGCGCTTTTGGGGCCGAACGGAGCAGGCAAGTCAACCTTTATCAATATGCTGGCTGGGCTGGTGTTAAAGACGTCTGGCACGGTGGATATATGGGGCTTTGATATTGATAAAAATCCGCGTCAGGCGCGCGCCAGCATTGGCATTGTGCCGCAAGAGCTGAATATCGACCCCTTTTTTACCCCCGCAGAAGCCATGGAATTACAAGCCGGCCTTTATAGCGTGGCCAAGCGTGACCGCCACACAATGGATATTCTCGCAGCCCTTGGCCTTGCCGATAAGGCACATGCCTATGCGCGCACACTTTCGGGCGGTATGCGGCGGCGCTTGCTGGTGGCCAAAGCCATGGTACATCGCCCGCCCATTTTGGTGCTGGATGAACCCACCGCCGGTGTAGATATTGAATTACGCAAGCAGCTATGGGATTATATCAGCACGCTTAATAAAAACGGTGTAACGATTTTACTCACCACGCATTATCTGGAAGAAGCTGAAGCCTTATGCGATAAAATCGCCATTATCGACCAAGGCACACTGATTGCCTGCGATGACACACAAACCCTTTTACAACAAATTGATAATAAGATCTTTATCATTCGCCCCGAACGCCCGCTTGCGACCGCCCCACAGATTGAGGGGCTGGCGTGCAGCCTTGATGCGGAAGGAAAATTGGCTGTGGGCTTTAACCCTGCCGAAATAAGCGCACAGACCGTGCTGGAAAAAATAAACACTGCTGGCATCACCATTGCCGACCTCACCAGCCATGGGGCAGATTTGGAAACTGTGTTTATGAAATTAACCGCGAAACCGTAAAGCGAAACTTTACAGATGAAACACGCGCGCCGCATTAAGGCCGAGAAAATCGGCTTTCGCCGCTTCATCCAGGCCAAGCCTATCACTATGTTTAAGCGCTTGGGCAGCGGTGAGCATGGGGTAATTGGTGCCGAATAATACTTTCTTGCGTCCATTGCTGCGCATATAATCTACCAATTCGGGCGGATAACGGCGTGCCGTATAGGCGGATGTATCAATAAAAACATTTTCATGCTTGGTGGCGACCGCAATCGCCTCTTGCGTCCATGGATAGCCAATATGCCCCGCGACAATCGTTAGTTCCGGAAAGTCAAGCGCGACCTGGTCAATATAAATCGGGCGCCCCACTTCGGACGGCATAAGCGGCCCCGTATGCCCGATTTGTGTGCAAAACGGAACGCCTGCTTCCACACATGCCGTATAAACCGGATAAAAGCGCCGGTCGGTCGGCGGCACCTCCCATAGCCAGGGCAAAACGCGGATTGCCTTAAAGCCAAGCTCATCCACACAACGGCGAATCTCGCGTACAGCCTGCATGGGTTTTGAAATATCCACCGCGCCAACACCTGTAAGCCGCGCGGGTGCTTCGGCAACAAATTCCGCCACTTCGTCATTAGAAATCATAATATGACGTGGGGCCACCCAGGCACTGATTAACATGCGTGAAACGCCCGCTTCATCCATTTGTGCAAGCGTTGCGGAAACGGGTAATTGTGTGGTTTCCGCTTGGGTGTGCGTCCAGCGGCGCAAGGAATCGAATATAGGGTCTTGTGAATGGCGTAAAGTCGGGTGCTGTCCCCATGCATCAATAATCATATGAACCTCCATGTGATTATATATGGCACAAATAAATCAGATAAGCACGGATAAAATTTTGATGCAGAGTGACGGGGGTGGATTGACGCGGGCACTTTTTCGGGTAAACATAGGCAAAAAGGGAGACCTCATTTTGACCGAAACAAAATTCAACCATGATGAATTTACAGCATTATGCGAACAGGCACGCGCCTTGAGCGAGGATATAGAAGCTGCCCGCCAACTGCCGGCTGATTTTGCCCGCGCGCTCGCCAAAGCTGGCATGTTTCGGTTATTCACCCCGCATATAATTGGTGGGCTTGAACTCTCACCCCCAGAAGGTTTGCACCTGATTGAAACCCTTGCCTTGCATGATGCCGCTACCGCCTGGAATGCTATGATCTGCACGACAAGCGCCATAGGTTCAGCCTATATGGAGCAAGATATTGCCCGCCAGATTTTCGGGGGCGAAGAGACAATCACCTGCGGTATATTTGCCCCCACTGGCCGCGCGCTTAAAGATGGTAATGATTATATCGTAAGCGGACGATGGCAATGGGGGTCTGGCTCAGCCAATGCCGATTGGATTGGACTTGGTGCTTTTATTATAGACACGCCCGATGACGCGCCCAACCCCGCGACCCACACTTTATTCATGGTGCCCCGCAAAGCGGTTATATTTCACGACACATGGCATACGCTTGGGCTTGCGGGGAGTAGCTCAGGTGATGTCGAGGTAAAAAATTTGCGTGTGCCTAAAAATCATGGCTATCAAATAAACGCTAAACCCTGGGCGCAAGGGACGCTTTATAAGTTCCCCTATTTCACATTTCTGGCAACCGGCATTGGTGCCGTTGCTTTGGGAAATGCAGCGGCTGCAATTCGGGCTTTTGAACAATTTGTTCAGCAAAAAAAGGCACAAGGCGCAAGCCGCTCGCTGGCCGAAACCGGGCGGGTTCAATCTGGCTTTGCCCAGGCGCAGGCCGGCTATCATGCCGCGCATGCATTTTATTGGGCAGCACTTGAAAAAATATGGGATATGGCACAAACGCAAAATCAAATTAGCCCTGAAGACAGAGCGCATTTACGCTTGGCCTGCACCCATGCAGTGCGCCAATGCGCCGATGTTGTGCGCATGATTCACGACCTTGCCGGCGGCACATCGGTATATAAAACCAGCCCTATCCAACGCCAGCTACGCGATGCCCAAACCATGACGCAACATATGATGACCGGACTGGCAAGCTATGAAATGGTTGGACGGGTTTTACTAGGTGGATTTAACCCATCTATGAATTTATAAAAGGGAAGGTCTATGTCTGCACTTAATGCCGATAATTATTCATGTTTTACATTCATACGCCATGCTGATATGGCACGTGGCAATATTTTAACAATTACCATCAATCAGCCCGAAAGCTATAATGCGGTTAGCGCGGTTATGCATGAGGAGTTTGCACAGCTTTTTGGCGATTTAGCGCATGATACAGCGGATGTTTTCGTGCTTACGGGCACAGGAAACTATTTTTGTGCCGGTGGTGATTTTACCTGGTTCCAGCAAATGATTGACGATCCTTCGGAATTTGAGGCCATTGCCACCGATGCCAAAGCGATTGTGCTGGGCTTGCTGGCATTGGAAAAGCCGATTATTTGCCGCCTCAATGGCGCAGCGGCGGGCTTGGGCGCTTCTATTGCTTTATTATGCGATGTGGTGATTGCCGCAGATAATGCCCAAATTGGTGATCCGCATGTGGCGGCCGGGCTGGTTGCAGGTGATGGCGGCGCCGTTATTTGGCCACAGCTTATCGGCTTTAATCGTGCCAAGGAATATTTAATGACGGGCGAGATGATCCCCGCCAAAGATGCCTATCGTTTGGGGTTGATTAACCATGTGGTTGCGCCCGATGCGCTGGATGCAAAAACCTATGCGCTGGCGGAGAAACTCGCCAATGGCGCAAGCAAAGCCATTAACTGGACAAAAACCATCGTGAATATGCCCTTACGCCATATTGCCATAAATGCAATGGAAACAGCCATGGGCTATGAGGCGCTTACCAATATAAGCCATGACCATCAAGAAGCGGTTACGGCGTTTCGGGAAAAACGCCCCCCCAAATTCACAGGAAAATAGTGAAAAAAGGCGGGCGTATTTTAAGGCTTTTTACTAAAATCTGAAAACCAGTTGCAGCGTTGTCATTGTCGCCCCGTAAGAGGTATGAAAGGCTACATTTTCCCCATCTGAGGTGTCAGCTGTTATTTCCTGATCGGTTTCGGGTAAGGATTTATATTCAAACGCAATGCTCAGTTTCGGGTTCACATCAAACAAAGCACCGACTAAAAATTGTGTGGTAAGCTCACCATTTGCATCTGTGTCATCGCCGGTGATTGTAATTGGCTTTATGTCATTCGAAAAGCTAGCATTGAGTGCAGAATAGCTCACCGAAGCAAGCCCAAAGCCTAGCCCTATATAGGGCTTAAATGTTTCACTCACTTTTATATCATAATACACATTACCCATCAGCAAAGATACATCAGCATCAGCCGTGCCGCTGGCTGTATCGCCACTAAAGGTAACCGGATGGGATACCATCGTCCATTCCGCTTCATAGCGCAAAGGGGTTTGCGCATAGGTTTCGCTGTGTGTCCCAAAACGGAAGGACAAGAGTGACGCACTATCATAGCCTGCGCTTTCTATGGCAAAGCTGCCTACATCGCTTGTATCCAAGCGCGCATCATCGCCCCCGCTTGGTGACGCGCTTCCCGCACCCAATACCCAATAATTTTTCCATTGCATTGTTGGTGTCATTTCTTCTTGTGCCATCGGATCTTCTATGGTTTGTGTTTCACTATCCGCTTGTGCATAGGCCGCAAAGGGCAAGCATAACGCCATAAGCCCGCCTATAATGTGATGTTTTATTTTATACATGTATATCCTTTTCATTTTTAATGCTAAAACCGATATAGAAGCTGGGCGGAAAGCGCATTGCCACGATAAGGAACATCAAAGCGAATGTCCGTATTTGAGGTTGTGCTGAATAAGGAAAAATCCGTCTTCGGCACAATTCTATATTCAAACCCGATACTGGTTTTTTCACTTATCATATATAATGCACCCAATGAGAGCTGTGCGATAAACTCACTATCAGCTTCGGTCTCACCCCCGTTAAGCGTGTAGCCCTCCGAACCCTGATTTGAAAATTTGGCATCGAAATTCGCATAATATAAGTGCATCGTGCCAAGGCCTAAACCGATAAAGGGGCGCATGGCATAAATATATGTATCAATATCATAATAAACGTTAATCATTGCGGATTGAGCATAGGCTTCGGCTGTGCCCTCGGCGGTGGCACCACTGAAACTTACTTCATTTATGGCAAAGGCCAATTCAAACTCATAGCGCAAGGGAAGGGTGCTATAATTCTGGCCATACGCCCCTGCCCGCGCAGAAAACGCCACGATACTATTATATCCTACATCGTCTATGATAAAATCATTATAGGCACGCGTATGTAAAGTGCCGCGCCCACTATCTGCCGCAATAATATCAAAGGAAAATGTTACATAAGATTTCCAGTCAAATTGTTGGGTTGGGTGGAGGGGCGTAACATCCTCGGCAAATAGCCCTGTCGGCATACTCAAAACAAGCACACTAATATATATTATTCTTTTTAATATCCGCATATAGCCTATCTTATCGCTTTTCTTACCCTATTTCAACGTATCGGCATATGATTACAAAATCGATTACCCGGTTGCAATATATGCCTTTAATGCATCTGCCTCGCGCCGTGCCTCATTGATACGAAAATTGACCAAATCACCTATTGAAACGATGCCGCATAAGTCTTCCTTTTCAAAAACCGGCAAATGACGGCATCGATTTTCTGTCATAATTTGCATTGCCTGTCCTATCGCCATATCGGGCGTTACGCTATATAAATCTTTTGTCATAAAATCACCGACCAAGGCATCAAGTATACGCCCGCCATCTTTTGCCAGCCCGCGCATAATATCACGTTCAGAAAGAATGCCAACACATGTTTGTGCATTATTGCTAACCACGAGGGCACCGATGCGGTTTTGCATCATAAGTTCTACTGCTGCGATAACTCTTTTTTGGGCATCAATACGGATAATATCTGCGCCGCCATCTTTTGTATTCAAAATTGTTTGTATCGTCATAATAATTATGCTCCGAGATAATGATCTGACTTAATGTGGCGCAAATATAATGTTTTTGCAAGATTTCATTCCACTCATACCCTATCAGTGCCACGCTCCATAATCCACATTACCTGGCCCGCCAGAGGGCGAAAGCGGGGCGGGCATAAACCATGTGATGGCAAAAAGCCCAATGAAAAAGCCACCCAAATGTGCCTGCCATGCAATATGAAGGGCATTGCCTGCAGGTGACATAAACCCTAACGGCGCCACATAGGGCGTCATTATGTTAAGCGCGCCATAAATGAAAATAAGATAAAGCGCAGGCCGATGGGTTAGCATCTGCCGCACCGGCAATAAACGCACCCGCCCGGGCAATGTATCGCCGCCGCCATAGATAATGCGCAAACCTGCACCGAACAGGCCAGCCACCCCGCCCGATGCACCGATTATCGGCATAAGATAAGCTGTTTCACTGGCCGAAAAGATCTGAACCACACCTGCAAAAATAACGCATAAAAAATAAAACAAAAGAAAGCGCCTTGTGCTCAAAAGCCGCGCCGTAATGGTGCCGAATACCGCAAACCACAGCGCATTTATCAAGCAATGCGTCCAATCGCCATGCACAAAGCTATAGCTGATAAGCGTATAAAGCCCCCAATCCAACCCACCCGGCAGGCCGCCCATGCCGGCAGCAAAAAAGCGTGCCGGAAACAAGCCAAAAGAGACCAGAAATTCGCTCGCCTTATAAGGTGGCATAAAATGAATATAGGCTTGCATCACAATAAAACTTGCAAGCAAGATAAGCACCACTTTCGGCATATTGATGATAGGGCTGCGGGGCATATCGAAATTACCGTTGTGCCGCTAAGGCCGCTTCAACCAGAGGCAAACGATCATTACCGAAATACATATCCGTTTTACCGATAAATATGGTCGGTGACCCAAAGCCGCCACGCGCAATCAGCTCTTCGGTATTTTGTTTCAACCGTGCCTTAATATCATCTTCGCCAATGCGTTTGGCCACCATATCCGCATCTAAACCGACTTTTACGCATAATGCCGCCAATTCCTGCGCGTGTGACAAATCTTTCAAATCGCCCCAATAGGCACGAAATGCCGCCCAGGAAAAAGCCGGTAAACAGCCTTCATCTTGCGCCACAAGCGCGGCACGCATGAGAGTGACCGCGCGCAAGGGAAAGGCGGCGGGCATACCGATTTTTATGCCACAAAACCGCGCCCAATCCTGCAAATCCTTATTATAATAGCGCGCTTTGATTTTATGCGGATTCGCCCGTTGCGCGTAAACCGTTTCATTTACGGCGTTAAACACGCCGCCCACCAAAATCGGACGCCACGCAATCTGTGTTTCACATCGGGTGGCTAAATCCTCAATGCGCGAAAAGGCGAGATATGTCCATGGGCTGGAAATATCGAAAAAAAATTCAAGCCGTGCTGTCATGACTATGCCTATATATGTTGTGGTGGCAAAAAGGCACGCCCGCGAATATGGTCGGATATTTTCTCAGCCATCATAATCACCGGCGCATTGGTATTACCCCCAATAAGGGTTGGCATAAGCGAGGCATCCACCACGCGCAAATTTTTCATACCATGCACTTGCCCGTGATGATTGGTGACGGCAAGTTTGTCCTCGCCCATTTTGCATGTGCCCACAGGATGATAAAGTGTTTCAGCCGTCTTTCTAATCCATTCATCGAGCGCGGCATCATCATCCATATCCACATCCGGTCCGGGTTTTAGCTGCTCCCCGCGATAGGGGTCAAAGGCAGCTTGCATAAAGATACGCCGTGTCTCACGCAAGCCATTACGCAAATCAATAATATCTTGTTCCTCGGAAAAATAATTCGGATACAATAAGGGTGCGGCATGCGGCGCGGCAGAGTTTAATGTTATATAACCCCGGCTTTGTGGCCGACACCCATAAACAATAGACGAAAAGCCGTGGCGTTTGGGTAAGTCGCCACGCCCATGGCTATCAACCATGGCCACAGATACATAATGCACCTGCATATCCGGAATATCTTTTGACGGATGCGATTTAATAAAGGCGCCGCCTGCCGTTGGCGGGTAAACGGCATCGCCTGTGCCAAACAACAAATATTGCACACCCGCCAGAGTTTGTCCCAACCATGAGGCAGAGCGATGTAAGGTTACGGGTTGGGTTGCTGCAAATTGGCTCACAACTGAGATATGGTCTTGCAGATTTTTGCCAACACCCTTGCTTTCATGCACCATGGAAAGCCCATGTGGCTTAATATCATCGGCATCACCAATGCCGCTACGCATAAGAATTTGCGGCGAATTAAGCGCGCCTGCCGATAAAATAATCTCAGCGCGCGCACGAATGCGGTGCGTTACCTCACCTTGTATCACGTCAACGCTAACGGCTTTCTTGCCATCGCATAAAATTTTGTCCACAATGACATCTGTTTCGACAATCAGATTATCCCGCCCCCGCGCCGGATATAAATAGGCGCGCGCTGCCGAGCATCTTTTATTCCCCCGCAATGTATGTTCATAACGCGAAATGCCTTCTTGCTGTTGGCCGTTAAAATCGCGCGTATAGGGAAAGCCCGCCTGTTGGCCTGCCTCGATAAACTTATCCAATAAAATATCATTGGTGCGGTCGGATTTTTTTACCGAAAGCGGGCCATCTGTGCCGTGATAGGCGGCATCGCCATCACCCTCAAAACACTCGGCACGCTTAAAATAGGGCAGCACATGCTCATAAGACCAGCCCTGATTGCCAAGCTGGCTCCAATGGTCGTAATCCCACGCATGGCCACGTATATAAACCATGGCATTGATGGAGGAAGAGCCACCAAGCCCCCGCCCGCGTGGCCAATATAATTTGCGCCCGTTAAGATGCGCTTCGGCTTCGGTCTCAAAACCATAATTATGGTCATTTTTTTCCGGCACAAGCTGGGAAAAGCCTGCAGGCATATGAATGAACATATTTTTATCTTTGCCGCCCGCTTCTAACAGCAATACTTTTTTCGTGCCGTCTTCGCTCAGGCGCGCTGCGAGCACACAACCGGCACTGCCCGCGCCGATAATAATATAATCTGCTTCATCAATTTTAGTTATAGCCATTTTATTTTCCTTTCCACTGTGGCGCGCGCTTTTCGGCAAAAGCAAGCGGGCCTTCTATTGCATCTTCTGAATTGATCATATCTTTTACTGCGGGATAAAGCGTATTGTCGCATGCCTTGGCAAGATCAGCGATTTTTAGGCTTTCCACCATAACTTGGCGCGAGGCTTTGAGTGACATGGGCGAGCAGGCGCAAATCATTTCCGCCCATTCATAAGCCGTATCCATCAGCCTGTCGGCAGAAATAACCGCATTGACAAAGCCAAGCCTTTCGCCTTCGGCAGCACTCACTTGTCGCGCGGTGAGCACCATGCCCATGGCCTGCTTTAAGCCGATTTCACGCGGCAATCTTTGCAAGCCGCCCGCCAACGCCGCCAAGCCCACTTTCGGCTCGGGCAAAGCAAAACGTGCATGTTCGGCAGCAATGATAATATCGCAGGCAAGCGCGATTTCAAACCCACCCCCCATGGCAAAGCCATTTACAGCGGCAATAACCGGTTTTTGTCGTTCATAGCGGGCTGTCAGGCCTGCAAAGCCCGAAGGCGGCACAGTGACCTTATTCCCTTCGGCCTGATAGCGTAAATCATTACCAGCACTAAACGCCTTCTCACCTGCACCGGTAATAATCGCCACCCATAGCGATGGGTCTTGTTCAAAATCGTCAAAAATTGCAGCAAGTTCATCATTGGCGGGCGGGTGCAAAGCGTTCATGCGTTCAGCCCGATTTATGGTGACGCTTAAAATCGCCCCTTTTTTTTCAACCGTCGCAAATTCATAATCAGACATATCACATTCCTTTTATATTTCCTGTAAATTCCGCTTATAGCGCTGCCAGTTTTCGACATAATGTTCGGCCATGGCAATCATGATTTTTTCATTATTCTCATCCAGTTCACGGGTGATTTTACCGGGCATACCCAGCACCATGGAATTATCGGGAATTTCCTTCCCCTCGCCAATAAGCGCATGGGCACCAATGAGGCAATTTTTGCCGATTTTTGCGCCATTTAGAATTGTCGCACCAATGCCGACCAGACTATGATCGCCAATGGTGCAGCCATGCAGCATGGCCATGTGCCCGACAGTGACATATTTTCCCAAGGTTAAGGGAAAGCCCATATCTGTATGCATCACACTGCCATCTTGCACATTCGACCCCGCGCCGATGGTGATGCGTTCATTATCCCCGCGCAGCGTTGCCCCAAACCAGATGCTAGCATTTTCTGCCAGTTCAATATCACCGATAATCTGTGCGGTGGGGGCAATCCAGTAATTGCCCGATGCTGGTAAAATAGGCTTTTTATCCCCTAAGCTATAAATTGACATAGTCCCTTAAACCCTTCTATGTATAGTCACAATTCGGTAAGAATGGCTAATTTTTATAAAAAGGCAAGCTGAATCGGATAAATTTTTGCACTATAAAGGATTTTATGACCCGTTTTTTACCACGCAATATGAACATAAGGCAAGATTGGCCGATATGGCTTTTGCCGCTTGGTTTTGCCGGGGGCACCTTGATTGCCTGTGCTTTGTTCATCTGGGTTTATTTTGGACCCGGCATAGACAGCATTCGGGGTAATCAGCTTTCTTTTAGCGCTGATCATAGCCGTGTGGGGCTCGAAATTGGCGGCGCGCTATTTGCCATACCGCAAAATTATACGCGCTATAAACGCGACCGTGTAACCGGTATACGCGATAATGTGCAACTGCATGCTTTATTTCCGGATTTTCTGCCTTATAGCCTCACCCGGCATGAGGCTTTCTTACGCAATGATAATGATGCGCCTTTATTGCTGATTAGCCTGCATGAAAGCAGGTCTGTTTTATCTCATACACGGATTTTTGATGATATTTACGCACCATATATTTATGATATGGCGCATATTTTACCAAATGGGTTAGAACGCTATCACTTCAAACCCGATAGCCCCTATGCTGATTACGAGCTTTTCCGCGTTGCCCAAACGAATATTCAGCCTATGCGTGAAATGGCACATTATTTTTTATGCCGCAAGGCAACCGAACCGATTGCCTTTTGTGCAGGCCGCCTTACACTTGGACAAAATGTGCAGGTAAGCTATCGCTTTCGGCGCGGCCTGTTAGCGGAGTGGGAAAAAATCGATTATGGTATATATGATTTATTAAAATCTTTCCGCCGGGCAGCACGCAAGCCTTTGGAAAATTAAAACTTTCATAATCAATAATAAAAAGGAAATATAAATGACAGAGATGATTTTAAGCGACCTTAATGACAAAGGGATTTTGACGCTAACCCTTAACCGCCCAGATGTTTTGAACAGTCTTAACCGCCCGCTGGTTGATGCGCTACTGGCTGCCTTGGCGCACGCCGCGCAAGATGATGCGGTGCGCGTGATTGTTTTAACGGGCAGCGGGCGCGGCTTTTGTGCGGGTGCCGATTTGGTTGATGGCCAATGGCCACGCGAGGAGGGGTGGTCGGCAGGAGACGCCACCGCCCATGCTATGGAAATTGGCTTTAACCCGCTGGTGCGCGCCATTATTCACGGTAGCAAGCCGGTTATCACCGCCATAAATGGCATCGCCGCCGGCGGTGGCGTGGGGCTTGCTTTGTGTGGCGATTTGGTTGTGGCCGCACAATCAGCCAAATTCAAGCTCGTCTTTGGGCCGCAATTGGGCATTATTTCCGATGTTGGCGCGTCCTGGTTGGTGCCGCAGCTTATCGGGCGGGCGCGTGCCAATGGGCTCACTATGTTGGGCGACTCTCTGGATGCAAAAACCGCGCATGAATGGGGTATGGTGTGGGATTGTGTTGCCGATGACGCGCTTATGCCAACGGTTATGGCCTATGCTGAACGCATGGCCGATAGCGCGGTGGGTGGCCTAAAGGCGGGCACAAAAGCCCATGACCATGCCTTGCAAACTGCTTTTGATGCCCAGCTTGATTATGAGCGCGACATGCAAAAACATTATTGCAATCAGCCGGAATTTGCCGAAGGGGTGAAGGCATTTGCCCAAAAACGCAAACCCGATTTTCGAGCCCTTAAAAAATAGGCGGGCTTAAATTAAGCTGTCACCTGCTGCAAAAAACGATAAAACTCGCGGTAAAGCTCAGCCGTTTCGGGCGCATGGGCGACCACCAGATAGTCGGCATGGGAATGGGCTTCGAAAATATGCATATCCGCCCGCACATCCGCGCGGCGCAATTTGCGATGCACCCGCACCGTATCGCTTAACAATAAATCACGCGTGCCGCTCACCAAAAAACAGGGCGGAAAGTTTGCAAAAGACCCGTAAAGTGGCGAAACAAGCGGATCGGTGGCATCGCGCCCATCGGCATAAAGTTTTCCTGCTGCTTCTAAAATCGCATGATAGGTGGGAAGCCTGCGATCAACATTTTCCAGACTATATAATGTGTCGCTGGCTTTGCTGATATCTGCCCAGGCTGTGCCCAAAAACACAGCTGCGGGCGGGGCAATATTTTGCGCCAAAGCTGCTTGTATCAGGCTCAAACTTAAACCTGCACCGGCGGATGTGCCGCCGATAATAATATGCTCAGCCCCATAGCGCGCAACCAAATCTTGATAAACACAAAGCGCATCATCACACGCAGCAGGGGCGGGATAGCTGGGTGGCATGCGGTAATCCACACTCACCACTTTTATCCTGATATGGTTTAGCATAACCAGAGGTTCGATAATACCACTCTCACCGCCACCAAATACATAACCACCGCCATGAAAATGCAGGAAAATATAATCGGCAAAAGCCGGGTCGGGCTGGTTCGGTTCAAGCCGATATGTCGGCACGCCGGCGCAGGTCTCGGCATGAATTTCACCTTGAAAGCGATCGAATAAAACAGCCGCGTCTTTTAGGCGTTGCGCATCTTGCTGTTTGATAAAATCGTGCCATGCCTCTTTTGTGGTTGGCGTCACGGCTTTTTCCATATCGCTTGTTATATCTTCAGACTTTTGCAAGGCACGCCTTAATTGATCGCTAATATCCAAAGTCGCCAAATTCGCTTTTCGGTCAAAATCCCGCATCTACACTGCCCTCCCTATTATATGCATTTTACTCTAGCCAAATTATATGGAAAAAGCTAGCATCTAATAAAAAGGGGATGGTTTTATGGCACAATCACAGCGACTACCATTATGGATGAAATGCGCCCATGGCTCTGGTGCTATGTCTTATGGGATTAAAGATGCTGGGTTTAACTATTTCTTTTTATTGTTTTATAGCCAAGTTATCGGCCTAGATACCCGCTTGGCCGGGCTTGCTTTAACCATCGCGCTGGTTTTTGATGCGCTAAGCGATCCGATTGTCGGCTATTGGTCGGATAATCTACGCTCGCGCTGGGGCAGACGGCATCCTTTTATGTATCTGTCAGCCGTGCCCGTGGCCGCGACTTATTTTCTATTTTGGAACCCGCCGCATGGCTGGTCGCAAATGGCATTATTTTGGTATGTGCTGGGGCTTGCCATTCTCATTCGCACCTTTATTACTTTTTTTGAAACGCCCAGCGCTGCCCTTACACCCGAATTAACCAGAGATTATGAGGAACGCAGCACCCTATTTAGTTTTCGGCTTTTTTTCGGCTGGACGGGCGGCAATGCCAGCTCCGTTACGATGTTCTTGTTGGTTTTCCCGGCTTTCGCCACCCCGCTCATTACAGATGGTCGTTTTAACCGCGACGCCTATGCCTTTTATGGCATGATTGCATCGCTTTTTATATTTTGTGCGATTATGGGGTCTGCGCTTGCCACCCATGCTTATATTCCGCGCTTAAGCACACCACCCGCGCGTAAAATCATGCGGGTGGGCGAGATTTTCCGCGAGATTATTCATACCCTTGTCGATAGGTCTTATATCGCGCTTTTTGTTGCCGCATTATTTGGCGCGATTGCTGCGGGCATTTCGGCGGGTCTGACTTTTATTATGCTCACTTATTTTTGGGAGTTTTCCACACAACAAATTGGCCTTTATACGCTAAGTGTATTTTTATCAGCCCTTATGGGCGCGCTTATGGCACCTTTGGTGACACGCTTTATCGGCAAAAAACGGGCGGCGATTATTATCGGCCTCATTGCTTTTTTGGGGCAGCCCGTTCCTATCATCTTGCGTTTATTTGATGTTTTGCCCGCAAATGGCACAGATTTCACATTTTGGTTTGTTTTGATTGTATATGCAATTGATTTGGGTTTTATTATTTGCTTTCAAATTTTATCAATGTCGATGATGGCTGATATGGTGGAGCAAGGCGAAATGCGCACGGGCAGACGTTCGGAGGGGATATTTTTTGCCAGCATCACCTTTATCCGTAAATCGGTAACGGGTCTGGGTATTTTGATTGCTGGCCTGATTATGGCCTATGCTGGCCTGCCCGAAGGCACCGCCCCTGCCGATGTGCCCGATGCGGCCATATGGCGGCTTGGGGCTTATTATGTGCCCGTTATTTTAACCTTTTGGATGCTCATGATTATCGCTATTTCTTTTTATAACATTGACCGCAAAACGCACGAAGATACATTGCGGCGCTTAGCCGATACATAAGTGGATTAGGGCTTGACAAAAACGGGCATACGTTTTTGAATGTGCCCAAAATATTAAGGGAGATTTTGAACATGAGCACAACCCAATTCGGCTTTAATCCGCAAGATGACTTAAATGATTTACGCATGTCCGATAAGGCGATGCCACTTTATGATGCGGTGAAAAAATTTATTGCCGATGTGGTTGAGCCCATGTCGATAGAATTTGACCGGCTTGGCAAGGATAAAACCGATATTTGGAGCTATGCACCAGGGCAGTTAGAGGCTTTGGACGGCGCCAAGCAAAAAGCCAAGGAAGCAGGCTTGTGGAACTTCTTTTTGCCCGATGCCGAAAGTGGTGAGGGGTTGAGCAATTTGGATTATGCGTTTATCGCTGCCGAGCTTGGTAAAAATCCGCTCGCATCTGAAACCATGAATTGCGCCGCGCCCGATACGGGTAATATGGAAGTATTGGAACGCGTTGGCACACCAGAGCAAAAAGAAAAATGGTTGAAGCCATTGCTTAATGGTGAGATTCGCTCGGCCTATGCTATGACAGAACCGAATCTGGCCTCGTCGGATGCAAAAAATATCGGCATGCGCGCTGTTTTGGAAAATGGCGAATGGGTGCTAAATGGCGAAAAATATTACGCTTCGGGTGCGGGCGATCCGCGCTGTAAAATTATGATCACTATGGTGAAAACCAGCCCCGATGCCCCCCCGCATAAGCAGCAATCACAGATTTTGGTGCCAACCGACACGCCAGGGGTTGAAATTCTTGATGGTATGCATGTCTTTGGTAATCCAGATGCGCCGCATGGGCATATGCATATTCGCTTTACCAATGTGCGCGTGCCAGAAGATAATATTTTGCTTGGCGAAGGGCGTGGTTTCGAAATATCACAATTACGCTTAGGCCCGGGGCGGATTCACCATTGCATGCGCTCTATCGGTGCTGCCGAAAAGGCACTTGATATGATGGTAAAACGCGGTAATTCGCGCGAAGCCTTTGGCCGGCCGCTCTCACAATTAGGTAAAAATGTTGAAGTGATCTCGCGCGCGCGTATCGAAATCGAATCCATGCGCCTCATGGTGCTCAAAGCCGCCCGTGCGATGGATGTGCTGGGCAATCGTGAAGCACGTATGTGGGTGCATATGGTAAAAGCCCTCGTGCCCGAACGTGTGTGCCAAATTATCGACCAAGCCATCCAAATTCACGGCGCAACCGGCGTATCACAATGGACGCCACTGGCACGCATGTATGCCCAACAACGGACATTGCGCATTGCCGATGGCCCGGATGAAGTGCATCATTTGGTTGTGGGACGCAATGAAATTAAAGCCAATCAAAGCGAGGGGGAAGACGCCGTAGAAGCGGCCGTATTCCGCAACTAGCGAAATTTGGAAAATATATTAAGGGACTAAATTAGATTTATATAATGAGATTCGTTTTAATTTTTATAATACTTGTTCTGATTGGTGCTGGAGGATTCTTTTTTTATCAGGCAAGTCAGGAGACTCCTGAAATGAAGTTTAGTAAAGCACAAACTATTACGGAGTATCAGCAGTTCATATCCGACTATCCTAACCACACCTTAGTTAGTAAAGCAAATCAAGCTATTGATGATTTAACATGGTTAAATAAAACTGTATCATGGAGTGAAAAATTTTCGTATTCCGTATCAACCGGCGTTGGTCTTTTTGATGCGTTTAGTGGCGGTGGAATAAAAGAATCATTCGTAGTAACATTTCAAGGCGTTGTAAAGTCAAACTTAGAAGATAAAATAGAGGTAATAATTCAAAAAGCACAAGTAACCGATGGCAGATATTCATATGCTGGCGCACAGCAATATCACGCCGCGTCGCGAAAGGCGACGAAAGATTCTATCGGTAAGACGCGCATATTAGATAAAACAGGCGTTTCTTTTGTGACCGAATAGTTTAATAAAATGGCCTTATAAGATAACAAACGCTTTTCGTAATTGCCAGTGATGTGTTTTGGTGCATAAGCTAGCTTGTCGAATTATGATTCTGCCAAATGCACCTGTGCTTGTATTTTTCTACCTATGGTGAGTATATATGACAGCTCCGTCACAAGATGATGCGCGCACAAAGCGCTTATTAGAAGGCAATGTGTTACCCACATTATTGTTTTTCTCGCTGCCGCTACTCGCCAGCAATTTTCTGCACACCATTGCCGGCACGTGGAGCGCCTTTTTAGTGAGCCACGAGCTGGGTGAAGGCGCGTTTATTGCTGTTTCCAATGCCACCATATTGATCTGGCTAATGATTGGCTCAGTAATGGGCTTTGGCATGGCCGCCGGCATCGCCATCGGGCAAGCCTTTGGTGCTAAGCAGCAAGACGCGATTAAACGCATTACCGGCACCGCTATTAGCTATGCGTTTTTGTTGGGCACATTTATTGGCATAATGGGATTTTTTTACGCCGGCACGCTAATTGATGTGGTGAATATTCCACCGCTGGCGCGCAAAGATGCGATTTTATATATAAAAGCGCTGTCGCTTGGTATGCCGTTTTTATTCATCTTTATTTTTCTTATGATGATATTGCGTAATCTTGGCGATGCGCGCACGCCCTTTCTGTTTACCTGCCTATGGGTCGGGCTAGGCATGAGCTCTACCTATGTCTTTTTAACTGGCGCATGGGGCTTTCCCCCACTTGGCATTATCGGGGCGGGGCTTGCATCACCATTTAGCAATGGCATAGCCCTTTGCACCATGCTGGTTTATATTTACCATAAAAAATTACCGCTTGCTTTAGCCCGCACCGAGCTGCATCACCTGAAGCCCCACTTGCCGCTTTTATGGATGATCACCAAAAATGGCAGCCCCATGGCTTTGGAAAATATTATTGTGCAAGGATCATATTTTGTTTTGCTGGGCATGGTTAATCTTTATGGGGCGCATATATCGGCAGCCTATGGCGCGGCGGCACAAATTTGGGGCTATGTGCAAATGCCGGCTGTTGCTTTAGCGGCATCTATGTCGGCCATGGCCGCACAAAATATCGGCGCAAACCAATGGAGGCGGGTCAATGAAATCGCACTTAAAGGGTGCATGATCGGGTTTTTTATAACTGGTGGCAGTGCGATGCTTATTTATGCCTGCGGCGATTGGCCGCTGCGGCTTTTTCTGGCCGCCGATAGCCCGGCCTTACCGCGTGCGCGCGAAATCAATTATATTGTGTTATGGAGCTGGATGATATTGACCGTAACCATGGGGCTATTCGCCATTATACGCGCCAATGGATCGATGCTTGTGCCAATGATTATTTTTGCCATCACCATGTGGGTTTTACGCATACCCTTTGCAAAATTTCTGGAACCTGTTTTAGGTGTATCTGCCATTTGGTGGAGTTTTCCGGTGGGTATTTTCGGGGCAGCCTTTATGGCTTTTCTCTATTATCACTGGGGCGCATGGCGCACGCGCGACCTACTCATCAATAGCTAAATTATTCGGCGGCTGCGTTATCTTGCTGGCCGAATTGTAATTTTGCCAAACGGGCATAAAGCCCGCCTTGCTTCAACAGGCTTGCATGTGTGCCAGAGGCAATAATACGCCCTTCCTCCATAACAATAATCCGATCGGCCTTCAACACAGTTGCTAGGCGGTGGGCAATCACCAAAGTGGTGCGCTCTTGCATAAGCTCGCCTAGGGCTTGTTGGATTAAGGTTTCGCTTTGCGCATCTAGGGCCGAGGTTGCTTCATCCAGCAATAAAACCGGCGCATCACGCAAAATAGCACGGGCAATGGCAAGCCTTTGTTTCTGGCCGCCGGAAAGCGTAATGCCGCGCTCGCCCAAAACTGTATCATAGCCATTGGGTAAGGCCGTAATAAAATCATGCGCATGTGCGGCACGTGCGGCAGCTTCCACCTCAGCGCGGCGTGCCGTGACGCGCCCAAAGCGAATATTTTCAAAAATGCTCATAGCGAAAATGACACTTTCTTGTGGCACCAAGGCGAGCATTTTACGCATATCCACCGGGTCGGCCTGGGGGAGGGCAATCTCGTCAATGGCAATCTGCCCCCCTTGCGGATCATAAAAGCGCATTAACAGCTGAAATACAGTGGTTTTGCCTGCGCCCGAAGGGCCAACCAAAGCGACGGTTTCTCCCGGATTTATGTGTAATGAAAAATCATTCAATGCTTGCATATCAAGACGTGTTGGATAAGAAAAATTGACATGGTCAAAGACAATCTCGCCGCGCGATTGTGGCGGAAACAGGCGCGGATTGGCAGGCGCCTTAATGTCGGGTTCAACATCCAGCAATTCAATTAAGCGTTCTGTTGCCCCCGCAGCAAGCTGAATATCGCCCCATACTTCAGACAGTGCACCAATAGCGGTGGCGCATAATATGGCATAGAGAATAAATTGCCCCAACAACCCTTCCGACATTGTGCCGCTTAGCACATTTTGGGCACCCACCCATAAAATGCCAACCACAGCACCGAAAATAAGCACAATCGCAATCGCTGTAAGGGCAGCCCGTGCCGCGACCCGCCATGCCGCGACACGAAAGGCAGCCTCCACCGATGCGCCAAAACGTGCGCGGTCTTCCACTTCATGGGTAAAGGCCTGCACAATATTCATGGCACCCAAGGTTTCGGTAGCATGGGCGCTGGTATCGGCCACTCTATCCTGGCTTGCGCGTGCCAAACGGCGCACCACCCTGCCAAAAATAATGACGGGTAAAATCACCACCGGCAAAGCCAGGCCAGCCAGAGCACTTAGGGATGGGCTGGTATAAACCAGCATAATGGCGCTGCCGAAAAATAAAAATAAATTCCGCAAAGCAACCGAGGCCGAAGATGCCACAACCTGGCGAATAAGCGTAATATCTGCCGTAAGGCGCGAGAGCACCTCGCCCGTGCGGGTAACTTCAAAAAAAGACGGGCTAAGCCTGGTGATATGGTCATAGACGGCGCGGCGTAAATCAGCTGTTACGCGTTCACCAATCCATGTGACAAAATAAAAACGCGCCGCACTGGCGAGACCCAAAATAATCGCCACCACAAACATAGCATAAAAATATTGATTGATAAGCTCTATATCCGCACCCGAAAAGCCCTTATCAATCATAAAGCGCACAGAAATGGGCAAAGCCAATGTCGCCAATGTGGCCAATGTAAGCGCCCCTAATGCGCCCAGCAACATAAAGGGATAGCGCAAGATAAAAGGCACCAACTGCCTTAATGGACGCAAAGACCGCCCCTTGGGACGGCGTGCCGCTTCATCTTCTACCGACAGGCCAGGGCTAGAATGTTCTGTCATCTTTATCCTTTCGCACTATATATCGTGCTTAGCCGATTATTCGGGCAAAATCAAATAGCCTTCTTCGGTAATTTCGGCTTCAAGGCCAAAGGCGACTTCCCATAAAAAGCCATCCGGGTCAGAAAAATAACCGCTATAGCCGCCCCAAAATACATCTTGTGCAGGCTTGGTGATTGTGGCCCCTGCGGCTTTGGCATGCGCCAGCACTTCATCCACTTCTTCGCGGCTACGTGTATTATATGCCAGCGCAAACCCACGAAAATCAGAACGGTTTTCTGGCACATTAGCATCTTCCGCCAAGGATTCATGGTCAAACAACCCCAAAAGAAACCCATTCATTTGGATAAAGGTAATCGCCTCATATGCTTTACTTGCTTCGGCTTCTTTCCAGCCCAAACCGTCCAGATAAAATTCACGCGCTTTTGCCATATCGCGCACACCTAATGTAATTATGCTTAATCTTTGTTGCATTTGCTTTCCTTTAGACCATAGAGATATTATTCACGGCTTACGCCATGCGTATGTTCTCCTTTATATCCTGAATAGAGGGCATGTGCAATTCCCTGTTTTTGGGGAAATTTTGTAAGTAAATCGCTTAACCGGAAGAGGCGACATAGCGCTGGTAAGCGTTTATCTCACCCAGATCAGCCGCCGCCCATATCGCACGCCCGATGGCGCGGCTTACACAATCTGCCGCAAGTGCGCCCAAAAGTGCCAAACGCAAAGGGCGCATCTCTGGTGATGCCGCTAAGGGACGCGCGCCACTTGCCAGGACAAAAATCGTATCGCCATCAAAAGGCGTATGAATAGGGCGTATGGCACGCGCCAGACCATCTTGTGCCATAAGCGCAACGCGCATGGCCTCGGCCTTGGTTAGATCCGCCGAGCTCGCCACCACGCCAATACTGGTATTTGCCCCCGTAAATGCGCCGGCTAATTTGCTGTTTTGCAGGGGGTGTGAAAGCATTTGTGGAGCACGCGCCATTAATGTTGCTGTGCCATATTCCAAAACGCCCTCATGCATAAGCGCCATATCTTGCGCCCATAGCCGTGCGTTTGCATCCATAACCGAACCGACTGGATTGGCGACCATAAGCGCACCGACCTCTAGCCCGTCCAGCAGTGCAGAGGCCGATCCAAGCCCACCTTTTATGTTGCCGGCAACAGCCCCAAAGCCCGCCCCCTGATTGCCCAAGGGAAACTCTGTCGCGCGTGCACCAAAAGCCGCACGGCCCAAATCATGATAAGGCGGTGTTTCGCCCCAGCCTATGTCGCCACCATTGGCGAGATCAAATATAATGGCCGCCGGCACAATGGGCGAGGGCATCGCCGCTCCGGTTTGAAAACCGCGCCCCTGTGCGCCCAAACAGGCCGTAACGCCCGCTGCGGCGTCCAGCCCATAAACCGAGCCACCCGCTAACACCACCGCATCAATTTCATCGACAAGATTTTCTGCCCTTAGCGCATCGGTTTCGCGCGTGCCCGGCCCGCCACCACGCACATCACATGCGGCCACCGCCCGCTTTTCTGGCACAATAACTGTAACGCCCGTGCGCGCCGCATTATCAACCGCATGCCCAACCGTAAAAGAGGCAATATCGGTAATTAAATTGCGCTTACCCGTCTTTACCACGTCTTGTTCCATAAGCGCCACACTAGCCATCATGCCCGAAAGCAGCAAGAAAAAAGCATAGTAATCGCGCAAAAAGCAGAATTAAATGCCCATATATGATTGACTTTAGCGCTATATTTAGCTATGCCGCCTACACAATTTACCTGTTGAGGAGACTAAAATGAAACGGACGTTTCAACCCAGCAATTTGGTGCGCAAGCGTCGCCACGGCTTTCGCACACGTATGGCAACTAAGGCAGGTCGCTTGGTGTTAGCGCGGCGGCGTGCGCGTGGACGCAAGCGCTTATCTGCGTAAATCATGTATCCCGCCGCTTGTAATGCCGTCGGAACAGCATAATTTAGAGACAATCCGCATAAGGCGCGACTTTTTAGCTGCCGCAAAAGCGCAAAAATATGTTACCCGCGCACTGGTGCTACAAGCCCGCAAGCAAGATACATCAACAATGCGATTTGGTCTTACCGCCAGCAAAAAAACCGGCAATGCCGTCACCCGCAATCGTATTCGTCGCCGTTTACGTGCTTTAGCCAGGGACATTTTACCGCGTCACGGCAAGCAAGGGTTCGATTATGTGCTGATTGGCCGCTTTATCACACCCACAATGCCTTATAAAACATTAAAAAAAGACTTAAAACGCGCCTTACGGCATATTCATAAAACCATAATTTGAGAGGATAACAGGTGAACGATAATAGTAATTTTATTTTTGCAGTTATTTTAAGCCTTGGCGTATTGCTTGGCTGGCAATATTTTGTGGTTGCCCCCAAAGAGGCGGCACGCCAGGCAGAACTTGCTATGTTGGCCGAGGCCGAAGCTGATAAACAGGCCAATGCGCAAGACTTACGCGTGCAAGATGCCCCCGCTGGCCAAAATAATGCAACAGCACTGCCAGAGGTAGAAACAAAAATCAAGCATACTGACTTTGCAACAAGCCCGCGTATTCGCATTGAAACAACGCAATTTTCTGGTTCCATCGCGCTGCTGGGTGCACGCTTTGATGATTTATCGCTCACCCACTATGCCCAAACACCCGCAGAAGATGCGCCGCGCGTTAACCTATTGGCACCCACCAAGGGAGCGGGGAACCCCTGGCAGGCACGTTTTGGCTGGATTGGTGCCGATAATATGGCGCTTAATCTGCCTGACGAACATAGCTTATGGCAGCTTGTGGCGGGCGATACGCTAACCCCGCAAACGCCTGTTACCTTGCGCTATGATAATGGCACGGGGTTGGAGTTTACCCGCTATATTTCCGTAGATGATAATTTCATGTTTACCATTACCCAAAGCGTGCGCAATACCGGCACGCAAGTGGTGACGCTTTATCCCTTCGGGCAAATCACCCGCATCGGGCGGCCAGACATTACCGGCCTGTTTATTTTGCATGAAGGCCCCATTGGCTATTGGGAGGAAAGTGGCCTACAAGAAATAGATTATGATGATTTACGTGAAGATGGAGCGGTAAAACTTAAAGATACAGGCGGCTGGTTGGGCTTCACCGATAAATACTGGGCAGCGGCACTTATTCCCCCGCAAGAGGCACAGATAAGCGCGCGCTTTAGCGCCAAAAACGCACCGCATAGTGATGATGAAATATATCGCAGTGATTATTTGTTAGGCGCGCATAATATTCCCGCAGGCGGCAGCACCCAAAGCGAAACCCGCTTTTTCGTAGGCGCCAAGCAGGTAGATATTATTGATGCCTATGCGGATAATGGTGTGACCCGTTTTGATTTACTGATTGATTGGGGCTGGTTTTATTTTCTAACCAAACCTATGTTCAGCGCTTTGCAGATATTTTATAATCTTGTCGGGAATTATGGCGTTGCGATTTTATTGGTTACGGTGATTTTGAAATTATTTTTCTTTCCGCTGGCCAATCGGTCTTATGAAACCATGGCCAAGATGAAAAAACTCCAACCGCTTATGCTCAAATTGCGTGAAACCTATAAGGATGACCGCGTGACCCAACAGCAGGAATTGATGAAAATTTATCGGGAAGAAAAACTCAATCCGCTTGCCGGATGTCTACCCGTCCTGTTACAAATCCCGGTATTTTTCGCACTTTATAAGGTGTTATTTATCACGATCGATATGCGCCACCAGCCCTTTTTCGGGTGGATAACCGATTTATCCGCCGCCGACCCGACCAGCCTGTTTAATCTGTTTGGGCTTATCCCCTGGGATCCGCCTGGATTTTTAATGCTTGGCATATGGCCGATTTTAATGGGCATCACCATGTTTGTGCAAATGCAAATGAACCCCGCACCGCCCGATCCGATACAGGCGAAAATATTCAAATATATGCCGCTCTTCTTTACCTTGATTCTGGCGAGTTTCCCCGCCGGCTTGGTGATTTACTGGGCATGGAATAATTTTCTTTCTATTTTGCAGCAGGGCATTATCATGCGGCGCAATGGGGTGGATATTGAATTACTGGAAAATCTTAACCTAAAACGATCACCCCCGAAACAGGAAAAATGAGATAAGTGACATGGCGCATGCGGCGGCAGGAAAATGGCTTTTTGCCCAAAAATGCGAATTTCGCTTTGGTATTGTCCAGCTTGAGGCTTTGCCCCAAAGCACGGGCGTTGAGATTGCCTTTGCGGGGCGCTCTAATGTCGGAAAATCCAGCCTGCTTAATGCGCTTAGCGGGCGAAAAAATTTAGCGCGCACATCTAACACACCGGGGCGCACGCAAGAGCTTAATTTTTTCCTCCCCGCCGCCGAGCGACAAAATGGAGAAATCGCCTGGCTGGTCGATATGCCCGGCTATGGCTATGCGCGCGAAAGCAAGCAAAAAATCGCGCGCTGGAACCAGCTCATAAATGATTATATCAGCGGACGCGCGCAATTACGCCGGCTTTTCATATTGATTGATAGCCGGCACGGGGTAAAAGAAAATGACGCGCATATGATGGATATGCTGGATAAGGCAGCCGTGCCCTATCAGATTATTTTAACCAAATGCGATAAAATAAGTGCAGATTTGCGGGAAAAATGCGAAAAGGCGTGCCATGATTTTTTACGCAAACGCCCCGCCGCACATCCGCATATTATTACAAGCTCGGCGCAAAAACATATCGGCATTGATATAATTCGCACACAGATTGCCGGATTGATTGATATGGATGCTTTAGGCTATAAATAATAAAATTATGTAAGAGATATAAATATGGCACAAAAACAAAAGCCCCCGCAAAGCTCGGCAGCATGGTTGGAACAAGCGCATATTCTCACCGAAGCCTTGCCCTTTATGCAGCGTTATGACCGCAAAATTATCGTCATCAAATTTGGCGGCCACGCTATGGGCGATGCCGCGCTTATGGCTGGTTTTGCCCGTGATGTGGTCTTGCTTAAACAAGCCGGGGTGCATCCGATAATTGTGCATGGGGGGGGGCCGCAAATCGCAACCATGCTCGAACGGCTAAACATTCAAAGTAAATTTGCCCAGGGCTTACGCATTACCGATGCCCCAACCATTGCAGTGGTTGAAATGGTGCTTGGGGGCGCCGTAAATAAACAAATTGTAACCGCGATAAATCAGGCCGGTGGCACCGCTATCGGGCTTTCGGGCAAAGATGCCAATTTAATCAAAGCCCGCAAGACCAAGCGCAAATTACGCGACCCCGATAGCCATATTGAAAAAATAATTGATTTGGGCTTTGTCGGAAAACCACAAAGCGTAAACGCAGACTTTTTATATGATATTGTGAAACTCGATATTATTCCGGTGATAGCCCCCATCGCCATGGCAGCCAATGGGCAAAGCCTTAACGTCAATGCAGATATGGCCGCCGGCGCTGTTGCGGCGACACTTAAGGCCGAACGGCTTTTATTGCTTACCGATGTGGCCGGCGTTCTGGATAAAAAGGGCGCGCTTATTAAACGCGCCAGTGTCACAAAGGCCAGACAGCTTATTCGCAATAAAACAGCCCAAGGCGGTATGATCCCCAAACTGGAAACCGCCATAGAAGCCGTAAAGGGCGGCGTAGGGGCTGCGGTTATTTTGGATGGGCGTGTGCCGCAAGCCATTTTGCTGGAACTTTTTACAGAGCTTGGCGTTGGCACACTTATCGCAAAAACGGACAGCAAATAATGCGTTATTTTACTTATGGTTTATTCTTATATATTGTGCTTTTTGCGGGTAACATATCTATAAATGAGGCACGCGCCGCAACACGCTTTTGTAACGAAACCAGCCATATATTGAAACTTGCCGTAGCGTTTCAACATGGGCTTATCAGCAATAGCGAAGGATGGTTTCACTTAAAGCCGGGAGCCTGCACCAGCCTGTTACATGATGCGCCGCAAACAGCAGAACTTTTTTTACACGCAGTCTCTGACCCGGTGCATGCGGGCGATGTTATCACCTATGAAGGCACAGAACGGTTTTGCGTGCAGCCGACAGGAATGGATTTTCAGATTGAAGGGCGCCGCGATTGCCGCAAACGTGGTTTTATGACAGGTGATTTTGCGATTATTGATCGCAATGACCGTGCTTCGGTTGTGCGGCTTTCCGAGCATGAATCTTTTGGCACCCGCGCCCTAAGGGCAGGGATTCAACGCCTCTTGCAAGATATTGGCTATGATATTGGTGTGATTGACGGCTATAATGGCATTTCCACACGCACGGCCATCGCCGATGTTCAAAAACAATATAATCTTGCGACAAATATGCGTAGCGGCGTTTTATTCGATAAAATCTATGACATTGCCGAAACAAGACGCGCCAAACGTGGGTTACATTTTTGTAACAACACACCCCATATGGTATGGGCTGCAATCGGTATGGTGCATGAACAAGGCTTCCAAAGCAGAGGCTGGATACGTATCCCCGCACAAAAATGTATGCAAGCCATAAATGAAGACCTCACTGAACGCTATTATTTCACCTATGCCGAGGCGGTGGATGAAGCGGGGAATATTCTCGTGCAGAACGGAAAAGTAAAAAACTGGGGTGGTGATGTTTTTATGTGTGTAAAATCCACGCGCTTTGATATTATTGACCATGATGCATGCACGGCACAGGGGCTTGATCGGGCAGGGTTTCGCCGCATTGATACGGGCGCGGATAAATACTGGATGGTTAATTTGGATTAAATGGCCGATTTATCACATATAGACTATTGGATTTTTGATCTGGATAATACGCTCTATCCGCGCGGCAGCCCAATTATGCAACAGATTGAGCGGCGGATGACAGAGTTTGTTGCCGCCTATTTAGAGCTTTCGCATGATGCAGCCTTTCATCTGCAAAAACAATATTTGCGTGATTATGGCACAACATTGGCCGGGCTGATAGACAGGCATAATATGCCGCCACATGACTATCTGGATTATGTGCATGATATTGATGCAGATGCACTGCACGCCCTTGCGCCTAATCCGGCTTTGGCAGGCGCGCTGGAAAAATTACCGGGGAAAAAATTTATTTTCACCAATAGCACACACACCCATAGCACGCGCGTATTGGCACGGCTTGGGGTAGAGGCTTTATTTGATGATATTTTTGATATTTTTCATGCTGATTTTATTCCCAAGCCCACGCCGCATATTTATCCGGCTATGCTGGCACATTTTGGCGCGCGGCCTGAAAAGGCGGCTTTTTTTGAAGATTCGGCACGCAATCTGGAACCGGCTTCTGCGCTGGGTATGACAACAATATATATTCGTGATAAAAAAGCGACTATGGTAAATAATCAGCATATTGACTATAGCACACAGGATTTAACCACGTTTTTAATCAATTTATAAAAAGAAAGCACACTTATGACAAAAGCATTACAAGATATAATTGAAACAGCCTTTGATGACATTCAAAACATAAGCCCCACAACAATGGGGGCTATACGCGATGGGGTAAATGAAACACTTGCTTTACTTGATAGGGGTGAAATCCGCGTTGCCGAAAAAAACGGTGAAACATGGCAGGTTAATCAATGGGTAAAAAAAGCGGTGCTGCTGTCTTTCCGGCTAAATGATATGCACCCGATTAGCGGCGGACCAGGCGCAAGCCAGTGGTGGGATAAGGTGCCGTCCAAATTTGCGGGCTGGGACGCGCAGGCGTTTTCTGCTGCAGGCTTTCGGGCGGTGCCGCATTGTGTTGTGCGCCATTCTGCCTATATCGGCAAGGGCGTTGTGCTTATGCCGAGCTTTGTCAATTTGGGGGCTTATGTGGATGATGGCACAATGGTTGACACATGGGCAACGGTTGGGTCTTGCGCGCAAATTGGCAAAAATGTGCATATTTCCGGCGGCGCGGGGATTGGGGGGGTGCTTGAACCTTTGCAGGCTAATCCGGTAATTATTGAAGATAATTGCTTTATTGGCGCGCGTTCCGAAGTCGCTGAAGGTGTGATTGTGCGCGCGGGCGCGGTGTTATCTATGGGCGTATTTTTGGGTGCTTCGACCAAAATTATTGATCGCGAAACGGGTGAGATCTATCGCGGCGAAGTGCCCCCCTATGCGGTTGTTGTGCCGGGCACTTTGCCTGCCGATGCAGGAAAGCCTGCCCTTGCCTGTGCGGTTATCGTAAAGCGTGTAGATGCACAAACGCGGTCTAAAACTTCAATCAATGATTTATTGCGGGATGTATAATGACGCGTGAGCCGATAGATGCGCTTGAACTTGCGGCCACGTTAATACGCTGCCCCTCTGTAACACCGGAAGATGCGGGGGCTTTGGATATCGTGCAACAGGCATTAGAGGGCTTAGGGTTTCACTGCACGCGTTTGCCCTTTAGCGAAGCCGGCACAGCGACGGTGGATAATCTTTATGCACGGCTGGGCGAAGGCGCGCCGCATTTATGTTTTGCCGGCCATGTTGATGTCGTGCCCGTTGGCGCAGCCGATGACTGGGAGCGCGCCCCCTTTTCGGGACATATTGACAATGGGTGCCTATGGGGGCGCGGGGCGGCTGATATGAAGGGGGCAATTGCGGCCTTTATCGCTGCCATCTCACGCTATCTTGCACAAAAACCTCTCCTGCATGGGTCTATCAGCCTGCTCATTACCGGCGATGAAGAAGGCCCCGCCATTAACGGCACGGCCAAAATGGTGGCGTGGCTAAAGCAGCAAAAGCAAACCATTACCCATTGCCTTGTTGGTGAGCCGACCAATCCGCAAGAAATGGGAGACATGATAAAAATTGGGCGGCGCGGCAGCGTAAATGGCACGCTTGTGGTAGAAGGCACACAAGGCCATGTTGCCTATCCGCATCTAGCACAAAACCCTGTTACGGATATGCTACGCCTATTGGCGCATTTAGCAGATAAAAAACTTGATGCTGGCACGCCGCATTTTCAGCCGAGCAATTTGGAAGTGACCACGATTGACGTCAATAACCCGACCACAAATCTCATCCCTGCCCGGGCACAGGCACGCTTTAATATTCGCTATAATGATTTATGGACGCGCGATAGCCTTGATAAATGGGTGCATGACGCACTGGCTGAAATCGCCATTAACAGCACTTACACGCTTCGCCTCGCGCATAGTGGTGAGGCGTTTTTGACCACACCAGATGGTTTTGTTGAAAGTGTCGGCAAAGCGGTGCAAGAGATAACCGGCAAAACGCCCGAACTTTCAACCACGGGCGGCACATCGGATGCGCGTTTTATAAAAGATATATGCCCGGTTATCGAATTTGGTCTTGTCGGCAAAACCATGCATAAAATAAATGAGCATGTGCCGGTAAGCGATATAGAGCAGCTGACGCAAATTTATCGCAAAATAATAGCGGCTTATTTCGCATAAAAGGGGGTTATCTATCAACGTGCCTAACGGGATGATCATAGAAACTGGCGACCGGAAGATGGTTAAAGCACACCCCATACTTTGCAATCATCTTTAGGCCAAGCCCTGGGCATGCATGATTGCCTTCCGGTCATAAAATAGCGAAACGACCACAAAACATGTAATGAAACATGATTGGTGGCCGGGAGTAAAAAAATCGTCAGCAACGACTGCAATCATCTTTGGGCCAGGCCTTGGACATACATGACTGCCCCCCGGCCCAAAGGGTCAGGAGACATTGGTTACGATATGTCATACCGTGCTGAACGAGTTTTAGACTCCAAAAGCAGGGATTGACCTGCTTCCACTGTGGATAGTTACATGATTGAAATGTGAGGTCAACCCAAAAGCAAAACGCAAGACTGCCCTTGTATAAAGGGCTAACTTTTCAGGCGATAGCCTTTTTTAAGCAATATATAACAGGCCGTTCCGAAAATAATATTCAGTATAAGCAGCATGAGGCCGCCAAACAGCAAAGAGCCCTCTGCATGCCCGGTTACCCCATAGCGAAACCCGTCTATCATATAGAAAAACGGATTATATTGCGTGATCACATAAGCAAAATGGGGTAATTGATCCACCGAATAAAATGTGCCCGATAAAAAGGAAAGGGGCATAATACCAAAATTCGTCACCGTTGCTAAATGATCAAATTTCTCCGCCCATATACCCCCAATAAGCCCGATAGAAGACAAAAGCAATGAGGCCATAAGCCCGTAAAAACCCAGAGCCCACATATTATGCACCCCAAGCGGAACAAAAATAGACATGCTGGCATAGGTGCCGATGCCAACAAATATGCCGCGCGTCACAGCCCCCCAGATGATTCCCGCCCCCAATTCCATGGGCGAAAGCGGCGGCATAAGTATATCGACAATGTTCCCCTGCACCTTGCCCACCAAAAGCGAGGAGGAGCTATTGGCAAAGGCGTTTTGGATGATGGCCATCATAATAAGCCCCGGTGCCAGAAAATTTACGAACGCAACGCCATTAATATCCGGACGCACCCGCCCCAGTGCAACCGAAAAAATCGCCAAAAATAACAGAGTTGTAACAATAGGCGCGCCCAGAGTTTGCATCCATACTTTCCAAAACCGCTTAACTTCTTTCATATAAAGCGTCCATAAGCCGCGCCAATTCACATAGCCAAACTGACGCATGCCATAATCTTGTGAAATATGATAAAAATCCGCAGGTTTTTGTGTCGTCATTTTTGCTTTACCTTGCCTCACGCCTGTGTGGGAGCACTCTAAGGCTTTTAACAATAAAAGCAATATTGTTTTCATGGAATATTCTTGTGGAAAAATGAAGAATCATCCATTCCGGCCTTGTTTTTTGCCTACATATTGTATATTGCTTTTATTATAACACAATATATAGAGAAGCTAACCAATGGGGAGGAAAGCATGGCTTGGACAGAAGACCGCGTTGAAATCTTAAAAAAATTATGGGCAGATGGATTAAGCGCGAGCCAAATTGCCCGCAAAATGGGGGGAATCACCCGCAATGCCGTTATCGGTAAAGTGCATCGGCTAGGCCTTTCGGGACGCGCCACGCCGCCGCGCGTAAGCACAGTGCGTATTCGCACAAAAGAGCGTGTGCAACCGTCTATTCCATCCATGCCAGGCTCACGCGCCCGGCTTATAACCAGCGATATGGATACGATAAAAGAAGAAATCACACCACCGCGCCCCATTTTAACACCAGAAGAGCGCGCGAGCACATTGCACCTTACCGAGCATACCTGTAAGTGGCCAATCGGCGACCCCGGCACGCCAGATTTTCATTTTTGCGGCGCACGCTCCAAAGCCGGAAGCCCCTATTGCACCATGCATGCACAACAGGCCTATCAGCCGCTTATGCGCAAACGCAAAGCAAAGATAGCCGGAAAATCAACAAAATCATTATGAGAATAGCTTAAAAACCTATATATAATGTAGCGTATGATGGTGATTTTGCGTGTTTTTGTCGTCACACTCACATTTGTCGTGACGCTGATCATACCCTTTGCTTATATGATGATTGCCGCACAATCTGCGGCAGCACCTGCGGCCTGCCCTGCACAAGGTGCAAAGGGTAAAAAAACCGGCTTATGCGTTCCGCGTTTTGTGAGTATTAAAGTCACCCAGGCAAATATGTATGGAGGCCCCGGGGCAAATTATAATATTGTCTGGCGTTATGCGCGCAAAAACTATCCGTTAGAAGTTGTTGCGGAATATGATGATTGGCGTCGCCTGCGCGATATTGACGGCACAGAAGGCTGGATGCCTGTGCGTAAATTAAGCGGTGAACGCCATATAATTATTGATATAAAAACCGACCTGACAAATCTATATCGCAAACCAACTATGGATGAAGTGATTATCGCACGCGTGCAAAATGGGGTGATTGCCAGATTAGAAACATGTATATCTGGCTGGTGCAAAATAGATACAGGTGATTATAGCGGATGGGTGGAACGCGCCCATTTATGGGGGGTTTACGCTGACGAGTAAATCATATAGATTTATGATATGTTTAGGAAATTCACGTGTCTTTTTTATATAGTTTTTTTATCTTTTGCCCTGATGTCCTGCGAAACTTCCTCGGAAGCTATGCCCGATAAACCATATCACCACATAAAGGGCGGGTTTCGTAACCCACCCGATAGCATAGGGCGCGACAGCAGACTAACCATGCGTATTAAGTTTTTTTGGGAGTTTTTGACCCATAAAGAAGATGCCGTCATAGATAAAACGCATTATATAGATGCGTCACAGGCGCGCAGTGATTTTTTACAGATGCAAGATAGGGATGTGCTAAGCTGGATTGGCCATGCGACATTTTTCGCCCGCCTTGACGGGGTAACGATTTTAACCGATCCCATATTTTCTACCCGTGCATCTCCGGTTTCTTTTGCAGGCCCCAAGCGTTTTATGCCGCCGGGCATCGCGCTTACAGATTTACCCCCGATTGATGTTGTGATAATCAGCCATGCCCATTACGATCATCTGGATGTGGATACCCTTGATGCATTGGCGAATAAGCAAAATATCACCGCAATTGTGCCTTTGGGGCTTGCCTCTTATTTCACAAAGCGCGGTTTTGGCACAGTGCATGAGGTTGACTGGTATGATACGGTGTATGTGAAGGGCATTAAGTTTACGGCTTATCCAGCAGTGCACTGGGCGAACCGCACGCCTTTTGACGTAAATGAGACCTTATGGATGTCTTATGCATTTAGCTCCGATACAATCTCGATTTATCATAGCGGCGATACAGAGACACATACATCTTTATTCAAAGATATTGGGCGGCATATGGCAGAGCACCATAATGGATGCGATATTGGCTTGATGAGCGCCGGGGCTTATGAACCGCGTGTAATGATGCGCGGCGCACATATGACACCGGAAGGCGGCACGCAAGCGGGTAAGGACTTAAATTGTAGCACATTAGTGCCGATGCATTGGGGCACATTTCCGCTTTCTTTAGAGCCTTTTTACGAACCACGTGAGCGGTTTAGCAAAGCGGCACAAAACCAAGCATATATAATGCGCATTGGGGAGAGCTTGTTGCTAGACAAACCCGCGCGCCCGTGATACGGATAGCCCTCCCTATGAGGCCTCGTGGCGGAATTGGTAGACGCAGCAGACTTAAAATCTGCGTCCAGTAATGGAGTGCCGGTTCAAGTCCGGCCGAGGCCACCACAAACAAGCGCGCATAAATACTAAGCTAGAAAATGATAGATAATGCGCACAAAACACCACAAGAAAAGATAAGAAAACCCACGATTATCAGAGATGATTATCACAGATTAAGCGCTGCAAAAATCTTGATAAATAAGATAGACTATATTATAAAGCATAGTCTATATAGCTGTATACATAAAGACAGGCCATATGCCTGTGCACCATTAAAGTAACCGCATACTGTAAGGAATAAATATTATGCCAAATCGTAAAGCTCCTAAAAGTAAAATACTGACAACCATCAAAGCCATACGCAAGCTGATTGCCGATAAAGAAGACACGGCACAGGTTTTTAAGATCATTACGACATGGGGGGAAGCAGCCCACCAGCGTAGCTTCAAAAAATTCATGCGGCATGAGAATGCTCAGAAAATTCTCACAGCAGAAAAACCCTTATTGCATTATTTACAAGATTCCGCGTGGCTTAAATCTTTACCAGAAGATAGTTTGGGGCGGCATTATTATGAATTTACCACGCGCGAAAACATTAATGCGGACGGCCTTAATGATGCTTTTATAGACGGGACGCAGCATGATAAAACAGGCGTATCATCCGAACAGATTATTTTTACCGATCGCCAACTCATAGCGCATGACCTATGGCATGTGGTAACGGGCTATAATCGCGATTCTTTGGGCGAATTATCCTTGCTTGCCTTTACCTATAGGCAATTTGGCAATATCGGCTTTTTACTCATAATGCTTGCGGGCTGGCAACATCTGGCAAAGCAAATGCCAAAGGTTAAAATAGGCCATGCCCTGCGTGAGGGGCTTCGTTTGGGTAAACAGGCCGACTGGCTGGGCGGCGCTGATTGGGAGTTTCTGCTCACACAGCCGCTTGCAGATGTGCGCCGTATATTGGGCATCACGCCGCCGAAACATTATCAAAATACCTTTGCCTATATCACGCGCACCTATCCCGAGCTTATAGGGGAACTATACTAATATGCTCACGCTTTATGGGCTTAAAAATTGTGATACATGTCGCAAAGCCCTGAAATGGCTTAAGGCAGAACAAATTGCCCATGAATTTCATGATTTACGCAAAGACGGCCTGGATGCACCGATTTTGGATATGTGGCTTACGCAAATTCCAGCCGATACTCTAGTGAATAAGCGTGGCACCACATGGCGGGGGCTTTCGGAAGCCGATAAGGCCGATGAGACGCCAGCACATATGCGTGCCCTTATGCTTGAACATGAAGCCCTGATTAAACGCCCGATTTGGAATATTGACGGGCAGATATATATCGGCTTTCATGATGATGTGAAAGACATTGCAAAGGGGTAAGGCTCACCTTTCCCCTTCACTACCTTTCCCCTTCACCGCTTTTTTCAATAATAAAACTATAAAGCGTCATTGTGCCAAAGCCTTCGGGCTCTTGTGCGTGCGTGATCACCTTATGCTGGGCCTGGGTGCAAAAATGCGGCACGTCAATTTTGCTGAGTGCGTCAGAGGTCAAAAGCCGTACCCGCGCGCCGCGCGCCACACCGCGCAACGCCTTTTGCAAGCGTAATACAGGGTGCGGACATAAAAGCCCACATGCATCCACCGTGATATAAGACTCATCATTCATTGATTATAGGTGTAAAGCGAAATGTAATCGCAAAGCAAGGGTTAGATATGCGTGAGACCATAAACTTTTCTTTGGTCTTTCCCTGAAAATCATATAATGTGCGCTTAGGCACGTGCCATAAGGGTGCGCGCTCGGGGCATCAAAAAACCCCACCTAGGTCGGTAGTGACTCTGCCGAAAACCAAAGTCACCCCGCTGTTATATCACGCTGGGGTGGCGGCGTTATAAAATAGGTCTTGCGGCTAAAGGCGCCGCGGCCATATCTAGGTGGTTTTTTTGACACCCCGGCACCAAGTTTTGCTTGGTGCCGTTTTTGTTGAAACAAATAGGAGGGTTAACATGACCAATGAGTATGGTATGATAGCGGATATTTTGAACAAATTTCACACCTCGTCAGATTGGGTAAAAACCGTCTGGCTTATAGGGCTTACTGCAATTTTTTTAGGTGGCTTATGGCTTATTCGCGATATAGTTAAAATAAGAACAAAGGCAAAAGAAGCAAAGCAAACCGAACCGCCTAGCGCGATAGTAGACTAATCACAGCCTGCTTTTATACACCTGCAACAGAAAAGAAAAAGAGCTTGTTCGCGGGTTTTGAAACACGTGATGAGCAAGAAGTTGCTGGTTATACTGAAGTGATGGAGCTGGTATTTCAGTCATGGGAAGATGTTCACCTGACAGAAAACCATATCAAGCAGATCCACCGTGATTTACTCAAATATAGTGAAAAAGATAGTGCTTATATACATAACTATATAACCTCAATTACCCCATAAAATCCTTATAAATAACTATATATTCATTCAAATAGGAGATATAAGATGAAATATAGAAACATAATTTATATTGATGTTGGCGACAAAAAAGAAAAATTCAAGAATTTTATTATCACTTGGTAATCTCCCCATTATTATTAGGGGTCTGAAGTAGACAGTTTTGTTTTGGTGGCTTTAGCCAGTTTCATTGCTGGTGTTATGCCGCCGATAGCCATACTAGGTCTTTCATTATTATATGTCCATAGCCATTTTGTTGCCGTGAGCTGCGCCTCCTCAATCGTATTAAATTCGTTCATCTCCAGCCATTCATGCCTGACGGTGCGGTTGTAACGTTCAATATAAGCGTTCTGTTGTGGCTTGCCTGGCTGGATATGAGCGAGCCGGATGCCTCGCTTATTTGCCCAGCATCGCACTGCCCCACTGATATATTCAGGGACATTATCACAACGTATCACGCGTGGTTTACCACGCCATTCAATGATCTGCTCCAGTGAACGCTTCACACGCTCAGATGGTAAGGATAGATCAACCTCTATACCCAACCCTTCACGATTGAAGTCATCCAATACATTGAAGGTGCGGAACGCCTTGCCGGTGCTGAGCTGGTCGGCCATAAAATCCATCGACCAGACTTCATTGGGACGCTCCGGTACAGCTAGAGGAGCAGGACGCGCACGCTTCAAACGCTGACGCGGCTTGATCCGCAAATTAAGCTCTAACTCCCGGTAAATCCGATAAACCCGCTTGTGGTTCCAGCCAAAACCCTTCACATTACGCAAATACAAAAAACACAGACCAAAACCCCACCTCTTATGGGTATGCGTCAACCGTAACAACCAGTCAGCAATCTCGGCATTCTCATCACTCAGGCGAGCCTGATAACGATAGCATGTCTGTGATATAGAAAAGGTGGCACACGCAAGCCGAATACTCGCGCCTCTATCGTTTACTGCCCATTTCGCTATCCCTTTGCGAAGCGAAGGGCTTACCACTTTTTTCCAAGGGCTTCCTTCAGCAAATCATTCTGCATGCTCATCTCAGCATACATCCGCTTCAGGCGATGGTTTTCATCCGCCATGGCTTTCATCTGGGAAATCATCGACGCATCCATCCCGCCATATTTGCTCCGCCATTTGTAAAAGCTTGCGCTACTCATGCCATGCGCGCGGCACAGTTCAGAAACAGAAACGCCTTGCTCCGCCTGTTTCAATATCTGCATAATCTGTGTCTCACTAAATCGTTTCTGTTTCATCGTAAATCTCCTTCGCTAAACGATAGAAAATTCTACTGCAAAACACTACTAATTTATGGGGGGATTACCTTCCTATGTTTGGTTCATGGGAGATAAAATCGAAATTGATGGTAAAGAATTTTGGGTCCACAAGATTGGAACAAAATACAAAGATATTCCTGGAATCTATTCATTTATGAAATTATCTGGCGGTAAATGGTCTATTCTATATATCGGTCAAACTAAAAGTCTAAGAGACCGATTATTCATTAACCTTGAGCAACATCACCGCTATGATTGCGCCGTGACCAACGGTCAAGCAACGCACATAGCATCCAGAGAAATTTCTGGCGGTAAAAAGGTTCGGCAGGATTTAGAGAGTCATCTAATTCATCTTTATAATCCACCTTGTAATCGCCAATAGATTGTTTTTTCATAATTCATAACCTTTATTTAATATATATAGCTATTTATAAGGGTTTTATAGGGTAACTGAGGTTATATAGTTATGTATATAAGCACTAAAAAGATTCTCGCCGTCCTGGGGAATACAAAACCTTATCCAATAGTGTTGCTGCCGTTGATGAAGATGGTAAGCAGGTGAGAATTGTATTTGAAACAGCACCCCCTTTGAATCACGCGCGTTGATGAATGAAATTGTTGCTTGGACGAATGAAGCCTTGGAAACAAAATCATTGCATCCACTTTTGACTATTGCCGTGTTTGTTGTAGTGTTTTTGGAAATTCACCCGTTTCAGGACGGTAATGGCCGTTTTAGCCGTGTTTTAACGACATTGCCCCTACTCCGCGCCGGTTATGTCTATGCGCCGTATAGCTCTTTGGAAAGTGTGGTTGAGAAAAATAAGGAAGGTTATTATCTGGCCTTACGCCAGACACAAGGCACAATTCGTAGCGAAAGTCCTGACTGGCAACCTTGGGCGGTTTACTTCTTGCGAATTTTTCTACAGCAGAGCCGTAATCTCGCCAAAAAGGTTGAGCGTGAAAAGATGATTTTATCCAGTTTGCCGGAGCTATCATTACAAAATCTGGATTATGCCAAGCAACACGGGCGGGGCACAATGGCCGACATGGCGAAAATTACCGGTGTAAGCCGTAACACCCTGAAAGAGCATTTCAGGAGATTACTAGAAAAAAACCGTCTGGTGCTACGCGGCAAAGGTCGTGGAAGCTGGTATGAATTGCCGTGATATGGACGAAGAACATGACAAATGAAGCGATAAAAATAGATGATGATATAATAATAGAAGAACGGCTGAATACAGAGGCCGGTGCGCTTCAACACATTGTTTTATGGTCAGAAGATAGACCAATGTGGCAGCGTGATGCTTTGCGCCGTTTGTGCCTCAAGGATGTATTGAACGAAGCGGATTACGTTGCACTCATGGCCATAGCCAAAAGCGATGAAACGGCGGCACAACCCTTAAAGCATATGAACATGTGCCATTACCGGATGCCGCTTACACAAGCTGAAGGTATTCTATATCGAACCAAAAAGTCCATGGGAGAACGGCTATAATGAAAGTTTTTAACTGTCGCTTACGCCACGATCTGTTCAATGTAGGGGTTTTTATAAGCTCAAAGAGAAACAAAACAGACCAATTACTAACTTAAACGTGGAACATAAATTAGGGTTGACCATTTGATGCTCTTTTTCCGCTTTTTTCTAAATAGATTGCAAAGCCTGTTCAATATCCGCAATAATATCATCAATATGCTCAATACCCACCGAAAGCCGAATATAGCCGGGTGTTACCCCTGCGGCTAATTGGTCATCGGCAGAAAGCTGGCTATGTGTTGTGCTGGCCGGGTGAATGGCCAATGAGCGGGCATCTCCAATATTGGCAACATGATATAATAGGTTCAGCGCATCAATAAACGCCTTACCAGCATCAACGCCACCTTCTAATTCAAAACCAATAAGCGCGCCATAGCCACCATTTAACACCGCATCGGCGCGTTTGCGTGCCTCGCCCTGCATTAAGCCCGGATAGGTAACGCTGCGCACCCCCTTTTGCGCCTGCAACCATGTGGCAAGCTGTCCGGCATTATCGCAATGTGCGCGCATGCGTAAGGCTAAAGTTTCCATACCTTGTATAAGCTGGAACGCATTAAACGGGCTAAGCGCCCCGCCCAAATCGCGCAATAATGTGGTGCGTGCTTTCAATATATAGGCAATGGGGCCAAGCGGTTTGGCAGCTTGCGCCCATATTGCGCCGTGATAAGATGGGTCGGGCATATTCAATAAGGGCTGGCGGGCTTCGCCTGCGGCTTCCCAATCGAAATTCCCGCCATCAACGATAAGCCCTCCAATGGAGGTGCCATGCCCCCCGAGATATTTCGTCGCGCTATAAACGATAATCGCCGCGCCATGGTCAAACGGTCGGCATAAAACGGGTGCTGCCGTATTATCCATTATTAGCGGAATGCCATGTTCCCGCCCGATTTGTGCGACGTCACGTATCGGAAATACATTCAATTTCGGATTAGGCAAAGTTTCAGCATAAAAAGCACGGGTTTTATCATCAATCGCGCGGGCAAAATTTTGCGGGTCAGATGGGTCAACAAAACGCACCTCAATCCCCATATCTTTCATTGTGTTGGAAAATAAATTCCATGTGCCGCCGTAAAGATCGGTGGAAGATACAATATTATCCCCCGCGCGCGCCAGATTTTGCAGTGCAAAAGCCGAAGCGGTTTGTCCCGATGCCACTGCCAAAGCCGCCGCGCCCCCTTCGAGTGCGGCAATACGTTGCTCGAGCACATCGTTTGTCGGGTTTTGTAAACGCGTATAAATATTGCCCAATTCTGCAAGGGCAAATAAATTTGCCGCATGTTCGGTATTGTTGAACTGATAGCTTGTTGTTTGATGAATCGGCACTGCAACCGAGCCGGTATTTTCGTCATTGCGCCAGCCGGCATGCAATAAAATTGTTTCGGGGTTTTTCGAATCCGTCATAATTATCCCTCTTTATATGTAAAATTTATTATATACCAAATAAAAACCGACGTTAATATCAAACCACATCTAAGGCAAGGTTAATTTTAGGGGATCTTTATTTTACGCTGCATATTCCTTTTGGGTGCTACACATTCCTAATGGAATGACGCACCTGTCCGCATTGCCACAACAGAAAAGAAAAAGAGCTCGTTCGCGGGCGTGGGGTCAGGCGTGTCATTCCGTCAGGAATGTGTAACGCCCTATAAAAAAGCCTGTAAGCGTGTGCGTTTGCGCCGCTCTGCCAGCGAGGGAATATTCAGATGCGCGCGATATTTTGCAATGGTGCGCCGCGCAATATCAATGCCCTCTTTTTGCAGTAAGTCTGCCACATCACCATCCGATAAAAAGGCGTCGCCTTCCTGGGCAATAAGTCGCTTGACCTTTTCTTTAACAGCCCCTGCAGACATATTGCTTGTGCGTCCATCGCGCCCCTTAAGTGCGGGTGTAAAGAGGGTGCGTAACTCAAATAATCCCGCCGGTGCCTCTATCAGCTTGCCCGCAATCGCCCGGCTTATGGTGCTGTCATGCATCTCTATATCCGTGCCGATTTGGCGCGTGGTCATTGGTGCTAATGCGGTCATGCCATCACTTAAAAATATATGCTGACGCATGCTTACAGCTTTGGCGATGCGTAATAATGTTGCTGCGCGTTGTGCTATGGCGCGTTTTAACCGGTTTGCATGCATCCAGTTTTTTTTCAAATAGGCTTTTTCATGCGTGTGCATTGGGCGGGCGCCAAGCTCTTCCCAATATGCATCTAGCACTAGGATTTTCGGCAAAGTGGTTTCATTCAACGCAACATGCCACCTTGTTTTTTCTTTGCTAAAAAGAATATCGGGGCTACGCACATTATCTAGCGGCGCCGTATCGAAATTATCTTTAAGCGTGGGGCGCAGCGTTTTTATTAAAGACAAAATCGCGCGCAATTCGGCTTCGTCTATATGGGCTTCCTCTGCAAAAAAGGCGGTATCGCCTGCGGCAAGCCTGTCTAAATGCGACAGCACAAAATCTAATTGCGGTGTATATTTGCCTTTTCGCTCAAGTTGAATTTTCAACCGATCCGGCATAGAGCGTGCAAATATCCCTGCCGGCGAAAGCTGGCGCAGCGCGTGTAAAACCGTGCGTAATTCAGCCTGTGTAATGTGCAAGGCCGTGCATAATTCATGATCATCCACCCGTAAATAAGCATCATCATCCAAATAATAAACCAGCTGCTGTGCCAGCATACGCAAATTGGCGTCGCGTATATCTTCATGAATTTGATGTATGATAAAATCGTTTAGTGTGTCGGTCTGTGCCTGATTATACCCCTGATCATCGTGGATGATATTTTTGCCATCTACTGGTGATGGTGCAAAATCCAGAAACGGATTATCAGCAATTTGCGCCGCTGCATAATCGGCTAATTGTTGATTGCTCATCCGCAATATTTCAAGTCCGAATTGCATTTGCGGCGAGAGCATCATGGCTTGTGTCTTTTTTAACCCGGGCTTTAAGGCAATATTTAGCTTTTGTGCCATATGCCTAGTCGCCTATCCAGCCGCCGCCTAATATGCGATCATTATCTGCTCCGTAAAATACACATGCCTGCCCGGGTGATACGCCCTCTTCGGCTTTATCCAGATATATATGTGCTTTATCAGCCTTTAAGGTGATCTTTGCCGGGATAAGCGCCCCACTTGAGCGCACTCTTGCGCGAATCCGCATATTTTGCGCAGGGGCATCACCCAGCCAATTTACCTCATTTACCGCAATATGGTATACTGCCAAAGCGGCCCGTGGCCCGATAACCACGCGGCGGTTTTCTGCCTCAATCCGCACCACATAAAGCGGGTCTCCCACTGCAACGCCAAGTCCACGCCTTTGGCCGACCGTATAATGCAAAACCCCCTGATGTTGCCCTAATACCTGCCCATCCATATCCACAATTTCGCCAGGTAAATCGCAATCAGGACGCAATGTCTTAATCACACTGGCATAATCACCATTGGGCACAAAGCAAATATCCTGGCTATCTGGCTTATCGGCAATGTCCAGGTCAAAATATGTCGCAAAAGTGCGAATGTCTTTTTTATGAAAGGGGGCAAGCGGGAAACGTAAAAAATCAAGCTGGGCTTGCGTTGTTGAAAACAGAAAATAAGACTGATCGCGGGTTAAATCTGCCGGACGGTGTAACTCCCACCCCGTTTGTCCTTGTTTGCGGGCAATATAATGCCCCGTAACCAATGCCGCGCCATCGAGCGCGCGTGCTGTTTGTAAAAGATCACGAAACTTCACCGTTTCATTGCACCGAATACACGGAATAGGCGTTTGACCTGCCAGATAGCTATCGGCAAAATCATCCATCACACTTTCGCGGAAGCGCGATTCATAATCTAGCACATAATGCGGTATATCCAGCTTTGCGGCCACATGGCGGGCATCCTGAATATCTTGCCCGGCACAGCATGCGCCTTTACGTTGCACCGCCGCGCCATGGTCGTAAAGCTGTAACGTCACCCCCACAACATCATAACCGGCATGTTTTACCAAAGCCGCCGCCACCGAACTATCTACCCCGCCAGACATGGCAACAATAATCCGCGTTTTTGCGCGTGGGAGATTATTTTCAATTTGTAAATCTATATCGGGTAAAGTTTTCCACATTATTTCATTATTTTTGTGTATAAGCCATAAAATTTTCCTAACACTCTATAACATATTTCTTATCTATGTTACATAGTCGATATAGACATTAGGCACATAAACGTGTCTAATATGAGGGTAGGCGTGAGGCGATAGCTAGATTAAGAGTGATAAGTAAGTTTAACAAATAAGCTAACATCTCATATTCTATATGTTTATAGTGGTGTGTATGTCGCCCTGCATAATGTGTGGTTGGTTTGGCGTAATGTGTAAAAGAGGTAGTAAAATGCGTTTATTAGTTGTTACAGACCCGTTAAGTTTGTCTAACGTGACTGATGGCCTTAAGCAAAAGGGCTTTTTTATCGAACAGATAGAAACCGGCAGGGAAGCTCTGGAGTTTTGCAAATCCTATACATATGATGCCCTTATTATAGATGCCGATCATAGTGATGATGAAGCCATAACAATACTTAGCGTATTACGTATGGCAGATATTGTGATACCCACCATTATTATTTCAGAGTGCGAAAGTGCTGATATATGCGTGCGCGCCTTAGAGGCGGGCGCCGATGATTATATAAGAAAGCCCGTGCAAACCAGCGAAATCGTTGCCCGTCTACATGCCCATATTCGTCGTGCAAACGGGCATAATCACAATAAGCTGAATTATGGCCCTATTGAAATAGACTTAAAGGCGCATCAAGCATTTGTTGGCGGTGTGCGCGCAAAGCTGACAAATAAAGAATATCAAATGCTTGAGCTATTATGCCTAAAGCGTGGCAATGTCGTCTCTAAAATAGCCTTTCTGGATAGGCTATATGGGGGACATAAAGAGCCAGAGATGAAAATTATTGATGTATTTATCTGTAAATTACGCAAAAAACTAGAAGATTATTACAAAGTAGACTCACTTATTCAAACCGTATGGGGACGTGGTTATCGGTTGGCTTTACCCGATAGTGATGGAAAGGAAGACATCGCCTAAGCCACAGCGTTTAAGTCATCATGCAATGTGCGGGCGGCAATATAATAATGTAGCGACCCCCAAATATTGAGCGTGCATACAGCCACAAGCGCATAGCGTAACCCATCCACCCCATGCGTGGCAGAGAAAAAATCACTTAATATGCCCACCAGCATCGGCCCAAGGCCAAGCCCCAATATGTTAATACAAAACAATAAAATCGCAGCCCCCAGGGCACGCCGCGCGGGCGGCAATAGGCTTTGTGTCATGGCAAAACTGCTTGAGAGATAAAACCCGCCGAAAAAAGAGAGTATTACCAAAATATAAATGGCAGATGTTACATCTGTCACCATATAAAAGGCAACTGTAAAGGGGAAAAGAAAAAACTTCACCGCCGCTGTAAGCAAAGCATAATAACGCTTATCTTTCTTGCTTAACAAATCTGCCCACCAGCCACCACAAAATGTGCCGACACCGCCAATAATGCCCGCGATCAAGGCCAATATCGTGCCCGCTTCAAGCGATGATAAGCCATGCACACGGCGAAAATAAACACCATGCCAGGCGACCGTGCCATAGCCGACAAACACAACCAATGTGCAGCCAATCACAATATGCCGCAAAGAGGGTATCGACATCATAATCTTGAAGGTTTGCCAGATTTCAGTCAGGAAATACTGAAAAATATTTTCCGGTAAAGGTTTGGGCGGCGCAGTGCGGGGCGGTTCTTTTACTGTGAGGAATAAAATAAGACCAAGCAAAATACCAGGCAAGCCAACAACAAAAAAGGCATTTTTCCATCCCCACATATCATCAACCCATCCCCCGACCAGAAAGCCGATAAGAATACCGATATTGATACCCGCAGAATAAAACCCCATGGCCATGCCGCGTTTTTCCAGCGGAAATAAATCGGAAATCATTGAGTGACTAGGCGGGCTTGAACCGGCCTCGCCAATGCCCACACCGATACGCGCCAGAGCCAGTTGCAGAAAATTTGTCGCCAAGCCGCACAAAGCGGTCATGCCCGACCATATTATCACAGAAATGGCGATAATATTACGGCGATTCATGCGGTCTGCTGCAATGGCAACGGGAATGCCCAAAGTGGCATAAAATATCGCAAAAGAAAATCCGGTGAGAAAGCCCAGTTGCGTATCGCTTAAGTCTAAATCCAGTTTAATCGACTCGGCCAAAATAGAGATAATTTGCCGATCAATATGGCTGGACGCATAAATCAGCACCAAAACAAATAGGGTATAATTGCGCGCACGCGCGCTTATTTTTGCTTTATCCGCAATCTGTGCTTCCGACATGCTTGTTCCTCCCCTTTATTCAAGACAGTAAGAATAAAACTTACCAAAGTCAAGCAGGGCTAATCAAAGGCAGCCGCAATGAGGGCGCGCGTATAATCTTGTTGCGGATTTTCAAAAATGCGCTGTGTCGTATCATATTCAACACATGCCCCGTGGCGCATCACCATGACCCGATGCGAAATCGCCCGCACCACTTTGAGATCATGGCTAATGAATAAATAGGTTAAGCCTTTTTCTTGTTGTAAGCGGCGCAATAAATCAATAATTTGCGCTTGCACTGACCTATCAAGCGCGCTGGTCGGTTCATCTAAAACAATAAATTCGGGCGCCAACACCAAAGCGCGCGCAATGGCAATGCGTTGGCGCTGCCCGCCGGAAAACTCATGCGGATAGCGCGCTGCGATATCCGGATCTAATTCCACATCACGCAAAGCCTGTGCCACCAGTGCATCCCGCGCATCCGGTGATATCTGCTTATGGTGAATTTTCACCCCCTCTGCCACAATATCATAAACCGACATACGCGGGCTAAGCGCCCCGAATGGGTCTTGAAACACAATTTGCATATCAGCGCGCAAAGCACGCCATGCGGATTTATCTAATGCGTTAAGCATACGCCCGGCAAAAGCAAGCGTGCCCTCACTTTTTTGTAAGCCCAAAAGGGCGCGCCCTAATGTGGTTTTGCCCGAGCCGCTTTCCCCAACAACACCCAAGGTCTCCCCGCGCTTTATATCAAAACTTACGCCATTTACCGCCTTTACATGGTCATAAACACGGCGGAAAAAACCGCGTCGCATCGGAAACCAGACCTTCATATGCTGCGCCTCAATCAGCTTTTCTGCCCCCTTGGTAAGTGCCGGCATTGTGCCCGTGGGTTGGGCGTTAATTAGCATTTTAGTATAGTCATGTTTGGGGCGCTCAAACAGCGTCGCCGTTTTATTTGTTTCGACAATCTCGCCTTGCCGCATCACACAAATCCGATCGGCCATATAGCGCACCATGCCCAAATCATGGGTAATGAGTAAAATCGCCATATTAAATTCGGCCTGTAGGTCTTTAAGCAAATCAAGAATTTGCTTTTGAATGGTCACATCTAAAGCCGTTGTGGGTTCATCGGCAATCAAGAGTTTCGGGCGATTGGCCAAAGCCATGGCGATCATAACGCGCTGACGTTGCCCACCGGATAATTCATGCGGTAAGGCTTTAAGACGCCTTTCGGGATTATCCAACCCAACGCGGTTAAGTAAACGCAAAGTTTCTTGACGCGCGCGCGGTTTAGGCATCGCCTGATGACAAATCAGCATTTCAGAAATTTGCCTTTCAATATTATGTAGCGGGTTAAGCGAGCTCATAGGTTCCTGAAAAATCATGGCAATATCATTGCCGCGTATGTTGCGCATATCGGCTGGGGGCGCATGCATAATATTTTTATTTTCGAAAAATATATTGCCGCTTTTGTGAAAAGCACGCGGATAAGATAGAAGGCGCATAATAGAAAGCGCTGATATGGTTTTGCCCGAGCCGCTTTCGCCAACCAAACCCAGAACTTCGCCGCGCTTAATTTCGAAGGAAATCTGATGCACAGCATCAACATTTCCCCCGCCGGTGCGAAAGCCGATATGTAAATCTTCAACCCTCAATAATGTGTCATCCATAGCTATTATCCTAATCGCTTATCGCATCTTTACGTGGGTCAAAGGCATCGCGCACCGCCTCGCCAATGAAAATCAGCAAGGATAGAATAAGCGCAATGGTAAAAAAACCGGTCAACCCAAGCCACGGCGCGTGTAAATTTTCTTTCCCCTGACGCAATAACTCACCCAATGAGGGAGAGCCAGGGGGCAAGCCAAACCCCAAAAAATCAAGCGAGGTAAGCGTGGTGATCGACGCATTCAAAATAAACGGCATAAAGGTAATGGTGGCCACCATCGCATTGGGCAATAAATGACGATACATAATCATCGGATTGCTTACCCCCAGAGCACGGGCGGCCTCAATATATTGAAAATTGCGTCCACGTAAAAATTCGGCACGCACCAAATCGACCAAAGCCGTCCATGAAAAAAGCAATAATATGCCCAGCAAAATCCAAAAGCTCGGTTCGATTACCGCCGCAATAATAATCAGCAGATAAAGCGTGGGCACGCTCATCCATATTTCAATAAAGCGTTGTAAGCCTAAATCTACCCAGCCGCCAAAATAGCCTTGAACCGCACCTGCAATCACACCGATAATTGAGGATAAAAATGCCAGAATCAAACCAAATAATACCGAAATGCGAAACCCATAAATAACCCGCGCCAATACATCGCGGCTTTGATTATCCGTGCCCAACCAGTTTTCTGCACTCGGGGGAGCAGGAGCAGGCGGTGCGGCAAGATTACGCTCATCATAAGCAAAACGAATAAGCGGCCAGAGCATAAAGCCCCCGCTTTCCTCCACCAGGCTGATAAAGGCTGGGTCACGATAATCAACCGGCAATTCTTCGCCATTGCCACCAATGGCAATGCGCGTCCGATACGCGTCGCCAAAACCACGCCCATAAAAATCCGTCTCATAATAGGTGATAAAAGCGGGGCTAAAAAACTGCCCCTCATACCGCATCAAAAAGGGTTTATCATTGGCGATAAATTCAGCAAATAATGACACGATAAAGAGGATAGCAAAAATCCATAAAGAAACAAAGCCGCGCCGATTGGCCTTAAAATTGCGCCAGCGTCTTTGGTTCAAAGGGGATAAGTTTATAGAAAACCTCATGGCGTGCCGTCTCCTAATGTCGCGTTTCAAAATCAATACGTGGGTCTATCCACATATAAGTAAGGTCGGACACTAATTTCACTATCAGCCCCATTAGCCCGAAAATATACAGGCTGGCAAATACGACCGGATAATCCCGATTGATAATGCTCTCATAGGAAAGCAAGCCCAACCCATCTAGCGAGAATATGGTTTCAATGAGTAATGAGCCGGTGAAAAAAGCGCCGATAAATGCGCCGGGAAAACCGGCAATAATAATCAGCATGGCATTGCGGAAAATATGACCGTAAATAATGCGCCGCTCATCCAGCCCCTTGGCACGTGCGGTGATAACATATTGTTTGCCGATTTCATCCATAAAGGAATTTTTGGTGAGCATGGTTGTGGTGGCGAAGCTGCCAATGCTAAGCGCGATAAGCGGTAAGGCTAAATGCCAGAAATAATCAAGCATACGCCCCGCCCAAGACAGGCTCTCCCAATTATCCGAAACAAGGCCACGCAAGGGAAAAAGATTAAAATAATTACCCCCGGCAAAAAACATAATCAGCATAATGGCAAATAAAAAGCCCGGCACAGCATAGCCTATGGTGATCGCTGTGGAGCTCCATATATCAAAACGACTGCCATCGCGGTGGGCTTTGGCGATGCCCAGGGGAATAGAGATAAAATAGGTTAGAAGCGCCGTCCATATCCCAAGCGAGATTGAAACGGGCAGCTTTTCCTTTATCAGCTCTAACACGGAAACATCACGGAAATAGCTGGTGCCAAAATCGAAGCGGGTATAATCCCACAACATTTTGAAAAAGCGTTCATGTGCGGGCTTGTCAAACCCGAATTGTGCTTCTAATTGGGCGATAAATTCCGGATCCAGCCCTTGTGCGCCACGATATTGGCCGGAACTTGCATCAAGCGCATTCATATTCTCCATTTGCTGCCCGCCAAACCGTGCGGTTGCTGTGCTTTCTGTTCCCTGTAATTGGGCAATAATGCGCTCCACCGGCCCGCCCGGCGCAAATTGAATGATCAAAAAGCTAATCGCCAATATGCCAATAATGGTCGGCACCATAAGCAATAAGCGACGGAAAATATAGGCGATCATTGGTCTTTATCTCCTTTATCGGACATATGCGGCGCATAGGATGGCGGGGTATCACGCCACCATAATGATGGAAAGCCCAGCCCATAGCGGGGCATTGTATCAGGGCGGCGTAAGCCTTGCCAATAGGCAAGCCGTTCATAAGGTGAATACCATTGCGGCACAACATAATGATTCCATAGTAAAACACGGTCAAGTGCCCGGGTGGCTGCAACCACATCGGCGCGGGTTTTGGCAAAAATAATATGTTCAATCAGCGCATCAATGGCCGGATTTTTAATGCCGATAAAATTGCGGCTGCCTTGCCTATCGGCTGCGGCGCTTGACCAATAATTGCGCTGCTCATTACCCGGAGAAAGCGATTGAGGAAAAGAAAACACAATCGCATCAAAATCATGCCCAATGACCCGATTTTGATATTGTGACGGATCAACAATACGAATTTTTGCAGCGATGCCCAATTTTTTAAGATTTTGTGCATAAGGCGCCACAATGCGTTCAAAGGCAGGCTGCACAATCAGAAACTCTATATTCATTTGTGCGCCATCTTTCATGAGCTTACCGGCCTCGCTCTGCCACCCCGCTTGCTGAAGCAATGCCAGGGCGTGGCGTAAATGCGTGCGCATATAACCACTGCCATCTGTTACCGGGTTTTGAAATGGTGTGGTAAATACCGCTTCAGGGAGTTGCGCACGTAAAGGGTTCAAATAGGCCAATTCTGCCTTGCTCGGCAGGCCAGTCGCAGCCAATTCGCTCCCATCAAAAAAACTATTATTGCGGGCATATTGCCCATAAAATAATTTTTCATTGGTCCATTCAAAATCAAACGCATGGTTAAGCGCTTCGCGCACACGCATATCGTCAAAAGGCGCGCGGCGCGTATTAAACACAAAACCTTGCATGCCATGTGCATTTTGTAGTTTTATCAATTCGCGCTTTATCCGCCCGTCACGTATGGCAGGCGCATCATCATAGCCAGTGGCCCAATTGCGTGAATTATATTCATAGCGATAATCTATTTCACCTGCTTTGAATGCCTCAAAGCCGACTGTATCATCGCGAAAATAATCATAACGAATGCGGTCAAAATTATCATGCCCGATTTTTGTATTGATATTTGCCGCCCAATAGTCTGGCACACGCTCATAAATGATCGAATCGGTTTTGCGGATAATGCCGCGCTCATCCACCGTATTGGCAATCTGGTAAGCACCACTGCCCAAGGGAGGCTCCAGGGTGGTTTTGGCTAAATCGCGTTCATTGGCCGTCCAATAATGTTTCGGTAATATGGGTAAATCTCCCAAAATAAGCGGTAATTCACGATTGCCCGTGGTGCCGGCATAAAACGTCACCTTATATGTGCCATGCGCCTTTACATCTGTAATATCGCCATAATAGGCCGCATAACCCGGATGCACCGCTTTGAGGCTATTAAAGGAAAACACCACATCTTCCGCCGTCAGGGGCACACCGTCATGAAAGCGCGCCGCCGGACGTAATGAAAAACTGACCCATGAAAAATCTGGCGCATGCGAGACAGTTTTTGCAAGCAAGCCATATGTGCTGCCCACCTCATCGGCGCTTTGCACCATAAGCGTATCATAAATAAGACCCAAACCCTGTGCACTGGTGCCTTTAATATTAAAGCCATTCAGCGTATCAAAATGCCCAATCGCTGCAATACGCACCGCGCCCCCTTTGGGGGCGTGCCGATTGGCATAGGGAAAATGCGAAAACCCCGCTTTTAATGTAGGCGCGCCATATAATGAAAATCCATGTGCTGCCTCTTGCGCCACACCCACACCCACGGATGCCATAAACAGCCATATAAAACACACAATACGCCGAAAAAGAATCATGGCCTTATTGTGTCCGTTCTATGGGCTATTTGTAAAGGGTTTAATCTTTCAAACTATCCAAATAGGCAATAATATCGGCGCGATCTTTGGCTTTGCGTAAGCCGACAAAGGCCATATTGGTGCCCTTCGCGAATTTTTTCGGATTTTCCAAAAAAGCCGCCAATTTTTCATAATCCCACACACCATCAATCCCGTTTAAGGCGTCTGAAAAGGAAAAGCCGGCAGCAGAGGCGATATCACGCCCGACAATACCCCATAAGCCGGGGCCGGTTTTTGCCATATCCCCCTTGGCAAACCCATGGCAGGAAATACATTTTTTGGCAACTTTCATGCCCTTTTCAATAGACGCATCAGCAAGCAGTGTTTCTATAGGAATAATGTCTTCGGTTTGTTGTGCCGCCATTTGCGTCGCACCTTCTTCCATAACGCCTTCAACAATATAAGCCTCGGGGTTTGCCGGCGTGGTTTTATATAGGCCGCTCACCAAATTCTGCACACCCAGATAAATAAGCAGTGCAAATAAAACTGCCCCGAAAACTTTATTCCATTCAAAAGAATCCATGAAATCCTCCTAAAACCTTATATGACTCACATGGCTTACACGCTTGTTCGTTTTAATTATGGCTTGCGATAAAGCATCGCACAAGTTAAGACAGTGTATAAGCAAATATTACGCGACTCGCAAGCCATTAAAATATAACAAAGGGGATATAGCTCATATGATAACAGGCGTGAACGTGCTGATTAGAAAATGGTCTATATAACTTTGTATAGCTATATTTATTAATCTATGCGTGACATATCCACACCCCTTATTATTATTCCGGCACGTATGGCCTCAACGCGTTTGCCGAATAAACCTTTGGCCGATATTGGTGGCACGCCGATGATTGTGCATGTGTGGCGACGTGCCCAAGAAGCACAGCTAGGGCGCGTAGTGGTTGCGGCGGCAGAACAGGACATTATTGACGTTATAGAAGCTGCTGGTGGCGAGGCGATCATAACCGATAGGGATCTTCCCTCGGGAACGGATAGGATTCATCAGGCTGCCCAAAAAATTGACCCCGACAAAACCCATACCATCATTATCAATTTGCAAGGTGATTTGCCAAGCCTCGACCCGCACTTTATTGCCCGGACAGCACAGCTGTTACAAAATGCGGATATGTCCAGCTTAGCTGCACAAATTCATAATGATACAGAACGCGACAACCCCAATGTGGTGAAAGCCGTCATCGCCTTTGATGATGCAAGCTGCCAGGAAGGCCGCGCACTTTATTTTACCCGCGCAACCGCACCAAGCGGTGAAGGTGCCTTATATCACCATATCGGCATTTACGGATTTCGCCGCGCAATATTGGACAAATTTGTAGCCCTGTCTCGATCCCCCCTGGAACAGCGTGAAAGGCTGGAGCAATTACGCGCATTAGAGGCTGGCTTTACCATACGCATGGGCATTGTTGACAAAGTCGCCCTGGGTGTGGACACAAAAGAGGATTTACAAGCCGCCCGCGAAATTTTACAAGAGTCACTATGAACGGAAAAATTGCATTTCAAGGAGAGCCTGGTGCCAATTCGCATATTGCCTGCACGCGGCTTTATCCGGATATGGATATCCTGCCCTGCCGCACATTTGATAACATGTTTCAAAGTCTTAAACAGGGTTATGCCACATATGCCCTTGCGCCGATTGAGAATAATTTTGCCGGCCGCGTTTCAGATGTGCATCGGCTTTTACCCAATTCAGAGGTTTATATTATCGGCGAATATTTTATGCCGATTGAACATTTCTTGCTGGGGGTGGAAGGCGCGCAGTTCAATGATATTACCCATGTGCATAGCCATGAAATGGCAATAGGACAATGCCGCAAATTTTTTGCAACGCATAAACTATCGCATAGCGTAACCGTAGATACAGCCGGGGCGGCACAAATGATTGCCGCTATGAAAGATAAAACCCAGGCGGCAATCGCCTCTAAACTTGCGGGCGAAATTTACGGCCTGTCTATACTCAAAGACAATATTGAGGACGACCATAATAACTCAACCCGATTTCTCGTTCTCTCGCGCACACCCGATGATGCCACCCCGCAAGATGCACCGATAATTACCAGCCTTATTTTTCGCCTGCGCAATATTCCTGCCGCGCTTTATAAAGCCTTAGGCGGTTTTGCAACGAATAATGTCAATATGGTGAAATTGGAAAGCTATTATATTGGTGGTCAATTCGCCACCACACAATTTTATGCTGATATTGAAGGGCACCCCGAAGATGAAACCGTGCGTCACGCATTGGCAGAGCTGGAATTTTTCAGCACAAAAGTTGATATTTTAGGTGTGTATAAGGCAGCGCCCGCCCGCGCGCATATGAATGAGTCTATATTAGTCAGTTAAGCGTGTCGTGAGCTGCGCTGTAAAAGCGCCATCGCGGATAACAAAATTCAAATTTTCGTCATATAAAGCCGCGCCCCCTTCAAAAATGGGCAAGGTGATCAGATGGTCATCTCCATAACGTGCCGCGCTTTGCACACCGCTTATCACTGCTGCGGGAAAGTCTGGCATAATAACCGGTGCCTGTAACTCATCGCTTTTAAGCGTAATATGCAAAGCCTTGCCATCAAATTTAAGAGCTTTTATGAAACGTTTTGCGGGCACGTTTTGCGGCAGAGCAGCAATTATCTCAGTCAAACGCGTATTGGTTTTTATATCATCCAGCATAAAAGAGCGGTGAAATGTAAATGAAAAGGGCACGCAAATTTTATCATTACACGCCCCAAGGGTTAGCTGCGCGTGTATATCTGCTTTTTGAGCTTTATCTTTTATGTTTATTTTGAATGGCAATCCGAATTGGTCATAATAGCCATAATACCCCCCAAGCCCGTCATCGGTAAAATGGGGGGCAGGAAAGCGCACCCTGTCCACGCCAAGATTATCACTTTGTGATAAATCAAATTGCGGGGGAAAACCACTCGCCCCCGCATAAAGCCAATAGCTATACCAGCCCTTATCCGGCTTTATATCAAAACCTGCCCAATATCCGTCATCGGTTTTGCCAATAAGCAAGCGTGCAGCAATGCCAGCTTGTTGCTGCCAGTCACTTGCATGTGCTGCGCAACCACACATAAAAAGCCCCAAAGCAAATAAAATACGCATAAAGCAGCCGCCCCCTTTTATTTTTTACGCGGCGCCAAAATAACCGCGCCGCTGCTATAAAGTGCCATAATACATAATAGGCCAACCCCTATTTCAGACATAAGCGGCCCACCATAAAAGGGATAAAACAGCATGAAAGCTAAATGGCCGAGAAATAATATAAGCAAGACATCAAATATGCCCAAAAACCAAACCCAAAAAGGCTTAAACATATTTTGCATAAAAATCACTCCGCCATGCAACCCGATGACCATAAGGAAAAAACCTGAGAGTAAAATACGCATAAGCTCAATATTATAAACGATCATAAAATCTTGCGCTTCAAATTGGGGGATGGATAATATAAGCAAAGTTAAAAAGATAAATCCCGAAAAAGCAGCAATATAATAAACCAGCTTGCCGTATCGCCAAAAGGCAAGAATAAGGGATGCTAAAATCCCCACCGCCATGATGAGAAGAAAAAAGCCACGCCCATAGCTGATGCGTCGTTCAAAAGCACGTTTCTGGGCAGGCACCCATAACCATAATGGCCGCGCCATATGCGTCATACCCATAAGGCTATAGGTTTGCACACGCCCTGCTTCAATCTGAAAATCCACCTGGTCAAAACTCTGCGGTGATGGTGGGAACTCCTTATCATCGGAAGAAAAAAGCCGTAGCTGTGTCGGTTCAAAATCGGCAAGCCCTAAAATATGTAAAAACATATCCGGTGGGGCATGATATAATCCTAATTTAAGCGTATCTGCGGTTGCGTTTTGAATGGAAAAATGAGGTAAGTTATCACCCATGCGCATATATTGATTAAGTTCTATCAGGTTAAAATTTTCGCCAATATCCAAAGGGTCGGCACTATGCGCCACAGATACACCCCCAAAGGCAATGAAAATAATAAAAGCGGCACGTAATATTACGCTCATCCTACATGCTCTGTAATATGGTGTTTTATGCGCGCTACATCATTGGGCAGGCGGGTAAATATTTCCTGTGCATGCGCCATTGCTGCAATATGTGCAGGTGTATCGGGCGTAACGCCACATGCGGCTTTTACCGCATCCGGAAATTTCGCCGGATGCGCCGTTCCAAGCGTAACAACGGGTATATCCGGTGCAATCGAACCCGCTTGGCATACCGCACGCGCTGCTGCAAAGCCAACTGCACTATGCGGGTCAATGACTTTCTTGTAATGCTCATACATATAAGAAATTGTTTTTGCCGTTTCAGCTTCATTAACTGCTTCGGCTAAAAAATCGTGCCTTATACGTTCGAGATTATCACGCCCAAGCGGAAAAGCCTTATCGCGTGCAAGTGTCGTCATCAGCGCTCTTATTTGTGCCGCATCACGCTGACTTGCTTCAAATAATAAGCGTTCAAAATTACTGGACACCTGTATATCCATGCTCGGGCTATTGGTGGCAATAAGCTCATCTATGGCATAAACGCCCCCTTTAAGCGCGCGCACCAAAATATCATTCACATTGGTTGCGATCACCAGCCGTTCAATCGGTAGCCCCATTTGCTTGGCAATAAAGCCTGCAAAAATATCGCCAAAATTTCCCGTCGGCACACAAAAAGCAGATTTTGTTTCAGGGGCGTTCAAAGCAAGGGCAGCTGTGAAATAATAGGCAATCTGGCCCATAATGCGCGCCCAATTTATCGAATTTACGCCGGCTAAATGATGCTTTGTGCGAAAGGCGGCATCATTAAACATGGCTTTAACCAAAGCCTGACAATCATCAAAATTGCCGTCTATCGCAAGCACATGCACATTCGCCTCATCTATGGTGGTCATTTGCCGCCTTTGCACATCAGATACACGCCCATGCGGATAAAGAATGAATATGTCGCACGCTGCCCGCCCGCGAAACGCCTCGATTGCAGCTGAGCCCGTATCCCCCGATGTTGCCCCAATAATTGTTACACGCTGATTACGCTTTTGCAAAACGTCATCCATAAGGCGTGCCAATAATTGCATGGCAATATCCTTAAAGGCCAGTGTCGGGCCATGAAATAGCTCTAGCATATAATGTTGGGCATCAATGCGCACCAGCGGTGCCACAATATCCGGCTGGGCAAACGCCGCATAAGCATCCTCAATCAAGCTGCGCAAGCGCTTTTCGGGCATAGATGCACCGATAAAGGGCTGTATAATCTGATACACCACTTCGGCATAAGGTTTCCCACGCAAAGCAGAGATATCATCATATGTGAAATGCGGCCATGTTTCGGGCACATAAAGCCCACCATCATCGGCAAGTCCTGCCAAAAGCGCGTCTTCAAAATTCAAACGTGGCGCAAGGCCTCTGGTGCTTATATAATGCATTTTATGTCTTATACCTGAATTTTCGTCGATACCATAGGCCACATATAATCACCGCAGCCAGCGCCAAACCATACCAGGTAAGCGCATAGCCTAAATGTTTATTGGGAAAATCAAACCGCGTCTGTCCGCCAAGCGGAAACCGAAAGGGAGGTATAGCTGCCCCGTCCATCGCGCGCGCTTCAAGCAAAAAACCTGTATCAGCAATGCCAATATGAGCGCTTATTTTTTTCACATCGCGCACATACCATAGATTTTTCTCTGGCTGGTCGGCATTATCGAAATAGCGCCGCTGTGCCGGCCAGCGCAAAATCGCCCCAAGCGTGATAAGCCCGTGCGGGTCTTCAGCTGTTGCGTCCATGGGTAAAAAGCCACGATCAACCAGAACGATGCGACCATCCTCAAGATGAAGCGGTGTGATTACATGATGCCCTATGCCTAATTGTGCTGGAAACCCCATTGGCGGATTGATAATTTGTGTGAACCAGAATTGGGCTTGTGTATGATCAAATTTTCCGCGCACATGGACGCGCTGATAGTCATAATCCGCTTTTGTAAGCGTAGAAAAATTGCTTATCTCATTTAATAAAACAGGAGAAGCTGCCTGGCGCGCTGCGATGAGCGCAAGCAAGTCTTCTTTCCAGGCAAGCCGCTCTATTTGCCAATTTCCCAAATTTACCAAAATAAAAACTGCCGCGAGGCTCATTATAGCCGGAAGCATAGAAGAAAGACGCTGCATTATTTATCACTTATAGCCTGGTGCGCCTTATAGCGATATTGCATTGCAAAAAGCCATGCTTTAAGTGGACGCAATAATGCCAAAGGCACAGCTACCCCTAAAGGAAACCATAAAGCCACATGTATCCAATAAGCTGGTTGATAGGCAAGCTCAACATAAAGCGCTGCAATGACAATCAGAAATCCGGCAATAAAAATCGCAAAAACCGCAGGCCCATCGCCACTATCAATCATGCCAAAATCAAACCCACATTCCGGGCACATATCTTTCACATCTAAAAACCCATTAAACAAGCGCCCCACGCCACAATGTGGGCATCGCCCCTTAAGGCTTAATGTAATAATAGAACGCGGCGAAGACGGCATGAGCGAGATGCAAAAGACCTAATGCGCGCCGCCAGCCATATCACCTGCCCCGACGACATAAATGGCAACAAATAAAAACAACCACACCACATCGACAAAATGCCAATACCATGCCGCTGCTTCAAAACCAAAATGCTCTTGCTCCGTAAAATGCCCTTTAAGTGCGCGTAGCAAACATATAAATAAGAATATTGTGCCGACAATCACATGAAAGCCATGAAAGCCGGTTGCTAAAAAGAAAGTCGCCCCATAAATATGGCCGCTAAAGCCAAATGCCGCATGGGCATATTCATAGGCCTGAAGTGCGCTAAATAACAGCCCCAATATAACGGTTAGGATAAGCCCCCATATAAGCCCTTTACGATCATTTTCACGTAAGGCATGATGCGCCCATGTCACCGTTGTGCCCGAGGTAAGCAAAATAAGCGTATTGATAAGCGGTAAATGCCATGGGTCGAATGTTTCAATGCCTTGTGGCGGCCATACACCTCCGGTTAATGCGGCACGTGCCTCGGTAAGGGCCGGAAACAGGCTGGCATCAAAATAAGCCCAAAACCAGGCGACAAAAAACATAACCTCCGAGGCGATAAATAAAATCATGCCATAGCGTAAATGTAATTGCACCACGGGTGTATGATCACCATTTTGGCCTTCGCGCACAACATCGCGCCACCAGCATAACATGGTATAAAGCACACCCAGTGTTCCGATCAGTAAAACCCAGGGTGCTTGGCCGTGAAAATATTGTACTGCACCCACCGCCATAATCAGCAAGCTAAATGAACCGACAATCGGCCATGGACTAGGGTCAACCAAATGATAATCATGATTTTTTGTATGTGCCATAATTTATTCCCTTTACGCTTCTTTGATAAATTAACTGCTTATTACTCACCTGCTCCAGCACTGGCAGATTGCGTTTTTTCTGGCGATATAAAAAATGTATAAGATAAGGTAATCTCATCCACATCATCTAGCTCCGGATCATCAACAATTTCCGGTGAAACAAAAAAACTAACCGGCATATCAACCCGTTCACCTGCTGCCAAAGTTTGTTCGGTAAAGCAAAAGCAATCTATTTTGGAAAAGTAATATCCGGCCTTTTGCGGTGTCACATTAAAGCTCGCCACACCGGTAACCGGAATATTGCTGTTATTTTCGGCGGTAAAAAAGGTAAGCCCCTGTGCCCCCACTGGCAGCCTCACATCATCTGCCGGGGGCTTAAACTGCCATGGCATATCGCGATGCGTGTTGGCATCAAAACGTATGGTCATCATACGTGTGCCGATTTGTGTAGGCGCGCTTTGTGCAATTTGCGTGGTGCCGCCATAGCCGGTTACACGACAAAATAAATCATAAAGCGGCACGGCGGCATAAGACATAGCCAGCATAAGCACCACCACCAGTGCCGCCCCTGTGGCAAGGCGCCTATTACTTTTGGCTTGTGCATGTATATGTGTCGTCATTGGTGCATTCCATCCATCATTACGTTATCTTTTTCTGCCTCTGCCTGTTGCTGATTGCGCATAACTTGCACATAAGTGACTGCAAAAAACATGATGACCATAGCACAAAGCCCCAAGGCCATCGCACGGGCGCGTCTACGGCGGCGGGCAAGTAATTCCGGTGTCCATTGATGCTTCATACGAGTATCCTGTCCACTGGCAATAAGGCAAATAGTAAAAACAGATAAAAAATTGAATAGGCAAATATACCGCCCGCAATGTGGTTGCGTTTTTCATCCTTCACAGCATAAAGCCATAAGGTTAGCAGCAAAAAGATAACGCTCAAAATGCCCACCGGCACCGCATATATGAGACCTGCAAAACCCATAATATAAGGCATAAGCGCTGCCCCGCCCAGCAAAAGCGTATAGAGCATAATTTGCTTGGCGCTTGCTTTTGCCCCTATAATATTGGGCAACATAGGCACATTGGCATCGGCATATTCCTGCCCCTTGCGCAAGGCCAATGCCCAAAAATGTGGCGGCGTCCATAAAAAAATAATTATGAAATAGATAAGCGGCTCCATGCTTAGCGCATTGGTTGCACATGCCCACCCGATTACGGGCGGCAAAGCCCCGGCTGCCCCGCCAATTACGATATTTTGTGGTGTTCGCCGCTTAAGCCACATTGTATAAATCACCGCATAAAAGAAAATGGTAAAAGCCAATAGGCCGGCTGCCAAATAATTGATCAACACCGCCATAGAAAAAACCGAAAGTGCAGATAGCCACAAACCGAAACTCAATGCGGCATCACGGCTTACACGTTGTGCCGGAATGGGACGCGCTTGTGTGCGTTGCATTTTTATATCAATATCAGCATCATACCACATATTTAACACGGCAGAGGCACCCGCACCCACAGCAATCAAAATAAGAGCGCTTCCCCCAATCACCGGATGCACCGTGCCGGGTGCCATAATCATGCCGATAAACGCGGTAAAAATAACCAGCGACATAACGCGCGGCTTCATAAGGGCGAGAAAATCGCCTATCTCACCCTTATCATCATAGATAAGCTCACCGCTATTTTTTTCCATGGCACGTGCCATATTAACCTGCATCTATTTAACTTTTGGTAAATCCTCAAATTGGTGAAAGGGCGGTGGTGAGGACAATGTCCACTCTAGCGTAGTTGCACTTTCACCCCATTGATTATCTCCCGCCGGTTCACGTCGTGCAAAGGCAACCGCAACACCAAATAAGAAGATAAGCACACCCACGCCGGCAATATAGCTGCCGATTGATGACCAATAATTCCAGCCTGCATAGGCATCAGGATAATCGGCATAACGCCGCGGCATACCCGCCATACCCAGAAAATGTTGCGGGAAGAAAAGCAGATTAACACCGATAAAGGTCACCCAAAAATGCAGCTTGCCGATAAATTCTGAATAGACATAGCCGAACATTTTGCCGAACCAATAATACCAGCCGGCAAAAATGGCAAACACCGCACCCAATGAGAGCACATAATGGAAATGCGCCACCACAAAATAAGTATCATGATAAGCTCTATCCACACCGGCATTGGCCAATATCACGCCTGTAACACCACCGAAGGTAAACAAAAAGATAAACCCCAGCGCCCATAGCATAGGGGTTTTGAACTCGATCGATCCGCCCCACATTGTGGCAATCCAGGAGAAGATTTTTACCCCTGTCGGCACAGCGATCACCATGGTTGCTGCAATAAAATAGGCTTGTGTATTTACGCTCATGCCCACCGTATACATATGGTGCGCCCACACAATAAAGCCGACGCCGCCAATGGCAACCATCGCATAAGCCATACCCAAATAACCAAATACGGGCTTTTTGGAGAATGTTGACACAATCTGACTGATAATGCCAAAGCCGGGCAAAATAAGAATATAAACTTCGGGATGGGCAAAAAACCAGAATAAATGTTGATAAAGAACCGGATTGCCGCCCCCTGCCGGATCGTAAAAAGCGGTGCCGAAATTACGATCGGTAAGCAACATGGTAATCGCACCGGCAAAAACCGGTAAAGATAGGAGCAGCAAAAATACTGTAACCAAAATCGACCACACAAAGAGCGGCATTTTATGCAAGCTCATACCCGGGGTGCGCATATTAAAAATTGTAGTGATAAAGTTAATCGCGCCCAAAATTGAAGATATACCGGCGACATGTAAAGACAAAATGGCATAATCCATTGCCGGGCCAGGTTGCCCACTGGTTGAAAGTGGCGGATAAATCGTCCACCCCCCGCCAACGCCGCGTGCACCTGGCGGGCCTTCCACAAATAGAGAGATAAATAAAAGAATCAAAGCCACAGGCAAAAGCCAGAAAGAAATATTATTCATACGCGGAAAGGCCATATCCGGCGCGCCAATCATAAGCGGCACAAACCAATTACCAAATCCGCCAATCAAAGCTGGCATCACCATAAAAAATATCATAATCAGACCATGCGCTGTCACCAGCACATTATATAAATGATAATCGCCATTCAAAATGCCATCACCCGGTGCTTGTAATTCCATACGCATAATAATCGACATGACACCGCCGATAATACCGGCAATAATCGCAAAAATAAGATACATTGTGCCAATGTCTTTATGATTGGTAGAATAAAGGTAACGTCGCCAGCCGCTCGGATTGGCGTGTGTATCTGTCATGTGATTATCTGCCATAATTTACTCCTATTGCGTGCATGCCCGCATCGGCAACATGATTGCTAAATTGATTAAGCCTGGCATATTCTGCTTGTGCCTGTTTCACCCAACTTTCAAATTCTGCTTTGGATACAACCTTAACTTCAATCGGCATAAAGGCGTGACGCACGCCGCATAATTCCGAACATTGTCCGTAATATGTGCCTGTTGCTCCCGTCTTAAACCATAAGGCATTGACTTGCCCCGGCACAGCATCCACTTTAACCCCGAAAGAAGGAACCGTCCAGCTATGCAAAACATCAGCCGCAGTAACCAGCACTTTCACAGTGGTATTTTCCGGTAATATCAGTGCATTATCCGTTGCCAAAAGGCGGGGTTGTCCGGCGGTGCGTTCCGAATCTTCCAGCATGATCGAATCATAGGCAAAGCCGCCATGGTCGGGATATTCATATCCCCAATACCATTGATAGCCTACGGCTTTTACGGTTAAGTCTGTTTCTGGAATTTGCTCCTGAAAATAAAGCAAGCGGAAAGAGGGCACGGCAATCGCGACCAAAATCAGAATGGGGATAATTGTCCATACCACTTCAAGCAGTGTATTATGGGTTGTTGTGCTAGGCGTAGGGTTTGCCCGCGCATTAAAGCGGAGCATAACATAAAGCATAAGGCCAAGAACGAATATGCAAATTGCTGTGACGATATAGAGCAAATAATTATTAAACCATGTTAATCTTTGCATATGTTCGGTTGCGGCATTTTGAAACCCTAACTGCCATGGCACAGGCTGGCCATCAGCGGCAAGCGCCCCGCCTATTGATAGCGTCACCACCGCCAGACATATTGTCGCTTGTGCGAAAATGCGCATAGTTTTCTCCCTATAGCTATCTTAAATATATCCTAATGTGCCTGCACATAGGCAGGCATTTCAACGACTCGTTTTATCCTTCATTCTTATATATTACAAGATTTTTTACGTAAATTATGATGTATAGGGCTGTTTTTTTATGCATACTCCATATATACTATATGTATGAAAACAGATGTCTCATCCCACCCAAGCCCCGAAGCCCTATTTTTCGGAAGTAATCTGCTTGATATAAAGCAGACTGAAACATATGTCGGCAATGCCTTAAATGCTGCCGATGATGGCGAATTATTTTTGGAATACAGGCTTTCAGAAAACTTCACCTATGATGATAATCGCCTTAAGGCGGCCAGTTTTGATACCAGCCAGGGTTTTGGCTTGCGCTTTGTTGCAGGCGAGCTCACGGGATATGCACATTCGACCGAGCTTAGCGCCGCCGCCCTTAAACGTGCAGGCGATAGTTTGGCACATGTTGCAAGCGGGCATAAAGCTATATGGGCAGATGCCGCCCCGCGCCCTACGCAAAGCCTCTATAGCGGGGAAAATCCGCTTAATGATAATGCCTTTTCCGATAAGGTGAAAATTCTTGAGGCAATCAATGCCTATGCGCGCGCCAAAGATAATCGTGTGCGGCAGGTAAGCATTTCGCTTTCGGGCGAATGGCAAGCTATTAGCATTATTCGCCCCGGCGCGGCGCCTTTATTCGATACACGCCCCCTCGTGCGGCTGGATGTGTCGCTTATGGTTGGCGAAGATGACCGCCAGGAGGTTGGTCATTGCGGGCGCGGTGGGCGTGCCGCCTATCACCAATGGTTGTCGCAGGAAAACTGGCAAAGTCAGGTTGATGAGGCTTTGCGTCAGGCACTGGTTAATCTTGAAGCCAAGCCGGCACCCGCTGGTGAAATGGAAGTCGTGCTGGGTGCAGGCTGGCCGGGTATTTTACTGCATGAAGCCGTCGGCCACGGGCTTGAAGGCGATTTTAACCGCAAAAAAACCTCAACCTTTTCCGACCGTATCGGTGAACAAGTGGCCGCCAAAGGAGTTAGCGTCATTGATGATGGCACCATGCCGCATCGGCGCGGTTCGCTCACCATAGATGATGAAGGCACCCCTAGCCAGCACACCGTTTTAATTGAAGATGGTATTTTGAAAAACTATATGCAAGACAGACTCAATGCACGCTTGATGAATATGCAGCCTACCGGCAATGGCAGGCGCGAAAGTTTTAGCTGTCAGCCCATGCCCCGCATGACCAACACCTATATGTTAAGCGGCACACATGACCCGCAAGAGATTATCGGTTCGGTTAAAAAAGGCATATATGCTGTTGCTTTTGGGGGTGGGCAGGTTGATATAACCTCCGGCAAATTTGTGTTTTCTTGCACCGAGGCTTATGCAATCGAAAACGGAAAATGCGGCGCGCCCCTCAAAGGGGCAACGCTTATCGGCTCAGGCCCGCAAACTATGCAACGCATTTCTATGATCGGCAATGACATGCAGCTTGATGAAGGCATTGGCACATGCGGTAAGGATGGTCAGGGCGTGCCGGTTGGCGTGGGGCAACCATCACTAAAAATTGATGCACTTACCGTTGGCGGCACCGCGTAAAATAAAGTGATGTTTTTATTGTTTGCACACTATAAAATAGATAAAAATATATCAGTTTATAAGCTAACATAGCTTGATATTCGGATAATCTGATTTTAAGTTATAAGCACATATAGCTAAGGGAGATATGATTATGCAGCGTCGAGATTTTATGACACGCTTGGCAGCAGGAACATTTTTAGCAAGCCTGTCAGGAAAATGGGCGCATGCATCGCGTCCGCAAGGTTTAGCGGATTTAGACGCAATGGCCACAGCGCAAATTATCGGGCGCGGCGAGGTAAGCCCGCGTGAAGTCATCTCTGCGGCAATGGCACGTATAGATGCACTAAACCCGGAACTAAATGCTGTCGTCACAAAATCATATGACTATGCCGAAAGACAATTACAACAAGGACTATCAGGGCCTTTGCGCGGTGTGCCCTATCTGTTCAAAGATTTATCGCCGGTAAAAGATATTCGCCTAACCTATGGATCGCGCGCTTTTGCCAATTATATTGCCGACGCGCAACATGCCTATACCGATAAAACGCTTGAAACCGGCCTTGTGGTTTTGGGAAAAACCAATACACCCGAATTTGGCTTGATGGCATCAACCGAATCGCACCTTTTGGGCGCCGCGCATAATCCGTGGAATGTCGCGCATAGCACAGCAGGCTCTTCAGGCGGCGCCGCTGCGGCTGTGGCCGCCGGCATGGTGCCGATCGCGCAAGCCAGCGATGGTGGCGGGTCTATCCGTTTGCCATCTTCTGCGTGCGGTGTTTTTGGGCTAAAACCCACACGCGGACGCTTTCCCAAACAAGGGACAAACAGATTGCCCATAAATCTAAGCATTAAGCATGTCTGCTCACGCACCGTGCGCGATAGCGCCTTTATGGTGGCGCTTACCGAAAATAATAGCCATGCGCGCGACATTCGCAAACAAATTGGTTTTATTGAAGGTGCCAGTAATAAAAAACGGCATTTTGCGTTATCTTTGGAATCGCAAGGCTATAAGGCCGACCGCGATACGGAAAATGCTGTGCGCGAAGTGGGGCGCGTTTTGCAAGATTTAGGCCATAGCGTTGAAGAGGTAAGGGAAACCCCCCTAACAACGCATCCCGATTCTGTCGAAAATTTTCTAACCCTATGGGCGTTTGGTGCCTATCAAACCGTGCGTCAGGTTGAGAGATTGACCGCTATGCCGGCTGCAAAAAGCAAACTGGTTGAACCATGGACGCTCGGGCTGGCACAACTTTATGAAACCAAACCTGCCGGCATTATGGAAAATGTGTTACAGGGATTGGAAAAAGTCTCTGCTGATATATATAAATTTTTCACTAAATATGATGGCTGGATTAAACCGGTTTCGGCGTTTGTTACCCCTAAAATCGGTTATTTTGACCCGGCAGTAGAGTTTAACGAATTATTGGAGCGCACCTCGCATTATGCAGCCTTTACGCCATTACACAATGCGGCGGGCACGCCCTCTATGTCTGTGCCCGGCTATTGGTCGGCAGATAATGTGCCGGTTGGCGTGCAGATAGCTGCAGGCTTGGGGCGCGAGGATATGCTGCTGGAAATCGCCTATGAGCTGGAAGCCGCACGCCCATGGGCGCATAAACGGCCAGAAGTTTATGCCGGTGTGTAGACAAATATGTAAAATAATCTATAATTTATAGAGCCTATTAGGAGGATAATATTATGACACATAATGATACAGACAATCGTGCAAGTTTCACAGCGATGGAAGTCGGCACGCAACAGGATTGGGATATTATCGGTGCATCAAGCAGAGAGTTTAATAAAGGGCTTGCGGGGCGGGTTATTGAACATCTCAAATTGCTGGACGGTGATTTTGGTGGTTTTTCTGTTGACCGGCTCGAACATTCCGTGCAAACCGCAACGCGTGCCTATCGCGATGGGCGTGATGAGGAATATATTGTATGCGCGCTTTTGCATGATATTGGGGATACGCTGGGGAGCTTCAACCACCCCGATATTGCTGCAGCGATTTTGAAACCCTTTGTGTCGGATGCAAATTTATGGATGGTCGAAAAACACGGCATGTTTCAGGGCTATTATTTCTTTGAATATTTGGGGTTGAACCGAAATATGCGCGAACAATTTAAGGAACATGAATTTTATGGCCACTGCGAAGAGTTTTGTCGTAAATATGATCAAACCGCCTTCGATCCGGATTATAAAAGCGAGCCATTAGAATTTTTTGTGCCCATGGTAGAAAAACTTTTTGCGACCCCTATAAATTCAATCTATTTAGATGCGTTGCGCGAAGAGGCGGCAGAATAAATATAAAATAAACTGGCAAACGTAAAATTATCCCTCATTTTGCATATCGCCTTTTATATATGAATCTGGCATATGGACTTAATATGCAAGAGGTCTGGATGTATAAGCGATATATAAAAACGCTCATATTTACAATTTTTCTATTGCCGCTTATGGCGTGCGGGCATGAAGAGATTTTTGTAAATGAGACATTCGCGCGCGATGGCGAAAGCGAAAGTGGTGCCGACCACGGCAAGGAATATAGCGAAAGAGAAGATGCGCTTTTGGAACGCAAAGAAAAAGAAGAGGCGTTAAAAAAGCAGGAAACAAAAGCAGCCGAGCAAAAAGCTAACGCAGAAGCCGAAAAAAAAGATGAGCCGCCCAGGCCTATCCAGCGGGCAGATAGAGTGTATTTGGCTTTCAGCGCAGCGCAGGCCATGACTGCAGATATGGATACGAATATGTTGATGGGGGTATCTATAAATCGTGCGCCTGCTTATGAAAACCTTATGGCGGGCAGCGTGAAATTGGGGCGCCATAATGTGGCTGCCACGCGGCGCTATGAACTGCAATTTGCCCTAAGTGATAGCACGGTTGATTTTTCCTCGAATAATAGCTCAGGCAGCGCCGATGTTCTTGCCGCAAGCCTTATGGGGAATATGTATTTTGACTGGTATATACGCGATTACTTTGTTCCCTTTTTCGGCATGGGCATAGGCATTACGGCCCTTAGCTATACAGATTTTGATGTTAGAATTGAAAATGGTGATAATGCGCCCATTGCTATTTGGGGTGATGCAGATATATTACGCCTTCCCAGCGCACAAATTATGTTCGGGGCTGTTTATGATATAACGCAAAATGCTGGTTTTGGTATAGACCTCACTTATCTTATGACGACAACAGAACAACTCACACTTTCAGGGCTTAATCACACAGCAACATCTAACGGGCTTGCCACCGCCGATTTGCTTGATGAAGATACGGTTTTTATTGATGATATTTCTTATACACAAACCTCTATAGGTGTGTATTTTCTATATCGGTTTTAATTTATTTTTATTTTTTGCTTGACATATATGTGTCTCTTAATATACCTCTGTGAGAACAAAAAGAGAACATGCGCAGGCATATAAACAATTTGCGTAAAGATAGCGATTGTGAAATAAAGGAGGAAATTATGGCCAAGAATAATGTGGTAAATCTGATGGAAAAAAGCGAAGAAAAGAAAAAAGCATTAGAAGCCGCCCTTTCGCAAATTGAACGTAATTATGGCAAAGGGTCGGTAATGAAAATGGTTGACGATCAGGTTGTTGAGATAGACGCCATTCCGACAGGTTCATTAGGGCTTGATATTGCTTTGGGTATTGGTGGGTTGCCGCGTGGGCGTATCATTGAAATTTACGGCCCTGAAAGCTCGGGAAAAACCACACTTGCTTTGCATACAGTTGCAGAAGCTCAAAAAAAGGGCGGGGTATGCGGTTTTGTTGATGCCGAGCATGCGCTTGATCCGGCCTATGCGCGTAAATTGGGGGTGGATTTGGAAGAGCTGCTTATTTCGCAGCCCGATAATGGTGAGCAGGCATTGGAAATAGTGGATACATTGGTGCGCTCGGCAGCGGTTGATGTTTTGGTTGTTGACTCAGTGGCCGCCCTCACACCTAAGGCTGAACTGGAAGGTGATATGGGCGATAGCCTGCCGGGTTTGCAGGCACGGCTTATGAGCCAGGCATTGCGTAAATTAACCGGTTCTATTTCGCGGTCTAATACAATGGTGATTTTCATTAACCAAATTCGCATGAAAATTGGCATATCTTACGGTAGTCCCGAAACCACGACAGGGGGAAATGCACTGAAATTTTATGCATCATGCCGCCTGGATATTCGCCGCATTGGTGCTGTGAAAGACCGTGATGAGATATTGGGCAATCAAACCAAAGTAAAGGTTGTGAAAAACAAGGTTGCGCCTCCTTTCCGCACAGTTGAGTTTGATATTTTATACGGCGAAGGCATTTCTAAAATGAGCGAATTGATTGATTTAGGCGTCACCATCGGTATGGTTGAAAAAGCCGGGTCGTGGTATAGCTATGGCGACCAGCGTATTGGTCAGGGCAAAGAAAACGCGCGTAAATTTTTGTTGGAACACCCTGAAATCGCCACCGAGATAGAACGTAAAATTCGTGCCGATGCAGGCTTATTAAGCGAAGCGCTTATAGAGGATAATGTTACAGAAGAAAAGACAGAAGATGATGTTGCCGCAAGCGGTAAATAAGTTTGCTTTTTCCTTATAGCTTTATCTGCATCCAGATGCGCTTTTATATAGGCGTCAATCAAACCCGGACACATATTTTATGTGCGGACAGATATTCTCCAGCGTGAATGATTACTTACGTCTTATACTATAAGGAACGTGCTCTTTTCTTTTGGTATAGTATATATTCACCCCCGCGCGCATATTTGCGCAGGGGGTGATATAGTTCACTTTTCTAAAAAACGAATCAAATCAAACATATATTCTTCTAAATTGGTATTATTTTTGTTTGTTTTTTTATGTTTTTTAATGTTGTTGCTTATTTTTTCATTTATTTTTATTTTTTTTTTATTTTTTGTTTATTTTCTTTTGACATATTTATTTTTTTAGCTAGGGTATTTTTGTTAGTTGCCATTTTTGGTAGCTTTGCGACCTTTTTTAGGTTTGTGTTTATTAGGCTGATGCTTTTTGATTATTAGCACTTTAGCTTATTATGATTGCTTTATAGCTTTGTTTGATATGTGAAGAGTTTAATAGGCTAACTTGAAGGGGGTTTGAAATGAAGCATAAGTGTTGTTATTGGAGGGTATGTCTCTTTCTAACACACTTAAAGCTTGGGGGAGGAGTAATGATGGAATGGAGGATTATTTAGGATTAGATTTTTTGTAGATTTTGTTTTCTGCTTAACGATCTGATTTTACGAATTGCCATCTGTTTTAGATATACTCTTCTCTAATTTATAGTGAGTGCACGGCTTTTGCGTGTTTCCGCCTGTTTATGGGTTTTGTTTAACCCTTGCGCAGGGGATGTGTTAGGGCTTTAGACTATAGGCTTTATGTGTGTGCTATATGGATGTAATGCGTGTTTTAAGAGCATTTAAGTATGTTTAAGCATGTATATATAAAGGCTTATTTTTAATGGGAACACTTTAGAATTTTGACGGGAGGAACATAAATGTTTGTCAAAAAAATAATTACGGGGCTTACCGCCGCTTCTGCTCTGGTGTTTGTATCAGGGCTTTCGGCGCAGGCCTATAATATGCGGCTAGGTGGCGTGAATGTCACTGTCGACACAATCGGGTCTGCTGGTATTTCGATGCTGACTACTGATGCGGATGAGAAGTTTTTTTCTGCGTCTAATGGTGGGACGGCTGATCAAACTGTTGGGGTTAATTTACAAACTGGTCAAGAAACATGTGGCACACAAAGTGTGCCTTCTAAGGAGGCTTTGACTTACGGGTCATTTTGTTTATATGATAATACCGGTATTGGTGCACTGACTGACAATGCTCGCGGAGAACTTTATAATTACGAATCTTCGATCAATACGGATGATGGGCGTTTGAATTATGGCGATGCGGGCGATTTAATTGGCGGCACGGTGAAAGCCACCTTTGATATTGAAGCCGATATGGATAATTATATGGCTTTCTTCCGCGTCAATACATTTTATGATCCGGTTTTGATGGATGGCGGTGAGCGCGGTGGCCTTTCCGAAAAAGGTGAAAGCAAAGCCGGGCGTGACATTGAAGTGCTAGATGCCTATGTGTCTGCTGATTTTGATATTGGCAATATGCCTTTGAATGTGCGTGGTGGCTGGCAAGTGATTAACTGGGGGGAAGCAACCTTTATTCCTGGTGGCAATTCGTCCTTCAACCCGATTGATGTTGCGGCTTTGCGCCGTCCGGGTGCGGAGATCAAGGAAGCCTTGCTTCCGGTTGAGGCGCTTTATGCCTCTTTAGGCATAACCGATAGCGTTAGTGTGGAGGCCTATGTCGGCGGCTGGGATGAATATAAGCTTGATGTTGGCGGCACGGCTTTTGCGAGCAGTGATGCTTTTAATGTTGGTTCCGAAGGTGGTAATGAGAATGTTTCTTTTTACGGCGGCGGTAGCCGTGCGGGCTTGCAATTTGTGTGTGATTCACAGGGATTGGCCGATGTAGGCATGGATTACACCAAAACGGTTGTTGATGCCATGTCGGAAGCTCTTTACGATGCTAATGCCAATCCGTGTAATGCAACTGCTAATGTTGATGTGTTGAAAACCTGGACATCGGGTAATGCGGAACAGGAACGTTTGGCTGCCAATGGAAATTACCGGGCCATGGTTAGAGGGTCTAATGATGACGGTGATGAGCAAATGGGTCTTGCTGTGCGTTGGTATGCAGAGAGCTTGGGTTCAACCGAATTTGGGCTTTATTATCAAAAAGGCGATAGCCGTCTACCTTATGTAAGCTGGCGGATTAATCAAGGTGATGTGACTTATAATTCCATTTCACCTACTTCGTCATTGGCAGGCCGCACGGGTGAAGACATTGCCCTTTTCCGTGGGACAAACCTAGCTTGTGATTATGCTGCGCTTGCTGACCCGAGATTGGCCAATGTTATGATCACGGATGTTCATGGCCTGACGGAGGCTGTGGGTGAAGCGATCGAGTGGGAAGGAGAGACAGCAGGTGTTGGAGAGGAGATTTCCGTAGCCAATATGTTGTCCTTGAATTGTGAAATTATTAATTCGCAGCGTGATACGACGCTTTACAGTGGTATTGGTGTTGATGGTTTGCCAACAGGTGCAACCACTTTTACAGTGGGTAATGATATTGAATTTTTTTCAGAATTCCCTGAAGTTGAAACCATGGGCTTGAGCTTTAATAGCACGCTTATGGGCATTGGTTTGCAAGGTGATTTCAGCTTCCGCCCTGAAGTGCCATTACAGCTTGATGTAGATGTGCTCGCGATTGGCGCATTATTTGCCGATTGCACTTTTGCTTCAATGGGTGTTGAACCAGTTTATATTGTTAATTCTATGTATGAGCGGGAGTTTGGTACTGCGGCTTGTGCTAATCAAACCGAAAAATTGGTGAGCCATACCACTGATTATGATGCGTTGACATGGGATATTGGCACCACCACCGTATTTGCGCAATCGAGCCCTATATTGCAAGGCTTGGGTGCTGATGGCGGTGTGCTGGTAACTGAGTTCCAGGGCCTCTATGTCGATGGTATCGAAGAAGAACGTGGTGGAGACATGGATGACGGAGATAATGCGACTGTAGACCAACAGCTTGTGCCGCTTACAAATGTCTGCACCTCTGGGTCTGATTTGCCACTAGGCGGTATTTTGGGAATTGACCCGCGTGAAGATGGTGAATGTCGTCCGACGGATAACTCTTGGGGTGCGGTTGTTTATGGTCGGTTGGACTATAATAATGTGTTCAACACCCCTGTAACCTTGTCCCCTGCTTTGTTTGTCACGAGCGGTATTGAAGGCTATTCGCCTTCGCCGATTGGGTCATGGAAAGAAGGTGTTGGTTCGGCTGCATTGAGCCTGAATGCAAGTTATTTGGGGTCTTTGCAAGGCGGTATTAGCTTCCGCTATTATTTTGGTGATGAATTATACACCAGAAATACCGACCGCAATAATATCTCGCTTAATGTGAGCTATGCGTTCTAATCAGTATCTATTAGGGGCGGGGTTTATCCTTGCCCCTTTTGATACACTATAATTTTTGGAGGGAAATAAAATGAAAACCAAAATCTTAATCTCAACTCTGGCGCTTGGCTTGTCTGCAGGAACTGCCCTTGCGAAAGTGCCAGAAAATGTCGCTGCCCGCCTTGGGCAAGACTTAACCCCCATCGGCGCGGAAAAAGCTGGGTCTGCATCGGGCATAGATAGCTGGAGTAAGGAAAACCGTATTGACGGCTCCACTTTGTTAGCTGGCTTTGATGGCTCTGGCCCCTTGCCTGACCCGTTTGCCGATGATCCGATACTCTATACGGTAACGGCGTCTAACGCTGCTGAATATGACGCGCAGCTAACCGCAGGCCATAAGGCTCTGCTCGCTGCCTATCCGGATACCTATAAGCTTAATGTGTATAAATCGCGGCGCACATGCGTGTTCCCTGATGATGTCTATGATATGTCTGTGAATAACGCATCTGTGGGCATGTTGGCCGATAAGGGCAATGGTGTAGCGGGTGCGATTGGCTCCTCACCCTTCCCCATTCCCAATAATGGGCTAGAAGTTATCTGGAACCATACATTGCGCTATCGTGGTGTGCGTTTGGCACGCGACTTTAACTATGCTGTGCCTTCGGCCGCGGGTGATTACACGCTTACCTTTACGCGTGACGAGATTGTGTTTGCTTATTCAGACCCGGCTAACCGTAATTTAGGTGCAGAAAACCTACCGGATAATCTGTCGATTTACTTTGTGGCGCATACATCTGCGCCGGCACGCTCTGCAGGTAATGTGGTGCTTGTGCATGAAACCGTGAATATGGTGCAGCAAGGCCGTAAGGCATGGTCGTATAGCCCGGGCACGCGGCGTGTGCGTCGGGCACCGAATATTGCCTATGATAACCCGATTAATAATGGTGATGGTATGGGGACATCTGACCAATATGATGGTTATAATGGCGCGCCTGATCGTTATGACTGGATGGTTGTTGGTAAGCTAGAGAAATTATCACAACAAAATAATTTCCGTGCACCCCTGACGCCTTATTCCGATTTGATTACGCCAAAGCACTCTAACCCTGATGCGCATCGCTATGAATTGCGTCGTCAATGGGTTGTGGATGCAAATCTGAAGTCTTCGGCACGCCACGTCTATGCGCGTCGTGTTATGCGTTTGGACGAGGATAGCTGGCAGATTACCGGCGGTGAGCTTTATGATGGACGCGGTGAATTATGGCGTATCCAGGAAGCAGGCCAAGGTCCGGATTATCGTCCGGTGTCTAACTTATGCTTCACCACAGGTGGTGAGTTCTCTTATGACATCACATCGGGTCGTTATATGGGGCTGGCGATGAAGTCAGACCGTCCGACCAATATTGTGGAAGAAGGCCTGGATTATTTGCAACCAAATTACTACACCCCGGCGAATGTCCGTCGTCTTGGTCGGTAATTTCTTGACTGGTTAATGAGCTAAGAGGCGGGGGCATTCGTTCCCGCCTCTTTTTATGCCGGTATAAAACCATCACTATGACCTTATTTACATATTCATAAAATGATACATCCCCCAATTTAAGCGATATTTTACTATATGATATAGATTTGATGCCGGGTTATGCAACAGATTATGAAAATGATTATAAATTTGAGGAACATATACCATTATCTGCATGACAGATTATAGGTGCAGTTTTAAGCAGTTTTACTGTTGCCTTATCATTTTTGTCCTTATTATTTTTGCTTTGTAATATGGCGTGCCGCACGTCGTCCTGAATAAATTGCATCAGCAATTGATAAACCACTTACATAATTATGCGAACATATACCAATAGCATTGCGCCCAGCAGCATAAAGCCCATCAATAGGTTTATTTGTTGCGTTGTGTAATACACGTCCTGATGTTTCATCAACGCATAATCCACCCAATGTCAATACAGGGCAAGGGAATAATTTTGCATTTATTGAAATATTTATGGCGTAATAGGGTGGTATTTTTATTTCAGCTAAATCATGTTTTGCTTTGCCAAACATATCGTTCATTTCACCACGCGCAAGCCGATTATAGGTATCAATCTGTGCGCTTAAATTTTTCGGATCACATTTAATTTTACTGGCAAGCTCGGTTAGTGTTTTGGTTTTTTTGGACGCGAGCCAAATATTAAGCCGCGCCAAATCGCGTTGAAAGGGTAACACATTACCCCCCTTTACTTCGTGCAAAGCAGATTTGACTAAATTTTTATCAAGAATTAACCATGCAGTTGCATCATGATTTTCAGCAATTTCACATCCTAAGGCTGCGCCATAAACCATTTCATTTATAAAACGTTGCCCTTGCGCATTTACAATTAAACCTTTGGCAAAAGATAGGGGCGGGTTAATAAAGCGCCACGCTGAAGCACGGTTCATATTGCCAATTTTTCCGCCCACACTCATACCTAAATGAATACCTGATCCATCGTCGCCAGTTGTGCCGAGTGGGAAACCACTTGCATATTTAGGGGCATAATGCGCGAACATATTTCGGTTAAAAACAAAACCTCCGGCGGCAAGAATAACCCCCTTTTGTGCCTTAATGAATAAGCTTTGGCGATTTACTTCTAATTGCTCCGCTTTTTTTAGATAACGTAAACCATGCTTTTTCAACAAAGCGGCACCGGGTAAAATAGGCGGTAGAAAATTCATGAATTTTTGTGCTTTTTGGCGCAGACGGATATAAGTTTGTTTCATAACCGGATCGCGAAAAGCCAAGACTTTTATGCCAGTAATGCGATTATTATTTTCAATCAATTGGCGCGCTTCGGCATAGTCCTCAAATTGTAATCCCATTTTTTGTGCGCTGGCTTTAAGCGGATCAAAAATAGAGCCGCCTAAATTCATAGCCTTCTTGCCTTGTTTGGGGGGCACATAACCACGATGTCCGCGCGCTGCAGGTTTTGCTATTGCCTTATAGTCTTCAAGCAAAGAATTATCGCTATGGTAAAGAAAATATTGTGGGGCAGGATAAGATGTTTTTTGTGGCCAAAGTTTTGTTCCAAAAATAACATTATGTTTTTGTAACCACTCAATGGTTTCAGGGCTCCGCTTACAAAAATCCATTAATGTATCGTCTTTAATAATATTGCCTGTTTCTTTTTTTAGATAAGCAAACATATTTTGCGGGCTATCGCTAACACCGGCTTGTTCTTGTATAGTCGTGCCCCCGCCAGCATAGATAACCCCGCCGCTCGCATATGTTGTGCCGCCGCCATTAAACTTATCTACTACAATAACGGACAATCCATTCTCCAAAGCCTGCACCGCCGCCGCCATGCCCGCACCACCTGCACCAACCACCACAATATCGGCACGCATATCCCATTTTACACTTTTGCTATGGAAAGGCTCAACTTTTGTAAACCAAGGGGATGTATCATGCGCCATATATAATTCTCACTTCGTATATTTATTGCCCAAAAAATACGTAGAACAACATATTATTTGCTATTAAAGCTGTTAAATCGTAGATTGCAAGAGTTATATTTATAATATAGCTATATTGCTATATGTTTTACCTTGATAATATAAAACGAAGGATCATGATATGTTAGACGCAAAGATTGCACTTGTTACAGGCGCAAGCCGTGGTGCTGGCAAAGGTGTTGCCCGCGCGCTTGGTGAAAAAGGAATGACTGTTTATGTCACGGGGCGTAGCGAAAGTCCGGGGCATGCGTTTGGCTGGGACGGAACGCCCTTGCCGGGAACGGTGGCGGAAACCGCTCAAGCAGTAACGGAAGCCGGCGGCACGGGTATAGGCGTTGTGTGCGACCATGCAGATGATGCACAAGTTGCTGCTTTGTTTGAGCGGATTAACAAGGAGCAGGGGCGTTTAGACATTTTATTTAATAATGCCGCGCATATGCACGCGCAGCTGATTGAACAAAAACCGTTTTGGGAAAAAGAGCTTGCTGCGCAAGGTATTATTGATGTGGGCTTAAGAAGTGCCTATGTATGTAGCTGGCATGCGGCAAAAATTATGGCAGCGCAGCAATCTGGCTTAATTGCTTTTAGCTCATCTTATGGGGCACGGTGTTATATGCATGGGCCTGCTTATGGCGCGCAAAAAGCGGGTGTTGACAAGCTGGCGCATGACATGGCGGTTGACTTAAAGCCGTTCAATGTTCACACTGTCTCAATTTGGATGGGCCCGCTATTAACCGAACGTGCTTTAATTGCTGCAGAGGTTCGTCCAGAACAATATAAAGATTTAATTGCCAGCGCCGAGTCACCCGATTTTATTGGCCATATTTGTTATGCCATCGCGACCGACCCAAAAGCAGAAGAGATTAGTGGCCATACGGTTATTTCGGCGGAAATCGCTAAAGACCGCTATAATATTACCGACAAGGATGGCAAACAGCCATTGTCTTATCGTGATGCACTTGGCGCACCCCTACCACCTAGCCCGGTGGTTGTGTATTGAGGCGATAGGCATAAAACTTACGTTTTGATATATTTAACCCGGCTTATTTGCTCTGTGCGCGTGCTGCTTCGACAGTTTTAAGAAAGCTAGGGGGCTCACCACCGCCAAACACCTCTAAACACGTGCCGGACATATAAGATGATTTTGGATCTGCCAAAAACAGGCAGGCATGTGCAATGTCGTGCGGCGTGCCCATGCGTTTCATTGGTAGCGCGGCTGCCAGATATGCCATGCCGCTTTTTCCGCCATAATGCTCATGCGATGCTTCTGTTGCAATCAAGCCAGCAATAATGGCGTTAACGCGTATATGCGGCGCCCATTCCATCGCCAAAGATGTGGTGAGATTAAGTAAGCCTGCTTTGGCGGCGCCATAAGCAACGCTCCCTGGCGAGGAGCGCGTTGCTGATACGCTGGATATATTGATGATAGACCCGCCTCCATTTTGCGCCGCCATTACACGATGGGCTGCCTGACATAGATAAAAGGGGGCAAGCAAATTAAGACGAATAATGGATTCTGTTAAACGCGGGCTGGCTTTGGCAGAGGCAATCGCCGGTCCGCCGCCTGCATTATTGATAAGACAATCAAGCCTGCCCGTTTTTTGTATTGCAAACTCAACCAGCTTATCCGCAGCGCCTGCTTCGCGAATATCAAGCGAAAGAAAGTGAATTTGTTCTGAAATTTTCGCGTCAAAAGCAAGGGGTTCGGTGCGCCCGCAAATGATAAGCTGTGCGCCTGCATGTGCGAAAGCAGAACTAATACCATGACCAATACCCCGCCCTCCACCGGTTACGATAATGGTTTGGTTTGTAAAATCTTGCATAATTCTATATCCTTAATTTCGTAAAAATATGCTTTTATTTTACGCATTTTGATAATTTTTACCATAAATTTTGTATATCTTGTAAATTTTGCATAGAATTTTTTTTGCCTTTGCGATAGGGTATTTTTATGAAAACCATACCGCATAGTCTATTGGCGGCAGCACGTAGCACGCCTGACGCTCTGGCCATTAAAGATGGCGCATGGCGCTTGACATATAATGAACTTTTACAAACTGTTTTACGGCTTGCCCATTTATTGCGTGCCCGTGGTTTGGAAAAAGGCGATTGTTTTGCCATTTGGGCGCCAAATTGTGCCGAATGGATAATCGCCGCTTTGGGCGGGCACGTTTTAGGCGCACGGTTAGTGCCGCTAAATACACGTTTTAAGGGGGCAGAAGCGGCGGATATTCTGCGGCGAGCAAAATGTCGTATTTTATTCACAGCTACGCATTTTCTGGGATGCGATTATCCCGCGCAACTTGCGGGGCATGATTTGCCACATCTTAAGGAAATTATTCCCTTATGGGATGAAACAAGCGCACAATCAGCCCTTTTGCCCTTTTTACACCAGGCAACAAGTGCATTGCTGCCTGATTTTATTGATCATCTTTCCCCAGATGATATATCTGATATTTTATATACATCCGGCACCACAGGCATGCCGAAAGGTGTGATGACAACGCATGGGCAAAATGTTGCTGTGTTTGATATATTTACCCAAGCAATCGGCATGCGGGCGCAAGATCGTTATCTTATTGTCAATCCTTTTTTCCATAGTTTCGGCTATAAGGCGGGGTGGTTATCTTGCCTGATTAGGGGCGCAGCCATTTACCCGGTTACAGTTTTTGAACCTGCGGATATAGCGCGCCGAATTGCGCATGATAAAATTACGGTCATGCCAGGCGCGCCGACAATTTTTCAATCCCTGTTAGCTTATGAGGATTTGTCCGAACATGATATATCCAGCCTGCGTATTGCCACAACGGGTGCCACAACCATTCCCGTTGATTTGATTCGACGCATGCATGAAGAGTTAGGCATTGACCATGTTTTTTCGGCTTATGGTTTGACCGAATCCTCAGGCGTTGTAACGCTTTGCCAGCAGGGAGATGATTTTGAAACCATTGCGACGACATGTGGTCGCGCTTTGCCGGAAACCTCGTTGCGTATTGTTGATGATGATGGCGTAGATGTTGCCCGGGGTGATGCGGGTGAATTATGGGTGCGTGGGTTTAATGTTATGCAAGGCTATTTTGAAGATGAGGCGGCAACAGCCGAAGTGCTTAGCGCCGATGGTTGGCTTAAAACGGGTGATATTGCGGTGCAAGATGCAGATGGCTATATCAAAATTATTGACCGCAAAAAAGATATGCTGATTGTTGGTGGGTTTAATTGTTATCCGGCAGAAGTTGAGAAAATATTATTAACGCATGCGGGCGTAAAAAATATTGCCGTAAAAGCGCTGCCGGATGAGCGGCTTGGCGAAGTGCCACAGGCTTTTGTCGTTCTTGAAGACAATGTTGAGTTAACACAAGCAGCTCTTATCGCTTGGGCACGTGAGCATATGGCAAATTTCAAAGTGCCACGGCGTATCACATTTGTGAATGATTTGCCGCTTAACGCTTCGGGAAAAGTCTTAAAATATAAATTATAAGTGTATGAAATACGCAAAACCAGATTATTATTCACAAATAATCGTAAAAAACGTAAAAAATATGTTTTATTTTTACGCATTGATTGTTATAATTATTGGCGAAAAGGAGAGTTTATATGACTGCAAAAACAATGGCTAATAGCGCTGTATTGGATATTTCACCGGTGCTGGATATCGTAAAGCAATATGCTGATAAAGGGCGTGAACAGCGCCAGGTTGCCAAAGATGTTGTGGCGGCCATTCAAAAAACCGGTTTTTTTCGTGCATTTTTACCCAAAAAATATGGGGGCGATGAGCTTTATCCACAAGACTTTTTTCGTGCATCGGTCGCGCTTGCCGAACAAGATATGTCAACCTCATGGATTGCTGGCATTATCGCTGTTCACGCATATCAATTATCTTTAATGCCGCCACAGGCGTGTGAAGATGTTTATGGCAAAGATGCTGATACACTGATTTCATCATCCTATAATCCGGCTGGCGCGCAAGTTGAAACGACAAAAGGCGGATTTAATCTGAGTGGACGCTGGGCGTGGAGCAGCGGATCGGCGCATTGTTCATGGGTTTTGCTTGGTGGTCTGATTATGGATCAGCCCGATAATATTCATTATCGGACATTTCTCGTGCCGCGCGATGATTATGTTATAGAAGATACATGGCATGTTATGGGCTTGCAGGCGACAGGGTCGAATGACATTGTTATTGAAAAACCTGTTTTTGTTCCTGAACATAGAACGCATCACCAAATGGATGGGTTTATGTGTAAGCACAGCCAGGATAACCCCATATATAATATTCCGTGGGCACAAATATTCATTCGGGTTGTGTGCACACCTGCTATTGGCGCGGCTAAACACGCTTTGCGACTATTTATTGAGAATGCTGCCGCAAGTTCAACCGACGTAACACGCTTGGGCAGTGACCCGGATGTAACGCGCCGTGTGGCCGAAGTCGCAAACTTAATCGATGAAACCGAAACCATTATGTATCGTAACTTTGATCGCATGGTGGCGGCAGTTGAAAGCGGGCAAGAGATCCCCTTACAAGATCGGGCGAAATATCGTTATCAGGCAAGTTTGGTTATTGAGCGTATGATCCAAGCTGTCGATTTATTATTTGACATTGCTGGTGGACGCAGCGTGTTTGCTGGTTCACCAATTCAGCAAATATGGCATGACATTCATATTGCGCGCGCGCATGTGGCAAATAATCCAGTTGCTTTTGCACGTAATTTTGGTGCGGTGCAGCTTGGTGCCGAAAACACCGATATGTTTATTTGATGGCAGCAAATGGATAAGGATAATGGACAAATTGCCGCCTGAAGGAAAATATGTTGATGCTGGTCCTATTCGCATGCACGTGCTGGAATATGGCAATCCGGATGGTGCGCCCGTTGTGTTTTTGCACGGTTCAGGGCCAGGCAATAGTGCTTATGCCAATTTTCACCTAAATGTAGATGCTTTTGCTGCGGCGGGTTTTCGGGTGATTTTGCCCGATATGATCGGGTTTGGGTATAGTGATAAGCCATTAGATTTAGGCGATTATACGCTGGCTTTGTTTTGCGATACGCTCATGGCAGGGCTGCGCTCTTTAGGTGTTCATTCATGTCATTTTGTTGGTAATTCCTTGGGCGGTGGTGTTGCGATACAAATCGCACTTAAGCATCCTGAATTTGTTGAACGACTCATTTTAATGGGCCCTGGCTGTATAGATGAGCAACCGGCTTATTTTGAAATGCCTGGCATCGCCAAAATGATGGCAAGTGCACGTGATGGGATCACCCTCGATACGTTGGGCGAAGTATTGCGCAATTTCGTGTTTAACCCCACCCATATAACAGATAAGCTGATTGCCATGCGCTGGGCGATTGCCGAAACGCAACCGCAAGAAGTGCTCACAACCATGAAAACACCAAATCTGGGTCCACATCTATCAGAGCTTACATGCCCTATTTTAACATTTTGGGGTATGAATGATGCGTTTATGCCCCCTGCGGGCAAGCGCTTATGTGTTGAAGCAAATCAAACGTCGCGTCTGGTTGAGATAAATGCGTGTGGCCATTGGGTTATGATAGAATATGCACGCTTATTTAATTCATTGAGTATTGATTTTTTATTGCATGATTAACCATTACGAGGGGAAAAGATTATGGGAATTATGAACTTAGGATATATCCGATTGCAAATGAACAATCCCGAGGCATGGGCTGAATTTGCGCAAACGGTGTTGGGGTTCAAAGCTGCTGTATCTGATGATGGTGCGGGGGGCAAATATTTGCGTATGGATGATGCCCCTTTTCGTTATATTATTGAAAAAGGTGAGGATGAGCGTTTTGTTGCGGCGGGTTATGAAGTGGTATCGCAAGACGCCTTTAACGCACTTATTACAAAACTTGAAACAAATGGGGTTGAGGTAATGCGTGGATCACAAGAAGAAGCACGCCGCCGCGCCCTTAAGGAATTTGCGTCTTGCCAAGACCCGTCTGGCAATGTGGTCGAACTATTTTATGGGCGCGATGCGGGTGCTGCGTTTGTGGCGGGCGCAGGCATTTCTGGTTTCAAAACGGGTGAGATGGGACTGGGGCATATTGTTTTACCCGCCCCTGAGAATGAAGCAACAGCTAGGTTTTATACAGAGTTAATGGGTTTTGGTGTTTCAGATGATTTGACATTGCCGCCTTTTGCAGACGGCATGCCTGAGCAGCGTATTTTATTTATGCATGCCGATAACCCGCGGCATCATACGCTCGGCATTTACAATTTCCCCAGCCCGACAGGCGTTATACATATTATGGCCGAAGTCAATACGATTGATGAGGTCGGGCAGTGTATGGATCGTGTGAAACAGGCTGGTTTACATATTTTTGCAGATCTTGGGCGTCATGCTAATGATGAAATGGTCTCATTTTACTTTTATGCACCAGGGGGCATCGGCATTGAAGTTGGTTATGATGGTAAGCAGGTAAAAGACTGGACTAATTTTGCGGCAACCAAATCAACAAGTGGTGATTTATGGGGACATGAATATGATATACCTGTAAGCGAGGCATAAAGGATATATGGTGAATAGGGTGGAGATTGATAAATTATGCAGCATCCAAGATATTGTCGCACAGCTCAAAAGCGGCATGACGATAGCGATTGGTGGCTGGGGGGCACGCCGCAAGCCTATGGCGGTTATTCGCGAAATTATCAAATCAGATCTTACTGATTTAACGATTATTAGCTATGGCGGCTGTGACGTTGGTATGCTGGCAAGCGCCCAAAAAATAAAAAAATTGATTTTCGGTTTTGTGTCTTTAGATGTTATTCCAATGGAAGCACATTTTCGCCGTGCTCGCAAAGCAGGTGAGTTTGAGGTTATGGAAATTGATGAAGGCATGCTGCTGCTTGGCTTAAAGGCGGCGGCACAAAATTTGCCTTTTTTGCCGTGTCGTGCTGGCTTGGGCACAGATGTTTTAACGTATAACCCGGAAATCAAACTTATTCACAATCCTTACGACCAAGACGAGATGCTTGTGGCGATGCCTGCGCTTAAAGCGGATGTTGCCTTATGCCATGTAAGCGAAGCTGATAAACTGGGCAATAGCTATATTGCTGGTCCGGATTTATTTTTTGATGAATGGTTTTGTCGCGCGGCTGATAGGAGCTTTCTAACGGCAGAAGCGATTGTGGCAACCGCTATGTTTGATGATGATCATAAAATTATGCGTATGCCGATTGAACGTAATTTGGTGAGCGGTATTGCACATGCCCCTTTGGGCGCGCACCCAACCTCTAATGGGCCGGATTATGGTATTGATGTCGCGCATTTGCAAACCTATAGCCAGTCTGTGGGTGATGCATGGGGAAAGTATAAGGCGCATTATATTGCAACGGATGATTATATAAGCGCGGTAGGGGGTGAGGCACATATTCGTAATTTGCCCTTGCCTGTTTTTTAAGGGAGGCATTTATGCATCATTTCTCATTGGCGGAGTTATGTATTTGCGCTGGCGCCGATATTTTCCGCGATGAAACACCTGAAGTTTTTGCAACGCTTATCGGGCTTGTGCCGCGTCTTGCGGGGTCGCTTGCCAAAGCAAGTTTTTTGCCCGGTTTGCTCATGTCAGATGGCGAATATTATTTTGTATCCGAACCTGTAGCCGTGGGCAAGCGCAATGGTGCCCTACCAAAAAAAGAGGGGCGTATCGGTTATGAACGCGTATTTGACCTGATCGCAAAAGGCAATCGACACGCATTTATAAGCCCTGTGCAGGTAGACCGTTTTGGGCAGATGAATTTGTCGATTATCGGTGATTATCAAAAGCCAAGCGCAGTGCTTTTAGGGGTGCGCGGCTTTCCCGGCAATACGATAAATAATCGCACCTCTATGTTTATTGCGGCGCATAATGCACGCACCTTTGTCAAGGACGAAGTTGATATGGTAAGCGGTGCCGGTTACAATCCACAGCGTTATCCGCAAGGGAAGTTTCCACCCGGATTAGACCATCGTCGTATCATCACCAATTTATGCGTGCTCGATTTTGAAACGCCTAATCATGCAATAGCTGTGCGGTCTTTGCATCCGGGGGTGAGTTTCGAGGAAGTTCAGGATAATACAGGGTTTGCGCTTGTGCGCCCTGAGAATCTGGGTGAAACGCCACCGCCCACGCAAGATCAATTAGCCTTAATCGAGAAATATGACCCGCATAATTTACGTGCCAAAATTTTCAAAGATAATCCACCGGGAATACGCGAAGGAGTGTAAAATGGGTGAACATAATGAAACGGTTGCTCGTGTTGCAACAGATATTCTTTACGAAGAAGATAATCCCGTTCTTTATGCGGTTGAGGATAATATTGCATTTTTAACGCTTAATCGTGTGAAATATCACAATAGTCAAAATGCACAAATGCTCTATGCACTGGATGATGCCTTTTATAAGGCAACGGGTGATGATGACGTTAAAGTGATAATTTTACGCGCGCATGGCAAGCATTTTTCTGCAGGGCATGATATTGGTACACCGGGACGCGATTTTGATATTGGCCGCGATGATCGCAGATCCATGAATTATAATCATGATAATAAGCCCGGTGCTGAAAAGGCTTATATTCGTGAACAAGAGGTTTATGTGGAATTTTGTCGCCGCTGGCGTGCGGTGCCTAAACCAACCATTGCACAAGTGCATGGCGGATGTATTGCTGGTGGGCTTATGCTGGCATGGGTGTGTGATTTAATCATTGCCGCCGATGATGCTTTTTTTCAAGACCCGGTTGTGCGTATGGGGTTTCCCGGTGTGGAATATTTTGCCCATCCGTTCGAACTTAACATTCGACAGGCAAAAGAATTTCTTTTGCTCGGAGAGCGCTGGGATGCCGCGCGCATGCATATGGCAGGCATGGTCAATAAGGTTGTTCCCCGCAATGAATTAGAAGACGCAGCACGTGCGTGGGCAGAAAAAATTGCGGTAAATCCACGCCTTGCCTTATCGCTAACCAAGCAGGCGTGTAATCATATTGAGGATTTACAAGGCAAGCGCACAGGCATTGATACCGTATTTGCCATGCATCATTTTGCACATGCGCAAAACAGTTTGGTCAAAGGTGATTATATTGCCGGTTTTGACGGTAAAAAAATGGCGCAACAAAACAAAACATGAGAAAGCGGATGAACCCATTAAAAACGCCATTAACTGAGTTGCTTGGATGCGAGTACCCGCTTATTCAAACAGCAATGGGATGGGTTGCTACCGCACAGCTGGTTAGCGCGACCACGCAGGCGGGCGCGTTTGGGTTTTTGGCTGCTGCGGTTATGGCATCAGACGAATGTGAAACCCATATCAAGGCAATAAAAACAAAAACCGATAGGCCATTTGGCGTTAATATCCATGCGTTCCAAATGGATGTTGAACGTATTGTTGATATGTGTATTGATTATGAAATTGCTGCTTTATCCTATGGGCGTGGCCCTTCGGCGAAAATTATTGAAAAAGCAAAAAATGCGGGGCTTAAATGCATCCCGACAATCGGCGCGAGCGCACATGCCGCCAAGGCGGTTAAAATGGGGGCAGATGCGTTGGTGTGTCAGGGGCAGGAAGGCGGTGGGCATACGGGGTTTACACCGACATGGTTATTGCTCGCACAAGTGCTTGATCAGAATTTGGGGGTTCCTGTTATTGCATGTGGTGGATTTAAGGATGGCCGTGGCCTTGCCGCCGCGCTTGGCTTTGGTGCAGATGGTATTGCTATGGGCACACGCTTTATGATGTCGGCGGATAGCCCAACCCCTATGGAAACAAAGGCTGCCTACCAAACAGCCGATGTAACACAGATTCCGGTATCAACTAAACTTGATGGGTTACCCCAACGTATGGTTTTGAATAAAACACTTGCCCGGCTCGAAAAAACCTCTTCGCTTGGTTTGTTGCTATATGCGGTGAAAAATGCCTTTTTGTATAAGCGACAAAGCAAAATGTCGATTTCGCATATGATTAAAACCGCATGGAAAGCGGCACGCACAAGCGATATGACGCTCGGGCAAACACTTATGGCCGGGAATGCGCCTATGATTATTCAAAAAGCAATGGTTGCGGGAAACCCACATGAAGGTGTTTTGCCAAGCGGACAAATTGCCGGTCTGATTGACGATTTTCCCCCTTGTGCTGATATTATACAAAATATCATATATGATGCGAATATGTGTCTGAAAAAACTGAGGAAGATATAAATGCCTGTTAAAACGCACATAGAAAATAATATTGCGGAATTGATTTTAGACCACCCGCCGGTGAATGCATTTAATGGCACGATATGGAATAGCTTTCCAGAGATTATTATGGAGCTTGGCAAGCGCCAAGACGTTAAGGTTATTTTGATCCGTGCCGAAGGGCGTGGCTTTTGTGCCGGCGTTGATATTAAAGAGCTTGCCGATAACAGCCAAGCGATTGTTGCTGTAAATAAAGGAAACTTTGAAACGTTCAAAGCCATTCGCGGTTGTGAAATACCGGTCATTTGTATGCCGCATGGCTATGTCATTGGCGGTGGCATAGGCATGTGCGGGGCGGCAGATATTGTGATTGCCTCTGATGATTGTTTTTTCTCGCTGCCTGAAATTGACCGTGGCGCAATGGGCGGGGCGGCACACTTGCAACGTATATTGCCTTTGCCTAAAGTGCGTGCCGCTTTTTTTTCTGGCGGTAAAATCCCTGCCACAGAAGCCTATCGTTTGGGGGGTATAGAAAAAATTGTACCCAAAGAAGATTTATATAAAGCGGCTTATGCGTTTGCAGAAAATTTGGCTTCAAAAAGTCGTGATGCGCTGCGTATTGCCAAACAGGCGCTTAATGGTATTGAAGCGTTTGACGTCGATAAAGCCTATCGCTGGGAGCAGGGTTTTACGTTCGAAATGTATATGCATGAGGATAGTCAGAAATCTCGCGATGCCTTTGTTGCAACCGGAGGGGCGGCAAAATTTGAAGATGAGTAACGGGGCAGATTATGCAAATTGAATATACGGCGCGCCAAAACGCCTTTCGCGATGAAATACGTGCATGGTTGTCTGCACATGTGCCGCATGAAAGATTGCCATCTTTTGATACAGCCGAAGGATTTGAATTGCATAGGCAATGGGAACGCCAATTATATGAAGGGCGGTGGACGGCGATAACCTGGCCAACGGAATATGGCGGGCGCGGCTGTGATTTAATCGAGTGGCTGATTTTCGAAGAAGAATATAACCGCGCCGATGCCCCGTTACGCGTAAGCCAAAATGGCATTTTTTTGCTTGCGCCAACCATTATGGATTATGGCACAAAAGAACAAAAAGCGCGCTTTCTTCCCCCTATGGCTGCCGGTGATGAGATTTGGGCGCAGGCCTGGTCTGAACCACAGGCTGGTAGTGATTTAGCCGCAATCGCTTCGATAGCTATACGTGATGGTGATGATTATATTATCAATGGGCATAAAATTTGGTCATCGCGGGCTGTATTTGCCGATTGGTGTTTTGGTTTGTTTAGAACTGATCCAGACTCTAAACGGCATCAGGGGCTTTCCAAAATATTATTGCCGCTTAAAAGCGAAGGCCTGAAGATTCGTCCGATCGCGCAGCTTGATGGCGATGCCGGCTTTGCCGAGTTGTTTTTTGATAATGTTCGTGTTCCGGCTGAAAATGTTTTAGGCCCCGAACATGGTGGATGGAAAGTTGCTATGGCGACCGCCGGTTTTGAGCGCGGCCTATTGCTACGTCCACCAGCACGTTTTTACGCGGCCGCCAAACGGCTTGTCGCGCTTTATAAGCAGCATGAAAAACGCTTATCCCCATCCCTAAAAGAAAAAGTATTGCACATGTGGATAGATTGCGCGCGTTTTAATGCGGCAACTTATGCTTTGGTGGCGCGCATAAACTCTGGCGCGTCTATTACAGCGGAATCCAGTGCGAATAAAATTTTCTGGTCGGAAATGGATAAACAGTTACACCGAACAGCCATGTCTATTATGGGGGTGCATGCTGAGCTGGAAGCAGGGCTTGATGCTATTGATAATGGGCGCTGGCTAGATGGCTATATGTTTAGTTTGGCAGGCACCATTTATGCAGGCACAAATGAAATTCAGCGTAATATTTTAGCTGAACGCGTGCTTGGTTTGCCACGGGGATAGTTTATGAATTTTTGCTTTAGCGATGAGCAACAAAATCTGATTGAAGCCGCCCATAGCATATTTGCAGGTGAGGTAACGCCTGCACGGTTGCGGATGATGGCGCGTGGGGATGCGGTGCCAAATCTATGGCCACAATTTAGCACGCTTGGCCTGCTTGGTGTTATGGCACCCGAAACGGCAAATGGGTTGGAGCAAAACTTAGCAGTTATGGCCGCGATTGCCGAGAAAGCCGGCAGTGTATGTTTGCCCGAGCCGTTGATTGAGCAGGCAGGGATTGTTGTGCCTTTATTGGTCGAATGTGACGCGCCAGATATATTAGCGCAGCTTTTGGCAGGGTCGGCGCGTATTGGTGTTGCAAGCCCTTTGCGCCCTTATATTGCGCATTTAGCAGATTACACGCATATCATATTACATGAAGCAGGCGTGCAAAAGATTATTCCGCTTGAAGAGGTGGAGTATATACCATGCCAGTCTGTCGACCCTTTACGCCCCATCTTCAAATTGACCAATATGGGAGAAGGATTTACAACGGCGTTAGAGAATGGTGCGATTTTATCGTCGGCACAGCTTTGCGGTTTAGCACAATCTATGCTTGATATGGCGGTTGATTATGCACAAACGCGCACGCAATTTGGCCAGGCGATAGGAAGTTTTCAGGCGATTAAACACTTATTAGCGAATGTGCATACCCAGATTGAGTTTACCCGCCCCTTAATATGGCATGCAGGATTAAAACGCGGCGCGGTGATCCATATGGCAAAAATTGCGGCCATTGATACGGCCATGCACGCGGCAGAAACCGCCATTCAGGTTTTTGGCGGCATGGGTTATACTTATGAAGCAGATTTGCACTTTTTTATGAAACGTGTTTGGGCATTATGCGGTGAATGGGGTGATCGCAATTATCACATAAGTGCTTTGGCGGAAGCTGTTTTGTCTGCTGATCCATTGCCCGCACCAGAAACATTATTTGCACTTTAGGAGGATTATGATGAATGATGCTTATATAATTGACGCTATCCGCAGCCCTACTGGTCGCCGTAAGGGGGGGTTGGCACATATTCATGGTGCAGATTTGGGGGCACATGTATTGAAGCATATTGTAGAACGCAATCCTATACCTGATAGCGATTATGATGATGTCATATTCGGTTGTGTCGATACGATTGGATCTTTGGCGGGGGATATTGCCCGCACCTGCTGGTTAGCGGCTGGCCTTGACGAGGTTGTGCCGGGTGTAACGATTGACCGTCAATGCGGTTCATCGCAACAAGCCCTGCATTTTGCCGCGCAAGCGATTATGGCAGGGGTGAATGATGTGGTTATTGCGGGTGGTGTGCAAACCATGACGCAAATTCCAATTAGTGCGGCCATGCTGGCAGGGCAAGAATTTGGACATGAAACGCCTTTTATTGGTTCAACCGGGTGGATGGCACGTTATGATAATGGCCGTTTTTCACAATTTGAATCGGCTGAAATGATTGCGCAAAAATGGGATATATCGCGCACAGATATGGAGCTTTATGCGCTTGAGAGCCATAAGCGCGCGGCACGCGCTATTGATGAGCAGCGTTTCGCGCGGGAAATTGCACCCCTAGATGGTGTGACAAGCGATGAAACGATAAGGCGGGATACGGATTTAGAAAAAATGCAAGGCCTGCAGGCTTTAACCGAAGGCGGGCTCATTCATGCAGGTGTTGCCAGTCAAACCTGTGATGCTGCATCGGCTATTTTATTGGCATCAGAAGCGGCCGTGAAGCGTTATAATTTGCGCGTGCGGGCACGTATCCATCATATGAGTGTGCGCGGTGCTGATCCGATATGGATGCTCACGGCGCCTATTCCGGCGACACAATATGCAATGGAAAAAACGGGTATGCGGTTGGATGATATTGACCTTGTTGAAATTAACGAAGCATTTGCCTCTATACCAATGGCATGGCTAAAAGAGCTGGATTACGATCATGCAAAGACCAATGTAAATGGCGGTGCCATTTCTTTAGGTCATCCTTTAGGGGCAACCGGCACAAAACTTATGACGACGCTTTTGCATGAATTGGAACGCACGAATGGCCGCTATGGCTTGCAGACAATGTGTGAAGGCGGCGGGCAGGCCAATGTTACGATTATTGAGAGGTTATAAATGCTAGGTTTTTGTCAGGATAGAACGATTATTATAACCGGCGCTGGCAGCGGGTTTGGTCGTGCTTATGCTTATCTATTGGCGCGCGAAGGTGCAAATATTATTGCGAATGATATAAATGATGAAACACTAAGCCAGACAGTTGAACATATTACACAAACGGGCGGACAAGCGATCAAAAATTTGGATGATATTACCGATTATAGCAGCGCGGGTAAAATTGTGCAAAGCGCGCTGGATAAATTTGGGGATTTACATGGTGTTGTTAATAATGCCGGTAATAATCGCGATCGCATGTTTACCTCGCTTACCGAGGAAGAGTGGGATGATGTTATCCGTGTGCACCTTAAGGGGCATTTTTGCCTTTCGTCACACGCGGCCAAATATTGGCGTGCTAAGCAAAAAAATGGGCAAGCCCCCAATGCCCGTATTATCAATACCAGCTCGGGCGCAGGCCTTAACGGGTCTGTAGGGCAATCAAATTATGCGGCGGCAAAAGCAGGTATTTTGGCACTAACCTTAAACCAATCTGCCGAGCTTGCGCGCTATGGCGTTACGGCCAATGCCATAGCCCCACAGGGGCGAACCGCTATGACAGAAGTGGTGTTTGCGGATATGATGAAAAAACCCGAAGATGGCGGGTTTGATGAATTTGATCCTGCAAATGTTGCCCCGCTTGTCGCCTATTTATGCAGCGAAAAAGCGGCACATATAAATGGGCATTGCTTTGAGGCTTTTGGCGGGAAAATATCTGTGGCAAATGGATGGAAGACGGGCGCGATAAATGATAAGCACGCGCGCTATGAAATAGGTGAGCTAGATGCACTTATGCGCAAATTGATTATGGCATCCCCACCAGCCCAGAAAGTTTACGGGACATAAGATATGGTGTTTCCTTTTACCCAGGAGCACGAGATTATTCGCGATTCGGCTAAAGGCTGGTTGCAAGATTGGTATAATGGCGGGCGTGCCTTGGCTGACATGAATGAAGCAAAAAGGATTCAGATTCCCGATATATGGTCGGATTTTGCCGGCACGCAGGGCTTTGCCGCCATTGCTATTGAAGAACAATATGGCGGTGCAGGCTTAGGCGCATTGGGGCGCGCACTTATTATGGAAGAAATGGGGTATGTTTTATTGAGTTCACCTTTTTTTTCGACATGTTGCCTTGTTGCAGAATTGATGGCGCAATTTGCCGATGCGGATAGCAAAAAAAAATATTTACCGAAAATTGCTGCTGCACAGACAATAATCGGTTTTGCCGATGGACGTGAAAATATGCATGTAAAAAATAATAAATTAAATGGCACATTAAACGCGGTTTTAGATATGACACATGCCGATGCTATTATGCTGGCTTTGTCGCGGGGTGATGTTGTCGAACTCTATCATTGCCCATTAGTGAGCGAAGGCATAGCGATTACGCCCCACATGACATTAGACCCCTTGCGTGATATGGCTATGCTCACTTTTTCGAATTTTGATATGGCGCATGCTGCGCAAATTGGTAGTGCACCCCACCAAGAATTTGCGCGGGCGCTTTGCATTGCGCAGGCAGATTTGGTTTTTGAGTCAATCGGTGCCGCACAGCATTGCCTGGATATGGTTCTGACTTATAGTGACCAACGCGTGCAATTTGGCCACAAGATTGCCAGCTTTCAGGCCATAAAACATCGCTGTGCGGATATGTATGTTGCGCTTGAAAGTGCGCGCTCTGCTGCTTATTATGCGGCAAGTGCGGATGCTGCCGAAAAACTGGATGCTGCTTTAATTGCGCGCGGGTGGTGCCATGATGCTTTTTTCAAAATTGCCGGTGATGCCATTCAACTGCATGGCGGCATTGGCTTTACATGGGATTATCCCTTGCATTACTTCTTCAAACGCGCGCGGGCTAATCGTGCCCTTTATGGTTTCCCAAAACAGGATTACGAACAGCTTGCGCTTCACATTGGTTTGGGAGCGGCATAAATGGATGTGTTAGATGAATTTGATGAATGGATGGGCGCAAACTTAACCGGCGCGTTTGAAAAGCTACGCTGGCGTGGAAGCCCGGGCGATGAGGATGCTTATCCACAATTGCGGCATGCGTGGGAGCGAAAATTAGGTGAAGCAGGCTGGATTGGTGTGTCCTGGCCACAAGATTGTGGGGGGCGTGCATTGGATTTACTAACGCTTGTGCGCTTTAATGAAATTTATGCAAAGCATGGAGGGCCGGGACGTGTTGGGCATATAGGGGAAACGCTGATCGCACCTACCATTATTGCCTATGGGACGACCGCACAAAAACAAAAATTCTTGCCTGGCATAAAAAACGGGACACAATTATGGTGCCAGGGTTATTCCGAGCCCAATGCTGGTTCTGATTTGGCTAATATAAAAACCAAAGCGCGCTTATCGGGTAATGAGTGGATTATTGACGGGCAAAAAATTTGGACATCTTTGGCGCATCGCGCAGACTGGATTTTTCTTATTGCGCGGGCACAAGAAAACTCACATGGCCGTGATGGTCTGGTGTTTTTGCTTGTGCCGCTCGCGCAAGACAATGTGGATATTCGTCCCATTCGGCAATTAAGTGGGTCGTGCGAATTTAACGAAGTTTATTTTAGCGGTGCGTGCACAAATGCCGAGAATATTATTGGCGATATTGGTGAGGGGTGGAAAATCGCCATGAACCTGCTTGGATTTGAACGTGGCGCCTCAACACTTGGACAGCAAATGTTGTTTCACAATGAATTGAATGAGATCATCATCTGCGCCACCCAAAACGGAATGGTGCAAGATCCACTAATGCGTCAGCGCATTGCGAAAGCCTATGCCGGCTTAAAAATTATGCGGTTTAACGCGCTTAGATTATTGCATGACACTAGTGATACCGGGCTTTCGAAAGTATCCTTAATCAATAAAATATTTTGGGCAAGCTGGCACCGCGATTTGGGTGAATTGGCTATGGATGTTTTAGGTGAAGATGCGGAAATGCTTGCACAAGGCGAGTTAAATCGCCTGCAAAAATTATTCTTATTTTCACGTGCTGATACAATTTATGCCGGCACCAATCAGATTCAGCGAAATATGATTGCCGAGCGTGCTCTAAATATGCCTAAATAAACATAATAATGAAATGAAAGCAAAGACTGCATATGAAAAATCTAAAACAAGTTCCTTCCTATGTTGCCGGGCATGGTTTATTGCAAGGCAAAAATGTTGTTATTACCGCCGCCGCTGGCACGGGTATTGGCTTTGCCACTGCAAAAAAATGTGTTGAAGAAGGTGCGCGGGTTTTTATTTCAGATATTCATGAAGCGCGCACACAAAAAGCAGTGCAAGACATCGAGCAGCAAACCGGGAAAAAAATCGGTTATGCCTTATGCAATGTAACGCAGCAAAACGAAGTTGACGGCTTATTTAGCGCGGCACAGGCGTATTTGGGGGCAATCGATGTTGTTATAAATAATGCTGGTCTTGGAGGAACGGCTGCGCTGGTTGATATGACCGATGAAGAATGGACACAGATTTTGGATGTAACCTTAACCGGGTGCTTTCGGGTTAATCGTGCTGCGATGCAAATCATGCAAGCCGGCAAAAAAGGCGGGGTGATTGTAAATAATGCCTCTGTTTTGGGCTGGCGTGCCCAAAAAGGCCAGGCGCATTATGCCGCTGCCAAAGCCGGGGTTATGGCGCTTACCCGATGTGCTGGTGTGGAAGGCGCGGCGTTTGGGGTGCGGGTAAATGCCGTTGCGCCAAGCCTTGCCATGCACGCATTTTTGCACAAGGTTACGTCCAAAGACCTATTGGCAGAATTGGAGGCGCGCGAGGCTTATGGGCGCGGTAGCGAAGTTTGGGAGCAAGCAAATGTTATCGTTTTTCTTGCAAGCGATTATTCGTCTTATATGACAGGCGAAGTTATTTCAACATCAAGCCAGCATGCTTAAAAGGGGGGGAAAGATTATGACACGCATATTTGATTCACCGGCAGCATTATTAGGGCAAGAGGGCGTTATTTTAGGCCCAACTGCCTGGATGGAAGTGACACAAACACGCATCAACCAATTTGCCGATGCAACCGATGATCATCAATGGATTCATACGGATGCACAAAAAGCGGCACAAGGTCCCTTTGGCGTGACAATCGCACATGGGTTTTTAACCCTGTCTTTAGCGAATAAATTTTTGCCCGAACTTATAGAGGTTAAAAATATGTCTATGGGGGTTAATTATGGCGTTGGTAAAGCACGTTTCCCCAATGCGGTAAAAGTTGGGGCGCATATTCGCGGAAAAGGAGACATTATTCATGTGGAGGAAATTAAAGATGCAGTTCAATCGACGGTGCGTGTAACGATTGAGATTAAAAATGAAGACCGGCCAGCATGTATTGTAGATACAATTAGCCGGTATTATCCATGAACTGGCATCCGTGAGCCGGTAAGAAAAACCTTAACAAAGGGAAATTAAAATAATGCAAAATGTTCCGATAGACTCACTTGGCGATGACTTATTCACGCATTTGCGCACGCGCAGCGCACGTGCACCCCTTACCGATAGCTATCCGGATTTAACGATAGAACAGGCTTATCATATTTCATTGCGTATGCTCGCCTGTCGGGAAGCAGAAGGCGAAAGCGTTATCGGTAAAAAAATTGGCCTGACCAGTGAAGCGGTGCAATCCATGCTTGGTGTTGACCAACCTGATTTTGGCTTTCTTACCGATGCGATGTGGGTTAAAGACGGTCACGTTTCGTTATCGCAGATGATTGCCCCGCGCGCCGAGGCAGAAATTGCCTTTCGCTTAAAGTCAGACTTAATTGGCCCGGGTATAAGCGCAGAAGATGTGCTGGCGGCAACCGAATATGTTATGGCGTGTTTTGAAATTGTGGATAGCCGCATAGCGGACTGGAATATCAAAATTCAAGATACCGTTGCGGATAACGCATCTTGCGGTGTGTTTGTTTTGGGCGAAGAGATGGTTCGCCCCCATGATATTGACTTATCGGCGGTAACAGCGCGGGTTACAAAAAATAATATGTCTCTCTCACAAGGCGTTGGGGCGGCGGTGCAAGGCTCACCCTTAAACGCCGTCGCCTGGTTAGCAAACACGCTTGGTGGATTTGGCATTCCGTTCAAAAAAGGTGAAATTGTTTTATCCGGTTCGCTTGTGCCCTTAGAACCGGTTGTGGCAGGGGACCAGATGTCCGTTGACATTGATCATATTGGCACATGTGCTATAACATTTACATGATTGTAGGGGGTTGAAGTTTATGGAAAAAGTTAATTGTGCTCTTATCGGGTCAGGCAATATCGGCACCGATTTGCTTATCAAACTTAAAGAGACCTCACCTTATCTGGATGCACGTTTAATGGTCGGCATTGACCCTGAATCAGACGGGTTGCAAAAAGCCCGCACCTATGGTGTGGCCACAACGCATAAGGGCATAGAGGATGCCCAAACAATGGATGTGTGGCAGGATATTCATATCTGCTTTGATGCTACATATGCTGGCGCACATGCGAAACATAATGATATTTGTAAGCGCGATAATAAAATTATGATCGATTTAACGCCGGCAGCGATAGGTCCGTTTTGTGTTCCGGTCGTCAATTTGAAAGAGCATATAAACCAACAAAATGTTAATATGATAACCTGTGGTGGGCAAGCAACCATACCCATGGTTTATGCCGTATCCCGGGTTAGCGACAGCGTGCCTTATGCTGAAATTGTGGCTTCGGTTGCTTCGCGCTCGGCAGGACCGGGCACGCGTGCCAATATTGATGAGTTTACCGAAACGACAGCTAAGGGGGTCGAAATGATTGGTGGCGCACAGCGGGGTAAAGCCATAATCATTCTCAACCCCGCCGAGCCGCCCATGATTATGCGCGATACGATTTATGCCTTTTCGGTGGGGGGAGATGAAGCCTCTATTCGTGAGAGCGTTGCGGCAATGATTGAGGACGTGAAAAACTATGTGCCAGGCTATCGCTTGAAACAGGATGTCCAGTTTGAGCATTTTACGGGAAATGAAAAATTGCATATTCCGGGGCAGGGCACTTATGAGGGCATTAAAACCACCATATTTTTGGAAGTTGAAGGTGCCGGGCACTATTTACCAAATTATGCGGGCAATCTGGATATTATGACCTCGGCTGCACAGGCAACGGCAGAAAAAATGGCTCAATCAGTTTGGGGGCTAGGTAAATGAGCAGCATTATTAAAGACCCTTGCCAAGAAAAACTCTATATTCAAGATGTAACCTTACGTGACGGAATGCATGCTATTCGTCACATGTATGGACTTGATCATGTAACACGCATTGCGAAGGCTTTAGATGATGCAGGTGTTGATGCCATTGAAATTGCACATGGGGATGGCTTATGTGGAACAAGTTTTAATTATGGCTTTGGCGCACATACAGATTGGGAATGGATAGAAGCCGTTGCAGATACAATCGAAAATGCAGTTTTGACAACACTGATTTTGCCCGGCATTGCAACGGTGAAGGAATTACAACGTGCTTATGATTTGGGCGTGCGTTCGGTGCGGGTAGCAACACATTGCACAGAGGCCGATATTGCCAAACAGCATATTGGTATGGCGCGCGATATGGGGATGGATACGATAGGCTTTTTAATGATGAGCCATATGAGTGAACCCGATGCCCTCGCACAGCAAGCCAAATTGATGGAAAGCTATGGGGCAACCACTGTTTATGTTACCGATAGCGGTGGCGCGTTGGATATGGATGGCTGTGCGGCGCGCTTTCAGGCCTATAATAAAGTTCTTGCCCCACAAACTGAGCGCGGCATTCATGCGCATCATAATTTATCTCTGGGTGTTGCCAATTCTATTGTCGCGGTGCAAAATGGTGTGCGTCGCATTGACGCATCTTTAGCCGGTATGGGGGCAGGGGCAGGCAATGCACCGTTGGAGGTTTTTATTGCTACGGCCGATTTGAAAGGCTGGCAGCATAATTGTGATGTATTTAAGTTGATGGATGCCGCAGAAGATTTGGTGCGCCCGCTACAAGATCGGCCTGTGCGTGTTGATCGTGAAACATTGTCGTTAGGCTATGCAGGCGTTTATTCTTCGTTTTTGCGGCATGCAGAAAAAGCGGCAGAAGATTACGGCATTGATGTAAGGCGTATTTTGGTTGAGCTTGGGAAACGGCGTATGGTTGGGGGGCAAGAAGATATGATCGTTGATGTCGCCCTTGATTTACGCAAGCAGGATACAGAAAAATAGTAAGGAGAGAGTTTATGGAAACAGATATTCTTGTTGTCGGTTCGGGCGCGGGTGCATTTGTAGCTGCTTTAACGGCGCATATAAATGGCGCAGAAACCATTTTGATTGAAAAGAGCGATAAAATTGGCGGCACATCGGCGATGTCGGGTGGCGGGATATGGATTCCCAATTCCCATTATGCACGCGCGCGGGGGGTGGATGATTCAGCCGATGAGGCCTATACTTATATGAAAGCTGTTATTGGCGATTTGGTTGAAGATGAACGCCTGCGTGCATTTGTTGATGGCGCACCGCGTATGCTTGAGTTTATGCACGAACATACGCATTTGCGTTATGAACCCTATGCCTATCCGGATTATTACCCCGAACAGCCCGGTGGTAAAACCGGTCATCGCACACATTCAGCTATGCCGATGAGCGCGCGTAAATTAGGAAAATGGATAGATTATTTGCGTGAAACCCCCATACAAACAACGGTAAATGGTATGTCGATAACGTTTGACGAAGGGCGTGCCTTTTTTACGCAAGCACCAGGGTGGAAAATGCTAATGGTAAGGATGATGCTGCGTTATTTTCTGGATATACCAGCCCGACTAAAAGGCAAACGCGATAATCGTCTCACAATGGGGAATGCGCTTATTGGGCGGTTATTATGGTCGGCACGTGCGCGCAATATTCCGATTTATCGCAATATGCCGTTCAAAAAATTAGTTGAGAAAGATGGAAAAATTATCGGCGCTATTGTTGTGCAAGATGGCAAAGAGATTACAATCCGCACACGCAAAGGGGTTGTGTTGGCGGCGGGCGGTTTTGAGAAAAATCAAACCATGCGCGAAAAATATCTCCCGCAACCGTCGCAAGCAGAGTGGTCGGGTGCACAAAAAAATAATACAGGCGATGCGATTCAAGCCGGCATAGATGTTGGCGCCAAAGTTTCGCTTATGAAGCATGCGTGGTGGGCGCCGGTTATTATGACAGGCAGTTCAGATTCAGCGCAACCTTCTATTTTATTTGCTGAGCGGTCTTTACCCGGTCTGGTGATTGTCAATAAAGCGGGAAAACGTTTTGCCAATGAAGCGGCACCCTATCTTGAATCTGGTTTATCCATGTATGAAAATGGTGAAAACAAAATAAGCGTGCCATCCTATATTGTATTTGATGCGAATTTCCGGCGAAAATTTCCATTAGGTCCACTTGGTCCGGGTTATGCCTTTCCCGATTCGCGTTTGTCCAAAGCAGTGAAAGATGTTTTATGTAAAGCAGAAACCATTGAGGAATTAGCGGAAAAAGCATCTATCGATGTGGTCAATTTACGCGAAACCATAAGGCGTAATAATGAATATGCGCAAACAGGTAAAGACCCCGAATTTGGTCGCGGCGATAGCTATTATGATAAATTTTATGGCGATAGCCGGACTACCCCTAATCCATGTATTGCGCCTATTGATAAAGCCCCCTTTTATGCTATTCCGATTTATCCGGGTGATATTGGGACGAAAGGCGGGCTGCATACCAATGAAAATGGACAGGTTTTGCGTGCTGATGATGAAAAACCAATTCCGGGTCTTTATGCAATCGGCAATTCGTCAAGCTCGGTTATGGGTGATAAATATCCCGGTGCGGGGGCGACGCTTGGGCCTGCAATGACTTTCGGTTATTTGGCGGCGCGTCACTTAACCGGTAAGAACTGAGCATCAAGACTTCGTCCAACCGTTAAATTGTGGATTTATCCCCTTGATAATATCGTCTGCGCGTTGGCGCAGGCGATAAAGCTGATCGTCATGCGGTATAATCCAAAATGCATTTTCAGCGATTTTTGTAAATACAAAATCAGCCAAACTATCCGGTGCCATGCCGGTTTTTTGGGTGCGTTGATCCATACGCTGCATAAGTTTCTCAATCTCGGGGCTGTGTGGTTGCATGTCACTATGCGGACGCATAATATCGGTTGCAACCGCCCCGGGAGCAATAACTGATACGGCTATGTCAAGATTATCCTGAGCAAGCTCAAAGCTAAGCGTTTCGCTTAATGCGATGACGGCGTGTTTGGATGCCGTATAAGCGCCAAAGAGGGGAGATGCAATTAGCCCTGAAATTGATGCCGTATTCACAATACGCGCTGCTTGTTTTTGTTTGCGCATAAAAGGTAAAAAAGCATAAATGCCATGTAAGACGCCATACAAATTAACCTCTAAAACATATTTGTAATGTGCTAAATCTTGCGCGCCTATGCGCCCGGGCATTACAATACCAGCATTATTGAAAAGTAAATGCACGGCCTTATGTTGTGCAAAAATATGCTGGGCAAGGTCTTGCATTTGCTCTGCAGAGGTAACATCGGCCTGGTAAGTGGTAAGATTGGATTGGTTTTGCGCGCGCCTAGCAAGTGCTTTGGGTTCTTTGTCGATTGCATAAACATAATAGCCGTTTTTAAGTGCCTTGCGGGTAAGCGCTGCACCTATACCATTTGCAGCACCGGTAATGACAGCAATTTTTTCACCCATTAGCGCTGCACTATTTTTAATGCGACAGTCTTATCTATAGCAATCTTATTCGGCAGCGCCTTTTTCTTCCCACGCATCGCGTTTTGTTCCTTTGGTAATATAGTCACCATTAACTTTTTCCTGGAAAGATTTTGCTTGCGCGCGCGGATTATAAAATTGTTTATACCATGTGCGCACGCGATTAAACGGCCCATCGCCAATAACTTGCATAATTTGCAAACATGGCTTTTTATTTTGCCATATATCCAAATCCTGGCTCACAGCAGCACAGCTTGCCTCTTGATAAGCCCGTGCAATGCCGACATCTTCTTCGGTTGCTTTTTCATTTTGTGATTTAACCAATAAGGCATGCCATACGCGTGTCACTCCGTCTTCGATGGGCGTGTTGGTAATGAGCATAAGCGATGGAAATGCCCCATCCATATATGACATTAAAATGCCCGGCCCAGTATACCATGTTTTATTATAAAGGGTCTCATTGGCCAGTGTTCGGTGTCCCGCTGCAAGATTTTGATGGACGGTATGCTTATCAAATTTTCCTTCAAAATATTCTATATCAACCGAGCCATGCACAGGTTCAAGATGCGCCTTATCGGTAATATTATCAATGATCTCTTGTGGATGTTGGTCAAGCACACCAAGTTGATCAATTTTCCAATGCACCCATGCGGGGTCGTCCCATTCTTTTAATTCCGGTAAATCATAATCTGGTTCGCCATTTTCCGGATCATTCCATACAAAAATGCAATTTCCCCATTCGCGTGTCTCCCAGCTTTTTATACATGCTTTTTCAGGGATGGGCGCAGGCGAATAAGGAATTTCCTCACATTTACCGTCTGGTCCAAAGCGCCAGCCATGATAGGGGCATCGAATGGAATCACCGCTTATCTGATCGCCGTCTTGCACAACATAAGAGGATTGATTTTTAGCTAAATGCGTTCCCATATGCGGGCAATAGGCTTCCATCACAACAACGCGATTGCTTTCACCGCGATACATGATGAGGTCTTGGCCAAAATAGCGAAGACTAACAGGTTTTTTTGTTGCTTCCCCACTTTCTGCAATCATAAACCAGCCGCGTGGGAAATCGAATTCGCCAAGCCCATATTGTTTTGATGTTGCCATTTGTCTCTCCCTTTTTGTTACCTATCTTGTTGTTATTTATCGTGTATTTTTATCAAATTTTTTGAAAGCATAGCGCATTTTGGCTTACACATTACGTGCATATTATTTAGCTTATCACAGCAAAATAATTATACATGCAGATATATAAATTTCCAGCTTTTTCTTAAAATATGCTCAAGAAATTACGAATGTGAACATAAATAGTGTTAATATATTGGTAATCGCGTAGAAAAATGCTAAAAAAATACGCATATATCATGAGGGTTCTATATGCGTGGGACGAATTATTTTAATTTTCATCCCCAAATTATGCTATTTTATGATAGGGAAAAGCAATGTATCAGTTTAGTGATCTTGATAAAAAAATTGTGAAAACACTTAAAAAAGATGGGCGCATGAGCAATCAAAAAATTGCTGCGTCGCTTGGTGTTGCAACGTCGCTTGTTACATCGCGCATACGCCGCATGACAAAAGCTAATGCAATGAAAATTGTTGCCGTTACCGATTTTAGCGCCTTTAATTATAACATATTACTGCCAATCGGCGTGGATGTAAAAGGGCGCAAAACAAGCGAAGTTGCGAAAAATCTAGCGACAATCCCACAAGTTACAAGCGTGCAATTATGTGTTGGCAAACACGATATAGAACTTCTTGTTATGTTAGAAACGATAGATGAATTGCAAGACCTTCTATTGAACCATTTTTCCAAAATTAAAGGCATACGTAGCCTTGCCCCTTCTATTGCGGTTGATGTTGTTAAATTTGAGTTTGATGTGGCGCCAATCTAATGCAAACACGCCCTATTGATGAAATTGATAAAAAACTTATGACAATGCTTGCGCAAGATGCGCGCATTAGCAATCGTGCGATTGCCACAGAGCTTAACATTACGGAAGGGACAGTGCGTGCACGCATAAAACGACTGGAAAAATCTGGCTATATGCGCATTACGGCCATTACCAATATGTCTTATATGGATAAGCCACAATTAGCTTTCATTGGCATTGATGCCGAACACAACATGATTGAACAAACAGCTGCAAAGATTACGACGCTTGATGAAATCAATGCGGTGCTTATTTTACTAGGCCGGTTTGATATATTAGCAATCGGATTATTTTCTGGGTTAGAGCAAGTGCAAAAGGTAGCAAGCGATAAAATTTTAGCGATTGCGGGTGTGCGCCATGTTGAAACGACCATTATTTCACAGGTTATTAAATATAATAGCGGTTTGGCAAAAATCGTTGAATAATTATATTCTGCTTACACCATGTCGATGAGTAGCCACAAATAATATGCACGCGCTTTGCAACAACGCACATATTATTTGATAGCCTTATCTATATAGAGTAGGTATGAAAATCTAAGATTATTGATTTTTCGGTTCTCTATAGAACTTATTATAATATTCACGCCACAGCATAATCGGGCCATCGCCATCGCATAAAAGCGGGTTAGGGCGATATTTTTTATTATCCCAAACAAGCAAATCGACTTCAGCAAAGCCTTTCGATTCTTCGCCTTCAGCCTCGCCGATACTATGACTATATAAATGTTCGGCAGTTGCACGTTCTTCCGACCCTTCCGGATAATCCTTAAATGTAAAATGCATGCGCACACGCGTATTTTCTTCATCAAGTGGTAAGGGGGTTGAAAACATTAGCACCGAAACACCATTAGTGCTATGGCGCACAATCTGTGCACCCGGTCCGTGGACTTCGCCGACAATATAGCCATCAAGAATATTGAAGTGAAAAACCTTATCGTCAATATTTGCCTCAACATCCGGAATGATTGGGGCGCCATGCAGGAATTTCAAATGGGGCGTATCAACAGAATTTTCACCTAGCTCCTGAAGGCAGGTGCTAATATCCCAACAGCCGCGACGGACGGGGACATGGCCATCTTCCATAAACTCACGAACATCTGGCACATCAAAAGAAGGGGCTTCACCTTCAGGATGATACCATGCCCAGATTAAGCCATATTTTTCTTGCACGGGTAGAGCCTGTAAAACAGGTTTTTTCTTTGCAATACCCGGCATCACCTTGCCATAAGGTATTTTTTTACACCAGCCTTCATGGTCAAACTCCCAATTATGGAAGGGACATTGCAAATTATCACCGACAATTTTTCCGCCATGTCCCAAATGCGCGCCCAAATGTGGGCAATAGGGGTCAACAACCCCTACATGCCCGCCTTCGGTTCGAAAGATAACCCACTCGCTTGATAAGGCCTTGATGTTACGGACGTCGCCTTTTTCCAAATTCTCTGATAAGTCCATAACATACCAGCCAAAGGGAATAGGGAAGGGGCACCGTTCGAGCTCGGGGCCTCTTTGGATATATTCAATATTTGCAGTTTCACTCATGCTACATCTCCTAATGGTTCAGGGTTGATTGGCACCGCTTGTTTACGGATATTATTGACTTTAACAGCAAAACGTGTTGATGGTCCCGGTGTCGGTGCCGATTTGGTTTTCAGGACATAATTTGGTGTTTCTAAGCTAAGGTCAAGTCGATAAAATAAACGTGCTATAATGACGCCCATCAAAACCTCGGCCAGGTTTCGCCCAAGGCAGGTATGTGGCCCACGGCCAAATGGCGTATATGCCCCCGGTTTTGTATGTTCCTGGCGTTCATCATTAAAGCGTGTTGGGTCAAACTTTTTCGGGTCAGGAAAAAACTCTTCCATAAAATGCGGCACACTCGTGCCAATATAAATCATTTCTTCAGCAGGAATTTTAGTGCCTTCAAAGTCTAATTCATGCACGGTTGTGCGCATTTGTGCCACCGCAACCGGCCATAAACGCATCGCCTCTTTCGCACAACAGAGAATATAATCTAACGACTGGACGTCCTTTTCTGTTATATAATCTTTGGCAAATAAAGCTTCAGCTTCCTGCTGCACTTTGGCCACCACCCCTGGTGTTTTCAAAATACCATAAATGGTTGATGCTAAGGTATTCGCAACCGTATCCAGCCCCGCTACAAATGGGCCGCTAAGCAATAATTGTAAATCACGGGCTTGAAACATATCCGGATCATCAATATGTGCCCGCATAATATCGCCGAGCAAATTTTTGGGCAATGTCCCCTTCTCGGCATGCTCTAGAAACTCTTCAACCAGTTTGCGTCCAAAACTATCAAAGCGCTTGGTAGCTTTTTTGAATTTTCTATGCTTCAGCATAAATTTCGGGCGCTGTCGGGTTACCAAAACATTTAGCAAAAATAAGATATTGGTGCGAATATCCCTAACATATTCAATGGGGGCATAGCCGCACATAATTTCACCAATAATATGGACAATCATATATTGAAATGCCTCGACAACCGGCACCCGAGTGCCTACCGCCCAGTCACGCGTAATTGATGTATCAATAAAATCAACGACATTATGATAACGCCCATAAATGGCTTTGGGTGAATAGCCTTCGCGCATCACAGCACGTAATTGACGGTGTTCATCACCATCGGCTTGCACTAATGCTTTTGAAGCCCCATAATAATCAACAAAATCCTGCCAAAATTCGCGCGAACGTAAACCATTTCTGCCGGCTGGTGTGCTCATAAACTTACTCGCCTCAGACCCCGCAATTACATAAGTTTTACGGCCAAAAACATTGATACGAAAAACCGGTCCATATTCGCGATAGCAGCGCACAAAAAATGCAGCAGGATCTTTGGCCATGCTCAAAGTATTGCCGATAAAAGGTAGGCCCTTAACATCTGGGATAGATTTATGTGTTTCGGTCATTGCGTTTAATTCCTTTTTTAATAATTACCTTTTACTATCCGGTAAAATATTTTCTTCTGGCTCGCCGCGTTCGCGTGCGATTGAGCACAATGCTGCATGTAAAATTGTATTGATTTTTTCTTCAGGCGGTGCCGTATAAATATTAAGAACACCCGCCGTTAGCGGAAACTCTTCTATATTTATCTGATTGAATTGACGCTGAACAGCTGTCTGCATGGTTTCATCGTGTAATTCGAATTCTTCCTGCCGTAGCTTTTCAACGGCACCGGCAAAGGCAGCCATGCCAACAATATTAAGAAGGCGCATGGCGTCAGCCGGGGTAAAGCCATGTGTGTCCACCATCACCTCAAGAAATTGTTCGATAATCTTGAATTGGATCTCCATTCCAAAATCCATAAAATGATAGCTGTTCAGGAGCGATGGGTTTTCGCTCAATATAGTCGCAACACACTCCACATATTGTTGTGTATAGAGCGACCAATGTTGTCCGGTGTTTTCGGGGAGTTCAATATCTGATAAGGCATAAACAGCGGCAGCTTGCACAAGTTCCTTACGGCTTTTCCAATAGTGATAAAGCGTTGCCGCGCCAACTTGTAAATGATCGGCAAGTTTTTTGATTGTTAAGCCCTGCAATCCAATGGTAAGAGCCCCTTCTAAAATCTGCTCATGCGTTAATAATCTGGGGCGCCCATAAACCACTTGTTTTTTTGCATTCGTCATAATTTTTGTAATTACTGCCATTTATCGAATATTATTCGGAAACGTTAAGAAAAAAAACCAAACTTGTCAATTATAAAACATAAAAACCTTGCAAAACTTATATTTTTAGTTTTTCATAAAGCATTACGGGCGAATATAATAAGGGAAAATGTGTGCAGATTATAACGGCAGATATGCTTGCTATGATGGCTATTGATCACGCCACACGCGATTGCTTTGGGCCACATGCGCAATACCCTTACCTGATTATTGAATTAGACAATACACATATAGACCATAAAAATTGGCTTACGGGCTTGCCATGCCCTATTATTGGGCTTGGGGCGGGGGCGCTTGGGGCGGCGTGTGATATTGTGTTAGAAAATGATAAAGATCTTGACACGATTATATCAAATATTAAGGCCGCGCCCTTTGCGGCGATGATACTCGTTCAGCATTTACGTATAACGCAAAATCTTGACTTGCGTGACACACTAATAGCTGAAAGTTTTGCTTATGCGAGCTTGCAGCAGGGGCCAGAATTTCAACGCTGGCAAATCAACTATAAAGATATAACCGCGCCAAAACCATCTGCGCCATCTAAAGTGCCTGCTTCATCTATTGTTTCCATCGCCATTGAGAATGGCCAGATGGACTTACAGCTAAATGATCCGGAAAGGTTAAATGCGCTTGGTGTTATAATGCGTGATGCTTTATGCGCGGCGCTTGATTTGGCTTTAACCGATTTATCCCTTTCGCCTATTATACTTCGCGGAAATGGGCGTTGTTTTTCCATAGGGGGGGATGTCGCGGAGTTTGGTCATGTTGCAAATCCAACTATGGCACATTGGATCCGTAGTTTGCGCCTACCGGCATGGCGGCTTGCCCAGCTAACTGAGCGCTTGCATATATATGTTCATGGCGCGGCCATCGGCGCTGGCGCTGAAATGGCGGCATTTGCTGGTAAGCTAAGCGCAACAAAAGGGGCGTGGTTTCAACTGCCCGAGCTTAAATATGGTCTTATTCCAGGTGCTGGTGGCACAGCCAGCATATGTCATCGCATTGGCAGACAACGCACAGCCTTTATGGCACTTTCAATGAAGCGGATTAACGCTCAAACAGCTTTAGCATGGGGTTTAGTCGATGAAATTGCATCATAAACCAGGCGTCCTGAAACCCATGTGGCTTTTACGCTCACCGTGACTAAGTTTTTGCGGGCGGCATGCCATGGACGATTGAGTAAGCACATATCTGCCTGTGCCCCGACACAAATTTTGCGCCCCGATGCGCCTGCATCCATAGGCGGTTTTGTGTAAAGCGTTAGTGCTTGTTCCGGTGATATGGCTTCATCAGCCCCTAAATCTGCTGGGCGCGATATTGCCCATGCCATTGCCTGCCATGGGTTAAGCCCCCCAAAGGGTGAATCGCTCCCTGCTGCCACGCATAAGCCTGCATTTAAGAATGAGCCCAAAGGCCATAAATAGGGTAAATCTGTTTTATCCACCTCCGCCCGATAAGCCGCTTGGCGTTCACCAATAAAATGTGGTTGTGTAACTACAATTACACCTAATTTCTTCATCCATGCAATCGCTGTTTCATCTGCAATCGCCGCATGTTCGATCCGGTCGCCTGCATAAATGCCTGCCTCTTCAAGCGCGGCCAGACTCAGCATTAACTCGGCCCTTGTTACGGCATGAATGGCAACCGGACGTTTATGCGCGTGTGCATCTGCAATAACGCTTGCCAACTCATCAAGCGCTGGAAGGGCATTTTCATGATTATGAATTTTAAGCGCACCCACATATGCGGGTGAACCCGCCGCTTTTTCAAAGCTAATCTTGTGTAAATCTGCCCCGCCCATGATACATAAGTTTAACTGGTCGGCAAATTTTGCGTAATGTGTAAATATCGCAATGTCATTATCCGGTGTTACCTCTGTCACACCTGTAATGCCGAAACGGTGAAGCTGTTTAATTAAAGGCATAAGATCAGGCTGTATCGCGGCGCGCCTGTGGTGCGCACGTATCGCCATGTCATCATCAAGCAAACGCCCATCATCAGGTGTAGTCATTTCAAGTGTATTTAAGGCAAGGCTGTTTAATATCCATAAACGGCCACTGCGATGCTGAATACGCACCGGACGGTCTGGCACATAGCGGTCTAGCCAATCTCGGTTTATCGCGCCCGCAACGCTATCATGATAGCCAACGCCACGTAGCCACCCTATGCCGGGTGCCGTTGTTAAGGTATGAATAAGCTCCTCTTGTGTGTGAATATGCGGTGGTCCACATTTAAGTGAATTCATGGCCGCTGCTGTGGCATTTAAGTGGATATGATGGTCGTGCAAGCCCGGCAATAATGCGCCTTTTTGTCCGTTAAGAACAGGCGTCATAGGATTAGCTTCTAAACCCTTGCCAATTTGGGTAATGCGTCCGCCATCTAGTCGAACGTCACATAATTGGTTTTGCACCTCGACATTCTTAATCAGCATAATGATTTCATCACTTCATCTGTTGACTGACCCAGCGCCTCCACTACACCGGCACTGTGTCTTAAGGGGTAATAATCGGCATCATCCATTTCAGCCATGGCCTGCCATTCCATTGTCCGTTTTTTGGTGTCTTCATTATAAGCTATATGTGTAGCCGCATAGGCCACACAATCTCGCATGGATAAATCAATTAACCCGCCCCATCCCTGTTGCCATTTGCTCCAAACCGATAAAGCCCCTATTATGCCTGATACAGGATCAGCAATCGCATCGCCGACAAAAAAGGGGGCTCCCCATATATGTTCCATCATGGCGCTTAGTCCGGCGCCAACGCCAATATCATCGCCAAAGCCAACCCAATGCGGATGTGAACGGCCATAGGCCGTTAAGCTAAGCCATATTTTGCCCGGCTTTGCCGCTAATAATTTTTCGCAATCTATGCCGAGTTGGCGCAAGGCACGCGGGCGCGCGGCTTCTATTACAATATCTGCTGCCGCACATAGGTCTTTAAGCTGAGCGCACCCTTTTTTATCTGAAAAATCAAATGCGGCACAGTGTTTATTTGCGTTCATGAGATGATAAAATGCTTGATTACCCTGCCGCGCGCCATCGGGGCGCGTTAGGCTTTCCACCTTAACCACCAAAGCCCCCATTGTGCCAAGCAGGCTTGCGGCTAATGGTCCTGCCCAAAGCCCGGATAAATCAACAAGCAAGGGACGCTTTTGCGGCGGTATTGCTTGCTGACTAACTTTTTGAAATACAGCCCAATTATTTGCTGCTGCGGGCGCCGATAAGGCGACAGGCAGCCCCAGCTCTCTCCCGCGTGCAACAAGTGCTTGTGCATCTTTGGTTGCCGTAAGCGCAGAAATATCCGCCCAGCATGTCGCTGGACTGCCCAACCATGCCTCAATAAGCCCCCAATCATCGGCGCGTGCCAAATTCAATGCGATATAATTACTATGTGTTTTTAATATACGGCACATGCCATTTGGTGACGCAACCCCCCGGCGGTGTAAGTGCATTAGCCGTGCGCGTTCACCCAATAGCATTATTCCATTTAAGGGAAGTTTTTTTGGATTCTCCGCAAAAGATTTTAACGCCAGCAATGCCCCATCAACAATGCTTGTTAAATCAAATGGAACCATATGTGCTGTTTGATTTTTCCACCCGCTTAAAGCCCACATGCCGCTGCGCCGCCAGGCAAGCGGGACGGCATCTGCCTCTCCCGTAATTTTATGCGTTTCCCCAAGCGTCGTCAAAAGATGTTGTCCGGCGCGAAGGGCAGCCTTATTCTTCAGCAAACCAGTCACGCACAACTCTACGCAATAATTTGCCAGTCTCATTATAAGGCAGGGCATCCACTGTAATAATCTTACTTGGCACCCGGCTGGAGCGCAATTTTGAGCGTATCAATGTGCACAATTCTTCATGTGCAGGGGGTGTGCCGTCACAAACAATCGCCACGCCAATCGCCTCACCCCATTGTTCATCGGCAACGGCAATCGCTGCCGCATCCTTAATTTGTGTATGGGTCAATAAAACATCTTCTATTTCACCAGGCGAAATATTCTCACCGCCCCTTACGATGACGTCATCAGCCCGCCCATCCAAAAACAAAAAGCCTTCGCTATCCATAAAGCCTATATCTTTGGTGGGGAACCATCCATCTTCATCCAATAATGAGCCGCTATTTTTATATTCCCCGCTCACCTGGTCGGCGCGGACAAATACAGCGCCTGTTTCATCGGCAGTGCATAAGGTGCCATCATCTTTCCTGATCTGCACGTCCACCATTGGTAAGGGTTGGCCTACGGATTTCAATCTGCGGCGGATTAACGGATTATCCGCGTCTTTTGCTTGCCGATGTGTTTCCGGGTCTAACAAGCAAATGGTTGAGCTTGTCTCGGTTAATCCATAGGCATTGGTGAAATTTACGTGCGGCAACATATCCATTGCGCGTTCAATCACCGATAAGGGCATTTTCCCCCCCCCATATGATAAAGCGCGTAAAGTGGGCAATTCTATATCAATGGCTTTATCAGCGACATAATCCACAATATGCTGTAACATGGTTGGCACAACAAAAGCATGCGTTATGGTTTCTTTACGGGCAAGCTCTATCCATTTTTCTGCACTAAAATTTGGTAATTGCACCATGCGCCGCCCGGCATAGCTGGAGCTTAAGACCGCCGAAACACCAGCAATATGATAGGGGGGGACACTAATCAAGCTCGCTTCATCTTCGCTTGCACTCATAAACTCAACACTGCCAAAAATATAGGCAAGCAAATTGGCATGTCGTAACAAAGCCGATTTTGGTTCACCCGTTGTGCCGCTGGTAAATAATTCTATCGCCACGCTACTCTCTACATCCGGTGCATCTCCCGCATAAGCATCTCCTTCCAGCACCGCATCAGTTGTTATTGTGGTAATATCACGATAGGTTTTATCCTGGTTCGTAATAAGAACAGCCGGTGTAATGCGCGCGATAAGCGCGGCAATTTGATCTTCAGCCAGCCGGTAATTGATTGGCACAAAAGGTTTGCCTGCCAAAGCTGCGCCAAAAATTGCGGCAGGCATTGCGGGGCTATTTTCACAAAGATAAGCCAGGCGTTCACTGGCCTGTGCTTTTGTGGCAACATTCCTTGCGGCGGCATCCAGTTCTGCGAAAGTTAAATGGCGATCACCGGCACTAATTGCAATGCGCTCTGCCATTGCGTCAACCGCCATTTGCAAAATAAGATGAATATTCATGGGCTACGCCTGTTGCTTAATCTGATGATGGTAATGCTTTTGCCTGCTTAATATCAAGCGATACACCATTTACCTGTAATGTGCCATCGCCCCCACGCGTGCACAGAAACTCCATAGATTCACTTTCATCTACATAACGCTTTCCGACCAATAATCCACCAGCCAAATCAGGGTTGATCGCGCTTTTTGTTTCCACCGCATTAACGCTCATTGGGCTACCCCCGCAGGTGATTTCCAATTCACTGTCCGGCACTTTGAGCACCATGATTTGGGCTTGACATACCGCACTTGATAATTTCATTCCGGCTTTGATATTTTCGGTCATTTTTTCCTCTTTATTAAATGTTAAGTTGCAATAATCGCACCCGCAACGCCAGATGCCAAAAATACTGTTTGTGCATTCTCCACCTGATTGGCAGCCGTTCCCCGTAATTGGCGCACACCTTCAGTGATATTATTCATGCCATGAATATAGCCTTCGCCCATTAACCCGCCATTAGGGCTTAAGGGGGATTTACCCGTTAATTCCAAATGCCCATCGGCGACATAATTTTTGGCTTCACCTACACCACAATAGCCAAATCCTTCAAGCTGACGTAATATTTGCGGTGTAAAATTATCATAAATCATGGCAACATCCGTATCTTTAGGCGCAAGCCCTGCTGCTGCCGTAAGTTTTTGTCTAACGCGCATACTGATGTTAGACTGAATGAGATCACCTTGATAAAAATCCGAAATGATTTCATGATTGAATAAAAACGCATATTCGGCACCCAAAATGCGTGCTGGTTTTTGGCGCAAATCGCGTGCATGATCCATGCGTGTAATAATCAGCGCGACACCGCCATCGGATTCTTGGCAGCAATCCAACAAATGCAACCATGGTTCAACAACCCAGGGACTTTGTTGATGATCTTCCAACGTAATGGGTTTGCCATAAAACCACGCTGCCGGATTGGTTGCGGCGTGTTTTCTTAATAACACGGCAATATGCCCTAAATCTTCTGACGAAACGCCAAACTTATGCAAATAAGGGCCACAGGATAAGGCCTCCCATGCAGCAGGTGTTTGTGCACCAAAGGGCGAGCACCATTCTAAAAAAGTTGAGCTATGTCCATCCGGCGAAATCGTCACTACGGGTTGTCCGAAACGATATTGCGAACGCTCATTCATCGCGCGCCAAATAACAAAAACATCACAAAACTTTGCCTCTACTGCTTTTTTTGCGTGAACAAGCGTGCTAACCGATGATCCGCCCCCTTGAGGCAAGCGTGTGGTGTAATTGATTTCCCGACATCCAAGCGCGCGCATCACATCCACTTCGTCGCTCTTATCAAGGGTAAAGGTGGTCATACCGTCTATATCGGCAGGGTCAATGCCTGCATCTTGACAGGCGGCTAAAATTGCTTCGGCAGCTAATTGCTGTTCGGAACGACCACTTGCTTTTGAGAACTCAGTTTGTCCAATACCGACAATCGCTGCTTGTTGTGAAGGCTGCATGATCACACATCCTCCATAGGGCGAAATATAGGCACGGCTTTTTCCCCTGAGGTTTTGGCAAAATCTACCATAACGCGCATGCCAAAACGCATATCATCAGAGGCAACCTCTTCTGCCATCGTGCTGACCAAGCGTATTCCCTCATCTAGTTCAACCAACACGGCGATAGGGATATATGAAAAATCAATAGCTGGGACTCTTACCTGCTTTGCCCAACTTATAACCCGCCCTTTTCCAGATAATGTTTCAACGGTTTTTTCGGTTGAATGACAATGCGGGCACATAGGGCGGGGCGGGTGCCAGAGTATCTCACATTCTGGACATTTTTGTGCGACAAGTTTACCGCGCGTGCATGCCTCCCAAAAAAAAGCAGAATCAATGCGTATAACTGGCTCTGGTCTCATACATATAGCCTCTTCATGATAGCACTCTCTTTCTTAATTATAATCCCCAGGGATTTTTCAATTCTTCCTGGCCTTCGCGCGGCGGGTCACACACAATAACCGTTTCTTTTGCCATCGCATCAATTTCATCGTCACTATAGCCGATTTCCGATAATAACGCACTCGTTTGGTCACCAACGATTAGGGGCGGCGTTGGCTTAATAAGCGGCGTGCCAGATAAATCATAGGTCGCGCCGATTTGTTCCAATTTGCCCACAAAGCGGTGTTGATATTCTAGCGTCCATCCTTTGGCTTTTAGCGTCTCATCATCAAACAGACTTTTTGATATTTCAGCATCCGAAAGGGCTACGGGCACGCCTGCATCAGATAATGTGCGTATCCAGCTTGCGGCATCCGCGCTTGCAAAATCGCGATTTGCAGCGACTTTATCAAAGGCTTGCTTTTGCACTGTGCTCATGGCAGCAACTTGAATCCATGCGCCGTCGCCACAACGGTAAAGGCGATAATAATCGCTATAGCCCGTTTGTTCCTTGTCTAGCCGTGGCCGCGAAACCGCACTTCCATCGGACTTTGCGACAGCATAGCTCGTGTTAAGCAATGCGGCATTGATAATGCTGGTATCAACAAATTGCCCTTTGCCGGTTTTTTCACGATCCATCAGCGCATTACAAATGCCCGTAGCTGCAAGATAACCATTTCCCATATCGCCTAATGATGTTAGCGACCACATGGGAAAGCCTTCACCTGTGTGCAAGGCACCATCTTCATGCTGAATCCCCGCCAGACATGCCCCGGTTTGATCGTTTCCGGGGAGCGACATGCGCGGGCCTTTCTCAAAACCACGTGAATGACAATAAATTAAGCGCGGAAACTCTTTTTTGAGCGTTTCATAATCCAGCCCCAGCCTTTCCACAGCCGGGTAGCGCATATTGTGCATCACCACATCACATGTCGAAATCAATTTTTTCAAGGCTTCTAGCCCTTTGGGGTGTTTTAACATCAAAGCGATAGAGCGTTTTCCCTGATTGGCCATATAGGCAATATGGGTGCGATGCCAATAGCCATCCCATAATGTATTGGCTTTGATGACTTCGGCACCCATATGCGAAAGCAGTTGACAGCCAAACGGGCCGGCAATTGCCAAACCCAAATCCAGCACCCGAATACCTTTTAGCGGTCCGCCTTCGGCAACCTTGGCTTCGCTTGTGTGCTGTTGCACCTCTGGCAAACTTGTTGCATAGGCTTTAACCGCATCCGTATCGGCGCCGGTTGGGCGCGTTGCCCCTTGAATTGCGCCGGGGCTGTTTTCCAAACGATAGGTAATGCCCACCTGATTGATTGCCCCCAATTCTGGATCATCCACCGTGGTGACACAGCCATCATCAAGCAATAATGGGTCGGTTAAAGACTCTTCAAGTGATCGGCATTTTTGCATTGTCATATTGCCGATACGTGCGGCCTCCACCCATTCATCGGTATTAAATTTCTTCATGGCATCGGCTAAAATAGGTTGATAATGTCCCATCACCAGTAATTCTTCAGGGCCAATGCCAAACCGGTCTGGATCATTTTGCACGGTCAAGTCGGGTGTGGCGTTGATTTCATCTCCCTTTGACGCTTCAAGGATAAAACGTGGATTGGGCACCCAATTATGAATCCAGTCGCCATCTTTACAACGGAAATGCCCTTTCGGGCTACGGCTCCCTATAATCCATGTATTAAACCCTACCGCATCAACATCATCGGCACGCTGCCATACAGCACTGCCAGATGCTAGAGCACCTTGATACAAGGATGTAGATACTTTCTGCCCCTGCCCGGTGCGTTCGCGCGCAAATAGAGCAGCCGAAATACCCGTAATCGCCGAAAAGAAAGCACCCAGACTTGGCCATGGCGATGCGACAAAAAGTGGTCCGTCTCGGTTCGCCCCTTGCACCCAATCAGGGTCAATATCTATCGCATCAGCAAAGGGGTCTTCGCGCCCGGCCATATGATAAAGTGCCCCTTCCGGCCAGCCGCGTTGCTCATATTGCAAACCAGTTTTTGCCGCAACCAGCGCGTCATAAGCCGGAGCATCGCGATTTTCACCATCTTCACCATAGCCGGTAATTGAACAGTAAATAAGTTTTGGGTTAAGACGTGCAAGTGTTTCATAATCAATACCGCACCGTTTAGTAACACCGGGTGAGAAACTCTCAATCAAAACATCTGCATCGCTTGCTAATTTCAGAAATAGCGCTTTATCTGCTTCATCTTTCAAATCAAATATGGCGTTTTTTTTACCCCGATGCCAAACCTTATAGCCAAGCATATCAGGGAAAGGGTCACCTTGCGGGCGCTCAATCCGGGTTACATCTGCACCATGGTCTGCAAGCAGCATAGCCGTCATAGGCCCGGCAATTCCCCAACTTAAATCCAAAACTTTCAAATCACTTAAAACACCTGTCATTTTAGCCCCCTATTTTCTAAACTTATTTTTCAAAACCCTAAGATAATGATACATCTTGCTTTTCGCTGTAATTCACGTTAGAACTTTCCGAACGCTATTCAGAAATACGATATTTTAGACTTAAGTCAAGTTATTTTGCAATTTCGGAGGTAAAATTATGCTAAAAATTACCGTTTTCAACCGCGCGGGGCAAAAATATGATGTATCAGCAGAGCTAGGGCTCTCTGTGATGGAGGTGCTACGTGATGAAGATTTAGTCGAAGCCATTTGTGGCGGCGCGGCATCTTGTGGAACATGCCACATATATTTACGCGATGCGTGGGCAAAAAAATATGGGAGCAGAACCGAAGATGAAAGCTATATGCTCGAGTCTTTAGCAGACTTTGTCGACGTAACACCACATTCGCGCCTTGCCTGCCAGCTTATTGTGGATGAATATATGGACGGGCTTTCACTTGATATTGCGCCAGAAGCATGAAAATATCACACATAGACGTAGATATAACGCTTGCAAATGGCCAGATTCAGCCATTGCGCGCATGGCTTTACACACCAGACCAACCACAGACGGATATAATATATTTTTGTTTGCCCGGCGGGGGCATGTCGCACCGTTATTTTGATTTGGGTCGTGTGGATAACGCCGATTATAGCTTTGCATCACATATGACAAAATATGGCCATCGGGTGATTTCCATGGATCATCCCGGCATTGGTGAAAATACATTATCCGCACCCCACCCCTTTCTTACACCACGCCAGGCAAGCGATTATGTGGCAAAGGCACTTAATGCTGTTTTAGAGACAAAAAACTGGACAACCAATCGTATGATTGGCGTTGGGCATAGTATGGGCGGGATGATGGTTACATTGGTGCAGGCGCGGCATAAACCATTTTCAGCCATGGTTTTGCTCGGCGCCAGCGCGCGCGGGCTTGAATGGGGGTTAAGCGATGTGGAAAAATCATATATCAATGCACCAGAAAAACTTGAACGCGATTTGGAAACACTTACCCTGGCTAAATTTGGCGAAGCGTTTCCCGTTCTCGCAGATGGACCACGGGGCGAATCAACCCCCTTTAGTGGTGCGCGCCCAGCATTAACCGAAAAATTGCGCGCACTAAATGTGAATTTATTTGCAGCCGGCGGCATGATGAGCATAGTGCAGGGGAGCTTTGCAAAAGAAGCGGGGGCTATCGCTATCCCCTTATTTATGTGCTTTGGCGACCATGATATTGGTGCCCCGCCCAAAGAGGCAGTGCTTGATTTTACCGCCGCGCTTTCACTTACGCTGCATGTTTTGGAAAATTGTGGCCATAATAGCTTTGCGTTTCCGGCCATTACAGAGCTATGCGCGCGCATAGAGACGTGGATAAACCAGACCTTTATTTAGCACTTATTTTTTTAATGCGCGCATTATGAGGTTTTCATAACGTGCTGAATAGGGCGGTAATTGCATCATAATATCACGCAAACGATCGAGCGGCTGGTGCATAACCGTGCGCGCATTAGACATCTCCTTAAACCCGCCAAAGCCACTGGCACGTCCCATGCCAGACGCACCAACGCCGCCAAAGGGTAAATTTGGATTTGTGCCCGCCTGCACACAATTATTATTGACAACGGCAGACCCTGAAGAGCTATTGGTCAGAAAATATTCAATAGTGTCTTTATGCGTGGAATAAATATAAAACGCTAATGGTGTCGGGCGTTTGGTGATAATATCTAAAACCTCTTCGCGCGTGCTATAGGTCAAAACAGATAAAATGGGCCCAAAAACCTCCTGCTGCATAATGTCCATATCTTCAGACATGTCGGTAAGAACCGTTGGTGCAATAAAACACTCGGATTTGTCATGATCACCCCCATAAACAATTTTAGCACCTTTTTTTGTGGCATCGTCAAGCAGACCCACAATGCGCTTATAATGATGCGTGTTAATGATACGCGGCACATAGGCTGATTTTTGTAGTCCTGTTCCTTCCGAATTATAGAGCGCCTCCATTTTTTCCTTTATAAGGTCTATAAATTGCGCGGCGACATTTTCATGCACAATCGCATATTCGGGGGCAACACAAACTTGCCCGGCATTGATAACACGTCCCCACGCGATTTTGGTAGCAGCATTTTCGAGCTTTGCGGTTTCATCAATAATTACGGGAGATTTTCCTCCCATTTCCAATGTTACCGATGCGAAATGATCAGCCGCCGCTTTCATTATAAGTTTTCCAACTGTATTGCCGCCCGTATAATAAAAATGATTAAAGGGCAGGCGAAGCAATTCTTGTGCAACATCCACGCCGCCTTGAAAAACAATCGCTTCATCTTCAGGCAAAGTGCTATGGATAATGTCGGCAATCACTTGTGCTGATTTTGGTGCGAGTTCAGAAGGCTTAATCGCAATGGTATTGCCTGCCGCCATAGCCGAAATCATCGGCACAAATGTTTCCGCCGTTGGCGCATTAAAAGCAGGCAGATTTAAGACAACCCCTTTTGACTGGTAGCGTATTTCGCATTTTTTCCCCATTGTGAAAAGTGTATTGCGCACGCGGTGCGGCTTTACCCATTTGGGCAGACGCTTAAGCACGTAATCTGCCTCGGCTTTCAGCATCACAATTTCGGCAGCAACATCAACTGAGACCGTATAGCGTTCTTCGTGTGCGGCGTCGAAAAGTGCGTCTTTATGGTCTAAAATGGCATTCCATAAGGCCTTAATTTTGGCTTTCCGTTCATGTGCAGACGAATTACGCAAGCGCGGTGTTGCTTTTTGTAAGGCTTCAAATCGTTTTTTAATATCAACCATAACGCATCCTTTTTTATCTAAGGGGGTTATCCTTTATAAGTTTCAATTTTTGAAACACGGCGGAGAATTTTTTCAAAAGCCCGTTCGGGTAAAATTTTATGCATAATCCCCAAAAAGCGGACATCCTTACCCACCATATAGGATGGCTTCCACTGTTTTTTATCTAATAAACCGACGACTTGCGCCGCGACATAATCCGGTTCATTTCCGTTATTTTCAATCATATCCGGCAACACCTCGGTTGTGCCTTTTCTATGATATGGCCCGTAAATTTCATTCATTTCATCCGAAACATTACGCCACACTTCTTTTGTCGTTTCGCGGGAATTGGCGGTCATATGTGTTTTAACTGCGCCCGGTTCGACAGCGGTGACCTGAACACCAAAGGGAGCAAGTTCATGTCGTAAGGTTCGGGTAAGACCCACCACAGCATGTTTGGACATATTATAAGCGCCAGAACCTACCGGATTAACTTTCACGGCACCAGAGGCAAAATTGATTATACGTGCATGCGGTGCCGCTTCGCGAATGAATGGCAGAAAACTTTGCACCACGCGCACCATGCCCCATAAATTTACCTCGAATAATTTATGGGCATCCTCAATCGACATGCCCTCGATAACACCGGTTGCAATATTGGCAATACCGGCATTATTGATAAGTAAATTCAGGCCATGCCCTGCAAGTTCTTTTTCTACAATACGCACACTTGCCGCGATAGAGTCATCACGTGTAACATCTTGTTCTACAGGGATAATATTGTCATGCTGGGTAAGTTGTGATGTATCAGCACCGGGTAAAACACCGGCAAAAACTTGCCAATCTTTATCGGCAAGCATGCGCGCCTTACACGCACCCATGCCCATAGCAGCGCCGGTAATAAAAGCAGTTTTTTTATTATTCATAATTTATGCCCTCCCATTTATGAATATTACAGCTTAATCGTTAGATTATCACCCGGCATGCCTAACGCGTATTTGGTGCTTATTTGGCATTGGGGTTAGGTGCGCCGGGCAGACCGAAATAATAATGCCCTGCCGTAAGTCCGCCATCAACGGCCAATTCTGCGCCCATGCAATATTGGCTATCATCCGTTGCGAAATAAAGCACAGCATGTGCGACTTCCTCAGGATTACCGCCACGCTGTGCGGCGTAAACTTTGAAACCAAGGTCAAAATTTTCAGGTGAAACATTTGCAGGATTGGCCATTGGGGTGTTGATGCCGCCCGGATGAACCGAATTAACGCGAATATTATGTAAGCCCAATTCGAGCGCTGCAGCTTTTGTAAAGCCGCGCACACCCCATTTTGAACCAACATAAGCACTTAGTGCATTTGCGGCAGAAAGCCCATCGGCTGAGGACATATTGATAATTGTCCCAGATTTATTGTTTTGCATGACACGTCCAACAATTTGTGTGCCTAAAATTGTGCCGTAAAGATTCACATCTAAAATATTTTTAATATCTTGTGGAGACAAGTTTTCCAATGTCTCAAATTTTAATATGCCTGCATTATTGACCAAAATATCAGGATCCCCAAATTGCTCCTGCATATAAGTTATTGCTGTTTCCCATGCGGCAGGGTCGGATACATCATGCATGATGAAACGGGCGGCATCTCCTAATTCATCGGCAAGGGCTTGCCCCTCATCGGTAAGAATATCTGTGATAAGAATCTGTGCGCCTTCAGCGACAAATAAGCGGGCAATCGCTGCGCCAATGCCGCGGGCGCCCCCAGTGATAAGTGCATTTTTATTTGATAGTTTTCCCATTATACCTTACTTTTTATACCTTACTTCTCGTAGTCTCTTTAATATTTTATTATTTATTTTATTGTTTTATATCTTTAGCGGCGATCCATAAAATTCGTATATTTTGTGCCCGTAAAATACGCAAAGTAACATATTTTCTCTTATTTAACCCAGAAATACGTAAAATACAATAGTTTTTTTGGTTTGTTTGTATATTTTGGCCAGCCCCCAATTTATGTTCCACTTTTAAGTTAGTAATTGGTCTGATGTGGTTGTAATGGTTAACCGTAAATTAAAAGAGCTGAGTGATGCATGCGAGGCGTATGGCGCGGGTCATCACCCTGATGATCATGAAGCCTTAGCCCACCTTAATATTGTGCTTTAGACCGAAGCGGCAAGACAAATATTATTCAATGGTAGCTCAAATGCAATAAATCCGTCCAGCCGCCAAATATTTTATCACTAGGATTATCCCCTTTAATCTCGAATTATTACGGAAATTAGCGTTTTTCGCATAAGGATTTTTTTTTATTTTTTGTTTATTTTCTTTTGACATATTTATTTTTTTAGCTAGGGTATTTTTGTTAGTTGCCATTTTTGGTAGCTTTGCGACCTTTTTTAGGTTTGTGTTTATTAGGCTGATGCTTTTTGATTATTAGCACTTTAGCTTATTATGATTGCTTTATAGCTTTGTTTGATATGTGAAGAGTTTAATAGGCTAACTTGAAGGGGGTTTGAAATGAAGCATAAGTGTTGTTATTGGAGGGTATGTCTCTTTCTAACACACTTAAAGCTTGGGGGAGGAGTAATGATGGAATGGAGGATTATTTAGGATTAGATTTTTTGTAGATTTTGTTTTCTGCTTAACGATCTGATTTTACGAATTGCCATCTGTTTTAGATATACTCTTCTCTAATTTATAGTGAGTGCACGGCTTTTGCGTGTTTCCGCCTGTTTATGGGTTTTGTTTAACCCTTGCGCAGGGGATGTGTTAGGGCTTTAGACTATAGGCTTTATGTGTGTGCTATATGGATGTAATGCGTGTTTTAAGAGCATTTAAGTATGTTTAAGCATGTATATATAAAGGCTTATTTTTAATGGGAACACTTTAGAATTTTGACGGGAGGAACATAAATGTTTGTCAAAAAAATAATTACGGGGCTTACCGCCGCTTCTGCTCTGGTGTTTGTATCAGGGCTTTCGGCGCAGGCCTATAATATGCGGCTAGGTGGCGTGAATGTCACTGTCGACACAATCGGGTCTGCTGGTATTTCGATGCTGACTACTGATGCGGATGAGAAGTTTTTTTCTGCGTCTAATGGTGGGACGGCTGATCAAACTGTTGGGGTTAATTTACAAACTGGTCAAGAAACATGTGGCACACAAAGTGTGCCTTCTAAGGAGGCTTTGACTTACGGGTCATTTTGTTTATATGATAATACCGGTATTGGTGCACTGACTGACAATGCTCGCGGAGAACTTTATAATTACGAATCTTCGATCAATACGGATGATGGGCGTTTGAATTATGGCGATGCGGGCGATTTAATTGGCGGCACGGTGAAAGCCACCTTTGATATTGAAGCCGATATGGATAATTATATGGCTTTCTTCCGCGTCAATACATTTTATGATCCGGTTTTGATGGATGGCGGTGAGCGCGGTGGCCTTTCCGAAAAAGGTGAAAGCAAAGCCGGGCGTGACATTGAAGTGCTAGATGCCTATGTGTCTGCTGATTTTGATATTGGCAATATGCCTTTGAATGTGCGTGGTGGCTGGCAAGTGATTAACTGGGGGGAAGCAACCTTTATTCCTGGTGGCAATTCGTCCTTCAACCCGATTGATGTTGCGGCTTTGCGCCGTCCGGGTGCGGAGATCAAGGAAGCCTTGCTTCCGGTTGAGGCGCTTTATGCCTCTTTAGGCATAACCGATAGCGTTAGTGTGGAGGCCTATGTCGGCGGCTGGGATGAATATAAGCTTGATGTTGGCGGCACGGCTTTTGCGAGCAGTGATGCTTTTAATGTTGGTTCCGAAGGTGGTAATGAGAATGTTTCTTTTTACGGCGGCGGTAGCCGTGCGGGCTTGCAATTTGTGTGTGATTCACAGGGATTGGCCGATGTAGGCATGGATTACACCAAAACGGTTGTTGATGCCATGTCGGAAGCTCTTTACGATGCTAATGCCAATCCGTGTAATGCAACTGCTAATGTTGATGTGTTGAAAACCTGGACATCGGGTAATGCGGAACAGGAACGTTTGGCTGCCAATGGAAATTACCGGGCCATGGTTAGAGGGTCTAATGATGACGGTGATGAGCAAATGGGTCTTGCTGTGCGTTGGTATGCAGAGAGCTTGGGTTCAACCGAATTTGGGCTTTATTATCAAAAAGGCGATAGCCGTCTACCTTATGTAAGCTGGCGGATTAATCAAGGTGATGTGACTTATAATTCCATTTCACCTACTTCGTCATTGGCAGGCCGCACGGGTGAAGACATTGCCCTTTTCCGTGGGACAAACCTAGCTTGTGATTATGCTGCGCTTGCTGACCCGAGATTGGCCAATGTTATGATCACGGATGTTCATGGCCTGACGGAGGCTGTGGGTGAAGCGATCGAGTGGGAAGGAGAGACAGCAGGTGTTGGAGAGGAGATTTCCGTAGCCAATATGTTGTCCTTGAATTGTGAAATTATTAATTCGCAGCGTGATACGACGCTTTACAGTGGTATTGGTGTTGATGGTTTGCCAACAGGTGCAACCACTTTTACAGTGGGTAATGATATTGAATTTTTTTCAGAATTCCCTGAAGTTGAAACCATGGGCTTGAGCTTTAATAGCACGCTTATGGGCATTGGTTTGCAAGGTGATTTCAGCTTCCGCCCTGAAGTGCCATTACAGCTTGATGTAGATGTGCTCGCGATTGGCGCATTATTTGCCGATTGCACTTTTGCTTCAATGGGTGTTGAACCAGTTTATATTGTTAATTCTATGTATGAGCGGGAGTTTGGTACTGCGGCTTGTGCTAATCAAACCGAAAAATTGGTGAGCCATACCACTGATTATGATGCGTTGACATGGGATATTGGCACCACCACCGTATTTGCGCAATCGAGCCCTATATTGCAAGGCTTGGGTGCTGATGGCGGTGTGCTGGTAACTGAGTTCCAGGGCCTCTATGTCGATGGTATCGAAGAAGAACGTGGTGGAGACATGGATGACGGAGATAATGCGACTGTAGACCAACAGCTTGTGCCGCTTACAAATGTCTGCACCTCTGGGTCTGATTTGCCACTAGGCGGTATTTTGGGAATTGACCCGCGTGAAGATGGTGAATGTCGTCCGACGGATAACTCTTGGGGTGCGGTTGTTTATGGTCGGTTGGACTATAATAATGTGTTCAACACCCCTGTAACCTTGTCCCCTGCTTTGTTTGTCACGAGCGGTATTGAAGGCTATTCGCCTTCGCCGATTGGGTCATGGAAAGAAGGTGTTGGTTCGGCTGCATTGAGCCTGAATGCAAGTTATTTGGGGTCTTTGCAAGGCGGTATTAGCTTCCGCTATTATTTTGGTGATGAATTATACACCAGAAATACCGACCGCAATAATATCTCGCTTAATGTGAGCTATGCGTTCTAATCAGTATCTATTAGGGGCGGGGTTTATCCTTGCCCCTTTTGATACACTATAATTTTTGGAGGGAAATAAAATGAAAACCAAAATCTTAATCTCAACTCTGGCGCTTGGCTTGTCTGCAGGAACTGCCCTTGCGAAAGTGCCAGAAAATGTCGCTGCCCGCCTTGGGCAAGACTTAACCCCCATCGGCGCGGAAAAAGCTGGGTCTGCATCGGGCATAGATAGCTGGAGTAAGGAAAACCGTATTGACGGCTCCACTTTGTTAGCTGGCTTTGATGGCTCTGGCCCCTTGCCTGACCCGTTTGCCGATGATCCGATACTCTATACGGTAACGGCGTCTAACGCTGCTGAATATGACGCGCAGCTAACCGCAGGCCATAAGGCTCTGCTCGCTGCCTATCCGGATACCTATAAGCTTAATGTGTATAAATCGCGGCGCACATGCGTGTTCCCTGATGATGTCTATGATATGTCTGTGAATAACGCATCTGTGGGCATGTTGGCCGATAAGGGCAATGGTGTAGCGGGTGCGATTGGCTCCTCACCCTTCCCCATTCCCAATAATGGGCTAGAAGTTATCTGGAACCATACATTGCGCTATCGTGGTGTGCGTTTGGCACGCGACTTTAACTATGCTGTGCCTTCGGCCGCGGGTGATTACACGCTTACCTTTACGCGTGACGAGATTGTGTTTGCTTATTCAGACCCGGCTAACCGTAATTTAGGTGCAGAAAACCTACCGGATAATCTGTCGATTTACTTTGTGGCGCATACATCTGCGCCGGCACGCTCTGCAGGTAATGTGGTGCTTGTGCATGAAACCGTGAATATGGTGCAGCAAGGCCGTAAGGCATGGTCGTATAGCCCGGGCACGCGGCGTGTGCGTCGGGCACCGAATATTGCCTATGATAACCCGATTAATAATGGTGATGGTATGGGGACATCTGACCAATATGATGGTTATAATGGCGCGCCTGATCGTTATGACTGGATGGTTGTTGGTAAGCTAGAGAAATTATCACAACAAAATAATTTCCGTGCACCCCTGACGCCTTATTCCGATTTGATTACGCCAAAGCACTCTAACCCTGATGCGCATCGCTATGAATTGCGTCGTCAATGGGTTGTGGATGCAAATCTGAAGTCTTCGGCACGCCACGTCTATGCGCGTCGTGTTATGCGTTTGGACGAGGATAGCTGGCAGATTACCGGCGGTGAGCTTTATGATGGACGCGGTGAATTATGGCGTATCCAGGAAGCAGGCCAAGGTCCGGATTATCGTCCGGTGTCTAACTTATGCTTCACCACAGGTGGTGAGTTCTCTTATGACATCACATCGGGTCGTTATATGGGGCTGGCGATGAAGTCAGACCGTCCGACCAATATTGTGGAAGAAGGCCTGGATTATTTGCAACCAAATTACTACACCCCGGCGAATGTCCGTCGTCTTGGTCGGTAATTTCTTGACTGGTTAATGAGCTAAGAGGCGGGGGCATTCGTTCCCGCCTCTTTTGCTTGTTCCATCGCCTTTTATATCACGGCATGTGATTTGTATATTAAATCAATTAAAGCATTTTAACTTACGCCTATGACCCTGTTTAACACACCTATCCTCTCGCATGCGCTTTGGCTTATCTCGGCAATTATATTGAAAATTATCGGGTGGAAAGGCATCCTCAAACGCCCGCCGGATGGACATAAAAAGTTTTTGCTTGTGGTTGCACCGCATACCTCGAATTGGGACTTCGTCCTTTTTATTTTTATTGTGTCTTACCTGCGGCTTGATTTAAGAGTCATGATCAAAAAAGAAGCCTTTTGGGGGCCGTTAGCATGGTTCTTACGCTATTGTGGCGCTTTGCCCATTGACCGATCCAAACCAACAGCTTTGGTGAAGAGCATTGTTGACGAATTTAACCAGCGTGACTCTATGGTTTTGGTGATTACGCCAGAGGGCACACGGTCTGCGACGCGTAATTGGAAAACCGGGTTTTATCGTATTTCACAAGTGGCTAATATTCCGATCGGAGTTACCTATTTAGATGCACAAAAGCGTGAAGTGGTGGTTGATCATTTTTTCTTTCCAACCGGTGATTTGGAAGGAGATCTCAAAAAAATGAAAGCCATCTATGACACAAAACCAGGTATAAATCCACAAAACTATCTATCATAATATCTATCTTCACTGGGCATGTTTGTCCCGCGCTATAGTAGCTATCTGTGAAATAATGATTTCATTCCAGAAAAACTGGTTCACAAAAGCGTGCCTAGCCTCTGCAGCATATATCTAATAGAACAGACTGGCTTTTACTTCTATTCGGCGGCAATCGTAACCGGTGCCGCTTTGCGAACATCTTCACCGACATAATCGTTAAATTTCTCAAAATTAGTGCAGAACATGGATACCAGTTTTTGTGCTTGTGCATCATAGGCCTGCTTATCTGCCCATGTATTGCGTGGGCTTAGAATATGCGTATCTACATGTGGAACCGAAACAGGCACGTCAAAACCAAAATTTGGTCTTTGGTAAAGGTGACGTTATTTAGGCTGCCATCTAATGCGGCTGAAAGCAAGGCGCGGGTTTCTTTAATCGGCATACGCGTGCCTACACCATAGGCACCGCCCGTCCAGCCTGTATTTACCAGCCAGCATGAGGCATTATGCTCGGCAATAAGATCGCGCAGCAAATTACCATATTCAGATGGGTGGCGTGGCATAAAAGGGGCCCCAAAACAAGTTGAGAAGGTTGCTTCGGGCTCGGTAACGCCTTTTTCTGTGCCGGCGACTTTGGCCGTGTAGCCGGAAAGAAAGTGATACATGGCCTGGCTTGGTGTAAGCCGTGCAATGGGGGGGAGCACGCCGAATGCATCTGCTGTGAGCATGATAATGGTTTTCGGATGCGCCGCCGTGCCGGTTTCAGAGGCATTGGGAATAAAGGAAAGTGGGTAGGCCCCGCGTGAATTTTCTGCCAGGCTATTGTCGTAAAAATCAAGTATACGGCTTGCTTCATCCATGACCACATTTTCCAAAACCGTGCCGAAACGTTGGGTTGTGGCATAAATTTCGGGTTCGGCTTCGGCGGAAAGATTGATCATTTTTGCATAGCACCCGCCTTCAAAATTAAACACACCATTTTCCGACCAGCCATGCTCATCATCGCCGATTAAAATACGGTTTGGGTCAGCCGAAAGTGTGGTTTTGCCCGTCCCGCTTAAACCAAAAAAGACGGCTGTATCACCGTCTTTTCCCTGATTAACCGAACAATGCATTGGCATAACGCGTTTGGCTGGCAATGTGTAATTTAGCATAGAAAATACCGATTTCTTTGTTTCGCCGGCATAGGATGTGCCACCAATCAACACGATTTTTTTATCAAAATTAACCGCAATAATGGTTTCGGTGCGTGCGCCATGACGCGCTTTATCGGCCTTAAAACTTGGTAGATTGATAATGGTAAATTCGGGGGCAAAATCTTCTAGCTGTTCAGGCTTTGGCTCGATTAGAAGATTTTGGATAAATAGTGAATGCCAGGCAAGTTCAGTGATAATGCGTGTTGGCAAGCGGTGCGTCGCATCTGCACCGCCAAATAGGTCTTGCACGAATAAGTCCATACCTTGTGCATGGTCTAACATATCGGCATGCAGAGCATCAAATTGCTCAGACGTGATGGATTTATTATTATCCCACCATACATTATCTTCGGTTGTGACATCGCGCACGATAAACTTGTCTTGTGCTGAGCGTCCGGTATGTTGTCCGGTTTTTACGCGTAAGGCGCCATTTGCGGTAATTTCGGCACCTTCATGGGTGATAGCAAATTCGTAAAGGCGTGCGGGGCGATAATTCCAATGCACAGCTTTTACATTTTTGAACCCTTGATTTTCAATGCCATTTTTACTTATCTTATAGCCTGATTGTTGCATGATTCCCTCTATTCTTACCAAAGGCGGACTATATTCATTTTGTATAAAATAAGCAAGCATCTTGCCCTAATGAAACCATAATTATGTGGATGAATTTTTGTTACAATATTTTATAATAAAGCATTAGAAAATAGGGGATAATATATGGCGAAAATTATACTTGTAGATGATGAGGTGAATATATTGTCTTCCATACGGGTTGCGCTGGAAGCTGAAGGCTTTTCGGTGCGTAGTTTTACAGACGGGCAAAGTGCGCTTGATGCTTTGGCGAATGAGCCCGCTGATATTGGGGTATTTGACATAAAAATGCCACGTATGGATGGCTTGGAACTTTTACGGCGTTTGCGTGAAACCAGCACAATGCCAGTTATGTTTTTAACGAGTAAGGATGAGGAAATAGATGAGGTTTTTGGGTTACGCATGGGGGCGGATGATTATATCACCAAGCCTTTTTCGCAACGCTTGGTGATAGAACGCATTCGCGTGGTCTTGCGGCGTAATCAGGCGCGTAACGATAAGGAAAATAGTGATAATAAGGCCAGCACTGCCGCGCATAATATTATGGAAAAAGGGCATTTACGTCTTGATGCCGAATGCCATGAATGTCAGTGGAAAGGGCATTCTATCAATCTTACGGTTACAGAATTTTTGGTGTTGCAAGCCTTGGCACACCGCCCGGGCGTGGTAAAAAATCGTGATGCTTTGATGGATGCTGCTTATAGCGAACAAATTTATGTAGATGATCGAACCATTGATAGCCATATTAAACGCCTGCGGCGCAAATTCCGTAAGGTTGATGAAGCGTTTGATGCCATAGAAACACTTTATGGTGTGGGTTATCGTTATAAGGTTTGAGTGAAACACCATAGCGTTTATGAGCAAACACCCCATTCGGCGCCGTTATATTTTAACCCGTATTATTTTACTTACAATGCTGGGACCGGTTATTTTAGCGGGTGGCATGTTATTTTTAAGTGAATCGCGACAGACGCTGACAAAGGCGTATGAAGAAAATTTACTTGTGCAAGCCCGCATGATTGCCGGTGCTTTGGCGGATAATCGGTCTCGTGCACAGTTTCGCCCACCCTGGGTGGATGATTTTTTTGGTGTGCGTCCGGCACAACCCTTTATTCCGAATTTAGAAACTGCACAGGCAAAACGTAGTTTGCAAAAGCTGGTGCATATGTCTTCGGCGCGTATTCGTGTTTATCACCGCGATGGCCGTTTATTGCTTGACTCGAATCATCTTTCGCCGCGCGGTGATGTTATTGCCCGTAGCCTGCCATCGCTCGAACCGATTGGTGTGTTTGAAAGGCTGGCAAACTATTTTGATGCTTTATGGGCACGCTGGACTATATCTGATGATCTGGTTTTGACCGAGGAAGACGCGCATAATGGCATTGCTTTAGAGGAAGTGCGCGCGGCATTGCAAGGGCGGGAGAGTGGTTTTGCGCGCCGCGATGAAATGGGGCGTGACATTGTTACCGTGGCTGTTCCGGTGCAAAATTATCGGGCGATTATTGGGGCGATTATGGTAGCCTCTAAGCCTGGTGAGATAGACGAGATTATTTATAATGAACGTATGGCGGTGATGGAGATATTTTTTATAGCCCTTGCGGCGAGCTTGTTTGTGTCTTCATTATTAGGAAATATGATTGTTCGGCCAATTCACGCTTTGGCGCGGGCAGCGCGGCAATTTCAAAATAAGGAGCAAAGTTTGCCGGGGCCGGCGACGATTCCGGATTTATCCACCCGTGGTGATGAAATTGGTGATTTATCGGTGGCGATGCGCGATATGACAGCGCAGTTGCTTGAGCGCATTGCAACCATTGATCGATTTGCTGCCGATGTTGCACATGAATTGAAAAATCCGCTAACGGCTTTGCATAGCGCGACACAGGCTTTAGCACATGCAAAAACCAAGGCACAACGTGAAGAGCTTATGCATATGGTTGAGCACGATGTGATGCGGCTTAGCCATCTCATATCGGATATTTCCAATGCGACGCGTCTGGATGCCGAGCTTATGCGTGGGGTGCGGGAAACATTTAATTTTACGCAGTTTTTGCATGAAATTGGTGAAGGGCTCACATCGCTTATTGATGATAAAGCGGGCGTGGCGTTGATAATTAAGGCAGATGACGTAATTTATGTAAGTGGACAAAAACTACGTTTGGCGCAAGTGATTAATAATCTGGTTGATAATGCGGTTTCATTCTCCAAAGCGGGCGATAAGGTGGTGATAGAATTGCTTGGGATGGCAGATAAAGTAGACCTAAATATATATGATGAAGGGCCTGGGCTTATTGCGGGCACAGAAGATAAAATTTTCACACGCTTTTATACTGATAGGCCGCAAAGCCAAGACAAAATGTCTACACGCATGGCGCAGGGTAAACATTCGGGGCTGGGGCTTTCTATATCCAGACAGATTGCGCGTGTGCATGGGGGAGATGTAACGGCGCAGAATCGCGATGATTGTCGGGGTGCCTGTTTTTCGCTAAGCCTGCCTAGAGTGGTCGAATGAAGCGGGTGCATGCAAATGCGCTTTACTGGCCTGATCAAAAGCGGGGCGTGCTTATACGGGCAGATGCAGGCGGCGGGAAATCCGAGCAAAGCCTGCGCCTGATAGACACATATAATATACAGCTTATCGGTGATGACTATGTTGATATTTTTGTGCGCAACGAAATGCTTTTTGCCCAGCCAGTGCCACACCTGGCTGGCTTATTGGAAATGCGGGGTATTGGCATTATCCGCCTTGCCCCTACACAAATATGCACCATGTCGGTGCCTATTGCTTTGGTGATTGATTTGGGCGAACGTGCAGATATGCCGCGCATGGTCGCGGCAGAAGCGGCTGCATTGGAGGGCGTGCGCCTGCCGCTTTTGCATTTGAGCGGGCATGATTCAATAACGGCGGTAAAAATTCATTATGCCATGCAAACCATTGCGCGGACAGGGTATATAGAAAGCGGGATTTACGATTTGTAAAATCAAGCGGTTTCTCATATATGTAATATAGCAATATATGAGGGTTATAATGATTGGGATGGTTTTGGTAACGCATGGTAAGCTGGCGCAAGAGTTTCGCCTTGCTATGGAACATGTTGTTGGCGTGCAAGAGCAGGTAGCGACAATTTGTATTGGTGCTGATGATGATATGGAACAAAGGCGTGCAGATATTGTTACAGAAATAGCCCATGTCGATTCGGGCGGTGGTGTTGTCTTATTAACCGATATGTTCGGGGGAACGCCGTCTAATTTAGCCATTTCGCTTTTGGAAAAAAATAAGGTGGAAGTGGTGGCAGGGATAAATTTACCCATGCTGGTTAAATTTGCCGATGTGCGCAAAACCATGGAACTGGATGAGGCCATTAGTGCCGCACAAGATGCCGCGCGTAAATATATTTCTGTTGCAAGTCACGTTTTAGCAGGTGAGGCAGAATAGCATTGCGGGCGCAAAAGGTTACAATTACTAATCAGCGAGGGCTACATGCGCGTGCCTCGGCAAAGCTGGTTAAACTTGCAGCGCAGTTTGAGGCGCAGATCCATATTTGTAAAAATAGTGAATGTGTTAAAGCAACCTCAATTATGGGGCTTATGATGCTTGCCGCCGGGAAGGGAAGCGAAATAGAAATTCATGTCGAGGGCACGGATGAAGAAGTGGCATTAACGGCTTTATGTGCTCTTATTGCAGATGGCTTTGGCGAGGCTGATTAAACACATAAAGAAACCTTTATATGTTATTGCTAAATAAAATGCTTCCTGCTAAAAGAACATTCCTATAACTGATTTAACATAAAAGGATGATCGCGATGCAAGATTATAAGGTAGCAGATATTGGCCTAGCAGAATGGGGACGCAAAGAAATTGCGATTGCCGAAACCGAAATGCCGGGCTTAATGGCCTTGCGTGCAGAATTTGGTGATGAAAAACCCCTTGCCGGTGCGCGTATTACGGGGTGCTTGCATATGACCATTCAAACGGCGGTATTGATTGAAACGCTAACGGCTTTGGGGGCGCAAGTGCGCTGGTCGTCTTGCAATATCTTTTCGACGCAAGACCATGCCGCCGCAGCGATTGCGGCGACAGGTGTGCCGGTTTTTGCCTGGAAAGAGGAAACCGAAGAAGAATATTGGTGGTGCGTTGAGCAAACCATTACAGGCCCTGATGGATGGCGCCCGAATATATTGCTGGATGATGGCGGCGATTTAACTCAAATTTGCCATGAAAAATATCCCGAGATTTTGGATGATGTGCGTGGTGTTTCGGAAGAAACCACAACCGGTGTATTGCGGCTTTATGATATGGCGAAAGCCGGCACGTTGAAAGTGCCTGCCATCAATGTGAATGATAGTGTGACCAAGTCAAAATTCGATAACCTTTATGGGTGCCGTGAAAGCCTGGTTGATGGGGTAAAACGGGCAACAGATGTGATGATTGCCGGTAAGCGCGCTGTTGTGTGCGGTTTTGGCGATGTCGGTAAGGGGTCTGCGGAAAGTTTGCGTTCGCAAGGCGCGCGGGTTATGATCACCGAAATCGATCCGATTTGTGCGCTGCAAGCCGCTATGGAAGGATATGAAGTGGTTACGATGGAAGACGCGGCACCGCTTGCGGATATTTTTATCACCGCAACGGGCAATAAGGATGTGATAACACTCGAGCATATGCGTGCCATGAAAGATAGGGCGATTGTCGGGAATATCGGACATTTTGACTCGGAAATTCAAGTCGCAGCCTTACGTAATTTTGCATGGCATAACGTAAAACCGCAAGTTGATGAGATTGAATTTGCTGATGGTAAGCGTATTATTCTTTTGGCCGAAGGACGCTTGTTGAATTTAGGATGTGCAACCGGTCATCCGAGCTTTGTGATGAGTGCCTCATTTACCAATCAGGTTTTGGCGCAAATTGAGCTATGGCAGAACCATGCACAATATGAACGGCAAGTCTATGTGTTGCCGAAACATTTGGATGAGAAGGTTGCTCACCTTCATCTTGCCCGCTTAGGCGCGCACATTACAACATTAAGCAATGAGCAGGCAGATTATCTTGGTATTTCACCACAAGGCCCCTTTAAGCCAGAACATTATCGCTATTAGTCATAAATTTATACATCGCCCAATTTAAGCCATATTTTATTATATGATATAGGCTTACCGTCTGGTATAGTTGGCAACAATATGTATTCGGAGATTAACAATCAATAATGTTGCATAATAAAAAACACCTTAAGCAGTTTTACCTTTCGCCTTTGGCGCTGTTATTTCTTGCTGCTTGCAGCAGTGGAAGTAATAGTGGCGGGACAACATTAGGTAGCAATGATGATGATGATGACACCAATACTGATGATGGCACGAATACCGATGACGATACCACTGATATGAATGATGACCCATTAAGCGGGACGGTTGTTAAGGGCCCGCTTGAAGATGCGCTTGTTTTTTTCGATTATGATGCAGATGGTGTGCTTGATGATGACGAACCCAGCGTAATGACGGATGCACAAGGTGTATATAACTTTGATGCCGATGTGCAGGTTGACGGTGTCATTACGGTGATAACAACCGATACGACCACTGATGGGGCAAGCAATACAGTATTGCCAGGTGTAATTATGAAGGCCGAAGCCGGTGCATATGTCGTAACCCCGATGACAACCCTTTTGGTTGGGCAGTCATTTAGTGCAAGTGAGCTTGCCCTTGCATTTGGCTTGCCAGAAAATATAGATTTTTTGAGTTTTAACCCTTATGACGAGTCTGTAAATGCAGATACAGCTTTACTTTATGAGATTATTGCTCAGCAAATCATGCTGATTATGACCAGCTATAGCACTGCCGCTACAGCGGATGGCGCTAATATTTATGACACCTATGTGGCGGCACTTAATGTGATGGGTGCATTTGTTCAAGATGCCATAGATGATAATGTGAGTTTGGATTTCTCCGATGCAACGATTTTGAACGATATTGATTTGCTTATGCGAGATGGCTTGGCAAGTTTCGTAGAAGATTCGAGTGATTTTTATGCACTGTCTGATGATATTGTGGCGGCGCTTATAAATGTGAATACGGCCTTTGCCGCGCTTGACACACTTGATGGTGAAGCAACGCAAGATATATTTGCCATGAGCGCCCATTTACGCACGCAAATTACGGAAGCGATTGAGACTGATGCCCTCACACTTGATTATGCCGATGCGCAAAATGTAACCGATTATGTTGATAGCGTTACGGCGATGCTTGGCGAGAGTACCCTGTCTGCAGACATGGTAAGCGAAAATGAAACAGGCGCGTTTATCGGCACGCTTAGTGCAGAGGGAGCAGCAAGTTTTACACTTGGTAATGAAGGAGATAGCGGATTATTTCAGATTGTAAATGGTAATGAATTATGGTTGCAATCCGATTATACGGCTGATTATGAAAGTGATAATAAATATGAGGTAACGCTTATTATCTCTGATGGAAACGGAAATACCGAGGAGGAGGTTTTAGAGGTGTTCGTTACCAATCAGGATGAATCAATTATGGCGAATGTTACAGATACAAACATAGATGACACGAGCTATGTGGCGACAACATATGCGGATTATATTGAAAACCTACTGGCCGGAAGGTCCTGGGGTGGCACATTGGGCACAGGCTTTGATCTAACATTTAGCTTTGAGGGGGCTGGTAGCGTTTATTCGCCGCTTTATTCGGATATTTCGACGCTTGCCTCTGGCTTCAATGAGCTTTCTACAGAGTTTCGCGATTATGTTTATGGTGTGCTTGACTTATATAGTAGTTATACATTGTTGTCTTTTACCGAAGTCTCTGCTGGCACCGAGGCGGATACGTCGACAGGACAACTCCGCTTTGCCTCTAGCACATCGAAAGATAGTGCATTTGCCTATTACCCCGGGAGCGGGTTTGCCGGTGGCGATATTTGGCTGAATTCGGTGGATGATGATTTTAATAATGTCACCACCGGGCGTGTGTCCACAGGCGGCTTTTTTTCTGGTGGTAGTAATTTGGTGGCGGGCACATATGAGACTCATACGATTATGCATGAAATTGGCCACGCTTTGGGTCTTGCGCATCCTTTTGAAGAGGAAGATGGGTATGGTGAGGATAAAACCATAAGCGATATATATAGTTCCGGGCCTTATACGATTATGGCTTATGCCGAATATGTTGGGCAGGAATTTGATAATATTGCGGATAATATAAAAACTGCGGCGATGACGCCAATGATATTTGATATTGCTGCTTTGCAATATATCTATGGTGTCAATGAAACACATAATCTTGGTGATGATACATATTCGATTACCAGTTTTTCCGATCGTGATTATATTTTTGCATCTATTTGGGATGCCGGTGGTGAGGATATGATAAGCTGGGCCGGGCAAAGCACAATTTCCTATATTGACCTTAATGACGGCACGCTTAGCTATTTTGGCGATTTGGTTGATGACAAACATAGCGATACCAAACTTGAAGGCGAACTTGATGCCGGCGATGGCATATTGGGGATTGCGTTTGATGCGATTATTGAAAATGCGTATGGGGGCACAAAACGCGATGAAATTATCGGTAATGAATATGATAATATTCTCTATGGTGGTAATGATACCGGCATGAATGATTCTCTTACCGGCGGCAGTGGTGCAGATTTATTCGTATGTGTCAGCACAGGGGCGGCGGCGCATGGTGATGCTGATATTGTTACGGATTTTGTTAAAAATGAAGATAAAATTGCGCTGGAGGATTTAAGTTTTTCACAAATTCAAATTGTCAATCTAAACGGGGATACTGGTATCACGCGCGCCGATACGGGCGATTATCTATTTGTGCTCGACGGGGTTGATTATTCGCTGCTTAACGAAACTGATTTTGTTACGATTGATTTTGTTTAATTATTCGGCGGCTTGTTTTTCACTGACTGGTTTTTGTGTGACCTGTTGTGGTCCTCGAATGAGCTTGCCGGGCATTTTGCCGGTGGGTGTGCCATCTTCATAAGTGATAATGCCGCTTACAATCGTATAGCGATACCCCTTTACTTTTTGTAATAGGCGTCTGCCGCCCGCGGGTAAGTCAAAGGCCATTTCCGGTGCGGCTAATTGCAAGTCATTAAAAGCGATAATATTTATGTCGGCTTTCATACCCGGCGCAATTATGCCGCGATCATTTAAGCCATAGATACGCGCTGTCTTATGGGTTTGGGCAGCAATGGCGTGCTCCAGGCCAAAGCGCTTACCACGTTTTCGGTCGCGCACCCAATGCGTTAACAAAAAGGTTGGATAGCTGGCATCGGTAATTACCCCGCAATGGGCGCCACCATCCGATAGGCTCATAACGGTATTCTCATTATGAAACATCTCATAAATATGGTCGAGATTATAATGGGCATAATTCAATAGCGGTAGATAAATATACCCCTTGCCCTCATGTTGCATCAGCATATTATAGATAATTTCATAAGGATTTTGGCCGGTTTTTTCGGCCATTACAGCAATAGAATATTCGGGGGCGGGCTCATATTGCGGCACGCCATCTTGCATGAGGGGGAACATCGTATTGAAATTGCTTGTAATTATTTGAAGAATGCCATGACTATTTGGTAAGCCTTCTGCGTCTGCTTCCGTTGTTGCATCGCCCGGGCGTTGCTTACGCAAATTAAAATCGGGTGCCTCGTTTAATAATTGTTCCCTGATATGGGGGGTGCGTAATTTTTCCAAACGCGCGTCTATGGGCAAGTCTGCAATGGCGGCATAGCTCGGGTGAAACATAAAGGGATGCACGGTGCTTTCCCACCCTAAAATTAACCCTGTCGGGCGTATGGCCATTTGTGCCTTAATATGTGCACCATCCGCCACGGCGTCATCGGTCATTTGCAATAGCTTGCGCCAGCTTTCGGGTTCTGCCGGATTTTGCAACAACGCATAAGTTATCGGCAGGCCAGTTTCTTTCGATATATCCGCCATCCAGGAAAATTCTTCCTCGGCAGGGTTTAGGTCGGAAGCCATTTCAAACACGCCATGCCCGGCACGCTCAATCGCACGCGCAATTCCGTAAAGCTCTTCCTTATTGGCAAATGTGCCCGGCACGGGCACGCCATCTTTGGATAAATGCAGCATGGTGCGTGAGGTAGAAAAACCAAGCGCACCTGCACGCAAGCCCGCTTCTACAATTACCCCCATTTGCTCAATATCTTCCGGCGTGGCGGCTTCGTTATTTGCGCCGCGCGCACCCATAATATAAGCGCGCACCGCACCATGTGGAATTTGGGTGGCGACATCCAAGGCAAAGGGCTTTTTGTCAAGTGCGTCCAAATATTCGGGGAAACTTTCCCACGCCCAGTCAATCCCTTCGGCGAGGGCAGCACCGGGAATATCCTCCACCCCCTCCATAAGGCTGATCAGCCAGTCATGCTTATCGGGTGCGGCAGGCGCAAAGCCCACGCCACAATTTCCCATAACCACTGTGGTAACGCCATTCCAGCCCGATGGTGATAAATACGGATCCCATGTTGCTTGCCCGTCATAATGCGTATGAATATCTACCCAGCCGGGGGCGACTAAATCACCCTTGGCATCTATTTCGGTTTTTCCTGTGTCGTTAATTGTGCCAATGGCGGCAATAAGCCCATCTTTTACAGCAATATCGGCCATGTGTGCAGGTGCCCCGGTGCCATCTACCAGATAAGCATTACGAATAATCAAATCAAACATATGTCTTTCCCCTTTGTTTAACGCTAGAATATACAAATTTGCCCGTCAAGCACCGATTTATTATTTGGTGCGCTCCAAAATCGACACATAATTGGCCACCGCCGCGCCGCCCATATTGAATACGCCGCCGATTTCAGCATCTTTAATTTGCATATCTTGCGCCTCATTGGTTAATTGGCGGCAAATCATCACATGCATGGAAACACCGGTTGCACCAACAGGGTGGCCTTTTGCCTTTAAGCCCCCCGAGGCATTGATGGGTAATTTGCCATCCTTATACACCCATCCCTCTTTAAGGGCGGTTTCGCCTTGCCCTTTGGGTGTGAGCCCCATGGCTTCATATTGAATAAGCTCGGCAATAGTGAAACAATCATGGGTTTCGATTACGTCTAGATCATCAAGCGTCATGCCTGCTTCGGTAAGTGCATCGTGCCAGGCTTTTTGTGGTCCTTCAAATGCAATGACATCGCGCTTGCTCATGGGCAGATAATCATTGACCTGTGTGCGGGTTTTTATTGTGATGGCCTTATCATAATCTTTTGCTGTGTCCTGATCGGTTAAGATAAGTGCAGCGGCACCATCTGAAATCATAGAGCAATCCGTGCGTTTAAGCGGCCCTGCAACCAGCGGATTTTTTTCTGACTCAGTGCGGCAAAATTCAAAGCCGAAATCTTTTTGCATATGGGCAAGTGGATTGACCACGCCGTTTTTATGATTTTTTGCGGCAATATGTGCCAAAGCATCGGATTTATCGCCATATGCTTGAAAATATATCCCCGCAATCACCCCGAAAATGCCGGGAAAGGTTAAGCCCTGCTCACCCTCTTCGGGCATATAGCTTGCGCGTGACAGGCAGGTGCCGACATCGCGGCTGGAAAGATGCGTCATTTTTTCTACCCCAATGGCGAGCACACGTTTTGCCCGCCCTGCTTCAATCAGATTGGCCGCTTGAAATATCGCTGCCGAGCCGGTGCCGCAGGCATTTTCCACCCGGGTGGAGGGCTTAAAGCGAAATATATCATTTACCTGTAAGGCAAGCGAAGAGATAAAATCCTGCTCCGACATGCCGGCATTAAATGTGCCGACATAAATGGCGTCTATGTCTTCGGCATTAACACCGGCATCGCTTAGCGCAGCGCGTGCGGCTTCAACCAGTAAATCTTCCAGGCCGCTTGTTTCATGCTTGCCGAATTTTGTATGTCCCCATCCTATAATTGCTACACTCATTTATATGCTCCTTTTTGATTAGCGTTTATTTCCCTTAAAATACGCTTGACCTTTATGCATATCCTTTTATATATGCACTCTGCATGAAAATAAAGGAGCTTTATCATGTCGCGGAAATGTGAACTTACGGGAAAAGCTGTTATGAGCGGTAACAATGTGAGCCATGCGGTGAATAAAACCCGACGTAAGTTTTTGCCCAATTTACAAAATGTAAGTTTGCCGAGTGAAGTTTTAGGGCGGGCATTGAAGTTTCGTGTGAGCACAGCTGCCTTGCGTTCGGTTGAGCATGTGGGCGGTATAGATGCCTTTTTGCATAAGGCGAATGTGGATACACTTTCCTCACGCGCGGTGAAGTTCAAAAAAGAGATTGCTGCAAAATCGGCTTGACTACCCCTTAGCTATTTCATGATTGGGATCGATCCAACAAACCAGAAAAACATCATTTTTTAAGTAGCCCATAATACGGAATTTTTTATCTATTCTAAATTCGTAAATTTTTTGGTTATCAATAATGTCTGGTGATAAATCTTTAGGAAATGATCTCAGTGGTTTTCCTTCAAGCGGTTTTAGCCGAATTCCACTATTATTTGTTGTGAATTGTTGAATTGTGAGTTTTGTGTAATGCGCCAGTTTCTCTTCAAGTGTTTTAAGCGCGTGAGGGTTTTTCTTTTTAAGGGCTGCTTCAGAATATTTCCCTTTTTTCCTAAGATAGCGAAGGTCAAATTGAATATGCTCAGATTCCGGATCAATCGGGTCGGGAATGGAAAGCGGTAAATTCATGCGTTGCTTATCATCTCCTTAAAGCAGCTTTCCAGTGCCTCTTGGCTAATCACTTCATCGCACGCCGCGCCAATAGGGCGTTCGCCATAGGCATTTCTCCACGCAGAATGTTTATGGGTAATATTTTCCAGCTGTTTAGCCGAAAACTGTCCATAGGCCACCCATATGTCTCTAAGTAATGCCAAAGCCTCTTTAGAAAGGGTTTCGTGTGGGTCTGTCTTTCTTGCTTCTAAGCCTATCGGGTTCCATTTATAATGCTTAAAGCGTTTATATAGATCAACCACCACAGGGCCATGCGCCCATGCCTGAATTTCAGAATCAAATAAGGCAGTTCCATGACGTGCAATATGAAACCCCTGAGCCAAATAGCACAGTTTTTGGAGCTTCAAATGCGACAATAAATCTCCGGCATCAAAATCAACGGCAGCGATAAAATAATCTGCAACACTATCAGCTAGTCTATAATTTTCTTTGCTCATGCGCTACTCCTTTATCTATTATCTATATAGCATAGAAATTGCTAAAACTCAACATAGTGCTAGCTATGGTGATCCCGGGAGGATTCGAACCTCCGACCTCCAGATTAGGAATCTGCCGCTCTATCCTGCTGAGCTACGGGATCACATAATCTCTATTTAATTATTTCTGTGATGTAAGTCAAAACTATCTGCGCCGGAAATTCAGCTGTGTCTGTGCAAAGTGCATAAATTTATTCGCAGTTGCCTATAAATGCGATTCATGATATATAATCTGAAAAATGCACCAAAAGATTTTATTACAAAAAACCCTAATTATGCGTGTGATATAAAATCGGTGACACAACTTAAGCCGGTTGCCACACGCTAAGCAGATGTAAAAAACCGCTTATAAGGATTTACGTTGATAGGGAAATTTAGGCTGATAAATTGTGAAAAATAATCAAACATCCATCCCGCCTAAGACACCACCAGTGCTTGATAATGTTGTTGCCGGCCTCACGGCAGGCCTTTTTGCCGGGGCAGTGATGGGCGCATTTCTGGTGGCGAGTGGGGTTATGGCCAGAGCGGTGGAAAAATTTGGAGGCCCCTCGCTTCCGGTCGGCTTTGTGATGCATATGTTTTTCAGCGGCGTAATGGGCGCTGTATTCGGCTTATGCTTAGGTCGCCTAATCAAAACCTATCGCGGGGCGGTTTTGGGCGCGGTAATGATTGGGGCGTTTTTTTGGGTGTTTGGCGTGGTGGTTGTGGCGCCGTTACGCTTCGGCACACCGGCGAGTATAGACTCAGCTATGTCAACACTTCATATCCTCATCGGGCATTCACTATTTGGCACAATTATGGGCGTCATATTTTTATCCGTGCGCCGGGTCATTCGCACAAAGATGTTTTTCCGTAGTGCCCTTACTATTGCGGCCATTCTAGCTGCGTCTGCCATTTTTATACTCACTGATAAAGCATTTGCGTCTCCCAGGCCTGCTTTTTCAGACGTATTTTTTACAGCAGATGCAAATAATGATGGGCGCATCACCAAAGAAGAATTAGCAACCACCTCGATCCCATCATTCATCCAAAGAAGGATTTTTGCACGCGCGGATATTAACGAAGACGGAGCGATCAGTATTGATGAACGCTTCGAATCCTTTGACGAAAACCGCGACGGCAATATCACATCGTCAGAAATCCCTGCCGCTTTTCGCCAAAAGTTTTTTGAAGATAACGATACGAATGGTGATGGCATGGTAACCCAAAAAGAGTTACATGAAAAATTCGCAAATGACGCCGAATAGGGCTTGTTTCACGATATCAATCTATAAAATATCCACCCCCCCTATGTGGTGTCATATATATCGTCTCATTTGCATATCTAGTATATTTTTGTTTGCCGCCTGTGCGTCACCCTATTCATCCGCACGCATGGCACAGGAAAAACAAGATTTTATCGCGCGCAATGGTGGCATTTATTATGATGCGGGTGTGCAAGCCTATGTTGAAGATATTGCCGCACGCATTTTTGCTGCCGCATATGCGCAAGGGGCTATTGATACTATGCCCGTTACTATTAAGATTGTGGAGCAAACGGCCATTAACGCCACCATTTGGCGCGATGGCGATATATATCTCACGCGTGGTTTGCTGGCTTTATGCACCTCTGAAGATGAGCTTGCCGGTGTTATTGGCCATGAGCTTGCCCATATTGCTGCGCGCCATGCAGAAAGGGAAGAACAAGCGGTGATACTTGGGGATATAACATATCCGGTGGTGAATCTGGAGGGGGATATCAATATGCCCGATGGCGGTTTTGGTGCTGATATTATTTTGAATAACGGGGCGGCCTATGAGACGGCGCAATATCGGCAGGAGCGCGAATATGAGGCGGATCGTATGGGCATAAAATTTCTTGCCGCTGCGGGCTATGACCCTTATGCACAGGCGGCATTTTTGGCGCATTTGGATGCGCATAAGCGGCTTATGACCACTATATCGCAAAGAGCTGTGCCGCGTTATGACTGGTTTCGCTCGCATCCGCAAACGGCGCTGCGACAGCGCTTTGCTTATGATGCGGCAAAGCAGTATAAGCGTCCCGATACAGCACAGCGCGCCCAAAATAAACAGCGTTATCTAAACGCCATTCACGGGCTTGCTTTCGGGGAAAAAACGCAAACAGGCTATCAGGCGCATATTCATATTTATACGGTTGATGAAAAAGATACAGTAAAGCGTCTTGCGCATGTCTCGAATTTTGTTGAACATAGAGAAGATTTATTTCGTATGATGAACGGGCTTGAGGCAGAGGATGTTTTAGAAGCAGGCCAGCTGGTGAAACTGGTGCGGATTTCCAAGCCGCGTAAATAGTTAAGCGTTATCCATCCCATCTTCTTCCGGCCAGCCGAGGCTTTGGGCTTTTTTATAACCGGCATAATGTGGCTGGTCGATGGCGAGTTTGCCCATCGTGGTTTTCACAAGATGCTCTTTGACGGCAGGGTCGGAAAGGTCCAGCTCACCCGTAGCAAGTTTTTTGCATAAAATGCGGTTTAATGCCGGCAAGTCTTCTGTGCTGTTCAACAAGGCGTGCAGGCGTGCAGTTTGGGCGGCAGCAAAGCGGTCGCCAAAACGCATTTCGCGCGCTGTAATATCCAATATATTGGCGGCAATACGCCCGTAAAAACCCGCATGGCCAGAAAGGGCGGGCATGGCGGTGTCGCGTATATAGTGCGTGGCAGCAGCGATTAAGTCATATTTTGAGGGTTGGTCTTGCATTAGTCTTGCTCCAATAGCATGCGTAATAAATCAATCTCGGTTTCGGAGGCACGTCTACCAATGGCGGCGCGTTCAACCGTGCGCGTTGTGCCCGATAAATAGGAATCAACCATCATGGTGCACATAATGCCCCATTTAAGTGTGCCTAATATTTCCCAAAAACGCGCGGCGTGTCTGTCAAGCTGCCCGCCTGCGGCTTCATAGGCTTTATAAAACGCTTCACGCAGACCAAAGCCGCCAACAGGCGCATCAATTTTCCCGAAGCGCCAGGAAGGCACGCATATCCATCCGACATCCTCCATCGGGTCGCCCATATGAGCAAGCTCCCAATCCAGTATAGACACAATGCCATTTTCGGGTGTGATGATGAAATTGCCGTTACGAAAGTCGCCATGCACCAGCCTTGTGGGGCGTGATGTCGGGATATGGGCGCGCAACCATGTGAAGGCCAGCTCAAATACCGGATGCGGGTGCCCATGGGCACGTAATTGTGCCTCATAGCGGTTAATCTCACCTCGTGCATCCGAAAAAGGAATATCTGCTATATGGTCTATCGTGAGCTTATGAATCTGCGCCAATGCCCTGCCAGCCTGTGCGGCAAGGTGCGGTCTTATGGGCGCAAATGCATCATCGCGTAAAATTTTACGGCTTACGGTTTCGCCTTCAATAAAGCGCATGATAAAGCCGTGGCCTAAGCCGTCTTGTGGCGTGCATAAATGCACAATTTCGGGAACGGCGATATGCGCCGCAAAGGCCGTTTTGATAATGGCTGTTTCCCCCGCCATAGAGAGCTTGGTGCCATCGGGCGGGTTTGGTGCTCCATTGGGCGTGCGGCGCAATACAAATTTTTCATCATTGCATGTAAATACCCAGCTTTCTTGGCTCGCCCCGCCCGACAGACGGGTGAGGTTTTCAAGCGGTGCAGCACATAATTTTTGCACCAAAGCAGATAGATTTTCTTTTATGCCATTACCAACCATATTTTATTTGTGTTGCCGCGCGCTCACCCATTTTTCTGCTACACCCTTGTCTTCAAAATTAGGGGATGGCGGTTCTTTATTTATGGAAAAAACAAAACAATAATCACCGGCTGGATGCTTCCAATATTCATCACTACGGCTCGCATTATGTGCGTCGGCTGTCTCCCAATCATGAATAAAGTAGCTGCATAGCTGATAATCTGTATCAGTGATTTTTTGATAGCGCATTTGAAATAAGTCTTCTTTTGACTGTGCAACAAATTGTCTAAGATTATGAAACTGCACATAACTCATATGATCAGTCTTTCTGTCTAATTCTATCGAAAAATTTACTATATCCGCGATAGATTTTGGTAATATCTTTTTTGTATTATAAAACCCGTCAATCGCTTCGCGCGCATTTTTAATCGTATCCAAATGATACGCATCATGTTTTAAGTCGCGGTTAAACTGGGGGCTGCCACTTACATAAAAAGCCAGAGCGATAAGCAAGAAAAAACTGCCAAAAGCCACTAGTTTCACCTTAGTATTTTTCATAGATTATCCTTTCCTATCATGTCTTTATCTTGGTTTAAGTCCTGCTTAAAATAATGATAAAGCAAAAACGAGATGGTTGCGAGGATGAGGAGTTTTATGATAAAGCGTAAACTTAATTCACCACTTAGAAAGAAATATACCGAAGAACAAATTGTGACTAAAACAATAAGTGCAAAAAAGGATAAGGTGAGGTAAATCAGTATAAGCCGTATAAGCGAAGGCGGGTGCTGGATGTAAGATGTGGTTTTGGTGATTATGCGATGTATAAAATATATGATGGGCGCAAGCACGAGTAGCACTGCCAGATTATCACGCGTAGCCACTTGTATAGATTGTGACTTGTAGAAAAACCCTCCAGTTTTTCCTAAGCCATCGGGTAAATAATAATCAAGTAATGTAAATGCGATGGCAATGATATTATAGGTAAATATATATAATATGATGAAAAAATTTACATTCAGAAAAAACATACGGGGTGATTTATAGTTTTCAGGTCTTGGCACCCCAATGGGATAATTTTCTATAGGGTAAAATTGTGCACAGGCTATATCTATTTCCTGCTTGCTCCACCCCGCATCAGATAAAGCTGTTTTAATTTGTTCAAAAGATTTACCAGCCTTTATCGACCCTTTAATAAATTCATTTAATTTTTCTGCCTCATCCATATTATTCCCTTTCATTTATAATTAACCAGATAAAAATTCATTTTTGCGCGGGCCGATATAGCCGAATAAATAGGCTGCGACTTTACGCATTTGCACTTCTTCCGCGCCCTCGGTAATGCGATAGCGGCGGTGGTGGCGATAAATATGTTCAAACGGCTTATGGCGTGAATAGCCAATGCCGCCATGCACTTGCATTGCCCGATCGGCAGCCTCGCAGCATAGCCGATTGCCCCAATAGTTACACATAGAGACTTTGTCGGAAAGCTGATGTTCTATCTCTCTATGCGCCATATTATCCATTTGCCATGCGGTTTTGCGGATAAGCAAGCGTAGCATTTCGGCTTGTGTGGCAAGCTCGACCAGCGGCCACTGGATGGCCTGATTATCGCTTAGCGCGCGCCCAAAGGGTTTGCGCGCACGTGCATAGCGCACACTTTCCTCAATACAATAAACAGCAGCCCCCAATGAGCTTGCCGCCTGGCGAATACGATTTTGATGCACAAAACTTTGCCCTAGCCCCAGCCCTAAATCAATTTCGCCCCAATAGCTGTCTTCGGGAATCCAGACATTAGTAAGCGAAATGCGCGGATGGTCGGTCGGCATGTTGAACGTCCATAAATATTGTTCAATCTGTAAGCCGGGTGTATCACGGGGCACAATGAAACAGCTAATGCCGCGCGCATCGCCATCCTTGCCGCTTGTGCGGGCAAAAGTCATCATATGGGTCGCCTTATGCATACCGGTGATCCACATTTTTTCACCATTGATTAACCAGCCAGCTTTGCCATTTTGCTCATGCGGCACGGCGCGGGTTTCCATAAAGGTCGCGTCTGATCCATGATTGGGTTCTGTCAACCCGAAAGCGGCGCGCATCTCACCTTTTATCAGCTTATCCTTATCGCGTGCCACTTGCGCGGGCGTTGCAAAGTTCTGGAACATTTGCACAAATGGATTATTCCCAACCACGGAATGTTCATTTTGTAAATCATTAAACAACCCTAAGCCTTTGGCCGCAAGATGCTCGCGAATAATCGCCATATCAAGCTGCGTGCCGTCACTGCCGCCCAAATCTTTCGGCCAGGCATAGCGATAAAACCCCGCCTTATCGGCACGTTTGCGACATTCATCAAGCAAGTCTTCCCAGTCTTCGCGCGGTAAGCCGCCATTTTCCCAGTCGGTGCGGGCATGTTCGCGCCGATGGTCGAAAAAACGCTCATTATCATCTTGCCGTTGTAACGGCATAATCTCATCTTCGATAAAGCGGTCGAGCTGGTCTAAAAACGTTTGTAATGTGGGGGAAATATTAAAATCCATTGGCGTGCCTCTTTATTTTGCGCCATCCAGCAAATCCGTCCAGCCGCTCGGGGCGTGCGGGCCGATAAAAAGCTGTTCGCATACACCGATGCCTTTTTGCACATTGCCGCTTGCATCTTCAAGCTGTGCCATGGCGACGGCCTGAATATGCAGATGTTCAAGCGCGTTCATATCTATTGCATGTAGATTATAATCTTCACGCGTCACAACAGCTTCATAGCCTTGAAAACTGCCATGCCGCCTTTCGGGGTGACCATAACCTAGCCCCTTCATCAAAAATATCTGTTGGGGGGTAAGGGTTATTTTTTCCTGTTCGCCTGTCTCATGCTGAAATTCAATCACGGCCTTTGCGGCGCGGCGCGTGCCGCTCACATATTCAAGCGCGATATCGCTTTTTTCTATTGTGTCTTGTGCGGAGGCTTGCGTGCCATCGGCGATGATTTTGCCGCTCTTATTCCATACCCTGCCGGCGGCATCATCATTTACATGAAAGAAAACCGAACGATCGGCAAAATTAAGCGGTGTCCATATCCAGTAAAATTGTGGCATAATTGGCGGAATGGGCGTTTGCGGGTCGGGCGTGCCGACGGGGCGGATACCCCAACTCCGATCACGCGTGCCGCGCCATGCTTTCGGGTCAATATCAATTTTTTTGCTGTCAACCCGAAGCCAGCCTTGCCAGAAACCGTTTTGTGTCATACGGGTTAAATCCATCAGCATGCGCGTGCCTTGCCTATGGGTAAAGCGTGGTTCTTCAATCGGAAACGCCCGCCCGCTAAAAGTAAGGTCAAAAGCAAGCCCCTGCGTTTCTTCCAGGCGTAGTCTGATTTGCGAAAGCGGTTTTATCACCTCAATGGAAAAGCCTTCAATGCGGGTATCCATGCGCTCCATATTCATAGGGCGCGATAAAAAAAGTGATCTTTGTATGCCATCCCCCAGCAAAATGGAAAACGCGCCATCCATAATATTCAAATGCGGATACACGCCAAAAGCACAGGCAAAAAATATGTCTCCGTCATTTTGGTAGCCATTATAGAAATAGCGATCATAGAAATTACGGTCTGAGCCGGCAAAGGCAATCGGCTCGGGTGTTTGGTGAATCGGATATTCATCGCCCCAGCTAAGCATGTCATTCTCCTCAACATATGTAAGGGGATAATGCACCAATAAATGCCGTTTACGTCAAGGGGTATATTTGTGAGTTTCTTTCTTTATTTTACGCTACACATTCGCTGGCGCGAATGGTCGCTTGACCCATACTGCACGCGGAACGCGCTTCTTTCTTTTCTGTTGCAGGCGCGCCCATGGGGCGTCCCTATATAACGCAAACATGGGCGCGCTTGCTTTATTTTGCGCTATACATTGCATTTTTGTTTGTCGCGCGATTGCCTATCGATTCATAGCAAGCACCCGCCACCAATCACAGTCCTAGTCCAACTGCACACCCCGACGTCGCCGCGCGGGCGCGAATGACGCGCCTGTGCTATTGGACGCGGAACGCGCTTCTTTCTTTTCTGTTGTGGCAGAGTAAGCGCGGGCGTAAATGACGCGCTTTTTTCTTTTCTGTTGCGGGCGCGCCCATGGGGCGTCCCTATATAACGCAAACATGGGCGCGCTTTCTTACACATTTATTTTACGCTACACATTCGCTGGCGCGAATGACGCGCTTCTTCCTTTTTGGTCACTACACATTTGCTACGCAAATGGTCGTTCCTAACCCAAAACCCGCGAACAAGCTCTTTTTCTTTTCTGTTGCAGCAAAACAAGCACGCGTGCGAATGGGCGCTTTATTGGGCACTACACATTCCTTGCGGAATGACGTGCCTGTCCTACTGCACGCGGAACGCGCTTCTTTCTTTTCTGTTGCGGGCGCGCATAAAAGCAGGCTGTGATTAGTCTACTATCTCGCTAGGCGGTTCGGTTTGCTTTGCTTCTTTTGCCTTTGTTCTGATTTTAACTATATCGCGAATAAGCCACAAGCCACCTAAAAAAATTGCAGTAAGCCCTATGAGCCAGATGGCTTTTATCATATCTGACGAGGTGTGAAACTTGTTCAAAATATCCGCTATCATACTATATTCATTGGTCATGTTAACCCTCCTAGTTTGTAGTAAACAAAACGGCACCAAGCAAAACTTGGTGCCGGGGTGCACAAAAACCATAACGATAATGGCCGCGACGCCTTTAGTCGCGGTGACTTGTTATATAACGTCGCCACCCCGACATTGCGACGTTATCCCAATACGGAGTGACCATTTTTTGCGGCAGGGTCTTCTGCCTATCGTTATGGAGTTTTGCGAACCCCAGCCATACCCCTTATGGGATGTGGATAATTTCATCCTATATGATTTTCAAATAAAATAAAATGGTGTTTTTCTTTTCGTTGCCGGTGAAAACATCAAATGCTTGAAAAAAAGCCCGAAATAAGCTATATATTTATCCATGCAAGCGTTAAACTTTGATGCGCTGAAATTTGTTAAAAACCTTACGGCACATGGCTTTACGCAAGAACAAGCCGAGGTGCTGGCAGATGAACACATTGCATTGCTAAATTCAAACCTTGCAACAAAGCAGGATATTGAAGAATTGCGCCACGAAATAACCAAAGCAAAATTACAGGCGATTATTTGGGTCGTTGGGCTTCTTGTTGCCCAAACAGGAATTTTAGTTTCTGCCCTTAAATTTTAACTTATAAAAGCAAGTTTAGCGCTAGAGCCTGTCTTAAATAATTAAGCCTTACATATTTTGCTAAACGCTTTTTTTCGCTTTTTGCCGGAAGTTATTTGTGCGCGGATAATTTTTCTCGGTGCTTGCCTTTTCAAATTGCTTGAGCAATTTTTCCTGGGCGCGGGTTAAGTCTTGCGGTGTTTCCACGGCGATACGCACATATAAATCACCATGCCCCCTGCGGCGTAAAAGCGGCATGCCTTTTGCGCGCAGGCGTAATTGCTGGCCAGATTGTGCACTTTTGGGAATGGTGATTTTTAAGTGCTTTGCGTCTAGCATAGGTAGGTTCACAGCACCCCCTAAAGCGGCTTCGGTTAGGCTTACCGGTATTTCACAAAATAGATCGGCACCATCGCGCTGGAATAAATCATGCTGTAGCACATTGACGAATACATATAAATCACCGGCGGGGCCTCTAAATTTACCGGCATCGCCTTCCCCCGATAAGCGAATGCGAATCCCATCTTCTACACCGGCGGGTATTTCCACCGAAAGCGTGCGTTGCTGTTGCTGTTGGCCTTGTCCATGGCATTCAGTGCATGGTGAGGCGATAATTTGGCCACTACCATGGCACGTATGGCAGGGGCGCTCAACGGTGAAAAAACCCTGTTGCGCGCGTAATTTGCCATAGCCCTGGCAGGTGCCGCAGGTTTCGGGTTTTGTGCCCGCCCGTGCGCCGCCCCCATCGCATGCTTCACATTTAACGGCGCGGCTGATTTTAACTTTTTTTTGCACCCCGCTAAAGGCTTCTTCTAATGTAATATTTATATCTGTGCGTAAATCATCGCCACGCTGGGCGGCATTGGGGCTTTGCCGCCGCCTGCCGCCGCCACGTCTGCCGCCGAAAAACTCCTCAAAAATATCGCCCACAGATCCAAAATCGGCAAAATTACCGAAGCCGCCTGCGCCTGCTCCTGCACCGCCCATGCCGCCTTGCTCAAAAGCCGCATGGCCAAATTGATCATAGGCTGCCCGATTTTGCTCATCTTTTAGGACGTCATAAGCCTCATTGATTTCTTTGAACTTTTTTTCCGCATCGCTGTCGCCCGCATTAACATCGGGGTGATATTGCTTGGCTAATTTACGAAATGCCGATTTTAACTCGGCTTGCGAAGCAGAGCGATTTACGCCTAACACGTCATAATAATCTCGTTTGGCCATAAATGTCCTTTTTCATAAAAGCCCTAAATGAGTAGAGCTTAACCAAGTGCGGGTTCACCGGCTTATTTATCCTTGCCGTCTTTATCCTCGTCCACTTCTTCAAAATCGGCATCTACCACATTATCGGCATTATCTTCATTTGTGGCATCTTGTGCTGCATCCTGTTCGGCATCTGCTTCTTGTTGCGCCTTATAAACGGCTTCGCCAATTTTCATTGCTGCCTCGGTTAGCGCCTGGGTTTTGGCGGTAATGTCATCATTATCTTCGCCTTCCAATGCTGTTTTCAGCGCCGCGATTGCCGCTTCTGCCGCATCCTTATCGGCGGGGTCTATTTTATCTTCATTATCGGCAATGCTTTTTTCGGTGCCGTGAATAAGGCTTTCGGCATTATTGCGTGCTTCTGCCGTTTCACGACGTTTTTTATCGGCTTCGGCATTGGCTTCGGCATCTTTAACCATTTGTTCAATATCTGTATCGGATAAGCCGCCCGAGGCTTCAATCCGAATATTCTGTTCTTTGCCGCTTGCCTTATCGGTTGCTGATACATTGACAATGCCATTGGCATCAATATCAAATGTAACTTCAATTTGCGGAATACCGCGTGCGGCGGGTGGAAGCCCATCCAGATTAAACTGGCCTAAATGCTTATTGTCTTTTGCCATTTCACGTTCACCCTGATAAACGGAAATCGTCACCGCTGATTGATTATCCTCCGCCGTAGAAAAGACTTGCGATTTTTTGGTCGGAATGGTGGTGTTGCGTTCGATAAGCCGTGTAAATACACCGCCCAAAGTTTCAATACCCAATGATAAAGGTGTCACATCAAGCAAAAGCACATCTTTCACATCACCTTGCAAAACACCGGCTTGAATGGCGGCACCCATAGCCACTACCTCATCAGGGTTTACACTCATATTCGGCTCTTTACCGAATACGTCTTGCACGAATTTACGGATGCGTGGCATGCGGGTTTGCCCGCCGACAAGCACAATCTCATCAATATCAGAGGCTTTAATGCCGGCATCGCGCAGAGCATCTTCGCATGGTTTGCGCGTGCGTTGCACCAATTTTTCTACCATCGCTTCAAAGCCTGTGCGGGTAATTTTCACATTCAAATGTTTCGGGCCGCTTTGATCGGCAGTGATAAAGGGAAGGTTAACATCGGTTTGTGCCGAGGCAGATAATTCGATTTTTGCTTTTTCAGCAGCCTCTTTCAAGCGCTGCAAGGCAAGTTTGTCTTCACGCAAATCAATACCATTTTCCTTTTTGAACTCATCGGCCAAATGGTCAACGAGTATAATGTCGAAATCTTCGCCACCCAAAAATGTGTCGCCATTTGTGGCCTTTACTTCAAATACGCCGTCACCAATTTCCAAAATAGAGACATCAAATGTGCCCCCGCCCAAATCATAAACGGCAATGGTTTGGCCATCATTTTTATCCAACCCATAAGCCAATGCGGCAGCGGTGGGTTCATTGATAATCCGCAGCACATCAAGGCCGGCAATTTTACCAGCATCTTTGGTGGCCTGGCGTTGGGCATCATTAAAATAAGCCGGCACAGTGATAACAGCTTGCTCGACTTTCTCACCTAAATAATCTTCTGCCGTTTCCTTCATTTTCTGCAAGATAAAGGCAGAAATTTGTGAAGGCGAATATGTTTCACTATTTACATCTACCCACGCATCACCATTATCGGCTTTTACGATATTATAGGGCACCATATCTTTATCTTTTTGCGTGGCGGGGTCGTTAAAGGCACGGCCAATCAGGCGTTTAATGGCGAATAATGTATTACCCGGATTGGTCACGGCTTGACGTTTTGCTGGTTGCCCGACCAGTTTTTCTCCCTCTTCGCTAAAGGCCACCATAGAAGGCGTTGTGCGCGCGCCTTCTGCATTTTCAACAACGCGCGGCGATTGCCCATCCATAATTGAAATACAAGAATTTGTGGTCCCCAAATCAATGCCTATAACTTTGCCCATAATTTTACCTCTTAAAAACAGTATTTTGCGTTATAACTGCAGCCTATATAGGTATTATAGGGTATAAGAACAAGCATTTTAGAGAAAAATCTTACGGAATATAATGTTTGGCACAGATATACGATATATTGCAGATTATTGGGATAGACAGACACAATATGATGTAATTGCGGCAATAAGTGATATTATTGTGCGGGCGCCCTTTTTTAAGCCGGTCATGCCGCATAGTGGAAGGCCGTGGTCGATAGAGATGAGTAATGCCGGCATATTGGGCTGGGTATCGGATAAACAAGGCTATCGTTATCAAACCACACACCCGCATACGGGGGCTATCTGGCCGCCAATACCGGATATTTTGCTTAACGCATGGGATGCGCTTACCGCCTATCCGGCACCGCCCGAGGCGTGCCTTATCAATTATTATGCAACCCCACAGGCAAAGATGGGCTTGCATCAGGATAAGGATGAGACCGCCCTTGATGCGCCGATTTTATCTTTTTCTTTGGGGGATAGTGCCTTATTTCGTATGGGCGGCACAACACGGCGCGGCGCAACAAAATCGCTCAAGCTACATAGCGGGGATGCCTTTTTATTCGGGGGGACGGCGCGGCTTAATTTTCACGGCATAAGCCGTATTTACGCCGGTTCATCACAAATTTTACGCGCATTTCCACCCTTTGCATGCGGTGGACGCATAAATCTCACACTTAGGCGGGTAAACAGGCTTTAATTATATAAAAAATTGCGTATAAGGCATATATGAGACTTATAATAAATGGTTGTGCTGGCCGTATGGGGCGGGTTTTGTTACGATTGGTGCATGAAGCGGAGAGCTGCACTTTAGCCGGCGGGCTAGAGACAGAGACTAATCCGCATCAGGGCAAAGATTTAGGGCAGCTATTTGGCAGTCAAGCGCTTGGCATTGATGTCAGCATCGATGCATTGACTTTGATGACGCAGGCAGATGCCATTATTGATTTTTCAACACCTGATGCCTCTTGTGATTTGGCTGATTTAGCGGCACAGGCGCGCATCATTCATGTGATCGGCACAACGGGATTTTCCGAAGACCAAGAAAAACGCCTTGCCGCTGCGGCGCGCCATGCGACCCTTATCAAATCTGGCAATATGAGCTTAGGCGTTAATTTACTTGCTGGGCTAGTGGCACAGGCTGCGAAAAGTTTGGATATGGCGTGGGATATTGAAATTCTCGATATGCATCACCGCCATAAGGTGGATGCGCCATCGGGCACCGCCCTTTTATTGGGGGACGCCGCCGCCCATGCACGTGGGCAGGATTTAGCGACAGTGAGCGAAAGCGGACGCCATGGGGCACAGGCCAAACGCCAGGAAGGTGCCATTGGCTTTGCTGCTTTACGCGGTGGCAGTGTGGTGGGTGATCATGAGGTGATTTTTGCCACTGAAAATGAGCAAATTCGCTTAAGCCATCGGGCAGAAAGCCGGGATATCTTCGCACGTGGCGCGCTAAAGGCGGCCTTATGGGCGCGCGATAAGGGGCCGGGCTTATTTACAATGCAAGATGTTTTGGGATTATAAAGTTAAGGATATAAAATGAGTTTACTGGTATTGGTGCGCCATGGGCAAAGCGAATGGAATGCGAAAAATCTGTTTACCGGCTGGCGTGACCCTGATTTGACCGAACAGGGAATTGCAGAAGCAAAAGCAGCAGGAGCCGCCTTAGCTGCACGTAATATTCAGTTTGATATTGCTTTTACGTCTGGCCTTGCGCGGGCACAAAAAACCTGTAGGCTCGTTTTAGACGGGCTTGCGGCAGCGCCCCCGCCCATCATATCCGATCAGGCGCTTAATGAGCGCGATTATGGCGATCTCGCCGGATTGAATAAGGATGCTGCGCGCAAAAAATGGGGAGAAGACCAGGTGCATATTTGGCGGCGTTCCTATGATAGTCCGCCCCCTGGTGGCGAGAGCCTGAAAGATACGGCAGACCGGGTTTTACCTTATTTTAACGATGTGATTATGCCGCGCATGAAACAGGGAGAGACGATTCTGATTGCCGCGCATGGCAATAGTTTGCGCGCTTTGGTTATGGTGCTGGACGGGCTTAGCCCATCCGAGATTGTGAATGTTAATATCGGCACGGGTGAGCCTTATATTTATGATATGGATGCACAAGGCCAGGTGATACATAAAGAGATTATTGCCCGCTAAAACTTATAATGCGCGGTGAAATCTACCACGCTGAATTGGGTTGTTCAAGAAAGGCTACTTCTTCTGCTGTGCTTTTGCGCCCCAACACCGCATTGCGATGCGGATAACGACCAAATTGCCGAATGGCGTGACTATGATCAGTCCATGACTTTATTGTTAGGTCTGCCATGGGATCATCTTTTAAGGTTTGGGCGTGCAGCTTATAAGCTAATTCATGGTCGTCAAGGCTTTCGCTATGAATAAGCGGCATAAGGCAAAACATAATTTCCGCCTCTTGCAAATCGTCATAATGGCGGTGTGCAATCGCATATTTTGTAAGGTGCACCGCTTTTGCATCCTGGGCAAAGGCACGTTTATCATTACGGTAAAGATTGCGTGAAAATTGATCCAGTGTCAAGCCCCATAATTTTATGCCAGTTTTTGTGAGAGTATTTTTGTGTTTTGGTTGAGTATGTTTGTTTCTGGTGCTGGTGGTTTGTAGTTTAGTGCTTGGTGCGGTCTGATATGGTTATATTGCTTTACCCAGCCTTTTATTACCACCTTTGCTTCTGTCAGCGACAAGAAGGTTTCTGCATTTAACAACTCGGTTCTGAGTATACCGTTAAACCTTTCATTAAAGCCATTTTCCCATGGCGACCCTGGGGCGATATAAAGCGTTTCGGTGCCCACATTACGCAAGAAACGCTTTATATCGGTGCTGGTAAATTCTCTACCATTATCCGACCTGATATGCTCAGGCACGCCGTGTTTGGCGAAGCATTTTGCCAGTGTTTCAATCACATCTATGGACTTGATATTGTAGCCAACTTCCACAGCTATCGCCTCTCTGCTGAACTCGTCGAGCAACGTTAACATTCTGTATTTCCTGCCATTATGCAGCTTGTCCCCCACAAAGTCATAGCTCCAAATATGGTTCTTATATTTGGCACGAAGTCTGAGGCAAGAGGAAGTGCCATCATATATGCGCTTGCGCTTTTTGTGTCTTTTAGGCAGCTGCAAGCCTTCTTCGCGCCATAGTCTTTCTACCTTCTTATGGTTAACATTATGCCCCTCAACCCGCAATAATGCTGCTATCTTGCGGTATCCATAACGACCATATTGCTTGGCTAGGCGTATCATATCAAGCCGTAGCTGTTCATCGCTGCAAGCTTGAGTGGGTTTATACTGACACACGCTTCTTGGAATATCCAAAGCCTTGCAAACTTTACGCTGGCTTGTGCTCAGCCTTTGTTGGCAATGGACTGCAACACAGCGCTTATCTGCTGTGGTTAGGCCTTTTTCTTGTCCAAAAAATCGAGCCCCTCCTTGAGAATCAACTTATCTAACTCTAGCGCAGCAACTATCTTTTTAAGGCGCACATTCTCCTGCTCCAAGGCTTTTAGGCGTTTAACCTCGCTATTCTTCATATGACCATAATTGCCACGCCAGCGGTAATATGTCTGCGGGCTAATGCCACTCTTGCGGCAGGCAGAATCGGTATCCATACCCCCACCAATATTCACCTCAACCTCACGTAATATGCGGATTATATCATTGTCACTAAAACGTTTTCTGCTCATCTTTTACTCCTATAATTGATGTTTCTTAAAATCCTAACGAGAAATATACACCCAATCAAAGACAATAATCTCTCGCTAAAACTGGTACAATTATAAGGGGGAAGGACAATCAAAAAACCGGGTGCGGATGTCTTTATCAAAGTCCGCATCTGAAACAAACCAGCTTTTAGCTGTGGTTTCGTTAAACCAGAAATCTAATATAGTATCGACTTTATTATGTGTCATTGCACGCGCATACATAAAAATGATTATCAAGAGACCTCATAATGAGAATTTGAACAAATAAAATAGACAAAATCAAGCCCTATATGTAAAGGTGAATAAAATATAGGTTAGCTTATTATTAAATTATGAAAATATTACACATATATAAAACTTACTATCCCGATTCATATGGTGGGGTAGAGCAGGTGATTTATCACCTGGCAAATAAAGCGACACAAAATGGTATATGTGCAGATGTTTTTACGATGAGTCATACACAAAAGTCTCTCCGCTATGGAAATATACACTATGAAAATCATAATGTGTATCAGATGGGAACAGATTTTACGCTTGCGGCCACTCCCTTTTCATTCGCAGCGATAAAGCATTTCAGAAAAATCGCAAAAAATTACGATATTTTGCATTATCATTACCCTTATCCTTTTGCGGATTTGTTCCATTTAATCGCCCATTTGCGCAAGCCAAGTTTGGTAACGTATCATTCTGATATTATAAATCAGAAATATCTGAAATATGTTTATAAGCCCGTGCAAACGCTTTTTTTGGATAGGGTGGATCATATTGTTGCGACATCACAAAATTATATAGATAGTAGCCCGGTTTTGCAAAAATACCGTTCTAAAACCAGTGCTATTTTATTGGGATTGGAAGATAAATATACGCAAGATTTTGATCGGGACGTTTATACATACTGGCAAAAACGATTTGAAAAACCGTTTTTTTTATTTTTAGGTGCCTTGCGAAACTATAAGGGTGTGCATATTTTGCTTGAGGCAGCAAAGGGGTTAGATTTTGATATTGTCATTGCAGGCGGTGGTGAGGCGTTAGACGCGGTAAAACGAAACTCGCAAACAATACCGAATGTGCATTTTACCGGCAAAATTAGTGAGGCAGATAAATATGCTTTATTGGATTTATGTTATGGTGTTGTATTGCCATCGCATTTACGCTCTGAGGCTTTCGGTTTAGTATTGGTGGAGGGGGCTATGTGGGGCAAGCCGCTCATAAGCACAGAATTGGGAACCGGAACAAGTTTTATCAATTTAGATGGCCAAACGGGTATTGTTATTGAGCCGCGTAATATTTCTGCGCTTCGTCAAGCATTACAATTCTTAATCGCGGATCGTGAACAGGCCAAGCAGATGGGGATGGCTGCACGTCAGCGTTTTGAGGATTTATTTCAGGCAGAAAAAATGTATGATAGCTATATTCACTTATATAAAGACCTCGTGAAAGATAATATATAGCGTTTCAGACTTTTTTAATGTTGCTTTTCCCAAATATCCGGCGAAAATATATAGCTCTGGTTACAAAACTCACAAGCAATGGCTATTTTATCTTGTTCGGATAAGGCAATGCGGTCATCTGCTGGCAAAGACATTAACATGGCGCGCACACGTTCGTGCGAACAGGGGCAATGGAATTTAATATTTTGTTCGGGAAAGGCACGCACCCCATCTTCGTGAAAAAGCCGATAGGCTAAATCTTGCGCGGGTAAATCATCATCTAGCAATTCATCTATAGAGGTGGTGTCGAATAATAGGCTCAGCCGTTGCCAGTCTTCATCCGTCTGTGTAGTTTCATAGTCTTGCGCTGTTTGCTGTAGAATAATACCACCGGCGCGCCATTGTTTTTTACCACCGGGTAAAAACAAGGGGGCGGTTGCAAGTTTAAGGCGCGCCTCCAACTGCTCTGAGCGGGAAAAATAATTTAAGGTCATTTGCGTTAAATCATCTCCCTCCAAAGGCACAATGCCCTGATAACGCTGCATGTCTTCGGTTTGTGCGGTTGTCTGGTCAATGGTGAAGGTAATATGGCCGGCACCCATAAGCTGGGCGGCAGAGGTAAGCGCTGAAAAATCAGCCTGCGCATCAAAATGGGCAAGCCCGCGCATATGCCCATTATTATAATCGGCAACCAGCATCGGCACGGCGCCATCACTTTTGCTTTGAATGATGAAGCGGCCTTCAAATTTCATCTGGCTACCAATAAGGGCGGCAATGGTTAAGGCCTCGCCGAGCAAGCGCCCGACGGCTTCGGGATAGTCATGGCGCTCAAGAACTGTGCTGACGCAATCGCTTAAGCGCACAATCCGCCCATGTGCCGGGGCATTTTCTATCCGGAACGGCAAGATATAATCTGTCATTTGCCGCCTAAACAATAATCCAATATTGCCTTTTGCGCGTGAATCCGGTTTTCGGCTTCATCAAAAATCACCGATTGCCCGCCGTCTATCACAGCATTTGTTACTTCTTGCCCGCGATAAGCGGGCAGGCAATGCATGAAAATCGCCGCATCGCCGCGTGCCATAAGGCGTTCGGTTATTTGATAGGGCGCAAAGGCTTTTTTGCGTGCTGCCGCCGTTTCGGGGGCATCATTAAGCGAGACCCAGCAATCGGTAATCAGCGCGGCGGCATCCATTGCGGCGGCCTCTATATCTTGCGTAATCTCTATCCTTCCCCCTTGCGCCTGTGCCCAATCCAGCACATTTTGGGGCGGGAAAAATCCATGCGGAATTGCCATATGTAATTCAAAATCAAGCAAGCATGCCGCATGGATAAAGGACGTGGCAACATTATTGCCATCACCAAACCAAGCCAGTTTTTGCCCCTTAATTGCGCCCTTATGGTCTTCAAATGTCATTATATCGGCAATAATCTGGCATGGATGGCTAAAAGCGGTAAGCCCGTTAATGATCGGAATTGTCGCATGGGCTGCAAATTCGACTAATTGTGCATGTTCATTTGTGCGAACCATAAGGGCATTGGCATAGCGCGACATGACGCGCGCTGTATCGGCAATGGTTTCGCCCCGCCCCAATTGCATATCATTCGGGTTTAAGATAATCGTGTCGCCCCCTAATTGCCGCATGGCAAGATCAAAAGATAAGCGCGTGCGGGTGGAGGGCTTTTCGAAAAGCATCGCCAGCACATGCCCGCTTAACGGCGCATCTTTATCTATTTGTGTCATGCCGGTTTTAGGGTTGGCTTTTTTGCGCATATGGGCTGCATCTACCAGATCACGCATTTCCTGCGCGGATAAATCGCTTAAATCCAAAAAATGTTTAGCTGTATCAGACATTTTCCTTTTCCCTCTCCCTCTCCACGCGTATGGTGTTACAGGCTGCTTCAATTTTCTCAAGCGCGTTATTTATATCATCGCGGCTTATATTAAGCGGCGGTAGCAGGCGGACATGATTATTGCCTGCACCCACGGTTAATAAATTTTGCGCGCGCAAGGCATGTATAAAATCTGTATTTACTATTTTCGTCTTTAAGCCGAGCATAAGCCCCGTTCCGTGTAATTCGGAAAGAATATCCGGATATTCATCCAATAAACGGCTTAAGCCCTGGCGTAATTTTCCGGCGCGCTCATTGACCTTTTGTAAGAAATCTTCATTACCGATAATATCCATAATCTGTATGCCGATGGCCATAGCCAGCGGGTTGCCGCCAAAGGTCGAGCCATGCGTGCCGGCAATCATGGCCTGGGCGGTATTGGCGCTGGCCAATATGGCACCGATCGGAAAGCCGCCCCCAAGCCCTTTGGCCACCGCCATTAAATCCGGTTCTATTCTTGCCCATTCATAGGTAAATAATTTGCCGCTGCGCCCCATGCCGCTTTGCACTTCATCCAGGGCAAGCAAAATATCATGCGCATCGCACAAGGCGCGCAGCTCTCTTAAAAATTCAGGCGGCACAGCATATATGCCGCCTTCGCCTTGTATCGGTTCGAGCAAAATTGCCGCGATGGTGTGGTCTATCTTGCTTTTCACTTTTTCAATGTCAAAGCCATCTATATGAATAAAGCCGGAAAGCGGTTCGCCAAAACCATCCAAATGCGCGGCCTTGCCCGCTGCTGCCAGAGCCCCCAATGTGCGCCCATGAAAGGCATTGGTAAATGTGATAATATTGGTTTTTTCATTTTTGCCTTGTGCCGCGAAATATTTACGTGCGGTTTTGATGACGCCCTCTACGGCTTCTGCCCCCGAATTGCAGAAGAACACATAATCGGCAAATGTTTTTTCGCATAGAACTTCTGCCAGTTTTTCCTGTTCGGGGATCGTATATAAATTAGAGACATGCCATAATTTTTCGCTTTGTGCTTTGAGCGCATTTACCAGCCGTGGATGCGCATGGCCGAGGCTGTTTACGCCAATGCCGGATGCAAAATCCAGATATTTTGTGCCATCGGCTCTATAAAGCCATGCGCCTTCACCATGGGTGAATTTAAGCGCAGTGCGATTATAACTGGGCATAAGGTGGGATGTTTTCATGTGTTTACTCATAAATCTTATCTAAAAAGAAAAAGCCGCCGGATAAGTGGCGGCTAAAATCAAAAGGCCGCTGGAGGCGTTAGTCACTACCGGTGCGTCGTGTTTTTGTGTTTTCCGGTGTTGTGGATAATGTATCTGGTCGGCGCATATCTTTTGATGGCACACGTGTTGGTATGAAATTTGCGCGTCCTTCTTCTGTTAAAAAGCTGCATATCATATAGGTCAATACATGTGCAAGCTCGCGTTCTAATTCAGCTAAATTTTGTTGGGTAAATAGAGGAGCAAACCGAAACTTTGTTGTTGCTAATTGCAAGGCAGAGGCTGCTCTTGAAATATTATCTATCTCAAATTCACCATCTTCGACACCGCGTTGCAAAATACGTGCAATATTGCGTCTTTCCCGGCGTAGGCTTTCTAGCTGAAATTGCGGGCGTTCTTGCACCACGATTTGTGCCAATTCGATAACTTTTGGATTGTTTTCTATCAGATTAAATGTGTGGCGCAGATCGGCAAACATCATATCTTCTATGCGATCGCGTGCGCTACGCATGGGGCATTCCATAAGATTTTCTAAATATTCCACAGCGGCCAGGGTTTCGCGTTGGGCTATTTCTGTTGCGATTTCAATTTTTCCGGCAAAAAAGCGATAAATATTTCCTGCCGACATCGCGCAATCGCTTGCCAATTCGGCGATTGTGGTTTTTGGATACCCATAATGCGAAAACCGTTCACGGGCGGCGGCTAAAATTTGTTCTCTCATTTTTTCGGTTTCTGTCATCGCATACCTACTATATAGATTTATTGTTTATGTCGTGATTCACGATAATAATATAAAAATAATGAATAATCAATAAAATATTCATTATTTTTTACTTTCTTGTTGGGGCAGTAATATCCGCACCCGGATAAACCAGACTATATCCACGTCGCATAAATATAGTCATCTCATACAATGCATTGCAGAATGATACAAATATCTTTATTCTAACAATTATGAATAAAGATACAACAATGCGTTTGGGGGTTTTGGGCGGCGGTGCGTGGGGCACGGCGCTGGCTTGTGTGTTGGCGGCCAAGGGGGCGCCCATAACCTTATGGGCACATGAGCAAGAGACGGTGCAGGCGATTAACCAGACGCATGAAAATAAATTATTTTTACCCGGCATTGAGCTGCCCCCTCATATTACAGCCACCACAACATTAAGTGATATGGCGGTTTGTGACGGTGTGCTGATGGTGGTGCCGGCGCAATTTGCGCGCGGGATAATGGCGGCAATGCGCGATGCATTTGCTGATGAAAAAGCGATTGTGTTGTGTTCTAAGGGGGTAGAGCGCACCAGCTTGAAATTAATGAGTGAGGTGGCAGGCACGTTTTTTCCGCCAGAAAAAATTGCTGTTTTATCAGGTCCGAGCTTTGCTGCCGATGTTGCGCGCGGCTTGCCCACGGCGGTAACGCTTGCCTGTGCAGATAAAGCGTTGGGTGAAAAACTGGTCGGCGCAATAGGCTATAAGCATTTTCGCCCTTATTTAAGTGATGATATTATTGGCGCTGAAATTGGCGGCGCGGTAAAAAATGTGCTGGCCATTGCGTGCGGCATTGTTGAGGGATGTCATTTGGGTGAAAGTGCGCGCGCGGCCATTATTGCGCGCGGCTTTTCGGAAATGCGCCAGCTAGGACATGCAATGGGCGCGCAGATGCACACCATGGCCGGGCTTTCGGGCCTCGGTGATTTGGTGCTTACGGCTAGTAGTAAAAATTCGCGCAATTATTCTTTGGGGTTTGCTTTGGGCGAGGGAAAAACCATGGCTGAGATTATGGGCGCGCGCCGCTCAGTAAGCGAGGGTGCGTTTAGCGCGCAAGCCGTGCAGCATTTGGCTGAAAAATATAATTTGGATTTGCCCATTTGTGCGGCGGTTGCGCATATTATTGATGGCGAGAAAAATATTGATGAAGCAATATCCGGTTTGCTGGCGCGCCCCTTTATTCGCGAAGACGGCACAGCACTCGGCTAGAAAGAGAGACGATTATGGCATTTTGGCTTTTCAAATCTGAACCCAATACATGGGGCTGGGATGACCAGCTCAAGCGCGGCATAAAGGGCGAGCATTGGAACGGGGTGCGTAATTATCTGGCCAATAAGCATATGAAGGCGATGAAAATCGGTGATAGAGGATTTTTCTATCATTCGGTGAATGAAAAGCGTATCGTCGGTTCGGTGCAGGTGATTAAAGAACATTATCCCGACCACACCGATGCAAGCGGACGCTTTGGCATGGTTGATATTATGGCGCTGGAGAGTGCGCCCACGCCCGTTACATTGGCTGAAATTAAAGCCGCGCCACGCCTTGGCGATATGGTGCTGGTGAATAATTCGCGTCTTTCTGTGCAACCTGTCACGGCAAAAGAGTGGCGTATTGTGTGTAAAATGGCAGGACTAGACCCTGCCCGCGATAAGCCTGTTTAATTTATGTCTGCCCTTGCCGGACGTTTTATATGTAACACAAAAGATATAAGCCCAAATCAGGCGCGTGGGTTTATGCTGGAATGTGCAGGCCATATTTACGATATTATCCTCTGGCGGCATGGGGAAGAGGTGCGCGCTTTTCATAATCAGTGCCCGCATTTGGGCATGCCCTTGGAGACATTTCCCGATCGCTTTTTAACGGCAGATAAGCAGGCGCTTATTTGCTCCACCCATGGTGCGCGCTTTGATAAAACCGGATTTTGCTTTGCAGGCCCGTGTAAAGGCAAGCAGCTTAATGGTATAAATGTGATTGAAAAAGATGGCAAAGTGATTGCGCGATAATAAAACATATCATAGTTTGATATATGAAACGGGCGAAAGGCAGATCCATGACAGTAAAAACCGAAACAGATAGTGAAGAAACCCATGATCACGGCGCACGCAATGTGGCCTATAGCTTATTGGTTTTTTTGATGCTCATCAATGTGCTCAATATTGTAGATCGGCAATTATTACATAGCCTGGCCAATTATATTATTGACGACTTAAAGCTAAGCAATGCCGAATTTGGGCTTTTGGCGGGGATTGTCTTTACCTTATTTTATTCGATAGGCGGCATTATTATCGGTGCTTTGGCGGATAGAACCCATAGGCCGCGTCTGCTTGCTGCGGGGCTCGCTATGTGGAGTATTCTTACTGCGGTTTCGGGGAAAGCTGTTGGCTTTTGGTCTATGTTTTTTCCACGCCTGTTTATTGGTGTGGGGGAAAGCACAGCAACGCCGACTTCTTTATCTATGCTGGCAGACCGCTTTCCGCAAAAGCAACTAGGCTTTGCCAGCGGCTTTTATTATTTGGGTGTGCCGATAGGGGCGGCAGGCAGCTTGCTGGTGGGGGGTTATTTGGCGCCGCTTATTGGGTGGCGTGGCTGCTTTTATCTGTTGGGGGCAATCGGCTTGGGCTTTGCCGCGGCTTTGCTTTTTCTGCCCGAAACGCCACGCAAGGGCGCGGTAATGGATGCACAGGGCAAGCATGTGGCTTTGCCATTTCTTGAGATTTTGAAAACCATTTTTAGCACATTGAAAAAATCGCCTGCTCTGGTGTGCATCATTGCCGCGGGCACGATTTATCATATCGCCATTGGGGCGGCGGCGTTTGACCAGCCCTGGTTTGTGAAAGAGCATGGGTTTGATAAGGCAGAAATTCTGGTAAAAGCCGGCTGGATTGCTGCGCCGGGGGGCATTTTGGGCAGCCTGTTGGGCGGTTGGCTCGGCGATGAATGGCAAAAGCGTTTTGCTTCTGGCCGCGCCATGTTTTTATTTTGGACGTCGATTATCCTCTTACCCTTTTTCGTGATTTACCGCATGTCGGATCCTGATAGCCCTTTTTTCTGGCTTGGGATTTTCCTGGGTTTTTTCCAGCTCGGCCTGTTTTATGGCCCATCCTTCGCCACAGTGCAGGAATTGGCGCCGGCACGCATACGCGCCAGCATTATTGCCTTTTTCATTCTTAATCTTAATTTATTGGGCTTAGGCATTGGCAGTTTTGGCACTGGCAAAACCATTGATATGTTAATCGCTGCTGGGCATCCGCAACCTTATACGCTTGCGCTGATTATTTTCACGCTCATTGCCGCGCTGTCTATCCCGCTATTTTATATTGCCGGTAAGCGGTTTCATAAAGATAAGGATGCTATGGCGCAAGACGCATAAGGCTTAAAAATCTGAAATGATACCGTCTTTTTCCCAATCGCCATAACGTGTGGGCTCAGGGCCTTTGCGCCCGCCTGTTTCTGTCGGGCGCGTGCGGGCTTGGGCTTGGGCGCGCCTTTGGGCGGCTTCTGCCAAAGCCCGCTTGGCGGCAAGGTTTATATGGTGTTTATTTTTCATAAGAGATGATTATGCCTGCTTGCACATTTTTTGCCAAGATGGTCTAAGCATTTATGGGCCAAAAAAATACACATAAAAATATGCGCCGGCTTGCAGCAGATATATTGGCTGAGATTGAGCGGGGTAAAAACTGGAATGAGGCATGCCGGCGGCTGGAGGGCGTTTGCCCGCGTGATGCGGCGTTAATTCGTGCGATTATATTTGCAAGCCTGCGACATTATGGCGAGATTGGCGAGATTGTAAGTCGCTATATAAAAAAGCCTATTCCTAAACGTCCGCATAAAGCATCTGCCCTTTTATATAATGGGGTTGCCCAGCTTTTATATTTGGATATGCCGCCGCATGCGGTGCTGAATGAAACGTTAAATGCGGTTGCGCGGGCGGAGCAACCTTATCGCGGTATGCTCAATGCGGTGCTCCGCAACATTGCCCGCGACCGCCCGACCCCGCACCCCGTACCCTTTATAAATCTGCCCGATTGGGTGGCACAGACATGGCGTATGGCTTATGGTGATGCGATAGCGCAAGATATTGCACGTAGTCATTATCTGCCGCCCCCTTTGGATATAGTATTCAAAACAGCCGTCCTTTGTGATAAGTGGTGCGCGCAAAATACGGGCACCCGCTTATCAGCGACAGCCGTGCGGCTTTATGATGCGCCCGCTGTGCCCGAGATTGACGGCTTTGATACAGGCATATGGTGGGTGCAGGATATTGCGGCAAGCCTACCCGCACATTTTGTGCCGTATGCCGAATGTGTGTTGGATTTATGCGCTGCGCCAGGGGGTAAGACATTGCAACTTGCGGCCCGTAATATGCAGGTAACAGCGGTTGATATTTCATCTGCACGGCTTTTGCGGCTTACAGAAAATTTAACGCGGTGCGGCCTTGCGGCAGATATTGTTACGGCAGATATAGTGCAATGGTCGCCCGCGCAACGCTGGCCGACAATTTTGCTCGATGCCCCTTGTTCGGCTACAGGCACGTTGCGGCGGCATCCTGATATTGCGTTAGTGCGTAAAAAAAGTGATATAGCTAAGCTCGTGCCCTTACAAGATGCGCTATTGGATAAGGCGGCGCACTTATTAGCGTCTGGCGGGTGTTTGGTATATTGCACATGTTCACTTGACCCGCGCGAAGGCGAAGAGCGGATATCTGCTTTTTTGCACAGGCATAAAGCGTTTTCGCTTTATCCGATTTTGCCTGATGAGGTGCCATCTGATTTTCATGCGGCCTGTCAAACAGGGATGTTCCGCACGCTACCCACTATGCTTGCAGATAAAGGCGGGTGTGACGGCTTTTTTGCCGCGCGGCTTATCAAAAAATAAATTGCATTTATCGCCATATACTTGCACCGCTTTTGAAAAAGGCGTAAAGCAGATTATATGAAAAATATAATCAAAATTGCGCCATCTATTTTATCGGCAGATTTTGCCCGCTTAGGCGAAGACGTTGCGGCCATATGTGCAGCAGGATGCGACTATGTGCATGTCGATGTGATGGACGGGCATTTTGTGCCGAATATTACCATTGGACCGCATGTGGTGGCGGCACTCAAGCCTTACGCCACAAAGCCGCTTGATGTGCATTTAATGATTACGCCGGTTAATTCTTATATTGAGGCATTTGCCAAAGCGGGGGCAGATATTATTACTTTTCATCCCGAGGCCGGCCCGCATCCCCATCGGACAGCGCAAGCCATTCGTGCTCTGGGGGTAAAGGTGGGGGTTGCGCTTAATCCGGCAACACCGGTGAGCTATCTTGAGCATCTCTTGCCAGAGGTGGATTTGGTATTGATTATGTCGGTTAATCCGGGGTTTGGCGGGCAAACATTCATCGCGTCGCAGCTCGATAAGATTCGTCGGGTGAGCGCTATGATCGAGGCGTGCGCAAAGCCAATCGAATTAGAAGTGGATGGCGGTATTAACCGTGAGACGGCACCGCTTGTTATCGAAGCGGGGGCGAATGTTCTGGTTGCCGGCACGGCAGGCTTTGCCGGTGGCGCGGCGGCCTATGCCGAAAATATTGCCGCCCTTAAGCAGTGTGCGGATAAGGTATAATTTATGCGCCCTGGCCTTATGCGGGTGAAGTTATATGCGGCGTGCATAGATTATTTTTCACGTAAACTTATCTATAGGGCGACATGCGCTTACTGTTTTTCTTTTATAGGGCGACGACATTTGCGCGGCAGGCTGCATGTATCGAGCATTTTTTATCCTGCTGCTTTGCGTCCTGGTGATATAAAATACGGAAAAGCCCTGCTTGCCGGGCGTGTTTTGGAGGCAGCACAGATAGACGGGTTTGACTGGGCGCGGCATATTCTGGCAGTGAAAGATGATTATGCCGCGCTTTATGTGAGCGAGCAGGTAAAAAACTGGGTGCGTGCAAAAAAATTTATTAACCCGCATAGCATGCAGCCGCATCTGATTGCGCGCCGGCTTATGCGGTGGAATATGATATGGCCATTTATAAAAAGGCGGCTAAATGAGAAAGATGCGCATATTATTCTTACTGTTGCGCGGTTTCAAGCTACATTTCTGGCACGGATTATTCGCTATAGTGCTGATGATGAAACGCGCATAGAAAGCGCCTGTGGTTTAATTTTTGCGTGGCTTTGGATGGGGGGCACGCAGGCAGATTTTAAGCGGGCGATGGCCATTTTACGTGCGACGCTTGATAAACAAATTTTGGCCGATGGGGGACATATAAACCGCTCTCCTGAAACGGGTGCGTATATTTTGGCCGATTTATGCGCTGTTGCACACGGGCTTCAAATGAAGAAAATTATGCCACCAGATTGGCTTTTGCAGAAAATTAACCATATGCGCGCCCTATTGCTGTTTATGCGCCATGCGGATGGTGCTTTGGCTGCTTTTCATGGCGGACGCATAATGCGCCCGACAGAAATAAATGCGCTTTTGGGTAAGAAAAATGAGTCCGCTATGTCTTTTGCACATAAAAGCGGTTATCAAAAACTTATGGGCGGGCAGTCTTGTTTGATTTTGGATGCGGGCAAACCGCCTTATCCTAAAGTGGGACGTCATGCACATTTTAGCCCTTTCGCATTTGAGTTTAGTCATAATGATGAACGCATATTTGTGAATTGTGGTCATGTGCAGCACAAATATAAGAAAGAGCATATGGCCCTACGCGATATTGGCGCACATTCTACTTTGTCCTTTGGCCCCATGCCGCATATTTTTTTGAAAAAAGGGTTTTGTGCGCGCCAAATCGGACGGTCTATTCTTGTGCCCGATGCATGGAATATACGGTTAAGGCGTAGCGATACACAAAAGGGATGCTGGCTGGATATGGAGCATAATTTTTTTGCCGAAGATTATGGCGTTATTCATAATCGCCGCCTTTATTTGTCAGAAGATGGCCTGGATTTACGTGGTGAAGAAAATCTTATATCGCCACACAAGGCACAGCCATCTATGGATCGTGTCTGTCATTTATGTTTTCATCTTCATCCACATATTGAGGTGATGCGATGGCAGGGGAATGTTTTCTTGATTACACGTAACGGCAATGGGTGGCGGTTTCATTTTGCGGATAATATGACGGCAGATTTAACTGTGCGCAATAGCCTCTATGTTACGCCATATAATGAGGTGCAAAAAACGCGGAAAATTGTGGTGAGTGGTAGGCCACAAGCCTCTGTTACGCGTATAAATTGGCGCTTGGCCTATGTTGAAGATGCATGGCAGCATTATATGGAATCAGCTAAAAAAGAGGGGTGATTATGAGGCGATTAGGGGAGCGTTATGAAGATAAAACGGGCATTACTTACGGTTTCGGATAAGGAGGGGATTATCCCTTTTGCCGAAGCACTTTGCGCGCGCGGTGTGGAGCTTATTTCTACCGGCGGCACCGCAAAGCTCTTAAAGCAAGCGGGGCTTAGTGTGCGTGATATTGCCGAAATAACGGGGTTTCCCGAAATGATGGATGGACGCGTTAAAACTTTGCATCCGGCTGTGCATGGGGGGCTTTTGGCTATTCGAGGCAATGCGGCGCATGAAGCAGCCATGCAGGCGCATAATATTGCGCCGATTGATTTGCTGGTGGTTAATCTTTATCCGTTTGAACAGGTGCGTGCGGCAGGTGGTGATTATGATGCCTGTGTCGAAAATATTGATATTGGTGGACCGGCCATGTTGCGGGCGGCGGCGAAGAATCATGCCGATGTCACCGTTTTGGTTGAGCAGGATGATTATGACGCTCTGCTTGCACAAATGGATCAATATGAAAATGCCACCACGCTTGAGTTTAGAAAACGCTGTGCGCAAAAGGCCTATGCACGCGTGGCGGCGTATGATGCGGTAATTTCAAATTGGCTGGCGCAAGAGCTGGCGATTGAAACGCCTCCCTTTCGCGTCGTGGGCGGAAAGTTGCAGCAGAGCTTGCGCTATGGTGAAAACCCGCATCAAAATGCCGGCTTTTATGTGGCGGATGAACAGCGTTTTGGTGTCGCAACGGCAAGGCAGGTGCAAGGCAAAGACCTTTCCTATAATAACATCAATGATACAGATGCGGCTTTTGAATTGGTAAGTTCATTTGATCCGCAAGATGCGGCGGCATGTGCGATTATCAAACATGCAAATCCTTGTGGTGTGGCGGTGGGCGCAGATCCGCAAGAGGCATTTGCGCGCGCGCTTAAATGTGATCCGGTATCGGCCTTTGGGGGGATTATCGCTTTTAATCGCCCGCTTGATGCCAAAGCGGCGCAGGCCATTACGGATATTTTTACCGAAGTGATTATTGCCCCCGATGCAGATGCGGACGCTTGTGCGATTATTGCGCAGAAGAAAAATGTGCGCCTTTTACTTACTGGCGGCCTGGCGGATCCGCATCAGGCGGGGCTGGTGGTGCACACGGTTGCGGGTGGCTTTTTGGCACAAAATCGGGATATTGGCCATATATCCTCGGATGCTGTGCAGGTCGTGACCAAGCGGGCACCACGTGAGGCAGAATTACGCGATTTATTATTTGCGTTTTGCGTGGCCAAATATGTGAAATCTAATGCGATTATATATGCGAAAGACAGGGCGACAGTCGGCATTGGGGCCGGGCAAATGAGCAGGTTAGATTCCACCCATATTGCTGCGCGTAAGGCGCAAGCGGCGGCTGAAATTGCCGGCGAAAGTGAAAGTCTTGCACAAGGGGCGGTGGTGGCCTCGGATGCGTTTTTCCCTTTTGCGGATGGCTTGCTTGCCGCTGCCGATGCGGGGGTGAGCGCGATTATTCAACCCGGCGGGTCAATTCGTGATGATGAAGTGATTGCGGCAGCTGATGCGCGCGGACTTGCCATGGTGTTTACTGGCATGCGGCATTTCCGTCATTAGGTTAGGGGGTTTGTCTTAAAGCGCATGAGCTTTCAGCAGCGCTTTAACATCGCTTTGCGGACGCGGACCGAAATGTTTAATCACTTCGGCGGCAGCGATTGCGCCCATATGGCCAGCGGTCGCGGCAGACTTTCCCTGCACAAGGCCGGCTAAAAAACCTGCAGCAAATTGATCACCTGCACCGGTCAAATCTAACGGTTTTGGCACCGGGCTTGCGGCAATCTCGTGCACAGTATCGGCGGTGATAATAAGTGCACCCTTCGCGCCATTGGTAATGGCCGCGTCTAATTGTGCGGCACGTATGGCGGTGACAATGCCGTTTTTGTCTTTTGTGCCGAACAGGGCATGGGCTTCATCCATATTGGCGAGTAAAATATCAATATGGCTGGTGATAAGCGTTGCAAAAGCACTATGATGGCGCCCGACACATTGTGCATCGGATAAAGAAAAGGCAACTTTTCCACCCCCTGCATGGGTAATCTCTGCGGCGTGTAAAAAAGCATTTTGTCCATTGGGCGTATCCCATACATAGCCTTCGCAAAAAAATATATCGCTTTTTTTTAGCATATTATCATCTAACTCATGCGCCTCTATGGTGGCCGATGCGCCCAGGACAGTGTGCATGGTGCGCTCGGCATCAGGGGTGATGAGGATAAGGGAATGACCCGTAGGCAATTCATTATGCGCCGTGGTCGGAAAAATCACGCCTGCCTGTTGCATATCTGCACGAAACATCGTGGCAAGATCATCTTTACCGACTTTGCCAAAAAAACGGCTTTCTACACCCAACATGCCAATGCCTGCTATTGAATTGGCGAGTGAGCCCCCAGAGCGGCGTGTGTGGATATTTATAGATTTACGCAAAATCTCTGACTCATCGGGTGAGATAAGTGACATGGAAGCCTTTGTGCTTCCTATCTTATGTAATTGTGCATCGGTTACATCGGCAAATAAATCAACAAGGGCAGCGCCTAATCCGGTAATCATGGGGTTCTCATGCTTTCTCTTTTGTTAAACTGTTTTGGCTTTATAGCGGCATATATCATGGACAACACAAGTGCCGCATCTGGGTTTGCGCGCAACACACACATAGCGGCCATGTAAAATAAGCCAATGATGTGCATATAGACGATAGGGTTCCGGCACGATTTTTTCCAGCTTTTTTTCAACTGCATCAACATTTTTTCCCGGTGCAAGACCGGTGCGATTGCAAATACGAAATACATGCGTATCGACCGGAAAGGTGGCTTGCTTGAAGGCGACATTCAAAACCACATTGGCGGTTTTACGCCCGACGCCGGGCAGGCTCATCAAGGCCTCTCTATCGGCGGGCACGCGACTATTAAACCCCTCAATAAGTTTGGCGCATAATGCATAAACATTTTTTGCTTTCGTGCGATAAAGCCCGATGGTTTTGATGTAATCGCGGATTTTTGCTTCCCCCAATGCATAAAGTTTTTCTGGTGTATCGGCAATCGCAAATAAGGCTTTGGTTGCCTTGTTGACACCCTTATCGGTTGCTTGCGCTGATAGCACCACTGCCACTAATAGCGTAAATTCATTCACAAATTCTAGCTCGGTTTTTGGTGTGGGGTCGCTTTGTTGCAAGCGGGAAAAAAATATCGCTCTATCTGACTTTTTCATGAAACTCTTATAACAGCTTACACCTTTGAGTAAATCATAAAGTGACGTGCTTTGCCCCTTGATTTTGCATAAATTTGGCTATATTGTCCGCCTATTCGCGACAAGCAAAATAGGGAAAATAGGGCGAATAGGGAGATAAAGGGAGCGTTTATGGAATTTACCGATGCGGTGCAGCTTGCCCTGGGTGGAATTGCACAAGGGTGCGGTTATGCGCTCATTGCGATCGGCTTTGTCTTTATTTACCGGGCGACTGAAATCGTAAATTTTGCCCATGGCGAACTTATGATGCTCGGTGCCTTTGTTATTTTTACCTTTGCCCAGATTTTCGGATTTAATTTTTGGCTAAGCGTGATTATGGGCATTGCTGTGCTTGGGCTGTTTGGCTATATGCTGGATATTGTGGTGATGCGCCGCGTTATCGGCGAACCGCAAGCCAGCATTTTTACTCTCACCGTTGCCATGAGCTTTATGTTTCAGGCCATTGCAGGCATGATTTGGGGGTTTGAAACATTATCGCTCAATACGCCATTTCAAAAAAATATCGTAATGGGGGCGTTTACATTCGGGGTTGACCAATTTGTTATTATCGCCGGCACGATTATTTTATGCGGCATATTATATTTATTCTTTAACAATACACGTATCGGAATTGCTATTCAGGCGGCTTCGCAAAATCAGCTTGCGGCGTATTATGTGCGTATCCCTGTGCGGCGGCTTATCGCACTTGTATGGGCGATTGCCGCTATGGTTGCCGCTTTTGCCGGCTTGATGATCGCACCGGCAACACAATTAAGCACAACAATGGGCATATTCGGGCTTAAGGCTTTTGCGGGTGCTGTGATTGGTGGGTTTGGGTCGATTCCCGGCGCATTATTGGGGTGTTTGCTTATTGGTATTGCCGAGCCATTTTTGGACTGGGGCTTTCCTGCACTTAAGGGAACATATGCCTATCTGATTATGTTCCTTGTCTTATTCATTCGGCCACGCGGGCTTATTCCGCAAACATTTACAAAGAAAGTATAACAGGCTTATGCAATTTCTTTTCAAGACCCATTATAATCAGGATATTGACCATTTGGTTGATCGGGGTGAACGCATCCGCGTCGGGGCGGTGATTATTCTGGCCTTTATGGCACCGGTTTTTTTCGGATCATATTATCTTAGCGAGCTTTCCTTTTTGCTGGTTTATGCGTTAGCAGGTTTGGGCTTAATGGTGCTTACTGGTTTTTCGGGGCAACTTTCTTTCGGGCATGCTGCTTTTTTGGGTATTGGTGCTTATGTGCATTCCATCTTATTGGGCTTTGGCGTGCCGTTTTTTATCTCGCTTATTGTGGCGGGGGTCTTTACCGGCCTGGTAGGTGCGGTTGTGGGGCGTGCAGCAAGCGGGATGCATGGCTTTTATCTGGCGATTGCGACTTTTGCGTTTGCGATTATTACTGAAGCGGTCATCGGCGCAGGCGGGGCGCTTACGGGCGGCCATATGGGGTTGAGTGTGCCACCATTGGTTATTTTCGGCTATGAGTTAAGTGCTACGTGGCAGCGTTATTATATTATTTTGGCGATTTTCCTGTTCTTTGTATGGGCGGTAGCCAATTTAATGCGGGCGCCGACGGGGCGGGCTATGATTGCCGTGCGCGATTCGGAGACATCGGCGCGTAGTCTGGGCGTGAATATCCATCGGACAAAAATTCTGGCCTTTTTTATCAGCGCCCTGATTACCGGTGTCGCGGGCGGGCTTATGGCGCATATGCTGCAATCCATTACGCCCGAAACATTTGGCGTTGTCGAGGCATTGAAACTGGTGCTTATGGTTGTGGTTGGTGGGCTGGGCTCGATCACGGGCGCAATATTAGGCGCAGTATTTATTTCCTTTATCCCGAATTTCATCGGGCTGTTACGCGATATATTACCGGCGTCTATGGCTGATCAGGCAGGGTTGGAACAGCTTTTATTCGGGGGCATAATTGCCGCCTTCATCATTTTTGAACCAGAAGGTCTTTACGGGCGGTGGCGCAAATTCCGCTTGTTTTTGGAAACCTTCCCTTATTATAAAAAGGCGACATTTGTCCGCCAAAAAAGCTATTTGAAAACGGATCGATTTGAATGAGTATGCTCACGGTTGAAAATTTAACGCTGTCTTTCGGGGGTGTGAAAGCGCTGAATCATGTTTCATTTCGGGTTGAAGCAGGCGAGATTTATGCCATTATCGGCCCCAATGGTGCGGGTAAGAGCACTATATTTAATGCAATTAGCCGCATTTATACACCCGATAGCGGCACGATTCATTATGGCACGCAAAATGTGCTTGCCCTCGCGCCGCATCAAGTGGTGGAATATGGGATTGCCCGGACATTTCAAAATATCGAATTATTTGAAAATGCCACCGTTCTGCAAAATTTGCTGGTGGGGCGGCATTGTAAAATTAAACGTAACTGGGCGAAAGAGGCTTTGTTTTTGCCCTCTGTGCGGCGGGTGGAGCATGCACATCGTTACCGGGTAGAGGAAATTCTTGATTTATTGGATATGCATCATTATCGCTATGAGCGGGTTTCTGACTTACCCTATGGGGCGCGCAAAAATGTCGAGCTTGCGCGCGCTTTATGCGCCGAGCCGAAGCTGTTATTATTGGATGAACCGGCATCTGGCCTGAATGTGGAAGAAACCACCGATATTTCTTTTTGGCTGAAAGACATAAAAGAAGAGCTGGATGTCACCATTATTATGGTGGAGCATGATATGAATTTGGTTGGACGTGTTGCTGATCGGGTTTTGGCGGTCAATAATGGTGAGGTTTTGGCGGTGGGAAGCGTTGATGATGTGCAAAATAATGCCGATGTGCAGGCGGCCTATTTGGGAGGTGCCGCATGAGTGCCCCGCTATTAGAGGTCAAAAATCTGGAGACCTATTATGGTCCGATTATGGCCATTAGCGGGGTGGGGTTGAGTGTGCATGAGGGCGCGATTGTATGCGTTTTAGGTGCAAATGGCGCAGGCAAAACGACATTGCTTAAAACCATATCGGGCGCCATTGATTGCAAAAAAGGCCAGGTGATTTTTGAAGGGAAAGACATTCAAAACCAAGCTCCCGATATGGTGGCGCGCAAAGGCATTGGCCATGTGCCAGAGGGGCGTGAGGTGTTTCCCTTTTTAAGTGTCCAGGAAAATTTACAGATGGGCGCTTATGGCCGGACGGATCATGCAGCGATTGAGCAGGATTTTGAAACCATTTACGGCTATTTTCCCGACCTTAAAACCAAAAGGCGCGATATGGCGGGCTATCTTTCGGGCGGACAGCAGCAAATGCTGGCGATTGGTCGTGCCTTTATGGGGCGTCCGCGTTTGATGATTTTGGATGAGCCATCGCTTGGCTTATCGCCGCTTTTGGTGGAAAGAATATTTGAGATTATCCGCCGGATCAATCAGGAGCAGGGGGTAACGATTTTACTGGTTGAACAAAATGCCCATGCCGCGCTTAATGTTAGCAATCATGGTTTTGTGATGGAGGTTGGGCGTGTGGTGATGGAAGCGCCGGTTGCCGAATTGATGCAAAGCGAAGATATTAAGGAATTTTATTTAGGTCAGGCCTCTGCCGGTATACGTGGCGAGCGGCGCTGGAAAAAACGCAAAACCTGGAGGTAAATCGAATGGTAGTGCATATGGATGGCACAATCGTCACAATGGATGGATATGACACGCTGGCAAAATTATTTTGTAATCGTGTTGCCCAATGGGGCGATAAAATTGCGATGCGCGAAAAAAACTTCGGTGTGTGGGAAGCCTTTACATGGGCGGATTATAATGCATATGCCCGTAAAATTGCTGGCGGGCTGATTGATTTAGGGCTTGCGCGTGGCGATGTGGTGGCCATTTTAAGCGAAGATAATAAAGAATGGGCTTTTATTGATATGGCCACGCATTTGGCGGGAGGTGTGGTGAATGGTGTTTACCCGACCTATCAGCATGAGCAGCTGGCTTATATGCTGGAAGATTCAAAAGCTAAATATTTATTTGTTGAAGATGAAGAGCAGCTTGATAAATATCTGGCGGCGCGCGACAAATTACCTTTGGTCGAAAAAATATTTGTGATCGATTGGAAAGGTTTGCGCGGGTTTCAAGATGATATGGTAGAGCCGATAGAGGCGCTTTATGCGCGGGGGGCGGCGTATTTAGAAACACATCCGGATGAGATTGATGCGCGTGTTGCACAGGGGAAAAATAGCGATTTGGCCATTTTGGTTTATACATCCGGCACGACGGGCGCGCCTAAGGGGGCGATGATTTCGCACCGCTATTTGCTTTATAATATCGGCCTTGCGCCCAACTCTATTCCCACAACGGGGGATGATGAGATTTTGACCTATCTACCGCTTTGCCACATTGCCGAGCGGGTTTTGTCTTTATGCATGTCTTTAAGCCAGGGTACAAAACTCAATTTTGCAGAAAGCAGCGAGACGGTCTTTCAAAATGTGCAAGAATTATCGCCGACCATTTTTTTCGGCGTGCCGCGTATTTGGGAAAAGTTTTATTCGCGCATTTCCACTCTTATGTCAGAGGCGACATGGCTTGGCAAAAAGGCTTATGCGCTTGCCTTTTATATTGGTGAAACGCGTGCGGCCTATATTTTAGAAGATAAATCCCCGCCGCATTTGTTGAATTTTATGTATTATCTGGCGGATATTTTGGTGTTTCGCAATTTGAAAAGCCTGTTGGGGTTAGACCGCGCGCGGTTTTTATTTTCGGGGGCGGCGCCTATTTCAGATGATTTATTGCGCTGGTTTTTGGCACTTGGTTTGCCGGTTGCAGAAGGCTATGGGCAAACCGAGTCTGGCTTTTCGACCATGACGCCGCTAGATGCCGCGCGCCCGGGCACGGTGGGGCGTCCTTTGCCGGGGGTCGAAATTAAACTTAGTGCGGATAGTGAAATCTTAATCAAAACGCCTTCGCAATTTAGCGGCTATCTCAATAAACCGGAAGCAACGGCATCCACCATAATTGACGGGTGGATTCATACCGGTGATGTTGGGCAGATAGATAATGAGGGCAATATAAAAATCACCGATCGCATTAAAGATATTATCGTAACGGCGGGCGGGAAAAATATTACGCCGTCACAAATTGAAAATCAGCTTAAATTTTCACCCTATATTTCTGATGCGGTGGTTATTGGCGATCGGCGTAAATATTTATCTTGCCTGATTATGATTGACCAGGAAAATGTCGATCATTATGCCCAAACCCACGCCATTCCCTATACAGATTATAAATCGCTTTGTGCCCAACCAGAGATTATTGATCTAATTGATAAGGAAGTGCGCCGCGTAAATGAAAAATTCTCGAATGTAGAGCAAATCAAGCAGTTTCGCTTAATCGATATTGTGCTCACCGCTGAGGATGATGAATTAACCCCGACAATGAAGCTAAAGCGTAGTTTTGTAGAAAAAAAATATGAAGCGCTTATTGCACAAATGTATTGATATCATGTTTTTAAGAAGGAGTTTGGTTATGAAAAAAATAATTTTATCTATAGTGCTGGGCAGCAGTTTGGTTTTAAGTGCCTGTTCGCAAGACGACACTGAAAATGCGCGCGGCATAAGCGATGATGAAATTCGTGTTGGCACGCATACAGATCTCTCGGGCGTCTTGGCGTCATGGGGCGTGCCGGCCAATAATGGTTTAATGATGCGTATTGAAGAAGCCAATGCCGCAGGTGGTGTGCATGGACGAAAAATAAAACTTTTCATTGAAGATACGAGCTATCAGGTGCCCAAAACCGTGCGCGCTGTAAATAAACTTATCGAAAAGGAAGATGTGTTTGCTATGGTGATGGGTGTTGGCACACCACATAATTTAGCCGTTATGCCCAAATTGGATGAGTTGAATATTCCCAATCTTTTCCCGCTTTCGGGCGCGGCATCTATGGTTGAACCATTACACCCTTTACATTTTAACACGCTGGTCAGCTATCAGGATCAGATGATTGGCGCGGTGAAATATGCCCATAAAACGCAAAATGTGCAAAATATATGTATTCAAAGCGCGGCCAATGATGCGGGTGAAGAGATTTCAGCCGGTGTGCTTTCAGCCGCGCAAGAGCTGGGGTTGACTGTTGTCTATCAAGGCGCGCATAAGGTTACAGAAACCGATTTTGCTGGCACGGCAACAAAAATTAAAAATGCGGGGTGCGATGCGCTTTTTCTCGGTTCATTTGTTAATGATACGATCACGCTTTACACCACCTTGCGCAAGCTGGGCTGGCAGGGGCCGGCTTATGCCTCTTTAGTGCCTTATATGCCTTTAGTGGCTGCTGCGAATAATGGCGCGATGGAAGGGCTTTATGTGTCCACGCCAATGGTGATTGCCAATTTTGAGGATGGTGACGCATGGCGTGAGGCTTTCTATAAAAAATATGTAGAGCGCTATGGTGCTGACCCGGCTTTGCAGGCGCAAATTGGCTATGTGGCGGCGGATTTATTCATTGCATCACTCGAAAAAGCCGGACGCGATGTAAATGTTGAGACTTTTCTTAAAGCGCTTGAAAGCATAAAAGAATATCAACCTGCTTTTGGTGGCCCGAAAATGTCCTTTAGTGCGACCAAACATGTGGGCGGTGATTATCTTGTGCTTGAGCAAGTGCAAAATGGAAAATGGGTCACGCTTGTTGATAACTTGCCCTTTTAAGGGGTGACCTTATAGGTGCACGGGGGGTGGTTTAACCATTTCCCTATAGTGCAAGCGCCGCATGGCATAGCCCGCGCGCGTCATTCTCTTCGGGGAGCTGCTTTAGCGTATCGCGCCGTGACAGTGCTTATATTTTTTGCCCGAACCGCACGGGCAAGGTGCATTGCGCGGCACCTTGCCCCAGTCTTCTTCGGTGGAAGGGGCAGGCATTACATTATTCATGTCATCTGTGCTGGGGTGTGCGGCGAGCGGGGCTTGTTCTTGTGTTATAATTTCGGGTTGCGTCACTTCGGGGGCTTCAACAAGAATTTCCCCATGGGCTAAGATGCGTGTCACATCGCTGCGCAAATCTGTAAGGAGGTCAGAAAAAAGCGCAAACGCCTCCAGCTTAAATTCATTTAGCGGATCGCGTTGGCCATAACCGCGTAAATTTACAATCTGGCGTAAATGTTCCAGCGTTAATAAATGCTCACGCCAATGCTGGTCAAGAGATTGAATGAGCTGCGCTTTTTCGATTTTGCGCATGAGCTCATGCCCTGTGCGGCTTGCCTTGGCTGCTGCGGCGCGGTCTGCTGCATCATAAAGCCGTGCGCTTATTTCTTCATCGGCTATGCCTTCTTCTTGCGCCCATTCGCTAAAGGGTAAATCCAAATTCAAAATATCTTGTGCTTTTTCACTCAGGCCATCTATATCCCACTCATCGACAAACCGGCGCGGGGGAATATGTGTGGCGATAAGTTCGTCAATGACATCATGGCGCATATTGCGGATAATATCGCTTACCTGCTCGGCTTGCATAAACTCAACCCGTTGTTCAAAAATAACCTTTCTTTGATCATTCATCACATCATCAAATTTGAGGGTATTTTTACGGGCGTCAAAATTATGCGCCTCCACCTTTTTTTGTGCACGTTCCAGGGCTTTATTGATCCAGGGATGAACAATCGCCTCGCCCTCTTTTAACCCCAAGCGGCGTAATAGCCCTTCCATACGGTCAGTGCCGAAAATACGCATAAGGTCGTCTTCCAGGCTCAAAAAAAAGCGCGATTGCCCGGGGTCGCCTTGCCTGCCAGAACGTCCGCGTAGCTGATTATCAATCCGTCGGCTTTCATGGCGTTCGGTGCCGATAACACATAAGCCGCCTGCTTCTAGGGCAGTTTTTTTATCTGCTTCGACTGCGGCAATAATGCGGTCGGTTGTTTCTTGTGGGGTATGCTCATCGGTTTCCATGGCAAGGCGCATATCCACATTGCCACCGAGTTGAATATCGGTGCCGCGTCCGGCCATATTGGTGGCAATGGTTACGGCACCGGGCACACCGGCCTGGGCGATAATGTTGGCTTCCTGTTCGTGATAGCGGGCATTTAGCACATTATGTTTTATATTTTGTTTTTTAAGCTGGGCGGATAAAAGTTCAGATTTTTCAATGCTGGTGGTGCCTACCAAAACTGGTTGTTTGCGGGTTTGACAATCGCGCACCATGTCACTAATGGCCTGATATTTTTCTGCTGCTGTGCGATAAACCTCGTCATCATCATCCATGCGTGCGATGGGTGTATTGGTCGGAATTTCCAGCACATCCAGCCCGTAAATATCAATAAATTCTTCCGCCTCGGTGGCTGCCGTGCCCGTCATACCCGAAAGCGTATCATAGAGGCGGAAATAATTTTGAAATGTAATCGAGGCAAGCGTCCGGTTTTCGGGTTGAATGGGTGTCGTCTCCTTGGCTTCCAGAGCTTGGTGTAGCCCATCGGAATAGCGCCGCCCTTCCATCATCCGACCTGTAAACTCATCAATGAGCACAACCCGCCCCGCAGAACCTGCGCCTTTTACAATATAGTCGCGGTCTTTTTGAAACACTTTATGCGCGCGCAAGGCATTATTCACATGATGCACAAGGGTTACATTATGAATATCGTAAATCGAGGCTTCGGCTTCAAGTAAGCCTGCATGTTTGAGCAAATCTTCTACATGCTCATTGCCGGCATCGGTTAGGGTTGCGGTGCGGAATTTTTCTTCAAGCTCATAATCTGCGTCTTCAAGTTGCGGAATGAGTTTATCAATGGTGATATAAAGGTTGGATTGATCTTCCAGCGCTCCGGAAATAATGAGCGGCGTGCGCGCTTCATCAATTAAAATGCTATCTACTTCATCGACAATGGCAAAGCCGTGTCCGCGTTGCACGGTTTGTTCCAGGCTAATTGCCATATTATCGCGCAAATAATCAAAGGCAAATTCATTATTGGTGCCATAGGTAATATCTGCCACATAAGCAGCGCGACGTTGTTCATGGTCAAGATTATGTATGATGCAGCCAACACGCAGCCCTAAAAATTCATGTATCTGTGCCATCCATTGTGCGTCACGTTGAGCGAGATAATCATTCACCGTTACCACATGCACCGGCTCGCCCGAAAGAGCGTGCAAATAGCAGGGAAGCGTTGCAACCAATGTTTTACCTTCACCGGTTTTCATTTCCGCAATTTTATTATCATGTAACGCCATGCCGCCGATAAGCTGCACATCAAAATGGCGTTGCCCCAGGGTGCGTTTGGCCGCCTCCCGCACCGTGGCGAAAGCAGGCTCTAATAATTGATCCAGGCGCGCGCCCTGTTTTAGCTGCGCGCGAAACGCATCGGTTTTTGCGCGCAAGGCTTCATCTGTAAGCCCCGCAAATTCGTCTTCCAGTGCATTGATTTTTTGCACACGCGCATAATATTTTTTCAATCTGCGCTCATTGCTGCTTCCTAATAAGCGGCTTAAAAATTGTGTCACTCCGGCCATGCTTTACTCTTACATTATCATCCATTTCATGTAAGGCGCGGGCGCCTGCTTGTCAATCTTAAGCGTTATTATTTATAACCCTTGTGGGGGGTGTGGTTTTATATTAAGGGAAGGGGGTAATGATTGATAAATGGAGCGGGTGTTATGGCTGTATCTCCTTTGGCGCCAAAAATGTTTCCTACAATGCCAGCCATTGATGGCGTTTGCTTTGCTACGGCAGCGTCTGGCGGATATTATAAGGGACGGGATGACTTATTACTGATGCAATTTGCGCCCCAAACGCGTATTGCCGGTGTGTTTAGCAATACATCCATGCCCTCTGTTGCGGTTGATTTATGCCGGGCGCATCTTGCGGCAGCAAAAGGGCGTGCGCGGGGGCTTGTGGTGAATGCAGGCATTGCCAATGCGTTTACCGGCAAAGTGGGCGTAGCGGCAGCGCGGGCTATCACGGGTGCGGTGGCCAAGAAATTTTCTTGCCCGCACGCGCATATATTTATGGCATCAACCGGCGTTATTGGCCAGGACCTTGCGCCTGCGCCCGTGCTGGATGCCTTAAAAGATATGTCTTTACACTCACGCGATTGGCAGGCAGCGGCGCGCGCGATTATGACGACCGATACGTTTGCCAAGGGCGTAACGCGCAAAGTGAAATTTGGTAAAGAGATGGTGCAGATCAATATTATCGCTAAGGGCTCGGGCATGATTGCACCGGATATGGCGACCATGCTCGGTTTTATATTCACCGATGCGGCTTTACCTGTGCCGATCATGCGTGCGCTTTTGCAGGATATGACCCCGCAAAGTTTTAATGCGATTACGGTTGATAGTGATCGCTCGACGTCGGATACATTATTATTCATAGCAACAGGGCAAAAGCGCATGGCGGGCGCGCCATTGCGCCGCGCAGATGATGCGCGATTGCGTGCTTTCAAAAAGGCTTTGCTGGATGCCATGCAAGCAATGGCGATACAAATTGTGAGCGATGGCGAGGGCGCAAGCAAATTGATGACGATTATCGTTAAAGGTGCCGCAAATGATGCAGCCGCTAAGCGCATTGGTATGGCGATTGGCAATTCACCCCTGGTAAAAACTGCGATTGCTGGTGAGGATGCAAATTGGGGGCGGATTGTGATGGCGATTGGCAAATCGGGCGCGCAGGCAAATCGTGATAAATTGGCGATTAAAATCGGCGGTAGTCAGGTTGCGCGCAATGGCCGCGCCGTAAAAAATTATGATGAAGCGCCGATTGCCCAGCATATGCGTGGTAAATATATTGATATTGAGGTGCATCTTGGTGTTGGTAAGGGTGCCGCGCGCGTGTGGGCATGCGATTTAACGCATGAATATATTTCGATAAATGCCGACTATCGTAGCTAAACCTTTGGTGCTGGTCGTTGCCTGTGCGCTTATTGATCGCGATGGGCGGGTGCTGGTTACAAAACGGCCTGCGGGAAAACCCATGGCGGGCTTATGGGAGTTTCCCGGTGGTAAAATCGAATCGGGAGAAACCCCCGAAGCCTGTCTCATTCGTGAGTTAAAAGAAGAATTAGCCATTGATACATTCGAATCATGTTTGGCACCGCTTAGCTTTGCGTCACATGCTTATGATGATTTCCATTTGCTTATACCGCTTTATGTGTGTCGCAAATGGGAGGGCACCCTCACCCCGCGTGAGGGGCAGGCCATGGCATGGCATGTCCCGCGCGCCCTATTTGCCTTGGATATGCCGCCTGCTAATATGCCGCTTATCGCTTTTTTGCGCGATATGCTTTAATCCTTCGCAACGCCTACACGGGCGGGACGTAGTAATTTATCACCAATTTTATAACCGATTTCCATCACGTCAATAATGGTGCCTGCCGCTTCGCCACTATTGGGCGCTTCAAATATGGCTTCATGAAAATTAGGGTCAAATTTTTCACCCTTGGCTTGTATCGGGATAATTTTATGACGTGCAAATATGTTTAATAAATCTCGTTTCGTGGCATCCACCCCGTCTAGTAGCGCGGCGGTATGTTCGGGGAGGTCTGTGCGTTGATCTTCGGGCAAAGCGGCAAGGGCACGTTCCAGATTATCGGCCACCGATAACATATCACGGGCGAAGCGCGTTATGCTATATTGTAAGGCATCGGCGCGGTCGCGTTCTGCACGGCGGCGGGTGTTTTCTACCTCGGCCAAAGCGCGCAAGAGTTGATCATTAAGCACGGCTAGTTTTTCTTCTGCCGTAGGTTCCTCTGCTGGTGTAGGCTTTTCTTGCTCCGGGGATGCGTCTTCCGGCACGGCCTGGGTTTCGTTTTGTTCAGCTTCGGTTTTATTTATTTCCTTTTTTTCGTCCATAATCTCCTCTATTCTTTCAAAATATCGCTTACGATGCGCGCTGTATAATCCACCATCGGAATGATACGGGCATAATCACTGCGTGTTGGGGCAATGACACCTAATGCACCAATGAGTCTTTCATTTGCATCCTTATACCCGCTTATGATTAAAGATGAACCAGAAAGTGAAAAAAGTTTTGTTTCTGCGCCGATAAAAATACGCACACCTTCGCCATGCTCGGATTGCGAAAGCAAATTGATAAGCTCTTTTTTACGTTCCAAATCTTCAAATAAAACACGAATACGTTCTATATCCTTAACGGCATGCACATTATCCAATAAATGGGCGTGGCCGCGTATAATGAGGTTTTTTTGCGATGTGCTATTATTTTCGGCATCTTCGGCCACATTGCCTGCCCACTCTACCAATCCCTGTTCGACCAATGCGGCGGTTAAGGTGCCTAGCTCTTTTTCTGCTGTATTTATTTCACTCTCAGCATTTTTTTTGAATTGATCTATTGATTGTCCCCGCAAGCGCATATTGAGATAATTGCTTGCTTCATTAAGGCGAAACCGGCTTATTCCTTCGGGGCGGTCGATGAGGCGGTTTTCGACATTATTATTCTCATCCACCAAAATAACCAGAATTTGCGTATGCGATAGGGGTAGAAATTCAATATGCTTAATGATATGTGCATTTTGCGGCACAACAACCAATCCGGCGCATTGGCTTAAACCTGAAAGCCTGTCTATGGCTTGTGTGGCTATGTCTTTAAGGTTTTTTTCCCCTTTTATATGCGGGGCGAATTGGGCTTGTTCTTCTGCATTTAACTGGCCGACTTGTAACAGCCCATCGACAAAAAAGCGCAGGCCGATTTCTGTGGGGAGGCGTCCGGATGATATATGCGGGGCATATAGTAATCCCAAGGCTTCCAGCTCGGCCATTGTGTTGCGAATGGTTGCTGGCGATAGTTTTTCCTCAAGGCTTTGCGATAGGCTTTGTGAACCAATCGCATCCCCGGTTTCAAGATAAGCCTCAACAATTTGGCTAAAAATAAGCCGGGCACGCTCATTTAGTGTATATATATCTGTCATATTTATATATTTAGGAAAAGATAGGGCATATGCATAGAGGGGGTTTCATGTTTTTCGATTCACAGGTAGAAGTTTAACAATAAAATAACGGAGACAATATGGCCGATCCCTCTTTTCAGCGCCCCTCAGGCCGTGCGGCGGCAGATATGCGTGACATATTGATTGAAACGCATATTTCCAAATATGCCGAAGGGTCTTGCTTGATTAAATGTGGGGATACGCATGTTTTATGCACAGCATCGTTAGAGGAGCGTGTGCCGCCTTGGTTGCGCGGGCGCGAAAGCGGATGGGTGACGGCAGAATATGGCATGCTACCCCGCTCAACCGGAAGCCGTATGCGCCGTGAAGCAAGTGCCGGCAAACAATCGGGGCGCACGCAAGAAATACAAAGATTGATCGGACGTTCTTTGCGTGCCGTGGTGGATTTGAATAAATTGGGGGAACGGCAAATCAGCATTGATTGTGACGTTATCCAGGCCGATGGCGGCACACGCACCGCCTCCATTACCGGGGCGTGGGTTGCGCTTTATTTATGTATCGAAAAAATGCGTGCAGACGGGCTGGTTGAAGGTGATATTCTATATGATCATATTGCGGCGGTCTCTTGTGGTATATATAAGGGCGTGCCCATTGCCGATTTAGATTATGTCGAGGATAGTCGTGCCGATGTCGATGCGAATTTTGTTATGACAGGACAGGGCAAAATTGTAGAGATTCAGGCAACTGCCGAAGGTAATGATGCTGCATTTTCTCAGACCACATTTGGTGAATTGCTCGGCCTTGCCAAAAACTCTATTGCCCATTTAGTCGATATACAAAAGCAGGCGATTGCAGGCTAATGGCGCGTAAATTCACAGGTGATAAGCTGGTTCTGGCAAGTCATAATAAAGGTAAATTACGCGAAATTGCCGACTTACTGCTTCCCTTTGGTGTTGTGGTGAAGACGGCCATAGAGCTCAATCTGCCCGAACCCGAAGAAACTGGCGATAGTTTTATCGCGAATGCCGTTCTTAAAGCGCATAGTGCGGCACAGGCAAGCGGTTTGCCCGCGCTTGCAGATGATAGCGGGCTTTGCATTGATGCGCTTGACGGGGCACCGGGTATATATTCGGCACGCTGGGCGCAAAAGGCCGATGGCACCCGCGATTTTGCCTATGCCATTAAACGGGTGGAACAAGAGCTCGAGACACGTAACGCACAAGATTATCATGCGCGTTTTGTGTGTGTCTTGGCATTGGCGTGGCCGGATGGGCAGTGTGACTTTTTTGAAGGCAAGGTGGAAGGCACGCTTTGTTTTCCGCCGCGTGGCGATCGGGGCTTTGGCTATGATCCTATTTTTATAGCGCATGGCTATCAACAAAGTTTTGGTGAACTTGACCCGCAAGAAAAGCACGCCATATCGCATCGCGCAGATGCTTTTGCCCAATTTATCAAGGCGGTATTTTGACTGCCTCGGTGCCGCCACTTAATGTTTATGTGCATTGGCCTTATTGCACGCATATTTGCCCCTATTGTGATTTTAATGTTTATCGGCAAAAATCTGTGCCGGATTATACAGCATGGAAAACCGCCTTTATACAGGAGATAGATTATTATGCGTCCATACGCGCCACAGGTGTTATTGAAACGGTGTTTTTTGGCGGGGGCACCCCTTCGCTTATGCCACCGGAATTATGCGCTGATATTCTATATGCGCTTGACCGCAAATGGGGCATGGCAGAGGATGCAGAGATTACGCTTGAAGCGAATCCGAATGATATAGATGATGCGCGCATGCGTGCCTTGCATGCAGCGGGCATTACCCGGCTTTCTTTGGGGGTGCAGTCTTTTAGTGATGCGGCGTTGCGCTTTTTGGAACGCGACCATGATGCGGCGAAAGCCCGGGCGGCATTTCTTTGCGCGCAAAATGTTTTTCCTGTCGTTTCGCTGGATTTGATTTATGCCCAGCCGCATCAAACCCTTGCTTTATGGGAGGAAGATTTACAAAACGCGCTTGCTCTTCACCCCCAGCATATGTCGCTTTACCAGTTGACCATTGAACAAAAAACGCGTTTTGCCAAAGATGTCCGCCGGGGAAAATGGATGCCGCCCGATGAGGATAAAGTGGCGGATTTATATATACTGACGCAAGATATATGTGCGGCGCATCATATGCCGGCTTATGAAATATCCAATCATGCGCGGGATGGATTTTATTGTCGGCATAATCTATCGTTGTGGCGCGGTGGTGACTATATCGGGCTAGGGCCAGGGGCGCATGGCCGGTTGAGCACTACACAGGGGCGTATGGCGACGCAAAATGAGACACATCCTGCCTTATGGCGCAAAAAAATCGAGACGTCTGGTCACGCTATGGTGGTGCAAGAGCACTTAGATGCGTATCATCTATCGGCTGAAGCCCTTATGCTGGGCTTGCGGCTTTGTGAGGGGGTGCACCGCACGCGGGTGGAACATATCAATAAGGAAAATCTAATGCGTCTATGTAAAGAGGGATTATTGGCGCAATCGCAAACGCATATTTATGCCACTGCGCGTGGACGCTTATTGCTTGATTATATTATATCTGCCTTATTACTCTGACTGCGATGTCGGCCCAATATGTTGCTTTACGCGCGCATTTTTATAATAATTTTCATAGTCCACAAAACTTTGCGGCGCCGGGCTGATTAATTTGCTTTGTTGTGACCCGACTTCTAACACGGCCAGGCCGCGTTCATTAAGGCCGTTCTCCTTGAACCGGAAAATACCATCAACGCCCTTGAAGCCATTTTCATCAAGAATAAGCTCATAGCGGAATGGATCCGTTGGGTCGATTGTCAAAAGCGCGCCGATGAGCCCGACAGCGTCATAAGCGAGGCTGGCAATGCGTGAAGGCGCATCCTGATAGGCACGTTTATAGCGATCTTCGAAAAATGCCCATCCAGCAGGATCGGGCGCGGCAAACCACCCTCCGCGCAAAGGCGGTTCTTGCCCTAAAGCAGGGTCATCCCACAAGCCAGACCCTAGGAATTTGATTTTACGCGGATCGACATCAAAATAGGGAAGTAAGGGCGCAAGTGAACGCAAGGCAAGCCCCCCTTCGGGTAAAATAATGCTATCATAAGGCAATTCGCCATAAGTTTCTTTGCGTTCTAAATCCCGATAATCGGCTACAATTTCCGGTGCTGTATTTTTTAGCACATCAAGCACCTTGTTTTGTGGTGTGTCTTGGGGAACCATAGATTGTGCGGTTTCAAATAGTTCTTGTTTCCGTTTTGCATGTTCAGCACGGCGTTGTTTATATTTTGAGATTTTTTGTGCAGGAGCGAACATTTTTTCGCTTTCGCTTTCATAAATCTCTATATCGGTAAGTTTTCCGCCATAGGTGGGAATTGCTTCTTTTATGATCTCATAAACACGTTTGCCGAAGACGTCATTGGGCAGCAATGCCGCAAAGTTCTTATAATCATAGGTAATTGCTTCAATAATGATACGTTCCATATTTTGTTCGGGTAAAAATCCGATAAGCCAGCTTCCGCGTGAAACGGCCGTTTTATCATTGGAAAAAGAGATAATCGGAATTTCACGCCCGCGTAAAAGAGGGGTAACGGCGGCAAGCGAGCTTCCAAAAAGCGGGCCGATAGCAATCGATATATCTTCCTGCAAAATTTCAATAGCCGCCACTTTTGCACCTTCGGGCGTTCCTTTGGTATCTTTGACAATGATAATAATATCTGCACGATTGAGATCAAATAAAGCAAGCTGAGCGGCATTAAATAGGCTTTCGGCCATAAAGCGTATTTCTTTATCTTCGCTTCCCAATGGCAAAAGCATGCCGATGGCAATACGTCCATCGCGCCGCCGCGCTTTTGATTCGGGCATATCAGCAAGAGGCGTTAACATGGGTGATGCGTTAGGCGTATCCGAATCAAGCGTTTTTACGCCATATTGTTTATTGGTTTTGGGCGTATCTGCATTTATCATCTCGGTTTTACGCAGATCACATGCACCCAAAAACAGCAATGCGCCGATTACAAAATAAGCCAGATAATGTTTTTGATGTCTCATTACTTTATTATATGCCTAATAGCTATTGTAACTTACGTCTCTATTATTTACTGTTTCGGTGTGTTTGGGAATAGTCAATAAGTTTTTTTTTATATTTTTATAATTATGAAACATAAACAAAATAATATAACTCAGTTGGCACAGGGGCTTTATATTGTTGCCACGCCTTTGGGCAATGCGCGCGATATTACCTTGCGGGCGCTTGATGTGCTTGGCGGGGTTGATGTGATATTTTGTGAAGATACGCGTATTACCCGTAAATTGATGCAGATTTATAGCCTAACAACGCCATTAAAAGCGTATCACGAGCATAATGCGCCGCGCGCGGGGGCAGCGGTGCTCCGCTATTTACAACAGGGAAAAACCGTTGCGCTGGTAAGCGATGCTGGCACGCCGCTTATTTCTGATCCGGGATATCGGCTTGTCCGCAAGGTGCGCGCGGCCGGATTTGACATATTCACCCTGCCCGGTGCTAGTGCGCCGATTGCGGCATTGAGCATTTCTGGTCTGGCCAGTGACAGATTTTACTTTTTGGGGTTTTTGCCCGCCAAAAAGGCTGCGCGTATTACGAGTTTATCGCAAATTCCTAAAATATGCGGCACGGTGATTATATTTGAAAGCCCGATGCGGATTGCGGCAACTCTGGCGGATATCGCTTTTGTTTTTGGCGATATAGATATTGTTGTGGCGCGTGAGCTCACTAAAAAATTTGAAGAGATAAAATCTGCCCCTGCCTCTGTTTTGGCGCAAAACTATCGGCAAAACCCACCCAAGGGCGAATTTGTTTTGATGTTTTCGCTTGCGGCAGAGGCTGAGACTATGGATGCGGCCGCTTTAGATGTGGCTTTACAAGCAGCATTGAAGACGCAATCTTTACGCGATGCTGCCCAAGAAGTCGCGGCAAAATTTGATTTGAATAAGCGCATGATCTATGCGCGTGCCTTGGCGCTACGCGATGCAGCAAAAGAAAAAATATAAGGCATGGCAGCGCGGGCGCATGGGCGAGTGTCTCGCGCTCTGGCTATTGCGGCTGAAGGGGTATCGTATTCTTGAACGTAACTGGCGACATAAAGCAGGTGAAATAGACCTTATCGCACGGCGGGGCGGTTTTATCATATTCATAGAGGTAAAAACCCGCGCCACTATGGCACAGGCGCAGTTTGCCATATCAGAGCAGCAATGGCAGCGCATTGCGCGCGCTGCACAAGCCTATGTGGCGCGCAGGCCGCATATACAACAGCTAAACTGGCGTTATGATTGTATCTTTTGGGCACCTTATCATTTACCACAACATAAGAAAAATTTTTGGCGCTTTTCGTGAATTTCGTCTAATATCATATCAAGGAGATAAGATCATGAAAATTGCCGTTCAAATGGACCCACTTGCCAAGATTAACATTGCAGGCGATACAACATTTGCCCTTATGCTGGAAGCGCAGGCGCGTGGCTATATGCTTTATTACTACGAACCCGATAGGCTTTTCTTGCGTGATGGTGTGGTATATGCATGCGCGCAAAATGTTACCCTTGCCGATAAGGCGGGGGCGCATTTTGCAGCGAAAGCAGAAGAAATTATTGATTTACGCGTGATGGATGTCGTTTTGTTAAGACAAGACCCGCCATTTGATATGCATTATCTATCCACCACTTATCTTTTGGAAAAAATTCATCCGGCAACACTTGTGGTGAATAATCCGCGTGCGGTGCGTGATGCGCCGGAAAAATTATTTGCAACCGATTTTGACGGTTTATTACCCCCCACGCTCATTAGCCGTGATATGGCGACCTTACAAGGGTTTCGCGATGAGTTTGGCGATATTGTGCTCAAACCACTTTACGGCCATGGCGGCGGGGGGGTGTTTCGTGTGGCGCGGGATAATGAAAATTTTTCCACATTGGTCGAAATGTTTTTCCAGACAAGTCGCGATCCGATTATTGCGCAGCAATATTTACCCGATGTGCGTGCGGGAGATAAACGGGTTATTCTGGTTGAAGGCGAGGCGGTGGGTGCGCTTAATCGTGTGCCGCAGACAGGGGAAATTCGCTCCAATATGGTGGTAGGTGGTGTGGCGCAAGTGGCAGATCTTAGCGCACGTGATTATGAAATAGCCGCTAAAATAGGGCCTAAATTACGCGAAAATGGTATTATTTTTGCCGGTATTGATGTGATTGGCGATTATTTGACGGAAGTAAATGTAACGTCACCCACGGGAATTAGGGCGATTAAAGCGTTAAGCGGACTTGATTTGAGCGTTACGATTTGGGATGCGATTGAAGCGCGCCGTGCGACTATACGTATAGGGCGTATCTAGGACTATGATGGTGCCCGGAAGAAGATTTGAACTTCCACGCCCTTACGGGCACTAGCACCTGAAGCTAGCGCGTCTACCAATTCCGCCATCCGGGCATAATCTTCGTTTACGCAGCTTGTGGTGAAAAGTCAATCATAAGGATGCAATAATTAAAATCGTCACTTCCCTAAACCGGTATGATGTTTTATGTAGGGAACATGCATATGGAGAGTTTATGATACGCAAAAAGGCAAAAAAAATTACACTATTCGGCGGTACTGGATTTTTCGGGCGGCATATTGTGCACCACCTTGCGCGTGCCAATATGCAGATAGATATTTATGTACCTAATCCTAATGTGGTGCTGCCTTTGAAAATGGCCGGACGCATAGGACAGATAGGAATTATGCGTGCTGATATATATAATAAGGCTGATATTGAAGCTGCCATGGATGAAGCTGATATTGTGATTGATATGAGTTGTGCTGCGGGCGAAAAAGGCAATGATGGATATTCTATCCCTCGCTATGAGGGAGCGGTAAATATTGCACAGGCGGCACAAAATGCAGGTATTGAGAAACTTATTCATATATCCGCGATTGAAATGGAACATGATGAAGCAAGTCGGCATTATGCACAAAGTCGCATTGCTGGTGAGCAGGCGGTGCAAGCGGCATGTGAACATAGCTATATTTTGCGTCCCGCTTTGATTATTGGCCCGGAGGATATGGTCTGCGAGCGTTTTGCGGCGCTTGCACAAATTTCACCCTTTTTGCCTTTACCCGGTAGCGGAAAAACACGTATACAACCGATAAGCGTTTATGATGTTGCGGCTTGTGTGGGGCGGCTTTGTGAAGATGATGCGCCCCCTATTGGCATTTATGAACTGGGTGGACCACATATTTATGATTTTGCTGCTTTGGTGCGCCTTATATTGCGTGAAACAGGGCACATGCGGCTTTTACTACCGGTTCCGATATTTGGTGCACGGCTAATGGCATTTTTTATGCAGTTTTTGCCTCGTCCATTTTTAACGGGAACGCTCATTCGGGGTTTGGCGGCGGATAATATTGTGTGTGCCGCGCATAAAGATGATATGATGCGTTTGGGTGTGACGCCAGTATCTATTGAAACGGTTTTACCGCAATGTCTGGCACGGTTTCGTGGTGCACGGGAGGCTGTTAAAGAATAGCCAAAAGCACGATGCCCAAGCCGATACGATATAGGATAAAGGGAAGCAGTGACAGGCGCGTCGTGAGTTTTAGAAATATGTGAATTGTCGCCAGAGCGATGAGCGCCGCTATCCCTGCGCCAATAAGCGCGGTATATATATCGCCTTGTTGTTGGGTGCGGATCAGATCGATAAACCCTGCAATGGTAAATATGAAAATAACCGGGCATGCTAAAAGCATAGAAAAAGCCGTTGCCTCGCGGCGTTCAACACCCATTGCACGCGCAGCCATAATGGTGACGCCCGCGCGGCTGGCCCCGGGAATGAGTGCAAAAATTTGTACACAACCAATCCAGAAGGCACGCGTCACACCAAGCGTATTGCGGTCTATATGGTTTGCCCCAAACCGGTCGGCTAGATAAAGCGGAATGGCAAATAAAATACTTGCCCATGCAATCACAAAGGGGCTACGCATTTTATCGGCTACGCCACTTAGCACGAAAAGGGCGCCGACAATTACAATCGGTATGCTGGCAATGATGATTTGCCATGCAGCAGTGGCAGCTTTGCTGTCGTGTCTTTGCAAAATATCAACCCCGCCCTGCAATAGGTGTAAAACATCATGTCGAAAATAAGTGAGAACCGCGATCAATGTTCCCCCATGTAAAGCAATATCTATATACAGGCTATGTGCGGGATACGCGCTTAGGGCATGTAGTAAATTAAGATGTCCCGATGAACTTATCGGGAGAAACTCGCTAAAGCCTTGAATGAAAGCGAGGATAAAGATATGGTCAAATTGCATGCGTGATAACTTATAATTTTAGTTTTCCAGATTTTCATATTATAGTAATGTGTTTTGTAAGATTAAAGGAAATAAATGGATAATTTATACTATAAAGTTTTATGCCCATTTTCGCGCAAAATTCGCCTTATGCTGGGCGAAAAGAAAATAGAGGTTAACTATATTGAAGAAAAACGCGGCGCCCATGCGAGTGTTGATTTTGTATCTTATAATCCAACTGGCGAAATTCCATTTCTTTACAGCGCGCGCGGTGGAAAAATGGGCGGTCACTATCCGCTTAGCGAATGGCTGGAGGAACGCCAGAAAAATGAGCGTCCGCTTTTACCCGAGGCGGTTTTGGAACGCGGCGAAACCCGTCGTTTGATTGCGTGGTTTGATGACTTATTTTATCACGATGTGGTGCAGCCTGTTTTGGATGAAAAAATTGAAAAATATGTGCAGCTGGATGCCCCGACACAGCATAAGCCAGATATGGATGTTTTGCGTGCGGCGCGGCATAATCTGACGTTACATATGCACTATATGGATCGCCTGCTTTCGCAGAGGAATTTTTTGGTTGGCAATACGCTCACCCTTGCCGATATAACAGCGGCGGCGCACCTTTCTTGCCTGGATTATACGGGTGATGTTGCCTGGGGTCGTGCGCCGGAGGTGAAGCGCTGGTATAGCCATATGAAATCGCGGCCTTGTTTTCGCCCTGTTTTACGCGAGCGTATTCCGGATTTTCCCCCGCACCCTAATTATGAGAATCCCGACTTTTGATGATTTGATGGATGTGCATCGGCTTAAATATGATATCATAGACGCTGCCTTGGCAGAAGGCTTTGGGGCGGTTGCGGTAACGCGGCCGGATATATTCCAAAAAGAGGCAGATAGGTTGCGCCATTATCTTGCGCAGAATTATCATGGCACGATGCAGTGGATGGATAATGAACGGCGCTTTTCGCCAGAGCTTTTATGGCCCGAGGCAAAATCAGTCATTATGCTCGCTATGAATTATGGGCTAGAAGAAAATCCGCTGGATAATCTTGCCCATAATATGCAGGGAAATATTTCGGTCTATGCGCGTGGGGCAGATTATCACGATGTGATGAAAAAAAAGTTAAAACGTCTCGCCCGACAATTTGCGATAGATGCGGGGGCAGATGTAAAAATTTTTGTTGATACAGCGCCATTGATGGAAAAGCCATTGGCGCAAGCGGCTGGTTTGGGGTGGCAGGGTAAGCATAGTAATATGGTGTCGCGTGAATTTGGGTCATGGTGCTTTTTGGGAAGTATTTTTACCACTGCCTTATTGCCACCGGATAAGCCGATGCATGATCATTGTGGGTCTTGTCGGGCGTGTTTGGATATTTGCCCAACAAATGCCTTTCCTGCCCCCTATCAAGTGGATGCGCGGCGGTGCATTTCTTATCTCACGATTGAGTATAAGGGGGTGATTGCCCCTGAGTTTCGGCGTGCCATGGGCAATCGTATTTATGGGTGCGATGATTGTTTGGCGGTATGCCCATGGAATAAATATGCGCAACGCACAACCGAAGCAAAGTTATTTCCGCGTGAAGAAAATAATTTACCACTTTTGGAGGATTTAGTGACGCTGGATGAGGCGGGGTTTCGTAAGCGCTTTCGTGCTTCACCTATAAAACGCACCGGTTATGCACGTTTTATGCGTAATGTTTTAATTGCGCTGGGGAATAGCGGAACGCAAAATCTTGCCCCGATTGAGGCACGGCTTAGCGATGAGCAGCCGCTTATCCGCGGTATGGCTATATGGGCATTGGGGGCATGCGCGCGCGCGCGGGCTGTTTTTTTGCGGGAAAATTTTTTACCGACTGAGCCGGATGAAGCTGTGCGGCGTGAATGGGAGGCTGTGGGCTTGTGAATTTATTTTGCTTTGGTTTTGGCTATTGTGCGCGTCATCTGGTTGCACATATGCGCGGGGATTTTATCCATTGCGCGGCAAGTTTTCGTGATACAGCGATGCGTGATGTGTTGCGTGAACAAAATATCATGCCTGTGGCGTGGCGTGAGACTTTTGATGAGGATTTATTGGCGGGTGTAACGCATATTTTATGTAGTGCGCCGCCTTTGGCGACAGGTGATGATCCGTTATTAAGCAGTGCTTATGCGTCATTCGTGAAACATGCGCCTAACATAAAATGGCTTGGCTATTTATCGACAACAGGCGTTTATGGCGATCATGATGGCGCATGGGTGGATGAAGATAGTATAGGCAAGCAGATAAGCTCACGCGGGCAAAGGCGGGTGGCTGCTGAGCAGGCATGGCTGGATTTCGGGGCGGCACATAATATAGCCATTCATATTTTTCGTCTGGCCGGCATTTATGGTCCACAGCGTAATGCGTTTCGCAGGCTTGAACAGGGCACAGCACGGCGGATTGAAAAACCGGGGCATGTGTTTTCGCGTATCCATGTGGAAGATATTGCCCAAACCCTATCTGCCTCTATGCACAAGCCACATGCGGGACGGGTTTATAATTTATGTGATGATGAAGCAGCGCCCCCCCAAGATGTCGTGAATTTTGCCGCCCGGCTTATGGGGGTTACGCCACCGCCGCTTATACGCTTTGAGGCAGCCGATTTATCGCCTATGGCGCGCAGTTTTTATGCAGATAATAAGCGCGTGCGCAATGAACGGATTAAAACAGAGCTTGGTGTGCGTTTGCGTTATCCGACATATCGTGAGGGGTTGCGTGCCTTGTGGCAAGACAAACAATATTAGATACGCCCAAGCACACTGGTTAGGTGATAGTGCAAAGCGGCCAGATTCTCCGGGGCAGATAGGGAATGATCGCCTTGTGCAAAAAAATGCAACTCGGTCGTGGTGCCGGTAAGACGTTCGGCGAGTTCTACCGATAGCTGCCAGGGAACGGCATTATCTTGCATGCCATGCAGAATATGGATGGGAATATCCAGCTCTATAGGAGCAGTGAGCAGGCAATGCGCGCGCCCGTCTTCAATCAGTGTTTTGCTTATGGGATACCCTTGCGGGTCATAATCGGAGCGCATATAGGTTAAGCCATTTTGCTTAAGCTCTGTGCGTTGCGTATCATCAAATTGCGCCCACATAAGCCGTTCAGTCATATCAATTGCAGGCGCGATTAAAATAAGCGCAGCAATATGCTCCGGATTATCCAAAGCGGCGAGCACCGATAGGAAACCACCAAAGCTCGAGCCAATAAGAATTTGCTTATCGGTTCTATAGGCCGCTAGCAGCGCGTTTACCTCATAACGCCAGCCGCTTAGTGTGCCCTGGGTAAAGTCACCGCTTGACTGGCCATGCCCGAAATAATCAAACCGTAAAAAAGATTGCTTATTTTGTCGCGCCCACTCAGCCAGAAATTGCGCCTTTGTGCCGGTCATGTCAGAGTGAAACCCGCCTAAAAATATAATGCCGGGCTGTGCGCCGTCTATAGTTTCGAAAGCAAGATTTTGTGTGCCGAAATGCGGATTATCATATGTAAAATATGGTGCGGCTTCGTGCATTATTTTGATGCTTCATTACGGCGATTGAGGAAAACGTCGACAATGTCTTCGCCCGCATCTTCCTGGCAGAAGTGCCCCGCGCGGGGGATGCTATCAAAGGTTGCATTGGCACAAAGCCTGCTCCATTTATATCCCCAGTCGGTAGAGAAAATTCTGTCATCTTCGCCAAAAATAAAATGTTTAGGCACATCCATTACTTTCAGTGCGTCGAAGCAGCGTTGTTGTTCGGCAGCATCACCTAATTCGGGTTCAGCGAAGGGGATGCAAAATGGAAAGCGGCGGGCGCCAGCTTTGCTACGTCCTTTTTCGGCAAAAGGGGCTTCATAGGCGGCAATGATTTTTTCGGCCTGTTGCGGGCGGCGCGATAAGCTACGCATAACGATTTGTCCGCACGGTAAATCACCTTCGCGCCAGGCGAGCCAGTAAGGATGGGTTGCCGCATCGCGCCACAATTTTATGGCCGCGCTATAGTCATAATCCGCATGGTGTAGCCATGTGTTTAATATGGTGAGGCAAGAAAAGCGCGCCGGCATATCAACCGCCTGACGCAAGCCAGTTGGTCCGCCCCAATCCTGGCAAAATAGGGTGATATTTTGTAAGTCGAGCGTTTCGATGAAATGGCGCAAACATGCGCTATGGCGGGCAATGGTATAAAAATTATCATCGACCGGCTTATCAGAACGCCCAAAGCCGATATGATCAGGTGCAATACATCGATAGCCTGCAGCTAATAATGGCGGTATCATTTTGCGATAAAGATAACTCCATGTCGGTTCACCATGTATCAATAAAGCAATGGGCGCATCACGCGCGCCTTCATCAATATAGGCCATGCGTAGCCCCTGCCAGTCAAGATAATGCGGCGCATAGGGAAAATCATCCAGAACTGCAAATGCACTTTGCGGGGTGGTGCTTAATTGTTCGTTAGAAAATACTATATCCATTTTATCGCTTTTCCCCTCTTAAAAATATCATCTTAACCCTATTTTATTTATAGTGATTATGCAAGTGATGGTTTATACAGGGCTTATGATTATGCAAGACCATAATGTTCCTGATCTTTCTGGTAAAACAATTTTACAAGTTGTGCCGCGCCTAGATATTGGCGGGGCGGAAACCACAACGGTGCAGATTGCGACAGCCATAAAGCAGGCAGGTGGCCGGGCTTTGGTTGTAAGCGAGGGCGGGCGGCTTGAAGCCGATATTCGTGCCGGCGGCGGCGAGATTATCCATATGCCAGTGGCATCTAAAAATATCTGGACCGTCTGGCGCAATAGTGCGCGGCTTAGCAGGCTTATCCTGCAAGCGGGGGTTGATATTATTCACGCACGTTCGCGCGCGCCGGCCTGGTCTTGCTATTTTGCCGCGAAAAAATGCGCCATTCCTTTTCTTACGACATATCACAGCAAAGTATCCAAAGGGCCTGCCATAAAAGTGTTTTATAACGCGGTGATGACGCGGGGGCAGGCGGTTATTGCCAATTCACAATTTACAGCGGATGAGATTGAGCGTGTCCATAAGATTGATCGGCAAAAAATCCATGTAATCCCCCGCGGTTGCGATACAGATATGCTGGATGTGACGCGTTTTAACAAGATACAAATAAGGGCACAAAGGCGCGCATGGGGTGTGACAGATGATGCTTTTGTAATTTTGTGCCCCGCCCGCCTAACCAAATGGAAAGGGCAAATGATATTGCTTGAGGCCTTAACACTATTGGCGCAAAAAAATATAACACCCTATGTGGTGTTGGCAGGTGATGCACAGGGGCGTGATGCATATGTGGCGGCGCTTAAAGCCCGGGCAAAAACCGGGGGCATTGAACAAAATATTATTTTTGCGGGTCTGGTGGACGATATGCCCCGTGCTTATGCGGCAAGCGATATAACTATTGTGCCTTCGATTGAGGCGGAACCTTTCGGGCGCACGGCGATTGAGGCACAAGCGGCATCGCGCCCGGTGATTGCCAGTGATGCGGGTGGGTTTCGTGAAACCATTACCCAAGAAAGCGGTATGCTGGTGCCGCCGCAAAATGCGCAGGCTTTGGCACAGGCGATTGAAAGGGTGATGGCTTTATCAGTTAAACAGCGCACCGCGATGGGGCAAGCGGCGCGGGCATATGTGTGTGCCCATTACACCACACAGAAAATGTGTGCCGCCACGTTAAATTGTTATCAAGATTTTTTTCATGCCTAAGCCGGCAAAGCGCAAAATTCGTGAACCCGGAGGGATATTGCTGATAGGATGCGGGGCACCTGAGGCATGCTTGCGTGTGGCGATTGAGGCGCAGTATGATAAAAGCGATAGCTTGACCGTATTGATTTTGCCGCATCAATCTGCCGAGGCGGTGCGGGCGGATGAAATATGGTATTGGCAACGTTTGGGGTTTAAGGGTTTTTTAGCCCTTATCCGGCGCATTTCTTGGCGACGTTTTGATAAAATCATCAATCCGTTTCCGCCGCATTATGGGTTCTTACGCTTTTTTATATGGCCGCGTCCAGTCTGGATAAATGAAAAACCATCACGCGAAAATTGATTTGCCTGTTGACTTAAGCTAAAACACAGCTAAATCATAGGTTTGATATGTAAACAATCATAAGGAGTATATCATCGTCAAAAGACCAGTATCTGCGTCGCCTTCTCGCGAAGGCACGCGCGTAAACGGTGCCATCACCAGCCCTAAAGTTTTGCTGATTGATGCGAATGGGGAAAAACACGGTGTTGTCGATATTGATAGCGCCCTTGCCATTGCCGAAGAACAGGGATTGGATTTGGTTGAGGTGTCGCCCACAGCATCGCCACCCGTATGCAAAATACTCGATTACGGGAAACTAAAATATCAAGAACAGAAAAAAGCAAGCGAAGCGCGCAAAAAACAAAAAACCATTGATGTGAAAGAAATCAAAATGCGTCCCAATATTGATACGCATGATTATAATGTCAAAATGCGCAGCATCACCAAATTTATTGATGGTGGCGATAAGGTGAAGGTTACATTGCGTTTTCGTGGGCGCGAGATGGCGCATCAGGAATTGGGTATGGCGCTGCTTGAGCGGGTAAAAGATGATACAGATGAGTTTGCTAAAGTCGAGGCGATACCTACCCTTGAAGGACGGCAAATGATGATGGTGCTTGCCCCTAAATAAATTTAAGAAAAACTGTGCTGAAATATATCTGGCCGGTCGGTGATGATGGCATCTGTGCCTAAATCTGCAAGGCGGCGCATATCTTCTGCTTCATTCACTGTCCACGCTGCAATGCGCATGTCCAGCGATTTAGCTAAGGCGCATAATGTTGGCGTAATATCTTTGTAATAGGCGCTCCATCCGCGCCCACCAGCGGCGTGAATGGCGTGGATAATTTTTTCCCCATGCGTATCACCTGGCTGGCGGCGCCAATCAATATTGTTCCACCATGGTGCACTGTTTTGCGCGCCCGCCCGCAGGCGTTGCGTATTTTTATTTGCGTTTGATATAGCTTGTGTGGGGTCGGTTATGGCAAAGGGTAATGTGAGATAGGCATGTGCAATCATTGGGTAGACGGCGCGTATGGCGTTTAGGGTGCGCCAATCAAAGCTCATCACAATTATTTGTGCAAATAAATCCTTATGCCGCCCCAAAGCCTCAATAAAGCGTGCGGCAATGGCTTCGGCCTGTTTATTATCTGTTAAAAGTTCGGTTTTTAATTCGGCGTAAAGATGAAAATCTGCTGATGCCTGCGCGCGCACCAGATCACAAAGCGCATCAAAATCAGGCATGGTGAGGTTTGCCATATTTTCCCGCCCCTTGCGTTTTTCCCCATAGGGACTTTGCGGGTCAAGCATGCCGATATGATAATTTTGTAATTCTGCATAACTTAATGTATCAATACGCGGTGTGGGTGGGGTTAGAAAAACGCCTTCATATTGCGTTGCAGCGGGCTTAAGTTGTGGATCGTGATGAATGACCAGTTTTGCATCGCGGCTTAATTGCAGGTCAAACTCTATCCCATCAGCACCCAGTTCACTGGCACGGGCAAAGGCTTCCAGCGTATTTTCCGGCCATAAATCAGCGCCCCCGCGATGGGCAATATTTAAGGGACTATGCATAGGACTATGTGAACAAAAAATGCGTTTTTGTCAATTTTAACATATCTGTTCCCCTTGCATTTTGTGCTATTTTGCGTATAAGAACCAGATTGAATAAACCATGCCGGCTAAAGGGCTGCCGTGCTGGTTTGAAATGCATATAAGTGAATAGCTAAATTTTAAGTATAGGAGATGCAAAATGCCCAAAATGAAAACCAAAAGTGGTGCCAAAAAGCGATTCAAATTTACAGCATCGGGAAAATTGCGCGTTGCTCATACCGGCAAAAACCATGGCATGATCAAGCGCAGTAGTAAGCAAATTCGTAATAAGCGCGGCATGAAGCTCGTTGCGGACTCTGATTCCGCCACCGTGCGTAAATTTTTACCTTATCGCTAGGAGGATTAAGCCATGTCTCGTGTAAAACGCGGTGTGACATCACATGCACGCCATAAAAAAGTTCTAAAACAGGTTAAAGGCTATTATGGGCGTCGTAAGAACACCATTAAAGTTGCCAAACAAGCCGCAACCAAAGCGGGGCAATATGCCTATCGCGACCGGCGCGCCCGCAAGCGTAATTTTCGTGCTTTGTGGATTCAACGCATCAATGCAGCAAGTCGGATGCATGGGCTGACTTATGGTCGCTTTATCGATGGCCTTACAAAAGCCAATATAGCGATAGACCGTAAAATGCTGGCCGATTTGGCCGTGCATCAGCCAGAGGCGTTTGAGGCGCTGGTGGAAAAGGCGCGTGCTGCGCGTGGCTAAACCGTAACTGACTTACTTATGGGTGACGAAAATCTTGACGCGCTGGCTGCACACTTAACGGCACAAATTGAACAAAGTGTCGATTTACAAGCCCTTGAAGATATCCGCGTCGGGGCGCTGGGCAAAAAAGGGCGCATATCGGCCTTACTCAAAACACTGGGCACTATGCCGCCCGAAGAACGGCAGGAAAAGGGCGCCCAAATTAATGGCCTTAAAACGCGCATTACCGCCGCGATTGCCGCGCGTAAGGCGGTGCTGGAAGACGCCGCCCTTACTGCCAAACTTGCCGCGGACATGCAGGATATAAGCCTGCCGGTTTTACAGGCTTCCACCATGCAAGGGCGTGTTCATCCGGTAAGCCAGGTGATGGATGAGCTTACCGAAATTTTTGCCGCGATGGAATTTACCCTGTCGGAGGGGCCGGATATTGAAAGCGATTATTATAATTTTACCGCCCTTAATATTCCCGAAACCCACCCTGCGCGACAAATGCATGATACATTTTATCTTGACCAGGCAGAAGATGATGGCGCAACTGTATTACGCACTCATACAAGCCCGGTGCAAATTCGCACCATGCAGGCGGGCACGCCGCCTTTTCGGTTCGTTGCCTTGGGGCGCACATATCGTTGCGATAGCGACCAGACGCATACGCCCATGTTTCACCAAATAGAAGGGCTGGTTGTTGATAAGCATACGCATTTGGGGCATTTGAAATGGACGTTACAAACATGTCTCTCCGCTTTTTTTGAGGTAGATAATGTCGCCTTGCGGTTTCGCCCCAGCTATTTCCCCTTTACCGAGCCGAGTATGGAAGTGGATATGCAATGCGTGCATGAAGATGGCGTGTTGAAAGTTGGTGAAGGAACAGGGTGGATGGAAATTGGCGGGAGCGGCATGGTGCATCCACGCGTGCTTAGGGAAGTGGGGCTTGACCCCGAAATTTATCAGGGCTTTGCCTTTGGCATGGGGGTGGATCGCCTCGCTATGTTGAAATATGGCATTCCCGATTTGCGCGGCTTTTTTGATGCCGATATAAGATGGTTGCGTCATTATGGGTTTTTGCCTTTGGATATACCGCATTTGGCGCGCGGACTTGCGGAAGGTTAGGGGCATCCCATGAAATTTACCTTATCCTGGTTAAAAGACCATTTAGATACGCAAGCAGACCTAAGCGAGCTCACCGAGGCGCTGACAATGATCGGGCTAGAGGTTGAGCATGTATATGATCGGGCAGATATGCTACGCGCTTTTAGCGTTGCCGAGATTATTAAGGCAGAGCCGCATCCGGATGCGGATAAGCTGAAATTATGCACCATCAAAACGGATAAGGGTGATCTGCAAGTTATATGCGGGGCGCCTAATGCACGGGCTGGTTTGCGCGGTATATTTGCGCCGGTGGGTGCGACGATTCCGGCGAATAGCATGGTGCTTAAGGCGACTAAAATTCGCGGTATTGAAAGCCATGGCATGTTGTGTTCTGCGGCTGAACTTGAATTATCTGACGCACATGACGGCATTATTGACGTGTCTGAAAATTATGCGATTGGCACACCGGCGGCACAGGCTTTGGGGGTAGATGACCCGGTGATTGAAATTGCCATTACTCCCAATCGGCCAGATTGTCTGGGTGTGCGCGGCATTGCGCGCGATTTGGCTGCTTTTGGCCTCGGCACATTAAAGCCAGACCATATGCCGGATATAAAAGGTGCATTTGATAATCCGATAAATATAAACATAACGGGAGACATATGCACACAATTTGCCGGTTGTCTTATTCGCGGGGTAGAAAATAAGCCCTCGCCAGACTGGTTGGCAAATAGATTAACCGCTATTGGATTGCGCCCCATAAATGCGCTGGTTGATATTACCAATTATATTTCCTATGACCGGGCACGTCCTTTACATGTTTATGATGCAGATAGGGTGAGCGGTGCGATTGGGGCACGCCTTGCCCGTGCGGGGGAATGTTTTACAGGGCTGGATGAAAAAGACTATACGCTTACCGCACAAGATTGTGTGATTGCCGATGAAGCACGTGTTTTGGGCTTGGGCGGTATTATGGGGGGTGATTATTCGGCCTGTGAAACGCACACACAAAATATATTTATTGAAAGTGCTTATTTTAACCCTGCGGCGATTGCCCGGTCAGGGCGGCAGCATAATATTATAAGCGATGCGCGCTATCGGTTTGAACGCGGTGTTGACCCGCAAAGTGTTGATATGGGGCTTGCTTTGGCGGTGGCTATGGTGCTGGAGATTTGTGGCGGCACGCCGAGCCATGTCACCCATGCAGGCGTATATGAACACACACCCAAACAGATTGAGTTTGCGCCAGCGCGTGTCAAACAGCTTACTGGTATCGCGCTTGAGCAAACGCATATGCACGATATTTTGCAGGCATTGGGGTTTGCGGTTACAGCTGGCGCGCGCTGGCAGGTCGCCGTGCCATCCTGGCGCCCGGATATTGATGGGGCGGCGGATTTGGTGGAAGAAATTATTCGTATTCATGGGCTTAACCATGTTGATGCGGTCGCCTTACCGCGTTTGCATGATGTGGTGCGTCCCAATTTAACCCCCATGCAAAAACGCGTTGCCAAAGCAAAACGTGTGCTTGCGGCGCGCGGCTTGGTTGAAACCGTGACCTATTCTTTTATCGAAGCGGCGCATGCAGCCTGTTTTGCGCCGGCGCAAGCGTGTTATGTTTTGGCCAATCCCATTGCATCGGAAGCCGCGCATCTGCGTCCGTCGCTTTTGGCCAGCCTGCTTGGTGCGATAAAACGCAATGAAGATCGCGGATTTAGCGATTTAGCCTTTTTCGAAATCGCGCCGCAATTCTCCAAAACCTATGAAGCGGGGCAGCGTTTTGCCATAAGCGGCATAAGATATGGCCATAAAGCGCCGCGCCATTGGCAGGGGGCACGCGGAGAGGTCGATTTATTTGACGTAAAGCAGGATGTGCTTACGCTTTTGGCACAATGTGGCGTGCGGGTGGATAATCTGCGGGTTGACCGCGATGTGCCGGCGCATTATCATCCCGGGCAAGCGGGGCGGATATTCCAAAATCCGCGCGCGCCCTTCGGGTTTTTTGGGGCAATGCATCCCACAATAATGCGGCATTTTGGGCTTGCTGGGCAAGCGGTTGCGTTTGAAATCTTCCCTGATGCCATTGCCTTGCCCAAAGCCAAAACCAGCCATGCGCGCGGGGCATTACATATCTCTAACTTGCAACATGTAAAACGCGATTTTGCGTTTGAGATTGATGCCGATATTCTGGCTGCTGACGTTTTACGTGCGGCGCGGGCGGCGGATAAAAAGCTGATAAGCGATGCCCATATATTCGATATATTTAGCGGCAAAGGGGTTGCGGTGGGAAAAAAATCCATTGCGATTGAGGTGGATATGCAACCGCATCACGCCACATTAACCGATGCCGAGATAGACGCGGTGAGTGCAAAAATTATTGCAGCGGTTGAAAAAGCAACTGGTGGCAAATTACGCGGGGCGTAAGCCTTTTATAATTTTTGCATAAAATCCTGGATTTCTTTTACGAAAACCATGCCCGATTCCAATGCGGCAAAATGGCCGTAATCGGGATAATCTTGCCAATGCACAACATTATAGCCACATTCAACCATGCGGCGTGAGGGAAAGGCAAAAAACGGGTCGAAAAAATTAGCAATGCCAGTGGGCACGGCCACTTTGTCATCCGGCGGAATAAAGGCGGGGTTTTCGCCAAAAGCACGATAAAACCATGTTGCTGTATTAAATGTGCGCGTAAGCAGATAGAGCATGACATTATCCAAAAGCTGGTCTTTGGTGTAACAGCTTTCTATATGGCGGGTGCCGTCTTTTTCGGGCAGGCGACTCCAGCCATGAAACTTCTCGACAATCCAGGCACATGCCCCCACAGGACTATCCATCATGGCATAAGACAGGGTTTGCGGCTTGGTGCTTTGTTCGTGAAAATAACCGCCTTCGGCTTGCATACTGGCCTCGAAACGTGCTGCCCAGTTTTTTTCCTCCTCACTTTCGGGAATGGCGGCAAGGGCGCGCAGACCATACATATTTAGGTGAATGGCTGCACAGCCGCCGCCTTTTTGCGTGCTATGGTTTAGGCCGAGGCAACCGGTAATAACGCTCCCCCAATCACCGCCTTGTGCGACATAATCCGCAATGCCTAAATTTTCACGCATAAGCGTATCCCATATCCGGGCTGTTTCAATCGGGCCGATGGGCGTTTTGGGTTTATCGGAAAAGCCATAGCCGGGCAAAGAGGGCAAGATGACGGTTATCCCATCTTCGGCATTGCCGCCAAACTCTTCCGGATGCGCAAGCGGGCGAATGACATCAACAAATTCTAATACAGACCCCGGCCAGCCATGTGTGAGCAATAGCGTTTTCGGATTTGTGCCCGATCCATTTTCTTTAATAAAATGAATATTCATCTCGCCATCATGCGTAGAAACGGGGGCTTTGAAATTATCAAAGGCATTTAATATATCTGCCATGCGCCGTGTATCATAGTGTGTGTGCCAATAGCTACATAGCTCTTGCATATAGGCCATATCAGCGCCATATGCCCAGCGATCCCCATATTCAGCAATCTCCGGCATTTCATGCCAGTCATATGCTTTAACCCTGTGCATGATTTTATCAAGCTGGCTTTGGTCGATGCGAATATCAAACGGATATACATTCATAATGTGCCTCCCTTTCGTCAAAATAGTGAAAGCGAAAATCGTGTAAAAGGCAAGTGCTATTTACGGGTTTTATATCTAAACTTGCCTAAAGGGGTTGGCGATATAAGTCTGGTGACCGGAAGATTACTAAGCAATTCTATGTGCCTGCAATCATCTTTAGGCAAAGCCCTGGACATACATGATTGCCTTCCGGTCTTAAAATAGCGAAACGACCACAAAACATGCAAGGAAACATGAATGGTGGCCGGGAGTAGAAAAATCGTTAGGAACGACTGCAATCGTCTTTGGGTAAAACCTTGGACATACACGATTGCCTCCCGGCCCTAAGGGTCAGGAGACATTGGTTACGATATGTCACATCGTCCTAAACGAGTTTTTCTAAACTCCAAAAGCAGGGAGTGACCTGCTTTCATCGAGAAATCTGGCATGATTGAAACGTAAGGTCAACCAAAAAGCAAAGCTGCCGCCTTATATAAACCCCCTATTTCCCTTTAAGCGGCACTTCACTGGTGTTTAGCGCATCGGCCAGGCGCATTTTTGCGCTTCCTGGGGCAAGTGGTTTGGGGTGGCTTGCATGCGGCGCCCAGCCGGTTAGAAAATGAACATCAAAATGGGCGCTTATTTTGCCATGTGGCGTTTGGTGCGTGTGGCGGTAAATCTCTAGCGCATAATTTAGAATAGCGCGCCTAAGCGGTGTGCGGGCGCGCGCGGTTAAAATATTGCTTTCGCCCATGCCGCGTAAATCGGTGAGTAAATCACGCGCATGGCGATAATGCAGTGTATAGGGTTCATGGTCAATTACCGGCAAGGCAAAGCCGGTGCGTTGCATCATGGCAGCGATTTGCTGTAATTCACTAAAGGGGTGAATACGCGGTGAAAGGCCATTGCTAAGCGCGCTTTCGGCCTCAATAAAGGCATGGCGTAAACCGCTTAAGCTCTCGCCACCCGCATAGGCCGCCAGCAACACGCCATCAGGTTTGAGCGCGCGGCGCATTTGAAGCAAGGCGCCCGGCACATCATTCACCATATGTAAATTCCAAAAGCAAATAATCACATCAAAACAAGCCGGTGCGAAAGGCGAAGATTCTTGATCTGCAATGCAATTTATTGTGCGCGGCGGCAGCATTTCGGCGCATAAATCGGCGCATATAATATGCTCTATTTTCTCACTTATTTCCGGCATATGTGCCAAAATACCGCCAAATCCACCATAAATAAGCCCGTGCGTAAATCTTCGATTTATGCTTGTAAGGCGCAAGGCAAGCTCTTCGGCAACAGGGCGTAACAGAAAGTCAAACGCTTCAATGTGAGAGGCCGCACGTTTGCGCCGCATACGTAATAATTTTCTGTCAAAAATGTCTGGCACATTTTGCTGCATCGCGGCAATATGTCATAATGCGTGAAAAATACCAAAACATTCTTGCACAAATTTATCGGAAGGGCGTAGATTTAATTTTACCTCCATTATGTCCCCTATGCCGCACGCCGTTACAAGATGCAGATCGCTTATGTATTGCCTGCTGGCAGCAAATCGACTTTATTAACGAACCATTTTGCCGTAAAACCGGTCATCCCATGCCGCAGGATTATGGCGAAGATACGATTCTCCCTATGGCGCTTATCAACCCGCCTGCCTATCATCGGGCGCGGGCGGCTTATACGTATAATGATACAGGCGCGCACCTTATTCGCCTGATGAAATTTTCGGATAGTCCCGAACTTGCAACTTTATTGGCGCGCTTTTTAGCACCTGCCGGTGCAGAATTTTTGCCGCAAGCAGATTTTCTGTTGCCAGTGCCCATTCATCCGCGTAGGCTTTTATATCGTCGTTTTAATCAATCTGCCGAATTATGTCGGGCACTTGCACCTATGGTGGAGGTGCCGATTGCTTATGACTGGCTTATCCGCACACGCCATACGCCGCAACAATTAGGGCTCACACGCGCACAAAGACAACGCAATCTAACCGGTGCCTTTCGGGTTAGAGACAATAAGCGCGCTTTATTAAAGGGTAAGAAAATTGTTTTGGTGGATGATGTCTTAACCACTGGGTCAACGGTGGAAATTTGTGCCAAAACCCTTTATCGTGCAGGCGTGGCACAAGTGGATGTTTTAACTGTGGCCATGGTTGTTAAACCCGAAATGACATAAAAGGAATAACACTATGTTTAAGGCAGCATGTATTCAAATGTGTAGCGGGTGTGATCCGCAAGAAAATTATCGCGATGCAGACCGCAAAATTCGCGCCGCGCATAAGGCCGGCGCAAAACTTATTATGTTGCCCGAAACCTGTAATTTTATGGAGCGCACGCGTGATGCGATGCGCGCGCGGCTTTTGGCAGAAAATGAAACCCCAATGGTTAAGCAGTTTTGCGCTCTGGCACAGGCGCTTAATGTTTATCTTTTGCCTGGCTCTTTAATTATCGCTGATGCAAAAAGTGATAAGGCGGTTAATCGGTCTTTATTGATAACGCCCGCAGGCGAGATTGCCGCGCGCTATGATAAAATTCATCTTTTTGATGTCACCTTACCGACAGGAGAACGTCATGCGGAATCAGATAATTATGCAGCAGGCAGCAGGCGTGTATTTTGTGATACGGCTTTCGGGCGTTTGGGGTTGACCATTTGTTATGATCTGCGCTTTGCCGCTTTGTTTCGCGCATTGGCACAAGGGGGGTGCGATTTCATCACCGTGCCCAGCGCATTTACCGTATTTACGGGGGAGGCACATTGGCATATATTATTGCGTGCGCGGGCGATTGAGACGGGATGCTTTATTTTTGCGCCCGCGCAAAATGGCACGCATGAAAATGGACGCAACACTTACGGCCATAGTTTAATAATTAACCCATGGGGTGAAATTATGGCTGAAGCACAGGCGCATGATGATTTTATTCTTGCGGATATTGATATAAATCAAGTATCACGCGCGCGGGCAGCCATTCCTGCCTTGCAACATGATAGGGTGTTTCACGGATGATTAAATATAATTTGATATGTGCACAAGGGCATGAATTTGAGGCATGGTTTGATAATATTGCCAGTTTTGAGAAACAGCAAAAACAAACATTGCTATCTTGTCCTTTTTGTGATGATACAACAATTTCTCGCGCAATTATGGCCCCGTCAATCGGGAAAAAATCTAACCAGCACCATACAGATAAAGCTATGCATGTGATGCAAAAGATAAAGCAGCATGTGCAAACGCATTTTGATTATGTCGGCGATGGCTTTGCCGAAGAAGCGCGCGCTATCCATTATGGGGAAAAACAAAAGCGCGATATTTATGGCGAGGCCAGCATAGAAGATACAAAAGAGCTTATTGATGAAGGTGTGCCCGTCGCGCCCTTGCCAGGGGGGAAGCGCGTTGAAAATTGATTTTTACGATGGGGACATCGCGCCTTAAAAAAGCCTAAAGCCAAATTGTTCGGAAAATAGATTAAACACATAAAGACAAAGATAGGTGATAAGCACGCTTGCCCCTAGCGCAATGAAAAACCCGTATTTCTCAATGACATAGGGAAAGGCAAGAAACATAGGTAAGGTGGGCAAAACGAAAAATAATGTATAGCGCATATGCGTGGCTATTTTTTCGTTTGAGGCGCCTTCATAATACATCCAGAAAATCACTAGAAACGTGGTAAGCGGCAGAGCGGCAATCAGCCCACCCAATTTATCGCTGCGTTTTGCAACTTCTGTAATGAGCACAATAATTGTCGATGTGAATAAAATTTTTGTTAGAAAGAAAGTCATTTTTGTTCCTATAAGTGCGTGCATAAAATTTAGATGTTAAGTTTTCGGTAGAATTTATATATTTAGTTTATTACATTTTATATATGGATTTAAGTTTTGAAGAAAAATATAATGCGCTTGGCAGAAAAGAGACTGTCTATGAAGGTCTCTTTATAACGGCGGTAAAGACAACAAAAATATTTTGTCGTCCATCTTGTTCGGCAAAAAAACCTTTAGCAAAAAATGTTGTTTTCTATAAGAATGTTGCCGAGGCGCTAGAAAACGGGTTTCGTCCGTGTAAAATATGTAAACCAATGGAAAAGGAAGGGGAAACGCCTGCCTTTATCAAAGCGATCATAGAGCAAATTCATGCAAACCCGTCACAAAAAATTAAGGATTGCGATTTACAAAAGCAAGGATGTGAGCCGAATAAAGTTCGGCGCTGGTTCAAAAAGCATCATAATATGACATTCCATAATTTTCAGCGGTTAATCAGGCTTAATCATGGCTTTCAGGAAATTCAAAAAGGTAAAAAAATTATAGATGCAGCATTTGATAGTGGCTTCGATTCATTAAGTGGGTTTACTGAAAGGCATAAATCTCTGTTTGGTGCTGCACCGACAAAAAGCGAGGATAAAATGGTGATTTACAAGGAGCGTTTTTCCACAATAATTGGCGTCATGCATATTTGTGCAACCGATAAGGGTGTGTGTTTGCTTGAATTTGATAATCGCGAGAGACTAGACACCCAGCTTGAGGATTTAGAAAAACGGCTCACTGCGCCGGTTATACCCGGGAAAAACACACATAGTGAGCACGCGATAGAAGAGGTAAACTTATATCTTTCCGGCAAATTAAAAAAGTTTAGCGTTGCGCTTGATACACCGGGAACGGAATTTCAGCGTGCCGTATGGAAAATTTTGCAAGCAATACCCTATGGCGAAACATGGTCTTATCGGGCGCAAGCCGAAAAAATGAATAGGCCCAAGGCTGTGCGTGCTGTTGCCAATGCGAATGGCATGAATCGCGTTGCGCTTATTATTCCGTGTCATAGGGTTATTGGGGCAGATGGGTCTTTGACAGGTTATGCTGGCGGGCTTAAACGAAAGAAATGGCTGCTCGATCTTGAACAGCAGCAGCAATTTTGACGCGCTTTAGACTGGCTTATTTATTCGTCTTTCATCAATCCGTATCTTTATACGCTTCATAAAGTTCTGGCAAGAAACAGGCAAGATGCAGCATTTCTTGTGCATTATGGGCAAGTAGCTCTGCTGGGTCGGGGCGTTTTAAGTGTGCGAATGGTCTGAGCATAGCACCAAGTGCCTTACCGAAAAACCCGGGATTATCGCCAAAGGCTATGTTCTTACCCCCAATCCACATGCGCGAGCGCATTTCGCACCCGCCTTTTACGGGGCGCACATGATGCATAAGCCAGCCGACTTTCACCGGCATGTTTGGAAAAGCAATGCGCGCGCAAATTGCAACTTCGCCGCGTTTAGATAATATGGTTTCATCTAACCCCAATCGTGCTGGCGGCACAAAACAAATTGCGCCCTTTACCAGCTGTGATCCTAAATATTCGACAATATGAGAAATGCGTCCGACATAGGTGCGTAAATCGGTGCGGCCATCTTTCCATGTGGCCGAAACATGCGCCTTTGGGTGCCATAATTTATAGCGGCGGTCTTGGCTGCCATGCCAGCCAAACCACCACGCCCACATTTTCGGGCTGACGCGCGGCATATCTGTTAAACAAAAAACCCGTAATGAACCGTCCGGCATTGTGGCGTAACCAGTTTCAATCGGCCAGTAACCATCCTCCAGCATATCACCGGCACGCTCTACAGGATACATCAATTCATGCGGCATACCGCCTGCTAATAAGGCGTGCAAAACATGGTCTTGAAAAGGTTCGATTTCGGGATTGAAAAATGTCGCATAGGGATTATCTGCAAAATCTTCATCGCGATAACCAAGATATAAGTTTTTCATGTAGACGTTTACCTGTATATTTTATCTGTCTTCATTTATTGATAAGATTCATTTTTACATTTTACAATAGCAGACCACCCGCATTATCAGTTTTTGCGTTTTAGGTTTTACGCTTACATTGTAAATGAATGTCTCACTCATACCATCTAGCCAAAACCTCACGCAAATCAATGTTTCGATGGATGCTTGTTTTATCGCTAACATACAAATATAATTTACCAATATTGTAACACGGCGCCCTAAAAAATTGTCTGTTCCAGATATTGTTCCAGATTTTTTTCAATCCATTCGAGGGGTGCCGGTCTATTACCCTGCCAGTGCGAACGTCTTAAAATTCCAACTAAACCATGAACAGATGCCCAAACACTATATGCCTTTATCATTATTTCTTTTTCAGTTTTGTCAAACATAAAGGCTTTTACGCCTTCAACCAGCCCGTTAAAGGAGGCATTGGATAGAGCGTCTAAATCCGGATAAAAAGACATATCTATATCCGTATTGCCAAACATTAAATCGTAAATATGCGGATAGTCCAAACCAAACCTTATGTAATGCGCGCCGTAACTTGAAAAATTATCGTCAATAACCGGATCTTTCATGCCTTCATATAGCATTTGAAACCCCCGTCGCATTATCTCAGCCTTAAGATCATTTTTGTTTTTGAAGTGCCGGTAAAAAGCGGTTGTCGACACGCCAGCTTTCTCTGCTACCAACCGCATATTAACTTTTTGCCAGGACTCTGCTTTGCAAATCTCCCATGCAATTTCAATAATTTGTTCTTTTAGCTTTTCTTTATGATAGCTCATATCAAATTTTATGTTTACTTAGTAAACATTTCATATTATTATAATGTTATCTTAGTAAACATAATAACAGAAAAAGTAAATAATATCATGCAGATTTTATTATCACTACATATCCTGGCTGGAACAATTGCTCTGCTTTGTGCCGCCTTGGCAGTTTTAGCCAAGAAAGGCAAACGGCTTCATGTTCTTTCCGGTAGAACATATTTTTGGTGCATGCTGGTTATCTTCTTAACCGCTATTCCAATGTCGATTATCAATAGCAATATATTTTTGTTTTTAATCGCTATCTTTTCTTTCTACCTAGCTTTTGCGGGTATGCGCTTTGCACGAAATAGAAAGGGTGAGGTAACTATTTTAGATTGGATTGCCGTTAGTTTAATGATTTTATCAGGACTAGGCATGTGGATACTGGCTGCAATTTACGTCTCGAATAATAATTCGCAATATATCGTGCTTCTCGTTTTTGGATTTTTAGCCATTGCCTTGGGTTATGTTGATTTTAGGAGCCATAAGAATAAAACAGCGATAGGAAAAGCACGAATAGCGAAACACTTAACCAATATGCTGGCCGGAACAATCGCCGTTATAACTGCCGTTCTCGTTGTTAATGTCCCTTTTGATCCTGCATGGGTTGGGTGGTTGCTTCCAACAGCGGTAATTACACCAGCTATTGTCTGGTGGAACATAAAAACCCGTAATTGACTATTGATTAAGCTGCATATTTACAGCTTTTAATTATGGCGGATTATTTGTTTTGATGGATGGCTGCTGGACGTAGAACAAATGTGGCTTAATAAAGAGAAATTTTTAAGAGTGGTGCTATGCTAGTATAGCAAAATAATTCAGCTAATTTCAGCTATCAATCGAAAGTTCAATTTCTGCTTCATTTTTGTTATTAGGCATATCTAATTTATGAGGGAAATTATTTGAAGCAGATGTGTTAGCGTGTTTACTAAATGTGAGTTCCAAAACTAACGGCAAACTGTCATCTGATCTTATCTGCGCAAAATTATTTGCGTGAATATGAATTAATTTCAATCCAAAACTATTAATAAACGTTTCAATTTTTGGAAGATGGATATCGCAATCGTGCAATTCAATTACTAATCCAGTAATTCTTTCTTCATTGGCGACTATATCATCCAAAAATCGATATTCAGAACCTTCAATATCAATCTTCAAGAAAATATTTTTATGATTGGTTTCATTTAACACGTCTAAGAATGTGCAATATAATTGGCTTTCACAATTCAAGCCAACAAATTTCTTAACATACTTACGTTTGCCTTTGAAAAACTTTGTATAAGAAATATATTTTTTTACGATGTATAAGTTTAAGGGGTTTTTAACAGTCTCGATAAGCGCTTGCTTTACCCAAAATCGAAAGTCTACTGATGCATCGTAAGCAATAACTTTGATATCATTATACTTCACAAAATCACTTTCAAAACTCCAATCATCATAAATACCTAACGCTATCAATAGTTCAGACTTTTCTATGTCAGATTTTGAAACGAGATAACCTCCATCATAATCCCTCCCAATGCGAACCAAATCAATTGCTTGGTTGACTGAGAAAAAACTTGGTAGTATTGCTTTCATAAACTTTTCATTATCCGTAATAATTGCTATAATTTGTAAATTTATATCTAATAATATAGACTAAAAGCAAGTAATTGCAATGATAAAGCTTTGCATTGTGAGGCACTGTGCGCATGGTTTGGGTGGTTGCTTCCAACAGCGGTAATTACCCCAGCTATTATCTGGTCGAACATAAAAACCCGTAATTGACTGCTCATTAAGCTGCATATTTACAGCTTCTAATCATGGTAACTAACTTAGTCGGCTGTTGAAATGAAATCTTCGAATTGAAAGTAATTTATTCCGGCTTTTTTATCCAGAGAATTATTTATGACCGACTTTGAAAGTTTTTTTACTGAAATGCTTCTAAATTTCTTAAAAGGTCCATGTAAAAAAGGATCACTAATAAAAGATATTATATCGACTAAAATTATATCGAACCTAACCTTATTCCCGATAAGGTGCCCGGGCTGAAATATATTTATGCTATCAAACCCAAGTTTAATTATTTCCTCTTCAAGCAGTCCTTTGGTTTTTAAGTAATAATTTATAGAATTTGGATTCGCGCCTGCTGCTGAAATCAGTGAAATATGTTTGGCACCTGCCTGTTTAGCTTTTTTGGCTATCTCAAATTGATAGGTAAAATCTACCTGGAAAAAACTTTCTTTTAGCGCAGAGCCCATCGCCCCCATTACATTGTGATAATATAAAGGATATCCTAGGGCGAGATACACATGATCTATTCTGGGAAAGTCTATTGTTGCAAGGTGATTAAAATCAATGATCAATTCTTGCGCGCAATCCGGTAAGTTAGCTATGGCTCTTCTGCCTAAAGCTATGGTTGGCATTTCATGTGCACCTAATTCTTTTAGAATCTCATTACCCAAAGACCCTGTTGAACCTGCTAATAAATTCATTTTTTACTCCCACTCACTCATTATCTTATCTAAACGCGTGTTATTTTTCGCATAATATCTTATCTTTCTGTCTTATACTTATCAACATATTATCTTTTATCGGTTACGCAGTGTATAAGCCCCATCTACTAAGTTAGGTTTTTATAACCCTTTAGTTCTATCAAATATCCGTTGGGACAAGTTAAATACATCTTTTGTCTCTCCATTTCAGTTCCTGCATCAACTATATGAAGTGGCGTATGAATCCATCTTGAATGAGTCTTGCTTATATTATTTTCTAATTTTTTGAACTTATCTAACGGTAAGTTAACGCCAAAATGAAAATCTGCAAGTTCGACATTTATTTCTGCGTTACCTTTAAGTGTTATCTGGGTGCCATAAAAATCTATGTTTATATAATCACCTTCATAGGTAATGTCGGCACCCATTACATCGCGATAGAATTCCTTGGTTTCTTTTAGAGATTTAACGCCAATAGAAAGATGAAACTTTTCAGTCAAAATAGTTGCTCCCATTCACTTGTATCGTATAGCGGGAAGCCTTGTATAGCAATGGCCTCAGGGCTATCAAAACCACATAATTGAAAGTTAGACGAAGAGTTTTGTTCTTTAATCATGACTAGCGCCATCCGCTAAGCCTATAGTGCTTTCTTCAGGAGGGTCTAAATCATCTAAACAGGCAAAATTTACTGAAATTTGATCCGGATATCTTCTTCGCTTGTGATGCGTGTAAACCCCGCATAGTTTACAAAAATAATGCTCGGCAATATTTTTATTCCATTTGTATAAACCTAAATATGCTTTACCGTCTAACAGGGTAAAAAACGCCTGTGATACTGGTTTCATTACGATTGATTTCTTTTTACATAAAGAACAATTACATCTGTATAGGCCCTCATAGATATTATCAGCCTCTATTTGAAAACGAACTTTCTTACAATGACAAGATCCTTTGAACATATAGTGTTCTCACTCAATAATTAACATACCCTTAAAGCATTCAAAACAAATGATATTTTTTCGTGTTGGTAAGCAGTTAGTAACTATGCGTAAAATGCCGCGAAATGTGTTTCGCGTGCATCTTTTAACATTCCAACAGTTTCATCCATAAACCTATTTCGGTCTTCTCTGGTTCTAAACACCCAAATACACACAGTATCTTTGCTGTGGTAGATGGCTTTCAGCTCATCATCAATATCGCAAATCTCTTGCGGAATATCGGTTTTAATACAAATCATTCATTCCCACTCAATCGTGCCGGGGGGTTTGGAGGTGACATCATAGACAATCCGGTTAATGCCGCGCACCTCATTGATAAGACGGGTGGAAACATGCGATAAAAACTCATGTGAGAATGGATAATAATCTGCCGTCATGCCATCCACCGAGGTTACAGCGCGCAAGGCGCACACATAATCATAGCTGCGTGCGTCCCCCATAACGCCAACGCTACGCACGGGCAATAAAACCGCAAAGGCTTGCCAGATTGCGTCATAAAGCCCGTTTTTATGAATTTCCTCCAAATAAATCGCATCGGCCTTGCGTAAAATATCCAGCTTCTCGCGCGTAATCTCCCCGGGAATGCGAATGGCAAGGCCGGGGCCTGGAAAGGGATGACGCTTAATAAATGCGTGTGGCAAACCAAGCTCTGCACCCAAAGCGCGCACCTCATCTTTGAACAAAGCGCGCACCGGCTCAACCAGTTCCAGATTCATCCGTTCCGGCAAGCCCCCCACATTATGGTGGCTTTTAATCGTAACACTGGGCCCGCCAGCAAAAGAAACACTTTCAATCACATCCGGATAAAGCGTGCCTTGCGCCAAAAAGCGCACATTGTCAATTTTTTGGGTATGGGATTCAAATATATCAATAAATGTGCCGCCAATAATTTTACGCTTTTGTTCGGGGTCGGTTATGCCGGATAATTTTTGCAAAAATATATCAGATGCATCCGCGTGAATAAGCCTGATATTATAATGCTCACGGAATAAATCGACCACTTGCGCGCTTTCGCCCTGGCGCATCATGCCTGTATCAACATAAACGCATGTAAGCTGATCGCCAATGGCCTCATGCAACAGCACGGCAACGACAGTGCTATCCACACCGCCCGAAAGCCCGCATATGACGTGGCCATCTCCCACTTGTGCGCGAATATCGATAAGCGCCGTTTCACGAAAGGCAGCCATTGTCCATGTATTATTGCAGCCGGCAATCAGGCGCACGAAATTTTCCAATAATTTTCCGCCCTGGGGGGTGTGCACCACTTCGGGGTGGAACTGAACACCGTAAATTTTGCGGGTTTCATCAGCGATTGCTGCAAAAGGAGCATGGGGGCTGGTGCCGATTACCTCAAAGCCATCGGGCAGCTTATCGACCCGATCCCCATGGCTCATCCATACGCTCATATCTTCGCCGACTTCTGCAATGGAGGCGAAGAGAGGCGAGGCGCGCTTAATGGTTAAGCTGGCACGCCCAAATTCACGCGCCTCGCTTGCACGCACCGCGCCGCCAAGCTGGGCGCATAAGGCTTGTTCGCCATAACAAATGCCCAAAATCGGCAAGCCACTTGTAAGGATAGTCTCGGCAATGCGCGGTGTATCGGTTTGGGTTACGCTTTGAGGGCCACCCGATAAAATAATGCCCCGCGCCCCGAATTGCGGAAATATCGCTCCTGCTTTGTTAAAGGGGATAACTTCGCAAAATACGCCTATCTCACGCACGCGCCGGGCAATCAGTTGCGTGACTTGCGAACCGAAATCTACGATAAGAATTTTATCCATAAGGCGGTGTTATTTTTCGGATACTGCCATGATTGCTTGTGCAAGCGTATCTATTTGCGCACAATCACCACAAAGGGTGGTTAATTTTTCAAGCACTTTTTGTGCATCCTCTATTTTATCTAATGCCAAATAAGCCTTGCCTTGCCAGATATAGGCCTGTTTTTGGTCAGGTTCAATCGTCAACCCTATTTCAATAAGACGCACACCCTCGGCTGTATCATCTTGTAAAATATGGATACGGCCAATAAGTGTGTAGGCTTGTGCATTGGCTGGGTTAGAGGCAAGGGCACGCTCCAATAATGCACGGGCTTCCTCCAGCTTTTGATTTTCAAGTGCAGTTTGTGCTTGCGCCATATAGCTTTGTGATAAAGCAATATAGCGTGATGAAACAGCATGCGCTGAAACGAAACTTAGCATGAGAGCTAAAAAAGCAAATATAAAGCGAGTCATAATGGTTATTTTACTAACATGTGCCGCGCGGAAAATCAAAACAAATTATCCGATAAAGCGTAAACTCCATGCACAGATGAGGCAAAGTGCGAGTAAAACAAGACCGGTTTTGGTTTGGGGGGCGGGGGCGGTGCTTGTCATACGCTGTAGCAGCTTTTCGCCAAGCCAGACGCGATGCATAATAATGGCACCAATATGCAGCGCGATAAGCGGAATAATAGCACTATGGAAGGTAGCATGCAGACTACCGGCAAGGGATATGAAAGCAGGCCAAATGCGTGCAAGCGGGGCTTCATATAATATATCATCACTATTAAACAGGCCGGTTATAACCATAAGAGCCATCAGGCCAAGCATGGCGATAACGGCAAGCCCGCCCAGCGGATTATGTCCGTGATAGTCTTGCCCCATGCGTTTTATAAAATTATGTGCATAGTTTATGATGACGCGTGGCGCATATAAAAACTGTGAAAAACGCGCTGGGGTGGGGCCTATAAATCCCCAAATAAGCCGAAATATAAGAAGCCCAAGCGCGCTCAAACCAAACCATTCATGCCAGACCGTATGTCCCCGCTCGCCGCTGATATAGGCGCCACTAATGGCAATAACAAAGCCCCAATGAAATATGCGTGTTGGTATGTCCCAAATCATAATAAATTATACCTTGTCTTTTGCTGCATTGATTATATTACGCATATGGGAAGCAATTTCCGTCACGGCGGGCATGTTGCGCGTGCCGATCAGCACGCAATGACCATTCGGGTCTATATGGGGCGCATCTTCTATCTCGCCATGCCCTGCAACATAATGCAGGATATAATGGCCTTGCGCATCATGCAAGAGTGCTTTGGCACGCAAAAGTGCCGGCGCAAAATGAGCTATATGTGCCAGAATAGTTTCACGCGGGCAAAAAGCGTCTATATGCCCACTCCAGGCGGTAAGCCCGTGTGCGGTTTCGCTCTGTGCTACGTAATTACTTTGTAGACCGGCCATATCCGCATGAAACAAGTCATATGGATAATTGCCATGGGTAATGGGCATAAGGCCGGCATGCCGATTATGTTGGCGAATGATGCGGGTAATTTCGGTGCAGCTCTGCGCATCCGTTAAATCGGTTTTGGTGAGCAAGAGCATATGTGCCGGTATGATTTGACGCAGCATCATATCGGTTAAATCGGGGTTTTGGTAGGTCGATAAAAAATGTGCCGCGTCAATGAGCGTAACAATCATATTTAGCCGCAAATCTTTATCCACGGCGGCAAAGGCGGCAATATTTTCCGGATTACTTACACCGCTTGCCTCAATAATAATATGATCGGGCACGCTGTCTTGCGCCAGAATTTGCGCCAATGCGCGGGCTAAGTCATCGCCAAGCGTGCAGCAGGCGCATCCATTTGTAAGCGCAATCATTGCGCCATCATGATGCGCGACAAGTTCCGCATCAATATTGAGCGCGCCGAAATCATTCACAATCGCGGTAATGCGTTCTGTGCCAGCCCGGGTGAGCAGACGGTTGAGCAATGTGGTTTTTCCCGCACCCAAAAAACCGCTAATAATTGTTAGAGGCACCACCATATTTTAATCATGCTGATGCTGATTAAGAAAAGCTGTGCCCCCCAAAATTGTGCCATGCACCCTTATATCTTTCAAGGTCGCATGTGACACATGATAAGGGTCATCATCAAGTATGGCGAAATCGGCGCGCTTTCCGGTTTCGATGCTGCCGACTTCGTCATCCATTTTTAATGAATAGGCTGCGCCCATTGTGATGGCATAAAGCGCGTCATCCAGGCTGATGGCCTGGGCATCCCCGCCGAGCTTTTGCCCTGTTGGGGTCAGGCGGTTTATGGCGCACCATGCAGTAAATAAGGGGGCAACCGCTGTTACCGGTGCATCCGAATGAATGGCAAGCGGCACATTATGCGCCACAGCCCCGCCGGCATCGTCTAGGCGGGCGGCGCGTTCCGGCCCCATTGTGGTGCTTATATGGGCATCTCCCCAATAATAAATATGATTAGAAAATAAATTAACCCCCACCCCAAGTGCTTGCATACGCTTATAGTGGGCATAATTTGCCATTTGACAATGCTGCAATGTGTGACGATGATCGGGACGTGGCGTTGTGGTGAGCGCGGCTTCGATTGCATCTAATGCTGAATCAGTTGCCGCATCGCCATTGGTGTGAATATGAATTTGAAAGCCCGCATCATGATATAGTTTTACCAATTCACGTAAGCGTGCAGGCTCAATATACCATAACCCATTGGGCGCCCCGTTAAAATAGCCTGGCCATTTTAAGCGCGCACTAAACCCCTGGATAGACCCATCAGCGACAAGTTTGATAAAATTCATACGTAATTTATCGGTTTGTTGGGGGGCTAATTCCTGCAAGCGGGAAAGTGCATTTTCGCTATTTTCTCCCCGATACGCCATGGCTAGGCGTAAGGGAAAATCATCATTTCCGGTGACGCTTAGCAAATTGGCAACGGTTGGTTCATCCAGTGGATTGGTTAAATCGGTTGCAGTGGTCACGCCTGCTTCGCGGCACACACCGGCAAAATTCCATAAGGTTTGTGGTGCACTGGTTTGGGCGAATAAATTAAGGTCAACCACGCGCAAGGCCATAAACATGCCGGGGGGGCCTAAAAATTCTCCAGTAAGTTTACCTGCTGCATCACGGCGGATATTTTCCGAATTGCTATTTGTGTCCACGCCTGCTTGCTGCATGGTATAATGATTTGCGCTGATAATATGCAGGCTCGCATGTAAGGCGAGGACGGGGCAATCTGTTGCGACTGCATCCAAATCATCTGCATGTAGGCGCCGTTCAAAAAATATCGGGTCGAACCCCCACGCGATAATCGGGGTGGTTTTATCCTCCCGTGCTGCTGCGATGGATTTAAGATGGTCAATAAGCGCGTCAATCGTCTTTAAGCCCTTATGCACACGTCCATCTGGCCCGCGCCGATCATAATAACCGATATAATGATAATCCCATAACATGCCCTCCATAAGATGCGTATGGCCTTCCACAAAGCCGGGCATGAATATCTTATCCTTAAACTGCGTATCGACCGGCATATCGCCCCATGCGGCGACATCCTCCTTTGTGCCTACGGCCAAAATGCGCCCGTCTTCAACGGCAATATGGGTTGCATGCGGGCATACCGGATTCATCGTAAGCGCGCGGCGGCACTCAAATACCTTACGCATTTTTATTCTCCTTAATGACTTTTATCTTATTTTCGTCTATCATAAGCATCAAATTTATATTGTCACTATGTTTAGGAAAACAAATGAAACTTATCGGATCGCCGCTCTCGCCTTTTGTGCGTAAAGTAAATATCATCGCAATGCATAAAAATATAGAGTATGAATGGGATAAAAGCGTAAGCCCGCTTTCCATGCCAGATTGGTTTTTTGACATTAACCCCTTAAAACGTATTCCTGCTTTAATTATCGAAACAGATGGAGACGCGCTTATCATCAATGATAGCTCGGCCATTTGCGCCTATTTTGAAAAATATGTGCCCACACCCTCATTTTATCCGCACGCGGCGGCACATTATGCCCATGCGTTATGGATAGAGGAATATGCGGATACCGCATTTGCAGCTGATATTGGGCTTAATGTGTTTCGCCCTATATTTTTTAACATCGCGGCCGGCAAATCGCCCGATATGGATGCAGCACAAAATGGTGTTGAGGCATTACGTAAAAAACATTTTCCTTATCTCACACAATTTTTACAAAAAGATAGGTATTTTTACGGAGCAGATTTATCAATTGCAGATATTGCGGTGTTTACACAACTTATCAATCTTCTTCATACGGGTTATCAGCTGCGCCCGCAAGATGGCGAAAATCTATATGCTGCTTTTAACCGCTTTTTAGATAGTCCCTTAATAGCAGATATGGTTGCACAGGAAAAAAACATATTTGAAAAAATGAACTTTAAGGCAGTTAATTTTACCTGATTGAATAAATGACTACACTTACTTTTAGCTATTTGTTTCGGCGCCTTAGTAGAAATATAATTATTATTACGTTTATTTTCGTCGCCATATTTTGGCTGGTGCAAATATTAAATACGGTTGATGATTATTTAATCTTGGGTGCATCCGGTTTTTTGGTGCTGGAATTATCTTTATTATTTTTACCCGCACTCATTCACTATATTTTGGGGCCAGCTTTGTTAATCGGCACGATTATATTATTTCACCGTATGTTTACGGATCAGGAATATTTTATTTTTTTAAGCGCGGGGGTTCGCCCATGGGTGTTGCTCAAACCTGTTATGGTGCTAACGGCTTTGGTGATTGGTGTGCAGGTTGTTTTATCCTTTTATGTATCGCCTTATGCGTTACAGGTTTTGCGCTTTCAGCGTGATAATCTGGAACGTAATTATATTGGTAATGCGATAGAGCCGGGTGTGTTTCGTGATGTTATTAGCAATGTAACGGCTTATGCAGAAAGTCGTAATGATGAGGGCACATTAAATAATGTGGTGGTGTATGATACGCGGGCGCGTCCTTATGCAAGTTATATCGCGAAAAAGGGAATTTTAACTCAAGTGCAATCCGGTGCGGTATTGCTACTTTACGATGGTATGATTTTGCGCAATGAAGCTACAGGCGGGCAAAGTCGTATTATCAGTTTTTCTGAGTACCGTTTGCCGATTTTACAAAAGAAACGTCGCCCATTGGTATTAGCTAATTTACATGTGCGTCAGCTTATGGTGCACCAGCTTATCGCGCCAGAAAAACTGGGGATTAAAAAAGAACAGACCATTTTGAAAATGCGGTCATATTTTTTTGAATTGGTTATTGCGACGATTGCGCCGCTTATATTTGCTTTGCTTGCGGCGGCTTTTATGTCTACCCGTTCTATCCAGCGTGGTGGTTATGCACGGCAAGTTTTTATAACAGTAAGCCTTGCGGTATTTTATTATATTGTCACCAGTATTTTATCTCAAAATGCGGCGCAAAATATTGGATTCCTGCCCTTTTTAATTGCCTGGCCATGTTTGGTTATTTTAACTTTGGGGGTTTATTTATTTCGCCGCTATGAACCGCATTTATGGCCGCGATAGGGTGATATAATAAAGATATAAAATCTCTATTGTTTTTTGGGTGCAAAACCGTTTATAAAGTGCGAGGTGTATTGTCATGCAAGGCCGGTATAGCTCAGTTGGTAGAGCATCTGATTTGTAATCAGAGGGTCCGCGGTTCAAGTCCGTGTGCCGGCACCATTTTTCTTAAATGATATAACTTATAATTGCTGCACCATGTCATAGAGCTTTTCGCAGCGTGCCCCACTGCGGCAATAGGCGAGCACGGGCTTTGGGGCGTCTTTTAGAATATCAGCCATGTGGCGTGCATCGGCGGGGGTGAGCGCATGGCCTACAACGGGTTGATAAATTAGCGCGACATTATGGTGGGCGGCTTGTTGTTTTAAGTGTGTATGGGCGATGGCGCCAGCTTCACTATCCGGACGGTTGCAAATAATGGTGCGATAGCCCGCATCTATGACCGCCTTTATGCCCTGTGTGTCAAGTTGCGAGCTTACGGCAAAATCTTCTGTTAATGTTTTTATCGCCATGTGATTACCTCTCCTTTTATTTGTTTCCTTCTTATCATGTCTGTCCCACTAAAAATTACAAGCAAAAAATAATGATGAAGCCCGCCCGATTTTCGCGTGTAATTGATAAGGTTAAGGGAGGACGCCGATGGAAGGGATTAGGACGAATAAAATGAAACCGCCTTTGCGATACCCCCGGTGCACAAGGAAAAAAAGTGTCTGCCCGGGCACAGCGCAATGTGTATTTTGGCGATATACATATTATTCGCGTTTTTCTTTTGATAGCTATATTTTTGGCAATCGGTAAAGGGGCAGCCTGCAAGCGCCCATTCAGAGTGCGTAATATCGACGATATTGTGTGGGCTGTCCAGCACCTTATGGACAGGGCTTCACGCGTTTTGTGTGAATCAGAATGAGAGCAGCATGCCGTTTTCCCTACGTTAAAAGTGTCTATTGCCGCATGTAAGCAAATAGGTTAAGTTTTTTTCATGCGTGTTTTTCTTGTTACACAGACATTCCCGCCCCGGCAGGGCGGCATGCAAGCGGTTATGGGTGCGCTTGCAGAAAAATGTGCACAACGCGGCATACAGACCTTTGTGTGTCCCGACCATGCGCCGCCGGCTACACATGGAAATTATGATGTTATTTTTTCAAAACAACCGAAATTATGGCGCTCTAGCGTAAAGCGTTTTTTGCTAAGCCGCCATTTGCACCCCGAAGATATGGTGATTTGCGATAGCTGGAAATCGGTTGCTGCGGTGCCCCGTGGGCATAAAAACATTACGGTTTTGGCGATGGGGCAGGAATATTTGAAATCTGAAAAACAGCTAAACCATATTCGCAACGCCTTGGCGCGTGCCAGTCATTTTGTGGCAATCTCGCAGTATACGCTGGCGCTTGCTGAAACAATTTATCCGCTTGATGGCGTAAAAAAAACAGTGATTCCGCCAACCTATATGCTGCCAGATGATGCGCCGCCGCTGCGGGCGCGCACAAAAAATGCGCCTGTTCATATTGTGAGTATTGGCAGGCTTGAAGAGCGCAAAGGCGTGCGCTTAACCATTGAAGCCCTGTATCGCTTGCGCGATAAACTACCTGCTTATCGCTGGTCAATTATTGGTGATGGGCCACAGGCGGCGGAAGTGCGCGCCTTGGCAGGTGCGAAGGGCCTGGAGGAAAATATTACGTTTCTAGGCGCGGTGGATGATGCTGTGCGTGATGACATGCTAAAGCACGCCGATTTATTTCTTATGCCGAGCTATCGTCATGGGAGAAGCGTAGAAGGCTTTGGCATTGTTTATGTTGAAGCGGCGCGTTTCGGTGTGCCTGCATTTGCCGGATGCGAAGGTGGTATGGTGGATGCGGTGACGCATGAAAAAACGGGGTGGACGATTGACCCGACAGATGAAGCCGAATTGGACAAAGCCTTATTAACTGCGCTTGAAAATCATAAAATGCGCCGCAAATTTGGCAAAGCCGCGCAACAGGCTTATCTTGAGAATTTTACTGGCGCGCATGTCTTTCATGCATTATGCGAGCATATTTTCGACTAATGCGGCACAAAATTTTGTAAATGATTTATACGCTTGGATGTAAGCGGGTGGGTGGATAACCAGGCAGGTATGCGGCTTTCATCACATGTTTTACGGTCGCGATCTTCACATATAAAATCCTGTAAATCTTGCATTGCAGCAGTTAAGTCTTGCGGGTCGCGCTGGGCTTTGTGCAAATAAATTTGCCCCAAATAATCGGCTTCGGTTTCATTGATACGTGCATTTTCAAGCTGCATTATAATAATGCCTGCCCCTGCCAATTCTTCTAAAAGCGTGTCACTGCCGCCTAACATAAAAGTTGCAAGCGTAATATAGCCGACACTCAGCAACAGGCTTTGCATGCTGTGGCGGGCTTTAATATGACCAAATTCATGCGCGATAACGCCAATAATTTTTTCGTCGGCACGGCGTTCATCTTCCCCCATAAGGGTGACAAATTCATCGGTAATCACCACCGGCCCACCGGGGAATGCAAGCGCATTTGCCCCGATTAACCGTTCTGATTTATGGAAATAAACTTTAGGTGGTGTGCGAAAGCCTGCAGCACGGGCCAGTGCATCGGCGCGTTTTTGTATGCGGCTTTGTCGTTCTTGCGGCAAGGCACTATCTGAAAAATCTAGGCGTTTGAGTTCTTTGTAAAAGTTTTCGCCGATCACCGCATCATAATGTTCCGGTATAAAGGGGAGGGCAGTGCCGACAAAAAATGGCATGGATAGGCGCAGGCCAATAATACAAACGGCCATAATCGCGAGAAAAAGCCCGGTTTTTATAAGAGAAAAATGTTCCAGCCATGAAAGAAAATGCGTGCCGCGTGGTTGTATCTGTCGCCAAAATTCGGGCGGTGTCGCGGCATCGGGTAACAAGCGGTGACCAGACGTAAAATAAATATAGCGTGGCACACCGGGAATGGCGGATTCTACACGTGCAATCTTAACGGGCATATCTTCGCCATCATATGAAAGATACAATATGCCTGCCCGCAATTCTAGGCGCGCCTGTGTTTGCGTGCTTGAATGCGGTAGGTGCAGCGTGCCGAAAATTTCCATAAGGCTATAGGCCTATATCAATATCTTGAAAGAGCGAGAATTCCTCAGCAATGGCTGAGTTTTCCGCATCTTCTTTGCCGCGTAAATTTATTTGTTCCGGGTCAAGCGTTACCTCGGTTTTATCGCATAGATATTTATAGTGGCGTATTTGTGTCCAGGGCGTTGCCAGAAAAAATGTTCCGATTAAGATAAAGAAATTGCTCACTATGATCCAGCTATAGCGGCGCGCTGAAAGGTGCGCGCTGAAATGGGCGACATCCCCTAATTTAAGGGCGTTGAAGAAAATATTACGTGCCCATGCTGTGTAGGCAGGCCGCACAATCAGATAGGCAAAAAAGGCGGCCACAAGACCTACGACATATATCTGTAGAAAAAAATCAGTGCTTTGCGCCGGCACGGCTTCGTCTCCCGATAATATTTGGGTGAAAAAAGGCGATATAAGCATGTAAAGGATAAGTATAGCTGGTATGAATATTAAAATTGTGCGCCCGAAAAGCCCGTAAAAAATACGATATGTAAATTGGGCAGAAAAATAAATATTCCCTAAACTGAGCGTATTTGCCAGATATTTATTTAGTTGGCGCACAGCAATGGGAAGTAATAAGCCGAATGAAAACACGCCCAGTAATGGATAAAGCACAAAGGCTTGCAGGCTTTGCCAATAGGTGCCGTGCCATTTGAAATGCACATTATGCCAAGAGGTCATGCGCGCGCGAAAACGCAAGGTCTGGTTGATGATGAATGGCAGCACAAGCGTGAGCCCCACTATGCTCAGCAAATTAAGGGTGAGATTGAGCTCACTTACGAAAATATAAACTGAAAATAAGAGCAAAGCGATCATGCGCCCGACTAAAATCTGTAAGCCGCTGGCGTGATAAACCAGGCTTTCGCCATGAATGGTGGTATTCCCATAAAAATATTTTTGCTGCCTAACTTTCGCCCAGGCCGAATAAATGCCAAGCGTGATAATCGATAAAAAAAGATTGCTCATCCAGATGCCGAAAAACTCTTTTCCAGTGCCAGAGAATTTTATAGGGGTACTTGTCATGTGTCCTCCCTTTCAAGACTTTCGTATATAATATCACACAAGTGCGCGCGGTGGCATAAGTTTCGCATGAACAGCACGATTATGAAACAGTCAACCAGACTCATGATTTGTGATTCGTTGATTCATCTAAATATTTAAGTAAATATATATAAGTAATTAGCTAATATAAATTTTTTGAAGTAATAATTGATAATATATTTTAATAGTATAGAATCAAGTGATTCGTTTTTGATTCGTTTGCTGTGATGCCATAGATATAATTTATTTGTGTCGGCTGCAAAGACTTAAACGAATAGGCTTGCGGGAGCCTGAAGCATTGGTGCTTATACCACAGTGAAGTGAAAAAATTATGTGAAATAATAAAAGCAACCGAGAAACGATAAATAAAGGAGCAGAGGGGATTATGCGTGTATATTTAATAGGGGTAGCGCCCTTCATTAACACAGTGGCCGGACATGTCGCGACCTCAATTATTGTGGCTTTTTATGCCATGCTTGGGTTTGCACTGGCACAGCCTGCACTGGTTTATGTGCCGCCTTATGACACAGCAATGGTTAATCTTGCACAAAGTGAGGCACGGACCAAAACGCGCGCGCCTTTTGGAGATGATGCGGGTGAACGGCAAAATTGGAATTATGCAGCTTATGGTGTGCCCTCGGGTGATGATACCATAAATGGTGCGGGGATAATAAACCAAGCTGTCAAATCACCTTATGCAAGAAAGAATGGTTCTGGCGGTGCGCCTTACACGTCCCTTAATTACAGCGAAACGGGGCGTGTTGAAGTGCCATCGACACCATTTATTTATGGCGACACCGCACCACTAAAAGAGAAAATTGCAGAAGACAGGAAAAAACAGGCAGCACAATATGCTGCCATGCAACAGCCAAAGACTCTACCACAGCAACGTGCCGCACAAAAAACAGTCGCACGCCAATCGCCAAAGCAATTACCGACACCCGAAAAGTCGGCTTCAAAAATCGTTCTAAAAGCGCCAGGCACCGCGCCGGAAACAGCGTCTATTGCACCAAATGCAAAAGGAGACACTCAAAAAAGCGTGCCTAACCCATCTGCCATGCAGGCGGGGGTAACGGCATATCGTGCCAAAAAATATAGTGAAGCGCTCTCGCATTGGCAACCGCTTGCACAAGCCGGGAATATTAATGCACAATATGGAATGGGCTTGCTTTACAAAGAGGGCTTTGGTGGTCGTGGTGCCGTTCCCTATTCAATGCGGGTAAAAGCTGCCGAATGGTTTACAAAATCGGCTGAAGGCGGAAGTGGTTTTGCCAAGCGGGAATTGGCATGGATTTATCTTAATGGTCGCGGGGTGACGCAAGATATTGAAAAAGGCATAGCCTTACTAGATGAGGCAGCAAAGGCAGGTATTGCAGTGGCGCAAGTTGATTTGGCATCGCTTTATAAGCTAGGGCATGGCGTTAAGCAGAATTATCTTACCGCTTTGGAATGGTATGGTAAGGCGGCACAACAAAATAATGCCGAAGCTCAAGCCAATCTTGGTATGCTTTATCTGAGCGGGAATGGCGTAAAACAAGATTACAAGATAGCACGACAATGGTTTAACTTGGCTGCAAAACAGGGCAATTTGCGTGGACAATATAATCTTGCTCAGCTTTATTTTTCGGGAAAAGGCGGTGATGCGAATGTGCAAGAAGGGATAAAATGGCTTAAACGCGCGGCGGATCAGGGTAATTCGCGCGAAGCACAAGAAGATTTGGGCGATATTTACCTGTCTGGTAACTATGTCAAGAAAGACACAAAACAAGCCATTAAATATTTGAGTAAAGCGGCAAAGCAAAATTCGAATGATGCGCAATATACGCTTGGTTTGCTTTATGTGTTGGGTAATGGTGACGTCAAACCCGATCCAGAAAAAGCGGTTGCTTATCTCGCGCCTGCGGCACAAAAGGGAAGTGTAGCGGCACAATCTGCGCTTGGTGTGCTTTATGAACGCGGCATGGGCGTTACACGCGATTATCAAAAAGCGTTTGATCTATATTTGAAAGCGGCTGAACAAGGCAATAGTGATGCGCAAAACCGTCTAGCGGCGCTCTATTTGCGCGGGCGCGGCACGAAAAAGGATGAAGCGGCAGCGATTAAATGGTATCGCCGTGCAGCTGAGGCGCAAAACCCGGAAGCACAGTATAATCTTGGTTTGGCTTATCGCATGGGTAAAGGTGTGCTTAATGATGAGGCGGAAGCCTTCAAATGGTTTAACCTTGCCGCTGAACAGGGACACCTTGACGCACAAAATAATGTGGGCGTTATGTATCTGGCCGGACAGGGCACGCAAAAAGATGTTGCGAAAGGCTATATGTGGCTTACCATTGCGGTGGCACGCGGGCATGAAAACGCCAAAGATGTTCACGCAGAATTAACCGCGAAATTACCGCCGGAAAAATTATCCGAGCTGAAAACAAATGCCCGTATCTGTGTGGAAAACAGTTATAAAGGCTGTTAGGATTTACCGATTGCCTATTTTACGGTTTTCGCGTAATTTGCCGCAGGATTACAATATGTGATGGAGATATTCCATGTCGGTGCAAAATAAAACCAAGCGCATTAACGTGCCACAAATCAAAGCACGTAAGGCAAAGGACCCTATTGTATGTCTAACCTCCTATCATGCACATACGGCGCGTATGATAGACCCTTATGTTGATCTGATTCTGGTTGGTGATAGTCTGGGCATGGTCATGTATGGCATGGATAGCACATTAGAGGTCACGCTCGATATGATGATTGCGCATGGGGCGGCAGTGATGCGCGGTTCTGAACGCGCGCTTGTGGTGGTGGATATGCCGTTCGGATCTTATGAAGAAAGCCCGCAAATTGCGTTTCGTAATGCGGCACGCATCATGAAAGAAACCGGATGCCAGGCGGTGAAAATCGAAGGCGGCGCGCGCATGGCGGATACAATATATTACCTGCATGAACGTGGTATTCCGACAATGGCACATATTGGGCTTACGCCGCAAAATGTAAATATTATGGGCGGGTTCAAAACCCAGGGGCGGCGTAAGGCGCAATGGGCGGTGTTGCGTGAAGATGCCCGCGCTGTAAGCGAGGCGGGTGCTTTTGCTGTTGTATTAGAGGGGATGAGTGAGCAACTTGCCGATGTGATTACCGCCGAGATTGCGATTCCAACAATAGGAATCGGTGCATCAGCAAATTGTGATGGGCAAATTCTGGTAACCGAAGATATGCTTGGTCTTTCGCCGCGTGTGCCGAGATTTGTAAAGGAATTTGCGACATTGGGTGCGCAAATTGCGGGTGCAGCAGAGGCTTATGCGCAAGAAGTGCGGGCGCGGCGTTTTCCTACGCACGAAAATACATATGATATGATTGATGAAACAGAAGATATGGTGGGACCAATTAAGTGAGTGATGAATTTATTCGTGAAGTAAATAATGAAATGCGTCAAGATCGGTTGAGCCGGTTTTGGGCGCAAAATGGTATGCGTATTATAATGGCAGTGGTTGCGCTTGTGCTTTTGGTAGCGGCGATTGTCGGCTATAGAGCCTATCAGCAAAATCTTGATGAGCATGCTTCGCTACGTTATGACGTAATGCTTGCCCAAAATGCGGATAATATGACAGCCGATAACGCGCAAATTTTGCGCGACTTCATTGCTGCTGATAATCGTGGCTATCGGTTCTTGGCGCAATTTCGCCTGGCACATGATTTGGTAGCACAAGGTAATATAGATGAAGCGGTTGCTTTATATGATGCCCTAAGCGCGCAAGCAGATATGCCGCTGCCGGTGCGTGATTTTGCGCGCCTAAATGCTGTTATGGCTTTGGTGAATGAGGCAGATTTGGCAGATATTGAAGCGCATCTTGCGCCTTTATTGCAAGAAGATAATCATTTTTTACCTTTAGCGCGTGAGCTTTATGGTCTTGCGCTGATTATGGCAGATAAGCCCTTGCAGGCACGTGATATTCTAAAGGCACAGTTGGCTATGGCAGATTTGAGCCCAAATATAAGGGCGCGTAGCGAGGTATTGATGCAGGAAGTGCAGCTTATGTTGCGTGGTGGGCGTGAATGAATAGCACGATATGGATCAGAATTGTGCTGCTTATTGGTGTATCAGGCATATTAGCGGCATGTGGTGGTGAAGACGCGAAAGAGAAAATAACAGGTGATCGTATTTCGGTGCTCAGCTATGAAAAAACGCTTCGGGTTGACCCGCGTTTGGCAGACCGTAAAATTAACTTAAGATTACCCTTTCGCAATCAATCCTGGACACAGCCCGGTGGGGTGCCAACACATGCAATTTATCACCTGGCCTTGGAGGACACGAAACGCGCATTTCAAACCGCGCTTGTTGAAGGCAATCACCGCGATGCACGCATTATTACCCCGCCCCTTGTTGCGGATGGGCGTATTTATGCTGTGGGTGCAGAATTGGATCTTGCGGCGGCAGATGCCAAAAGCGGAGAGATTATATGGCAGCAATCTTTATTAAGTGATGAACGTATTAAAAATACAGGGTTTACACGATTTTTGGGGTTTAAGGATTTTGCCCCCGATACTACAGATGGGTTTGGCGCGGGGATTGCCTATGGAAATGGCAATATTTACGCGGTAACGGGGTTTGGTGAATTATTGGCACTGAATGGACAAACCGGTGCGATTTTATGGCGGGTAAAAAATGTTGTTCCATTTTCCAATGCGCCAACCGTAAGGGATAATCGCATATTTGTGGTGGCACAAGATAGCCGATTACATGTGTTTTCTGCCATAGATGGAACCCGCTTATGGGATTATTTATCCATTACAGAGCCTGCGGATATTTTGAGTGCGTCCAGTCCGGCGGTAAATGATCAGGTTGTGATTGCCGGCTTTAATTCGGGCGAGGTAACGGCTTTGCAGGTGCAAAATGGCACACAAAACTGGTCGGACAGCCTAACCAGTCGCGCTTTGCAGATTACGCCTTTATCTGAAATCAATACGATTACGGCGCGGCCAGTGATTGATCGCGATCGTGTATTTGTGTCTTCGCATGGCGGGCGCACAGCGGCAATAGATGTGCGCACGGGCGAACGTGTGTGGACGGCTGATATAGGGTCTATCGAAACATTATGGGTTATGGGTGATTATATTTTGGTGCTGTCTATCGATTCGCGTTTGGTGTGCCTGTCACGCAATCTGGGGCGGGTGCGGTGGGTTACACAATTACCGCGCTATGAAGATGAAGAGGAAAAAGAAGGGCGGATTTTATGGACTGGCCCGGTTGTGGCTGGTGGTAAGATTATTATTGCGTCTTCACAAGGGGAGATTGCATTGGTGTCACCATTTGACGGCACACTGCTTGAGCGTTTTGCGCTTGAGGCGGGTGACGATACACCGGTAAGTGTCCCGCCGATTGTCGCTGATGGCATGCTTTATGTGCTCAATGATGCCGGTATGCTCTATGGCTTTCAGTAAGCCTGATATAATGATATAGCGAATAAGCAGGAGAGTATATTATGCTGCCTGATTTTACCATAGCGCTGGTGGGGCGTCCAAATGTCGGCAAGTCAACCTTGTTTAACCGGTTAGTGGGTAAAAATCTGGCTTTGGTGGATGACCGGCCTGGGGTAACACGCGACAGGCGCATGGGGCAGGGGCGCCTGGGCGATCTTCGGTTCACAGTGATTGATACGGCAGGGCTGGAGCAGGAAAAGCCTGATAGCTTGCAAGCGCGTATGCGCGCACAGACTGAAATTGCCATGCAACAGGCTGACCTAATCCTTATGCTGGTTGATGGGCGTGCGGGGCTTTTACCGGATGATACATTTTTTGCGCGGCTTATTCGTAAGTCTGGTGTGCCCACATATGTGCTGGTGAATAAGGCCGAAGGGGGGGCGGGTGCGCCAACACAGGCAGAGGCTTATGGCTTGGGATTGGGCGCGCCGGTGGCGTTTTCTGCAGAACATGGCGATGGCACGCATATGCTTTACGCTTATATACGCGATGCGATGGCAGAACATGCCAGCAATGCACATAATGGTGCGGATATAGAAGATGATGATGCACAAAAGCCGCTGCGTGTGGCGATTATCGGACGCCCAAATGCAGGGAAGTCCACGCTTATCAATCGCTTGGTTGAAGAAGACAGGGTGCTCACAGGCCCCGAAGCTGGGGTGACGCGCGATAGTATCGGCATTGCCTGGCAGTGGCGTGATAAAACAGGCATGGCGCATAATATTATGTTATGGGATACGGCGGGCATGCGTAAGCGCGCGCGTATACAGGATAAATTGGAAAAATTATCGGTTGCAGATGGCTTGCGCGCCATTGAATTTGCCGAGGTGATTGTGTTGTTAATCGATGCCTCTCGCCCCTTTGACAAACAAGATATACAATTAGCCGCCCATGCGGCCAATGAGGGGCGGGCTTTGGTGATTGCCGTCAATAAATGGGATTTGCAGCTTGAGCGCGCGCAAATACGCGATCTAATTGCGGAAAAGCTGGAATTTGCCCTTTCGCATATAGAGGGGGTGCCGGTGGTGTTTGTTTCTGCGTTAACCGGGCAGGGGATTGATAGGCTTATGCCGATGGTGCTGAAACAATATGATTTATGGAATATGCGTATTTCTACGGCGAAGCTCAATAAATGGCTGGAAGCGGCGGTAACCCATCACCCGCCGCCTACGGATAATGGGCGGGCGGTGCGCTTGCGTTATGTAACACAAGCTAAGGCACGTCCGCCGAGCTTTGTTTTATTCTCGCCACGTGCCCATGCAGTGCCTGCGTCATATCAACGTTATTTACTCAATAATTTGCGCACATATTTTAATCTTCCTGGTATTCCTTTGCGCTTATTTTTACGTAAGGGCAAAAACCCCTATATATAAGGTTTCGCACGTTAATACTATCTGATGCTTTTAGAAGAGCGGATATATGTAAGGGATTCATTTTACTTATGAAATCAGATTTACGGCTTTACGTTTTGATTCGTTTTGGGGCGTAAATTACAAAAACTAGACAATATCTAGCTAACTTATACTTAAATGAAGTATAAATTTTTTGTCTAAATATGTCTGTTTATCGGTAAAAATTATATGAAAAATGCCATTTTCCACTATATATGGTCGCGTAATGCTTATAAGACTCTATATATAGTGTTAAATAAAGTTAACTATTTATAATTAAAAAATGTGTTTTTCTATTGTGAATACTGGCTGACTATGATACAAATTACAACACGTGTCTTTCTGTAAAGACTCGTAACACGGGAATAAAATAAGCGAATGAATATAAATCGCATCCAATTTATGGGGGAACTTGTTATGACCAAGTTTAAGAACCAACGTAATGTCTTGCCACTAGACGTATCTAAAGGGGATATGTCTGAAGGTGTGACGTTCAAAAAACGCAAAGCGGGTTCTGTTTTCCGAGAGATCACCAACATTGTTGGATGCTGGGCATTCTGGCCGCGCCTTATGGCGTCATTTTTGCTTGTGTTTTCCGGCTTTTCTACCGGTGCTCTGGCAGGCCCCACTGGCAGTAATATTGTTGATGGGGATATTGTTATTAAGGGTGAAGGCACAAGCGAGACTGTCATTACCCAGACCACAAGCCGTGGTGTGATTGAGTGGGAAGATTTCTCTATTGGCGCAGATGAGGTTGCGCGCTTTATTCAGCCGGATGCCAATTCGGTAACGGCGAACCGGGTTGTGAGCGGCAATCCGTCTGAAATATTGGGGCAGCTGGAGGCAAATGGCCAGGTGCTGCTGATTAACCGCAGCGGTGTGCTGTTTGGCGCGGGTGCGCGTATTGATACGTCAGGCTTTGTTGTAACGACACATGATGCGACCAATGAGGCGCTTATGTCTGGCGGCGAAATTGACTTTAATATATCGGGCGATGAAGGCGCGACGATTGTTAATGAGGGTGATATTGTTATCCATGGCGGTGGCGTTGGCGCCTTTGTTGCGGATCGTGTTGAAAATAAAGGGTTAATTCGTGTTGATGGTGGTGTGTTATCGCTTGGCGCGGGCCGTGGGTTTTCGATTGACCTGGATGGCGACGGGCTTATTCGCTTTGCCCCCGGTGACATGATTGATGAAACCCTGGGTGATGGCACGACATCTTTGCTTGAAAACTCTGGCACATTGCAAGCCGATGGCGGTGCGATTTATCTGACAGGCCATGCCGCACAAGAGGTTAAGAATGCCTCTATCAATATAGATGGTGTGGTGCGTGCGCGCAGCGTTACGGAAGGTGAGGATGGCTTTGTGCGCTTTAGTGCCACCAATGGCACAGCGCGTGTGGGCGATGATGGTGTGATTGATGTATCGGGCTTGGAGTCTGCCGGTGAAATCGAGATTGATGTTGATGCGCTGATTAGCAGCGGTTCGTTTGTGGCAGATAGTGAAGCAGGCGCGGGTGGTGAGATTGCTATGGCAACACGCGCGGTGAGCTTGGGCGGTTTGGTAAGTGCCTCGGGTGAAACGGGCGGCACCATTCGGGTTGAAGGGCGCGATAAAGTTTCTTTGGGCGATAAAATTGAAGCCATTGGCCAGCGGGGTTCGGGTGGTGATATTACCATTCAAACAGATGGCAACATATTGGAAGGCTCGCATAGCCGCGTAGATGCATCGGGTCGTTTGCATGGCGGCACGATTCGTGTTGACGGGGGGCGTCAATTCGCCTCTTCGGGCACTTATCTGGCGCGCGGGCTTTATGGTAAGGGCGGGCAGATTGATATTGAAGGCGATGATATTCGCTTATTATCTGCACGTATTGATGCATCGGGTGACTCGGTTGGCGGGCTTGCGCGTATTGGTGGTGCTTTCCAGGGGGGCAAGCAACGTGATGCGGATAATGATGTATTTTATGAAGATTTTGTCGCGCGCTGGGGCGAGCTTGAATACATAGACTCTGCAAGCGAAACATTTATCAATGACAGCACGTCAATCCGGGTTTCTGGTAGTTCTGGCGAAGGCGGCACGGCGATTGTGTGGGCAGATGAGCAAACAACATTTTTAGGTGCGATCGATGCGGATGGTATTTCCGGCGGTTCGGTTGAGGTGTCTGCTAGGGAGACATTGCGCCGCGTTGAGCTTAGCAAAATTGCAACGGGTGTGGGCGGTGATATTCTGCTTGATCCGGCTGATTTAACGATAGGCAATACCATCATTGGTGATGCGAGCGAGATTGGTAATTGGGTCTATACGGCGGTATTGAGTGCCGGCCAGCTTAGCGATGACGTGCCGACCGATGCGGTTGAGGGCGGTGATAGCGCCACCACGGGTGACGGGCTTGGCACGAGTGTCGCCCTTTCTGATGATGGCACGCTTTTGGCTGTGGGTGCTGCGGGCGATGACGGCTTAACCAATACTGTAAGCAATGCCGGTGCGGTTTATATTTATGAATTTACCGATGGCAATTTTAGCAATGCATCATTAGCGGGCATTATCGGTGCTGATTATACAGGCGATGGCAATGTTGATCTGAGCTTGGCTTCGGGGGATAGCTTTGGTGCCTCTTTGGCGGTTGATTTTGACGGGTCGCATATGGTGATTGGTGCAACCGGTGATGATGGCGCAACCAATGGCGTAACTGATTCAGGCGCTGCCTATTTGTTTGAGCTAAATGATACCGAAACAGCCTATACACATATTGGCACAGTCGGTTCGGGCTATATTGGCACGTCCGCCAATGATGTGAATGTTGCCGAACTCGGTGCAGGCGATAATTTTGGTGCGGGCGTTGCGCTTGATGATAGTGGTCGTTATCTGGCTGTCGGTGCCACGGGCGGCCTTGATACAGATACGGGTGAGGTGTTTTTATTCACCTTTGATGAAACAAACGGAAATTTCTCTGATGGGTCACTACAAACAACAGTGAGCTCAGCTGCATTGCTTGTCAATAAGGGGGATGCCTTTGGGTCTGCCGTAGCCCTTTCGGGCGATGCCAGCGTTTTAGCGGTTGGGGCTAATCAGGATGACGGCTTTGGCAATAATTATTCTGATAGTGGCGCAGTTTATTTATTTACGCTAGACACAATCACAAACCCAGAAGAGGTTGGTAAAATCGGCGCCGGTTATGCAGGCGCAAATGATGTAGATGTAAGTGCGGTTATTGATCGCGGTGATGCTTTTGGGTCTGCGGTTGCTTTGTCGAGTGATGGCACCGCGCTTGTGGTCGGTGCACCTTTGAGTGATGGCGCGCTTGATTCCGCTGATGCTTCGGGGAGTGTGCATTTATTCACATTTGATAATACCGACCTCACCGGTGGCGCGCTTGATGGCTCTATCGGCCTAGGCTATAGCGCCACAGACGGGTTTTCTGGCACAAAATCATTTGGCATTGCGCTAGATGCGGAAGACCGCTTCGGGTCTTCAGTGGCGGTAAATGGTTCTGCCTCGCGTATGGTTGCGGGGTCGATTGGCGATGCTGGCGCGCAAGATGAAAATAGCGGGCTTGGCGCGGTGCGTTTATTTGAATTTTCTAATAACGCATTTGATAATGGTGCAATTGTTGGTGTTATCGGCCAGGGCTATGAGAGCAATCCTGGTATTTTGCTTGGTTCCACTGATACGGTTTCCACACTCACAATTATTGCGTCAGATGATGTTAGTATTTATCACCAAGGCCTTGACGGGGACGATGAGTTTGGCAGTAGCGTTACCCTAAGCGATGATGCCACACGCTTGGCCGTTGGCGCACGCTATGATGATGGCTTTGCCGATGATTTAAGTGCTTCTGGCGCAGTGTATGTTTATGACTTTGCCGATGGCGATTTTGGTGGCGCAGAGCTTGTCAGCATAATCGGCGCGGGTTATAGTGGTGGCAATAATATTGATCTAAGTGATGACCTTAGTACGAATGATTTTTTTGGTAATGGGGTTGCACTGTCGGGTGATGGTAATAGCCTTGCCGTGGGTGCATCGCAAACTGATTCCGCGGGTGTATTTGATACTGGTGCAGTCTATTTGTTTACATTAGATGATTCCAATAACGCCACTAAAAAAGGTAAGCTCTCTAATGATACGGCATCCTTACTAAATATTGGTCTCGATGCTGCAGATTATTTTGGTTATTCTGTGTCCCTAAATCAAGACGGCACCAAATTGGCTGTAGGGGCCATTGGTGCTGATAGTGCCGATGGAACACAATCTACAGGTGCGGTTTATCTGTTCGGCTTTGATTCTGGTTTTACTAATGCTGCGCAAGCTACCGTCATCAATGCGGATGGTTTAGCTAGTGACCCAGCCTTGGGTCAGACCGATTCTGCTTTTTTGGGTATTGGTTTAGATTTTAACAGCACGGGCGATAAGCTGGTTGCCGTTGCCGAAGGCATGGATGTGCTTGCTGGGCGTGCCTATTTGCTGGATGTTGACTGGGCGAGTGATAATGCTTCGGCCACAGTGACGCATCAGGGCACGATTGGGCAAAACTTTACTGGGGCTAATGATACCAGCTTGAGCAATTTGGAAGCAGGCGATAGAATGTTTGATGCGGCCTTATCCGAAGCCGCAGATGGCACATTGCGTCTGGCTTTGACAGCCCGCGAAGATGATGGGGCTGGTAATAGCGCCGAAAGGGTCGGTGCCATTTATATGCTGAGCTTTAATGATACCACGGGTGGGTTTGCTGGCGGGGCGGCACTTGAGGGCATTATGGGCCATGGCTATAGTGGCGATAAGGATGTGCATCTTGATTTGTCTGAGGGTGACCTGCTTGGGTGGAGTGTTGCCATGAATAGCGATGCCACACGCATGGCAGCGGGTATGATTAGTAATGACAGTGCAGATGGCACAGAAAATACGGGTGCGGTGTATCTGTTTGGTTTTGACAATAGTAATTTCACCAATGGGCGACTAATTGGGGAAATCGGTGATTATGATGCGTTGGGAACAGAGACGACTGGCGTGATGGGCGTTGCCACAAGCGATGGCGTTTCAGCAAGCTATGATGTCGGCAATGTTTACCACCAAAACCTCGAGGGGGATAATTTTGGCCAAGCGGTTGCCTTAAACGATGATGCCACACGCCTGGCTGTGGGCGCGCGTAGGGATGATGGCTTTGCCAATGATATGACTGATGCCGGTGCGGTCTATGTTTATGACTTTGCCGATGGTGACTTCGGCGGCGCGACACTTTCAAGTATAATCGGTGTTGGCTATAGTGGCGGTAATAATCTTGACCTTGCTACCGACCTTGATGAAGAAGACCTGTTTGGTGATGGGATTGCGTTTTCGGGTGATGGAAATAGCCTCGCTATAGGAGCGTCTGGTGATAGTGATGGGGGTGCTGATGCCGGCGCGGTCTATCTGTTTACGCTAAATGATGCGGGTGCGGCGACCAAACAGGGCAAAATCTCTGATAGTTCATCTTTCTTAAGCGTGGATTTGGACGCAGATGATTTGTTCGGCTATGGTGTGGCGTTGAATGAAGATGGAACCAGGCTGGCCGTGGGTGCATTTGGTGATGATACAGGTGGCGACAATAGAGGTGCGGCTTATTTGTTTGGTTTTGATGCCGGTTTCACCAATGGGGCGCAAGCCAAAAAGATTGCGAGTGATGATTTTACCGGTGAGGTGGCTTTAGTGGAATATGGTCGGTTTGGTGTAGGGTTAGATTTTAATGGCGCAGGCGATAAGCTGGTGGTCACTGCTTCTAATACAGATAGTGTTGCCGGGCGCGCCTATTTGCTGGATGTTGATTGGGCGAGCGATAATGCTTCGGCCACAGTGACGCATCAGGGCACGATTGGGCAAAACTTCACCGGTGTCAATGATGCCAGCCTGAGTAATTTAGAGGGCGGTGATGAGTTATTCCGTGTGGCTTTATCCGAAGCCGATGATGGCACATTGCGCTTGGCTTTGAGCGCGAGGAATGATGATGGTGCGGATAATAATGTTATTGATGCTGGTGCGGTTTATCTGCTGAGCTTTAGCGACACCAGCGGTGGGTTTGCTGGCGGTGCAACATTGGAAGGCATTATCGGCCATGGCTATAATGGCGATAAGGATGTGCATGTCGATTTATCTCAGGATGATTATTTCGGCCAAAGCGTAGCCATGAGCGGTGATGCCACCCGCATGGCTGTGGGTGGACATTTTACCGCTTCTGCTGATGGCACACCCGATACGGGCGCGGTGTATCTGTTTGGCTTTGCTGATTCCGACTTTACCGATGGTAAACTTTTAGGCACAATTGCTGATCGTGGGGCGGATGTCAGCGCACTTGTTTCGCTTACCGACCCCACAACGCAAGAGACCAGCTATCATCAGGATATTGGTGAGCTTGACCAATTTGGTTCGGGCGTTAGCTTGAGCGATGATGCCACACGCTTAGCCGTTGGCGCGCGCTTTGATGACGGTGTGGCTGGCGACACAACCAATGCCGGTGCGGTTTATCTGTATGACTTCGCCGATGGTGATTTTGGTGGGGCGCAACTTACCAGCATTATGGGGGCTGGCTATAGCGGCACAAATAATGTGAATGTCCTGCTTGGTGCGGTTGATTATTTTGGTGAATCCGTTGCGCTTTCTGGTGATGGCAATAGCCTTGCCGTGGGCGCATCGCAAGATGATGATGGGGCGACCAATGCGGGTGCGGTTTATCTGTTTACCCTGGATGACGCAGATAACATAACCCAAAAGGATAAACTATCCGCTGAGTCAAGTTTAATTAGCGGCGGCTTAGATCAAAATGATTATTTCGGCTTCGGCCTTGCCTTAAACACAGATGGCACCAAGCTGGCCGTAGGTGCTTATGGTGATGATAGCGCCGATGGCACAGAAAATACCGGTGCGGTCTATCTGTTTGGCTTTAATGAAGGCTTCGAAAATGGCGCAGCAGCTGGTATTATTGATGCCGATGACTTCAGCGGTGATGCCGCCTTGGCAGAGGATGCTTATTTCGGTTCGGGTTTGGATTTCAACCAATTTGGCGATAAGCTGGTTGTGGGTGCTTATGGTGCAGATAGCTCAGCCGGGCGCGCCTATTTAATGGATATAGATTGGATAAGCAAAGACACCACACAAGCGGTGCATCGTGGCACTATTGGCATGGGCTTTAATGGCGCTAATGATACGGATTTATCGGCTGTCGCCGCGCTAGAAGCAGGTGACCAGCTTTCGCGTATTGCTTTGTCCGAGGCAGCAGATGGCAGTTTGCGCCTGGCCATAGGCGCCGCAAATGATGATGGCGCCCTTGATAATGCTGCCAATGCCGGTGCGGTATATATGCTAAGTTTTGCTGATACAGAAGGTGGCTATAGCGGTGGTGCCTCTTTGGAGGGCATTATCGGTAATGGCTATACAGGTGCTAAGGATGTTGATGTTGGCAGCACGGGCGACGGATTAGGCCGCAGCATTGCGCTTTCTGCTGATGCCAGCCGCATGGTTGTCGGTGCGTATAATGCCGATAGCCAAGCCGGCGAAGGTGAGGTAGGCGCTGTCAAACTGATAGGTTTTGATGATAGTGATTTCAGCAATGGCCAAATCATCGCCACAATTGAAGATTTAGCCTTGCCAGGCAATTATGAGTTTGCCGCACTTAGAGATATAGAGGTGGTAACCGCACAAATAACCGAAACAAGCCAAGCGGCAGACACCACGCTCACCACCGTGATTGTCGATGGAAATCAAGTTTACCACCAAAGCCTTGATACGAATGATCAGTTTGGTTCGGATCTTGCTCTAAGCGATGATGCCACCCGCTTAGCTGTAGGTGCATACCTCGATGACGGTTTTGGTAATAGCCTTGATGCTTCTGGTGCGGTCTATATTTACGACTTTTCCGATGCTGATTTTGGCGGCGCCACACTTTCTGGCATAATCGGCGCGGGTTATAGCGGCGGTAATAATGTAGACCTTAGCGCGGATCTTGATGTAGAGGATAATTTTGGTATGGGGCTTGCCTTATCGGGTGATGGCAATAGCTTAGCTGTAGGTGCTTGGTATGATGATGATGATGATGAAAATACCGGTGCAGTCTATTTATTTACGCTGGATGACGCCGGTGCCACCACCAAACAAGGCAAAATCTCCGATTCAGATGCATCAGAGATACAAGTAAATTTAGATGAAAGTGATAGCTTTGGTATTGATGTCGCCTTGAATGAAGATGGCACCCGCTTAGCTGTAGGGGCCTATTATGCAGATGGCACGGGCAATACTCTTGAAAATTCAGGCGCGGTTTATTTGTTTGGCTTTGATGCAGGTTTTGCCAATGGCGCACAAGCGGGGTTCATCAATGCCGATAATTTTGTTGGCAGCAATGCAGAATTGGTGGCTGATACTAATTTTGGCACTGGTTTAGATTTTAATGGGGAAGGTGATAAGCTGATTGCCACCGCTTATGGTGCAGAAAATAGCGCCGGGCGTGCCTATTTGCTGGATATAGATTGGGATGGAAATGACAACGCCATCGCCACACATCAGGGCACCATTGGGCAAAACTTTACGGGCGCGAATGATACCAGCCTTGCCAATTTAGAAGAAGGTGATTGGTTATTCCGGGCGACTTTGTCTGAGGCAGATGATGGCACTTTGCGCTTAGCCTTGGCTGCCCATGGCGATGATGGCGCGGATAACATTAGTGCCGAGCGCGTCGGTGCGGTTTACATGCTGAGCTTTAGCGACACACAAGGCGGCTTTGCCGGCGGTGCCACGCTAGAGGGCATTGCTGGTCGCGGCTACACTGGTGATAAAGATATCGATATTGATAATCTAGATCCAGATGACTATTTTGGTCACGGTATAGCTATGAGCGGTGATGCAACACGCCTTGCTATAAGTGCATTTCGATCAGAAAGCCCCGATGGCACAAGCAATACCGGCGCGGTCTATCTATTCGGTTTTGATGATAGTGATTTCACCAATGGCCAGCTTATGGCTAGAATCGGTGAGTATGGCGCATTAGGCGCAGAAACCACCCACGTGTTGGGAACAGCCACAAGCACAGGTGTCACGGCAGGCTATGATGTCGGCACTGTCTATCACCAAAATGTTGATGCTGAGGATGAGTTTGGTTCAGGTGTTGCTTTAAGCGGTGATGCTACCCGTTTGGCTGTCGGTGCACGTTACGATGATGGCTTTGCTGATGATGTCCTTAGTGCTGGTGCCGTTTATATATATGATTTTGCCGATGGTGATTTTGGCGGCGCGACGCTTTCCAGTATCATTGGTGAGGGCTATAGCGGCGATAATAATTATAACCTTGCTTCCGATCTTGGGGGAGGTGATTCTTTTGGTGGTGCGGTTGCCTTGTCGGACGATGGTAATAGTCTGGCTGTGGGTGCGGCTGGTGATGATGACAATTCTATCAATGCTGGTGCGGTCTATCTATTTACGTTAGATGATACTGGTGCTGCTACCAGAAAAGGGAAAATCTCTGATAATGAAAATTCTTTAATAAGGGTTGATTTGGGCAATGAGAATCATACTTTTGGTTATTCTGTGGCCTTAAATGCGGATGGAACCAAGCTGGCTGTAGGTGCGACTGGTGAGAAAACGAATGGTATAAGCACAGGTGCGGCTTATTTGTTTGGCTTTGATGATTCAAATTTCACCAATGGTGCGCAAGCTGGTATAGCCAATGGTAATAATTTTACTGGTGATACGGCTTTAGGAGATGGTTATGCTTTTGGTATTGGATTAGACTTTAACAGTGTTGGTGATAAATTGGTTGTTGTTTCCAATGTTGCAGACAATTATGCTGGACGTGCTTATTTGCTGGATGTTGACTGGGAAAGCAATTCTTCCGCCACAGTGACGCATCAGGGCACGATAGGGCAAAACTACATTGGTGCCAATGATGCCAGTCTAACCAATTTAGAATCCGAGGATCGGCTTTATAGTGTGGCATTATCAGAAGCTGCCGATGGCACATTACGTCTGGCTTTATCGTCTAGAGATGATGACGGTAAAGGTAATAACGAAACAGATTCTGGTGCGATTTATATGTTGAGCTTTAGTGATACAAGTGGCGGTTTTGCTGGTGGGGCCACACTCCAAGGTATAATCGGTCATGGTTATACGGGCGATAAGGATGTACATGTTGATTTGTCTGATGTTAATTATTTAGGCTGGGACATTTCAATGAGTGGTGATGCCAACCGCTTGGCAGTAGGTGCACTTGGTTTCGATGTCACTGGTGGCACGCAAAATATGGGTATGGTTCACCTATTCGGCTTTGATGACAGTGATTTCACCAATGGCCGGTTGATGGGGTCTATTGGCGACCGTAGTGACGCTGCCAACGGCCTTCTCACCCTGTCTGCAGGCGACACCACAGTCTATCACCAAAACCTTGATGGTAGTGATATTTTTGGTTCTGGTGTCGCCCTAAGTGATGATGCCACCCGTTTGGCTGTCGGTGCATCCCATGACGATGGTTTTGCTGATAATATTGCGTCTGCTGGTGCGGTCTATATTTATGACTTTGCCGATGGTGATTTTGGTGGCGCCACGCTTTCCAGCATAATCGGTGTGGGCTATAGTGGCGGTAATAATTTAGACCTTAGTGCTGATCTTGAAGCAAATGATTATTTTGGTAATGGTATTGCCTTGTCTGGTGATGGAAGCAGTCTAGCTGTGGGTGCGCCTGATGATGATGGTAGCACTGCTGGTGCTGTTCATCTATTCACGCTAGATGATGTGGGTTCTGCCACCAAAAAAGGGGAAATCTCGGATTCGGATGAATCAGAAATACAAGTAACCAGTCTAGAATCAAATGATCAATTTGGTTTTAGTGTATCCTTAAACCAAGATGGCACCAAGTTGGCGGTGGGTGCAACGGGGGGAGATGATAGTGGTTTTAGTAATTCAGGCGAGGTGCATTTGTTTGGCTTTGATGGAGGTTTCACCAATGGCACGCTAGCAGGTCATATTGATTACGATAATTTCAGTGGCACAGCGGTTCTGGAGGAAAATTATTATTTTGGCACTGATGTAGATTTTAATAGCACAGGCGATAAATTAGTTGTATCTGCCATGGGCGCGGATAGTGCTGCCGGGCGCGCCTATTTGCTGGATGTTGACTGGGCGAGCAATAGCTCCGCTACAGTGACGCATCAGGGCACGATAGGGCAAAACTTCACCGGTGCCAATGATACCAGCCTGAGCAATTTGGAAACTTTTGATGAATTGCGTAGTGTAGAATTATCCGAAGCTGCAGATGGCAGTTTGCGCTTAGCCTTGGGTGCACATACGGATGATGGTGCGAATAATGATGTTGGGGATGCCGGTGCAGTTTACATGCTGAGTTTTAGCGATACAAGTGGCGGTTTCACCGGAGGGGCAACACTCGAAGGTATAATCGGGCATGGCTATAACGGTGATAAGGATGTAAATATCAATTTATCGTCAGGCGATATTTTTGGTAGTAGCATAAGCATCTCTGCTGGCGCACAGCGTGTGGCGGTGGGGGCGTCTCGTACAGATTTTGCATCTGGTTTAGATGGTAACAGTGGCGCGGTGTATCTATTCGGCTTTGATGATAGTGATTTCACCAATGGGCAATTACTAGCTAAAATCGGTAATTATGGTGCATTAGGCACAGAAACAACAGCTGTGCTAGGTGGAGCTTTTGTGAATGGCGGTGTTACAGATGGCTATGAGGTCGGCAATGTTTACCATCAGGACCTTCATGAAACTAACGCATTTGGTTACGGTATTGCGCTGAACGGTGATGCCACCCGCTTAGCCGTGGGTGCGGGTTATGATAACGGTTTTGCTGGTGATACACAGGGTGTTGGTGCGGTGTATATTTATGATTTTGCCGATGGTGATTTTGGTGGCGCCACACTTTCCAGCATTATTGGCCATGGCTATAGCGGCGGTAATAATCTGGACCTTGCTGCCGACCTTGATGCCATTGACCATTTCGGTGCTTCGCTGGCATTTTCCGGTGATGGCAATAGTCTGGCCGTAGGGACGCATCGCGATGACGATGGCGGACAGGATGATGCCGGACATGATTCCGGGGCGGTCTATCTATTTACACTAGATGATGCGGGGGCTGCCACCAAACAGGGCAAAATCTCTGATGGCTCCGACTTCTTAAGTGTGGATTTAGATGCAGATGACCTTTTCGGCTATAGTGTTGCTTTGAATGAAGATGGCACGCGCCTGGCTGTAGGGGCATATGATGATGATACCGGCTTTAGTAATTCTGGTGCGGCCTATTTGTTTGGTTTCGATGCCGGCTTCACCAATGGCACACAAGCAGGCATCATCAATGCCAATAATTTTGTCGATAGTAATGCGGCATTTGTTGGTATTGAGCGTTTCGGTAGCGGATTAGATTTTAACCGCGCTGGCGATAAGCTCGCAGTTGTTGCCCATGCTGCGGATAACAGTGCTGGCCGCGTCTATTTGCTAGATGTTGACTGGGCAAGCGATAATGCTTCGGCCACAGTGATGCATCAGGGCACGATCGGGAAAAACTTCACCGGTGCTAATGATACCAGCCTAGCCAATTTGGAAAATAACGATCTTATACAGAACGTGGCTTTATCGGAAGCCGCGGATGGCACATTGCGCCTAGCTGTGGGCGCGAGGAATGATTCTGGTGCGGATAATAGTGTCGAAGATGCCGGTGCGGTTTATCTATTGAGCTTTAGCGACACCAGCGGCGGCTTTGCGGGTGGTGCTGATTTGGAAGGCATTATCGGCCATGGCTATACCGGCGCTAAGGATGTGCATATTGGTTTATCTGAAGGTGATCGTTTCGGCAAAAGCGTAGCCATGAGTGGTGATGCCAGCCGCATGGCAGTGGGGGCTTGGTTCGCCGATGCTGCTGATGGCACGGTGGATACGGGTGCGGTATATCTATTCGGCTTTGATAATAGTAATTTCAAAAATGGCCAGCTTTTGGGCAGCATTGGCGATAGGGGCGATACAGTATCCACCAGCGGGCTTAGCGTTATTTCCGCCGGCTATGATGTTTACCACCAAGACCTTGATAGTACAGACTTTTTCGGTCATGGCTTAAGTTTAAATGACGATGCCACGCGTTTGGCTGTGGGAAATTGGGGCGGTGATGGTTTTACCAATGACCTCGTAGATTCTGGTGAAGTTTATATTTATGATTTTGCCGATGGTGATTTTGGCGGTGCCACACTTTTAAGCATTATTGGGCATGGTTATAGTGGTGGTAATAATCTTGACCTCAGTAGTGATCTTGATACGTCTGACCGTTTCGGGTCGGCAGTATCTTTTTCGGGCGATGGCAGTAGTCTCGCCGTAGGGGCTTATCTGGATGATGATGGGGCGAAGGATGCTGGTGCTGTCTATTTATTTACGCTGGATGATGCGGGGGCGGCGACCAAACAGGGTAAAATCTCTGATAATTCATCTTCCTTAATAAATGTAGATTTGGATGAAGAAGATCAGTTCGGTTATTCTGTGGCTTTAAATATAGATGGTACCAAACTGGCTGTGGGTTCAATCGTAGCAGATAGTTTTGCGAATACCACTATTGACTCAGGTGAGGTCCATTTATTTGGGTTTGATGAAGGCTTTATCAATGGTGCGCAAGCCGGCTTAATCAATGCTACTAACTTTGAAGGGAGTAATACTGAATTTACTGTCGGAGATCGTTTTGGTAGCGGTTTAGACTTTAACCGTGCTGGTGATAAGCTGGTTGTTGCTAGCGCTGGTGCAGATAATTATGCTGGGCGTGCTTATTTGCTGGATGTCGACTGGGCAAGCAATAGCTCTGCTACAGTGACGCATCAGGGTACCATTGGTCAAAACTTCACCGGTGCCAATGATACCAGCCTGACTAATTTGGTGCCTAATGATCAATTTTATGGTGTGGCACTATCTGAATCTGATGACGGCACATTACGCTTAGCTTTGGGTGCGCGTTTTGCTGCTGGTCAGGATAGCAGCCTTCCTGAAAGTGGTGAGGTATATCTTTTGAGCTTTGCCGATGAAGCAGGTGGGTTCACTGGAGGTGCAACGGTTGAGGGCGTTGTCGGCTATGGCTATAATGGTGCTAAGGATGTGAATGTTAATTTATCCTCTGCTGATCAATTTGGTCAGGGTGTCACCATGAGTGGTGATGCCAGCCGCCTAGCGGTAGGAGCTATTAATACAGAAAGTGCGGATGGAACCTCAGGTACCGGCGCGGTCTATCTATTTGGCTTTGATGATAGTGATTTCACCAATGGGCAATTACTGGCTAAAATCGGTGATTATGATGCACTGGGTGCAGAAACCACCCACGTGCTGGGCACAGCCTTTGTGAATGGCGGTGTTACAGCCGGCTATGATGTCGACAATATCTACCACCAAGCTCTTGCTTCAGGCGATCAATTCGGCCATGCGGTTGCCCTAAGCGATGATGCCACTCGCTTGGCTGTCGGGGCAATGCGTGATGATGGCTTTGCGAATGATGTTGAGATTGCCGGTGCGGTTTATATTTATGAGTTTGCCGATGGTGATTTTGGTGGGGCGACGCTTTCCAGCATAATTGGTAGCGGCTATAGTGGTGGTAATAATGTAGACCTTGCTGCCGACCTTGATACAGAAGATGGATTTGGTGCTGGGGTTGCGCTTTCTGGTGATGGTAATAGTCTGGCCGCAGGCGCGTGGTTGGATGATGATGGTGCCGATGATGCGGGGGCGGTCTATCTGTTTACGTTAGACGATGCGGGTGCGGCGACCAAACAGGGGAAAATCTCTGAAGGGTCATCCTTTTTGAGTGTGGAGTTGAATGCAGAAGATTATTTCGGCTATGGTGTGGCGTTGAATGAAGATGGCACCAGGCTAGCCGTGGGGGCAGCGACTGATGATACGGGTGGCACAGATAGAGGTGCGGCCTATTTGTTCGGCTTTGATGCGGGCTTCACCAATGGGGCGCTAGCCAAAAAAATTACGAGCGATGATTTCACCGGTGAGGCGGCTTTAGAGGATGATAGTCTTTTCGGTATCAAATTAGATTTCAATCGTGCGGGCGACAAATTGGTGGCTACGGCTAGTAGAGCGGATGCTTATGCCGGGCGTGCCTATTTGCTGGATGTTGACTGGGCAAGCAATAGCTCGGCCACAGTGACGCATCAGGGCACCATCGGGCAAAACTTTACTGGGGCTAATGATACCAGCTTAAGCAATTTGGCGGCTGGAGATGAATTATTTGGTGTCGCGCTATCCGAAGCAGCCGATGGTTCATTGCGCCTGGCTGTGGGGGCAAGTAAAGATGATGGTGCAGATAATCTTGTCACCGATGCCGGTGCGGTCTATCTGCTTAGCTTTAATGACACCAGCGGTGGTTTTGCAGGCGGCGCTGATTTGGAAGGCATTATCGGCTATGGCTATACAGGCGATAAAGATGCGCATGTCGATTTATCTACGGACGATCTTTTCGGCAAGAGCGTGGCGATGAGCGGCGATGCCACCCGCATGGCTGTGGGGGCACCTGTTGCCGATTCCTCTAATAGCACAAACGATACGGGTACTGTCTATCTGTTTGGCTTTGATGATTTCAATTTCGGGGGGGGGCAGCTTTTAGCCACGATTTCCGATAGAAGTGTGCCAGATAATTATGAATTTTCGACGCTGCAAGTGCAAAGCTCAACAACGGTGATCAACACCGAAGGGGGCGCGTCAGACGATCAATTTGGTGTGTCGGTGGCGCTGTCTGATGACTCCACCCGCTTGGCTGTGGGCGTGACACAAGATGACGGCTTTGCCGATGATATTACGGATGCCGGTGCGGTGTATATTTATAACTTCGCAAGCGATAAATTTACCGGGGCAAGCCTGCATGGTATAATTGGTAGCGGCTATGTCGGTAATAATGATATTGACCTTTCGAGTAATTTGGCTGCCAGCGATTTGCTCGGCAGTGGTGTGGCACTTTCTGCCGATGGCAATCAGCTTATCGCCACCGCCGCCGGTGATGATGGCAGCGATAATTTAACCACAAATGCCGGTGCCGCCTATATGCTGGACCTATCAACACGTAGCCATACGGGCACCATTGGTGCAGATTATACCGGGGCGAATGATCTCGACCTCACCGCACTTGAATCTGGCGATATGCTAAGCAGTGTTGCTATGTCTGGTGATGGCACACAGATTGTGCTGGGCGCGATTGGCGATGATGGCGCGAGCAATACCACACAAGATGCGGGTGCGGTGTATCAAATCACCGATACAAATGGCACGCTGGCATTAGATGGCATTATGGGGTTAGGCTATGATACGGATGTCACCACGCTTGAGGCAGGTGATATGTTCGGCTCTGGCCTTGCGCTTAGCGATGATGCAGGTGTGCTTGTAATTGGCGCAGAAGGGGATGACGGCGCATCCAACACGCAAACAGATAGCGGCATGGTGCGCGTATACACATTCTCTGGCAGCGGCTTTAGCGGGGCAACAAATGCCATGCAATTAGGTAGCGGTTACGATAAAGACCTAAGCGAAGTCACGGCAGGTGAGCATTTTGGCTCCAGCGTGGCGCTTAGCAATGATGGCACAGTTTTGGCCGTTGGCGCGCGCTATGGTAATACTGCCTATGACACAGACTCATCTGGTGAAGTCAATCTTTATACGATAGATTCATCCCTTAACACCTTAGCTCATGTTCTACGCATTGGGGCGGATATGCCAACAGATGACTCATCCATTGGTGTAAGCCTTGCGCCTGAAAGCCAATTCCATGCGGTTGCGCTGGATGATTCTGGGTCTAATCTGGTTGTGGGTGCTGGCTTATCGGATGGTGTGGATAATGAGTCTACCGATTCAGGTTCGGTACATTTCTTCAATGCCTTTGCCGGTTTCCACGATATTACTGGTGTCACTTATGATTATCTGGCAGATGAAGATATATCTGTATTGACGAGTGATATTGAATTTGCGCTCGAGCGCGGCAGCAATATCACGCTGCAAGCCTCTAACGATATTTTTGTTAAAGATGAAGATATTGTCACCACCAATGCAACGGGTGATCTTACCTTACAAGCCGGGCGGTCAATTGATATTGATGTCAATATCACGCTCAATGGCACCGATAATAATCTGACCCTTATCGCGAATGATACAGCCGAAAATGGTGTGGTTGATGCATGGCGGGAAACGGGCACGGCCTATATCTCTATGGCAACCGGCACCTCCATCACAACAGATGGTAATGTGGCTGTCGAAATGCGTGATGGTGCAGGCAACACATATAGCGATAGCGGCTCGGTAACGCTCTCTACAATCACAGCAAACCAAATTAGCGTGCTAAATCAAAATGGTGGCATCCTCCTTAATGGTGATGGGCTTACCGCGACGTCTACCGAAGCGGGCACAGCCATCGAATTGGTGGGCGAGAGCTTTACGAACAATGTTGGCGCAACAGGCCTTAACGTAACAGATCCGGCACGCTTCCTCGTGTGGTCGGAAAGCCCGATCAATGATGTATCCGGCAATATTGCACATGACTTCCGTCAATATGGAACAACTTATGGTTCAGATGGTGCTGCCGATAATGGAAGCGGCTTTATCTATGGCGCAACACTTGATGTGCAAATCGGTGATAATAACAGCGTTGATATCGTCGGTAAAAATACGCGCGTTTATGACAGCACAGTAGCGCTTGATAACATTGACGGCTCTCAATTTGCGATTGATAGCGTGTTGCTCAATGGCGTAAATATCAGCACTTTGGTCGATGACTTCACAGTTTCAACGGCAGATTCATCCGGTGAGTTCGTAGATAAAAATGTTGCCTATGATAATGCTGGTAATGTAACTTCAAAAGAATTGCTGATAAGCAAGCTGGGTATTGTTAGTGCCGATGGCGCGGCTATTTATGGCTATGACCTTGTCGATGATGCAGGCACAAACTTATTGCTGGATGCCTATACGACACAAGGAAAAATAACCCAGAAAAATGTAGACGTAACGATAGATACAAGCGGTCCAATTACGAAAAACTATGATGGCACCACTGATGCAGGCACGCTTAGCCAAACTGCCTATAGCTTCGGTGATGGTAGCGGTTATTTTGCAGGCGATGATTTGGGTATTACCGCAACGGGTGAGTTTAATTCGCAACATGCTGATCTTGCCACCAGCGTAACCTATTCAAATGCTACGCTTACCGGTGATGATGCACTGAACTATAATTTGACAACAGATATTGCCGCGCAAGTCTTTGAAAATGTCAGCATTAGCAAAATTGATTTGACAATCGGTGCGACCGTTAAGGATAAGATTTATGATGGCACAACCACGGGCGAGGTAGATGCCGCAAGTGTTACATATGACGGCCTACTTGCTGGCGAAGTGTTAACACCAATTATTACGGCTACATTTAATGATGCGAATGTTGCCTATAACAGTGCAGATGCAATTATAGCGCAAGATGTTTCCTTTGCGGTTGATCAATATGTGGCGACACATAGCGATGGCGTTTTGATTGCAGATAATTATAATATAACGCTTGAGAATGCCGGGCAAACCACAGCGACGATTACACAGCGTGAATTTACCGTTTCGCTTAAAACCGCATCATCAGGAAAATCTTATAGCTATGATGGCACGACGGGGTCTGTCGCACTGGATGGCGCTGAGCTTGACTATACCAATCTGGTTGCTGACGGTGATGTCACTGTTAGCGGTGTAGGTAGTTTTGCAGATTCCAATGTTATTTATGATGAAAACGGTAATGTGGATAGCCAGACGCTTACCTATGAAGGCTTTGCGGTTCATGATGGCGATACGACCGATGCTTTGGATATGTCTAAAAACTATAGCCTCACAACGACGTCGCTTGATGACGTAAACGCTAGAATTATTCCGCTTATTGTTAGCCTTGAAGGTATTACAGCTGTTGACAAAACCTATGATGGCACAGTGGCAGCGGATCTTGATATTGGCAATGTTACCTATACGCTCACGGATAGTTTGACTGACACCGTAGTTGGGGATATTGATGGTGAGGACTTGGTGGTTGATCTTACAAATGCTACAGGCACATATGATAACCAGCATGTTGCTTATGATGAAGATGGCAATGTGACAAACAAGACAGTTAATGTTACTGGTTTAGAGCTTGCCGTTTCGGTCGGTTTGGATGGCAATAATGAAGATATCCTGGACGCTTCCTTACTTGGCAATTACGTATTTGATTATGACGACACGACAAATACTGTGCAAACAGCAAGTGACTTTACAACGACGGGGCAAATTAATCCTGCTGATTTAACAATTACGACAATCGTTGATGATAAGATTTATGATGGCACAACCACGGGCGTGGTAGATGCCGCAAATGTTACATATGATGGTCTTCTGGCTGGTGAGACTCTGGGAGCAACCTTCGCAGCTACATTTGATAGTGCGAATGTCCTTTATAATGATGTTGATGTGGTTACAGCACAAAATGTTACCGTTACGGATAGTTATACGGCATTGCATAGTGATGGGACTTTGGTTGCAGATAATTATAATATATTGCTAAATACTGGTGGTGTAACAGCGACGATTACACAGCGTGATTTTACCATTTCGCTTGCAACCGCATCATCAGGAAAATCTTATAGCTATGATGGCACGACGGGGTCTATCGCACTGGCTGGCACTGATTTTGACTATGATGGTCTGGTTGCTGACGGTGATGTCACTGTTAGCGGTGTAGGTAGTTTTGCAGATTCCAATGTTATTTATGATGAAAACGGTAATGTGGATAGCCAGACGCTTACCTATGAAGGCTTTGCGGTTCATGATGGCGATACGACCGATGCCTTGGATATGTCTAAAAACTATAGCCTCACAACGACTTCGCTTGATGATGTAAACGCTAGAATTATTCCGCTTATTGTTAGCCTTGAAGGTATTACAGCTGTTGACAAAACCTATGATGGCACAGCGGCAGCACAGCTTGATATTGGCAATGTTACCTATACGCTCACGGATAGCTTGACTAACACCATAGTTGGGGATATTGCTGGTCAGCAATTGGTGGTTGATCTTACCAATGCGACAGGCACATATGATAGCCAGCATGTTGCTTATGATCAAAATGGTGATGCGACAGACAAGGCTGTTAGTGTTACGGGTTTAGCGCTTGCTGTTGAAAATAATGGCGTTGAAGATGCAACATTAACTTCAAACTACGTATTTAGTTATGACGACACGACACATGCGGTAGAAACAGCAAGTGACTATTCAACGACGGGGCAAATTAATCCTGCTGATTTAACAATTACGACAATCGTTGATGATAAGGTTTATGATGGCACAACAGCGGGAACGATAAGCAATGTAGACTATGATGGTCTTGTGGCTGGTGAGACTCTGGGAGCAACCTTCGCAGCTACATTTGATAGTGCGAATGTTCTTTATAATGATGTTGATTTGGTTACAGCACAAAATGTTACCGTTACGGATAGTTATACGCAACAGCATAGTGATGGGACTTTGGTTGCAGATAATTATAATATATTGCTAAATGATGGTGGCGTAACAGCGACAATTACACCGCGTGAATTTACTGTTTCGCTTGCAACCGCATCATCAGGAAAATCTTATAGCTATGATGGCACGACGGGGTCTGTCGCACTGGATGGCGCTGAGCTTGACTATACCAATCTGGTTGCTGACGGTGATGTCACTGTTAGCGGTGTAGGTAGTTTTGCAGATTCCAATGTTATTTATGATGAAAACGGTAATGTGGATAGCCAGACGCTTACCTATGAAGGCTTTGCGGTTCATGATGGCGATACGACCGATGCCTTGGATATGTCTAAAAACTATAGCCTCACAACGACTTCGCTTGATGATGTAAACGCTAGAATTATTCCGCTTATTGTTAGCCTTGAAGGTATTACAGCTGTTGACAAAACCTATGATGGCACAGCGGCAGCACAGCTTGATATTGGCAATGTTACCTATACGCTCACGGATAGCTTGACTAACACCATAGTTGGGGATATTGCTGGTCAGCAATTGGTGGTTGATCTTACCAATGCGACAGGCACATATGATAGCCAGCATGTTGCTTATGATCAAAATGGCGATGCGACAGACAAGGCTGTTAGTGTTACCGGTTTAGAACTTGCTGTTGAAAATAATGGCGTTGAAGATGCAACATTAACTTCAAACTACGTATTTAGTTATGACGACACGACACATGCGGTAGAAACAGCAAGTGACTATTCAACGACGGGGCAAATTAACCCTGCTGATTTAACAATTACGACAACCGTTGATGATAAGATTTATGATGGCACAACAGCAGGAACGATAAGCAATGTAGACTATGATGGTCTTGTGGCTGGTGAGACTCTGGGAGCAACTTTCGCAGCTACATTTGAAAGTGCAAATGTTGCCTATGATAATGCAGATCAAGTTACAGCACAAAATGTTACCGTTACGGATAGTTATACGGCATTGCATAGTGATGGGACTTTGGTTGCAGATAATTATAATATATTGCTAAATGATGGTGGTGTAACAGCGACAATTACACAGCGTGAATTTACTGCGGCTCTTAACAGCAGTGCCTTAGGAAAACTCTATACATATGATGGTACCGATGGGTTCGGTTCAGCAAGTGTAGATGGCAGCAAGGGTGATCTTCTCTATAGTAACCCAATAACTGACCCTACATCAGGGTTGATCAATTCGGATGATGTCTATGTTACAGGGACAGGACGCTTTGTAGATTCCAATGTTGCTTATGATGATAATGGTGATGTTACGACGCAGTCATTCATTTATGATACATTCACAGTGCATGATGGTGATGATGGTGCCGATGGTGTGGATATGTCTAAAAACTATATCTTCACGACAACATCTCTTACAGACCCGACGGCAAAAATTGTGCCGCTTGTTGTTACCCTTAATGGCATTTCTGCCGCTGATAAAACCTATGATGGCACGGTGACGGCACAGCTTGATATTGGCAGTGTTACCTATACGCTCGAGGATAGTTTGAGCAATAGCACGGTTGCTAGTGTTGCCGGCGAGGTATTGGTGATTGACCTTTCTGGGGCGACTGTAACTTATGATAGCCAGCATGTTGCTTATGATCAAAATGGCGATGTGACAACACAAACGGCGACAGTTAAGGATTTAGCGCTTTCTGTTGAAAAGGATGGGGTTGAAGATTCAACCTTAGCTTCAAACTATGTGTTCTCTTATAATAGCGTTACCGATGAAGTTACATTGACAGATTCATTTGCAACCACAGGGGTTATTAACAAACAAACCCTCACAATCTCCGGTGTCACTGTTGACGATAAAATATATGATGGCACGGATACTGCGGTGGTTGATACGACGAATATATCTTATACGGGTCTGATTAGTGTCGGTGGTGTTGAGGAAGATCTGGGCGCGACCTTTACTGGCAATTTTGATAGCAAAAACGTTGCCTATAATGATATAAATGCTGTGACAACGCAGGCTGTTGATATAAAAGGCAGCTATACCGGTGAGCATAGTGATGGCACGTTAGTTGCGGATAATTATGACATTGTTACGGCAACGACCCTTAATGCAACAATTACGCCGCGTGAGTTAACGGTTTCAGGAATTGCGGTTGATACTAAACTTTATGGCGGCAATGCAGATGCCTCACTTGACTTTAACGCGGTTGCTCAGGTCAATACGGATAATGCCGAGCTTGTTAATCGTATCGGTTATGATGCGAATGGGGATGCGGTTATCGCCTATAATGACGATGGCACCGAGACAGCTGAGTTTAGTTCGATTGTCACATGGGATGATGTATCTCTGGTTGCGGATAGTGTTACCGGCAGATATGTTGATGAAATCATTTCTAATGGGCAGACCTTTTATGCCGACAATAAATATGTTGTTCAAAATGGCACGGTTTTACTGTCCGGTGCACAATATGATGGTGCTGATTTAGGTAATTATACGGTTACCGACCAGACCTTGACGACTGGAACAATCGAGCAAGCAACGATTACGGTTGCCAGCGGTATAAATGTTGATTACACGCTTATTGGCAATGCCACCAATAGCCGTGAATATGACGGAACGGTCGCCATTGATTCAGGTGCTGTGGAAATTGGTGAATTAACCTTTGCCGGTATTTCCGAAGATGATGTTGATTTTGTTACTGTTACTAGTGGTAGTGATATAACAATCGAATTTGCGGATGCAAATATTGGCGATAATAAGGATGTTAAAATTTCTGGTGTAGCGCTTTCAGGTGATTTGGCCTATAATTACACTGTGGATGAGGCCATTTATGAGTCCACCGTTTCTGTTATACAAAAATCAGCAATTATTTTATCGCAACTCACAACGGTCGACCGCGTTTATGATGGCACGTCAAGCGTAGGGTTTGTAGATACAGGTGCGGCGCTTAATATTGATGGGCTTATTAGTGTTGGTGGCATTGAAGATTCTATCTTGAGTAGTCATCTTGCTGGTGATGTCGCAACGACCAGTGTTGGTGAAAACCTTGAGATTATCAATATTACCGGTGTAAGTGGTGCTGCGCAAAATTATAGCTTTACCTATGGTTATGATGGCGACTCTGATGGTAATGCAGATGCACTTACGGTTACGATCAATAAGCGTGATGTTCTTATCGGCGGCATTACTGTTGCGGATAAGGTATATGATGGGTCTAATAGTGCCAGCGGAATTGATACAAGCGGATTTACGACCGATAATGATATTGATGGTGATGGCTTACTGCTTACGGAAGGCTTTATTACAGGCGAAGGTATTTCAAATGTTGATGCGAGCTATCTAAACGGCACATTTGCCAGCGCTGATGTTGATTTTGATGATAATGGCAATATTATTTCGCAAACCGTGCAGATAACCCCGGCAAGTGCTTTGGCTCTCGAAACCATAGCGGGAACGGATTTGAATAATTACAATATAACATTTGACGATACGAGTGCGACAATCTCGCAACGCAAAGTTTCGATTAGCGGATTAACAGGTAACGTTACGCGCGAATATGACGGCACAACGACTATAGATAGTAGTCTGTGGGGTGATGATGTCGGTTATACATTTGGTTCAGGCGGAGAGGAAGATGGTGGTATGATTGCCGCAGATGAAGCTGAAGTTGCCGTTGTGCTGACTGATATGGTCTTTGATACTGCTGGTGCAGCTAGCGGAAAAACAGTTACTGCTTCTATTTCCGGTTTGGCGGGTGTTAATAACAGCACGACATATCTCAATTATGAGTTGGTCAATACGGATGGTAGTGCAATTTCATCAGGTGGTGTTTCCGCTGCGGGTGAAATTGGTGACATTAGCAAACGCCTTATTTCGGTCAATTTGCTGAATAACCTTGATGCTGTGACAAAAACCTATGATGGAACGACCTCTGCAAATGGTCTTGATGTGGGTCTTGTTTCGGGGACACATTATGACTTTGAATATGCCGGCACGGGAGATGACAGTCTTGGGGCGATTATTAGCGGTGATGTTGTTGGTATAGATTATGCGAGTGTTGTGTTTGACGATGCCAATGTTGCGGGTGCAAATAGCCTCTTTTATAGCGATGTCACTCTGGACTCGAGCTCTGCATCTAATAATTATGAGCTATCCTTTGCAGGCGATACGCTTACATTGGAACGTGTTGGCGCATCCATTACGCCAAAAACAATCGGTGTGGCGTTTGTAGACGGAAGCTCGATTGTTAAAACCTATGATGGCACAACGGGCATAACCCAAAATGCAAGTGATACTGACTATGTTAATACGCTATCTTTTGAATTGACTGGCCTGGTTGGTGTTGACGGTGAAGATGTGAGCATTGATACAAGCGGCATAACGGTTAACTTTGATACAAAAGATGTTGCCCTTGATATTCATGGCAATGTTCTTGAACAATCAATTACGGCGAGTAACTTTGCAATTACGGGAGCAAGCCAGTCTAACTATAGCTTGGCAAGCAATATTAGCATTTCTGATGATATAGGCACAATTCTACAGCGCGCCATTGGTGTTGATGCAGTAGGCACGTTGTCAATGGAATATAATAATACAAAGGTCTATGCTGAGGGTGATGCTGTGAATGCCACAACGATTGCGGCGGGTTACACATTTATAAACCATGATGGTGCAACAGATGCTGTTATTGCTGGTGATGATGTAACCTTGGGGCATTTAGGTGATGCTGTGTTTGATAATAAGAATGTTCTGGATGCAACACAGGTAACTTATTCTGGTGTCGCTTTGAGCGGTAATGAGCAAGGCAATTATAAACTTGTTGATGCCAGTGGTGTAGCGATTGAGACCTTGGTTTATGACGCCGAAATTACAGCACGCGAGCTTTCGGTTGCCGGTGATATATCAGGCGCTTTCGATAAAGTTTATGATGGCACACGCGATATTGGAGATGATGTTGCCTTAAACGCCTTGGTATTCGGTAATGCAGCAACGGGTGAAGATGCTATATTGAATGGCGTAAGCGTCGAAAGTGCCCTATTTGCCGATGCAAATGCTGGTGTGGATAAAGAAGTCAACCTCGTTCTGGACATTGTAGATGTGCAAGATGAGAACGGCAATACGATCGCGGCATCTAATTATAGCCTTGAATCATCTTCTTTGACAACAACGGCAACAATCAGCCAACGCGATGTCGTTATAACCGGAATTGCGGGTGATGTAAGCAAACAATATGACGGTAATAATCTACTCACAGATGATACAGGCTTAAGTTATACTTATGACGCTGTGGCCGGAAATGCAGATAGCGGTATTATTGAAGCTGATAAAGATCTGCTTGTGCTTGAAACGAATGATACGCTTGCCTTTGATGATCAAAATGTCGGTAGCGGAAAAACAATATCAGCAACTGCCACCGGCTTTGCGACAGATACAGGGGATGATACTTATTTGAACTATAATCTGGTTGATGCTTCTGGTAACACGATCACAAGCGATAATTCGCTAACCTTATCCGCTGCAATCGGTGAGATTACGCAACGACAAATTGTCTTTGATATTATCCCGACCGATGGTCTAAGTGAGGTTGCCAAAGTCTATGACGGCACAACAAATGCCGCAGATGTTGCTGCACTTACCCTGAATACAGATTATACATTCTATATAAATGGGACAGATGATGCCGGTATTGTTACAGGCGAAGATGTGGCTCTAGATTTCACAACCATCTTGTTCGACGACAAAGATGTTCTGGATGCAACGCAAGTTATCTATTCCGGCATTACACTTAGTGGTAATGATAAGGCGAATTATGAGCTTATCTTGAGTGATTCGGAAAATGTTGTTGATGATCAATTGATACGTGATGCGGCAATTACACAACGCACGCTTTTTGCGACGACAAGTAACTTGCAAAGTGAAGTTGTTACAAAAATCTATGATGGTTCTGCAGATGCATCAAGCGCGGATAATGTCGCACTTATTCTTGACCAGAATTACCAGTTCATCAATGCAGATGATACAACAGCCGATGCGGTTATTACCGGAGATAATGTATTCCTGACATATAGCAGTGCCTCATTTGACACGAAAAATGTTGGTGCGGATGTGGTGACTTATTCTGACTTATCATTGGGTGGCACGAAATCGGCCAATTATGCCCTGGATGCATCAAGCGTGGCTTCATTCGAACGCGCAGCGGATATTGAGCAGAAAAACGTTGTCGTTAGTCTGTCTGCAGGTATTGATGCGATTAGCAAAACCTATGACGGCACAGCTTCAACTGTGTTGAGTGATGGTAGTGGCACAGATGTTGCTGCACTGGATGCATCTGATTATAACTTCCTTGGGGTTGTTAGCGGCGAAAGCCTGGCACTTACATATGACGCGGCTTTTGATAGTGCGCTTGTTTATGTTGACAATTTCCAAGAAGATGGCGCAACAAAAGTTGACTATACCAATTTGGGACTTGCCGTTGCAGATGGTTCGGCGGCTGATACGCAAACCGGTAATTATAATCTGACAACGACTTCACTTGTGCGTGATGCCAGCATTGAGAAACGTGCATTGCTTGTTTCTGCAGGCACTGTGCAGGTTACAGATAAGGTTTATGACGGCACAGATGTCGCCACGGTCTCACTGATTGATGGCTATCAGCTTTCTGGTTCCCTTTCTGGTGATGATGTAAACATTGATGAAGATAATATTACCGGTACATTTGCCGATAAAAATGTTGGATCTGATATTTTAATCGATGTCAATGCAACACTGACAGGCGCGGATAGCCTTAATTATCAACTTGATAGTACAGAAGCTCTTTATGCAACGATTACGAAACGCACGGTAGAGGTTACAGGGCTAAGCGGTTCTGTCAGCAAGATATATGATGGTAACACAACGATTGATAGTGCCGATCAAGATGGTATTGTTTTCGACCATGCAACATTATCAACCACCACTGCTGCATCTGACCAGAGTGTGGGCGGTATTATTGAAGGGGATGATGTTACATTTACCGCCGATAATATTGAGTTTGGTGATAATAGCAATGTTGACTTTGATGATGATGGCAATGTTAAGGGTGGGCGTTTAGTGAATGCGTCAACACTTGCATTATCGGGTGATGATGCTGCCAATTATGATCTCACGACAACTGAAATTTCGGGTAATATCGGTGAAATTACCCAAAGGGAAATTACAGTAGCAGTCACCACTTTGAACGAAGCAAGCAAAGTTTATGACGGAACAGTTGCAGCTGACTCAGTAGAAAATATTGCCCTTGCACAAGGCGAATATGTATTTTCTAATCAGATAAGCTCAGATGATTTAACGCTTGATCATGGCAATGTTGAATTTGACAGTAAGGATGTTACCGAGGCTAGCCAGGTCATCTATAGCGACCTTACGGTTGATAGCACCGATAGCAGTCACCTGAATTATATTCTTACAACTGAGACTGTTACACGCGATGCGTCTATTACGGCAGCGGATTTGGCAGTAAGTGTTGCAGATGATGGTGTGGTAACGAAAGTTTATGACGGAACTACCTTTGCCGATGCACCTGAAAGTGATGACTATGTGTTTGAAGGCATCTTTGAAGGTGATGATCTTGCTGTATCAAGCGAAGGCACATTTAACTCTGCGCATGTTGCAGATGCAACGACGGTAACTTTTGCATCACTGGAATTGACCGGTGCTGATGTCGATAATTATAATCTTACGACAGAAAGCATTGAGATTGATGGTGAGATTACAGCAAAAGAGGTTACGGTCAGCCTGGTTGGTCTTGTTAAGAAGGACTATGATGGAAGTGTGATTGCAACGCTTACAGCCGATAATTATAATGTTTCTGGTGTGCTTGAAGGCGAAGATGCCCAGCTTGTTACAGATGGGTTAATCGGTGCTTATGATACAGCAACGACTGGCAATAATAAGCAGGTTACGGTAACAGGGCTAGCATTGGAAAATACAGATTATCAGCTAGCAAGTAATGCGGCTGCTGCCAATATTGGTGAAATTGTCCTTAGTGCAGAAGATGCGGCTTTGGTTCTGGAAACCGCGGTAGCTATGGCGATTGATATTGCTGATATTGATACATCATCAACTTTGACAAAAAGTGATACCGGCACAGGCACGGTTATAGACTTTACGGATAAAACCGATTATGAAGTCTTGGCCGATGAATTTGAGGCACAAACCGGTGAATTCCTTGAAGGCTATGATTACGGAGGCAGTGTTGCTATTGACTCTTCCTTGCTGCGTAAAGCTAGAGCACGTGCGACAAATAATGATAACGCAACGTCGAAAACATATATGAAAATATTTGGTAAGTGGCGCTTGCTGGAATGCACGTCCGGTATGGAACGGATCTGCGCTTCAGAATAGGATACATATGCATGCAGGTAAAACGGGGCTGCTATTCATGCAGCTCCGTTTTTGCATAATTATGGATATGAAACATTTTTATTCTATTATATATGCGGGCAAATATATATGCATAAGTGGTGCATTTCTTTGCATGTTTTTATCTTTTGTATATGCCCAGCCGGGGCGCACCATTATTGATGCCCCCAAATTACCTTTTAGTGACGGTGTTATGCTTGATAGGCATGGTGGTGGTAAGGGAAAAAATATATTTATTGATGTGAATGAGTTCACAAATATAAACGAATTTCTGAAGAATACCGGTGTAGGGATAGGGGGAACAATTATTATAACGGCACATAAACAGGTTAAAGCTGCGCAGATGAACAAGAAACTGCATATTTATCCAATAAATGCGCAAATATCACCGGAAACGGGCAGTATTTATTGGGGGGTTCCTCTTCCGAGAAAGACAGATGATAAAATCGTGACCGTTATTGGGGATGCACAATTTTCTCTTACCGGGGTTGGTGACCCGAAAAGTTTATTCAGCACAGAAATAGACGAATATACAGATCTACATTTGTTCAAGCCTATTGAACCGGCGTTGGCGGAAAGAAGGGACAAGGACGATACCAAAAACCGAACTTCACCTCTTATCGGTGGCGGGGATATTTTTGGCCCTTATTGGCATGGTGGTATTCACCCGATCAATGTGCATATGTATCAACATAAAACTGATGAAGTGAAGCAATAAATACATTTATGCTAGATATATATAGTAATAAAAGTAATTTTGAGTTGATATTTACTAAGAAATACTTTATTTATTTGAGCAACATAGCTATATTATGCAGTAATATCTCGGCTAAAGTTATATATAGGGGCTAAAGCTACAGATAGATATATTAAAGTAAATACTGAATTTTGCGTATATACTTACTTTTGTAACCGCTATGATAAATACTTGTGAAGGGGAATTAAATGGATAGATCAGCTTATAGCTTATTAGGATTTGTTATGTGCTTTATTATGTGCATTGGTATTGTTGCCGTTGCGCAAGCACAAGAAGGAAAAATTGAACGTTTTGATGATTGGGGCGTTATGTGTCGTGACTTACCCAATAATCCGCCTTGCGAAATGATACAAACGCTTAGTGATAAAGAAAGCGGAACACCGCTTTTGCGTATTTCCCTTGCTGATTCAGGATCGAAAGAACAAGATTTAATTGCAATGCAAATTGTTACCCGCCCGGGTGTTTTTGTTGCCACGGGTGTGCTTATCCAGATTGATGGTGAAAACAAGACACCGGAAGGTTTGAAATTTACGCGCTGCAGTAGCGGAGGATGCTTTATTGATGGCTTGGTGAAATCCAAAGATATTGCGCCATTTAAGAAGGGTAAAAACGGGATTTTTGCTGTGAATGATAGCACCAGAAAGCCGCGCAGCTATCCGATATCTTTAGAAGGGTTTCAGGCCGCATATGCAGAAATGCAAAATCGGAATGAATCCTGGTTTAACGAAGCAAAGAAAGCAAGCAGTCAGAAAAAGTAAATCTTCAAAAACAATAGGGTAAGTGGTTTATTATGTCTTCGAAATGCAAATTATTTATAATTATGTGCATGGGGGTGGTTTATTCACCATTGGCACATGCAAGTGAAATTGCTGTGCCGAAGCATATGCATATACAAAAAGCATCATCGATAGAGACATATTCTATGCCCTATCAGCCTTTGCACCCGTCTGCACCGTTTTATAATGAAGTGGAAGGCGAGGGTGGTGCAAGTGATGTCTCGCCTTTTGGTGACCCGTTTTCGGAGCAAACTTCTCCTTTTGAGGCTGGACCAGTTCAGGGGCAGGGTCAAGCTCCCTCTCCTTTTGATGCCCCGGCGCAAGGTCAAGCCCCATCTCCTTTTGATGCTGCACCAGTTCAGGGGCAGGGAACACCCGCTCAGCAGGATCCATTTGGTCAGCCGACACCAATCGGTGCGCCAACGACAGCAGAGTCTCAACCAAGTCCTGCTGCAGCACCAACCCCCGCTATTCCCAGCGTTGTGGGCGTATCAGGTTTGAATTTCAAGCCACCACCGCAACGAAATGGAGCGGCAAATACATCATCTCGGGTTAATGCGCCTACGGCAGCAGAGCAGCAGGCAATTGAAGATCAAAGAACCATTATATATAAATCAATGGAAATTATCGGCGCAACGGCGATTTCTAAAAACGAGCTTATGCTCTTATGGCCCTATTTGCCGGATGAAAAAGTCTCTTCCCAAGATTTATTTGTATTTGCTGAGGATATTTCTACTGTTTATCGTGAAGCAGGTTATGCGCTTTCTTTTGCTATTGTTCCGGAACAAACGATTGATGCGGGTGAAGGTAATTTTACAATACGTGTTGTTGAAGGATTTATTGATAAAGTGACCTATAAAGGGCGTGTGCCACGTAATGTATATAGTCGTGTGGCGAATATTATGGATCCATTATTGGAAGAATATCCGGCTAAGAGCCATAGTCTTGAAGAGCGTTTACTTATTGCAAATGATTTTTATGGTGTAAAAGCCGTTGGTATGTTGTCTCCCTCCGATGCAGCAAATGCGGCGCGCCTTACGGTTGATCTGGCACATAACCCTTTTAGCTTTACGGTGGGTATGAATAATTATCTAAGTGATAATCTGGATAATAATGTTATTTCGCTAAGCGGTGATGTTTACGGCTTACTTACGGGGGCGGATGTCATACGTTTGTCAACGAATTTTTCTCCCGACGGGGAAGCATTTAAGGGCTATACATTAATGCTTGCAAGCTATTTTGGTGATGCAGGTTTCAATGCGGGGACGACAATTAGTGTGTCTGAAACAGAACCTACGGATGAGTCTTTACAAGATTTGGGATTCACCAGTGAAGTTTTGAAAAATGAATTATTCTTAAGCTATCCGATTTATCGCTCGCGCAAAACGAATTTTACCTATGGTGCTTCCTATTCTGCGAGCGAAACAAAAACGTTCCTGTTCGATGTGCCAGATACGGAAGAGACAGTTGAATCGCTCTCGACGTGGTTAGATATAAATCACCGTATTGGTGGAGGACATTCCGTTGAATTACGTTTAGGGCTTGTAAATGGGCTTTCTGCTGAAGAAAGTGGCACCTCTACCAGTGATAGCGGTAATGATCCTTCTGCCTCTGCCGTTGATATATATGGCAAAGCGATTTTAGATGTTGGACGTATTTATAATGGGCGTTTTTCTATACCGGTTTCTTTTTATGCACAATCCTCACTTGGGTCTAAACCTCTGTTAAGCTCGGCAGAATGTAGCTTTGGGGGACGTCGCTTTGGTCTGGGCTTCCGGTCTAGTGTTATATATGGTGACTCATGCACCATGTGGTCGGCACGCCTAAGCTGGGTTAAGGGGCTTAGATCTTCGGTATTGAATACATATTTGGTGTATGATAGCGGTGAAACAGAAGAATTTGATCTTAATCTTGAGGATGAAGATCGTATTAAAAAGGCCTCCTCTGCGGCGTTAGGATTTTCATTGGCCTTCCGTAATGGTGTAAGTCTAACCTTAGAAGGTGGGAAAGGCATTGATTTGCCGGAGGAAACGGATGAAGCAGAGAATATTTTCAGTGCTGCTTTGCAGTGGCGTTTTTAACCACGTCCGCGGTTTATAAAATCTAAATGTGATTTTTTCTAAAACAACACAAGCCTGATTAAATAAGGACTGAGATTACAACGATTATATGCAAGACTTCGTTGCGGTTGTTTGCATATGTCAGCCTAATGCCTATATGAGGCTTGTCGGGTGAAAAGGTAAAAACCAGACTGGAAAGCGACCTAAGGTTTAAGATATAAATTTGTATTAAACATGAAGCTGCAAGTGAATATCATACTTCCCGCATAACTCTTGCACATAATATGCGATATATCTGAGCGTATTAGAAGCCAATGACATAGTTTGATACCTATAGATATAGGGCAGACTTATAATAACGCTTGCATGTTTAATATCTGTTTTATAGGTGATGATAATAGCCGGTAATAGGCTATGCGGTATGGCGTTATATATTGCGTAAACAACTATGTTATGCTTTAGATAGCAAAGCGGCTAGTTGCATCAAATATATATGAAGCTAGCTGTTTTATTGGTTATGCTTATCAGCCCAAACTTTCCGCATTGAAAAATACAATAATCCGGAAATAATTGCGAGATAAAGTAATACCATAAACCCTGTGCGGTGACGTGTTTCCAATTCTGGCTCTGCCGCCCAGCTTAAGAAATGCACAACATCGCGCGCCATTTGCTCTGCGGTTGCAGCTGTTCCATCGCTATATTCAACTAAATCATCCATTAAAGGTGGCGCCATAGATAAAATACCGCCTGCCATATAGGGGTTATAATATTGTCCGGCACGTAAATCTATCGTTGCCGGAACTTCATCTTCGTAACCGATAAGAATTGCGTAAATATAATCGGCACCACCAGATCTTGCTTTTGTAATAAGCGATAAATCAGGCGGATAGGCACCGTTATTCGAGGCTTTTGCAGCTTCTTCATTGGCAAAAGGCGGCACAAAGCGATCAGATGGGAGGGCGGGGCGTTCAAACATATCGCCAAATTCATCCGGCCCGTCTGTGACCATATATTGTGCAGCAAGAGCTTTTACTTCAGCTACGCTAAATTCGGGGCCACCACTTTGCGCTAAATTGCGGAAAGCAAGCTGGTTCATACTATGACAGCTTGCACATACCTCTTTATATATTTGATAGCCGCGCCGTAATGCATCTCTATCGAATGTGCCGAAAACACCTTGAAATTGCCAATCTTGTTTTGGCGGTGCTTTTGCTTCGCTTGCGGCTTGTGCATGATGCGATATATCCAAGCCTAAAATAAGAGCTAAAGCGGGAAGCAAAGTGAAATATTTTATTTTTTTCATATGAAAACTCCTTAACAATAGGTCTTATTGAGATGAAGGCAAAACGGGGTCGGAAATGCTTTCCGGTATGTCGCGGGGTTTTTCGACAATGCCCAATACAGGCAAAATAATCAGGAAATGTGCGAAATAATATGCAGTTGCGATACGGGCAAGAATAATATAAATGCCTTCGGCAGGCTTTGCCCCCAAATAGCCGAGCAATAGACAATTTAAGACGAATATCCAGAAAAATTGCTTAAATAGTGGTCTAAAACGCCCTGAACGCACCTTCGAACTATCCAGCCATGGTAGCACAAATAAAATACCTATTGCCGCAAACATAGCGATAACCCCGCCTAATTTATCCGGGATAGCACGTAAAATCGCATAAAATGGCAATAAATACCATTCTGGGACAATATGTGCCGGTGTGGAAAGCGGGTCGGCCTGGATATAATTATCTGCATGCCCCAATACATTCGGCATAAAAAAGACAAACCAGGCAAATAAAATAATAAAAAGCGATAAAGCAAAGGCATCTTTCACCGTATAATAGGGGTGGAAGGGAAGTGTATCCTGCTTTGATTTAACCGAAACACCGATGGGGTTATTATTGCCCGACACATGTAACGCCCATACATGCAATATGACAACACCCGCAATAAGGAAAGGAATAAGATAATGCAAAGAAAAGAAACGGTTTAAGGTTGGGTTATCTACTGAAAACCCGCCCCATAGCCACATGGCAATATCTTCACCGATTACTGGAATTGAACCGAACAGATTCGTGATTACAGTTGCTCCCCACAGGCTCATTTGTCCCCAAGGGAGCACATAGCCCATAAAGGCAGCGGCCATCATCAGCAGATAAATCAAAACGCCTAAAATCCATAAAACTTCGCGCGGGGCTTTATAAGACCCATAATAAAGGCCGCGAAACATGTGAATATAAACAGCCAGGAAAAACATGGAGGCGCCATTGGCATGGATATAGCGAATAAGCCAGCCATAATTCACATTTCGCATGATATGTTCCACCGAATCAAATGCAAAATCAACATGTGGGGTATAATGCATTGCCAAAATAATGCCGGTTATGATTTGCACAGCGAGGCAAAACGCTAAAATGCCGCCGAAAGTCCACCAATAATTCAAATTTTTAGGTGTCGGAAAATCAATAAAACTATCATACGTTAAGCGTATGATAGGTAGACGCGTATCTAACCATTTTGTCAAACCATTTTGCGGATTATAGGTGCTTTCACCACTCATTGCTATTCTCCCTTAACCGATTTTAATGCGCTGTTCATTAAGAAACTCGTAAGGCGGCACGTCTAAGTTTTTGGGTGCCGGCCCCTTGCGGATGCGTCCGGATGTATCATAATGCGAGCCGTGACAGGGACAGAACCAGCCATTATAATCGCCTTCTTCTCCCAATGGAATACACCCTAAATGGGTGCATACACCCACCATAACCAGCCATTCATCTTTTTGCACACGTGCGGCATCCTCTTGCGGATCGGGTAATGTTTCGGGGTCAATCGCGCGTGCCGCTTCAATTTCCTGTGCACTGCGGCGACGGATAAATACCGGTTTACCGCGCCATTTCACCTTAATGCTTTGGCCAACCTCTATTGCAGAGAGGTCGACTTCGATAGACGCAAGTGCCAAAACCGAAGCATCAGGGTTCATCTGATCAATCAGCGGCCAAGCGACATTGGCTACGCCTACGGTAACAAAAGCACCAGTTGCTAAAAAAAGAAAATCGCGCCGTTGTGGCTGTTCAGGCATATCGGCTTCGCTCATAAATCTTCTCCCTTCCTAGGTTTTTCTTATTAGCCTTATATACATAATTTCATTATCTTTATAGAAAAATCTTAATATTTAATGCAATTTTAACGCAAAAAATATATGCATAGTGACAAAATAGTAGATAGAAACACATATGGAAGATTGGACAGATAAAAAACAAAGAGCGGCAGCATGGTTTAGGCAATTACGTGATGATTTATGCACGCGTCTGGAGTCACTCGAGTCTGAAGGGCACAGATTTGAGCGGAAAAAATGGCAGCGCGGTGATGGCACAAATGATGAGGGCGGCGGCGAGATGGCTTTATTGAGCGGCGCCGTTATTGAAAAGGCAGGCGTGCATATTTCTACTGTTTATGGTGAGTTTTCCGAAGCGTTTCGCAAAAATATAGCAGGGGCGCAAGATGATCCGCGTTTTTGGGCAAGCGGCATTTCGGTGATTATTCACCCGAAAAACCCGCATGCGCCGACAGCACATATGAATACGCGTATGATTATAACAACCAAAAGCTGGTTTGGTGGGGGGGGTGACTTAACCCCTATGCTGGCTGCGGCGCGGCATGAAAGCCATGAAGATACAATAGACTTTCATGCCGCCTATAAGGCAGCCTGTGATAAATATGATGCAAGCTATTACCCGCGTTTTAAGCAAGATTGTGATGATTATTTTTATTTGCCGCATCGAAATGAATCACGCGGCACGGGGGGGATTTTCTATGATCATTTCAATAGCGGCGATTGGGAGCGCGATTTTGCATTTACGCAAGATGTCGGGCGTGCCTTTGTGAATGTTTACCCGCCCCTTATTGCGCGGCGCATAACTATGGATTACAGCGCTGCCGAGCGTGACGCACAATTACGCCAGCGCGGGCGTTATGTTGAGTTTAATCTGCTTTATGATCGTGGCACAACCTTCGGATTACAAACAGGGGGCAATGCTGAAGCGATTTTATCTTCCATGCCGCCCCTGGTTGCATGGCCATAATATTTAGCCATATGCATTTATATAGGTAAAAAAACTTTTGCAAACAAAACGAAGCAGTTTATTTATGATTCGGTATTTCGATTTTTAGGAGTAAAAAAATGTCATCTTCACAATCAAACGGTATGAAATCAATCACAATTTCCGTATTTGCGTCAGCATTTATAACAGCCAGTGCGCTTGTAATATATGATCAGGCTTTTCGGACACATACAACACCTGTTCCGGCTTGTGATTCGCAAGCAAGTATTTCCTTGGTGCGTCAGGCCGCTGGCCGCACATTTGTTCAACGTGGTGTTGGTGTGAATGCAGCAAAACAAGGGGGGACAGATGTTGAAAAGCTCACGCCCGCGCAAGCACAACAGCTCAATGTTCAAGTTGCACAATCGCTTAAATATATTGTGGAGAATGTGCGCGAAAATGGGAAAAATGAAGAAACCGGCGGCAATAATTGTGCAGCTGATTTAAGAATCACAAGTTCTGAAGATTCACCCATTAGCACATTCCCGATTACCTATACGGTAACGCCAACAATTTCGGGAAGTGTTGAAGGCTTGTAAGTTTTTAAGCGGTCTTAAAGGCTAAAACGGAGAAGGGCATGCGCCTTACCTGTTTAACATTTGCGGATATAACCCCGCTTGACCTTATTGGCCCGTTACAGGTTTTGGCGCGGGTGCCCGGCCTTGAGATAGACCTGGTTGCCCCACATAGCGGCTTTATTGACACACAGATTGCCGGCGTGCATTTCTCGGCACGTGAATTTTCGGCGCAGCAGGAGACCGATTATTTGCTTGTTCCGGGTGGGCCGGGTGTGCGCCCGCTTTTGCAAGATGAAGCGCTTATTGCATGGCTAAAAGCGATAGATAAAACCACAACGCTCACCTGCTCGGTATGCACGGGCGCGCTTTTGCTGGCCAAGGCCGGTTTGCTGGATGGGCGCAAAGCCACCACGCATTGGGCATCGGATGATGTGCTTGAAAATTATGGCGCGCATTATGTTCCTGAGCGCATCGTGGAAGATGGTAAATATATGAGCGCGGCGGGGGTGTCTGCAGGTATAGATATGGCTTTGCTTTTAGCTGCGCGCCTTACTGGCGAGAGCGTCGCCAAAGCGATACAATTATCCATTGAATATGACCCGCAACCACCCTTTGATAGTGGTAGCCCGCGAACAGCCAGCAAAGAAACGATTGATATGGTGCGGCGCGCCATCGCAAGCTATGAGCAAGAATGACCGTTAGGGTGTAAACCTTGAATTTCAAAGTTTTTTATAAATTTCTGCGCCCTCATTGCGGAAGCTGGTGGCTTTTTCCTGCATGCCGGCTTCCAATGCCTGTTCGGCATCCATATTCAGCTTGGCGGCATAATCGCGCACATCTTGCGTGATTTTCATAGAACAAAAATGCGGGCCGCACATGGAACAGAAATGCGCGACTTTCATGGATTGTTTCGGCAAGGTTTCATCATGAAAACCGCGTGCCGTATCAGGGTCGAGCGAAAGATTAAATTGGTCTTCCCAGCGAAACTCAAACCGTGCCTTAGAAAGCGCATTATCGCGTATCTGTGCGCCCGGATGCCCTTTCGCCAAATCTGCCGCATGGGCGGCGAGCTTATAGGTGATAATGCCGGTTTTGACATCTTCCTTATTAGGCAAGCCCAAATGTTCTTTCGGCGTGACATAACACAGCATAGCGGTGCCATACCAGCCAATTTGCGCCGCACCAATGGCTGAGGTGATATGATCATAACCCGGCGCAATATCTGTTGTAAGCGGCCCCAGCGTATAAAAGGGGGCTTCATCACACCATTTAAGCTGCTTATCCATATTTTCCTTAATCAGCTGCATGGGCACATGGCCGGGGCCTTCAATCATGGTTTGAATATCATGCGTCCAGGCAATTTGCGTAAGTTCGCCCAACGTTTCAAGCTCGCCTAATTGGGCGGCGTCATTCGCATCCCAAATTGAGCCAGGGCGCAAGCCATCGCCCAGAGAAAAGGATACATCATAGGCCTTCATAATATCGCAAATCTCTTCAAAATGCGTATAAAGAAAGCTCTCTTTATGATGTGCCAGGCACCATTTTGCCATAATCGAACCGCCACGCGAGACAATCCCCGTCATGCGCTTGGCGGTAAGCGGCACATAGCGCAAGCGCACACCGGCATGAATGGTGAAATAATCCACACCCTGTTCAGCCTGCTCAATCAGCGTATCGCGGAATATATCCCATGTCAGCTCTTCGGCTTTGCCATCTACTTTTTCAAGCGCCTGATAAATCGGCACAGTGCCGATGGGCACCGGCGCATTGCGGATAATCCATTCACGCGTTTCATGAATATGCGTGCCGGTGGATAAATCCATAATCGTATCGGCACCCCAGCGAATGCCCCAGGTCATTTTATCCACTTCCTCACCAATGGAAGAGCCGAGCGCGCTATTGCCAATATTCCCATTGATTTTCACCAGAAAATTACGCCCGATGATCATCGGTTCGCTTTCGGGGTGGTTGATATTGGCCGGAATAATGGCGCGCCCGCGTGCCACTTCATCACGCACAAATTCAGCTGTGATTTCATCGGGAATTTGTGCGCCAAAAGCGTTGCCGGGCTTTTGTGCCAGCAGCATATCGGCCATGCGTTTGCCCCGCTCTCCGCTTTCATATAATTGCGCGATATAGGCGGCACGATTTTGATTTTCGCGAATGGCAATAAACTCCATTTCCGGGGTGATGATACCGTTTCGTGCATAATGCATTTGGGTGACATTATGCCCTGATTTCGCGCGTCGTATGGGGCGATGTGCCTTAAAACGCATTTGTGTAAGTGCAGGGTTTTCGGCACGTATTTGGCCATAATCGCTGCTTGGGGCGGTGAGGGGGGCGGTATCATTGCGCTCTTCAATCCAGCGCGCCCGTAAAGCGGGCAACCCTTTGCGAATATCAATCGTCGCCATAGGGTCATTATAAGGCCCTGCGGTGTCATAGACATAAAGTGGCGGATTTTTTTCGGAGTCTCCCGGGGTCATATCAAGCGGCGTATCGCTTTGGGTTATCTGCCGCATGGGCACGCGAATATCCGGTCTGCTTCCTTCTACATAAATTTTATGGCTATTGGGCAGCGGCTTTATCGCGGCTGTGTCCACATGTGCGCTATGCGCGTCAAATTTGGTTTTAGATTGAGACATGGTTCTAAGGTTAGCTGGATTCGATAAAATAACATCATAATTTACCACATATATATCTTTATCATAAGAAAATTGACGTGTATTATTAGTTATGTTATATATCTAGTGCATTGCCCTCTCAATCTTAACGGCTGCCGTATGGTTATGTCCCAGATTTTATCGGGTTGAGGGGGTTACTTTTTCCCAAACTCCCATATATTTGGTTTAATTTTATGTTTGAGCATATTATACCATCTATCATTATGTTTTTTATCTGTATATGCGCGTCCGATTGCCCCACAGACCATATCTGCTAATTGTATTAGATTATCTTTTTTAGAATCTTTTAATTGAAAATCATGTATCATATTTGGCTGATCAAATTGTAAATAATTACGCAAAGCCTGTTTGAATTTTTTATCTGCCTTTCCATCAAGGCGTATTTTCGCTTTGTATATCCCGCTATGTTTTAGAGCGCGTTTAAGAAAATAGTTATAAAATCGTGTAGGGTTATTTTGTAAATAAGGGCTGTGGATTATCGTTTTGTCGACAACTAAAGCATAAATTTTGAACTTTTCTGACTGGATGGCTTCAAAAAAGTATCACGCATAAAATACGAGCATTTGCTAAACTTAAATTCATCTCGTTTGCTCAGCTTTTTCGCTAAATCGTCTATTTTTTGGTTGGCTGCTTGCGTATCTTCTTTATTTGCAAATACTATAAGTGCAATTACGAAAATTTTATTGGCACTGTTAAAACCCGGATCACCACTTTCATCAATAAAAACAAGCACGTTTTATAAATTTTGATTCTGCCTATTATTGATTAAGTCATCGACCACGTTGGGGTCGGCGAGGGTGGAGGTATCTCCAAGATTGGAAAAGTCATCTTCGGCGATTTTTCGCAATATGCGCCGCATAATTTTACCCGAACGGGTTTTGGGCAGGCCGGGGGCAAATTGAATGAGGTCGGGCGTTGCGATGGGGCCGATTTCCTTGCGCACCCATTGCACCAATTCTTTTTTGAGCGTGTCATCTCCCTCTAGCCCTGCATTGAGTGTGACATAGCAATAAATGCCTTGTCCTTTAATATCATGCGGATAGCCAACAACAGCGGCCTCGGCCACATGCGCATGGGCGACAAGCGCGCTTTCCACTTCTGCCGTGCCTAGCCTGTGGCCGGAAATATTGAGCACATCATCCACCCGACCAGTAATCCAGTAATAGCCATCTTCATCACGCCGGCAGCCATCACCGGTGAAATAATAGCCGGGATACTGCACAAAATAAGTATCGATAAAACGCTGATGATCACCATAAACCGTGCGCATTTGCCCCGGCCAGCTATCGGCAATGCATAAATTGCCCGATGTCGCCCCTTCCAGAACCTTGCCTTCGCCATCCACCAATATAGGTTTTACGCCAAAAAACGGGCGTGTGGCTGAGCCAGGTTTTAGGGCGGTTGCGCCAGGTAGTGGGGTGATGAGGGCAGCTCCCGTTTCGGTTTGCCACCATGTATCGACAATCGGGCAACGGGCTTCGCCCACGACATTATAATACCATAGCCAGGCTTCGGGGTTGATGGGTTCTCCCACCGTGCCGAGCAAGCGAATGGAGGAGCGGTTAGTTGCTTTTACCGGTGCATCGCCCTCGCGCATAAGGGCGCGCAAAGCGGTGGGGGCGGTGTAAAATATGGAAACCTGATGTTTGTCACATACCTGCCAAAAGCGCGAATTATCGGGATAATTCGGCACACCTTCAAACATAAGCGAAGTGGCAGCATTGGCCAGCGGCCCATAAATAATATAGCTGTGCCCCGTAACCCAGCCGACATCGGCGGTGCACCAATAAATATCACTTTCCTTATAATCAAATACATATTGATGGGTGATAGAGGCATAAACCATATAGCCGCCAGTGGTATGCAAAACGCCTTTGGGTTTGCCGGTAGATCCCGAAGTATACAGAATGAAAAGCGGATCTTCGGCGCTCATTTCTTCGGGCGGGCAATCGCTTGATACAGTGGCAAGCTCCTCATGATACCATACATCGCGACCAGCTTGCATGGCGACATCTGCGCCGGTGCGCCGAATGGTAATCACAGAGTGCACCTGCGGGCATTGTGCAAGGGCGGCATCGGTATTGGCTTTTAGCGGAATGGGCTTGTTGCCGCGTATGCCCTCATCGGCGGTGATGACACAGCTGGACGCACAATCCAAAATACGACCGGCCAGCGCATCGGGCGAAAAGCCCCCAAACACAACCGAATGGATGGCGCCAATGCGGGCACAAGCCAGCATCGCATAGGCGGCTTCTAAAATCATAGGCATATAGATGGTGACGCGATCACCTTTTTTGACACCTTGCTTTTTCAAAATATTGGCAAAGCGGCATACATATTCATGTAATTGCTTATAGGTGATTTTGGCATCTTGGCTTGGGTCATCGCCTTCCCAGATAAGAGCGGTGCGTTCTGCATGATGCGGTAAATGGCGATCGACACAATTTACACAGGCGTTAAGCGTGCCATCTTCATACCATTTTATCGATACATCTTGCTTGCTGTAATGCGTATTCTTTACCTTGGCGTAGGGCTTTATCCAGTCTATGCGCTTTCCCTGTTCGCCCCAGAAACCATCCGGGTCGGCAAGGCTTTGCGCGTAAAGCTCTTGATAGCGTGCATCGTTCATCAAGGTGCTTTGCGCAAAATCAGCAGGCACCGGAAAAATCAGATTATCAGACATTGCATCCCTCTTTTAAGCCCTAAATATACATAAAGCACATTATATCCATTCGCGAAATTATGCAATCATGTCATCCGCATATATAAAGTGATTGTTGTTTCGGGCGTTTATATAGACGCTATAAAACCAACTATATGGATAAGTCATGCGTGCACCTTATATGATAACCCGTCAAAGCCTTATTGATCGGCGCATGCGTATTTTACTCTATTCATGGTGGGTTATTACGCTTGCGGGTGCATTGGTTATTTTTGCCTTGTTTTGGTTATGGCGATTTATGTGGTTTGCCTGTTATGGACGCATCTCATAATTTATGCGGGCATTAAATTCTGCCCGCACGGCTTGCCACTTAAAGCGCATGGAATTAACCACAATCGTCGTATCATAATGTTTTACCCTATCAATAATGGGGGCGTGCTCAAGTAAAGCGTGTGGGCTTTGGGAAAAGGCGGTTTCGCCTGTCTTGCATATATCCCAATCTGTTATGGCAAGGCGTTTTTCGAATCTTGTTTTTATTTCGTCCAATTCTTGCGCATTAAGGTCTGCTGCATGAGCGGTTTTATCCAAGCAATATGCAAATAGCTTTTCAGCATAATCTGTAAAATGGGGCGCGCCGATATGGGCTGCACTATAAATGCTCAGATCTGCCGCGCAGGCTAACAGGATGCGCGTGCGGGCAGGTTTTAACAAGGCAATAAATGTATCATCTGCAAAAAGGGTAAAATGTTGTAGCCCGGCACGGGTGCGTAAATAGCCGAATAGGGTGGTCTGCGCGATAAAAGCAGATTGTTGAAACGTAAAGTCTTGCACATCTGTAAGCGTGTATAGGGGTGGTTTTTTCCGCCAAAAGGCAAGTTTACTGAAAATGAGCGCAAAATAATCCGTTAATTTCCGGCGATAAAAGATTGATTTTTCATGTGTGCCTGCCATAATCATATAAAGGGATAATGAAATTATCGCGCTTAGGCAAGATAAAGGATTAACTATAAAGGGCCATATATAAAGGACTAGATATAAAGGGCCAGATATAAAGGAGACGTATATGTCACAAGCAGATGCACAAAAGAATATGCATTGGCGCCGCACACGCAGATTAACGCTTATCACGCTTGCGGTTTGGTTTATATTTTCCTTTGTCGTGCATTGGTTTGGCGCGGCGCTTAATGCGATAAGTTTTATGGGGTTTCCGCTTGGCTTTTATATGGCAGCACAAGGATCACCGATTATTTTTGTTGTGTTGATTATCTGGTCGGTGCGCCGTCAGGAAAAAATTGATGCCGCATGTGGTGTCGAAGAATAGGGGGTATTATGAGCGGACGTTTTATCGATAATCTTCCCAAAATTTACGGGCTTTATACGGGCGGTTTTTTGTTGTTTATCGGCCTTATGGCGCTGCTGGAGCATATGGGGGTGTCGGCCGATACAATCGGCATCTTATTTGTAGGGTTTACCATTGCCATTTATGCTGCCATTGGCTGGCTTTCACGCACTATGAATGTGGGGGCTTATTATGTGGCAGGGCGCGAAGTGCCGGCACTTTATAATGGTATGGCTACGGCGGCAGATTGGATGTCGGGCGCTTCGTTTGTTGCCATGGCCGGCGGTGTTTATTTCGGCGGCTATGGCTATCTGGCTTTTATTGTGGGGTGGACGGGCGGTTATGTTCTGGTCAATTCGCTGTTAGCCCCCTATTTACGCAAATTCGGCTGCTATACAGTGCCCGATTTTATCGGCACGCGCTATGGCGGTAATATGGCGCGGCTTTTGGCGGTGATTGTTTTGGCTGTTGCGTCTTTCACCTATGTTACGGCACAGATTAACGCCACCGGCACGATTGCGGCGCGGGCATTGCAAATTCCCTTTGAAATAGGGGTGTGGTTCGGGTTGTTGGGTATTTTGCTTTGTTCATTGCTGGGGGGTATGCGCGCCGTTACCTGGACACAAGTGGCGCAATATATTGTGCTGATCATTGCTTATCTGGTGCCAGTGATTTGGATGTCTAATGCGCAAGGCTTTGGGCTTTTACCGCATTTTTCCTATGGGGATGCGGTTACGCGCATTGGCGTGCTTGAAACACTGCACGGGCTTGGTGCGGCGGCAAGCGAAAATAGTGCAGGCTTAAGCGTGCTCACCACACCACATGCACAAGCGGCAGATTCGCCTATGGCAAGCTGGAAGTTTATCTCCCTTGTGTTGGTGCTGATGGCGGGCACGGCCTCTTTGCCGCATATTTTGATGCGTTATTTCACCACGCCTTCAGTGAAGGATGCGCGCCGCTCGGTGGCGTGGTCGCTCTTTTTTATCTTTTTGCTTTACTTCACCGCACCCGCGCTTGCGACATTTACCAAATTACAAATTCTTGATCCCGAATTAGCAACCGGGATTATCGGCAAATCTATTGCTGAGGTTCAAGCCCTTGACTGGATTCAAAAATGGAGCCATGTCGGTTTTTTGGCGATTGTCGATAGTAATGGTGACGGTTTGTTGCAGCTTAATGAATTTTTTATGCGGGGCGATATTGTTGTTTTGGCAACGCCCGAAATTGCCGGCTTGCCCTATGTTATATCCGGTCTGGTGGCGGCGGGCGGCATGGCAGCGGCAATGTCTACGGCAGATGGGCTTTTATTGGCCATCGCCAATGCTATATCGCATGATTTATATTATAAAATTGTTGACCCAAAGGCCGATACAAAGACGCGGCTTATTGTCGCGCGGATTTTACTGGTCGTCATTGGGGCGGCAGGGGCGCTGATTGCTAGCTTGAAGTTAAGCAGTATTTTGGGGGCGGTTGCCTGGGCGTTTAGTTTTGCGTGTTCGGGATTATTCTTTCCGCTTGTTTTGGGTATATGGTGGAAACGCGCCAATCGCGCTGGTGCCGTGGCTGGCATGGCGGTCGGCTTTACAGTAGGCTTTGTGTATTTGTATCTTGTGCGCTTTGGGGGCATGACGCCGATTTTAGGCATTGATGATTTACGCTTTGGTATATGCGGCATGTTGGCTAGCGGCATAGCTATGGTGGTGGTGTCTTTGCTTACGCCTGCACCTAGCGAAGAGATACAGGCTATGGTTGATGAAATTCGGGTGCCGCAGGGCGACGCTATCGTGCATGCAAAATTTTAGCCTATGGATTATCGGCATTGACTATGTGCTCGGTGCCTTTATGTGGACGCTCATTGCGCGCATGGCGATGGGCGTTTTCTTGCCTGAAAATTCATCCTTTTTCTTTATGCGGTTTTTCGTGCGGGCGACAAATCCGGTAATCAGGCTGTTTCACCCCATCACGCCGCGCTTTTTAATTCAACCGCTTGTGCCGCTATATGTCGCCTGGTTTTTCTTTATGATACGCTTTTATCTTATGCCGTGGTGGCTGGGCTATTCGGTTATGGGTATGCTTTCCTTTCCGTTGGAAAGCGAAATTGCAGCGTGGATTTACCATTTCGCGCGGCAATAGGTGGGCAAATAGCACGATTATTTTATTTGTTATGCGGTGCTTTTTGCAAAATCATGCAAATTTTATTTGCAAAAACCTAAGATAATGGATAAGGTTTAATATGAATTATAATGTTAATTGCCTAAGAAGGGCGATTAATCTTAAAAAATAGCTTGAAAAAATAATTGTGATTAAGCGATGCAATCACTTAAATCAAGGTAATTATTTAAGCAAGGTAATTATTTTAAGAAAGGAAAGCGATTATGAGCGAAGCGATAAAATTAGACTTGGAATTGGGTGAAGACTGGGCTTATTCAATGCCGTTAGACGAGATTGACGTTGCCAATCCGGTGCATTGGACAGAAGAAAAATACTGGGCACTTTTTGAACGTATGCGCAAAGAAGCGCCTGTTCATTATGGTAAATCCCCACGTGAAGATGTCGGGCATTATTGGTCAATTACGCGCTATGACGATATTATGGCGATTGATACTGATCATAAACGCTTTTCTTCGGACGGTATCATTGTTTTGGTTGACCCGGAGGAAGACTTTACCTTACCAATGTTTATCGCTATGGACCCGCCCAAGCATGATGTGCAACGCAAAACCGTGCAGCCCATCGTTGCGCCAGATAATTTGAGTAAAATGGAAGGCATTATTCGTGAACGGACGCAAAATGTGCTCGATAGCTTGCCGCGCGGCGAGGTGTTTGATTGGGTTGACAAGGTATCGATTGAATTAACCACGCTTATGCTGGCGACTTTATTTGACTTTCCGCTTGAAGACCGCCGCAAGCTAACACGATGGTCGGATGTGGCAACAGCAGATGAAGAGGGAGACATTATTGAAGATCGCGAAGCCCGCCGTGCCGAGCTTTATGAATGTTTGGAATATTTCACGCGCCTATGGAATGAACGGGTGAATGCCGATCCGAAACCTGACCTTATCTCTATGCTGGCGCATGGTGAAAATACGCGAGACATGCACGAGCGCCCCTTGGAATATTTGGGTAATCTGATTTTGCTGATTGTGGGTGGTAATGATACAACGCGTAATTCTATGACCGGGGGGCTTTATGCTTTGAATAAGTTTCCGCAAGAATATCAAAAATTGCGCGATAATCCCGGGCTTATCCCGAATATGGTGTCTGAGATGATTCGCTGGCAAACGCCTTTGGCCTATATGCGTCGCACCGCGCTCGAAGATGTGGAGATGCGGGGCAAGACCATTCGTAAAGGTGATAAGGTGGTGATGTGGTATGCGTCTGGTAATCGTGATGAAAATGGTCCCTTCGAAAACCCCAATGATTTAATCATTGATCGCCCCAATGCACGGCGGCATTTATCTTTTGGTTTCGGGATTCATCGCTGTGTCGGTAATCGTTTGGCCGAGTTGCAATTAACCATTTTGTGGGAAGAAATTATGAAACGCTTTAAGAATATTGAGGTTGTGGAAGAGCCTGAGCGTATCTATTCTTCTTTCGTTAAGGGCTACAGTAAAATGCTGGTGCGCATTAACGACTAACCCGTCCATAAGCAAAACTTTGCATGGAGCATTGTGCGGCTTTTATATAAATGGGCGTGATGGGGGGATAAAATGCGTGATGCACAGCGAGACAGAGACTGGGCATATTCTATTCCGCTGGATGATATTGACGTTGCCGACCCTACGCTTTGGCCAGAGCAGAAATATTGGGCATTATTTGAGCGTTTGCGCAAAGAAGCCCCAGTGCATTATGCTCATACCGACCGCTATTATACCGGCAATTACTGGTCAGTTACGCGCTATCAGGACATTATGGCGATTGATACCAATCACAAACAGTTTTCATCTGCAAGTGGTATCTTATTGCCTGATGTTGTGGAGAATTTGCCGCTATCCTCTTTCATTGCGATGGACCCGCCCAAGCATGATGTGCAGCGTAAAACGGTGCAGCCGATCGTTGCGCCAGATAATTTGGAAAAAATGGAAGGGCTTATTCGTGAACGCACAGCAAATGTGCTGGATAATTTGCCGCGTGACGAGGTATTTGATTGGGTTGATACAGTATCGGTTGAATTAACCACGCTTATGCTGGCGACCTTATTCGACTTTCCGCTGGAAGACCGGCGCAAATTAACCTTTTGGTCCGATGTGGCGACAGGTGAGCGGACGGCAGATGCTGAAATGCCTGCTCGGCGGGAGACAGAATTTGCAAAATGTCTTGAGTATTTCACGCGCCTATGGAATGAGCGGGTGAATGCACCGCCCAAGCCCGACCTTATTTCTATGCTGGCACATGGCGAAAATACGCGCGATATGTATAAGCGCCCGATGGAATATTTGGGCAATCTGATTTTGCTGATTGTGGGTGGCAATGATACAACGCGCAATTCCATGACGGGCGGGCTTTATGCCTTGAATAAATTTCCGCAAGAATATCAAAAATTGCGCGATAATCCCGGGCTTATTCCGAATATGGTATCCGAAATTATCCGCTGGCAAACGCCTTTGGCCTATATGCGTCGCACTGCGCTTGAAGATGTGGAGATGCATGGAAAAACCATTCGCAAGGGGGATAAAGTGGCCATGTGGTATGTCTCGGGCAATCGCGATGAAAACAGCCCCTTTGAAAACCCGAATGATTTGATCATTGACCGCCCCAATGCACGGCGGCATTTATCTTTCGGCTTTGGGATTCACCGCTGTGTCGGCAATCGCTTGGCTGAGCTGCAGCTCAAAATATTATGGGAAGAAATTATCAAGCGTTTCACTAATATTGAGGTTGTGGAAGAACCGGAACGAAATCAGTCTTCTTTTGTGAAGGGCTATACGAAAATGATGGTTAAAATTAACGGGTGATTTATGACATGTGACGGAAAAGTAGCTTTGGTGACGGGTGCGGGGGCAGGCATTGGGCAGGCTTGCGCCCTTGCTTTGGCACAGGCAGGCGCATGGGTGTTTGCAAGCGATATTGATGACGCAGCAGCACAGCAGACAGCGCAGCTAATTGCAGATAAGGGCGGTGAAGCCCATGCCCTCGCGCAAGATGTAACCCTGGAACACGTATGGATTGATGTGATTGCCGAAATTGAAAAGCAGAAAGGCCGGCTGGATATTTTGGTGAATAATGCCGGCATTGCCATTGCGGCGGCGGTAACGGAAATGTCGCTTGCAGACTGGCGGCGGCAAAATGCGGTGAATATAGATGGTGTGTTTTTGGGCACCAAACATGCCATCCCCCTTATGGCGCAGCATGCGGGCGGGTCGATTATCAATTTATCTTCCATTGCAGGCTTAAAGGGCGCGCCCATGATTTCGGGCTATTGTGCAAGCAAGGGGGCGGTGCGTCTATTTACCAAGGCGGTGGCGCTTGAATGTGTGCAGGCGGGGCATAATATTCGGGTAAATTCGGTGCATCCGGGCATTATTGATACACCGCTTTGGGATAAGGAAGTTGCTCCTGTGCGCGATATGATGCCTGAGCTTGCACCCGAAGGCGCGAACCGGATGGATATGCAAAACTTTAGTGACGTGGTTGTGCCGGGGGGCAAGCTGGGCACGCCCGAAGATATTGCCAATGTGATTGTATTTTTAGCTTCTGATGCTGCATCCTATATGACTGGTAGCGAGGTGGTTGTCGACCACGCGCTTACGGCACGCTAAATCATCTATGCGTGATGATATATTTATAATTGATAAACAAAAACCGGCCTGCCCGATTTGGGCGCTTAAGCCGGATGAGGTTTCCGCATGGCAGGAGGCCCATACAGGCCGCCACAAAGCATGGCTGATTAGCAATAAATTTTCTGGCCAGCGGGGTGATGTTTTGCTTTTGCCGGATGAGGCAGGTGCCATAGATGGTGTTTTGCTGGGGCTTGGCACACAGCCGGATGTGTTTGCCCTTGCTGATTTACCCCCGCTTTTGCCGGAAAAAACCTATCGCCTGCTTTGCGCACATGACGAAGTTACGCGCCATGCTGCTTTTGCCTGGGGGGTGGGGACATATCAATTTACGCATTATAAAAAGGCAAAGGTGCAAGACTGGCCGCGCCTTATGATTGATAGTGAAGCGGAAAAAACAGCGCTTATGACACAGCTTGATGCGGTTTTTTTAACGCGTGACCTTATCAATATACCGGCTAATGATATGACGCCATCAATTTTGCAGGCGCGTAGTGAAGCGCTTGCGTCTGCATGCGGGGCGGTGTGCCGTGTGCTTTGCGGGGATGCGTTAATCGCCCAAAATTATCCGCTTATCCATGCCGTAGGCCGCGCCGCAAAAGACCCGCCGCGCATGATAGAGCTGATATGGGGAGACCCGTCTCACCCTAAGGTGACGCTGGTGGGTAAGGGTGTGTGTTTCGATACAGGCGGGCTTAATCTTAAGCCGGGCGGATCGATGGCGTTAATGAAAAAAGATATGGGCGGTGCGGCAACAGCTTTGGGGTTGGCGCAGGCCATCATGCAGGAAAAATTGCCGGTGCGTTTGCGTGTGCTTATCGGTGCGGTGGAAAATGCCATTGGGGCGGATGCCTTTCGCCCGGGCGATGTTTTGCCCAGTCGCAAAGGGCTTACGGTTGAAATCGGGAATACGGATGCCGAAGGGCGTCTGGTGCTGGCCGATTTACTGGCAGAGGCATGTGATGAGCACCCCGATTTGCTGATTGATTTTGCCACGCTTACCGGTGCGGCGCGGGTGGCTTTGGGGCCAGAGCTTATGCCGTTTTATACGCATGATGATGCGCTGGCACAAAATCTTATGCAGGCGGGCACTTATGTTAATGATCCATTATGGCGCATGCCGCTATGGGCGGGTTATGATGGCTGGCTTGCAAGCAAGATTGCTGATGTGAACCATATTACGCCGGCAGATGGGGGCATGGCCGGGTCGATTACGGCGGCATTATTTCTGGCACGCTTTGTTTCACCGCAAACGCGCTGGGTGCATTTCGATATTTATGGCTGGAATAATAAAGCGCGGTGCGGCCATCCAATAGGTGGCGAAGCCCATGCCTTGCGTGCTGTATTACATATATTGCGGGAAAGCTATGGATAAATGAGCGATGCCTTATTAAAACCCGATCCGCGTGTTCATGCGTGGCGTAAGGATTTAGCGGCTGATTATTTGCGCGGTGAAATAGACGCGCCCCGCTATGTGAAGGGGCAGGATTTTAGCCTAAAAACTTCTGCTGCCGCTTTGCGTGATGCGCCGGCGCATAATGCCATGATGCAAACACAGATTTTATGCGGCGAGGTGTTTCGGGTTTATGAGAAAAAAGGCGCATGGGCATGGGGGCAGGCGCGTTTGGATGATTATGTCGGCTATGTTCCGGCAGATACGCTCGCGCCTTTATTTGAACCAAGCCATTATATATGTGCATTGCGTAGTTTTGTTTATGCGGATGCGGATATAAAATCGCGCCCGCTTATGGCGCTATCTATGGGGGCGCGTGTGCACATTTGCGCGACACAAGGACGCTTTAGCGAGCTTAAAAGTGGTGGCTTTATTATAAGCGATGATATATGCACGCTAGATACGATACAAAGCGATTATGTTACCACAGCGCAAAAGTTTATTGGCACACCTTATTTATGGGGCGGGCGCGAAAGTATGGGCCTTGATTGTTCGGGGCTTGTGCAGATTGCGCTTATATGTGCAGGTTTTGCCTGCCCGCGCGATACGGATATGCAAGAGGCCGTATTGGCGCGGATGGTGGATGACCCGCCACGGCGTGGCGATCTTGTCTTTTGGCGCGGTCATGTTGGTATATTAACGGCCCCCGATAGGCTGCTTCATGCCAATGCCACATATATGCGCGTGGTGGAAGAAGATTTTGCCACTGCCTGTGCCCGCATTGAAAAAACTGACGGTGCGATAACGGCCATTAAGCGCTTGCCTTAGATTTAGTAGTTTAGTTATTTAATCTGCTATCTCATTAGGCGGTTCAGCTTGCTTTGCTTCTTTTGCCTTTAGACTAATTTTAATTATGTCGCGTATAAGCCATAAGCTGCCTACAATAAGTGAGGTGAAGCATATGAGCCAGATGGCTTTTATCCAATCTGATGAGGTGTGAAATTTGTATAAAATATCCACTATCAAGCTATAGTCATTACCATTCATTTTGGTTCTCCTTTGTTAATGTTAAAAACAAAACGGCACCAAGTAACCACTTGGTGCCGGGGATTTGAGAAAACCGCAACATAGAACGGCCACGACGCCTTTAGTCGTGAGACCTGTTATATAACGCCGTCTCCCCGACTTAAAGATCGAGAAAACGAACCAATAACGGTTGATACAACCGCCATGTTGTGGGATTCTCATGCCCCAACCATACCCCCTTATGGGGTGTGGATAGCGTTAGTCTACATGATTTTGGGGCAAAGTAAAATGGTGTTTTTTCGCCCATGCGCGCGCCTGCAACAGAAAAGAAAAAGAGCTTGTTCGCGGGTTTTGGGTTAGGTGCGTCATTCCGTCAGGAATGTGTAGCACCCAAAAAAAAGAAAAACCAATAGGGTAACCTCATATAATCCGTGTCTTAAATTTTCTTGTTTCTTAACAATAACTTTGCTAGAACAATCTATATATTACATCTCGTTAAAGGATATATTATGGGACGAATTATAGCCGGTATTCTTATCGGATTTGCTTTGTTTTTTGCAGCCACTCATAGCGGCTTTTTTAATGATGGGCATATCGCGTTTAGTGAAGAGCGTTTGGCGCGCATTGATGCACATATGAACCAAGCGGTTGAGCAAGATATTATGGCCGGTGGACAAGCGCTGATTTACCAAAATGAGCGGGTTGTATATTCCAAAACATGGGGCGTGCGCGATAAAGCAGCAGGTGATCCAATGCCGGAAGATGCCATTTATCGTATTTATTCCATGACCAAACCCATAACCAGCGTGGCTGTCATGATGCTTTATGAAGAGGGTAAGTTTTTACTGAGCGACCCAATCGGGAAATATATTCCTGAACTTGCCGATTTGACCGTTTATAATTCGGGTGGTTTGGGTATTATATCGCCGAAAACAGCACGCCAACCCACGATTGAAGATTTATTGGCGCATAAGGCCGGCTTTACCTATGGGTTTTTCCATGACTCACCGGTTGATAGAAAATATCTAATGAAAGGGCTTTTGCAACAAGCAGATAAAACGCTGGGTGATTTCGTAACCGACCTTGGCACAATACCCCTTTTATTCGAACCCGATACACGCTGGCATTATAGTGTTGCTACCGACATATTATCGCGTTTGGTGGAAGTGGTTTCTGGGCAAAGCTATGGTGAATTTTTACAAGAGCGCATTTTTACGCCGCTTAATATGCAAGATACAGGTTTTACCATTGATCCGGAAAAAGCGCATCGTGTGGCAACGCTTTATTCGCCCGTGGGGATTGCGGCGCAATTTGAGACAAAGGGTTTTGCCGCGCGACCAACCGGCCCGGGGCTTGAACCTGCTATGGCACAATTTAATGAACCTTATCAGCAAGGGGCACGCTTGCAATCGGGCGGCGGTGGCCTGCTTTCTACCACCCAAGACTATTTGCGCTTTGCACGCATGCTGCTAAATGGTGGTGACTTGGATGGTAAACGCTTGCTGGCGCCCGATACTGTAAAGCTGATGCGTAGCGATGTTCTTGGTTCACTGCCTAACCCGCATTCTATCGGGCAAAGTGCACCAAGAGACGGCGTTGGTTTTGGTTTGGGTTTTGGCGTGATTACCGATCGCGGCCTTGCAGCCAGCCCCCTTTCCAATGGTTCTTATTATTGGGGGGGTGCGGCAGGCACAGTCTTTTGGATAGACCCCGAAAAAGATATGATTGTGATTTTCATGACGCAAAGCATTCCGCATCTTACGCAATTAAGAGAACAGATACGGGTTTTAACCTATCAAGCGATGGTGGAAGAATAAACCATGCTGCGCTATCAGATTATTCCGGTAACACCGCTTCAGCAAAATTGCACAATTTTCTGGAATGAAGACACAATGCAAGGGGCAATTAGCGACCCTGGCGGCAATCTTGATGTGATAAAGAAATTTATTGCTGATAATCATATTGTGCTGGAAAAAATAGTGGTCACGCATGGGCATCTTGACCATGCAGCTATGGTGGCGGCTTTGGCGCGCGAATTGGATATTCCGATTATTGGCCCGCATTATGATGATAAATTTTTAATTGATGATTTGCCCAAACAGGCCGCACAATATGGCCTGGAATGTGGTGGTGCATTTGAATCCGACCAATGGCTCGTGCATGGGGATAAAATAGAGGCGGCGGGCGTTGAGTTTGATGTGATTCATTGCCCCGGGCATACGCCGGGGCATGTGGTATTTTATCAACCGCAAGATAAAATTGCGATTGTGGGGGATGTGTTATTTAAGGGGTCAATCGGGCGCACAGATTTTCCACGCGGGGATCACCAGCAGCTTATCACCTCTATAACGCAGAGATTATGGCCTTTGGGGGAAGATGTCACATTTATTCCTGGCCATGGGCCGACCTCAAATTTTGGGTTTGAGCGCAAAACCAACCCTTTTGTTTCGGATATGATGGTTGACTAATGGGCTTTATGCTCGATGCACAGCTAGCCGCAGATAGTCTGCCTGTTTGTGTGCTGAATATATCTGAAATTCGGCTTATCAATGATGCGCGTTTCCCGTGGCTTATCGCTGTGCCACAGCGCGCAGGCATAAGCGAGTTACATGAGCTTTCCCGCGATGACTATATAATTGTGCTTGATGAAGTTGCTTTTATATCGCGCACGCTCATGCAGCTGTGCAAGGCAGATAAAATGAATGTTGCCGCGCTGGGCAATATGGTGCACCAGCTACATATTCATATTATTGCCCGCCATAATGATGATGTTGCCTGGCCAAAACCTATATGGGGCATAGGCGCGGCCGTGCCATATCCCCAAGAACAGGCCGAGACCTTTATTTCTGATTTACAGGAAACTTTATTGCCTGTATCAAATGTAAATGACTAGACGGAATCAAAAACAGCTTTTATAAAAAATCATGGCCTATAAAAAAATAACACCGCTTATTGCCCGCTTTATGACATCGCCGACATTGATGAAATTGCGTCGCTTTCGCGCACGCATGGCAGGCAAGGGGGGGAAAGTCAATTTCTTTTATCAGCTTGATGATCCTTATAGCCATTTGGCTGCCCAAAAATTAGCCGCTTTGCGTGCTGCCTATAATAGTGAGATTGACGTCTATATGGTGGCGCAACCTGAGGATGATGTTGCGCCCGAGCGCGTGGCGTTACAAGACTTTGCCCGCAAGGATTCGGCAGATATTGCCCCCTATCATGCGCTTACATTTACCGATAAAGGCAAACAGCCTGATGCTGATTTATATTGGTTGGGGATGCGTGCTCTTGCGGCATGTGAAGACCCGCTTGCGATGGTGGTTGAAATCGGGGCTGCCTATTGGGCAGAAGATAAAGCCGCGCTGGAGGCATTTCCGCTTGCCTCTAAACAAGCGGCCGAAGCGCTTATTGAACAAGGAACAGCCCTTCGCGATAAGGATGGCCATTATTTGGGGGCCATGTTTTACTATGAAAGTGTTTGGTTTTGGGGCGTTGATCGCTTGCCTTATTTGGAAGATATGCTGTGTAAAGACGGGCAGCTTAAGCAAGATAAAACGCGGGTTAGCGTGCATATGCAGCGCCCAGCCTTTATGGGGCGTCCGGCACAAAGGCGGCTTACGGTTGAGTTTTTCCCCTCGGCACGTAGCCCCTATAGCTATGTTGCTATGCCGGAGGTTTTCGATTTGCCCAATCATTATCCAATCAATATGCATGTGCGCCCTGTCTTACCGATGGTGATGCGAGGCTTGCCTGTGCCTACCCGAAAGGGGCTGTATATTTTGCCCGATACTAAACGCGAAGCCGATCGCATCGGCGTTCCCTTTGGCAATATTTGCGACCCCGTAGGCGAACCGGTGCGGCGATGCTATTCGCTATTTCCCTATGCCAAAGCTCACGGCAAGGAAAAAGAATTTTTGCATGCTTTTTGCCAACTCGCCTGGTCTGAGGGTGAAGATATGGGGCAAATTGCCGGCCTTAAAAAAGCGATTGACCGCGCCGGGCTGGAATGGAGCGAGGCGGCTGTTCATCTTGATAATCCTGCATGGGAAGAAGACATTGAACAAAATCGCGTAGACCTGCTTGCAAGCGGCTTGTGGGGTGTGCCTTCTTTCCGGCTGCTTGATGAAGATGGAAAAGAGCTATTTGCAAGCTGGGGGCGTGATCGCATCTGGCTACTCGCGCATAAAATTCAAGATGCATTAAGCTAAAAGTAAGGCCGTAGCCTTGAGGAGACTACGGCCTAAGTGTCGGAGCTGAGGGACCATGACATAGAGCATCCGACACAGGGAGGGTCAATTCTTTTGCAGAATCGACAATTATTAATATAGTGCGTAAAAAAATATTTTCAATACTAAAAATAGAATAATTTTAAATAACAACTAATTGTTGTATTTATGTCACATATTATATGCACCAAAATAATTGCCATATGGCGTATTTTGATTTTTCTAATTATGCAAAATAGACTTGATTATATAAAAATTTGTGGCAACATAGGCATTAAGCATTAGATGAGATAGGGAGTAGATTTATGGATAATTGCTTGAAATTTTATATTGACGGTGCATGGGTGGACCCAAGTGACCCCAAACCGTTTGATGTTATTAACCCGGCCAATGAGCAAGTTATCGGGCAGATTATGCTCGGCAATGTTGACGATGTGAATAAGGCTGTGGCCGCCGCGAAAAAAACCTTTCCTGCTTTTTCACGTAGCAGCGTGCAGGAGCGTCTGGATTTGTTGGATGCCATTATGGCCGCTTATGATAAGCGTAAAGATGAAGTGGCCGAAACCATCTCCAATGAAATGGGGGCGCCAATGTGGCTGGCAACAGCTGCACAAGCGGCAATGGGGCTTGCCCATTTGGCAACCACACGGCAAATCTTGGCTTCATATAAGTTTGAAGAGCAACGCGGCACAACAATGATTGCGAAAGAACCGGTTGGCGTGTGCGGGCTTATCACACCATGGAACTGGCCGATCAATCAGATAGCATGTAAAGTTGCCCCTGCTTTGGCGGCGGGGTGCACAATGGTGCTCAAACCTTCCGAGATTGCGCCACTTAATGCTGCATTATGGGCAGATATTTTGCATGAGGCTGGTGTGCCAGCAGGTGTATTTAATCTGGTAAATGGTGATGGGCCGAGTGTGGGTGAGGCGATGTCGCAGCATCCGGATATTGATATGATGTCCTTTACCGGTTCAACGCGGGCGGGCGTTATGGTGGCGAAATCATCTGCTGATACAGTAAAGCGCGTCGCGCAAGAGCTTGGTGGTAAGTCAGCCAATATCATTTTGGATGATGCAGATTTTCAAAAATCTGTAGCTGCTGGTGTGAGCCAGTGCTTTATGAATTCAGGGCAGTCCTGTAATGCGCCGACACGTATGTTGGTGCCCGCCAAACGGCATGATGAGGTGGTGGACATTGCCCGCGAAGCCGCAGCAACGGTTAAGGTTGGTGATCCAAAATCTGCCGAAAGCAAAATTGGACCCGTTGTGAGTGAGACGCAATTTAACAAAATTCAGGGCCTTATTGAAACAGCGATTGAGGAAGGTGCAGAATTGGTATGCGGTGGCCCGGGCAAGCCGGATGGCCTGAATGCTGGCTATTATGTGAAGCCAACAATTTTTGCTAATGTCACCAATGATATGACCATTGCGCGCGAGGAAGTGTTCGGGCCTGTGCTGTCTATTCTTAAATATGAAGATGAAGACCAGGCAGTTGAGATTGCCAATGACACAGTTTACGGGCTTTCGGGTTATGTGCAGTCGGGCGATATAAATCGTGCCCGCGATGTGGCATCACGCTTACGCACGGGTAATGTGCATTTGAACGGCACCGGGCCAGATGTCAATGCCCCTTTTGGCGGTTATGGTCAATCGGGCAATGGGCGTGAATGGGGCGATCATGGCTTTGAAGAGTTTTTGGAAGTTAAAGCCGTTATGGGGTATGCAGCCGAATAATAATATGGCTTAACGATTAGCTTTAACACATGTTTTACGCGTGCCGGTTATATGTTTACATAACATGTAGCAGGGGCGCGTAAATTTTTGAGGGATGTATGTCAGAAATACCCGTAAAATATGAGGTCAAAGACCAGATTGCGACCATCACGCTGGACAGGCCGGAGGCACATAATGCGCTTAATACGGCTATGCGCGATGGGCTTACGGCAGCATTTGCGCGTTTTGCTCAGGATGATAATGCTCTGGTTGCTATTCTTACAGCGGTGGGCGAGAAGGTCTTTTGTGCTGGTGGGGACTTAAAAGAAATGTCGGCAATGCAGTTGAAAGTGCCGCCCCCCGATTTTATTCCCTATTGGAACCGCACTGTGCATAGTGATAAGCCGATTATCGCGGTGGTAAATGGCTTTGCTTATGCGGGCGGGTTTTTACTGGCGCAGCAATGTGATTTATGTATTGCGGCTGAAAATGCAAAATTTGCGATTACCGAGGCGAAGCGTGGACGTGGCGCGCCTTGGGCGGGGCCTTTGCCATGGCTTATTCCGCCACGCATTGCGATGCAGCTATTGATTACCGGCGAGCCAATTAGTGCGGCACGCGCTTATGATATTGGCTTGGTCAATAAAGTTGTGCCTTTGGCTGAGTTGCAAGATGAAGCCCGCCGCATTGCAAAGGGTATTGCAGACAATGCCCCGCTTTCGGTGCAGGCGGGTAAGCGCATGGTGTATGCTGTGGCGAAGCGCGCATGGGATGAGTCTTTGGAAATTGGCGAGGCGTTATTTGAGCCGGTTTATGTGAGTGAAGACGCGCAGGAAGGCCCACTGGCCTTTGCCCAAAAACGTCCGCCTGTGTGGAAAGGCAAATAGAGTTTTGCAATCGTTTTGCTATATGTAAGCCAGTTTAATATATGCCCGCACATGCTGAAAGCGGCTTTGCTTTGCGCGCGTGATTGCCCCCTGATTCATAGGCGAATCCATAGGCGAGTCCATAGCCGCGCATCCGCCATCACACATATTGCTTATACTTAACTGCACGCGACTACGCGCCCCGCACGGGCGCGAATGAGACGCCTGTCTTACTTGCTATGGAACATGCTTTTATTCTTGTTGCTGGCAAAAAGGCAGCTAAGAGCATAACTCGTTTAGCTGCCTTCTAATATCGCTATCTTATTATATAAGGGGAATATGCAAACCTTATGGCTCAATCCCTTATTTCTTAATCATCGTGCCCAGCATTTTGATCAATTTATCATTATAAGGCGGGCGCAATATACCTGCCAAAAACTCAACTGGCGTTTGGCGGAATACAGTTTTTGCATGGCTAAAATTCACAAAACCTTCCCAGCCATGATAGGAGCCCGTGCCAGAAGGTCCGACCCCACCAAATGGCGCATCATCTTGCTGAATATGGGATAATACATCATTCACCGAAACCCCTCCCGATGTGGTGCGGGTGACGACTTTATTTTCTTCTGCTTTATCTTTGCCGAAATAATATAATCCCAAGGGGCGCTCATGATCATTCACATAAGCAATGGCATCATCCATTGTTTCGTAAGACTTAACCGGCAAAATCGGCCCGAAAATTTCTTCTTGCATCACTTTCAGATCGTCTTCCGGCTCGACAATAATGGTTGGCGGAATTTTATGATGTGGCTGCTGGGTGAAGTCTTCATTTTGCGGATTTATCTCCACAATCTTCGCACCTTTTTTACGGGCATCATCCAGATAATCATTCAACCGATCAAAATGGCGCTGATTAACCACTGAGGTATAATCCGGATTATCACGCAAGGTCGGGAACATTGTCTCGGTTGCGCGGGTGGCTTCATCCACAAATTCATCTACTTTGTCTTTGGGCACCATCACATAATCGGGTGCGAGGCAGATTTGTCCGGCATTTAGGGTTTTGCCCATCATAACCCGTGCGGCGGTTTTTTTCATATCCGCACTATCCGAAACCAATACGGGTGATTTACCGCCAAGCTCTAACGTTACAGGCACCAGATTTTCCGCCGCGCCGCGCATAATGTGATGGGCAATTGCGGTGGCACCGGTAAACAGCAAATGGTCAAACGGCATACGAGAGAAAATAGCACCCGTTTCCGGTCCGCCTGTTACTACGGCAGCTTCAGTTTCATCATAATATTTCTCAATGATGCTTTTGGTAAGCATGGCGCTTTCCGGTGTAAATTCGGAGGGTTTAATGATTGTCCGATTACCGGCGGCAAAAATACTGCCACTTGGCGAAAAGGCCAGATTGAATGGAAAATTCCACGGCACAACATTACCGACACAGCCAAGCGGTTGATAATCTACCCGTGTGCGGGCGCCAAACAAACCGAGCGGAAACGCTGAGCTACGTTTGGAAGAGCGCATCCAGCGTTTGACATGCTTTTTAGCATGTTTGAGCGGTGTGATTGTGCTGAGCACATCGGTTGCCAAAGTGGCATGTCGGCTACGATTGCCAAAATCTGCCATAAGTGCATCAACAATATCCTGCTGATGGTCAACCAGAGCGGCAATCATACGGTCAATCATATCAATGCGGCGTTTGGCGCTCATTGGTCCTTCTTGAATATGGGCGCGCTTTTGCACGTCAATCAGACGGCGAATTTCTTCTTCCGATGTATCGGGCATTGTGGCTACGGCTTGTTTTTGTGCAGTCATTGGACTCTCCCTTCAAAATTTATAGAAATAAACCTTTTCATTCGTTGCAAATAAGCTAATCTAATGTGTAGAAAAAGGCAAGATATTTCTAAGGGAGATATATGAATGTATGAGTTCGAAAAAATATTACTGGATGTTAAGGAAAATATAGCAACGCTTACCTTAAATGACCCGGCGGCGTTAAATGCCATGTCGATGCCCCTTTTAGCGGGTTTTGCTGCCGCCCTAGATGTGGTGGAAGACCCAAAGCAAAATATTCGCTGCCTCATCATCACAGGTGCCGGGCGTGGCTTTTGTGCGGGTGCGAATATTATGGACGGCGATAATGATACAACGCCAAGCAATATGTCTGAAAAACCACGCGATTTAGGGGCGGGGTTGGAAACAATTTATCATCCGCTCTTGCGGCGTCTGCGGAATCTGCACTGCCCGATCATTACGGCGGTAAATGGGCCGGCTGCGGGTGTGGGCTTTAGTTTTGCCATGATGGGAGATATGATAATTGCAGCAAAATCGGCCTTTTTCTTACAAGCCTTTCGCGGTATTGGGTTGGTTCCGGATGGTGGGTCGAGCTGGCTATTGCCGCGTCTTATTGGTGTGGCGCGTGCAAAAGAGCTTATGCTTATGGGTGAGCGTTTACCGGCAGAACAGGCCTTACATTGGGGCTTGGTGAATCGCTTATGCGAAGATAATGCACTGGCTGATGCAACATGGGCGGTGGCACAAAATCTTGCTCAGGGGCCAATGTCTTTGAAACTTATCCGCACATTGGTGTGGGAGAGTTCGGAAAATACATATGAACAACAGCTTAATCTGGAACGTCAGATGCAGCGTATTGCCGGCCACAGCGCCGATTTTGCCGAAGGCACGGCAGCCTTTGCCGAAAAGCGCCCCGCACAATTTACGGGTGAATAGGACAGGTTTAGAAAACTTATCCTCCCATCCCGATTTCATATTAGGCTTCTCTTTTCGTAGAGGAGCCTATTTATATGAAACTATGTGCGCCTTTTGCGCTTTTGATTTTTGTAAGTGCTTATGCGCCTTTGGCGTTTATGTTTGCGCTGATTGATTTTGATTGTGCCACGCTAACATTTACGCACCCGCTTATTATTGTGCCGCTTTTGGTTTTGGCGGTTTTATCTTGCCTTATTTTAAGGGGGATAATGGCGAGCCTAAAGCCTGCTACGCCACTCGCTACGGTTATTTCTTCCAAAAGTCGTAATGGTGATTTGGTGAATTACAGCCTGCCTTATTTTAGCTCTTTGGTGTTGCTGAATGTGGATAATATAAAATTTTGGCTCTGCTTCTTATTCTATATGGGCTTGCTGTTTTTTTTACAGATGAAAACAGAAAAGCTGTTTATCAACCCGCTTTTGGTGTTTTGGGGCTATCGCCTATACACGCTCGATTATGAGCAAGACGGCAAGACATATTCAGACTTATGTTTGGTGCGCGGTGCCCGCCCGCAGGCACATATGCGCTATCGTCTAATCGCACTTACGGATGACATATATTTTGCCGATAAGGAGGATGCACTATGACGTTTCAGGAGTTACAGGCCAAAGATTGGCATAAGGCGACAGTGAGTTTTTTTGTTGCGAAATATGTGAAGGGAGATGAGATATTTTCCCTAAAATTGATTGAGGCAGATGAAGCGTTGCAAACGCATTTGCGTGATATGAGCACGAATATTTTATCGCGCGCCAAGGGCAGCGAGCCTTATGATTATTTCCGCGCGGCACAAGATGATATAGTGCTAGAGCTTGCGGAATCGGAAACAGATTTCCCCAAATTACGAAAGCTGCTTATGGAATCGAGACATATTCCTAAAGTGAAAAACAAAGATGATTTATTAGATACGCGGCTTTCGATTATTCGGCTTGACCTTGCGGATGAAGCTCCACTTTTTGCGGTGCAATATTTATCCACGCGCTGGGCGACAAAAAAGACACGTGATCTATTCAATGTTGCATTTAGTGAACATCGCTTAACGATAGTACAACAACCAATATTTTCAATTAACAGGCAGATAGATTTTTTCGCCCATAATGGGGGTTTATATATCAAACATAAAACCGCTTTTGAACGTGCACTTAACTTCCGCGCCGGGCTTGTTAAAAAGCGCGATATGCTCTTAAAAGATTTTGAAAATTATCATATCATTGCCGCCCCGCAAGACGCTGCCGCGCTTATTGGCGAGAATATGGTTTTATTGCGCAAGGCGGCGCAAATCCATAAATCCGCCTATTATAAAGATAAAGCCTATAGGGATGCTTTATATAGGCTAAACCAAAGCGAGGCATGGGGGCTGGATTATGACAAAGAAAACCGCCTTATCCTCACCAAGGATAATATTAAAACCACATTGACCCTGCTCAATAATGATCGGCTAACGTCTAAAATAAATGCCGAAACATTTGACGTTAGCGATAAGCACAAAGCGACCCCTAGCGCGCGGGATAAAGTTTAGGCCGGAGCACATATTTATCGAGCGAGAATTTGCCGCCGCCCTGTGTCATGAGCAGCGCGAAAAACAGCATCCAGTAATAATGCTGAATGGTGCCGGGATACACAAATAGCTCAATCGTGAGCGCCATAATAAATAAACCTGCCGCCGCAAGCGGGGTAAACAGACCAAGCACCAATAAAATGGGCAAGGTCAATTCCGCTGCTGTTGCCATATAGGCAGCAAGTTCTGCTGGCAAAAGCGGGACTTGATATTCTTCCTGAAAGAGTATGAGCGTTATATCCCAGCTTTGTAGTTTTAAGCGGCCAGAATTAAAAAACTCCCATCCCAGGCGTAGGCGAATAATCAATAAGATTATATCTTTCAAAAATAGCGCGCATAATGCCTCCCACCGCGCAAAGGATTGTTTTAGTATATCGATCATTTTACGGTCTCCTTATTCATGATAATTTAAGCCCACCGTAATCATATGTGCAAGCATTTCCTGAATGGCCGGCGTTTCGTGCTGTTCGGCAAGCTGTGTTATGATATGGGTTAGGGGTATGTTGTCTGCGCACATGCGAATAAAATGCGCGCTTAGCGTATCGGCTTCTTCAATAATTATATCGTGATTTTGTGCCCGATATATCAATAATGTGCCTTTTACCTGCTGTAAGTTTATGTTTTCAAAGGGAGGCTTTTGATGAGCACGCCAAATATCGGCGCTATTGTAATGATAGGGAATAAGGCTTATATGCGCCATAGGGCTTATAATGGCCGTCGCATCAGCACTTAAATATGCGGTGAGTTGTGCAAAATCAAGCGGTGGGGGGGCATAGGCACATGCAGCCAGATGAACCGCCCATTCAAGCGCCGCCAATTCGGGCAGATAGTTTAGTTTGTCTTGCACATTATGCTGGGTTAAATAATCGGCCAAAAATGCGGCAAGCCTGTCGCCGAATTTATGCCGGTCGCCATAAGCGGGCTTATGTTTATCCATATAATGCTGTGCGAGGGTTTTGAAAAAATCATCTCCCACCACTTGCCGTGTTACGGGGTAGGTATTTTGTAAAGTCTCTATAAGGCCAAGGCGGGCATTACTGATATAAATATCGAGCCGCTGCACCATAGTGGGGGCTAAAAATTGTTGCATTTTACGCGCATATGGATCGGGTGCCTGGTAAATATCATGCAAAAAACTTTGTTGTATATCATGCAACATAGTGCACCTTTTTCCTATAGGCTTTTTTCCTATACGCCTGGCGATATGTATCGGCTTTATCGGCCTCGGCAAGCAAAACAGACAGGGGCGGGAAGTCACTATCCCATTCGATAAGGGTTGGCGTATCACCGCAATGATTTAAGGCATGGTGATAAAGCGTCCACACATCATCATGCACCATTTGATTATGCGTATCTATGCGAATTGTGGTGCCATCATCGAGCGTATTGATATGATAGCCGGCCAGATGCATCTCCTGTATAATCCCTTTTGGCGGCAGGGCATCTATATAGGCACGCGCATCATATCCCATATTATGTGCGCTTACAGCAATATTATTAACATCGAGTAAAAGGCCGCACCCGGTTTGCCGGACGAGCGCATTTAGAAATTCGGTTTCGGTAAAATCATTATGTGCAAAGCATAAATAGGCAGACGGGTTTTCAACCAATATTTGCCGCCCTAGCCGATTTTGTACGCGGTCAATATGGGTGCTGATTATATCCAATGCATCTTGTGTAAAGGGAAGGGGCAATAAATCGGGCACATGCGTATCGCCATAAGCACTCCAGCTTAGATGTTCCGAAATAAAAAGCGGGTCAATCTTATCGACCAATGTGGCAAGTGCTTCTAAATGATCTACCTCAAGCGCATCGGCACGCCCTAAGGATAAGCCAACGCCATGGATAGAAATCGGATAATGCGCGCGTAATTGCATCAGCGCATCATATGAATGTCCTGTTCCGAAATAATTTTCGGCATGAATTTCTAAAAATCCAAGCTGGGGTTGTGTATGTAGAATCTCTTCTACCCACGGCATACGCAAGCCAATGCCGCTATTACGAAACTGGCTTGCTGTTTTGTGCATAGACACGGGGTTATGCTATCCTTTTGTGCTGCCTCCGACAATTTTGTCGCATGTGCCTTTGGGCAAAAATACCCATTCATTGGGATCGCCATCTTTTGTGGCTTGTCCCTGACAACTATGTCCATTTGCACCGCAGTCATTTTGTCCGGCTTTGGCGACGCCATAGCATTTTTCATTTTTTGCGGCGTGGGCTTCATTCGGGCTCACCAGCAAAGCTGCACCAGCAATCAATGAAAGTGCGGCAAGTGTGGATGTGGCTTTTTTAGGTGTGTTCATGAAGGTCTCTCCTTACTATTTTTTTCACTTTATCTCTCCCCAGTAAATACACTAACCAAACTCAAAGCCCATGTCTATAGCTTATATAATTTTTAGCATGTATAATTTTAAGCCTGTTTTGGCTTCATATCGAAAATTTGTGCCTTATCTTTATCAATTATCGCATCTATAGCAGCAAGTATTTGCGTGGCATTGAGGCCGGCCTTGTCATACATGGCATGGGGCACATCATGGTCAATATGGCTATCGGGCAAGCACAGCGTGCGAATTTTAAGGCCGTCATCCAATAAGCCGGCGGTGGCTAAAAATTGCAAAACATGTGCGCCAAAGCCGCCCAAACTTCCTTCTTCCACTGTGAGGATAATATCATGCTTGCGCGCTATGTGCGAGATTAACTCTGTATCAAGCGGTTTCATAAAGCGCGCATCGATAAGGCTTGTCGAATATCCGGTGGCATTTAACCGCTCGGCAGCTTGTTTGGTTTCGGTCAAACGCGTGCCATAGCTTAGCAAACAAATTTGTTCACCTTCCTGGATGATACGACCTTTGCCGATTGTAAGCGGTGTCGCCTGTTCGGGAAGTGTAATTCCTGTGCCTTCGCCACGTGGATAGCGCATGGCAGAAGGGGCATCATCAAGCATAGCCTGGGTTGCAACCATATGCATAAGCTCTGCTTCATCACTTGGCGCCATCAATATCATATTGGGTAACGCGCCTAAATAGGCAAGGTCAAAGGCGCCTGCATGGGTCGGCCCGTCTGCGCCAACCAGCCCGGCACGGTCAATGGCAAAGCGCACCGGTAGGTTTTGAACTGATACATCATGCACAATCTGGTCATAGGCGCGTTGCAAAAAAGTAGAATAAATGGCGACAAAAGGCTTATGGCCTTCACAAGCAAGCCCGGCTGCAAAGGTAACGGCATGTTGTTCGGCAATGCCGACATCAAAACAGCGTGTGGGAAATTGCGCGGCAAATTTATCCAATCCGGTGCCAGAGGGCATGGCCGCATTTATGCCTATGATTTTCTCATCCTTTTCGGCCTCGGCAATAAGCGCTTTGGCAAATATGCCGGTATAGCTCGGCGCAGCGGGAGGTGCTTTTTTTTGCTCGCCTGTGACGACATTAAATTTTGCAACGCCGTGATATTTATCGCTTGCATTTTCAGCCGGCGCATAGCCATGGCCTTTTTGGGTTACGACATGCAGTAAAACCGGCCCATCCTTATCTTCGCGAATATTTTCCAATACGGGTAATAAGTGGTCAAGATTATGCCCGTCAATCGGCCCCACATAATAAAAGCCCAGCTCTTCAAATAAAGTCCCGCCCGTCGCAAGCCCGCGCATATATTCTTCAATACGCCGTGCCGCTTCTTCCAAACTATCGGGTAAATGTTTCAAAATATCTTTGGCAACATTACGTAAAGAGCGATATGTGCCACCCGATAAAATACGCGCTAAATAGGCGCTCATCGCACCGACGGGTGGTGCAATCGACATATCATTATCATTCAACACCACCAGCAAGCGGCTATTAAGCGCGCCGGCATTATTCATTGCCTCATAGGCCATGCCGGCACTCATAGCGCCATCCCCGATTACGGCAATGATATTTTCATCTCCCTCCGTTAAATCGCGGGCAACCGCCATGCCGAGCCCTGCAGAAATAGACGTAGAGCTATGCCCTGCACCGAACGGGTCGTAAGGACTTTCCTTACGTTTGGTAAAACCGGAAAGCCCATCGCCCTGGCGCAATGTGCGGATTTGGGCGCGCCTTCCAGTGATGATTTTATGCGGATAAGCCTGATGGCCGACATCCCAAATCAATTTGTCATGCGGGGTATTAAACACATAATGCAAGGCGGTGGTAAGCTCAACCACACCTAATCCCGCGCCCAAATGGCCGCCGGTTTCGGAAACGGCCGCAATGGTTTCGGTGCGCAATTCGTCGGCAAATTGCGATAATTGCTCTGGCTTTAACGCGCGTAAATCTTCGGGAAAGTTTACCTTATCCAATAGTGAATTTTTATCTTGTTCCATAAGGTGTTTGTATCAGCTTTCCCGGTTTTTGACAAATAATGTTGCCGTGCGCAAGATTTCATCTTTCGGGGAAAAAAGAGCAAGCGTGCCAAGTGCCTCATTTATGTGCGTATCTAGCATGGCGCGTGCGTTTTCTGCGCCATAATGTAACACAAGGCTGGGCTTGTTTTGCCGCGCATCCTTGCCAGCGGTTTTTCCTAATATAGATGTTTGCGCCTCGCTATCCAAAATATCATCGGCAATTTGAAAGGCAATGCCGAGGTGATAGGCAAAACCTGCAAGCGCCTCTATTTGGTGCGCTGTAGCATTGGCGACATAGGCCGGCGCCATAATTGCCCATTTAATCAGCGCGCCGGTTTTTTTCTCATGTAACTGCATGATCGTTTCATGGGGGGTAAGGGCGTGCCCTGCGCTTAGCTGCATGTCACGTATCTGCCCGCCAATCATGCCGTGTGCGCCTGTTGCTTCGCCAAGGGTGCGGATAAGTGTGAGTCTGGTTTGCGCGGGTATATTAAAGGTTTCATCGGCCAGAATATGAAAGGCCAAACTAAGCAATGCATTGCCGGCTAACAGGGCGGTGGCTTCGCCGAATTGCTTATGCGTGCTGGGCTTGCCACGGCGTAAATCATCATCATCCATACACGGTAAATCATCATGAATAAGCGAATAGGCATGCACTGCTTCTATGGCGGCGCCAAGCGGGGTGAGATGCGTATCGTCAAGGTCAAATAATTTTCCTGCTGCAAAGCAAAGCAAGGGACGAAATGCTTTTCCATCTCCTAAAACGGCATAACGCATGGCCTCAAAAAGCGGCGCATCCGAGGTTTCGGGCACAATGAGGCGTTTATCTAAAAAGCGCTTAACGGCTTGTGCTGCATGTCCCTTTAGGGCAGTAAAATGGTCACGCGGCATCAAAAGGAGCTACCGTTTTGCCATCATCAATAACCTTTTCTATACGCGCTTCAGCTGCTTTTAGTTTCGCATCACAAAGGGCGCGCAATGCGTTGCCCCTTTGATAAATGCTGATCGATTCTTCAAGCGCAACATCGCCGCGCTCAAGCCGGTTCACAATATCCTCCAATTCAGCCAAAGCCTGTTCAAAACTTAAAGTGGCTATATCATCATTATTTTTCGGATCTGCCATATATACCTCGTCTTATTCATAAGGGTTGTAATCACCAAAGCTCCAATTAACAGCTTTATGCGCATCGCTGTAGGGGAGGCAAGGAATAATCATTTATGCGTTTCTTTTTTGAAAATAGCATACACCATTTTCATCTTCGTGAATTTGTAAATCTTTTCGATGCACCAAACATATTAAATGCGCCAGGCTTTCACCGGTTGCCATAAAATAGGTTTCGCGCGTTATCGGACGTTTGAACAGAGTTGAAAACACCTCTTTATCAACGGCGCGACGCGGTTCGTCACACACATTTAACAAACGCGCCAAGCCTTTTTCATGGCCGTCAATCAGTGCGGTTAAACGCTCATGCACTCCGTAAAAGGGTTCATTATGTGCCGGCAAAACCAGCGTATCATTGGGGATAACATCGCGCAATCTGATGCAGCTATCAAGCCAGTCTTGCAAGGGATTGCCGCGTGGTTCGGTCGGAAAAAGCGAGATATTGGAGCTAATACGCGGTAAAATCTGGTCGCCAGAAATAAGCAGTTTTCGTTCGGGGCAATAAAGACAAAGATGCTCGGGCGTGTGACCTGAGCCGACTTCGATACGCCACATATTATCACCAATTTTAATTTCATCCCCCTGTTTAAGCCGTATATAGGCTTGCGGCAAGGGGTGAACTGCCTCGCCAAAACTGCCGAAACGCGATTGATAGACGGCAAGTGAGTCATCGCTAAAGCCTGCCGCGCGGTAAAAGCGCATGCCTTCTTCGGGAGCTTTACGTCCTGTATCCGCAACCAAAGCGCGACACATTAGATAATCTGTGCGGCTCATCATAAATTGTGCATCGAATTTTTTGGTAAGCCAGCCAGCCAGCCCAACATGGTCGGGATGCATATGGGTTATGATAACACGTTTTACCGGCTTGCCTTGCATGGTGATTTCAAAAATTTGTTCCCAATAGCGTCGCGTGCTGTCCATATCGACACAACTATCCACCACCGTCCAGCCGTCGCCATCGCGCAATAACCATAAATTTATATGGTCTAGCGCATAGGGGATAGGAAAACGTAACCAGAAAATACCATCGGCAATTTCCAGCGCTTCCCCGGGTGCAGGCATATGTTCAAATGGATAAGTCAGCCCGTGCGCGCTTGTTTTTAGTGGTTCAGCCATACTTGATTTTCTTTCCGTAACCCTATAAATAAACGCCTAACTTATACCATATTGCCTTATGCGGCAATGATTAGCTTATAAAGGATTTAGAAAGTATGAAACGAACGGCACTTATCACCGGCGCATCGGCAGGCATTGGGCGTGATTATGCGCGTTTGCTTGCGTGTGAAGGCTATGATCTTGTTATTACCGCGCGGCGCGAGGACCGCTTGAAAGAGCTTGCCCGCGAAATAGAAGATACCCATAATGTGCGCGTTACCATTATTCCGGCTGACTTACATGCGCCAGAAGCGCCGCAAAAAATTGCGGCAACGCTTACACGTAAAAAGATAAATATTGATTATCTGGTAAATAATGCCGGGTATAGTGTGCCCGGGCGGTTTCGTGATGTGCGCTGGGAGGTCGAGCGTGATATGATCCAGTCTATGCTCACGGCGCTTGCGGAGCTGTGTCATATTTTTGCACCCGCCATGGCGGCACGTGGGTTTGGACGCATTGTGAATGTAGCTTCGGTGGCTGCCTATCTTCCCGGCACAGATGGCGGCACGCTTTATTCACCAATCAAAGCCTTTGTGCAACGCTTTAGTCAAAGCCTGGCAATAGAATATCGTGATATGGGGGTGCATGTTATTGCTCTATGCCCCGGCTTTACGTGGAGCGAATTTCATGATGTGGCAGGTAATCGCGCGGCCATGAATAAGTTGCCCGCCTTTATGTGGCTTACAGGGACAGATGTGGTATTACAAGGGCATAAGGCGGTAGAACTCAATAAGGGGCCGGTTGTGATAAATGGGGGCATTTACCGCTTTTTAGCGAAACTCATGCAAATCTTGCCCGAAAATATTATGACGCGCTATTTTGCCCGCCGTGCCAATAAAACCGCCGCGCGCAATGTGCAGGCACGTGCAGAAGATAGAATAGATTATCAACCGCCACAATCCAAAAAACCCACACAGGCGCGCAAAAAAGCGGCGCCGAAAAAAAAGACAGCATCACGAAAAAAACCGGCTGCTAAAAAATAAATATGCCTCTTTATGCGCCGACTGCCGCAAATCTTTCTTTTTGTGCTGCGCGCTTAACGCAGGGGCAGCTTGTTGCTTTTCCCACAGAGACGGTTTATGGGCTAGGGGCTGATGCGACCAATGCGCAGGCGGTTGCGCGTATTTATGAGCAAAAGCGCCGCCCGCAATTTAATCCGCTTATTTGCCATGTGCGCGATAAAGAAGATGCGCAACAATATGGATTATTTAACACGCAGGCTTTGCGGCTTGCTGAAACATTTTGGCCGGGTGCTTTGAGCCTGGTGGTGCCGCGCCGTGCTAACAGTAAAATTTGTTCACTTGCTTGTGCAGGTTTAGATACGATTGCGCTGCGCGTGCCGGCGCATAATATTGCTCAGGATTTGCTCCATGCAGCACAATGCCCCCTTGCGGCACCTAGTGCGAACCCGTCCGCCAGGCTAAGCCCTACCTCTGCCCGGCATGTGGCAGCGATGTTTGAACACATTGATGTCATTGATGGGGGCGCATGTGACTATGGGGTAGAGTCGAGTATTATTGGATGTTTTGATGATGGCTTATTCTGGTTGCGGGCGGGCAGCATTGCCCGCGCGGACATTGAAACCGTGATAGGCGCGCGGTTAAGCGACATGCCACAAGCGGCAGAAAAGCTGGCCAAACGGGCGCCGGGCAGATTGGCACGACATTATGCCCCACGGGCGCGATTAAAATTGAATGTGATCCAGCCCAAAGCGGAAGCAGCTTTGCTTGCCTTTGGTGACGTGCCGCATGGCTTTTCGGGCATCGTGAAAAATTTAAGCCCCCTGCGCGATGTGCGCGAAGCGGCAGCAAATTTATTTTCATATCTGCATGATTTAGATGCTGCTTTGGCGGCATATGATAATCCGTATATTGCAGTTATGCCCATTCCGCACCATGGTGTGGGCGAAGCAATAAATGACCGTTTACGGCGTGCTGCGGCAGGTTAATTATGCTGAATGAGTAAGGTCGGGACGCTAAAAACTTTGCTTTTTAATGTAGCCACTTGCGTGCCTGCTTTGCGTCCGTCGCGTATGGGAGACACCTCGATACCATGTGTTGCAATGCGCGCCGCACAGCTATGAATATCTTGCGTGCGAAGCGCAATGCCCCATAGGCTATCTCTATCTTGCGGGTTTTTCTCAGTAGCAATCACTTCGATGCTCATATGATTTAAGCGGAAAAATAGCATATCTCCCCCCCATTGCGGGCGCGATTGCTCTAGCGCCAAGCGTATGCCCAATGCTTCGCCATAAAACGCCTTGGCCGCTTGTGAACTAGCTGTATTCACAACCACATGGTCTATCGCCGACACGCAGTCTGGCGGAAGCGTGTGCGTATTCGTATCCGTTATGTTATGGGTGCCGATGCGTATGGGAATGTTGCGCGCATTTATATGGATTTCTCCGTCATGCATATCTGCATGATTATGCGTTTTATGTATATGTTTATACAGGGAAGGTAAATCATTATGCGTAAACTGAAAGCCGCTAAGTTTGACACCTTGTTCGTCTATAGGGGTTAATTTCAGGCATGTGTTTTCTAGCATAAATGTGTCATTTTGTATGGGTATCCCCAAAATACACGCCAGTTCAGATGCGATGGCCGCTTGCGCATGCGTCTCCAGTAAAATAGCGGATAGGTTAAGCATAGCCGGTAAACTCACAATAAATTAAGCTGTGTTGCGCCGCGCGATTCTTCCCATAGAGAGGCATCATCATGCGCCAGCTTATTGACGCGTGCCGATATGGGCATTGCCTCAAATGCCGCGCCGGATGCAGGGGTCAGTAAATCCGTTAGCGCATGGCTATGGGTTTCGGGGGTAAAAAGCCAGGGCTGATAATGCTCCGGCGCAATCATAACGGGCATACGATGGTGAATTTCACCTAAATTATCATTGGCGGCACAGGTGATGATGGCGCAGGAATGAATCTCGCTGCCTTGTGCGCCGTGCCAGTCCTCCCAAATTGCCGCCATCATAAAGGGGCGTTTGCTTTTATGCTGCACCAAAAAGGCTTGCTTGGTGGTGCGATCCCATTCGTAAAACCCATCAGCGGGAATGAGGCACCGGCGTCTTTTGAACGCGTGTTTGAAACTTGGCTTTTCCGTAATGGTTTCGGCGCGCGCATTATGTTGCGGCTTGGGCGTGCCTTGCACAATGTGGCTTTCCTTTGCCCATGGTGGAATAAGCCCCCAGTCTAAAAAACGTAAATTGCCTGTAGTTTGCGCGGCGCATATTGCTGCAATGGGCGCGCGCGATGCAAAGCCGGGGGCAATATTATAGCGCGGCGCAAGGGTGATTGTTTCGGGAAAGTGGAAAAGAGATTGTAGCGTTTCGCGCGATGATATGAGCGCAAAGCGTCCGCACATTAGTATTGCTCTAACCAGGAATATTCGACACGATCCCCCGGTGCGATGCCTAAGCGCTGTGATATACCGGCATTTATTTCCATAATCGCTGCCACGACAATCTCGGAGTCTGTTGTTTTGGTCGAATCTAAATCCCGCCGTGTTACAATTTTTACGATAATGCCTTCTGCATCGATAAAAATCATATCAAGCGGAATGTAGGTGCCGCGCATCCAGAATTTTGTGCGCTTGGGTTTGTCAAACACGAAAATCATACCCGCATTAGGTGCCATTTCGGTGACACCCGAAAGCCCTTTTGAACGTGTTTCGGGCGTTGTCGCAAAGCGTATGGAAAAATTATGTCGTTCACCACTGCGGGTTACGACATCAGCGAATCCCTGCTGCCATGTAATAGGTTTACGCAGTTGCGCATGAGCTGCCGTGGCAGCAAATAACAATAAGACTATAAGTAAAAAACGACTCATACCATATATATAGACGTTTTTTTTGAGTCGTGTCAAAAGTTCTGATTGTTGAAAATGCAAATTATGCTAAGTTTCATAAAAAAGAGAGGCAAATATGAGCTATAATTTATTCGATTTACACGGTAAAGTTGCCCTTATTACGGGTGGCAATGGAGGCATTGGGCTGGGCATGGGTGATGCGCTCGCCCGGGCAGGCGCCGATATTGCGATTTGGGGCACAAATGCGGATAAAAATGCCGCCGCATGTGAACAATTAGCGGCGCATGGTGTTAAGGCGCAAAGTTTTCAGGTGAATGTGGCACAAGAAGCAGAGGTTGAGCAGGCTTTTGCAGAGACACTGACGCATTTCGGGCGCGTTGATACGGTTATAGCCAATGCGGGTATTGGGCGTTTGTCGAAATCTTTTATTGCAATGGAAACACAGGATTATCGGGATGTTTTGGCTGTTAATCTTGATGGTCTGTTTTTTACACTCCGTGCCGGCGCGCGACATATGGTGGAGCGCGCCAAAACAGGCGATATGGGCGGTAGTCTTGTTGGTGTGGCAAGTCTGGCAGCGATTGAGGGTGCGGCGCGTAATCAGCATTATGCGGCAACAAAAGGCGCGGTGATTTCGATGATAAAAAGCATTGCGGTGGAACATGCGCGCTATAATATTCGTGCCAATGCCATCCTGCCGGGGTGGATTGCAACGGATATGACGCAAATGTCACAGGATAATGAAAAATTTACGACCCATGTTATCTCCCGCGTGCCAATGCGGCGCTGGGGCAAGCCAGAAGAATTTGGCGGTATTGCGGTTTATCTTGCCAGCGATGCGGCAAGCTATCATAATGGCGATAGCTTTATTATTGACGGTGGTTACTCAATTTTTTAAGCTAGAAAACTTTATGATGTAAAAAGAAAATTTTTATGAAATACGAGATATGATTATGGCACAGCTGAGGGATATTTTTACACTAAGACGCGTATTGCGCTTGTTTGTGACAAGCATAGGGCTGTTTATTTTATGGTTATTATTTTGGCCGGTTGCCTTTTCGCCGCTTGCGTGGCAGCCAGCACCCGACCCGAATGGCACTGGCATGTTTCATAAAGATAATAACCTTATGCAAGCGACAAAATATGAGGTAGCCACAGGGCCAGAAGCCATTGCTTTGGATGCACGTGGACATATCTATACCAGTGTAGAAGATGGGCGTATTATTCGTTATCAACCCAATGGCGAGTCCCACGTGCTTACCCATACGCAAGGCCGCCCTTTGGGCATGAAATTTGATCGCGCGGGAAATTTGATTATTGCCGATGGGCGTAAGGGGCTGTTACAGCTTGCACCTGATGGGAGCCTTGAGGTTTTGCTGGATAAAATTGACGGCACACCCATATTATTTGCCAATGATTTGGATATTGATGAGGCTGGATATATTTATTTTTCGGATTCCAGCACCCGCTATGATTATAATAAGGGTAATACAGAGTTTTTGGAAAGCATACCGAGCGGGCGCTTGATTAAGTTTAACCCGCAAAATGGCACGGCTGATATTTTGGTAGAAAACTTAGGTTTTGCCAATGGGGTTGCCTTAGCACAAGATGCACGCTTTGTTTTAGTCAATGAAACCATGCGCTATCGCATTACCCGTTATTGGCTTAAAGGGGAAAAGGCAGGCACATCTGACATATTTATTGATAACCTCCCTGGCTTTCCGGATAATATAACCCGTGCACCAGATGGCGGCTTTTGGCTGGCATTGGTGGCTGAGCGTAATGCGGATTTTGATATGATGATGCCCCGGCCATTTTTGCGCAAACTATTTTATCGGTTCAGTCTACTTAGGGAAATAGACAATCCGCCGACACCGGTTCGTGCCGTAAAATTAAATGCAAATGGTGACGTGGAGCGGACATTTTATGATGCAAGCGGGCATATAAATATGCTGTCAAGTGTGATTGAGCACGAAAACGCCCTCTATTTGGGGTCATTGAACACCCCATTTTATGCACGTTTTCTCTTACCTGTAATGGAATAAGCCTTGCGGAATAAATTTTTTTTGACTATGTTGCCCGCGCAACATATAAGCATCGGTATAATTGGGGTGTAGCCAAGTGGTAAGGCACCGGTTTTTGGTATCGGCATGCGTAGGTTCGAATCCTACCACCCCAGCCATTTTTCTGATATAATTTACATATTTCCCGTCTGAGATGTTGATTTTGTGCATCATATAATGATTTATGCAAATCATGATTTGCAAAAATACATACAATGTTTTATGCAAGGGTAGGTTTGCATAAAGCAGTGTAGGTATATGGAAAATATTGAACAAATGAAAAATAAAAAGCCGCTTGATTGGGATGACCTTCGGTTTTTTCTTGCTGTTGCCGCTGCGGGTAGCTTATCTGCTGCCGCACGGGCTTTACATGTCAATACGACCACCGTCTTGCGCCGCATTGCACATTTAGAAGAGGCATTTGATACGCGTTTATTTGAACGCTTACGTAGTGGTTATACGCTTACCGTAACGGGCACACGGCTTTTGCAGGAACTTGATCCGGTTGATCAAAAACTATCTGCACTGATACGTGATTTTCATGCTGGTCGTGATGGGGTTCAAGGCGTCGTTAAAATTGCGATGGGTGAAACCATCGCCACGCACTCTATTGCGCCGGCTTTAGGTGAATTTCAGCAAAAATTACCGCATATTGCCCTAGAGATTATTACTGATCCTACCCTTACAGGACCGGGCAGTGCGCCGCGTATTATCAATATATTACGCGATATTGACATTGCGATAAGGCTTGCCCGCCCAACCCAGGGGGATATGCTGGTGCGTAAGCTAGGCGATATGGCTTACGGGCTTTATGCAACACAAGATTATATTGATGCGCATCCGCCTTTTCGTGCTGATGATTTATCTGGCCAAAATATTATTGGTTTTTCCGAGGCTGAAACGCCCATTGGCCCCATATGGTGGTTATCACATGCACAACGCGATGCCGATATTATTATGCGTTCCTCCTCCGCCATTGTGCGTCTTAAAGCAGCACAATGCGGCATTGGGATTACGGCTTTACCCTGTGTGCTGGCAGATAAATATGAGATGCTAAAATGCCTAGCCGATAGCACGCTTATTGGGCGGCTGGAAATATGGTTGCTTACCCGCCCCGATCTGGCAAAATTAGCCCATGTGCGTGCCGTTATGGATTTTCTCATTCAACATATGCAAGAAAAATAAACCGGTCATGGCTAGGGTTTTTATAAATATAAACTTGCATTCCTATTTGTTTTTGCTATATAAACAGTTGGTTATAAGTAAAATAGCGGTGGGACATTTATGTCTATATGCTCAACAATGCTGATAGAAAATACACCCTGTCAAGGGGACGCGATATCTATTGCTTATAGCCATATCAATCGTCTATCTTTGTGCGTCCTACGCCTTACCTGCCCCTAGAGCGGGCGGCATTTCATGCCCATGCGCTTTAGGGGATATTTCACACAGAATAAATACTTAAAGGTAAAAGGATTAAGCACATGAGTCATGATAAAAAATATGTAAAGTCAGAAACGGATAAGGTTGTTATTTTCGATACAACATTGCGTGACGGTGAACAATCACCAGGCGCCTCTATGACGTTAGAAGAAAAAATACAAATTGCCGAAATTTTGGATGAAATGGGCGTTGACGTGATTGAGGCCGGTTTTCCAATCGCCTCTATTGGGGATTTTGAAGCTGTAAGCGAAGTTGCTAAAATTGCCCGTAATGCGCAAATATGCGGCTTGGCACGCGCGGGGATAAAAGATATTGACCGCGCTGGCGAGGCAGTAAAACCGGCAAAAAACCCACGCATTCACACATTTATTTCTACAAGTCCGGTGCATATGAAATATAAATTGCAAATGCAAGCCGAGGATGTGGCCGAGGCGGTTGCCGCAAGTGTTTCCCATGCACGAAACTGGACAGATAATGTAGAATGGTCGCCAGAAGATGCCACCCGCACCGAACGCGACTTTTTATGTCGCACCGTAGAGCTTGCCATTAAAGCCGGCGCAACCACAATCAATATTCCCGATACGGTCGGCTATACAATGCCAGAAGAATATTTTGATATTATCACCATGTTGCGCAATCGTGTGCCAAATATTGACAAGGTTATTTTATCAACCCATTGTCATAATGATTTAGGCTTGGCCGTGGCAAATTCATTGGCCGGTGTGCGTGCCGGTGCGCGTCAGATAGAATGCACCATAAACGGTTTAGGCGAACGCGCTGGCAATGCGGCTTTGGAAGAAGTGGTTATGGCCTTAAATGTGCGTAATGATTTAATGGCGCAATGGACAAATATAGACACCACATTTTTAGCGCGCGCGTCTAAACATGTATCGGCAGCAACGGCTTTTCCCGTGCAATATAATAAAGCGATTGTTGGGCAAAATGCCTTTGCGCATGAAAGCGGTATCCATCAAGATGGCATGTTAAAGCATAATCAAACTTATGAGATTATGACGCCGGAAAGTGTTGGTATTGCTAAATCATCTTTGGTGATGGGCAAACATTCCGGACGTCACGCCCTGCGCCAAAAAATCGAACAATTAGGCTATAGGGTGAATGATAATCAATTACAGGATGTGTTTGTTCGTTTTAAGGAATTGGCCGACAAAAAAAAGCATGTCTTTGACGATGATATTATTGCTTTGCTGGATAGCGAAATTGCCCAGGCACATGAGACGATAAAATTTGTTTCTTTACGTGTCATTGCCGGTTCGCATGGACCACAATCGGCAGATTTGGTATTAAATATTGACGACAAAGACGTAAGCGCGCATAATACGGGCGACGGGCCGGTTGATGCCGCCTTTAATGCAATTCGGGCGATTATTCCCCATAGTGCCAATTTACAGCTGTATCAGGTGCATGCCGTAACACAGGGAACGGATGCCCAGGCCGAGGTAAGTGTGCGCTTGGAGGAGGAAGGCCGTTTGGCGCAAGGGCGTGGTAGCGATACAGATACGCTGGTCGCTTCGGTGCGTGCCTATATAAGCGCATTGAATAAATTGATGGTAAAGCGGGAGCGTGGGGCTATGGAACCGTCGCAAATATCGCTATAGCATGTGGTAAAGGAAAAGAATGTTCAATAGTTTACTCGCAATGTTTTCTGCCGATATGGCGATTGATTTGGGCACAGCAAATACGCTGGTTTATGTGAAGGGACGCGGCATCGTATTGAGCGAACCTTCGGTTGTTGCTATTTTGGAAATGAATGGGCGGCATAAAGTGCTTGCTGTGGGGGATGAAGCCAAAATAATGCTCGGGCGCACACCGGGAAATACCCGCGCCATTCGCCCTATGCGCGATGGTGTGATTGCCGATTTCGATATTACCGAAGAAATGATTAAGCATTTTATTCGTAAAGTGCATAATCGCCGGTCTTTTGCCAATCCGCAGGTTATTGTTTGTGTGCCCTCGGGAGCCACGGCAGTTGAGCGGCGTGCCATTCATGAGAGCACCATATCGGCTGGCGCGCGGCGGGTTTATCTTATTGAAGAGCCAATAGCGGCAGCGATTGGCGCGGGGCTTCCGATTACCGAACCTACCGGATCTATGGTGGTTGATATTGGCGGGGGCACGACCGAAGTTGCTGTTTTATCTCTTGGCGGTATTGTTTATTCGCGTTCGGTGCGTGTGGGCGGTGATAAAATGGATGAAGCGCTCATCGCTTATATTCGGCGGCATCATAATTTGTTGCTTGGGGAATCTAGCGCCGAAGATATAAAGAAAAAATACGGTGCGGCATATCTATCCAAAGATGAAGGCGACATACAGGTGAAAATTAAAGGGCGTGACTTGATTAGGGGGGTGCCGCGTGAGGCACAAATTTCGCGCTATGAATTGGTTGAGGCATTATCTGAACCTGTTGGTGTGATTATAGAGGCTGTGAAAATGGCATTGGAAGCCACGCCCCCCGAGCTTGCGGCGGATATTGTTGATAAGGGGATCGTGCTTACCGGTGGTGGTGCTTTATTACGCAATCTTGATCAGGTGCTACGCACAGATACTGATTTGCCAGTAAGCATTGCGGATGATCCGCTATCTTGCGTTGCTTTGGGAACGGGGCGTGCATTGGAACATATTCGGGTCATGCGTTATATTCTTTCTAAAGCGCATTAACTATTTCGGGGGAAGGGTTATTTGGCACGGTGGCAATTCAAACAATATCGACAACGTTCTTTTTTGAATGTAACCGGAAGTGCCAGTGTGGTTGTTTTACTCGGGGCTTTAATCTGGTTTATTATCCCGCAAAATGATGATAGCATAAATGAGTTTGTGCAAAAAACAACCGATGCTTTCTCTTCCGTTTACGACATCATACTTACCCCGGTGGAGTGGTTTGATAAAAGCCGCGCCTTTTTTACTACAATAGAGGCATTGCAGCATCAAAATGATCGTCTAAAGGCTGAAAATGATGCCTTAAAATTGCGCCATAATGATCTATATCGTTATGAACTTTTATTGGAGCAATATGAAAAGCAACTTGCTTTACCTATGCGGCAAAAGCTGGAGTTTGTAACCGCGCGTGTGCTTGCCGATTTGCGGGGAGCATTTGTGCATACATTTATTACGAATGTTGGCCGAAAACACGGCATAATGCCTGGTCAGGTGGCAGTGGGGGTGTCAGGCTTTGTTGGGCGTGTTATTGCGGCTGGTGAAGAATCGAGCCGGGTTTTGCTGGTCACTGATTATAATAGTCATATACCGGTTCTTATTGGCAAACAGCGTATTCGTGCTGTTATGGAGGGTGATAATTCAGCCTATCCCACATTGAGATTATTACAAAATGATGCGCCAGTAAAAGCTGGCGATATTATACTCACCTCGAGTGACGGTGGGTTGTTGCCGTCGGGTTTGGTGGTCGGCACGCTCATTGCGCCGTCAACAGAGGGTTCAGCATCACCAAAAAAACGCTTACGGGTGCAAATGGCACAGGCATCTGATCAGATGACCTTTATACGTATTTTATTGGCTTCGCTGCCTGAAATGCCGCCACAATCGGTAGATATTCCGGATAATCTCAAGGCGGAAAAAAGCAAATGAGCCTTCACCTAAATGCCGGACGCTCATTTGCACAATCCATTTTGCTTGATATTATTGCATTTGGTTTTACGTTTGTTTTGATTTTAGCAACGAAAATTCCTGTGCTCAGTGGATATAGCCAGTTGGAAATGACGCTCTATCTTATCCCACTATTTATCTGGATACGTGAAGGGGCTCATAATTATAGTATGGGTCTCATTTTTGCCCTGGGTATCATACAAGATATTTTTAGCGGTGCCCCTTTAGGGTTTTGGAGCGTTACATTTGGTTTATTTTGTGCGGGGCTTAATACGCAGTCAGGTTTATTTCTGCTTAGAAGCCGTATTGTCGATTGGTTGCTATTTTCAGGGGCTTGCGGGTTGGTTTATGTTATGTTTTGGTTCACGCTTACCTCATATAGTGCATGGACGGTTACATTTCCGGTTTTTTTACGTGCATTTCTAATGACCATTATACTTTACTTTCCTATTCGCTGGCTTATGCTTTTATGCGTGCGGTGGGTTTTGCGTGAGGGCACCTGATTTTATGAATAATTTAGGAAGGCAGAATAATATTATTTCACGCCGTGCGGTTATGTTTGGCGGCTTGCAGCTTGGCATGTTTTCGCTTTTATTGGGACGGCTTTATTATTTGCAGCGCATGAAAGCGTCTGAATATACATCAATGGCAGAGGATAATCGCGTAAATGTGGAATCTCTGACTGTTTCGCGCGGGCGTATTTATGACCGCAATAAGGTTCTGCTTGCTGATAATAAGCCGGATTTTCGTTTGGTGCTTATTCCCGAACAGGCGGATGATGTTGCCGAAACATTACGCAGATTGTCAAAAATTATTGTGCTTTCAGATGAAGAACAAAAAAATATTTTGCGTTACATTCAAAGGCGTCCTAAATTTTTTCCTTTCACCATTGCCGAAAATTTGGACTGGCAGGTCTTTGCGCGCCTCACTGGCGAGCGTCCGTTTTTGCCGGGCATAGAACCGATGATTAGCGAAAAACGTATTTATCATTTTCCCCACTCTTTTGCCCATATTGTCGGCTATGTGGGCGACAATAAAAATGCTGATAATCAGCGCCAGCTGGCTGGTATGTTGGTGGGGCAAACGGGTATAGAGCGCAAATTCGAGCGTGAATTGCGCGGTGATATTGGCAATCGGCGGGTCGAAGTCAATGCCTATGGCCGCATCATTAAAGAATTGACGCGTGAAGAGGGTGAAGATGGAAAAAATATAGACCTTACGCTAGATGTCGAATTACAAAATTATGCTTTATCGCTTTTGGGGGATAAAAGCGGTTCGATTACGGTTATGGATGTTCATAGGGGCGATTTACTTGTCTTTGCAAGTTCGCCTAGTTTTAGTGTTGATCTGTTTTTGAACGGGATTGATCGTAAAAGCTGGAAACAATTACGCAATGATCCGAAAAAGCCGCTTTACAATAAAGCCTTTGAGGGGCTTTATGCGCCGGGGTCGGTGTTCAAAATTGTGGTGGCATTGGCGGCGCTGCAAGCCGGCGTGGTTACACAAGAAGAGGTAATACACTGTAACGGCCATTATGATTCGGGTGATACGCGCTTGCATTGCTGGGAAAGACAGGGTCATGGTCCCATCAATATGGTGAATGCGCTTGCGCGCTCTTGCGATACATATTTTTATGAATTAGCGTATCGCACAGGGATAGATGCCATTCGCAAAATGGCGATTAAGCTGGGTTTGGGACAAAAAACAGGGGTTGAGCTTGCAGATGAAAAAAGTGGGTTGATTCCGACACCAGAATGGAAAATGCGGCGCTTCGCAAAAGAGTGGCGCATTGGTGATACATTGGTGGTTGGCATAGGCCAGGGGTATTTATTGGCAACACCGCTGCAAATGACCATGCTTATGGCGCGTATGGCAAATGGTGCAAAAAATGTGAAACCGCATCTTATTCAAAAAATAGGAAAGCAGGCATATACCCCGCCAAATTTGGTTGATATGGACATAGACCCGCAGCATCTAAATTTAATTTATCGTGGTCTTTATCGAACGGTAAATTGGCAAGGGGGAACGGCATATCGTGCAAGACAGGCTTTGGGGGGCGGATATTTAGCCGGGAAAACGGGCACGGTTCAAGTGCGTCATATTTCTGCAAAAGAGCGTAAAACAGGGGTTATTCCGAATGATAAACTGCCCTGGCGATTGCGTGACCACGCGCTATTTTCAGGCTATGGACCACATAATAACCCGCAATTTGCTATAACGGTTATGATAGAGCATGGCGGTAATGGGTCGACAGTTGCAACGCCTATTGCGGGCGAATTATTGGCGGAAGTTGTGCGGCGTTATCCCAATGGTCGATTTACGCCCACGCATGAAAATGGCAGAAATAGCCTATGACGGGTTTACAAAATTTTGCCCGTTTGAATTGGGGGCTGATGCTTGTGACACTCACCTTATGCTTTGTTGGTGTGCTCATAATGTATTCGATCACGCAAGGGGTGGTAGCATTTTGGCCTTTGCAGCATTTAATCCGAATTATCGTAAGCGGCGGTTTAGCTATTTTTGTGGCCTATATAAGCATAAGATTTTGGCATAGTCTGGCCTATATTATTTATGCTGTATTGCTTATTTTACTGGTGGCGGTGGAGCTGTTTGGGCAAACTTATATGGGGGCGCAAAGGTGGCTGCATTTTGGTTTTATGCAAGTGCAACCTTCGGAATTTATGCGTATCGGTGTTATGTTAGCGCTTGCGCGCTATTACCACGCACTTGCAGATGATGCGGTTTCGGATATTCGCCATATTGCTATTGCACTGGCGATTATCGGGGCACCTGCATGTCTTATCGCCATCCAACCCGATTTGGGAACCGCGCTTTTGCTCGTTCTTATCGGGGGGACAATAATGTTTCTGGCTGGCGTCAGATTACGTTATTTTATCGGCGGTCTCATTCTATTGGGCTTACTGGTTCCGGTTGCCTGGCCGCAATTACATGAATATCAAAGGCAGCGTGTGCTTACATTTTTAGACCCCGCGCGTGACCCGCTTGGGGGCGGGTATCAGATTATTCAATCCAAAATTGGCATCGGATCGGGCGGCTTTTCCGGCAAAGGCTATATGCAAAGCACCCAAAGCCGATTACAATTTCTACCCGAAAAACATACGGATTTCATCTTTACGCTATGGGCAGAAGAAATGGGTTTTATCGGCAGCACATTTTTACTTGTGCTTTATAGTTTATTATTCATTCTCATTATTCGCACTGCGCTTCGTGTGCGTAGCCGCTTTGCCTGTTTAGTGGTGGGGGGGGTATGTTGTAGCATATTTTTTTACAGCTTTGTTAATCTGGCTATGGTAACCGGCCTTGCGCCGATTGTGGGCGTGCCTTTGCCCTTTATATCTTTCGGCGGCACGTCGCTATTGACATTCATGTTTAGCATTGGTTTAATCTTGTCTGCAGACATATATGCACAGCTTGATATTTAAGCATGGGAGAGGGGCTATGAAACGGATTTTGAAATGGGGCGGTGGTATAATTTTGGTGCTGGCCATTATTGTATTGGTGCGCACATTTATTCCCAGTCAAACGGGTGCGATGGGGGTGGTGTATGATTATCAAGCCGATCGCGATAAAGTTGCCGCATTGATGAGCAAAGCGGTGCAATATCAGACCATATCTTTCGGGCGCGATAAGCCGGTCTCTGCAAACGCATTGTTAGACTTTCATGCATTTTTAGAACAATCTTTCCCATTCGTGCATGAAAACCTAACGCGTGAAATTATCAATGATTATAGTCTGCTATATCGCTGGCAAGGCAGCGGCAGTAATGAAAAGCCGGTTTTAATGCTTGGCCATATGGATGTTGTGCCAATAAGCCCGGGCACGCAACAAGATTGGCAGCATGATCCTTTTGCAGGTGATATTGCAGATGGATATGTTTGGGGACGTGGCACAATGGATGATAAAATCAATATCATTGGCCTTTTGCAAGCAGCTGAAGATATGTTGGCGGCGGGGATACAGCCCAAGCGCGATATTTATTTTGCGTTTGGCCATGATGAGGAACAAGGTGGGTTGGACGGTGCTTATGAGATTGCGCGCGTGCTTGAAGCGCGTGGGCTTGAATTTGAATTTCTGGTTGATGAAGGGGGGGTGGTTGCCCGCAATGTTATCCCTGATGTTGAAGATGCCGTTGCTATTATTGCGCCTGCCGAAAAGGGGATTGTAACGCTTAAATTAACGGCCTATGGACAGGGTGGACATTCTTCAATGCCGGCACCGCAATCGTCAATCGGTATTTTAGCAGCAGCGATTGTGAAACTTGAGCAAGATCAATTCCCGCGTGACTTTGCACATGTGCGTGACTTTTTTACATCTTTTGCCGATGAGCTTCCTTTTGGGCAAAAGCTGATTATGAAAAACTTATGGCTTTTTAAGCCCCTGGTGATGCGTATGTTTCAACATGACCCTTCCATGCAAGCGCTTATGCGCACGACAACAGCGGTTACGGTGATCAATGGTGGTATAAAAAATAATGTATTACCTATTTCGGCTTATGCAAAAGTGAATTTCCGTATATTGCCGGGGGAAACGCCGGATACGGTGATGGCGCGTGTTATTGAGGTGGTTGATGATGACCGTATTGAGGTGGCGTTTGAAAATAGCGGGCAAGTCGGCATGGCCCCCTCGCCTGTAACGCCTACGCAAGGTTTTGGGTGGGAGCATCTGACGGGTGCCATTCGTGATACGATTGCACCGGAACGGGTGATTATTGCACCGCGCCTATTGGTTGCGGCAACCGATACGCGGCATTATCGCAAGGTGACACCCAACCATTATCGCTTTAGTTGGCTGGTGGTTGATGCGACGGATTTAGGTCGTATTCACGGCACGAATGAACGCATTGGCATTGACCATCTAGCCAATGGCGTGCGCTTTTATCATCGGTTTTTATCGCAATTATAAACCTGACGAGCGTCTGACCGATTATCCGACTTTCTTCTGCTGGCTCGTCAGCACCATTTTATCGTGGGATTATACGGTTAAGCTGTGGTGATAAGTGTGTCTAATGTGCCGTTTTGATTAAGTGCATAAAGATCGTCACACCCGCCAATATGGTTTTCATTGATAAAAATTTGCGGCACACTGTTTTTTCCGTTTGCGCGCATGCGCATATGCTCCCGCTTTTGTGTATCTGTTCCGACATCTATTTCCGTAAAGGTAAGCTGCTTTTGTTGCAAAAGTGCTTTTGCAGCATGGCAAAATGGGCAAATAGCTGTCGTGTAGATTTCAATTTTTACCATAATACATCAATCATAAGCGGCATATTATGAAGCGTCGGATGTGTCTTCATTATTTTGTGTTGCATCATCTGCAGCTGTTTCTTCCTGTGCAAGCAAGGATAAATTTGTCACAACTTTGCGGTCATTGCGTTCGGCTATGTCATAAGATACGCGCTGACCTTCATTTATAAATTTTAATCCGGCATCTTGCACGGCTGTGATATGCACAAAAGCATCATCGCCGCCCGAATCAGGGGTTATAAAGCCATATCCCTTTTTATTGCTAAACCATTTTATTGTTCCGGAAGGCATATTTATTCTCACTTCTAATTTTTATAATATAAGAGTTTACGCCTGTTTTCATGCTTTATGCAATAAGATTCTATCAAAATTTATGCTTGTATGTCATTTATGTATCGGATCATCAATGGAGAAGACCCTATGCTCTGTTGTCTCAGGGGTGAAAAACCTTGTTGCTTTTACAACCACATAGCCATAGCGTGTTTGAACATTCATGCGTATCGGTGCCATAAAGGGCAGGTCGTCAATTTGCGCATACCATATTTCCACTGGACGATCGTATTCCTCCGCAAACTCTAATGTTCGGGGGCGATACCCCCGCCGCGGTTTCCAGTTAATTACACACCGCACCATGGCTTTGTCGGTATAATCTGGCGCTCCCTGTTCATAAAATTTTATGAATTGCCACTTAAGATCGGATAAATTGGTGCCATCATATAGTTTCATTTTAGCGTTACAGCTTTGTTTTAATCCGGCAGCTATTATCGGATGCACTGTAAGACTAAAGGGATGGACTGTTGCTGCAGGCACATCTTGCATTTTAATTGGGTTTATTCTTCCTTCGTCTTCTTCGTCTTCGTCTCTTTCAAAAAGTTTGCCATTTCGAATAAGCGATACGGGTTTGCCATCGCGGTTAAATGCCAGCTCGTAATAACCTTCTTCCTCTTCCGCTTCATCTTCACGGGCTTGCATCCATATACGTTGTTGCATTAATTGTCCGTCTTCAATATAGCCCGCGCCATTTATGACGGCGGTGAAAGTGGAAAATATACGGGCGACTTTTTGTGAGGTGGCGTGGGCGCTCATAAAATATGTATCATCTTTAACGGTGAAACGCATGGTGAGCTGGGCAACATCAAACCCGCCAAAAGCAATATTGTAATCTGCGCGATAGCTTGTTTGCTCCTGGGCGTGAAGCGGGAATAAAATACTTAGCAAAACAAAGCAACTTATTGCGATATAAGCGCGCAAGACCATCATAGCCATCCGCCTAAATTTTCACGCGCTAATTGTGTTAATAAGCCGATTGCATCCGGGGTGTCATTCAAACAGGGAATAAAGGAAAACGTCTCGCCGCCTGCGGATAAAAAATCTGCCTGCAATTCTATATTGATCTCCTCCAGAGTTTCGATGCAATCAGAAATAAAGCCCGGGGTTATTACGGCAATATTTTTTACCCCCGCTTGTGCAAGCTCTTGCACGATATCTGTTGTATAGGGTTGCAACCATTTGCGCGGTCCAAAGCGCGATTGAAAACTAAGGATAAAATTCGTTTCATCCATACCCAGCTTTTCACGCAATAAACGTGTTGTTTTTGCACAATGACAATAATAATGGTCGCCCGCATCAAAATAGCTTTGTGGCAGGCCGTGAAAAGATATAATTATTTTTTCAATGTCTTTCTTATGCGTTTCACGAAAGCGGGTTATGGATTTTGCCACAGCTTCAATATAAGCAGGGTGGTTGTGCCAGGCGGCTAAGGTGCGAATGGCAGGTTGGCGCCGCATCGTTTGTAATACCCGAAAGGCTTCATCATAAACACTTGCCATTGTGGTTGCGCTATATTGCGGGTAAAGAGCCATGAGCATAATTTTATCACAGCCTTTTTTTGTAAGTGCTTCAATTTTTTCCGCGATGGAGGGGTGTCCATAACGCATGGCGTAATCTACAATAAGCTGTTTGCCAAATGCGTCTTGCACCGCGCATGCCTGTTGGCGGGTGTAATAGCGAAGCGGGCTTTCATTGCTTTCCTCGCGCCATATTTTTGCATAAGCCCGTGCCGATTTGCGGGGGCGTGTATTCAAAATTATACCGCGTAAAATGGGTTGCCACAAAAAAGGTGAAAGCTCTATCACGCGCTGGTCGCTCAAAAACTCTTTAAGATAGCGGCGCACCGCACCTATATTTGTTGCTTCGGGTGTGCCCAAATTGACAAGTAACAAACCGGTTTTTCCCGAAGCGATAGGGGGGTGAGACATATATTATTGTGCAGCCGTGGAGGCTTCCTTATACGTTTTCAGCCGAATGTCTAAATAGTCCCATACCTCCAACACTGCTTCAATAAGGGTATCCATCATCTCATCCGTATGTAAAGGCGAGGGGGTTATCCGCAAGCGTTCCGTGCCACGCGGAACTGTCGGATAATTGATCGGTTGAATATATACGCCATGCTTTTCCAATAAACGATCTGATGCAGCTTTGCACAAAACAGGGTCTCTCACCATAAGCGGCACAATATGTGTATTGGTTGGTAAAATAGGCAAGCCTGCTTGTATGAATTTTTGCTTTAAGCATGCCGCACGTTCTTGATGTTGTTCACGTAAATCGTGAGCTGTTTTCACATATTTGACGCTGGCTATGGCACCTGCGGCAATGGCAGGGGGTAATGAGGTTGTGAAAATAAACCCTGGCGCATAAGAGCGCACAGCATTCACAATATTTGCTGATGTAGCAATATACCCGCCCATAATACCAAAGGCTTTTGCAAGTGTTCCCTCAATAACATCTACGCGGTGCATGACATTATCTCTATCGGCAATGCCGCCTCCATTTTTGCCATATATGCCAACGGCATGCACTTCATCCAAATAGGTAAATGCATTATAGCGTTCGGCTAAATCACAAATCTCTCCAATGGGGGCAACATCACCATCCATAGAATATACAGATTCAAAGGCGATGATTTTTGTACCGTCTGGGTTGCTTTCTTTGAGCAGGGATTCAAGATGGGGTAAGTCATTATGGCGCCAAATGCGTTTGGCGGCACCGCTATCGCGCACGCCCGCAATCATAGAGGCATGATTTAACTCATCAGACAAAATAAGACAATCAGGCAGAAGTCTAGCAATGGTTGAGATACTGGCTTGATTGGAAATATAGCCCGAGGTGAAAACCAAAGCGGATTCTTTGCCATGTAATTGTGCCAATTCCTGTTCCAGTTCAAGAATAAGGTGGTGCGTGCCGGAAATATTGCGTGTTCCGCCGGCACCTGTTCCCATGTGATCAATGGCATCATGCATGGCTTGCATTACGGTAGGGTTTTGTCCCATACCGAGATAGTCATTGGAGCACCAGACGATAATCTCTTTTTTTTGGCCGTTATTATAGGTGGTTGCGCGCGGAAACTCACCGGCACGGCGGGCTAAATCGGTAAATATGCGGTAACGTCCCTCTTGATGTAAGGCATTAAGGGCATTATCAAAATATTTATTGTAATCAACGGCCATATTTTTCCCCTCGCCATTCTATAGCAGGTTTATAAGGCTAAGGCAAATCATGCCTTACAGGAAATTGCGCCTAGTCTATATCTTTTTTGACAAAAGTAACCGCATAATATTCCTCTCCCTCAAAAAGGGGATGCGGTTCATTTGTTCCTTCAATCATCATAAAGCTGCGCGGTGTGATTGTCCCTTCCATACGATACCCGCGGGCACTCATATTGCGTCGATGAAACTCCATAGCGGCGGGGGTGAAATCCTTTGCCAGCACGGTAATGCGTTCTGGTTGTTCGGTAGCATTCATATAACTCTCCAAAATAGGCAAGATGTGCCTATGCTATAGCAAATTTAATGCTTATAATGCAACAAGTTCTTAAAATTGAAAGCCGAATTGCGCGGCAAAGCCGAATGTGCCCGATTCATACTCTTCGTTATTGTTAGCATCATCGCTTTCCGCGCTAAAGGCGAGGGCGACATCAATATTGATAACATCAAAAGGGGATATACCAGCCCCGAGCGTGACCATATCGGGAGCTATATCTTCCATATCGGTTTTATAGCCAGCGCGCAGCTGTATAAAGTTAAAGGCATCGATCTCCACGCCGGCACGTAGCATTTGTTCGCCCCCCAGCAGTGTTTCACCATCTGCTCCTTTAAGTGTTGGGTTGGCATCCAGAGCATAATCCACACCTAGCTTGAACCAGCTATTTTGATAGGCTGTGCCCAGCACAAGCTGTGGGGTAACTTCATAGATTGAGCCATCCGAAGCGACATATTCATTGCTTAGCACATTGCGTGCTGTTAAGCCCATCTGCCAGTTTTTCCATGTTTTATGTAAGCCAATATCAGCATTAAAGTTGGTTTCTTCACTCAAATTCTCATCTGTATTTAACTCTTCGTCATCTATATCATGCACGCTTTCGCGATAAGTGAATAAGCCGATGGTCTGTATGCGCGGTGAAACACCAATGATTAAATCATTATCTAATTCATAAGCCAAAGCAATGCCTATATTTTGATCTACGACGCCGTCAATCCGTAAATCACTATCAATAATATTAGCAGTAAATGCACCACCCGTTATGGCTAAGTCGAGCAAGACATCCGCATCTAAACCATTATAGACAAATTCAAATTGTCCTTGCGCACTGCCAGTTACAAAAAACGAAGCGCCCAGATATTTATTAGGTATGCCAATGAGTGCTTCGCCGCCAGCGGCAAGCGAGATTTTCTTATCATTTAGGTCAGCAAGCTGGTCATTGAGATCTATGGCTTGTTGCAGTGTAATGGTGTCTTGCGTTTCTAATTCATCCAAGGTTTTATCCAATGCATCCAATTCATCGGATAAGGTATCTTCATCGCCAATTTGCGCACCTATATTAAAGTTAATATTAAAATCATCGCTTTTTTGGGATTTTCCGGCGAGGGCGGGATTGAGCAATACCCCGTCGCTAAAATCAGCTGAAGCAACGCCTACACCACCTAATGCATAGGTTTTGGCATTGAAGCGTTCGGCTGCCTGTGTGGTCAGAGGCAACACGAATAAGCTGCTGCATAATGTGATAATAGATAGATGCGATTTATATTCCATTGAGATACTCCATATTTACATAGATTATAACAAGTATAATACGCCAGTTCAATGTCTATATTTAGGCTTATATATCGACGGCTTCAACAAAGGCGGCATTTTCCTGAATAAATTTGAAGCGCAATTCGGGCTTGTTCCCCATTAAATTTTTAACGCTTCCGGCGGTATTTTCAATATCATCCTGTGCAATGGTAACGTTCAAAAGTGTGCGCTTTTCGGGCAGCATGGTGGTTTCTTTCAGCTGGTCGGGGCGCATTTCGCCCAAACCCTTAAAGCGGCTTATATCGACTTTAGCATTGGCACGAAATTCGGCTTCGAGCAAGGCATCACGATCCGCATCATCGCGTGCATAAAGGGTTTTGCCCCCTTGCGCCAGGCGATAGAGCGGGGGCACCGCAAGGAATAAATGCCCATTATGAATAAGTTCGGGCATTTCTTCATGAAAAAATGTAATGAGCAAAGAGGCAATATGCGCGCCATCGACATCGGCATCAGTCATAATAATCACTTTCTCATAACGTAAGCGGCTGCCATTATAATGTGTTCCCGTGCCACAACCGAGTGCTTGCACCAAATCGGCTAAAAGCTGATTATCTTTGATTTTATTTGTGGTGGCATTGGCAACATTCAAAATCTTGCCCCGCAAAGGCAAAATGGCCTGATTGGCACGATTGCGCGCTTGTTTGGCAGAGCCGCCAGCGCTATCGCCCTCAACGATAAATAATTCGGTGCCCTGGGCGGAAGATTGGGTGCAGTCAGCAAGTTTACCCGGGAGGCGCAATTTTCGAATGGCCGATTTACGGTTAATATCGCGTTCTTGCTTGCGCCGCATGCGCTCTTCGGCGCGCTCAATAATCCAGCTCAGTAATTTATCAGAATCTTGCGGATTAGCCGTAAGCCAATGTTCGAAATGATCGCGCAAAGCCTGCTCGACAATGCGTATGGCCTCGGGCGAAGAGAGTTTATCTTTCGTTTGTCCCTGAAACTCTGGTTCGCGGATAAACACCGAAACCAAAGCCACACATGTTCCCATCACGTCATCGGCTGTGATGAGGGTGGTTTTTTTATTATTGGTCAAGTCGCCATAGGCGCGGACGCCCTTGGTCAGGGCATTACGTAAGCCTTGCTCATGCGTGCCGCCTTCGGGGGTTGGCACGGTATTACAATAGGAAGCGCGCAGAGCTTCATTTGTGCCAGTCCAGCTTACTGCCCATTCTACTGTTCCGTGTCCACCCGGTTTTTTGACGTGTCCGGCAAAGGGTGTGGGGGTGACAGCAGGGCGCGTGCCAATTTTTTCTTTGAGATAATCTTCAAGCCCGTTGGGAAATTTAAGCGTATCTTGCGCCGGGCAGGTCTCCTCTTTTTTTATAAGGCTTTCATCGCATATCCACCTTATTTCAACACCTGCAAATAAATAGGCTTTTGCTTTGGTCATGGCGTAGAGCCGTTCGGGGTCGAAGCGGATTTTACCAAAAATTTTCGGATCAGGATGGAAGCGTATTTCCGTGCCGCGCTTATTTTTTACGGTGCCCGTTTGCTTTAACTTATTTTGAGCATGCCCGCAGGAAAACCGTTGTTCATAAATTTTTGCATCGCGCATCACCCGCACATGCAAGTGATCGCTTAGTGCATTGACAACCGACACGCCAACCCCATGCAGACCGCCCGAGGTTGTATAGGCTTCCCCGCCAAATTTACCGCCAGCATGAAGCGTGGTCATTATGATTTCAAGTGCTGATTTATCTTTGAATTTAGGATGCGGGTCTACCGGAATGCCGCGTCCATTATCGCGGATACATAACCAATTATCTTTTTCCACATGCACCTCAATAAAGCTGGCATGTCCGGCAACGGCTTCATCCATGGCGTTATCAATAATTTCCGAAAACAAATGATGCAGAGCGTGCAAATCTGTGCCGCCAATATACATGCCCGGGCGACGGCGCACCGGCTCCAGACCTTCCAAAACCTCAATGTCTTGTGCCGTATAGCTGTTCTTTTGGGGTTTGGCGCGGGCAGTTGTTTTCGCTGCACCCTCAAATAAATCACCGGATATCTTTTTTTTTCTTGCCATTTAGATTACCCATATCTAATTATTACGTCTATATATATATGACTCGTTTTATACCAATGTAAAATTATGTGCCATATTAAGTTTATGCCAGGTTAAATAAGGAGTAAGTATGACGAAAGCAAATATTTGTGATGCGTTCACATTGCCATGCGGGGTGACGGTAAAAAACCGCATATGCAAAGCCGCAATGACAGAAGGGCTCGCTTCGCCTGCAAATTATGCAACGCCTGAACACGCGACACTTTATGGTCGGTGGGCACAAGGCGGGGCAGGCATATTGCTTACCGGGAATGTGCAAATCGACCATCGCTATCTGGAACGCCCCGGCAATGTTGTTATTGAAGGGAAGCAATCAAAAGAACAAATTGCAGCCTTAAAAGCATGGGCAAAGGCAGGCACACAAAATGGCACGCATTTATGGATGCAAATAAGCCATGCTGGTCGTCAAACGCCGGCGGCGGTGAATGAAACACCGGTTGCCCCGTCAGAAGTAAAATTAAATATGCCCGGCGCTGATTTTGGTATGCCGCGTGCGCTCACGGGTGATGAGATTAAAGATATTATCAAGCGCTTTGCTCATACGGCGAAAATTGCGCGCGATACAGGTTTTACCGGTGTGCAGATTCATGGTGCGCATGGCTATCTTATTTCCGAATTTTTATCACCCGACATCAATCAACGCGAAGATGAATGGGGCGGCTCGCTTGAAAATCGGGCGCGGCTTTTGCTGGAAGTGATACGCGCTGTGCGTAAAGCTGTGGGGAAAGACTTTCCTATATCAGTGAAACTCAATTCGGCAGATTTCCAGCGTGGCGGCTTTTCGCATGAAGACGCTTTGGACGTGGTAAACTTGCTGAATAAGGAAAAAATTGATCTGTTGGAAGTATCCGGCGGCACTTACGAGCAGCCGCGATTGGTGGGATTGGATAATCTTACGCTTAACCCCGACCGTGCCGAACAGCGGCGCGAAAGCACACTTGCGCGCGAGGCTTATTTTCTTGATTATGCGGAGAACATCCGCAAAATTGCAAAAATGCCGCTTATGGTTACGGGCGGGTTCCGTTCTGTATCGGGCATGAATGCTGCACTTGGTGCCGGTGCATGTGATATTATCGGCATTGGCCGCCCGTTTTGTGCACAACCCGATATTGCGAATGTCTTACTATCTGGCGAGGCAGACCAGGCGCCCATGCGCGAGAAAGAAATGCGGATCGGCCCGGGGTGGCTTGGGCTTAACTCGCCCTTTCGTGTTGTGGCCGCCTTAAATGGATGGGGACAGCAAGGCTGGTTTTGCTTGCAAATTTTACGCATGGGTGCAGGGCAAGACCCGGACTTCAAACTTGGTGCGTTTAAGGCGTTTCTTGCCTATCAAAAAAATGAGGCCAAAGCCGCGAAAGCCTATCAGGCCTATTGGCAAAACAAGTGATGCCTGGCTTTACTTTTTTGGGGATACATGATAGCTCCCGCGACATATTTTAGAGAGCGTGAGCGAGCATGAAAGTTTTTATTGATGGCGCAACCGGCACGACCGCTTTACAAATCTTTGACCGGTTAAAGCACGAAACGCGCATAGAGCGGATTATGCTTGCCGAGACTGAAAGAAAAGACAAGGCGGCGCGTGCCCGCGCAATAAATCAATCTGATTTAACCATATTATGCCTTGCGGATGATATTGCCCGCGAGTCTGTTTCGCTCATAGAAAATGACCATGTGCGCGTGATTGACGCAAGCACGGCGCATAGAACCGACCCTGCATGGGTATATGGCTTTCCCGAATATGACCCGCACGCGCGTGCGCGCATAAAAGCCGCGCGCTTTGTGTCTAATCCGGGGTGCTATGCCATTGCCTCTATCGCGCTTTTGGCACCGCTTATACGGGAAGGCATTATACCTGCTGATTATCCGGCAACTATTTTTGGTCTTTCCGGTTACACGGGCGGCGGCAAGCCAATGATTGAACAATTTGAAGGCGCACAAAGACTAGAGCATCCGCATTTTATTTATAGCCTGGCCAAGCGGCATAAGCATGTGGCAGAAATCCGGCAGTATAGTGGCTTGACGGCTGATCCGGTGTTTTTGCCAAATGTCGGGGATTTCGCGCAAGGCATGATTGTTTCAATTCCCCTGCATAGAGCACTGCTTGATGCTCATCTTAAAGCGCATGATATAGACGCGGTGCTAAAAGCCACCTATACGCCTATGCGTCATATTGAATTATGCGCGGCAGATGAAGAAACTGCGTATCGGCTTTATCCGGCAGCGTTTAGCGGCAATGATAAGATGGAATTACGTGTATTCGAAAATGAGCATAATCACCATTTTATGCTTACGGCTAGTTTGGATAATTTGGGCAAAGGCGCGGCAGGCAATGCCGTTGACCTTATGCGGATTATGTTTGATATGGACGAATAAAACAAAGAGGATATTTAGTTATGGAAAATAGATTTTTGGCGCATTGCGGCGCAAAATACCCGATTATTCAAGCCCCCATGGGGTGGATAGCCCGCGCGCCGCTGGCCTCTGCCGTTGTGCGTGCCGGCGGTTTGGGCATTATCGAAACGTCTTCGGGCGAAACAGAGGCATGTAAGGCAGAAATTGAAAAAATGTTTGAGATGGACGCAACGCCTTTTGGTGTGAATTTGCCGCTTTTATTTTTGCGCGATGAAGCCATGCTGCGCTATATTTGCGAAAGCGGCATTAAGTTTGTCACCACATCGGCGGGAAGCCCGCAAAAATTTCTGGATCCCCTAAAAGCTGCTGGCATAATTGTATATCATGTTGTGCCAACGGTTGAGGCGGGTGTTAAGGCTGTAGACGCAGGTGTTGACGGATTGATTGTTGAAGGGGCAGAAGGTGGCGGCTTCAAAAACCCTGAAGAAGTCTCAACTTTGGTTTTGTTACAGGGATTACGTGAAAAGGTTGATGTGCCCCTGGTTGCGGCAGGTGGTATATGTGACGGGCGCGGCATGGCGGCTGCTTTTGCTTTGGGGGCGGAGGGTGTGCAAATGGGCACGCGTTTTGTTTCGAGTGCGGAAAGCCCGGTGCATGAAAATTATAAAAATGCCATTTTGCACGCGGCCACAACGGGCACATATATGCTCAATAAAAAAGCAACGCCATGTATGCGTGCCTTAAAAACCGAACGCACGGCAGAGATTTTTGAAGCTGGTTTGCTTCCTCCCGGTGCGATGAGTAATATATTGGATCTTTATTTTGGCGGGGATATGGAAGCTGCGATTGCCTTGGCTGGTCAAACGGCTGGTCTTATAGATGAGGTAAAGCCTGTGGCACAGATTATTGACGAAACAATAACGCAATTCCACGAGATTTCTGCTCGCATGGGTAAACGTGCCGCGGCTGGGGCATTTTAATCGGTTATACCCCCCTTAAATGGTTTTAAGCCGATTTTATTGAGTGATGCGGGAATCTTACCGCCATTTGTCTTATAGCGCGCATGTAATAGGTTAAAAGTTTCAAACATGCTCACATAATTTATCAGCAGCAATGTGCCGCTCGTGTAAATAAGAATCATTTCATCTTCGGTAGGAATATATTTTTTATTATCCTGATAGGCATTTAATGCATCTAATGCAGCAGAGAATTTTTGTATATCGCGCATGAGTGGCGTGTTTTCTGGCATATTTACCCCCTCTTAATTATTTTTAGCAAAAACGGCACCAAGTAACCACTTGGTGCCGGGGTAATACAAGAACCATAAAGGATGGCTGCGACGCCTTTAGCCGCAAGACCTATTCTATAACGTCGCCACCCCGACGAATGTCGTGATGGCGGTAATTTTAGGCTTCCGCAAAGCCTCCTTTATAGGGCTTGTATGCCCCACCCATACCCCCTTGTGGGATGTGGATAGCGTCACTCTATATGATTTTTGAGCAAAGTAAAATGGTGTTTTTCGCTATAAGCAGGCAGGGTGAATTTTTGCCCCGTGCTTATGCGTGTTTACGTGCGCTGCTTATCCAGTCCATTACACTTAGCATCAGCATAATCGGGATAAGGCCAAGCAAAATAATGATCAATGCTGGCATGGCCGCTTCTTCTATCTGGCCAAGCGAGGCATAATTATAAATCATTGTTGCAAGAGTCTCAAAATCAAACGGACGCAAAATAAGTGTTGCCGGAAGCTCCTTTGCCACATCTACAAACACCAATAAAAAAGCTGCAATTAAAGATGCACGTAAAAGCGGTATATGAATATGAGAAAGCAACGCCCCACGGCGTGCGCCCAAACTACGTGCGGCCATATCAATCGTGGTGGGAATCCGTATAAAGCCGGCCTCGCATGTGCCATAGGCAAGTGCCATAAAGCGCACCATATAAACGAAAATTAGAACAAAAATGCCACCGCCAATAAATATATGGCCGAAACTAATATCGCTTACAAAAGCAATGACACCTAAAAAGGCAATCGCCAATACTGTGCCAGGTATGGCATAGCCAAGCGCCGCAAAGCGCGCCAAATGTGTGGAAATTTTGGTGCTGTCTATGCGCGCATAAAATGCAAGATAAAGTGCACATAAAACCGTTACGCCCGCCGCTATACTCGCCAATAATAAGCTATTGCCAAGGCTTGTGCTAAAGGCAGAAAAGGGTATTGGGTGCGTGACAGCAAATTTGAGTAAAATACTAACCGGCAGAAAAAAGCCGCATATAAGCGGCAAGCTGCATATAAGAAAGGCAAGGCATTTTCCATAAAATGGCAAGGTAAAACGCATATAGCTGCGGGTGTTAAAGTGCCGCGTGTGATAGCCACGTGTGTGCCTTTGCCACCTCTCTATATAAATTAGCCCGCCGGCCAGACAAAGCAAAATAAGGGCAAGCTGTGCCGCACCGCCTAAATTACCGCGCAATAGCCATGTGTCATAAACGCCCATTGTTAGTGTTGACACACCTAAATATTCCACCGCCCCAATATCATTCAAACATTCCATGAGGCATAAACTAATGCCTGCCGCAATGGCAGGGCGTGCCAAGGGCAGGCCAATGCGTAGAAAACAGTGCATCGGGGTTAAGCCTAAAATACGGGCGCTTTCTACCATAGTGGTGGTTTGTTGCAAAAAGGCCGCGCGTGCCGAGATATAAACATACGGAAATAAAACACCGCTTAAAATAAAAATCGCACCTGTGAGCGAATATATTTGCGGAAATGCTATCGTAGGAAATAGCGTATGCCATAGCTTATAGATGCTCCCCGTATAACTCATAAACTCACCATAAACATAAGCAGCGATATAAGTTGGCAGACTTAGCGGCAGCAAAAGCCCCCAGCTGAAAAAACCTCGCCCGGGAAAATGAAAAAATGTAACCACCCATGCTGTAAGCGTGCCTGCAATGCCGGTGAGCACGCCGACACCAAGCATAAGCAATAAGGTGGTAAAAAGCTGGCGCGGCAATATGTTATACCCTAAACCCGGCCAGATATTTTCTGTAGGGGTTGCGGCAAGCCCGATAAGCGCGCCAATGGGCAATAAAATAAGTGTGCATAAAATAATGCTACCCACAGGGTAAGTGCCATAATGAAAGATACGCCGCTTCATATAGGTCAGGTTTTGCGCGTGCGGCGGGTGCACATATCTACAGCGGCAAGAATCTCCTGAGCAATTTCCTGCGCTTCCTCGGCGGTAAAGTCCATCGGAATTTCAACATTATCGCCAGCAACAAAAATGCGCACCATTTTTCTATCCGTCACGCCAATGCTCAATTCGCCTATAATATCGCTATTTGTGTTAATGCCCATAAATATCCTCTATACAAAATTTTATATTTCACTTATAGCGTTTTCTTGCAAAATATACTAGTTTGCATCCGGCAAATGAAAAGTGCAGCCTTAGCTCAGTTGGTTAGAGCGCTTGATTGTGGATCAAGAGGTCCCCCGTTCAAATCGGGGAGGCTGTACCATCATATGGATATATCTTGAAAACTCCTTGTTTTGGCCTTATTCTTGCCTGGATTTTATAGGTTTATCGCATGTAGGAGCAAAGTTTAAGCGTAAGGTGCTTCGGATTTAACAAACCATAATCTATATAGTGTGGTAGCAGAAAGGGCAGCAAAATGATGACACAATTTTATAAAATAGCGTATATCGGCTTAATCGGGATGATTGTGAGCGCATGTGCGTTGACACCGGAAGAGCGTCGGCGTGAATTGGCAGCAGAACGGCTGGAAGCACAAGTTTTAGACCAGCCTGACTGGTATCTCGAACCGCCACAAGATGATGATTATATTTACGGTGTTGGCACATCGGGGTTATCTAATCTGTCTATGGGCGTTGCCCAAGGCCGTTCGCAGGCAATGGTTGAAATCGCGCAGCAAATATCCGCAGCGGTTGATAGTATGACAACAGATACATTCACCGGCCAGCAAAGCAATGTTGGCACAATCGAAAAAGGCGTGTTTGAATCTGCCGCGCGTAATATTACAACGGCAAAACTAAAAGGTATTGAAGTTTTAGAACGTCAAACCGTGCGCACGGAAAATAGCTTTCAAACATATGTATTGGTTCGGCTAAGCCGCGAGGCCGCCGCGCGCAGTGCCGTTGAGGAAATTGCCGAGCAGCTTGACCCGGATTTGCAGGAAAACAATAAACGCTTGCTTGACAATCTTGATGAAGCGGTAAAACAAAGATTAAGCCGTTAATTATGTAAAGGGTGTAAGATAAGCTACCTCTTTGCCGATATGTTATGAGAAATATAACTATGCCTTATCCCTTGCCTCGTGGGGCATTATCCTTAAAATTGCCTCTTATTTTGGGGGTGATGTTATTTTGTCTTGCCCCGTTTAGCACGATGGCTAAGTCATTATTTTCGCTTGGTAGTGGCACCGCCAGCTATGACCACACAATAACGGTGACTGGTTCCGACAATCTTGATGGTAAAGATAAATTAACGTCTTCACTGGACTATATTACCATTGGCGTTGGAACATCTGGTGAGGGGCCAGCTTTATCTTATACGACAATGTCTGGCACATTGGATGAAAATAGCTTTGCAAATGTAGATCTGTCGCAATTTGGCACGGGTGACTCACATATAGAGCGTAAGGAATGGTCTTTGCTTTATTCTGCCGATGTGGAAAATGGCATGAAGGGCTATTTGGGGGTGCGGGTTGCGGATTCGCAATCAAGCGGAACATATGGCGATTATGAAGATGATATAGAGTTCACAGAACAGGGCTTTGTGGTGGGGTTTGATTCCATAATTCCCCAATCTGCGCGCACAGGGTTTCATCTAAAGCTGGCGCTGTCGCTTGATTCAGTGGAATATGCGCGCACCTTGCGCTATGAAGCCTGCTGCTCGGTTACGACGTATAAACGTGATGCGGTGATGGATGGCACGACTTTTTCGCTTGGGTTTGGTTATTATTTCATGGTGGCGGAAACTATGCCGGTGATGTTTTATTATGATTATAAAGGTGGAAGTTACGATTCTGAGGAGAATAGTGACGATGATATATTTGTGGCAACTGATGAAGAACTAGCGGAAATGTCCCGATCGATCAGAACGGTAGGGATAAAATTAGGCTTTTCGTTTTAAGGGGTATAATGCGGCGGTTTATTTACATATGCGGAATTTTGTGTAGCGGGCTTATGGCAAGCCCTGCTTTTGCGTCTGATTGTGCTTATGACACCACGCTGGTGCGTCCGTTTTGGGTTGATGCATATGGTGAAAATACCCAGCGCGACGTGATTTATGGCTATGCAACATTTCCCATTAAAGCTGATAACCGCACGGATATAATTGTTCTGCAGGCGCGTGCTAAAGAGATTGCTTTGGCAGATTTAACGTCAAATATTGCTGTTTCGGTGAAAAGCGAAATGCGGAATGTGCAAAGAGCAACGGATTACGAATATTCCTCGCATGTCACATCGGATATATCGGTAAAAAGCCATCTTGTTTTGCGCGGGCATGAAGAAGCTGGCTATTGGATTGATCCAGAACAATGTGTGTTCTATCAGCGCGTTTCCCTCAATCGGCAGTTTATCCCTTTTTTAGAACTGGCAACACGGGTGGACGTGATTAACCAGGCCGGTGATGCAGGTGAGGATATACGCGAATTTGCGACCGATATTGATTATGCCCAACGTGCATTTGATAACTTGCCTGCTACTCAAAATCCGCAAACGCAAGACCTCGTGCGTCAGACCCGGCTGACGTTACAATTTATTACAGAGCGGTTAATTGATGCCGAATATGCGGCCTTACAATCGCCCACTATAGCGGGTATAGAGGCTTACAAACATATCGGAAATATGCTGACAATAATCGGGCAATATGAAGCTGCTTATGCTCCGCGTGCCGAGATACGGGCCAAAAAAAATCTATTGCAAAAACAAGCACAAATTTTTGAGCAGCGTTTTAATAATATTATTGCTTTTGAAATAGCTGATAGCCAGGCTAACGCAAATTTATATCAGGCAGTGGCGAATATATTGGCGTCCTTGCATCATGATGAACGCTATTTTACGGATAGCGATTTTATTTTTGATACACAGGCGGCACTTGCGGCAAAATTAAACGCTGTAAAAGACATTGCCACAGTCAATATGTTCAAGGTTCACTTGATATATGGGCGCAATATGGGAATAGACCAATTTGATTTGCAGCTATCGCATAATGTGGCAAATATATCGGGGCAGAAAATCGGCAATGCGACCACTTATGAGGCACGGCTTGTCGGGCGCGATATAGATGTAAAGCGCTTGGAAACAGAGCTTCGTGCAATTATGAAAAAGGCGTTACGTATATGAACCGGTCAATAAAAATGGGGCTTGTTCTTGTGTGGCTGGCGATTGCCCATAGCGCGGCATATGCTTTGGATTTTAATGTTATCGGGCGTAATTTGGAAGGCGAGATTGTATCCCTCAAAAATGAAATAAAGGGACAAGCGGCAGTTATCAATTTTTGGTGGGTAAATTGCAAGCCGTGTAAGAACGAAATGCCGGAATTGCTTGATATGGCCGCCGATAATGAAAAAGTTAAGTTTATTTTTGTTCATGCTTATGATGATCCGCAAACGGGAGACATTTATACACGTCCGCCTATTAAACGGTTTATAGATACTTATGCCCCGCGTGCGCGTCATATTATACTGGCGGGCACGCGCGCGCAACATGATGCGGGTGTGGAAAAATTGCCGACAACATTTTTAATCTCATCACAAGGTGGAGTAGAAAAAAAGTTTACCGGCTATAATGATAAAAATATGATGGCCATTCGGCGGTGGCTTAACCGACAAAAGTGAGACTGGATAGATGCGGCATTTGATTTACAAAATTGTAAGTGTTGTGATTGGGATATTTTTGAGCACGCAGATTACGCTGGCGCGCGATAGTTTGGTGTTATTACCGATTAAATTATCTGATAATCTCGCACCGCGCGCCGATGTTTTACAGACGGCTTTGCAACAGGGTATGTCGCAACAATTTACGGTTTACTCAGGGGCAGAAGTGGAAAAAGTGCTGGATGAAGAAGCAGCTAAAGTTGGCTGCACAGCAGAAAGCTGCGCGCGTAATACGGCTTTGCGGTTTAATTCTGAATTGATTGGGGACATTAGCATATCTAGCGTGGATGGAAGCTATATTATAGCGACACAAGTGCATAATGTTACCACAAAAAAGGTGCCATTTAGTTCAATCGAGTCATGTGAAAATTGTAATGATTTGGAGCTGATTAGATTCGTATCAACGATTAGTCAAAAAATCGCGTCCCAAATCAATACATCAATCAATGGTGTGGCCGCCGCTGCACCAGTGGCAGCTTTGCAGCCATTAAAACCTTTACGCATTACGACCAAGCCGGAAAACGCTGTCGTGCATGTAAATCAGCGTATTGTTGGCACAACGCCCATTACGTTACGTAATGTGCGCGAAAATGATATGATTGCCATCAAAATATCTAAGACAGGATATAAGACAAAGGAACTTACCCATGTGGTTGGCAAAAATGATAGAAAACTAAGTCGTATGCGCCTTACACCGGTGCGTCGTTCATCTGTCCCTAACAAATCGCTTAGCGAAAAAAATCAAAAATCAACGGTAAAAGGTGAGACTATGGCGGAAAAATTTAATATGCCCGCGAGTTTCTAATCTAAAGCCACCTAGGAGGTAAGATAAACGCTATTTCTACTGCCTGCACCAAGCAGTAAAATAAGGGAAAGCAGGCTGAACAGGCCGGTGCATAAGAGGCTGAAATTATAGCCGCCATAATCATATAATATACCGACCAGGCTGGGGCCAAAAGCCATGCCGAGGCTTGAACAAAGTTGATTTATGCTCAATATGCGGGGAAAATCGCGTAAGCCAAAGGCAGAGGCAATCAGCAAAGGCTGGCTCATAAGCATTGTGCCGACTGTAAGGCCGAAAAATGCCGTCGCGCATAACACATAAATTGTGCCATAGGCATGCGCCAGACATAATACGGCAATGCCTTGTAATACGAATAAAGCAAGCACGGTTTTGTAAAGCGAGAGGCGATCAATAAAGATGCCTAATAGTAAGCGTCCTAAAAAACTAAACATGGCTAAGAAAGAAATGGCATAGGCGGCGGTGCTTGCATTGGCGCGTGTGTGCGCCCAATGGTATAAATGTCCTAATATGCCCACCTGCACCAGCATAGCGCATAAAAAAGCAAGTGTTACCAAAATAAAAAAATGGCTGCGTATAGCCGCTTTTACGGATATGCCGTCAAGATTTTGTTCCTGCTCATTTTGCGCTTCTATGCCATCAGGCGAAAGCCCTAATTTATGTGGTGATGAGCGGATAAAAAAGCAAATGGGAATAATTGAACAGCATAAGCCAAGTAGAAAAATAGACCGTAATGCGTTCATGCCTGTTTCGCTTACATAATGCGCGAGCAAAGGGGTGATTATAATGCCGCCCAAAGATAAGCCCGAATGTGCAAAAGACATAGCCAGGCCGCGCCGCTTTATAAACCAGCGTGTAATCAATGCGGTGCTGGGGATGAGGGATATGCAGGAAAAACTTACGCCTAAACACACATAGGCCGCATAGATAAAGGGTAACGTTTCAACATGGGATAGAAAATAAAGCGATAGCGCCATGCCGGTGGCGCCTGCAGCAAATACCCATCTTATGTCAATTCGCTGGACGGCCTCTGCTGTGAGTAAACCAGCTACGGCGCTTGATAGTAAAAAAATCGTATTGCCCAGTGCAATTTGCGATACAGCAAAATTATGCTCATTCACCAGCGCATTTAGATAAACGGATTGCGCATAAAAGCCCAGCCCTGCCCCAATGGATAAAATATGAATAAGGATGAATATGATGATCCATCCGTAAAAAATAGGTGTGTGCATTATTTTTTTGATATTCATTCTTAATATCGTTTGACTTATGATAATGAGTCTTATATAGGCATACGCGTTGTCATATGTAAATGTTATCATATTGTTTGGCGACGTTAAAAAATATGAATCTTATAGCTATGAGGATATTATAATGAGATTTAATTTTATAAAACTTCCATTTTTAGCCGCATTAACAGCATTTGTGACCTTGCCAGCTTTTGCTAATGATGCATCTATGCAACTTACAGGCTATTATAATGTCGGGTTTATTTCTGCTGATATGCCAAGCGAAAGCGAAAGCGAAAGCGAGGTTATTGTGCAAGATGCCGAGATTATTTTCACGGGTAAAAGCCTAAGCGATAGTGGCGTGGAATATGGCTTTCAAATCCAGTTAGAGGGGGCTCAAAAGAGTAGTGACCAAATTGACGAGCATTATGCCTATGTGAAAGGCGGCTTCGGGAAAGTGATTATTGGTGCTGAAAATGGTGCGGCTGATAAAGGTGCTGTGCAAGCGCCGACAAAATTTGTTGCCGGCATGAAAATGTATGCCAATAATATGACCAATGAAATTATAGAAGATGAACTTGGGGTTGATGATGAAAATATGTCTACACGCGCCGAACATATAACCGGTGATGCTTTGAAATTAACCTATTTTGCGCCACGTATAGCGGGGTTACAAATTGGCATGAGCATGACACCCAATAGTAATAAAACGAACGGGGCCAGCGATAATGCTGAAGTGCCAAGCGAATTTGAAGATACAACCGAGTTTAGTTTGAATTATAAGGCCAAGCGCGCTGGTATCAAATATCAAGCTGCTTTTACCCAGCTTGCGGGCAATGCTGTGGAGGGGGCTTTGGGCGAAGATGCATCTTCGTTAGAGGATCCGACCACAACATCTATCGGGTTAAAAATAGGTATGGATAACCTTGAATTTGGGTTCAATCAAACAACTTATGAAAATTTTGGCGGTGGCACAAATGAGGTAACGACGCTGAATACTGGCATATCCTATAAGATTGGTAATTCTACCTATGGGCTTGGTTATACAACCAGCACAGATGAAGCAGCCAATGGGGATGAGCTTGACTATACCGAAATGCTTGTCGGTGGTAGCACCAAACTTGCTGATGGTGTGAAGTTTGGTTATTTTTACCAAACCGCCGAAGTCGATGGGGGTAATGATGTAACATTATTCGGGGCAACGCTTGCGCTAAAATTCTAGATTTTAGCTGTGAGTGACGAATTTGGAAGGAGCGGTGGAAACACCGCTCCTTTTTGTTATATTATTTTCGTCGTGTGGCAATGCGTAGACCTGGCAAAGGCCGTTCGGTTTTTTCTTCATGGCGAAAGCGAAAAAGCTCTGCAGGGCGACCACGTGTTATGCTGCTTTCACCGGTTGGCTCCAAAAATTTACTTTTTTCAACGAGGCGCCGAAAATTTTGTTTGTGTAAATTAAACCCCAAAATTGCTTCTGCTGTATTTTGTAATTGCGTGAGGGTGAATTGTGCTGGCATCAGGTCGAAAATAACAGGTCGATATTTCATCTTGCCGCGCAAACGCCCCATTGCAGTAGCCAAAATTCGACGATGGTCAAATTGCAAAGCGATGCCGGGGGCATAAGGCGGGGTGGATTTATGGTGCTTATCATATGTCGCCTCACGCACCAATCCTGCTTGATATAATAATTCATAGCGTTCTAATATATGTTCCTCATCCCATAAAAGGCCGTCGCGGCCAAAGGCGATTTTTATGCGATCACGCGCATTGGTGTCTTGTTTTACCCATATATCTAATTTGGGTAAGATAAATTCATCCAGGCAATGTGGCCGTCCTTGTCGCCAATCTTCCCACGGAAAAAAATCGTAAAGCCCGCGCCAAAGCCCCGCCGGGTGTGGTGGTGGCGATAGGGCAATATAGCCGACAGAGACAATATGCTCTTCCTCATCTGTATCATATACAGCATGTCGCCCCCGATCGCCAAATGTATAAAGCTGTTCGACATGCGCCAGCTTTACCCCAACTTGTTGCGTCACCCATTGGCGCAAACCATTTTCCATTGTGCGATGCGCGGGTGGGAAAAAGGGGCCGAAAGGTAAGCGGTCGAGCGATGTGCCGCCACCTGAAACCAACCGGCAAATCGGATTCTTCCCGTCAATGGAAATAATAGCGGCGCTCAAATCAATTAAAACCGCGCCCTGGGTTTTGTGCTTATTGGCCGAAGGGGGGGAGGGCATGGTTAGCGATGGCGAATGATCACACTACCAGCTGAATATCCTGCTCCAAAGCTGCAAATCACGCCTAAATCACCAGAGGCGAAGTCGCTTTTATGCTTGTGAAATGCAATAATTGATCCTGCCGAGCTGGTATTGGCATAGGTGTCTAAAACGGTGGGTTGTTCATCATCTTGCGGCTCATATCCCAAAACTTTCTTGGCGATGAAATCATTCATATTTCTATTTGCCTGGTGCAACCACATGCGCTTTAGCTGGCCGGCATTAAGATTATGTTCAGACAGATGTTCTTCAATAAGGGCAGCGACCATGGGCACAACCTCCCGAAAAACTTTGCGGCCTTCTTGCACGAAAAGTTTATCATGTGTGCCAACCGATTCGGGCGCGGTGCGGTTAAGAAAGCCGAAATTATTGCGAATATTATTGGAAAATTTGGTTATCAGTTTGGTGCCGATAATATCAAAGCCATGATTTTTATCCACATGGTCGGGGTGCTCTAATATAGTTGCGGTGCAGACATCGCCGAAAATAAAATGGCTATCGCGATCGCGAAAATTAAGGTGTCCGCTACATATTTCCGGATTGATGGTAAGAATGCGCCGTGCATTGCCGGATTTTATCATATCATGCGCGGCTTGAATGCCGAATGTGGCCGATGAGCAGGCGACATTCATATCAAAAGCAAAACCGTCTATGCCGAGTAGATCTTGCACCTCAATGGAAATGGCCGGATAGGCACGTTGTAAATTCGAGCATGCCACGATTACGGCATCAATATCACCCGCTTCGACATTGGCTTCTGCCATGGCTTGGCGCGATGCAGCAACGCTTATTTCTGCCAAAACTGACGGTTCGTCATTTGAACGCTCAGCAATACGCGGACACATAATATCCGGGTCGATAATGCCTGCTTTATCCATCACATAACGGCTTTTAATGCCGGATGCTTTTTCAATAAATTCAGCTGAAGATGGGGATAAGGCCTCTATATCACCGGCTTCGATCTGTGCCGCGTGCGCCTGATTGAAATTTTCTACATATCGATTAAATGCGATAACCAATTCTTCATTGCTTATGGATTGCTCGGGTGTGAATAATCCTGTGCCACTTAAAACAATATGTGTCATATAACCCTCTTATCAATTTATATATTCGCACAAATCTTACCTAAATATAAGCTATTTGCCTAGTCCTTTTGCATATCAAAAAGACCTGGTAAAATTGTCAAGGGCATATGTGCACAGTTAAGGGGGGTGTTTAAGCTGTCAAAGCGCATATGGGCAAGGGCGATATTCTCATAAGCGGCGATAATCGTCCCACAATTTTTATCATCATTCATAATGGGGGTGCCCGGTGCAGGTGCGGTTTGCGTAAATTCAACCGGCCAGAGGCCCTTACGTAATGTGCCACGCCGATGGCTGCGCGAGGTTACTTCCTGACCAATATAGCACCCTTTATGAAAATCAATCATATGCATGTGCTGCAAACCGAATTCAAGCGGAAAGCAGGCACCCCAGGGCAGTTCATCTGCCCCTTGTGCTATGCCGGCCTTTATACGTAATTTGTGCCATGAATTTATATCCTCTTGCGGCACATTAGTTGGTTTGCTTAAGCTGCGAAATCCTAGATGCGTGCTGCGTGGATCGGGTAAAATATGTTCATCATTGCTATCGGGCGCGCCCCATATGAGATAGGATGTTGTGGATATAGGATCAATACTGACTTTTGCCCGCAATTTATACATGTGCAGATGTTTGCTTATTTTATCGGCGACATTTTGGTCGCATTCAAGCAAAATAGCATCACTTTGTATCCAAAGCAGAAATTCGCATAAGAGCTTCCCCTGCGGCGAGAGTAGCGCGCCGGCGCGTAAATCACCTGCGTGTAAGTCGCTCATATTTTGGGTGATAATATTTTGTAAAAAATCAACCCGCTCCGCCCCGCTTATCGCGATAAAGCTATGGGTAGAACAAGGCGCATAATATAGGGTGTGCATAGACTCTCAGTATATCTTTACTATTAAGCAGGCTTAGCATAATAATAGAGCTCTCGTGAACTGAATTTATGCCTATGCGAACACTTTTTTTTGCGCCAACCACGTTGCGGGCGGCCATTATGTCAACAGCATTTATTGCTGCGATCCAGCGTGATGCGCCGCAGGAAACGATCACCATATGTTGCCCTGCATATTTGCGTGATATTTATGTGCATATACCGAATGTAGAAGAGATTATCACCATTGCGCCGAAATTATCTTTATTTTCGCGGCTTTATTTGCTCTTTGCCTTGTCCGGAGTTTTCTGGAATCGGGTGATTGATTTGCGGGCAACAAAAATAACGGGGCTTTTATGGACGCGTCAAAGGCTGATTATAAAACACATAACGCGGGCTGTATTGCACAATGCTATGCGGCGTATGTATATGAAACCGCATGCGCCATATTTCTGGGCATCTGCGGCTGATTATCAGCGGGCACAAAGTTTTTTACCCGCCCGTGCTTATATTTGTTTCGCCCCTAGGGGAGATGATATGTGGGGCGCAAAAGAATATGCAGAGCTTGCGTGGCGGTTAGCCGGTGATAGAAAACCTTTTGCCGGCGCCCCACTTGTGGTGCTATTGGATCGTAAGGCGGGGCATATTAAAGATGAGCTGCTTAAACGTGTTCCGACCGGGCAATTTACTTTTGTATATGATGAGCCCTATGGTGTTGTTATGCATATTATTATGGATGCGGGGTTATGTATCGGGCAAAATGATGCTTATATGGCTTTGGGCGCTACAACACAATGCCCGCTATTTTTGCCAGCATGCGCGGATGAAACGATACGACAGCTTATTACAGGTAAGACAATTTATTATCTGGATGGTGATGTGGAGCGTGTAAGCCAAAAAATATTAGATTTTGCACGCAAAAAGAGTAAAGGGAAACGACGTGATATATGATCTGATTATAAAATCCGGAACAGTGGTAACGCACGAAAAAAGCGGGATGACAGATATTGCTGTCAAAGGTGGACGCATTGCTTATATTGGTGATTGCTCTGCCGATAGTGCCGATGAGGTTATCAACGCACAGGGGTTGCATGTTTTACCCGGTGTGATCGATACACAAGTGCATTTTCGTGAACCTGGTAATGAGCATAAGGAAGACTTAAAAAGCGGTTCACATGCAGCCGTCATGGGCGGCGTTGTTGCCGTGTTTGAAATGCCCAATACCAAACCGCCAACCACAACCCCGCACGCCATGGCTGATAAATGCGCGCGCGCGCATCACCGTATGCATTGTGATTATGCATTTTATGGCGGGGCGACGCATGAAAATATTGACGCATTAGCTGAGTTGGAGCGTCTGGATGGGGTGTGTGGTATTAAGGTTTTTATGGGGGCATCTACCGGCTCGCTTTTGGTGCCTGATGATGCAAGTATTGCTGCTTTACTGGCAAAAATTACGCGCCGGGCGGCTTTTCATAGTGAAGATGAAATGATGATGAATGAGCGCTCTTCCTTTATTGAAGCGGGCAATGTGGCAAGCCATGCTGTTTGGCGCAATGCAGAGACCGCGCTTAGATCGACGCAAAGATTATTACGCTTGGCGCGTGCGGCGGGGAAACAGATTCATGTTTTGCATGTCACCACAAAAGAAGAAATGGCTTTATTAGCGCAAAACCGCGATATTGCTTCTGTTGAAGTGACACCGCAACACCTCACCCTCGCCGCTCCCGATTGCTATGACCGCTTAGGCTCATTTGCCCAAATGAACCCGCCCATACGCGAAGAGGCGCATCAAGCCGGATTATGGGAGGGGGTGCGTGCGGGCATTGTCGATGTTATTGGGTCAGACCATGCCCCCCATACGCGTGAAGAAAAGGCACAAGACTATCCTGCCTCACCTTCGGGTATGCCGGGCGTGCAGACTTTATTGCCGCTTATGCTCAATCATGTTGCTAAAGGCAGATTGGATTTGCAGCATTTGGTGCGCCTTACCAGCTATAATGCCAAACGCTTATTCAAACTTGCCGATAAGGGCGAATTGGTGGAAGGTGGGCATGCTGATTTCACGGTGGTGGATTTAAGTGCGAAACGGGAAATTGAAGCAACATGGCTTGCCAGTAGATGTGGCTGGTCGCCTTTTACGGGTGAAAAAATTACCGGTTGGCCTTGTGCAACCATAATTCGCGGACATATTGTTATGCGTGAAGATGAGCTTGTAAGCCCGTCTTGTGGTGAGGCGATAAAATTTGAACTAGATTAAGTGAGGACATTATGAACGAAACATTTCGCGCGTTGCGCTTGCATAAAACCGAAACCGGCCAAATACATGAATTTGTTGACGTGCACGAAAGCGATTTAATGCAAGGTGATGTAACGGTAAAAGTAGATTATTCCACCTTGAATTATAAGGATGGCCTGGCGCTAACAGGCGCCTCGCCAGTTGTGCGGGTCTGGCCAATGATACCGGGCATAGATTTTGTCGGCACAGTAGAGGCATCTGATAACCCTGCCTTTCAATCAGGCGATAAGGTGGTGCTGAATGGCTGGGGTGTGGGGGAAACGCATTTTGGTGGTTATGCCCAAAAGGCGCGCGTTAAGGCTGAATGGTTGGTAAAACTGCCCGAGGCGATTAGCCCCGCGCGTGCAATGGCCATTGGCACAGCGGGCTATACGGCCATGCTTTGTGTTATGGCGATTGAAGAGACGCTTACGCCGCAAGATGGTGATATAGTGGTCACCGGTGCTGCGGGCGGTGTGGGGTCTGTGGCAGTGGCACTTTTGTCGAAACGTGGCTTTCGCGTGGTGGCTGCAAGCGGGCGCGCGGCGCAAGAAGGCGATTATCTTACCGCTTTGGGGGCGGCTGAGATTATTGATCGGGCAGAGCTTGCAGAAAAAGGCCGCCCATTGGGTAAAGAAAGATGGGCAGGTGCGGTTGATGCGGTGGGCAGTCACACTTTGGCCAATGCGCTGGCGCATTGTAAATATGGTGGTGTTGTGGCGGCGTGTGGCCTGGCACAGGGGGCAGACTTACCGGCAAGCGTTATGCCTTTTATTTTACGTGGTGTTACCTTGCGCGGCATTGATAGTGTTATGGCACCCATGGCATTGCGCGAAAAAGCGTGGCAAAGATTGGGGCAAGACCTGGACTTTGCCAAGCTGGATTCCATGAGTGTTCAGCACGGATTGGATGATTTACCCCAATTAGGCGAAGATATTTTAGCCGGTAAAACGCGCGGGCGCATTGTGATTGATGTGAATGCGTAAAACCTGTTTAGGCTAAATCTTCGGCAATCATAAAGGCCAGTTCAAGTGCTTGTGATCCATTAAGGCGTGGGTCGCAATGTGTATGATAGCGGGAGGATAAATCTTCCTCGGTAATATCTTGTGCACCCCCTAAACATTCCGTCACATTTTGTCCGGTCATTTCAATATGAATGCCGCCGGCATGTGTGCCTTCGGCCTGATGCAATTTCATAAATGTCTGCACCTCGGAGAAAATGCGGTCAAGTGGGCGGGTCTTATAACCATTAGAGGCTTTGATAGTATTGCCATGCATTGGGTCGCATGACCAGACAACATGACGGCCTTCGGCTTTTACCTTACGCAAAAGCGGCGGCAGGCCATCTGCTACTTTGTCGTGGCCAAAGCGAGAAATAAGGGTGATGCGCCCGGGTTCATTGTCAGGATTGAGTTTATCAAGCAGGCGGATAAGCTCATCTGCTGCCAAAGACGGACCGCATTTCATACCAATGGGATTTTTCACGCCAGACAAAAAGGCCACATGTGCGCCATCGGGTTGGCGGGTGCGGTCGCCTATCCAGAGCATATGTGCGGACGTATCATAATAATCTCCCGTCGTGCTGTCCTGGCGCGTCAGAGCTTGTTCATAGCCGAGCAAAAGCGCCTCATGGCTGGTGTAGAAATCCACCATGCTAAGCTGTGGGGTGGTTTTATTGGTGATGCCACAGGCATTCATAAAGGAAATGGCTTCATCAATTTCGCGCGCAGTGCTTTCATAGCGTTTACCCTGATTGCTTTCGGCGATGAAATCCTGATTCCAGCTATGCACACGCGATAAATCGGCATAGCCGCCCTGCGCAAAAGCACGCAGCAAATTAAGCGTAGACGCTGCTTGCCGATAGGCGTCAATTTGCCGATGCGGGTCGGGTATGCGGGCGGTTTCATCAAAGCGAATATCATTGATAATATCGCCGCGATAGCTGGGTAATTCTACGCCGTCTATGGTTTCGGTATCGGCAGAGCGCGGCTTGGCAAATTGTCCGGCCATCCGCCCGACTTTTACGACGGGTAGTTTCGCCCCATAAGTTAAAACAACTGCCATTTGTAACAAAACGCGAAATGTATCGCGAATATTATCGCCATGATGCTCGACAAAACTTTCGGCGCAATCACCGCCTTGCAGCAAAAAGCCACGCCCTTGGGCGACATCGCCTAGTTGCGCCTTTAATTTACGCGCTTCGCCAGCAAAGACGAGAGGCGGGAAATTGGCAAGGCGCTCTTCCGTCATCTTCAAAGCTGCCTGGTCGGGGTAATGTGGCACCTGGCGAATTTCATGTGTGCGCCAGCTATCAGGAGTCCAGTTTTTGCTCATTTTGTATTCATCCTTATATTATGGCATTGCATATAAGATAAGTAACGACAAAAGAAAAGCCTTATAAGCTGTGTTTTGCTTACTTTTGAAGTTTGATGAGGCGCCGCCCGAAACTGCGTCCATCAAATAGACTTAAAAAAGCGTCTGGTGCCTGGTCTATGCCGGTGCTTATATCTTCCTTAAACCTTAATTTGCCGGCTTTGATATAAGCTGCAAGCTCCTTCTGTGCGGTGGGAAAGTCTTTTCTGTAATCATAAACCACCAGCCCCGCCATGCTGAGGCGGTGGGTGATGAAGGGCAATATATTGCGTATGCCGCGCGGGGTAGGGGCATTATATTCGGATATGGCACCCGAAATAATAATATGGCCAAAGGGGCGCATATGGCTAATGGCAATATCAAGCATTTCACCCCCTACATTATCGAAATAAATATCAACGCCTTTGGGGCAGTGCTGTTTTATGGCTGCGCTTAAATCCTCATTTTTATAATCAATGGCGGCATGAAAACCGCATTGACGTATATAGTCACATTTTTCGCCACCGCCTGCAATGCCGACAACATTAAGCCCCCATAATTTTCCTAATTGTCCGGCAGTGGCACCGACTGTGCCGGCAGCCGAGGAAACAAGCAGGGTTTTCCCCGCTTCGGGTTTTCCCAAATCCTTGAGGCCGAAATAGGCGGTAAGCCCGGGTATGCCGAGGACACCAATGGCTGCGGAAAGGGGAAGTGTGTCATCAAACAGGGCAGGGTCGAGCTTTTGGAGGCCGCGATCATTTTGCACCACGCCCGAACACCAGCCAAAGCCCCCCATCACCATGTCGCCCGCTTGATAGCGTGGCGAGGTGCTCTCAATAATCCGCCCAATAGCTGCCGATTCAATTTTTTCGCCAATACCCAATGCAGCTGCATAGCTATCACCACCCAAGCGTGAGCGCATGCCCGGATCGGTGGAAAAAACATCAATCTCAACCAAAACCTGATTTTCCTCTAAAGCCGGCAACTCCTGCTCGGCCAGCTCAAAACAATCTGTAGTGGGTATGCCTGCGGGGCGGTTGGCCAAACACCAATATTGCGCTTTCATAATTTTATTGCTCCTGTGATTTATCCGTTAGGCGAGGCGCACCAGCATTTTTCCGAAATTATCGCCGCTGAATAAATTCATAAAGGCTTGGGGCGCTTGTTCAACACCGTCTAAAATTGTTTCCTGCCATTTTATTTTGCCCTGGGTAATCCATTGGGTCATGTCGCGGAAGAAATCATCGCGCATATCTGCATGATTGCTGACAATAAAGCCCTCCATACGCAAATTCTTGCCGACAATTTGAATAAGATTATTCGGGCCAGGGCGCGGGGTTTCATCATTATATTGCGCAATCATGCCACATATGGCCAGCCGCCCGAAGGGACGCATAACATCAATCGCGGCCTGTAAATGGTCGCCGCCAACATTCTCAAAATAAACATCTACCCCCTTAGGTGCTGCTGCGGCAATGGCGGCGGTAAGATTACCACAGCTTTTATAATTGATCGCCTTGTCAATATGAGCGGTATCTTCCAGCCAGCTACATTTTTCATCTGAACCGGCTGTGCCGATAACAGTGCAATTTTTTAGTTTGGCAATCTGGCATACCAGCGCGCCCACTGCGCCAGAAGCTGCCGATACCAAAACGGTTTCGCCTTCTTTTAAGGCACCCACGCGCAATAAACCAGCATAAGCGGTAAGCCCCGGCATGCCCATCACGCCTAGAAATGTTTGTATCGGTATTTCATTGCCTTGCGGTAATTTGGTGCATTCTGCCGCATTACATACGGCATGTGTGCGCCATCCCTTCATATGGCTAACCCTATCGCCAACAGCAAAGCCATCTGCTTTAGATGCCACCACGTCCCCCACAGCACCGCCTTCCAAAACGGCACCAATTTGAAAGGGGGGAATATAGCTTTCACGCTCAATCATGCGCCCCCGCATATAGGGGTCGACCGACATAAAGGCATTACGAATAAGTATGTCACCTTCCCCAATGGCGGGTATATCAGTTTCAACACAGTCGAAATCGCTTAATTGCGGTGTGCCTTGCGGGCGAGATTTAAGGTGAATTTCCCGGTTTTTTTCTGTTGTCATTCTTAAGCTCCTTGGTTTTGATGAATCCTAACAGATAGATTTATTCTTGCAATAGTTTTAAGCCACGTTAAAACACAATTTATATGAATTTAGCTTATGTTTGAGGTTTTGGGGATGAAAATTGCGCTTGCCCAGTTAAATCCGATTGTGGGTGCGGTCGGGAAAAATGCAGATATGCTGCGCGATGCCCGCATGCAAGCTGCGGCGGCGCGTGCGGATATTCTGGTTGCAGGCGAATTGTTTCTATCGGGTTATCCGCCAGAGGATTTGGTGATGAAGCGCGCCTTTTTGCGGCATGTGCGCGTGCATACCGATAGGCTGATTAAGGAAACATTAAAGCCCGGGCCAGCACTGATTTTTGGCGCGCCGCTTTATGAGAATGGCACGCTATATAATAGCGTCATTGCTGCTGAAGATGGGCAGGCGCAAATAAGGCATAAGGTGCATTTGCCCAATTATGGCGTGTTTGACGAGCTGCGCTTATTTGCAAAGGGTGATATTCCGCAACCGGTGGTGTTATGTGGCCTGTCTATTGGTCTGCCTATATGTGAAGATTTATGGTTTGATGCGGTTACGCGTTATCTCAAAGCGCAAGGGGCAGATATGCTTATTGCGGTAAATGCCTCGCCCTTTGAACGGGATAAATTCTCCCGCCGTTTAGACCATGCCCATGCGCGGGTAGATGAAAGCGGCCTGCCACTTATTTATGTCAATCAGCTGGGCGGACAAGATGAGCTGGTTTTTGATGGTGCAAGTTTTGTTCTAAACGCTGATGGCACAAAGCCGGTGCAATTACCGGCATGGCAAGAGCGTATTTTTATTAGTGATTGGGAAAAGCAGGCAGATGCCTGGCATTGTCGCACGCACAGCGCTGATTATGTGCCCGATATTCTGGCCGATACATATGCCGCTATGGTTTTGGGTTTGCGCGATTATGTGCACAAAAACGGATTTTCTGATGTGGTGCTGGGGCTTTCGGGGGGCATAGATAGTGCGCTTTGTGCGGCGATTGCGGTGGATGCTCTCGGCGCAGAGCATGTCTATGCGCTTATGCTGCCTTCAATTTATACGGCGCGGGAAAGTCTGGATGATGCCGCCGCATGCGCGCATGCCTTGGGTGTTAAGCTGGATGATATTCCCATTACCCCCATTGTCACAGCGATGGAGGCGGCGCTTGCCCCGCTATTTGCCGGGCGAGACGCTGATATTACAGAGGAAAATTTACAATCGCGTATTCGGGGAACCTTGCTTATGGCCATATCCAATAAGCTGGGGCATATGCTGGTGACAACCGGTAATAAGTCGGAAGTTTCGGTGGGCTATGCCACGCTTTATGGCGATATGAATGGGGGGTATAATCCGATAAAGGATATTTATAAAACGGATGTATTTGCACTGGCCAACTGGCGCAATACGCATATTTTACCCATCGGCAAGGGGCCGCATGGTGTGGTTATTCCGCAAAATATTATTACCAAGCCACCAAGTGCCGAATTGCGTCCCGACCAAAGGGATGAAGATAGCCTGCCGCCCTATGATATACTGGATGATATTTTGCAAGGGCTTGTAGAAAGCGAGGCAGGCTTTGATGCGCTCATTGCGCGTGGTCATGCACCAGATACGATACGGAAAGTTGAACATTTGCTTTATATTTCCGAATATAAGCGGCGACAAGCCGCCCCCGGCGTTAAAATTGGCGCGCGCAATTTCGGGCGTGACCGCCGTTACCCTATCACCAATGCGTTTCGTAATGCGCATATAAAGGATGACTAAAATGGCAGATGTAAAAACCCGCTTTGCACCCAGCCCGACAGGCTATTTGCATATTGGTAATGCGCGCGCCGCTTTATTTTGCTGGCTTTATGCCCGTGCGCATGGCGGAACATTTTTATTGCGTATTGATGATACGGATAAGGCGCGCTCGCGTGATGATTATGCCACTGCCATTGAAGAAGATTTAAGCTGGCTGGGGTTAAGCTGGGATGAAAGCGCCAGGCAATCCACGCGCTTTGCCCGTTATGATGCGGTTTTTGCACAGCTAAAACAAAAAGGGCTTATCTATGCCTGTTATGAAACGCCTGATGAGCTGGAACGCAAACGCAAGCGCCAATTAGCCCGCGGCTTACCCCCGGTTTATGATCGCGCTGCCCTTGCTTTGGATGATGCGGAAAAAGAAAGTTTTGCAGCCGAAGGGCGGGCGCCGCATTGGCGGTTCAAATTATCGGGCGATGTTGTGCGCTGGCAGGATGGGGTGCGCGGTGAACAGATAATCGAAACAACAAGCATCTCAGACCCTGTTTTTATGCGTGCCGATGGCACATATCTTTATACCTTGCCCAGCGTGATTGATGATATTGATTTTGCTATAAGTCATATTATTCGCGGCGAAGACCATGTGACCAATACGGCGGTGCAGATAGAACTGTTTAAGGCATTGGAGGCACCCATTCCAGAATTTGCCCATTTTTCGCTTTTGCTATCGGCGCAAGGGGAAGGCTTATCCAAACGTGATGGCGTGCTTTCCTTACGGGATATGCGCGCGCAGGGGATAGAGGCGATGAGCATAAACAGTCTGATTGCACGCCTTGGCACTGCCGATGCCATTCGTGCGGAAAGCGCGATGCAAAAGCTTATTGATGGCTTTGATTTATCCCGCTTGGGACGTGCAGCGGCACGGTTTGATATGGAAGATATAAAACGGCTTAATGCCAAATTATTGCATGATATGGCGTATGCCGATATTGCGCCCCGCTTAAAGGCACTTGGTGTGGAAGGCGATGAGGTATTCTGGCAGGCCATATGCGGCAATGTGAGCGTCGTGGCCGATGCTAAAATTTATGCGGATATTATTTATGGCAAAATCACCCCACATATTGCTCCGGATGATCAGGCGTTTTTAACCACTGCTGCCAACAGCTTGCCCACGCCGCTCAAGGTGGAAAGCTGGCGTGAATGGACGCATGCGCTAAAAGCATCCACCGGGCGCACGGGAAAAGGATTATTCATGCCCTTGCGTTTGGCGTTGACCGGCCTGCCACATGGGCCGGAAATGCAAAATATCTTACCGCTTATTGGTTATGAAAAGGCGCGCGCGCGCTTACAAGGCGATAGTGCATAAAAATAACTAGACAGGCAGAGAAATATCAGCACATTGTAAGTTATGGAAAAAGAGAAATTATATATTTTCGACACAACATTACGTGACGGCCAGCAAACCGCCGGTGTGGATTTTAGCGTGGCTGATAAAATCCGCATCATGCATATGCTTGATGCGCTTGGTGTGGATTATATCGAGGGGGGATATCCGGGTGCTAACCCGACAGATAGCAGTTTTTTTTCACAAAAATATGCGTTGCAGCAGGCACAGATGACGGCTTTTGGCATGACCAAACGGGCCGGGCGCAGTGTCGATAATGACCCCGGCTTCAAAGAAATTTTGCACGCGCAAAGCGACGCTATTTGTCTGGTGGCCAAAAGTTGGGACTACCATGTTGATATTGCTTTGGGTATTACGGAAGAAGAAAACCTGACCTGTATAAGCGAAAGCGTAAAAGCGATTATTGACCATGGGCGCGAGGCCATGATTGATTGCGAGCATTTTTTTGATGGCTTTAAGGCAAATCGGGATTATGCGGTTAAATGCGCGCTTGCCGCCCTGGAGGCCGGCGCACGCTGGGTGGTTTTATGCGATACGAATGGCGGGTGTCTGCCGCATGAGATTTATGATGCGGTGACGTATCTAAAACACTATATCCCCGGCACGCATTTGGGCATTCATACACATAATGACACAGAACACGCTGTTGCCAATTCTTTGGTGGCTATTCGCGCGGGTGTGCGTCAGGTGCAAGGCACATTAAACGGCTTGGGCGAGCGGTGCGGCAATGCCAATTTGCTTTCGCTTATTCCGACACTTTTGCTAAAACCTCCCTTTGCCAATGAAGTGGATATTGCGATAAGCCCCGAACAGCTCAAAAATATTACAGAGGTTTCGCGTAATTTGGATGACATATTAAACCGGATAGCCAATCCACATGCGGCCTATGTCGGCAGCTCTGCCTTTGCCCATAAGGGCGGGATTCATGCCTCGGCTGTGCTGAAAGAGCCGCAAACTTACGAGCATGTGCCGCCCGAGGCAGTGGGCAATATGCGCCGCATTGTGGTATCTGACCAGGCAGGAAAAAGTAATATTATCGACCGACTACAGGCATCCTCAATCGCAATCGAAAAAGATGATCCCGCGCTTGAACGCATTTTATATGTGGTCAAGCAAAAAGAAAATGCCGGCTTTAGCTATGAAGCAGCCGGTGCGTCTTTCGAGATTTTGGCGCTGGATGAACTTGGTCGCCTGCCCCATTTTTTTGATGTGTTATCTTATGAAACGTCTGTGCACAAGCAAGGAGAAAAAGCAGTTACGCAAGCCGTGGTGGCATTGCGTATTGATGGGGAGACGGTTAACAATACCGGCACGGGCAATGGGCCGATAAATGCGCTTGATATGGCGCTTCGCCAAGAGCTTGGCCGCTCTTATAAAGCAATAGACGATATGCGTCTTATCGATTATAAGGTGCGTATATTAAATCGAGGAACGACAACCGGCACCGAAGCCCTAACGCGGGTGACGATTGAAAGCGCCGATGCCAAAGGCAATATATGGCGCACAGTTGGTGTGGATGAAAATATTGTCATTGCCTCTTTTGAAGCATTGCGAGATGCGGTAATATATAAATTGTTAAAAGCAGATGATGAGATGAATTTATGCGTGGAATAGCATCCGTTTTAGTGCCCATACATGCCGAAGGCTATCGGTTTATCGCTATCTTTGCGGGTGTGACCCTTTTGCTGTTTTTGGTTTTTGAACCTTTGGGCTGGGCAGGGGTTATTTTAACCCTGTGGTGTGCCTATTTTTTTCGTGACCCCGCGCGCGTGACCCCGCAACGTGAAGGCTTGGTTACCAGCCCGGCAGATGGTGTGGTTAATATGATTGCCGAGGCTGTGCCGCCGCCCGAATTGGGCTTGGGGCTGGAGCCGCTTTTGCGTATTTCTGTATTTATGAATGTATTTAATTGCCATGTGAACCGTATGCCGGTTGCGGGCGAAATTAAAAAATCGCTCTATCGCACAGGGCAATTTCTAAATGCTGATCTGGATAAAGCAAGTGAATCGAATGAACGCCAAAGCCTGCTCGTCACCACAGATAATGGAGACGATATTGTGGTGGTGCAAATTGCCGGCTTGGTGGCGCGGCGTATTTTATGCACAGTGCATGAAGGTCAACGCTTGCAGGCAGGCGAACGCTTTGGGCTTATTCGGTTTGGCTCGCGGGTGGATGTGTATTTGCCGCTTAACACTGTGCCACTGGTTGCGGTGGGGCAAACGGCCATTTCGGGCGAAACGGTGCTGGCTGATTTAATGGCAGATGAGCCGGTGCGCGATACGCTTGTGCAATAACCCCATGAATGAGAAACTAAAATCGACCACAAGCATGAAACCCGAGAGGAAAAAGAAAAGACCTTTTCCGGTTCGACGCCTTATCCCCAATGCGCTTACATTATTGGGCTTATGTTTGGGGTTGACCTCGGTGCGCTTAGGCTTGAGTGGGCAATTCCAGCTTGCTGTTATGGCGATTATCGCCACAGCGGTGTTGGATGGCATTGATGGACGCATTGCGCGCTTATTGAAGGCAGAATCACCCATTGGGGCACAGCTGGATAGTTTGGCGGATTTTTTCAATTTTGGCGTGGCACCGGTGTTTTTGGTATATTTATGGGGCTTGCAAAGCACAGGGCGTTTCGGCTGGGCGGTATTGCTTGGGTTTAGTGTATGTTGTGCCTTGCGTTTGGCGCGCTTTAATGTGGATATTGAAGATCCGGATAGGCCGGCATGGATGCGAAAATTTTTCACCGGCGTGCCTTCACCAGCTGCGGGTGCTTTGGTGATGTTGCCGCTTTATCTGCATTTTGCCGCGCTTATGGATTTACGCACAAGCCCATTTTTTATTGTGATCATGGTGGTTACGGTGGCGGGGCTTATGGTAAGTCGCCTCCCGACCTATTCGGGTAAAAATATGGCAAGTAATATTCCGCGCGATTGGGTGTTGCCGCTTATGCTGGGTGTCGGCTTTACGGCGGCGATTTTCTTTACCTTCCCCTGGGCGTGTTTGGCGGCTTGTTGCATTATCTATTTACTCTCTTTCCCTTTTTCATTGCGGTCTTATCGCGCACATAAGCGATAGGCTTTTATCTCTTTGGCCGGGAGGCAATCATGTATGTCCAAGGCTTAGCCCAAAGATGATTGCAGGCACATAGGACTGCTTAATGAGCTTACGGTCACCATATGCATCGCCCACACCGTTATGATATATGCTTAATGATGTGTAATAAGTTTATTTGCAAATTATCTTTCTTATGCTAAAGAAGCCCAACCATGTGGCGGAGTAGCTCAGCTGGTTAGAGCAGCGGAATCATAATCCGCGTGTCGGGGGTTCGAGTCCCTCCTCCGCTACCAAAGTTTTTTTCATATATTTGATGGTGTAAGCCTTGAAAGCTGGCATAGAAATGCATATATATTTTTATGTGGATAATAATAAACAGATAGAAATTTACAGACAACGTTATGAGACGTGGCGCTATCTGGATAAGCTGAGATGGCAGTTTATTCAATTACTTGTAGCTATTATTTCTGCCATTGCCTTGATAATAAGGGCTACTGATGGGGTGATTGGATGGTGTTTTCCCTTAGTGTTTTCTATGATATTGTTGGCTATCTCTTTTTCAATGCACAAAGTTAGCGAAGGATTGCGGGGCAATCAAAAAGTTTTACATAGGGTTGCTTTATTAGTAGGCGATGATGGTATTCCCGATATCTCGGCCAAGAGTGAATCTGTTTTTCACTGGATTACTATTTTGACAGGACTAGCAAGTTTTGTGTTTTTCTCGCTATCAATTTTTATGTTGTTGAAGGCAACTTAATTTGAAAGGATATATAAATTGACCAAAGTATTCATTAGTTATCACCATGAAAGAGATCAAGATTATAAAAACCATTTAGTTGATTTAGCGACAAAATATGGAACGTTTGAAGATTGTTCGGTGGATACGGGCGACATTGATGAAAATCTTACGCCTGAGCAAATTAGAATTAAAATTAGGGATGAATATTTACGGGATAGTCAGGTAACAATTCTATTATGTGGGAAGGAGACTAAGGGTCGTAAACATGTGGATTGGGAGCTAAAATCCAGCATGATTGATGGGTCGAAAAATCAAAAATCCGGCATATTGGTTATCAATGTTAATGATGCAAATCAGGGTTTTTTCCAAAAATCGTTGCCGGGCGAAGGCGAGGAAATTTATCCGGAGATTAGCGATTGGCAAGCGCTCGAAACGAAAGCCGATTATAAAAGCTGGTTTCCAGATTTACCGGACCGAATTATAGACAACCTAATTACAACTGACGTTCAAATATCCATTGTTCCTTGGGAGAGGGTTGAAAATAACCATCATAATCTTCAATGGTTAATTGATGAAACGGCAAAAGCTGGAAAGACTAATGAATATGACCTAAGCCGCCCTATGAGAAGACAAAACTCTAATGTGAATTCAGACTATGAAACCGTAATTTATTAGTATATGCTATTTTTATCAGCGCTGGGTTGTCCGTTAAATATACCGGTATTTTTGAAGAAGTATGTTTGTATGTGAAGAAATAACTCACAGCGCTTTGGTGGTGGTGCCGGCATAAGTGCGGCCAAATTTTATGGCGTGTTTTTCTAGCCCATGCCATGTAAGCAAGCCAAAGAGCAATGATGCAAGGCTTGCGCCGGCAAATATGCTTAGTAATTGCCAAATGGCGACGGTCTCGACATCTGCCGGCCCCAAAACCAATTCAGTAATGCCAAACACAAAAAGCGGATGAAATAAATAGATCGAAAAACTACATTGTGCAAAAATAATAAAAAAACGCGTGCTTAAAAATGCCGTAAGCCGGGGCAGGGCGCCGATAATCATCATGACAATCAACAGGGCAAAGCCAATGGCGACAAGTGGCTTGCCCAGATAAAATTCAATCATATGTATAAGCCGTGCATCGGGGGCAATATTATCATAAGGATTATAGCTAAAGGGAACCGCCATAAGGGTAAGCATAAGCACGAGCAAGGCAAAGCGCCATTTTTTCACAAAATGCGCCAATGTTGCAAAATGATAATTTACGGCCCAGGCGCCGGTAACGCCTGCAGCAAATTGGCAAAGGCGTATAAAGGGCGATACATAAATATGCTGCAAGTAAACCCGAAGCCCGGTTTCATCTTCGCTTGTAAACAAGGTGAATAGCGATTTTTCAATAATGGCCGGTGTGCCTTGCACAGTGATATATATCCAGCCAAGTGCCAAAATAAGACTGAAGAGATAAAATAAAGCAATTTGCCAGCCATGGCGTAAAAAGGGAATGAGCAGCGGAATAAGTGCGTAAAAATGCAGCTCAACCGAAAGCGACCATGTCCAGGGCAGCGGCATATCATCTGGCACAATCCAGATATTATAGGCAAATAAATTGCCCAGCAGCGCCAGGTAAAAATCCCATTCGCCAAATTTGCCTAGCATGGCTAAAAACAGCATGGCTATATAAAGCGGATAAATTCGCCAAAGCCGGCGCATATAAAACTGCTTGTAATTTACCTGCCCGCTTTTACGGAGTTCAATATAGAGAAAATATGAGAGTAAAAATGCCGAGAGCACAAAAAATAAATCAACCCCAATATCGCCACGCGCAACCAGATTAAACCCTATCGGCAGATGTTTGGTGAAATTTTGAAATGCTGCCGCATCAACCATATGCGGCAAGAGAAAGAAATAGGAATGAAAAAAGATAACCCCCAAAACAGCAAGCGCGCGCAAACCGTCTAATTCAGGAAAATGACTACGTAAAGGGGCTTGATTTTGCATTATGTGCTTGTGCCAGAAAGGGTGCAGAAGGGCAAGCGTAAATAGAGGGGGCGGATATCCGCATCTCTCAGTATTATGGTCCTGCATATAGGGCGCTTGTTACATATAGTAAGACTGCTACTATTTTCCCCACGCATTTTATATATTTCCTTGACATATAATTCTATTTCGTAATATATTAAGCAACATAGTAATAAATAAGGAGGAAACCATGAAAAGACGACATTTTTTACGTATTTTAGGCGGCGGGACGATTATATCAGCCGCAGCTTTAGGCGGATTTGCACTCACGCGCACGCCAGAAAAGGCACTGGAACCATGGATTATGGCCGGACAATATGAAGACCCGCGTAAATTTGCACTATCTTATGCGATTTTAGCACCTAACCCGCATAATCGCCAGCCATGGATGATTGATTTATCACGAAGTGGTAGCATTTATGTTTATCGCGATAAACATAAAGACCTGCCACATACCGATCCATTCGATCGACAGCTTACCATTGGCATGGGATGTTTTTTGGAATTGCTGGCCATTGCCGCCTCGGCACGGGGGTATCAGGCAAATATGCGTTATTTTCCCGATGGTGAAGACGGGGCGGTGGCACATGTGACGCTAGAGGAAGGTATTGCGGCAGATGCGCTATTCCCGCATATTCTTGCCCGGCGTTCGTGTAAGGAACCGTTTACAGATAAGCCGCTTACGCCCGCCCAAAAACAGGCTTTAAGCCGCTTTGGTGCGGTGATTGACGAACCGCAAAAAATCGATCGTCTTAGAAAAATCAGTATCGATGCGTTTGATGTCGAATATGAGACGCCGCGCACGATGAAGGAAAGCGCGGATTTAATGCGTTTTGGCAAGGCAGAGATTAACGCTTCGCCCGACGGAATTGATTTAGGTGGCGCGATGCTGGAGATTTTGCAGCTCACCGGGCAAATAACGCGCGAAACTGTGCAAGACCCACAGCACACAGCTTATAAGCAGGGGCTGGATATGTATCACACCATGCTGGCGGCGACACAAAATTACATTTTACTTAAAACGAAAGAAAATAATCGTTACGCGCAAATAGAAGCTGGACGCAAATGGGCGCGGATAAATTTAACCACAACGCAAATGGGGCTTAGCCTGCACCCTATTAGCCAGGCTTTGCAGGAATATGAGGAAATGAAACCGCATTATGATGCCATTCATCAAGAGTTTGCGCCGGATGGTGAGACAATCCAAATGCTAGGACGAATCGGTTATGGTCCACAAATAGCCGCTTCACCGCGTTGGCATTTGGAGAAAAAACTTGTCGGATGATGTGTATAAGCCGCCACTTCTATTTGCGGTGATTAATGAAATTGCAATTATCAATCAGCTGACGACAGCTGTTTTCACGCAAAAAATGCCGCCGCCCTTATCGCTGGCACAATTTGGCGTGCTTAATCATTTGCGTCGCGTGGGCGAGGGGACAACGCCCAAAAAGCTGGCACGTGCTTTTCAAGTGGCAAATACCACAATGAGCCATACTGTTTCTCTTTTGCATAAAAACGGGTTTATCGAATTAAAAAATAATCCGCAAGACAAGCGCAGCAAAACCTTATGGCTTACGCAAGCGGGGAAAGATATACATCAGGCGGCCATATTATCCATGCGCGATGATTTGGAGACGCTCAATGACGCGCTGGCATTGCCGGATATTCATGCGCTTTGGAATCAGCTTGCCCATATTCGTGTTTTGCTGGATGAGCAGCGTATGTGAATATGACTAAACCGGATTGAAAAACATCATATCATGTGTTATGGTAAATGCATGAGTGAGGCTATAAATTTTGATACGCATAAATTTGTTAAACGCTTGGTTGCAAACGGATTTACCGAGCAACAGGCCGAAACGCTGGCGGATGAACAAATTACCATGATCAATTCCAACCTTGTTACCAAGCAAGATATGGAAACGTTTCGTATAGAAATGCAAAAAGAGATGGAAACATTTCGTATAGAAATGCAAAAAGAGATGGAAACGTTTCGTATGGAAATGCAAAAAGAGATGGAAGCCTTGCGACACGATACGACTAAATCCAGAATGCAAACGATTATATGGGTTATTGGGTTATTTGTTGCTCAAACCGGTATTTTGGTGTCTATAATTAAATTTTAGCGCATATTGGGAAGCGCGCAGATTTTACGCGCCTAACCCACTTGCCGCATATATTTACGTTTCTTTTTTATTGATGGTGCCATGGCCGGCCAGGGGCATTTCAAAGCTGGCCTTTCCGGTGCCGGTGAGCACATGGCGCTTCACGTCTTTGCCCGCGCTATAGGCTTGCAGGCTTTCGGCGATGGATTCATAACGTCCCTTATCTGCACCAAATGTATGCGCCGCACAATGCGGGGTGCACAATACATTATCCAGCGCGTAAAAATCATATTGTGAACCGCAAAATATACCGCCTCTATCGGGGTCGGTTTCGGGGTCAATAATATTTTGTGGGTAGCGATACCAGGTATCAATCGCGGCACCGGCAATGCGCTTATGTTTAAGCGCATCATAAAAGGGGGCTTCCTCTATCACTTCGCCGCGCGCGACATTGATAATATACGCCTCGGGTTTCATGACGCCAAAAGCGGCAGCATCAATCATGCCCATGGTTTCGGCGTTTAGGTCGCAACATAGGGCGATATAATCGCTTTGCGCCAAAACATCATGCAGATCGGCTTGCACACCGATAAAATCAAGCGGGGCAGGCGGGTGTGGCCGTAGGGAACGGGCAAGGGCAATGAGCCGCATGTCAAATGCGGCTGCCCGTTGGGCAATGGCTGTGCCGATTTCACCATAGCCGATAATGCTCAATGTTTTACCGCGTAAATCATGGTGGCGCGCCCCGGCAGCATTATTACGGCCTGAACGAAACCAGCGCCCGGCGCGCATATCACCATCCATAATGCGTAATTCCAGCGTGTGTTCCAGCATGGTGCCGAGCACATATTCTGCCATAGGCACGGCATGGCCGCCGGCATTGCATATTTTTATGCCCTTGGGGAGCATATTGACGTCAACCCAGTCTGTGCCCACCCAGGGCTGTAGAATGACTTTCAGTCTGTCCCCGCTTAACAGCGCGCCGAAATTACCTTCTGCCAGCAGAAAATCCGCACTAATGACGGCGGCTTCACATGCGGCAATAAGCGCATCGCGCATATGCGGCGGATCGCTTTGTGTCCAGCCTTTAACCTCCCATTGTGGCAATGCTTCGGCCAGCATCGGAATATATTCGGCGCCGGTTACGCCAAATACAGCAAGCACGCGCGTAGCCATTTACTCTATTCCAAGCTGTTGTCTGGCAAATTCCCCAACCGATTTATAATCGGCCTTGCCATTGGGGGCACGAAAAGGGGGGCCACCGGTGAAAATATGTTTCGGGGTTTTATAGCCGGCAAGCCGTGCGCGCACAAATTGGCGCAATTCCTCTTGATTGAGTTCATAACCTTCCGCCATTTCTACAATGCCGGTTACGGCCTGTCCCCATTTTTCATCTGGCACGCCGACAACGAGGGCATCTTCTATGGCTTCATGCAGTTTTAGCGCTTCTTCAACTTCTTCCGGATAGATTTTTTCGCCAGCAGAATTGATACAAACCGAACCGCGCCCTAATAATGTGAGTGTGCCATCTTCCGCGACCAGACAATAATCACCGGGAATGGAGAAGCGTTGCCCGTTAATGGTTTTGAATGTCTTGGCGGTTTTTGCCTCATCCTTATAATAGCCGCGTGGGATGGGGCCACCAAAGGCGATAAAGCCGGGGGTTTCACTGCCGCGCGGAATTTCATTATCATGTTCGTCAAATACTTTGCAAAAATCATTGGTGGTGAATTTTGCGGTTTTTACCGGCATATCTTTCATGGTCATCGAGGTACCAAACCCAATCGCTTCGGAAGATCCGAAACTATCAGCCAAAATAGCTTGCGGCATATGTTCGAGTAAAGCCTGCTTGTTTTCCATGCTCCACATAACGCCGGAAGAAATAATCACCTGAATGCTGGATAAATCATATTGCCCGGGGTGTTCCTCCAGAGCTTGCAACATGGGGTTTGCAAAGGCGTCACCGACAATCGCAATATTGGTGATTTTATTTTCTTGGACGGCAGCCCATAATTCATGCGAATTGAGTGAGCTTGCTTCCAGGGTGACGATTGTGCCGCCATTAAAAAGCGTGCTGATGGCGGTGAATAATCCTGTGCCATGCATAAGCGGGCAGGCGGGGCAGATCACTTCTACACCTTCGGTTGCATGTTTGTTTTTAATAAAATCGACCAGCTCGTCGGGCGTTTCGGGAACTTCGCCAAGGGCGCGCAAAGTTAGGGTTTGGGCTTCGCGTAAATTATGATGTTGCCACATAACCCCTTTGGGCATGCCGGTTGTGCCGCCTGTATAAAGAAATAATAGATCTTCCAGGCCGTCGCGTTCAATATCAAGATTGCTGCCATCACCTTCATTGACTAACGCTTCATAGGCCATTATGCCTTCGGGCTCATTGCCATTGCCGTCAATTTCTATCCAGATTTTTACCTTGGGCAGCCGGTCGCGTAATTGTGCAATATTATCGCGAAACTCCGCACCATAGACCACAACCGTGGCATCGGAATTATCAAAAATATAATGAACCTCATCGGCAACATAACGATAATTTACGTTCACATGGGTGAGGCGCGCCCGACAACAAGCGGCAAATAGCTCTATATATTCGGGACGATTGCGCATATAAAAGCCGACCTTATCGCCCGTTTGTGCGCCACGTGTGCGTAAAGCGCGCCCTAAATTATTTGATCGCTTATCCAGTTCCTGCCATGTAATAACCCGCGCGCCATGCACAAGCGCCTTATGCCCTTGCGGTAATGTCGGAATGATTGTGTCGAGAATATCCCCAAACTGCCATGCCATATATGATCCCCCCTTAATTATCTGTTTGAGATTGCCAGCATATAAAAGCCGCGCGCTTTTTTCAACTATTTTGCTTGTATTTTTTACGCGCTCTTATTACCCTCATATCTGGTCTTATGAGGGAGACAAATTATATGGTCGTAACACAAGAGCTTATGGGGGCACCTGGTTCGCCTTATACCCGCAAAATGCTTGCCTTAATGCGCTATCGGCATATTCCTTATCGGGTGGAATGGCAATCGCGCATCTTCAAAAAAGATGGCGCATCACGTCGCCCGCAGCCGAAAGTATCACTTTTGCCGACATTTTATATCAAAAATGCCGATGGTGAAGACAGTGCCATTACAGATTCCACCCCCATTTTGCGCCAATTCGAGCAAGACTATAATGGCCGACATGTTATTCCGTCTGACCCTGCTTTGGCGTTGCTCAATGCGTTGGTGGAGGATTATGCCGATGAATGGTTGACGAAATCCATGTTTCATTATCGCTGGTCTTATGCGGCTGATATTGGACAGGCGGGGAAGATTTTACCACTTTGGGGCAATATTACGATGCCAGATGCAGAGATGGACAAGCTGGCTGATTTTGTGCGTGACCGCCAGATCGGGCGTTTATCTTATGTCGGTTCGAATGTCCAAACCGCGCCGCTTATTGAGGCAAGTTTCAAGCGGTTTCTGGCCTGTGCCGAAGCGCATATTGCATCCGGATTTCCATTTATGTTCGGGCAACGTCCCGCATCGGCAGATTTTGCGATTTACGGGCAGCTAACATGCTTGGCGCATTTTGATCCTACCCCGCAAAAAATTATACTAGATATAGCGCCGCGCCTTTATGCATGGACGGGTATAATGGAAGATTTATCCGGCCATGTGGTTGATGAAGCGGCAGGCTGGGAGGATATAACGTCTATCCCGCCAAGCCTTACGGCAGTGTTGCAAGAAATCGGGCATACATATGTGCCCTATTTATTGGCTAATGCGGCGGCGGTAATGAAAGGCGAAACACAAATGAATTTTACGTTGGACGGCACACAATGGCGGCAAAACCCATTTCCCTATCAGGTGAAATGCTTACAATGGTTGCGCGAAGACTATGCGGCTTTGTCTGCCGCCGACAAAGCGCGCTTTGATGCCGCGATTGTGCATACAGATTGTGCGGCTTTATTTAACGATATGTGAGGATTATATAATGAAACTGGATGCCTTTTCACCCGGATGCGGCGCACAAATTAGCGATATAGATATAAAACACTTAAACGCAGATGATGCACATGTGTTACGTGCCAATCTTGCCCGTTATGGTGTATTATTCTTTCGGGATCAGGACATAAGCGAGCAAGATCATCTGAATTTTGCCCGCCTTATGGGAGATATTGTGGTGAATAAATTTTTCACCCCGCTTGAAAATTATCCCCAAATTGCCGAAGTGCGTAAGGATGAAGCGCAAACCACCAATATAGGCGGGGGCTGGCATACGGATCACTCTTATGATGCTGCGCCGGCTTTGGGATCAATTTTGGTTGCGCGTGTGTTGCCCCCTTCTGGCGGAAATACACGCTTCGCCCATTTGGCACATGCCTATGATGCGCTTTCTTCTTGTATGAAAGAGCGGCTTTCTGCTTTATATGCGGTGCATTCCAATGAGCATCTTTATGGCGAAGGCGGTTATTATCACACCACAGATATGGCCGATAAGCTGGGCGGTATGGACCGGGTCGGTCAGGCGGTGCATCCGGTGGTTATTCGTCATCCTGAAGATGGGCGGCCTGTGCTTTATGTCAATCCCGCCCATACCATTCGCTTTAAGGGCATGACATATGAGCAAAGTCGTCCGCTATTGGAAGAGCTTTATGCCCATGTTGAACAGCCCGCCTTTACCTGTGAATTTAACTGGACTCAAGGCGCGGTCGCTTTTTGGGATAATCGAAATACATGGCATTTTGCCAATAATGATTATGCCGGCCATGCGCGCCTCATGCATCGTATAACGCTTGCGGGCACATCGCTTATGGCAGCGGCTTAAAGCATATATATGCATTTTGTTGAAAATGTTATTCCGACTGCTTTTGCATGGTGTGAAGCGGGAAAGCGTGTTGCTTTGGTGACGCTCATTGACGTTTATGGGTCTTCGCCGCGACCAGTCGGGAGCAGACTTGTGGTAAATGAAGCGGGCGCTGCGTGCGGTATGATTTCGGGCGGGTGTGCCGAGCAATCCATTATCACACAAGCCGGTTTGCTTATGCAAGACGCGCATAATCAGATTATCCGCTATGGCGCGGGATCACCCTATATGGATATAAAGTTGCCTTGCGGGGCGGGCATTGATGTTTTTTTTGAAACACGCCATGCCGCCACATTGATTAGAGAGTTTTATCATGCCCACTCTGCGCGTAAACCGCTTATTATGGGGGTTGATAAAACGGTGATGCAAAGCCGCATCATTACGGCAGATGAAAAACCGCACTTTGATTTTACAAAAACATATCCGCCGCCATTTCATATTCATGCCTTTGGCAATGGGGTAAATCTTGCGAGTTTTAGCGCGGTGGCGCATGCCGCAGGTTTTGAAATTATAGCTTATACGCCGGAGGCCGCGCAGATGGATATGCTTGCAGCATTGGGCGCACAACCGCGCCATATAACACATCGGCAAAAATTTGCGCCAGATGCATTTGATGCCCATAGTGCGGTGGTCACTTTATTTCATGAGCATGAATGGGAAATACCTATTTTACATGCGGCGCTTAACTCAAAATGTGCCTATATTGGTGCGCTGGGAAGCCGCGCAACCCATGCGGCACGTCTGGCAGATTTAGCCGTGCAAGCCCCGACCAGGCGGCAGGCAGATGAGATTTTCGCGCCTGTCGGATTATCCATTGGCGCGCGCAATCCGCGTGAGATAGCCGTTGCAATTATGGCACAGCTTATCAATATTATCGACGCGCAAAAATAATGGAAACATTTTCCCTCATTATTCTAGCAGCCGGCAAGGGGGCACGCTTTGGTGGCAATAAATTACATGCACCTTTACATAAAAAGCCGCTTGTGCAACATGTATTGGAACGTGTGGCGGCATTTTCTTTCCGGCAAAAAATTCTGGTTATTCGCCCGCAAGATAAAGCCTTGCATGAATGGGCAGCGTGCTTCGGGTTTCATGCGGTAGAAAATCCGTATGCTGAAGATGGTATGGGCACGTCTTTGGCTATTGGCGTGCGCACACTTTTTGCATGTGATGCCTGCTTTATTGCGTTGGGCGATATGCCCTTTATTACACCGGATATTTACCTTATATTGGCGCGCGCCTTTGAGCAATATGCGCCGCGCTATGACATTATTCTCCCGGGCTATCAGGGGCAGCGTGGCCATCCGGTATTATTCGGGCGCGCTTATTTTCCTGCGCTTGCTGCACTGGAGGGGGATGAGGGGGCACGCAATATCTTAAGCCAAAATGAACATAAAATTCATATGTGCGCCGTGGATGATAAAGGCATTCTCAAAGATATTGATACGGTGCAGGATATAGAGAGGGAATGATATTTTCTATGTGAGATTTATCACATGCCGCTTAATTCACAGCCGCGCTTTTCTAAAATTGGGCGCAAGGCACGATAAGCTGCCGGTGTGCGGGTAAGGGGAATGCGTGGATAAAGATGGTGAACAATATGCGCCTGCATGCCCATGGATATGATATTACCGAGCGTTGCCCCAAATATGCTTTTGAAGGCGCGCGTATCGCGATAGCGTCCGGTTTCGGTGGCAGGGTGATGCGGTGCCCATGAGAGATAAAATTGCAAATAGCTTATGCCGAAAACTTTGGGTAGCCACCATAATAATGCCGCCTCTAGTGCAAAACCGTTCCACGCAATAGCAAATAAAATCGCATGATAGACAAGGGTGATGATAATGCTGTCGCGCAGGGCAATTTGTGCGTCTCGCGTGCCTAGTTCAGTTAATATGGCTGCATATTTATTCAACCCCGATTGGCTTGATGGTTGCCGATTGGTGATGGTTTTCCAAAGGGCGGCGGCGGCATTGGGGGCGCGCGTGCCGTAATCGGGATCGCGAACAGGGTCATTGGTATGTTTGTGATGCTCCATATGAGTGACGCGTAAGGCGTGATATGAATAAGCAAGCGGAATAACCGACACATGCCCGACAAGCTGGTTGAGCCACCGCAATTTTTCACCCGGGCGGGCGATAATGTCATGTTGTGCCTCATGCGAGGGTAAATAAGCCAGCGACATATTCAGGCACGCAATGATAAAGCCGAGCCATAGGGGCATTATATCCAGCATCACCAATGGCCATAGGCAAAGCCATATCAGGCTATTGCCGATTCCCCATATAACGGCAAACCAAGGCACACCGCCTAAAAATTTTCGGGCGATATCACGTTCCTGTGCGATAAGCTCCTGCTCCGTTATATCAGTGTGTGTCATATCCATCTCCCTGTAATTTGTGCAATCAATCCCCAGCTGCCGCCAATAATAAGCCCAAGCATAAAGGGCGAGGCAGGCCATGCGCTAAGCCCGATTGTTTCGGGAGAAATTATGTTCAGTAAAGTGATACATAAGGGCGCAAGAAAACCAATGCCGAACCATAGTGGCAATGTGCTCAAGATAAAACGAATAATAATCATGCAGGCTACTATAGCTTTCTCTTGTTTTATTTCAAGAAAAAACATGAGAAACAGCTATTCCCATCAGGCCGGTTTCATGGTTAATATATGCATAAAATAAAGGAGATGGTTATGTCTACAAAAACAACCAAAGCAAAAAAAATGCCCGAGAAAAAACCTGCGCAAAAGCCGATAGAGCTTTACTATTGGCCAACACCCAATGGGTGGAAAATATCAATTATGCTCGAAGAATGTGGCACGCCCTATGTGCTAAAGCCGGTGAATATTGGCACGGGTGAACAATTTAAGCGTAATTTTCTCCGCATATCTCCGAATAATCGTATGCCGGCCATTGTCGACCCTGACGGGCCGGGTGGCAAGCCGATTTCGATTTTTGAATCGGGCGCAATATTGCAATATCTTGGACGCAAAACGGGGAAGTTCTACCCCTCGCGTGAAAGAGAACGTGCAGAAGTTGACCAATGGCTATTCTGGCAAATGGGCGGCCTTGGCCCTATGGCAGGGCAGGCGCATCACTTCCGCCAATATGCGCAAAAGAAAATTCCCTATGCTGTTAAGCGTTATACGGATGAAGTTAATCGGCTTTATGGTGTGATGAATAAACATTTGCGCACGCGCAATTATCTTGCCGGGCGTTATTCTATCGCTGATATGGCCTGTTGGGGCTGGGTTGTGCCTTATAAAAATCAGGGGCAGGATTTGAAAGATTTTCCGCATTTGCAAAAATGGTTTGAACGTGTCGGCAATCGCCCGGCGGTGAAACGCGGCTTTGCTTTGGGGATGGAATTACGGCGCGGAACACTTGGCGATAAAAGCAAGGAAGCGGAAAAGGCACGTGCAATTTTATTCAATCAGAAAGCGCGCTAACTTATGAACCAGACATTGAATGATATATTGACGCTGCTTAATTTGGAGCCGCTGGAGGTTAATTTATTCCGTGGTGAAAGCCCCAATGAAGACCGCCAGCGTGTTTTTGGCGGGCAAGTATTGGGGCAGGCTTTGCGGGCGGCGTATCAGTCGGTGGATGATATGGTGTGTCATTCATTTCATTCTTATTTTTTGCGGGCAGGTGATCCGAATTGTCCGATTATTTATGAAGTTGACCCCGCACGTGATGGAAAGAGTTTTGCCAGCAGGCGGGTGATTGCCATTCAACACGGCAAGCAGATTTTTAATATGTCGGCCAGTTTTCAAAGTGTTGAAAAAGGCTTGGCGCATCAAATTGACATGCCCGCAGCGCCCGCGCCCGAAACGCTTAAAAGCGAACTTGAATTGCGTCAGGAAAATGCCGATAAAATTCCGGCGCAATTTCGTGAGCATTTTTTGCGTAAAAAACCGTTTGAAATAAGGCCCGTTGACCCGAAAGATTTGCTGAGCCCGCAAAAAGTTACGCCGCATCAAATGGTATGGTTGCGCGCTGATAAGGGTATGCCGCATGATCTTGCGACCAATCAGGTTATGCTGGCTTATATGTCGGATACGACTTTGCTTGATACATGTTTGCGTCCGCATGGGCAGAGCTTTATGAACCCGAAAATGCAAACAGCAAGCCTTGACCATGCTATGTGGTTTTATCACCCGTTTAAGGCAGATGAGTGGATTTTATATGTGCAGGATTCACCTGCCTCAGCCGGCGGGCGGGGGATGAATTTTGGCCATTTCTTTACTGTTGATGGCACGCTTATCTGTTCAGCAGCGCAAGAAGGGCTTATTCGCCTGCATAAATAAATGGTCGGGGCGATGCATATTCGCGGGGGGCGGCAAGCTGCAAAAAGCAGGCTTATCATTCATGCCGGTGATTTTCTGCCTGGCGAGGCACATTATGATTTTGGTATTTTGACGCTCAAAACAATACAAAAGGTTGATTTCGGCGAGACTGTGCCGCTCAAGCAAATTGCGGAGCTTATAGAAGCGCGCAAGGATGACTTCGCACAATTTGATGCAGCGGCTATAGCAGATAATATATATGGCATAAATGGGCGGGCGGTTGATATGGCGCTTGGCACGGGGGCGGAAAAAATCTGCCTTTTTGCCCGCTTGCAAGATGGACGCACATTGCTCGCAACCACGCGCAAGGATATATTTAACCGCATGATTATCGACCGATAGAGTGGATGGGTTAGTATAGGAAAGATATGAATAGAGGTGATTATATCGTTTATGTTGATGAGAGTGGTGATCATGGCCTCAAAAATATAAACCCACAATATCCGATCTTTTCGCTCGCTTTTTGTGTTTTCAAAAAAGCAAATTACATAAAAGATATTGCGCCTAAATTGAATGAGCTCAAATTCAAATATTGGGGACATTGCGATATTGTTATGCATGAACACGATATTCGTAAAAATAGGTCTGGTGACTGGTCGATCCTTGACAATCCGAATACACGTTCTGCTTTTTTGAATGATATTTCAGATTTGATACAGACTTCCGCCTTTGATGTGATTGCGAGTGTCATTGTAAAGCAGCGGCTTACGCGTTATCAAAGGCCAGAAAATCCTTATGAGCTTGCTATGCTGTTTTGTATGGAGCATCTCAATAATTTTCTATTGCGTAATAATCAATCTGGAAAGGAGATACATATTCAGTTTGAGTCGAGAGGAAAAGTAGAAGATATGTATCTGGAATGTGAATTTAGACGCATTTGTGAAAATGCTTCTAATGCTGTTAAATCTAGCACCAACTTTTCACAAATTAATTACCACATTAGATTTCTGGATAAAAAATCAAATTCAACAGGTTTACAAATTGCCGATTTGATTGCTCGCCCAATAGGGCTGCATGTTTTGCGCCCAGAGCAAGAAAATCGAGCCTTTGAAATTATAAAAGAAAAACTTATTACCCATAATGATGGAAATTATGACGGGAGCGGATTAAAAATATTTCCCTAAAAAACCTAAAACCCCAGTAGTTACTGAGGCTTTATGTCGATCAGGAACTCCTAATCCTTAATCAATATATAAGATAATAACTAAAGAAAGTCAAGTAAAAACGATATGACAAAAGAAATTCGTTGCAAATTTAATCAGAGTATTTATGGCTTTTGATACCAGACTGGCAGAGTGTTTGCAAAATATTATAGCTTAGAAATTTGGTCATATTGATGGCTTTTTGTGAAACGTGCATGTTTGGCGATAGAGTTTGTGCGCCAGTTACCGAAAAAATAAATTTTATCTGATTTTTGCGAAAATATTGCTATATAGGCGACATGAATATAACGGGCATGCATGAGGGGTCATTATGGGCGGTGCGATTTTTTACTTGATAGGCGGCTTTATACTGCTTTTCGTTTCGGGGGAACTGCTTGTGCGTGGGGCTGTATCGACGGCAAGCGCGCTTCGTATCTCGCCGCTTATTATCGGGCTTACCATTATCGCCTTTGGCACGTCGGCGCCTGAACTTACCGTATCCATCCAGGCGGGGCTAGCCGGAAAGCCGGATATTGCTTTGGGTAATGCCATAGGCAGTAATATTGCCAATCTGCTTTTGGTGCTGGGGGTGGTGGCATTGGTCGCACCGATTGCTGGCAAGGCAGAAACCTTGCGGCGCGATGGTTTGATTATGCTGGGGCTTAGCTTCGGCTTTTTGCTTGTTTTGCAATTTGACGAAATAAGCCGCCCCATAGGTTTGGCAATGCTGGCCATATTATGCCTTTATAGTTATGCGCTTTATCATATGGAAAAAGGTAAAGGTGAAGCACATGCTATACAAAGCGATATGCAAGATGAGCGTTTGCCGGGTGGGTTATGGCTTGGGGTGCCGGCATTGCTGGTGGGCATTGCGGGCGTGATATGGGGGGCCCAGATTTTGCTGGATGGTGCGGTTAATCTGGCGCGGCTTTTTCATATTTCGGAAGCCGTTATTGGCCTAAGCCTGGTGGCAGTGGGCACATCTTTACCAGAACTTGCCGTATCGCTTATTGCGGCTTTGCGCGGTCATGCAGCGGTGGCGCTCGGAAATATTATCGGCAGTAATATTGCCAATATTTTATTGATTATTGGGACAACAGCCAGCATTACGCCTTTAGCGATTGCCGCACAATTTAGACTACAAGATATATGGGTGATGCTGGGCGCGACGGTGCTCATGCTTTGGTTTTTGCGTAGCCATATGCGGATTAGTCGGGGGGAGGGTGCGCTTTTGCTCCTGTTTTATAGTGGCTATGGTTTTTGGCTATTTCAACGGGGGTAACGATGGCAGATGGTTTTTCGCTTCACACCTATGCAGACCACTATAAATCTGACAAAGCGGCGTTGCTCGCTCTGGCGATGGGCCCTGGCCGCTATGCGCGTGCGGCAGAGCGCTTGCGTGAAGGGAATCAAGCGATTAGCGATTTGGCATATGTGGCCGTAAAAGCGGGGGGAAAGCTATGCGGCAGTATAGATTACTGGCCGATAAAAATCGGGGAAGAAAAGGCGCTTTTATTAGGGCCGCTCGGCGTGCACCCTGACATGCAAAGCAAGGGGATTGGGCGTGCGCTTATGCGGCACACACTTGCAAAAACCCCCTTGCCGATACTGCTTGTGGGTGATTTGCCTTATTATGCGCCACTGGGTTTTGTTGTAGCGGGGCCGGGGGTTTTTCTTTCGCATCCGGTTAACCCGCAGCGCATATTGCTTTATAATGGGCATGATAATATGCAAGGTGCGGTGCGTAAAGCCGATGAAGTATGAGAGATGAAATAGCCCCTTAACATGCGGCGCAAAGGGCTTATAATGCGCCTATGACACATAAGACAGAACAAAATAGCGCCGATGCCTTACAGCAAGTGGTAAAAGCTGCCGAACAGGTGCATAATGAAAAGGGGTTGCCGCCCGTGCATTTATGGGAGCCGGATTATTGCGGGGATATCGGTATGAAAATCGCCGCTAATGGGCAATGGTTTTATGCAGGGTCTCCCATTGGGCGTGCGGCACTTGTGCGCTTGTTTTCCACGATTTTGCGCCATGATGAAGATGGTGAGCATTATCTGGTAACGCCGGCGGAGAAAATTCGTATTGAGGTGGAAGATGCACCCTTTATCGCCACGCTATTGCATGTCGAAGGGCAAGGCAAAACGCAGATTTTGCGTTTTGAAACCAATGTCGGTGATTTTACCGCAGCAGGCGCGGCGCATGCATTAAGGTTTATGGTGGATGAACATACTGCGGAACCGCGTCCTTATATTCATGTGCGTGCACGGCTTGAGGCGCTTATTAGTCGGTCTGTATTTTATCAGCTGGTTGATTATGCGGTGCATTATGAGGGGAATTTCGGCCTATGGAGCGGGGGCGTGTTTTTTCCGATTATGCCGTCCACCGCATTAGAGGATATATATAATGAATGATTATCGCGCCCGAATTATGGCGGTGGTTGAACGCGATTTAGAGGCACATGCCGCGGTGCTGGCGGCGCGCATATCTGTTCATTCCGATGCTAAATGGACGGATATAGACACCGAGACTTTTCGTTTGGCTTCGGTGCTGGTGCCGATTATTGAGTATGATGATGCGCCGCGTGTATTGCTGACACGGCGCGCGGATCATTTGGCATCACATTCGGGGCAAGTGGCTTTTCCGGGGGGAAAGGCTGAACCATGCGATAAAAATCCGGTAGCAACGGCCTTGCGCGAATCGCGTGAGGAAATCGGCCTAGAGGAAATATATGTCGATATTGCGGGCTATCTGGATGCCTTGCATACGGGCACGGGCTTTGCCATATTGCCGGTTGTGGGTTTTGTGCGCCCGGGGTTTTCTTTAACCATTAACCATAATGAGGTGGCTGATGTGTTTGAAGTGCCGCTTGCTTTTTTGATGGATAAGAATAATCATGAACGCCGCACGGCGACATGGCGCGGCAAAACGCGGCATTATTATGCCATGCCCTATCAGGGTTATTTTATATGGGGTGCAACGGCGGGTATGTTACGTAATTTAAGTGAAAAGGCATTTTGATATGGTCCGACTTATTCTCATTGGTCTTGTTTTGTTCAGTCTTCCCTTTATTACAGCGTGGCTATGGCTGTGGTGGGTGCGCCGGTTTCACCCCAATGCACAAAGGCAATGGCATTTTGCGCGGCTAACCGCTATGGGTGTTGGCCTGGTATTGGTGGGGCTTTTGGTTATTCGGTTTGGCGTATCGGTGGATGAGGATGTGCAAAAAACCTATGTGCCGCCTGTTTATGAAGATGGCCAGATTGTGCCCGGCCATTTTGAATGACGCATAAAAATATAAGCTCTGCGCCATGGTTTGCCGATGCAGCGGTGCAGCGCTTATTTTCTGCCTTGAATGTGGACGGGGGCGAGGTGCGTTTGGTGGGCGGCTGTGTGCGCGATACATTATTGGGGCGCGTGGTGCAAGATGTCGATATGGCCACAACCCATACGCCCGATAGCGTGCAAACGCTTTTACAGGCCGCACAGATTAAAACCGTGCCAACCGGCATTGCCCATGGCACAGTGACGGCAATAATCGCCCATCGCCCGATTGAGATTACCAGCTTGCGGGCAGATCTGACAACGGATGGCCGCCATGCCGAAGTCGCTTTCGGGCGCGATTGGTCGGTAGATGCCGGACGGCGCGACTTCACCATAAATGCGCTTTATGCCGATTGCGATGGTGTGGTTTATGATCCGCTGGATATGGGCTTTGCAGATATAGAAAACAAGCAGGTGCGGTTTATCGGTGCGGCAGCGCAGCGTATTGCCGAAGATTATCTGCGTATCTTACGGTTTTTTCGGTTTCACTTTAGCCTAATACCGCATCAGCCTATGAATACCCCCGCATTGCAGGCGTGCACGCAGGCGGCGGCGGGCATGGATATATTATCAGGCGAACGCATACAGGCAGAGATGATGAAACTCATTGCGCTTTCTGCGTGGCATGATGCGCTTTTATTGATGCACCGCCACGCCATATTAGCCTATTGCGTGCCTGTTTTTGATTTAACCTTATGCGCCCGCCTTGGCGATGCGGATGCTGTTTTGCGGCTTGGGGCACTCATGCCGGATGTCGATGCGGTGCATCGGCTTCGCAATGCGTGGAAATTATCCAATGCGGTTTTTACGCGTTTATTGGGTATGCATGAACCGGTGCGGGTAAAAGCGGGCTTTCCGGCGTGCCCGCAAATAAATGCGCGCATGTCTGTGGCTGATATAAGGCGCGCGCTTTATTATATGGGCAAACAGGCGGTTTGCGACAGGCTTATGCTTTATGCGGCAAAGACGGGGGAAAATATGCAATCTCTATTCGAAAAAGCAAAGCGTATAGAAAAGCCGCGTTTTCCGCTTAATGGGGATATGCTGCACGCGGCGGGTATCGAACAGGGAGCGGATATGGGGCGCGTGGCGGCACATATGGAAAGCTGGTGGATTGCTCAGGACTTCCCCCAAAATGAGCCGGCCTTTATGGAAGAATTGCGCCGCATTGCTTAAGCAATGTGTTTTCTTCTTTATTTTACGCTACACATTCCTTAGGGAATGGGCGCTTGACCCCTCTTTATTTTATCATGCGATTACCCACCGACTCATAGTGAGCACCCGCCACCAATTACCGTCCTAGTCTGTTTGGATCTGCTCACGCCGCCGCGCGGGCGCGAATGACGTGCCTAACCCAAAACGCGCGAACAAGATCTTTTTCTTTTCTGTTGCAGGCGCGCGCATGGGCGCAAAAACACCATTTTACTTTGTCCTAAAATCATGTAGACTAACGCTATCCACACCCCATAAGGGGTATGGCTGGGGAAATAGAAAGCCCCATCTCGTCGGCTTGCGATAGCCGTGAATATCGCCACCGCGATAACATTGTCGGGGTGGCGACGTTATAGAATAGGTCACCGCGACTAAAAGCGTCGCGGCCATGCGAGATGGTTTTTCTATCACCCCGGCACCAAGTATTTGCTTGGTGCCATTTTGTTTATTAACATGAATAAAGGAGATGTAACATGACTGGCGATGACTATAGTATGATAGCGGATATTTTATACAAATTTAACACCTCATCAGATTGGATAAAAGCCCTCTGGCTTATATGCTTCACGGCAATTCTTTTGGGTAGCTTATGGTTTGTGCATGATATAATCAAAATCATAACAAAGGCAAAACAAGCAAAGCAAGGTGACTTCCCTCGTGAAGAAATAGCAGACTAATCACAGTCTGCTTTTATGCGTGCTTACCCTGCCACAGCAGAAAAGAACAAAGCGCGTTCCGCGTGCAATAGTACAGGCACGTTATTCCGCAAGGAATGTGTAGTGCCCAACAAAAATGTGTAGCACCCAAAAAAGAAAGCACGTCATTCGCGCCCGCGCGGCGGCGTGAGAACGTGCAGTTAGGCTAGGACTGTGATGGGTGGCAGGTGCTCGCTATGAATCGGTAGGCAATCGCGCGAAAAACAAAATGCAATGTGTAGTGACCAAAAAAGCGACCATTCGCGCCCACGCTTTTTTTGCTGCAACAGAAAAGAAAAAGAGCTTGTTCGCGGGTTTTGGGTTAGGTGCGTCATTCCGTCAGGAATGTGTAGCACCCAATAAAAATGTGTAGCGCCCAAAAAACGCCGTCTCAAACATTAAATTTGAACAGCATGACATCGCCATCTTGCACAATATAATCCTTACCCTCCTGACGCAAGCGACCGGCCTCGCGCGCGCCAGGCTCGCCTTCATGCGCGATATAATCATCATAAGCAATGGTTTCGGCACGGATAAACCCACGCTCAAAATCTGTATGAATAATGCCCGCTGCTTTGGGCGCCGTGTCGCCATGGCGAATTGTCCAGGCGCGGGCTTCTTTCGGGCCGGCGGTGAAATAGGTGATGAGCTCTAAAAGGTGATAGCCCTGGCGGATAACGCGATTAAGGCCGGCTTCTTCAAGCCCCAGGCTTTGCACATATTCATGTGCATCACTTTCGTCAAGTTGGGATATTTCCTCTTCAATACGCGCTGAGATAATCACACATTGTGCATTTTCTTGCACCGCTTTTGCGGTAATTTTTTCTGAGAGCGCATTGCCGGTAGCCGCCGCATCTTCTTCAACATTGCAAATATAAAGCACGGGCTTTGCGGTGAGCAGTTGCAAGTTTTTGAACGCATGTGTGTGTGTTACAGGAATATCCGCCATGCGTGCGGGCTTGCCATTTTGTAATTGGGCAAGCGCGCGTTCAACCAGGTCAAGCTCTTCTATTGCGGCCTTATCTTTTGTTGTGGCTTTTTTGCGTAAATTGATTTCGCGTTTTTCCAGGTTTTCCAAATCAGCAAGCATAAGCTCGGTTTCAACAATTTCGGCATCTGCAAGCGGGTCGACTTTTCCTGATACATGGGTAATCTCATCATTTTCAAAACAGCGCAAGACATGAATAATGGCATCGACTTCGCGGATATTGCCTAAAAACTGATTGCCCAGTCCTTCGCCCTGCGCCGCGCCGCGCACCAGGCCGGCAATATCAACAAAATTGATGCGGGTGGGGATAATATGTGCCGATTGCGCTATCCTTGCGATTTTTTCCAGACGGTCATCGGGCACAGCGACATCGCCAATATTGGGCTCGATGGTGCAAAACGGAAAATTTGCCGCTTGGGCATTTGCCGTGCGGGTGAGGGCATTAAACAGGGTGGATTTTCCCACATTGGGCAAGCCCACAATTCCACATTGAAACCCCATAATTTACTCCTTATCTGCGCCTATATCCTGCATCGCGCCATGCACGCGATTTTGATAGGTTGCGTCTTCATTTTGTGCCAGAAGCGCGGCGTGTCGGGCAAGCGCATCCAAAAACGGGTGAAGCCATTTTGTTTCGGCTTTTGTGAAATCGCTTAATGTATGACGCAATACATTTTCTTTCCCCGGATGTCCAATACCCAGACGTGCCCGCCGAAAATCTGCGCCCAAATGCGCTTTTATAGACCGCAAGCCATTATGTCCGGCAAGCCCCCCGCCCTGGCGCATACGCAATTTTCCTGCCGGTAAATCAAGCTCGTCATGAAACACCACCACATCATCAAGCGGAATTTTATAAAACATAACCGCTTCATAAAGGCTGGTGCCACTTTTATTCATATAGGTGTCGGGCTTAAGCAGAAATGTTTTACGCCCGTCCAACCGACCTTCGGCTAGCCTGCCCTGAAACTTTTTCTGAAAAGGTGAGAAGCCATGCTCCACGGCTATAGCATCAATCGCCATAAACCCAAAATTATGGCGATTGCGGGCATATTGTGTTCCCGGGTTTCCAAGCCCTGCCAGTAAAAGCATGTGTTGCATGCTCCTTAATATTTAGGGTTTACGCTTCGCTTGCTTCCGTTTCGGTTTCGGCGTCTTCATCGTCTGCAGCTTCGTCAGCACCTTCGGTGTCGTCATCTCCGCTCAGGCCTGCCGGTGCGGCAATGGTGGCAATGGTAAAGTCACGATCGCTAATTACCGGTGTTACGCCTTCGGGCAAGGCAATGGCGGAAATATGCACACTATCGCCCAGTTCCAACCCTTCGAGATTAACTTCGATTTTCTCCGGAATGGAATCGGCAGGGCAATTTAATTCCACACTATGGCGCACCACATTGAGCACCCCACCAGCACGCAGGCCTGCACAGCTTTCTTCATTGATAAAGGATACTGTAACCTCCACTGCAATTTTTGCATCTTTGCCAAGGCGTAAAAAATCTATATGCAAAATCATATCCTTTACCGGATCAAGCTGCACGTCACGGGCAATGGCACGTTGTTTTTTGCCCTCTACATCAATATTAAGCAATGTGTTTAAGATGCGTCCGGTATTATAAAGGCCGGTAATATCATTTTTTACCAGACTGATGATTTCGGGGTCTTGTTTGTCGCCATAAATAACGGCAGGCACGCGGCCTTGTTTTCTTACAGCACGAGCGGTCCCCTTACCGGCTCGTTCCCGCTTTTTTGCGGCGAGGTCTTGAATATTTGCCATAATTGTCTCCTTTGGCTTAAGATGTCTTGCATTTCCTCCAAGGGTGTAAATGCAAAGCCCATATATGCGAAGGCGTTATAGCTTTACTTGCCAAAAACTGCAATGCTTAAAATACTAATCAAACAGGCTGGATACGGAATGTTCATGTGCTGTGCGCTTTATGGCTTCGCCAAACAGGGCAGCGATTGAGATAATCTCAAATTTATCTGATGCCAGAATATGTTCATTTGGTTTTATCGTATCGGTAATAAGTAATTTATCCAATTTAGAAGCCTTGACGCGCTCTATGGCTTTTCCCGAAAGCACGCCATGGGTAATATAGGCCGAAACCGATTGCGCGCCCTGGTCAATAAGCGCCTGTGCCGCATTGCACAATGTGCCGGCACTATCGACAATATCATCGACAATCAGACAATGACGGCCTTTCACATCGCCGATAATATTCATAACTTCGCTTTCGCCCGCCCGCGCGCGGCGTTTATCGACAATGGCAAGGTCGGCGCCAATGCGCTCGCCTAAAGCCCGTGTGCGCACAACCCCGCCAACATCAGGCGAGATAGCCATAAGCTCCCCATTTTGAAACCGCGTGCGAATATCCTGCACAAAAACCGGTGCGGCAAAAAGATTATCCGTCGGAATATCAAAAAAGCCCTGAATTTGCCCCGCATGTAAATCGAGCGTTAATACGCGGTCAGCGCCGGCAGCTTCAATAAGATTAGCAACCAGTTTTGCCGAAATAGGCGTGCGCGGGCCGGGTTTGCGGTCTTGGCGGGCATAGCCGAAATAGGGAAGCACGGCGGTAATGCGGCGGGCAGATGAACGGCGCAGCGCGTCAATAATAATCAGTAATTCCATTAAATGGTCATTGGCAGGAAAAGACGTGGATTGAATGATAAACACATCCTCACCGCGCATATTTTCTTGAATCTCAACAAACACCTCCATATCAGCAAAGCGGCGCACTTGTGTGCGTGCAAGCGGTAAATCAAGATAGGCCGCAATATCTTCGGCTAATGGTAAATTACTATTTCCGGCGATAAGTTTCATCGCATACCCCTCTTTTTCTTTCAGACAAACTTATAATAGATAGCGACTTTATAATGAGTCATATTTTACAGGCAAATAAAACTTCCCTGTCGCCCATAATCCTTTTCCTGGTTATGGGTGGCGCGGCGATAGGAAAAGAGTAAATCTTCATTTTCATAGGTGCATATAGGAATAAGTGCCGTTGCAATATCTGCATTTTCTAGCTCTTGGTGCACAAAGGCGGGCAAATTGAACTGAAAATGCTCTTGTGTCTCACCCGGTGCAAATAGATGCGCGCTATGCGGATGGCTTTCATCAAAATGCGCTTTGAAAGCGGCATCGACTTCATAATTGCTTTGTGAAATGGCAGGCCCGATAACGGCTTGACTATCTTGTGCTTTTGCGCCGAGCATGCTCATGGCGCGTAATGCGTTTTGTATGATGCCGCTTTGGGCGCCGCGCCACCCGGCATGAATGGCGGCAATGACGCCGGCTGGTTTATTACCGATTAAAATAGGCACGCAATCAGCGGTGACGACGCCAATGGCAATATCGGGGCAGTTTGTGATTAGCGCATCGGCTTCGGGTTTATTGCCGCTGGCCGAGGCAATAACAGCGGCATGATTACTATGGCTTTGTGTGGGGGTAATCAGTCTTTTACATTTCAAAAAGGTGCTAATACGAAAGCGGTTTTCTTTAACGGCTTTTGCATCATCATCTGAGTTTAACCCAATATTAAGCGCGGCATAAATACCTTTGGATATACCGCCTTGTCGGGTGAAAAAGCCATGTCGAAAATCATTTAGATATTTATGCGTAATGGGCTTCATAGATAGAGTCTCATTGGTTTGGCGAGAAACCTGCTGGTTCTATCATGTGTGATGGGGTTATGCATAATACCTTAAATAAATCTCCCATAGCTTCGGGGGCGGTTAGGCGGTGCTTTTGTAGGGCAATATCAGTGCTTTGTTCGGGATTGTTTTGGGCTAAAATCCGCGCCCGTGGTCCGATCCCCAGATTGTGTAAAAATGCACCTTGGCTTATCACGGGGTAGGCATATGCCCCTTTAACTTTGGCATAATGTGAGAGGGCGGCGAAATTCACATGGGCGGTCATATCTATTTTACCGGGCGTGCTTAACGGGTGAACATAATTATGGGCGTGCATGGCTTGCAGGCTATCACCGCAGGCAAGGCGTGTATAGCCATAATCAATAATCAGGCTGGCGCCGTTATGGGTGGATATATGCGTTGCCAGAATGTCTATCATATGGTTTGCCACCATGGTCGTTTCCACAATGTCCCCCGGTTTGGCGGCAGGCAAGACATCCGTATCGGGTGCAGCGCAGGGCTGATACGTGAAATATAAACCATCTGCATTACATGCGACACATCTTTCTTCCCAGCCTTGCGCGGTTTTTCGATATTGCCGTATCGGCAGGGCATCAAAAAACTCATTTGCAATACATATTAACGGTAAAGCGGGCAGCTTATTTATATCATCGCAAAATTGTACGTGGGGAATGCGTTGTTTTTGTTGGGTGCGTAAAAGCGGCGAGCTTTCAAAAAAATAAATATGGGCAGCTTGTATAAAGGCTGGATTATGCGCCCCCACGCGTAATAAATCTTGCATTAGCGTGCCGCGTCCGGGGCCGAGCTCCAGTAAGATAAACGGTGAGGGTGCGCCCAGGCGTTGCCAATAATCCACACACCAGGCGCCTAATAATTCGCCGAATATCTGGCTTATTTCTGGCGCGGTGACAAAATCGCCGCGCACGCCGAAAGGGTTTTGTGTCATATAATAGCCATATTGTGGATCGCCCAAAGCGCGTGCCATATAATCAGCTAATGCAAGCGGGCCGGTTTGCCTGATTTGTGCAGATAGATTTTTTTCTAATGGTGTCATTTATGCGATGGTGCGGTATGCTTCATGCCATAGCCAAGAAAAAACAAACCTATCGGCAGCATTAAAATGCATAAAATCTGCCCCGTGCTTAGGCTGCCGAAGAGAAACCCAATATGCGCGTCAGGCGCGCGGTAAAACTCTATGAAAAAGCGTGCCGTAGCGTAAAAGCAAAAAAATGTGCCAAGCAATATGCCCGGGCGTCTTAGGGCATTGAAATATTTTATCAATATATAAAGCAAAATGAATAAAATAAGCCCTTCAAAAGCCGCTTCATAAAGCTGGCTTGGATGGCGGGGCGCGTCACCTGCACCGGGGAAAATCACCCCCCACGGCACATCGGTGGGGCGTCCCCATAATTCGGCATTGATGAAATTGGCGAGCCTGCCGAAAAACAACCCAATAGGGGCGGCGGCAACAACTATATCGCCAAGCGAAAAAAGCGGAAGATCATGCTTGTAGGAAAAATACAGTATAGCAAGCGCGACCCCGATAACGCCACCATGGTAAGACATACCGCCTTGCCATACCGCAAAAATATCTGCGGGGTTTTGACTATAATAACCAAAATTATAAAATAAAACATATCCTAAACGCGCGCCGATAATTACGCCCAGCATTGCCCAGAGGAAAAAGTCATCTATATGATCGCGCGTTATGCCGCTATCGCGTAAATCATCATATGCGATAAGACGTAAGACATAACGCCAGCCAATAAGCAAGCCAGCGATATAAGCCATCGCATACCATCTTATTGCAAGCGGACCAATTTCAAATATAACGGGGTCAATATTGGGAAAGGGCATAATCTATCCTATGTGTAAGTTTTATCTTGGTTTATGTGCGCTTATAGCATAATATAGCGTTTATGGGCGAAGCACGTGCAAAAATTTTTGATGATATAACCCAGCTTGCCTCGGGCGCGGCGGGTGTTGCGCAAGCAATGCGGACGGAGATAGAGCAGCTTATCCGTGCACGTATGGATGCCCTTATTGCTGATGGCGGGCTGGTGACACGCGAAGAATTTGAAGTCGTGCGTGATATGGCAGCGCAGGCACGTCACGAGAATGACGCGTTGCGGGCGGAAATTGAAAAGCTAAAATCATCCTAGCCGTTGGCTTGCCTGTGGCGTTGTGGTGTAGCATTGTCGCACAAAAACAGCTGAAACTTGTTGAAAATGGGCAGAATATCGACCGCTATCAAAAAGGGGTGGATGAGCTTACCGATACGCTTGTTCAGGCGATCTTGATTTATCTGTTCGCCTATCGGGGAGGAAAACAGGGTTTTTCCATAATTTTTGCATTTCGCGTGTATTTTTCCCTTTTCATACCCTTATGAATCATATTACATCATCTCGTATGATTTCATAATTGCGCTTACAACATATTGTGTTTTATCGCGTATGACATTTAGGAGAGGGTTAGATGCAATCTGCTTTATTACAAGATATACATTATGCGGGGCATCCGATTGATGTGATGGAAACCATAGCCACCTCGCAAGAATGGCCGTGCGAGCGGGGCACCGATGATGATGTCAATATTTGTATTGCCGGCACGCATTGCGACTATCACTTGGCCATTAGCTGGCGGGAAGATCTGGAAGGTCTGCATATTGCCTGTATGCTGGATACGCGCGTGCCGCAAAATAAACAAAAAGAGGTTTATGAATTATTGGCGCTGGTGAATGAGCAGCTATGGTTGGGGCATTTTGATATGTGGTCATCTGATGGCACCTTATTATTCCGTAACACGCTTATGGTGAATGAAGCACGCTTGAACGAACGCCAATGTAATGATCTTATTCATCATGCGGTGGGCGCATGTGAGCGGTTTTTTCCCGCGTTTCAATTTTTAATCTGGGCAGGCTATTCACCGCGTGCGGCATTTCAAGGCGCAATGTTTGAAACACGCGGAGATGCATAGGCTTTCTGATTTAATCACGCAAGACACGCAGCTTTTTCTCATTGGTGCAGGAAAAATGGGCGGCGCCTTGCTGCATGGCTGGCTTAAGGCAGGCTTGGTGCCCCAACAATTTTTAATTCAGGATCCATTGATTGGCGAAGATATTGCGTCTCTTGCGCTTAGGCATAATCCATCTGCACAAGAGATAGAGGCGTATGCGCCTAGCATTATCATTCTTGCTGTAAAGCCGCAAATGGCAAGCGAGGTGCTGCCGGCCTTGGCGGTATCCGTGCCGCAAAATGCGCTTATTATTTCGCTTATGGCAGGTGTGACGATAAAAAATCTGCAAAACATTATGGGAGATTGCTTTTGCTATGTGCGGACAATGCCCAACACACCCGCATCTATCGGGCAGGGGATAACGGCACTTTATGCACAAAATACGGTTTCGCGCGCACAAAAAGATATTGCGCAAGCGCTGATGCAGGCTGTGGGCGCGGCAGTGTGGCTTGAACATGAAGCGGATATAGATATAGTAACCGCGCTTAGCGGCTCAGGCCCTGCCTATATTTATTATATAACCGAGGCAATGGCGGCGATAGGCGCGGAAATGGGGTTGTCACCTGATACAGCCATGCGTTTGGCACGCACCATGGTGCAGGGAACGGGGGCAATGTTGGCACAGCATACCGAAGAGGTTGCGCTTTTGCGCGAACATGTAACGTCCAAGGGGGGCACAACCCATGCGGCTTTGCAGGTGCTGATGGATAAGCAAACCGGTATGATGCCCCTCATGCGTCGTGCCATGCAGGCTGCCGCACAGCGCGCGCGCGATTTATCTTAACGATAATTTATCTAATGCTGCGCCTTAGGGCTGCCGGACCAAAATAACGCGTGCTTAATCTGGCATCAAAATTGGCCGGGCCGAATTGGTTTTTGACATTATCCACATTATACCAGCCATTTTCATAATTATATAATACGTCAAATTCCTGATGACATGTGGGCACTTCATAGTAATTTTTGATAAAGGCTTCTTGCCCATTATGCATGGTGCCTTTTGCGTTATAAAGCTCGGCCATAACGGCAATCCAGCTATCCTCATCAATATAAATCACGCGGCGGTGATGAATATGCGAAAATTCCGGCTTTAACACCGCTTCAACCACCCAAACCCGGTGTAATTCATAGCGTATATAAGTGGGGTTGGGATGGTATGGGGTGAGCAAATCTTTAAGGCTGACATCGGTATGTGATGCCCGATAGGCATTATAGGGAATATAAATTTCCTTTTTACCCAAAAGCGTCCATTCATAGCGGTCATGCGCGCCATTAAACAGGAACATATCATCTGAACGCCGTAAGCCATTTGCCGTGCTCAGTAGGGCATCATAGGTCATGGCAGCAGAGGGGCTGGGCACGTTTTTGCGTATATCATTACGAAAGAAAAAGCCATAGCGTGGCTGCATAACCTGATCTATCGTATTGATTGAAGAAAAGCCCGAACCGGCATTGCGGGGTGGGGATTCCCATATCCCCATCCAGGCCATATCCTTATTTTCCAATGCGGTGGCGGATGTAAGCGTGGGGTCGGAATAAAATATAAGTTTACGATCTTTACGAACGACATGGGTAAAACTGCCATTCGGATATATATTTCCGCCGCTGATTTTTGCCGTATATTTATGGCCGCGATAATTTAGGCGATGATTCCAAATCACTTCTTCGCCCGTCTTTGGGCGTGGAAAGGGAATGGCCATAAGCGCGCCTTCCACATTATGCCCATTATTACTAAGGCGTGCACGGTCTATATTTTTATATGCAGCATCATAAACATGTTGCGGAAAGGCACAGCTACGCCTGCTGGGGTAAATATGCATTTTATAGCTTTCCGGATATGTGGTGAGCAGGCCAATGCTTACGCCGGATAATTTATCGGCATATTGTTTATAATTATCTGCTGTTATGGTGAAAAGTGGCGCATCATCTGCAAACGGGTCGGTATGGTCTTGGCCTTTTTCATAAGCTGGCGGTGGGGTGGTGATGCCGCCCGTCCATGGTGGAATTGTGCCTTGTGCATTGCCTGCTTTTATGGCGCCGAGCGGGGTATATTCAGTCTCTGCACGCGCCATATCTTGTGCAAATGCGTCTATGCTAAATAATATTATTAAGGCTAGGCTTATGACGCCTATGCGGGGCAGGGTAAAATACAACATCATTTTCCTTCATTATACGCATATAATGTGGCATGGACTTTTGATATAGTCAATTTGTATCCAGGCAAAAATATGCTATGTGACATGTGGCGTAGCGGGGTGAAACTTTATGAAATCACGATGGTCGGTCGCAGTATGGTTTGAATATGCGGGCTTTGCTTTTTTTATGATGCTGTGCCGTTTGCTTGGTGTGCGTCGCGCTTCTGATGTGGGGGGCGGGTTGATGCGTATGGCGGGGCGGCTTATCCCTGAAACAAATATAGGCTATCGGAATATGCATATTGCGTTTCCGGATATGGATGCGCGTGCACGTAAAGCCTTGTTTTTGGATGCGTGCGAAACAGTCGGGCGGATTGTGGCAGAATTGCCGCATATTGCTGCTATCTATAAGCAGCGTGATATACGCATTGAGCTTAAGGGAACCGAATATGCGCACGCAGCCCTTGAACGGGGAAAAGGTGTGGTGTTTGCTTCGGGGCATTTTAGCAATCCGTGGGTGCTGGGCATGGCGGTTGCGGCACTTGCAGATGAATGTGCCATTATTTATCGTTATATGGATAATCCTTATATTCGTCCTTTTTTTGTGAAAAGCTATGCGCATTTTGCACGCCATCCCTTACCGAAGGGGCATATGGCGGTGCGTGAGATGTTAAAGCTGTTGCGACGGGGTGTGCCGGTTGCCATGCTTTCTGACCGCCGTTTGAATGAAGGTGTGGCAGTTGATTTTTTCGGACATGAGGTTATGGCGCCAGATGGTGCGGCAATGATGGCCTTGCGTTGTGATAGTGCGCTTATTCCCTATCACGCTTATCGGGTGGAAAAAAACGGCGATAAGGTGCATTTCATTGTTGAATTTTTTCCCCCAATCATTTTTGACGAAACGCAAAATAAAAAATATGCGATTCAAAAAGCTATGCAGGATTTTTATGTGTTTTTAGAAGAGCGCATTAAACAGCGCCCCGAAGACTGGCTATGGTTTCACCATCGGTGGAAAGCCAGACCTAAGAGAAAATCGTGATGAAATCTTTACGCTATAAGGGTGAAGCCCTGATTTTTTTGCTATTTATGGGTCTGTTTCGTCTTATGCCCATTCGCGCTGCCTCTTATTGCGGCGGGCGTCTTGGGCGGGTTTTATGCTTTTTTATTGGTAAAAAATCAGTGGTAAAGCGCAATCTGGATTTGATTATGCCAGATTTGTCTTCCCGCGATGCAAAGCGGCTTTTATATGAAATTTGGGAAAATGGCGGGCGCAATATAGGCGAATTGCCACATTTGCCGCGCATATATCAGCAAGCGGCGCACTGTTTTACATTAAAAGGTGTTGAACATGCCCACGCAGCAATGGCACAGGGCAGGGGGGTGATATTTATTGCGGGGCATTTTAGCAATGTGCATGTGGTGCAAATGGGGCTGAAACATTTATTGGGCGTGTGCGGTGCGATTTATCGTCCGGCAAATAATCCGTATATACGTGCCTATTTGGATAAGCGTTACCGTCCATTTACGGATTATATGTTGCGTAAAGGGCGCGAGGCCGTTGCCGGCACGCTTAAATTATTGGGGCAGAAAAAGCCGGTTCTTATGCTTGTTGACCAAAGAATGAATACGGGAGTAGAAGTTACGTTTTTTGGGCATAAGGTTATGGCACCAGATGGCGCGGCGATATTCGCCCGCAGATGCGATAGCCCGATTATTCCAATGACATCTTATCGGGCACAGCAAGATAAATCGCATTTTATTATTGAGTTCTTTCCTGAAATGGAGCTTGCCGATGCGGTGTCAGATTCACTCCAAGATATTTATAGCCACCTCGAGGCGCAGATTAAATTGCATCCGGAAGCATGGTATTGGTTTCATGATAGATGGCGGGTAAAATAAAAGGCATTTTGGTGGCGCTAAATCACTATAAAGTTTATTGAGAATAAAATGCATTATCATCTAAGTTTAGTGTTGCATTGCGACCTAAATCATAGTATCGGCTGGCACGACAAGCGGTATGTAAAGAGGGTAATGTTATATTTGCTGTTATGTCATAAGTATCAAACCTTAAAATGTTTAACTTTATGAGGAAAATATGTTTAATCCAAAACGTATAACAAGCATGGGTATAGCTGCATTATGCCTGATAATATGGGGCGGTGAAGCGCAGGCGCGCGACCAAATTCATATTGTGGGGTCATCAACGGTATTTCCATTTGCAACTGTCGTGGCCGAGCAATTTGGGCGCAATACATCCTTCAAAACACCTAAAATCGAATCAACTGGCTCGGGTGGCGGTATGAAACTTTTTTGTGCAGGGATTGGTTTATCGCACCCTGATATTACCAATGCATCGCGGCGCATTAAAGCAAAAGAGTTCAAAAAATGTAAAGCCAATGGCATTGACATGACCGAAATTGTTATCGGTTTTGATGGCATTGTGGTGGCAAATGCGAAATCTGCCCCGAAAATAAACTTAAGTTTGCGCCAACTTTATCTGGCTGTTGCGGCGCAAGTGCCAGACCCGAATAAACCCTGCACCAAAGAGGCGTGCACGCTGATCGCAAATCCGTATAAAAAATGGAGCGATATTGATGCATCTTTACCCAATGCAGAGATTGAAATTCTCGGACCGCCGCCTACATCCGGCACACGTGATGCGTTTCAGGAATTGGCATTAGAGGGTGGTGCGAAAACATATGCCTATATTAAAGCGATGAAGAAAAAGAATAAATCTGCCTATAAAAAACTCACCCACACTGTGCGCGAAGATGGCGCGTGGATTGATGCAGGAGAAAATGATAATCTCATGGTGTCAAAACTGGTGAGTAATCCGCGTGCCTTAGGTGTGTTCGGTTATAGCTTTTTAGACCAAAATAGCGATAAAATTCACGGTGCAATTATAGATGGTGAAGAACCAAACTTTGATAATATTGCAGGTGGAAATTATAATATTTCACGGTCTTTATTCTTCTATGTAAAACATGCCCATATTGGTGTTGTGCCCGGTATTTTGGAATATGTGAAGGAATTTACCAGCGAGAAAGCATTTGGCGATAATGGTTATCTTGTTGATAAAGGTCTGATTCCCCTCCCCAAAGTCGATCGCAAGAAATATCGCAAAGACGGGAAAAATAAAATGCCTCTTTCCCTGTAAGGTGTATTACACTATGTAATAGAAATAAGGGAAAAGGGAGAGCATGATGATAAGCGATAATTTACTCATAGCGCTTGTTTTGGGCTTCTCCCTTTTCTCATTTTTTTTCGGCCAGCGCAAAATTCGCACATTGGCAAAGGCGACGGGCGAAAAACAACATTCGCGGGATAAATATCACGGCTTCTATATCGCTCTTTTTGTGTTCTTGCCGAGCATTCTGATTTTTACCCTGTGGCAATTTTTTTCACCTCCGATTATTGATAATATTGTGCAAAGCACCATTTTGCATCGTGCAGATGTGTCGCCAGATAAAAGCGCGGTGCCGATTATGCTTGCCCAGGCCAAGGCTGTCTATGCGGGGTCAATACCGGCAGATTTCGTAAGTGCCTCTATTCGCGATATTGCACAATATTACGGCGAGCTACTGGCTTATTCCAATACGCTTTTGGTGGTGATGATTGTGTTTTGGGCAGGGGTGAGTTTTGCTCTGTCGGCACGAAGAATTGCTGTTCGGTTTACAGCGCGCCATAGCGTTGAGCGCGTCATGATTTGGATAATGATTGGGATGTCAACCATTGCCATTTTAACGACCATTGGCATTGTCCTGTCATTGATTTTTGAAACCATACGTTTTTTTGAACATGTGCCGTTGAGCGAGTTTTTATTCGGCACGCATTGGGCACCCCAAACGGCCATTCGGGCAGACCAGGTTGGCGGCTCGGGTTCTTTTGGGGCAATTCCGCTTTTTGCCGGCACATTTTTGATTACCCTTATTGCTATGTGTGTTGCGGTGCCAGTGGGGCTTATGGCGGCCATTTATTTATCCGAATATGCAAGCAGGCGCACACGCACGCTTGTAAAGCCATTATTGGAAATTCTGGCCGGGATCCCAACCGTTGTTTACGGCTTTTTTGCTGCTCTTACGGTTGCGCCGCTTTTACGCAATATGGGGGCGGATATCGGGCTTAGCTTATCCTCCGAATCAGCATTGGCTGCCGGCTTGGTGATGGGCATTATGATTATTCCGTTTATTTCATCCCTATCGGATGATGTGATAAATGCAGTGCCACAAACTTTGCGCGATGGGGCTGCTGCATTGGGGGCAACACAATCGGAAACCATCCGGCAAGTGGTATTGCCAGCCGCTTTGCCCGGCATTGTGAGCGCGATTTTGCTGGCGGTGTCGCGCGCCATTGGTGAAACCATGATTGTGGTTATGGCCGCCGGGGTGGCAGCGAATTTAACCGCCAATCCGTTTGAATCGGTCACAACGGTTACGGTGCAAATCGTAATGCTGCTTGTGGGTGATCAGGAATTTGATAGTGCCAAAACCCTGGCCGCTTTTGCTTTGGGCATGGTGCTGTTTATTATAACGCTTGGCTTAAATATTCTTGCACTTTACTTGGTTAGAAAATATCGGGAACAATATGAGTGATACACAAAATATGCGGTTAAAAAAACGCTATAGGGCTGAAAAGCGGTTTCGTCTTTATGGCATTGGCGCGATTTTTATTGCGCTTGCAATTCTAGTTGGACTTTTGGGCAGCATTATTTCTTCTTCCTTACCGGCCTTTACCCATACACATATTGCGGTAGATGTTTATATGGATGCAGAGGCAATAGACCCCGATGCGCTAGACGAAACAGATTGGCGCGGGCTTGTGCGGGATAGTTTTTTTGCCTTTTTCCCCGATGTTCAAAGCCGAGGCGAACGGCGTTTGCTGGGGCAGCTTTTATCTGTGGGCGCAAGTGATATGGTAAATGCCGCGCTTGAGCAAAACCCACAGCTCATCGGCACAACCAAAAGATTTTGGCTGTCTGCCTCGGGGGATGTCGACTTGCTTATGAAGGGGATTATAAACCGTAATTTGCCCGAAAATGAGCGCGTGATAAGTGACAGGGAATTAACATGGATTGACCGGCTCGCTGCCGATGAACGGATACGGCGTGAGTTTGCCGTTGCGCTCTTTGCCAATGGCGATAGCACATATCCCGAAATGGCAGGGGTTAAAAGCGCACTTGTCGGCACGGCGCTGACATTGCTGGTGACACTTTTAATTAGCTTTCCGGTGGGGGTTATGGCGGCGATTTATTTGCAAGAGCTTGCGCCGCGTAATCGCTTTACCGATTTGATTGAGGTGAATATCAATAATCTTGCCGCTGTGCCGTCAATTATATTCGGGCTGTTGGGGCTTGCGGTCTTTATCAATTTCTTTTATCTACCCCGTTCCGCACCGCTTGTGGGGGGTATGGTTTTGGCCTTGATGACATTGCCGACCATTATTGTGGCAACACGTGCGGCACTGGTTGCGGTGCCGCCCTCTATTCGTGAAGCGGCGTTAGGTGTGGGCGCATCGCGTATGCAAGTGATTATGCATCATGTTTTGCCCTTGGCATTGCCGGGGATTTTGACTGGCACAATTATCGGGCTTGCACAAGCTGCTGGTGAAACGGCTCCCTTGCTGATGATTGGTATGATGGCGTTTATTGTTGATGTGCCGACAAGCATTACCGATAGTGCTACGGTATTGCCGGCACAAGTTTATATGTGGGCGAATAATCCGGAACGTGCCTTTGTGGCGCGCACCAGTGCGGGTATTGTTATATTATTGAGCGTATTATTGGCGATGAATGCGATCGCGATATTTTTACGCAAAAAATTTGAAAAAAGGTGGTGAGCTATGCAGCAACAGACAAAAATAAAGGCGCGCAATATATCCGTCTATTATGGTGATGCACAGGCATTGCATGATATTGAGCTGGATATAAATCGACGTCAAGTCACCGCACTTATCGGCCCTTCGGGATGCGGTAAATCCACATTTTTGCGTTGTATTAACCGTATGAATGATGTGATAGATGGCTGCCGGGTGATCGGGGAACTTTTCATCAATGAGGATGATATTTATCATAGTGCGATTGATGTGGTGGAGTTACGTGCACGCGTTGGCATGGTGTTTCAAAAACCCAATCCGTTTCCCAAGTCAATTTATGATAATGTGGCCTATGGCCCACGTATTCACGGGCTTGCGGCTGATAAGCAAGAGCTGGATTATATTGTGGAACAAAGCCTAAGCCGTGCAGGCCTGTGGAATGAGGTAAAAGACAGGCTGGGTGCCTCGGGTGCCGGGCTTTCGGGCGGGCAGCAGCAAAGATTATGCATTGCCCGGGCGATTGCGGTTAATCCGGAAATTTTGCTTATGGATGAACCCTGTTCGGCGCTTGACCCGATTGCAACGGCAATTATAGAAGACCTTATCGCCGAATTGCGTAATAATTATACCATTGTTATGGTAACCCATTCCATGCAACAGGCCGCACGCGTATCCCAAAAAACGGCTTATTTTCATATGGGAAAAATGATAGAATATGATGATACGCGTAAAATTTTTACCAAACCGAAATATGAGCAAACCGAGGCTTATATTTCCGGCAAGATAGGGTAGGTGTGAAATGAGTGAACATATTACAGCAGCATTTGATGAAGATTTGAATGAATTAAACACGAATATTGCGCGGCTGGGGACTATGGCCGCGGCGCAATTTTCTGCTGCTGCCGCTATTTTGAAAACGCGTAATGCAGAAAATATTGAGGCAATTATTACCAAAGACCGGGAGTTGGATGCGCTGGAAATCACCATAAATGAGCGCGCCATTGAAATTATTGCCTTGCGTGCCCCAATGGCAGATGACTTGCGCCGTATTATTGCCTCCTTAAAAGTGGCAGCTATTTTGGAGCGCATTGGTGATTATGCCAAAAATATTGCCAAGCGTATGCGTGTGCTTTTGGAAACGGATATGGCAGAGTTTCATGCATCTAATCTGGAGACTATGGCGCAATTGGTGCACCATATGCTTGCTGATGTGTTAGATGCCTATATGAAACGCACTGTGAATTTGGCGATGGAGGTGCGCGCGCGTGATATTGATGTCGACCAAATGCACACCAATTTATTTCAGGACTTATTGGCAGGCATGGCACAGGCACCGCAAGATGTTGCGGCATGCGCGCATCTATTATTTATTGCTAAAAATATTGAGCGCATTGGCGATTATGCAACAAATATTGCGGAGCAAGTCTATTTTTTAGAATATGGCGCCTTGCCCGAGGATGAACGCCCCAAAGCAGATGCATCAAGTGAAACCATGCTTGAAACATAAAAATTCATAAAAACATTGCGTGATTGACTTTTTTGAAATTGCGTGCCACGCTTATGCTTAACACATATGATTACGGGAGATATTATGCCGAGAACCATTGATTTTATTTTTGATTTTGCAAGCCCCAATGCCTATTTTGTCTATCAGGCTTTACCCGATTTTCTGGCGCGCACAGGTGCACAAGTCAATTATAAGCTATGCCTTTTGGGGGGCATTTTTAAGGCAACCAATAATCAGGCACCTATGCTGGCCTTTGGTAATATTCAAAATAAACTTGAATATGAAAACCTTGAAATCGAGCGCTTTATTAAAAAGCATAATATCACTAAATTTAAGATGAATCCGCATTTTCCGGTAAATACGGTGAGCCTTATTCGCGGCGCTTTGGGTGCTGAGGAAGATGGCTATTTGCCGGATTATATCGGGGCAATGCTCGGCGCGCTTTGGGAACAGGGCTTGAAACTGGATGACCGGCAGGTTTTGCAACAGGCCTGGAATGATGCGGGCTTTGATGCCGCGCGCTTGGCAGAGCAAATTCAAAATGATGCCATCAAAAAGCGTCTTATTGATAATACGGCAGAGGCCGTTGCACGCGGCGCATTTGGTATTCCGACCTTTTTTATCGGTGATGACATGTTTTTCGGAAAAGAGCGTTTAGACCAAATGGAAGATTATCTAACGCAAAGCTAAACGCGCCATAAGCGTAAATACAAATAGCAAAACCAGACAACTCACAATAACGGGGCCGGCGGTAAGTCCGCTTAAACCGGCTAGGTAAAATCCGCCAATAATGCCACTGCTTCCTATGATAACGGTGCTTATGGCCATATGCTCGGGTGTGCGAGAAAAAAGCCGCGCACAAGATGCCGGTATAATCAGCAAAGAGGTGATAAGCAAAATACCCACCAGCTGAATGGACAGCGCAACGGTAATGGCCATAAGCAGCATAAGGAAAAAATTATAATGTTTTACGCGCACCCCTTCGGCCTGGGCGATATCTTCGCTTATTGTCATCATGATTAAGCCAGGCCAGATGCGTATGATAAATAAAACGCTGATAACTGCACCGGCAAGCATGCTAAGGCTTGTCGAATAAGATATGGCGTCTAAACTACCGAGTAAAAAGTCGTGTATTTCGATTTCCTCTGCACCCATCACCCCCATAGCCACAATGCCAAGGGCAAGCATGGCATGTGCCAGAATACCCAGTAATGTATCTGTGGCAAGAACGTTGCGCGCTTGCAGCCATACCAAAAGCAAAGCAAATAATATGCCGCTTAATAAAATGCCGGTCTGATGGCCTAAGCCTGCGGCCATGCCCAAAGCAATACCCAGTAAAGCACTATGTGCAAGCCCATCGCCAAAATAAGCCATGCGCCGCCATACGACAAAACACCCCAAGGGGCCGGTTACAAGTGCCAGCGCCAGGCCAGAAAGAATAACGGGTATAAGAGTCTCATTCATAGCTTTATGCTTTCATATGTTAATGTTTGTGGTCGTGATGGTGCGGATAGACCGACATCATCCGTGCCATATCTTTGCCAAATAAATTGATAAATTCGGGGTCTTTTGCGACAGTTTGCGGGGCGCCTTCGCAACAAATATGGTGATAGAGGCACACAACTTTGCGCGTGGAAGACATCACGAAATTCAAATCATGCGACACCATCAGGATGGCGATAGTGCGGCTTTGATAGATTTTCTCAATCAGTTCATAAAAATGCAACTGACTGCTTATATCAAGGTTCTGTGCTGCTTCGTCCAAAATCAACAGATCGGGGGATAAGACGAGCGCCCGTGCGAGTAAAACGCGCTGTATTTCTCCGGAAGACAGCGTTATAAGCTGATGGGTGAGTAAGGGCGCAATTTGCGTTTCCTCGATGATTTCGTCCATGTTCGATTGTGTGGCTTTGGTGTGCTTTATTCCTGATTGTAAAAAACGCAATACACTTAAGGGGAGGCTTGATTCAATATCGATTTTTTCCGGCACATAACCGATACGCAAATTGGCACGCCGTGTTACCTTGCCGCTATCTGGCGTATAAAGTCCCAGCATGGTTTTGAGTAATATGGACTTTCCTGCGCCATTCGGGCCGATAAGCGTAATGAAGTCGCCTTCCGAAATATGTAAACTCACCTTGTCGAGTATATGCCGATTATGGTGCTCTATTGAGATAGCCTGTGCAGCAATGAGCTTACGCGTATCCATTTATGCGGACTCCTGTTGGGCTTGGAGTTGTTCGCCCATTTTTTGCCATAACATATTTATGGCTTTTAACGGACGCACCATAACCTTGAAGTCGATTATTTTTTCGGCATCATTAAATGTGATGATATCAACGCCATTGATAATGATGCCATCTATTTTGGCGGTAAATTCTAACATGGCCTGATTACCGTCGATAATTTTACGCACATATTCAAACTGGCTATTGCTGAATGTTTGACTGGCCGCACTTAAATAGGCAAAGGTTTTTTCGCGTCCCGCTTGCGGTGTATGCACAACGGGTGAAGAAAATACAGCATTTTCATCTAAAATATCCCAAAGCCCATCATTATTATCGCTTTGCATAATCTGATGCCATTTTTCGATTGGGTGGTTTTTCATAACATTTGTCCTTATTTATTTTGTCCAAAATATTGCGCGTTTATATCAAGTGTAATGGGCGGTGCATATTGAAAAATGAATGTGAGGCGCACAATTTTTTCATCTGCATTGCCGTTAAACAGCATAAGATGATCACCATGTGGTTTGAGCATATACGTCGCCTGCGCGGGCAATGGAAAATTTTTAACAGCACGCATACGCATAATGCCATCTTCCATTTTATGCGTATGTAATTCGATAGGATCAAAATTCGGGCTCGTGACGCTGATAAGGGCATCATCTCTTGTGCTTTCATTTATAAGGGTGACATATCCGACAGCAGGGCGGTTGCCAATGCCATATGTGACGCGTGCATCTTTAATGCGTATCACGTCTGCACTGGCATAGCTAAGCGCAGCCATGCTCATGCCTATCCCTAAAATAAGGCTCAAAATATATCTCATCCCAATCTATCTTTATTCTGTTACTTTTACCTGATTTGGTGGCGGGACTATTTCATAGGCTGCGGCGTCGAATTGTTGCGTTGCTTCGCGATAAAGATAGGTGAAATCTGGCCAATTATTGGTTATTTTACCATGCTCATTTTTATACCAACTCTGGCAATCTGCTGCCCAAACCGATGTTTCAAGCCGTGCTTTTAAGTGTTTGCCAAATTCTTGCATTTTCTCCGGCTTTAAGCTCATGCTGCTTGCGTGATGGGTGCTAAGGCTTTTTATAGCCCCTATAATATAATTAACCTGACATTCAAGCATAAATAAAATTGAGTTATGCCCCAGATTTGTATTCGGGCCATAAAGCATGAAGAAATTAGGAAAATCGGGCATGGTAATGCCCAGATAAGCCTCGGCACCCTGACGCCAGGTGGTGTTCAGGTCTTTTCCTTGCTTACCTGTAATATAAAGCGGGGCTAGAAAATCGGTCGATTCAAAACCTGTGCCATAAATAATAACATCCAAATTATGCTCATCACCATTTATGGTTTTAATGCCATTTGCGGTGAATTGTTTGATGCCATCCACAACCAGAGACACATTATCGCGCTGTAAAGTGGGGTAGTAATCATCTGAAATCACCACGCGCTTACACCCGATAGGATAATCGGGCTTTAGAATTTTGCGTAATGCCTTATCCTCGATCTGCTCATCAAAATGTGTTTCAATCGCCTCTTCAAGGGTGCCGCCCATGCTGAAAAGTTTTATCCAGAAATTAGATTTATTACCCCGATTAAAGATATTGAAGTTTTTTTCTAATGTCCAGTAAATCATACCCCGATAAAGTTTGCGCAAGCCAGGCACATATTTGAACAGGAACTTTTCTATTCTGTTATATTCGCGGTCATTGCGCGGCACAACATGGCATGGTGAGCGTTGAAATATGGTTAAATGTCCGGCTTCTTTTGCCACTTCGGGAATAAATTGCGCGGCAGAGGGGCCATTGCCGATAACGCCTATGCGCTTTCCTGTGAGATCTGTTTCATATTGCCATTGTGCCGCGTGAAAGGTAATACCGTTAAACTTGCGCTGATCTTTAATTTTAGGGGTTTTGGGGCGATTGAGTTGCCCTAAGCCGGTAATGACAATATCGGTTTCAAGCGTTTCACCGCCTGCGGTTGTAAGCTGCCATTTTTGTGTGGCCTCATTATAATTCGCTTCGGTGATTTCTGTATTAAACTGCGTTTTTTCATAAAGGCCATATTTTGCGGCAAGGCCAGTCATATAATCAAAAATCTCGTCGCGCGGTGGATAAATGCGTGACCAATCGGGTTTGCCTTCAAATGAAAAAGAGTAAAAATGCGATGGCACATCACATGCACAACCCGGATAAATATTATCGCGCCATGTTCCGCCAAACTCACGCTCTTTTTCAATCAATATGAAATTATCAATATTATTGCGTAATAATTGCATAGCGGCACATAAACCACCCATGCCCGTGCCAATAATGGTAATATGCGGTGTGCGCGTCATAACATACCTCCCTAAACCTGTTGCCATTTAGCTTACCGTGAAAGAATAAGTTTTACAAATAATAAATATATTTTACTTTTCATCTGTGCAAAAAACGACTAAATATAGTCTATATGGCTATAAAGGGGAGTGATATGAGTAAAAAAACGATCATAGTGAGTCTATTAGTTGTGGCTGCAGTTATATTTGGTTATACGCAGATGAACACACCTGATGGCGAGACAATGCGTGCAGGGGCTGGCGCCCAACCGAGCCAAACCATAGGTCTTATTGATACGCCACGTATTATCAATGCTGAAAGCGAGCCGGGAAATTGGTTGTCGCATGGGCGCACTTATGGCGAACAGCGTTTTTCACCTTTAGCGCAAATCAATAAGCAGTCGATTGAGAATTTGGAACTGGCATGGAGCTATGATCTCTATACAACACGCGGCACCGAGGCAACCCCCATTGTGGTAGATGGCATTATGTATATGACCGGCCCATGGAGCTTGGTCTATGCGGTGGATGCAAAAACTGGCGAAGAGATTTGGTCTTATGATCCGGAAGTGCCCGGCGCATGGGGACGCAAGGGCTGTTGTGATGTGGTTAATCGTGGCGTCGCTGTATATGAGGGTGCGGTTTATGTCGCAAGTTTTGACGGTTATCTTATTGCGCTTAATGCTGAAACCGGTAAGGAAATCTGGAAGGTAAATACGCTCATTGATCGTGAACGCCCCTATACAATTACTGCCGCGCCACGTGTGGCGAATGGCCGTGTTTTTATCGGTAATGGCGGGGCAGAATTTGGTGTGCGTGGTTATGTGAGCGCATATAATAGCAAAACGGGTGAGCTGGACTGGCGCTTTTTCACCGTGCCGGGCGACCCGTCTAAAGAATTTGAACACCCCGAAATGGAAAGCGCGGCAACAACATGGAAAGGCGGCGAATGGTGGAAAATTGGCGGTGGTGGCACTGTGTGGAATTCCATTGTTTATGATCCAGATACAGATACGGTGTTTATTGGCGTCGGCAATGGCTCGCCATGGACGCGCACCATACGCTCTCCCGGCGGTGGCGATAATCTCTATCTGTCTTCAATCGTTGCTCTGGACCCGAATACGGGGCGGGCGAAATGGCATTATCAAACAACGCCCGGCGATACATGGGATTATACTGCCGTGCAAGATATGATGCTGGCCGATTTGGAAGTAGATGGCAAAATGCGTAAAGTGCTTATGCAGGCACCTAAAAACGGTTTCTTTTATGTGCTCGACCGCGAAACCGGTGAATTATTGCGGGCTAACCCTTATGTGACGGTGACATGGGCAACGCATGTGGATATGGAAACGGGGCGTCCGGTTGAAAACCCCGAATTTGATTGGGTAAATAGCGGTGAGTCCAAATGGGTGTTGCCAGGCCCGCTTGGGGGGCATAATTGGCATGCTATGTCATTTAACCCTGATACGGGGCTGGTCTATATTCCGGCGATTGAAAACCCGCTTGCCTATGATGTTGACCATGACTTCAAGGCAACCGGCAGGCTTAAATATCGTGAAGGCGGCTGGAATACTGGTGTTGAATTTGGGCGGCTTTTGCCCATTTTAGCCGCGCATCCGGATATGCCCGCACCACGTGGCTATCTTACCGCCTTTGACCCGCTAACGGGCAAAACGCATTGGACGCAGGAAAACCCCTCTCACTGGAATGGCGGCACGCTTTCAACCGCTGCCGGCTTGGTGTTTCAGGGGAATAGTGGTGGTAAATTCACGGCCTATGATGCAAAAACGGGTGAAATTATCTGGCAGACTGATACATATACCAGCATTATTGCTCCACCCATTACCTATGAAATTGATGGCGAACAATATGTATCCATTCAAGTCGGTTCAGGCGGGGCGATCATTGTTGAAGGTGATGCCGCCATGCCGGCATCTGCCAAATATGGTAATTATGGCAAAATGCTTACATTCAAACTTAATGGTGGCGGGGTGATTGAAGAACCGGAAGTTGCGGCGCGTCCTATTCCCGAACCGCCTGCTGTGGAATTTACCGAAGCGCAAGTGGCGCGTGGTATGGAGCTTTATCACGAAGTATGCACATTTTGCCATGGTATTGCTGTTTTGGGGAATGCGGCTGTGCCGGATCTACGTAAAATGGGGCCGCAAACGCACCGCATGTTCAAAGAAATTGTGCTGGAGGGTGTATTGGCCGACCGTGGCATGTCGAGCTTTGCCGATCTTGTCTCCGAAAAAGATGTTGAAGATATTTACGCCTTTATCATTGCGCGTAGCTGGCAAGACTATCAGGCACAAGAAGCAGCAAAGACAGAAACGGCACCGGTTGAATAATATTTTATGCCGGTGCTTTTTAAGTGCGCGCCAAAGGTTTGTCTAATAGGCTAGGGCGGTTTTTATATAGCTGGCGAAGAGAGGATGCGTATCTCTTTCGCTATGATTTGGCACTCTGGTTTAAGCGGCGGTTTGAACAAGAAAAGCTATTACTCTTATAAGAGCGGCTTTTCGGCAATAATCACCCCATCTCTATCTGCATAGAGATAGTCACCCGGCGCAATATGAATCCCACCGAAATGAAGCGGCACATCGACATCCCCGCGCCCGCGTTTTACGCTTTTGCGCGGATGGGTGGCTAATGCTTTGATGCCCACTGCTTCGGCTACAAGTTCATCAACATCGCGCACACAGCCATTTATCAAAATGCCTGCCCACCCATTTTGAGCCGCAAGCTGGGCTAAATTACCCCCGAATAAAGCGCAACGGCGCGAGGCACCGCCATCAACAACCAGAACATGCCCGTTTCCAACGTTTTGAACGGCTTCGCGGATTTTGCTGTTATCCTCAAAGGTGGCAATGGTGGTGATTGGCCCGTGAAACGCAGCCTTGCCGCCAAAGTCACGCCACGCGCCTTCTAAATAGCGTAGGGCGGCTTCATGTTCATCCGATAAGTCAGTTGTAGCAAAATCCATAGACAAAATCCCTAAAAAAAGGCCTGCACCCATTTTTAGGGGCAGGCCTCGTTAAAGTCAATCATGGGATGACACCATTTAGAATTGGTTCATCGTATTATCTTCACCAGCGGCAAGCAGTGCATTTTCTCCGGAGAAATATTCCTTATGATCATCACCAATATTCGAACCGGCAAGATCCTGGTGTTTCACCGATGCCATGCCACGACGAATTTCCTGGCGTTGAATATCGCGCACATAGGCCAACATACCGGATTTTCCGAAATAGCCTTCAGATAAGACATCCAGCCCCAATGCGGTTTCATGGTAAGTCGGCAAAGTGATGAGATGGTGGAAGATACCGGCTTTTTTCGCGGCATCTTTTTGGAAGCTCTGAATAAGCTGGTCGGCTTTTTTCGCTAATTCGCTATCATCAAATTTCACATCCATCAGACCTTGCGGCTTTTTGGCCGGATCAGGATAAGCAGATACGTCTTTTTTTGCTTTTTTCCATTGCGTATAAACCTGCTCGCGGAAGGAAAGTGTCCAGTTAAAGCTGGGCGAATTATTATAAACCAGCTTGGCATTTGGTATTTTTTTACGGACACGATTCACCATGCCGGCAATTTGTGCGACATTTGGTTTTTCAGTTTCAATCCATAATAAATCGGCCCCATTTTGCAAGCTGGTAATGCAATCAAGCACAACGCGGTCTTCGCCCGTGCCATCCTTAAAGGCATAAAGCCCATTGGGCAAACGCACAGGGCGTACCAGCTTACCATTTTGACGCAGGGTAATGTCGCCTTCGCGCAAATCAGCTTCGTTTATCTCTTCTGTTTGAAGGAAGTCATTATATTGGCTTGCCAAATCACCGGCTTTTTGTGAAACGGGTATTTTTTGTGTAAGGCCGGCACCAAGCGAATCGGTGCGGGCAACGATAATCCCGTTTTCAATACCTAGTTCTAAAAACGCATAACGGACAGCATTGATTTTTGCGAGGAAATCTTCATGCGGCACGGTGACTTTGCCATCCTGGTGACCGCATTGCTTGGCATCAGAAACCTGATTTTCAATTTGAATACAGCACGCACCTGCCTCAATCATTTTTTTAGCGAGAAGATAGGTTGCCTCCTCATTGCCGAAGCCTGCATCAATATCGGCAATGATCGGCACGACATGGGTTTCGAAATTATCAATTTTTTTCAAGGCTGCATCAATCATGCGTTTATTGCCCTTGGCGCGCGCTTCGTCTAAATCGACAAATAAATGGCGTAATTCGCGTGCATCGGCCTGTTTTAAGAATGTATAAATTTCCTCGATAAGGCCAGGCACGGAGGTTTTTTCATGCATGGATTGGTCGGGCAGGGGGCCGAATTGTGAGCGTAATGCAGCAACCATCCAGCCGCTCAAATATACATAAGATCTATCCGTTGTTTTGCGGTGCTTTTTTACCGACATCATCATTTGCTGTGCGACAAAGCCATGCCAGCAACCGAGTGATTGTGTGTATTGTGCGCTATTTTTGTCGTAACGTGCCATATCAGCGCGCATAATATCGGCAGTATAGCGCGCAATGTCTAAACCAGTATTGAAGCGGTTTTGCATTTGCATCCGCACGGCATATTCGGCATTGATATTTGCCCATGCTTTGCCGTTTTTCTTGATGAGTTTTTTAGTCTTTTCGACTTCGGAAAGATAAGGTGACACGATTAAAATTCCTCTTGATTGTTTTACTATGGCTGCCTTCTACACGCTGCGTGTTATTTTGTCCAGAAAAAATGCCGCGTGCATAAGGATTACACGCGGCATTGATTTTATGACGTAAATTTATGGCCTATACAATGTCAATCGTAAGGTCATAGGCTCCCGTTGTGCCATCTTGACTTATTATCAAAAAACCGTAATTAGCAGTTTCGGCACTTTCATGGGTCACCGTCAATGTTCCATCCCCATTGGCTTCTCCAACCGCATCGCCATATTTATCTTGAAGTTGGATATAGGGAGAAAATCCAGTATCCGATTCTACCGTGATGGTGACGGTTTCGCCTGCAGCGGCATTGATATAATAACCGTCTAGTTCCGGAATTTCATTAATGGAACCGGATAATGTTGCGCCGTCATTTGTGTTATCAATAGTTTCTAATATTTCCGCCGCCATTACTTCGTAATCGCCAATTGTATCGTGATAACCAGTAACTGCAAGATAATAGGTGCCTGCGTTTAGGTCATAAAAAATATTACTTGCTATTTCTCCATTAGAGATATCATATTCTATATCGGCGGTAACTAAATTTCCAGCCTCATCATATAATCCGACAATTTCAGCAGTGAGTGTAGAGTCTTCATTAGCGGCATAGGGAGTAAATCCGTAATCCCCTGTTTCATCAATTATTACTTTATGCCAGTCTTCATCACCTGCCACCTCTATGGTGGCAGAATTTATGGTTCCACCGAGGAGTTCGACCCATTGGGGAAGTTGATCTAACGTAAGGTCTGCAGTGGTTGCGCTATTCGCCGTGAAGTCATCAGAATCAGATGAAAACCCGCTATCATCATTGCCACCGGAGTTACCTACATTAACAACAAGGTCATAAGAACCTGTTGTGCCATCTTCACTAAAAACGAAAAGGCCATACTCAGCTGCACTTGTAGATGTGTAGGTGAATGTTTCAACGCCTCCTGCGCCATTTCCAGAACTCGCACTGATAATATTGCCGGCTGTGTCATAGAGATAGATGAAGCCATTAAACGTGTTATCAGGTGTCAGCGTAACGGTAATGTCCTCTCCTGCTTCAGCGTTAATATCATAAGCGGCAAGCCCCAAAGCTGTGTCAATAGAACCAGAGAGCGTTTCTCCAGCATTTTCATTATCTATCTCGGCCAATATGGTCATGCCGGTTATTTTATATGAACCAGTTGTGTTATTCTCACCACTAACAGCAAAATAATAAGTGCCTACACCTAGATCCGAATAGCGGGCGGTGTCACTCTCACCTGCACCGTTATTTATGAGAGAGGTTGTCGTAACTAAATTTCCACTCCCGTCATATAGTCCGATAATTTCCCCATCAAAAGAGCTGCTGTCACCCTCAAGGCTAAATGCGTAATTTCCTGTTTCTGTTATGGTGATTTTATGCCAATCTTTATCATCACCAACTTCTATTTCTGCATTATGTTCTTGGACGACTGTGTCCAAGTTGATTGCTGCTGTCGTTGATGTATTCGCCGTAAAATCATCTGTGTCAGATGAAAGCCCGCCATCGTCACCATCACCACCGCTGCTGCCGCCGCTATCACTATCACTGCCGCCACCGCCGCAGGCCGTTAGCACCAGTGTCCTTCCCCCTTATAATTGTACCAGTTTTAGCGAGAGATTATTGTCTTTGATTGGGTGTATATTTCTCGTTAGGATTTTAAGAAACATCAATTATAGGAGTAAAAGATGAGCAGAAAACGTTTTAGTGACAATGATATAATCCGCATATTACGTGAGGTTGAGGTGAATATTGGTGGGGGTATGGATACCGATTCTGCCTGCCGCAAGAGTGGCATTAGCCCGCAGACATATTACCGCTGGCGTGGCAATTATGGTCATATGAAGAATAGCGAGGTTAAACGCCTAAAAGCCTTGGAGCAGGAGAATGTGCGCCTTAAAAAGATAGTTGCTGCGCTAGAGTTAGATAAGTTGATTCTCAAGGAGGGGCTCGATTTTTTGGACAAGAAAAAGGCCTAACCACAGCAGATAAGCGCTGTGTTGCAGTCCATTGCCAACAAAGGCTGAGCACAAGCCAGCGTAAAGTTTGCAAGGCTTTGGATATTCCAAGAAGCGTGTGTCAGTATAAACCCACTCAAGCTTGCAGCGATGAACAGCTACGGCTTGATATGATACGCCTAGCCAAGCAATATGGTCGTTATGGATACCGCAAGATAGCAGCATTATTGCGGGTTGAGGGGCATAATGTTAACCATAAGAAGGTAGAAAGACTATGGCGCGAAGAAGGCTTGCAGCTGCCTAAAAGACACAAAAAGCGCAAGCGCATATATGATGGCACTTCCTCTTGCCTCAGACTTCGTGCCAAATATAAGAACCATATTTGGAGCTATGACTTTGTGGGGGACAAGCTGCATAATGGCAGGAAATACAGAATGTTAACGTTGCTCGACGAGTTCAGCAGAGAGGCGATAGCTGTGGAAGTTGGCTACAATATCAAGTCCATAGATGTGATTGAAACACTGGCAAAATGCTTCGCCAAACACGGCGTGCCTGAGCATATCAGGTCGGATAATGGTAGAGAATTTACCAGCACCGATATAAAGCGTTTCTTGCGTAATGTGGGCACCGAAACGCTTTATATCGCCCCAGGGTCGCCATGGGAAAATGGCTTTAATGAAAGGTTTAACGGTATACTCAGAACCGAGTTGTTAAATGCAGAAACCTTCTTGTCGCTGACAGAAGCAAAGGTGGTAATAAAAGGCTGGGTAAAGCAATATAACCATATCAGACCGCACCAAGCACTAAACTACAAACCACCAGCACCAGAAACAAACATACTCAACCAAAACACAAAAATACTCTCACAAAAACTGGCACAAAATTATGGGGCTTGACACCAGCATGGATGTCATCATGCCAAAAGGTTCATAGAGTTTTCTATGTTTGGTTTTGAAATAAGGTTTCAAAAAATCAAGTGCTGCTATATTTTGTGTCGTCACATTTGGGGCTGCAGTGCCCACTTGCGCGGTTGCATGTCGTGCCATGATTATCCTCCCTATCATTGCCCTCGTTAAAAACATGCCACACTATTATTTTAGTTACAAGCATAAAATCGCGTAAAATTATGAAAAGGCGGTGGCCGAGAACAGCTGATTTATATCACCTTTCCAGGCCGTATGATAGTTTTCTGCAAGGCGATCTGCTGCATTTTTTCCTGTTTCGGCAATATGTATAAGGGGGGCTAAGAATAGACTTTCATCGTTACCGTCTGCATTTTTATATGCGCGTGTGCTTAACCCTTTATGAGCAAGGGGGATAATGGTGCGGGCGAGGTCTAATAATGTGCCTGCACGAAAGGGGGTTGCAAGGCCGGTGCGCGGGGCATGATGGCGTAAATAGTCGCGTTCGGCCTGTGTCCAGTCATGGGTTAAGTCGAGCAGTGTTGCCTGGATTTCGGCATTATAAAGCAGACCAACCCAAAACGCGGGCAGCGCGCATATATGGTCTTTATTGCCGCTATCTGCGCCGCGCATTTCAATAAAGCGTTTCAGGCGGGCTTCGGGGAAAATTGTGGTGAGATGATTATCCCAGTCACGTATTGTCGGTTTTTCGCCCGATAGAGCAGGTAGATTGCCATCTAAAAAATCACGAAAACTTTGCCCCAGTGCATTGATGAATTTACCATCTCGTACAACAAAATACATGGGCACATCTAAGGCATAATCGACATATTGCTCAAAGCTGAAATTTTCATCAAATATAAAAGGTAACATGCCGGTGCGATCAGGGTCGGTATCTTGCCATACCAGAGCGCGTTGTGAACACATATTGGTCGGCTTGCCATTGCGAAAAGGGGAATTTGCGAAAAGTGCCGTCGCCAAAGGTTGTAGATTAAGCGCAAGGCGCATTTTTTCCACCATGTCACGTTCGGAGGAAAAATCCAGATTGACCTGAACTGTGCAGGTTAAATGCATCATATCTAGCCCGCGTGTGCCGCGTGTGGGCATATAGTGGCGCATTAAATCATAACGCCCTTTGGGCATAAAGGGAGCCTGGTCTATCTGCCATGTCGGGGCGTAACCGACGGCGAAATAAAGCTGATCAAGCTCTTGGGCGATGGTGCGCGTCTCGTGTAAATGTTCACCTATCTCTGCACAGGTTTGGTGGATGGTAGCAAGGGGCGCGCCGGAAAGCTCTAATTGTCCGCTCGGTTCCAAACTAACCGTGCCATGCCCCTCTTTTTGCAGAGCAATAATATTATCGGCTTCATAAAGCGGTGTCCAGCCAAAGCGGGTAAGCCCGGTAAGCATGGCGCGAATGCCACGATCACCCGCATAGGGTAAGGGAGAAAAGTAATGCGTATCCACACCAAATTTTTCATGTTCGGTGCCAATGCGCCATTCTTGTGCAGGCTTACAGCCGGCGATCATCCAGTCGATAAGTTCGGCACGATTTTCCAAATTGTCGTCTGCTATCGCGGATGTGCCCGACATATATTTCTCCCATAAGTATTGTATTGATAGGGCGGTTTTGTCGACACGGCAAGGGTTTTTCTTTTACGTGATGAAATGTTTTTCATTGCGTTTTACGAGAAATATATTTAATAAGGCAGAATTACAATTTAACCCTTAACGAATATGCACATTATTATGAAGAGGACTTGTATTTATGTCTAAAGAGAAGTTTGAGCGCACGAAGCCGCATTGTAACATTGGGACGATTGGCCATGTTGATCATGGGAAGACGACATTGACGGCAGCGATTACGAAGGTTTTGGCAGAGAGTGGTGGTGCGACGTTTTCAGATTATGCTGATATTGATAAGGCGCCTGAAGAAAAGGCGCGTGGCATCACGATATCTACGGCGCATGTTGAATATGAGACATCATCGCGTCACTATGCGCATGTTGACTGCCCTGGTCATGCTGACTATGTTAAGAATATGATTACGGGTGCGGCACAAATGGATGGCGCGATATTGGTTGTTAATGCTGCTGATGGCCCGATGCCTCAGACCCGTGAGCATATTTTGCTTGCGCGTCAGGTTGGTGTTCCTGCTTTGGTTGTATTTTTGAATAAGGTTGACCAGGTTGATGATGCTGAGCTTTTGGAGCTTGTTGAGATGGAAGTTCGAGAGCTTTTGAGTTCTTATGAGTTTCCTGGTGATGATATTCCGATTATTTCTGGTTCTGCTTTGGCTGCTTTGGAGGGTCGTGATGATGCGATTGGCAAGGAAGCGATATTGAAGTTAATGGGTTGTGTTGATGAGTATATTCCTCAGCCTGAGCGTCCGAAGGATCAACCGTTTTTGTTACCGATTGAGGATATATTCTCTATTTCTGGTCGTGGCACGGTTGTTACGGGTCGTGTTGAGCGTGGTGTTATCAATGTTGGTGACGAGATTGAGATTGTTGGGATACGTGATACGCAAAAGACGACATGCACGGGTGTTGAGATGTTCCGTAAGCTGCTTGATAGTGGTGAGGCTGGTGATAATGTTGGTGTTTTATTGCGTGGCACGAAGCGTGAGGATGTTGAGCGTGGTCAGGTTTTATGTGCGCCTGGTTCGATTACGCCGCATACGAAGTTTAAGGCTGAGGCTTATATATTGACGAAGGATGAGGGGGGGCGTCATACGCCTTTTTTCTCGAATTATCGTCCCCAGTTTTATTTTAGAACGACTGATGTTACGGGTGTTTGCACGTTAGAGGCTGGCACGGAGATGGTTATGCCTGGCGACAATGTTGAGATGGAGGTTACGCTTATTGTTCCGATCGCTATGGAAGAAAAACTTCGCTTCGCCATTCGCGAAGGGGGGCGCACCGTAGGGGCAGGCGTCGTCGCTAAAATTATAGAATAAAATAAAGGAAAGCGTAAAGGAGTGTAGCTCAACTGGCAGAGCACCGGTCTCCAAAACCGGGGGCTGGGGGTTCGAGTCCCTCCACTCCTGCCAGCCTATGCTTATATGTAGAATTTTCAAGCAAACTTTGTAAAAATCTACTTGATTATTATATGGTTTCGGTATAGGACACAGACACAATTTACGCAAATATGCCTACACTGCTTATGGAAAACGGCATAGGTGGTGTTTTAGTGTCGGGGTTTTTAAGAAGTAAATGTTACAATTTATGCATAAAATCAGCATGTTACAGAGATGCTGGTTAATTGGGGTGTGAGAAACTATGGCAAATCCGTTCAGATTTATGCAGGAAGTGCGTAATGAAGGCCTTAAAATAACCTGGCCGACACGCAATGAAACGCTCATAACCACACTTATGGTGTTTATTTTATCTGCTTTGGCCTCGCTTTTTTTCTTCCTTGCCGATCAGGTGCTGAATTTTATTGTATCATTTTTTCTGGGGCTTGCGGGGTAATATGGCAAAACAGTGGTATATCATACACGCCTATTCGAATTTTGAACAAAAAGTCGTGGATTCAATTCGCGAACGTGCTGAGGCGGCAGGGCTTACGGATGCTTTTGAGGATGTTTTGGTGCCCACAGAAGAAGTGATAGAACTTCGGCGGGGCAAACGTGTAAATACGGCGCGCAAATTCTTTCCGGGCTATGTGTTGGCAAAAATGGATATGTCAGATGAAGCCTATCATTTGGTGAAAGACACCCCGAAAGTTACCGGCTTTTTGGGGGCGCAAAACAAGCCTTCACCAATTACACAGGCCGAAGTAGACCGCATCTTTAATCAGGTGCAGCAAGGTGTTGATAGTCCGAAACCCGCGATTTTGTTCGAAATTGGTGAGCAGGTGCGTGTATGTGAAGGTCCATTTGCGAGCTTTAATGGCATGGTTGAAGCGGTGGATGAAGATAAAGCGCGGCTTAAGGTGAGTGTGTCGATTTTTGGACGCGCCACGCCGGTCGAGCTTGAATATGGACAGGTCGAAAAAACATAAATGTTAATGGATAATGATGTGGGAGGCAAAAGCCGAAAACCACAACCATAATCGTAAATGCCCGTAAAAGGACATAGAAAGGAAACGAGAGATGGCAAAGAAGATCGCAGGTTATTTGAAAATGCAGGTGCCCGCAGGCAGTGCGAGCCCGTCACCGCCCATTGGACCAGCCCTGGGGCAAAGGGGGCTTAATATTATGGAATTTTGCAAAGCGTTTAATGCACAAACAGAAGGCATGGAAGCGAAAATGCCTATTCCGACAATCATCACAATTTATGAAGATAAATCTTTTACCTTTGTGATTAAAACGCCACCAGCCTCTTATTATTTGCGTAAGGCGGCAAAACTGGATAAAGGCGGAAGCGCGCCTGGGCGTGAAAATGCCGGTTCGGTGACTATGACGCAATGTCGTGAGATTGCACAGGAAAAACTGAAAGATTTGAATACGAATGATGTTGAGCAGGCGGCAAAAATGATTGCTGGTTCGGCACGCTCCATGGGGTTGGAGGTTAAAGGCTAATGACAAAGCAAGGAAAACGTCTTGAAGCTGCACGCAATCGTGTAGATAAAAATAAACTTTATACACTTGATGAAGCGATTAAGCTGGTAAAGGAAAATGCCACCGCCAAATTTGATGAAAGCATTGAAATTGCTGTCAATTTAGGGGTTGATCCGCGCCATGCCGACCAGATGGTGCGTGGTGTTGTCAATTTACCCAATGGCACGGGGCGTGGTATGCGTGTCGCGGTATTTGCCAAGGATGCCAAGGCAGAAGAAGCCAAGGCTGCTGGTGCCGACATTGTGGGGGCCGAGGATCTGATGGAAACGGTGCAAGGTGGCACAATCGAATTTGACCGTTGTATTGCAACGCCGGATATGATGCCTTTGGTGGGGCGTCTGGGTAAGGTTTTGGGGCCGCGTAATTTAATGCCTAACCCGAAAGTGGGCACAGTTACGGCAGATGTTGCTGCGGCGGTGGAAGCGGCAAAAGGCGGCGCGGTTGAGTTTCGGGTTGAAAAAGAAGGCATTATTCATGCTTTGGTGGGAAAGGCTTCTTTTTCAGAAACGGATTTATTGGGCAATGTTAAAGCTCTGGTTTTAGCGATTCAAAAAGCCAAACCTTCGGGGGCGAAGGGGGCTTATTTGCGTCGTGTTGCGCTTAGCTCCACAATGGGGCCGGGCGTAAAGGTGGATGTTTCGGGCTTGGATGCCTGATGCATGAAAGGGGAAACCCTTTCTCTTGTCCGAGATTACAGGCGTATTTTATAAATACTTAAATTGGCCTGTATGAGATAGGAAATGAATGATGCCGCATGAAATTATGGGGCGGAGGTCGCGACCTAGGACATAAATGGAGGCAGGATGGGCCTGTTTCCCCCAACGCATGAGGGGTTCATGCATGTGGAGAAGAAAGTGGATAGAGCTGAAAAAAAAGAGCTTGTATCACATTATAGCGGTATTTTTTCTGATGCCGGTGTGGTTGTGGTAGCCCACTATTCTGGGTTGTCGGTTCCTGAAATCAGCGAATTTAGAAACCAAATGGCCGAGCAAGGCGGCACAGTAAAAGTGACGAAAAACCGCTTGGTCAAACGCGCATTGGCACAAACACCTGCCGATATGATCAGCAATTTATTTACGGGGCCAACGGCGATTGCGTATTCGCAAGATCCGATTGCGGCACCGAAAATTGCGGTCGAATTTGCTAAGAAAAACCAAAATCTGGTTATTCTTGGTGGCATTATGGGCGAGACCCCACTTGATGTGGAAGGCGTTAAAAACCTTGCCTCTTTACCGTCGCTAGATGAGCTACGCGGTAAATTGGTTGGTCTGCTAACAACACCTGCAACACGTATTGCGGGTGTATTGCAAGCCCCTGCCGGGCAAGTGGCGCGCGTTATTTCTGCCAAAGCCGAACAGGGCGAGGCAGCTTAGAATAGTAATATTTATGAAAAGAAAACTTGGAGAAAATTATGGCTGATTTAGAAAAAATTGCTGAAGACTTATCAAATTTAACCGTTTTGGAAGCTGCGGAATTATCAAAGCTTTTGGAAGAAAAATGGGGCGTTTCGGCCGCCGCGCCGGTTGCGGTTGCTGCGGCACCTGCGGCAGGCGGTGGCGATGGGGCTGCAGAGGAAAAAGATAGCTTTACCGTTGTTTTGACCGCTGCGGGTGACCAGAAAATTAACGTCATTAAAGAAGTGCGCGCCATTACTGGCTTGGGTTTGAAGGAAGCCAAAGCCATGGTGGACGAAGCCCCGAGCGAATTGAAAGCAGATGTGCCTACGGCTGAGGCGAATGAGTTGAAAGAAAAACTCGAAGGTGTTGGCGCAAGTGTAGAGCTTAAGTAAATGGTGTAACGATGAGGCGCAGCTTCGGGTGCGCCTTATCATATATGAGTTATAATTAAATATATCTTCAAGGAGATGACATAATGTCGCAAGCCTATGCCGGTCGCAAGAGAATGCGCCGTTCCTTTGGAAAAATTCCACAAATTGTGGATATGCCTAATCTTATCGAAGTGCAAAAAGAATCTTATGATCAATTTTTGCAGGTGAAAAAACCCGAAGGTGGGCGTTTTGATGAGGGGCTGGAGGCTGTATTTCGGTCGGTATTTCCGATTAAGGATTTTGTCGGTGCAGCTGAACTGGAATTTGTTTCTTATGAATTTGAAGCACCCAAATATGATGTCGAAGAATGCCAACAACGCGATATGACATTCGCAGCCCCCCTAAAAGTGACGTTGCGTTTAATTGTATTTGATGTCGATGAAGAAACCGAATCGCGCTCGATAAAAGATATTAAAGAACAAGATGTTTATATGGGCGATTTGCCGCTTATGACCAATAAGGGCACATTTGTCGTCAATGGGGCGGAGCGTGTGATTGTGTCGCAAATGCACCGTAGTCCAGGCGTATTTTTTGACCATGATAAAGGCAAAACCCATACATCAGGGAAATTATTATTTGCCGCACGGGTTATTCCCTATCGCGGTTCATGGCTTGATTTTGAATTTGATGCAAAAGATATTTTATATGTCCGTATTGACCGGCGCCGTAAATTACCGGCTACGGTTTTGTTGCATGCTTTGGATTTCGCTTCGGATGAAATCCTTGACCTGTTTTATAATAAAGTAAACTATCGGCTGGATGGTGATGCCTGGATAACGCCATTTGATTTTGAACGCCGCCGGGGCAGTAAACCAGTGACGGATTTGCTGGATATGAAAAGCGGTAAGGTTTTATTTGCAGCCAATACGAAAATATCGCCGCGTGCGGCACGTAAGGCCATTCAAGATGGTTTGACGGATATTCGTGTGGCGCATGATGAGCTTTATGGCCAATATGTTGCCGATGAAATGGTGGATATGAATACAGGCGAGATCTTTGCTGAGGCAGGCGATGAGATAACCGAAGAGCTTTTGGAGACGCTAAAAGCTGCTGGTTATGATGAAATCAATGTGCTTGATGTCGATCCTGTCAGTAAAGGGCCCTGGATTCGTAATACGCTGCAAGCGGATAAATCGCATGACAAATTATCGGCTCTGGAGGAAATTTATCGTGTCATGCGACCGGGAGAGCCGCCTACATTGGAAACGGCAACGGCGTTGTTTCAAAGCCTGTTTTTTGATGCCGAGCGTTATGATTTATCGGCTGTCGGGCGGGTGAAAATGAATATGCGCTTGGCATTGGATTGTCCGGATGATTTGCGCATATTACGTAAGGAAGATATTGTGGCTGTCATGCAAACCATGATCGAACTGCGTGACGGAAAAGGCGATATTGATGATATTGATAATCTAGGTAATCGGCGGGTTCGTTCAGTTGGTGAGCTGATGGAAAATCAATTCCGTATTGGTCTATTACGGATGGAGCGCGCCATTAAAGAGCGTATGAGCTCAATCGAAGTTGATACGGTTATGCCACAGGATTTGATTAACGCGAAGCCGGTATCGGCGGCGATTCGTGAATTTTTCGGATCTTCACAATTATCACAATTTATGGATCAAACCAATCCACTATCCGAGATTACGCATAAGCGTCGTCTGTCGGCATTAGGGCCGGGGGGGCTTACGCGCGAGCGCGCAGGTTTTGAAGTGCGCGATGTGCATCCGACGCATTACGGACGCATCTGCCCGATTGAAACACCGGAAGGACCAAATATCGGCCTTATCAACTCGCTCGCTACATTTGCGCGGGTGAATAAATATGGCTTTATTGAAAGCCCGTATCGTAAGGTTGAAAATGGTAAAGTTACCAGTGAAGTCTTATATTTATCAGCCGCCGAAGAATCGCGTTATCGCGTTGGGCAAGCCAATATTGACATTGATAATCAGAATAAAATTACGGCAGAACTGGTGAATTGCCGTATAAATGGTGACTTTGAACTGGTGCCGCCGGATATGGTTGAGTTTATCGATGTATCCCCCCGGCAAATTGTATCGGTTGCGGCTGCGCTTATTCCGTTTCTTGAAAATGATGATGCGAACCGCGCTTTAATGGGGTCAAACATGCAACGCCAGGCCGTGCCGCTTTTGCAAGCCGAGGCGCCTTTGGTGGGCACGGGTATGGAAGAGGTTGTGGCGCGTGATTCTGGTGCGGCGGTGACGGCGCGGCGCGCAGGTATTGTCGATCAGGTTGATGCGATGCGGATTGTTATTCGTGCAACCGAGGAAACCGATGCCTCAAAATCTGGTGTGGATATTTACAATCTGGCAAAGTTTCAGCGCTCCAATCAATCGACCTGTGTTAATCAGCGTCCGCTTGTGCGGGTTGGTGACAGGGTTGAGGTTGGTGATGTTGTTGCAGATGGGCCGTCAACCGAATTGGGCGAGCTGGCTTTGGGGCGTAATGTGCTCGTCGCCTTTATGCCGTGGAATGGCTATAATTTTGAAGATTCAATTCTTATTTCCGAACGTATTGTGCGGGATGACGTGTTTACCTCTATTCACATTGAAGAATTTGAAGTTATGTCGCGCGATACGAAATTGGGACCAGAAGAAATCACCCGCGATATTCCCAATGTTGGTGAAGATGCCCTGCGTAATTTAGATGAAGCGGGGATTGTTTATATTGGTGCTGAGGTTAATCCGGGCGATGTTTTGGTCGGGAAAATTACGCCTAAAGGCGAAAGCCCCGTCACGCCGGAAGAAAAATTATTGCGGGCTATTTTCGGTGAAAAAGCATCGGATGTGCGCGATACATCTTTACGCCTACCACCGGGCACAAGCGGCACAGTGGTGGAGGTGCGTGTGTTCAACCGCCACGGCATTGATAAGGATGAACGTGCCTTAGCCATTGAACGCGAAGAAATTGAGGCTTTGGCCAAAGACCGTGATGATGAATTATCAATTTTATATCGCAATGTGTATGGCCGCCTTGCCGATTTACTGACGGGAAGGCAAGTTGCTTCGGGTCCTGCCGGTTTTGAAGCCGGAACGCGTATAAAGCGTGAGGCTCTGGATGACATAGCGCGTCCAAAATGGTGGGAGATTGCTCTGCAAAATGATGCGGCAATGGCAGAGATGGAAGCCTTGCGGCGACAATTTGAAAATGCACAAGATGCCTTGAAAATGCGTTTTGAAGATAAGGTTGATAAATTGCAGCGTGGCGATGAGCTTTTGCCTGGTGTAATGAAATCGGTGAAAATATTTGTCGCGGTAAAACGAAAATTACAGCCTGGTGACAAAATGGCCGGACGTCATGGCAATAAAGGTGTGATTAGTCGCATTATGCCGGTGGAAGATATGCCTTACACGGATGACGGCACACCGGTTGATATTGTGCTTAATCCGCTTGGGGTGCCCAGCCGTATGAATGTAGGGCAAATTTTGGAAACCCATTTGGGCTGGGCATGTGCGAATTTGGGCAGCCAGATAAGAAAGGCACTGGAGGCATATGAGCATGATGGCCATGTCGACCAATTACGGACACAATTATCTGATATATATGCGCAAGATGAAACGGTATCCAATATGGAAGATGGTGCACTCATCGAGATGAGTCAAATGCTTAAAAAAGGCGTGCCGATTGCCACACCTGTGTTTGATGGCGCAAGCGAAACCGATATTGACGGCATGTTGCACAATGCGGGGCTGGATACGTCGGGGCAGGTGAAATTGCGCGATGGGCGCACGGGCGAATATTTTGATCGTGCGGTTACGGTCGGCTATATTTATATGCTGAAATTACACCATCTGGTTGATGATAAAATCCATGCGCGTTCAATTGGGCCTTATAGTCTGGTAACACAGCAACCGCTTGGCGGTAAGGCGCAATTTGGCGGCCAACGTTTCGGCGAGATGGAAGTGTGGGCATTAGAAGCCTATGGTGCTGCCTATACATTGCAGGAAATGCTGACAGTTAAATCTGATGATGTGGCCGGGCGCACCAAGGTTTATGAAGCCATTGTGCGTGGTGATGATACATTTGAAGCCGGCATACCGGAAAGTTTCAATGTATTGGTTAAAGAAATTCGTTCGCTGGGCTTGAATGTTGAGCTTACCGAAGCCGAAACAAATAATTAGGAGTTGCACTTATGAACCATGAGGTTATGAATTTATTTAATCCGCAGGCTAACCGGCAATCTTTCGATAAAATTCGCATTTCAATCGCCAGTCCGGAGAAAATCCATAGTTGGTCTTATGGCGAGATTAAAAAGCCGGAAACCATAAATTACCGAACCTTTAAGCCAGAGCGTGATGGTTTGTTTTGTGCACATATTTTTGGCCCGATTAAAGATTATGAGTGTTTGTGCGGCAAATATAAACGGATGAAATATAAGGGCGTTATTTGCGAAAAATGTGGTGTTGAGGTGACGTTGACCAAGGTGCGCCGTGAACGCATGGGGCATATTGAACTTGCTGCGCCTGTGGCGCATATCTGGTTTTTGAAATCTTTGCCGAGCCGTATCGGGTTGTTGCTGGATATGAAGCTGAAAGATTTGGAGCATGTGCTTTATTTCGAAAATTTTATTGTGCTTGACCCGTTGCTTACACCATTGGAAAAAGGGCAGCTGCTTACTGAAGAAGAATATTTTGATGCGCAAAATGAATATGGCGATGATGCCTTTATCGCTGGTATAGGTGCGGAAGTGGTGCAGACGCTTTTGGCCGAGATTGATTTGGAAAAATTGCGCGATGAATTGCGTGTCGGTATTGCCGAGGCAACAACAGAGCTTAAGCCACGACAATTAGCGAAGCGCTTAAAAGTGGTTGAGGCTTTTATTCGTTCAAAAAGCCGTCCGGAATGGATGATCATGAGTGTTGTGCCGGTTATTCCACCGGAGTTGCGTCCCTTAGTGCCGCTTGATGGCGGGCGTTTTGCCACTTCGGATTTGAACGATCTATATCGGCGTGTTATCAACCGTAATAATCGACTTAAGCGCCTGATAGAATTGCGCGCGCCCGATATTATCGTGCGCAATGAAAAACGTATGCTACAAGAATCTGTAGATGCTTTGTTTGATAATGGCCGTCGTGGGCGGGTGATTACGGGCACGAATAAGAGACCATTAAAATCGCTGTCTGATATGTTGAAAGGCAAGCAAGGGCGGTTCCGACAAAATCTGTTGGGTAAACGTGTCGATTATTCCGGACGTTCAGTGATTGTGGTGGGACCTGAATTGAAATTGCATCAATGCGGTCTGCCGAAAAAAATGGCGCTGGAATTATTTAAGCCCTTTATTTATTCACGGCTTGAAGCGCAAGGCCTGTCGAGCACGGTCAAACAATCTAAAAAAATGGTGGAGCGTGAGCGTCCCGAAGTGTGGGATATTCTTGATGAAGTTATCCGTGAGCATCCGGTATTGCTTAATCGGGCGCCGACATTACACCGCTTGGGCATTCAAGCCTTTGAGCCGGTTTTGATTGAGGGGAAAGCCATCCAGTTGCATCCATTGGTATGCGCTGCCTTTAATGCCGATTTTGATGGTGATCAAATGGCTGTGCATGTGCCTTTATCTTTAGAGGCACAGCTTGAGGCACGTGTGTTGATGATGTCGACCAATAATATTTTGCATCCGGCAAGCGGTGAACCGATTATTGTGCCGTCGCAAGATATTGTGTTGGGGCTTTATTATATGACGCTTGAGCGCGAAGGCGCTGTCGGGCAGGGTATGTTAATTGGCGGCATTGACGAGCTTGAATATGCGCTTGATCAGGGGCAGATCGCTTTGCACAGTAAAATCAAAGCGCGTATTGAGGAAATGGACGAAAACGGCACGCTTATTAGCCGTGTTGTCGATACAACAGCCGGGCGTTTATTGTTGGGACAACAATTACCAAAACATCCGAAATTACCGTTTGAGACAATCAATAAGCTGATGACCAAAAAGGAAATTTCTAATGTGATTGATGCTGTTTATCGTCATTGCGGACAAAAGGAGACGGTCTTATTTTGCGATCATATTATGACAGTCGGGTTCCGCAATGCAGCGCGTGCGGGTATTTCCATTAGTAAAGATGATATGGTGATCCCGGAACAGAAAAGAGAGATTCTGAGCGATTCTGAAACACGCGTGAAAGAATATGAACAGCAATATGTAGATGGGCTGATTACGCAGCAAGAGAAATATAATAAGGTTGTTGATGAATGGGCACGCTGCACGGATAAGGTTGCCGATGCGATGATGGCTAAAATTTCTACCGTGGATACAAAAAATATTGACCCGGGTGATGACTTTATCAATTCCATTTATATGATGTCGCATTCAGGGGCGCGTGGTAGCCCGGCACAGATGAAACAGCTTGCTGGTATGCGCGGGCTTATGGCCAAACCTTCTGGCGAGATTATCGAAACGCCGATTATTTCTAATTTTAAGGAAGGTCTATCGGTGTTGGAATATTTTAACTCGACCCATGGCGCACGTAAAGGGCTGGCGGATACAGCGTTGAAAACGGCAAATTCTGGTTATTTAACACGTCGTTTGGTGGATGTGGCACAGGACTCGATTATTACAGAGACCGATTGCGGGAGCACGCGTGGCATTACGGTTGCTGCCGTGATTGATTCAGGTGAAGTGATTACGTCGCTTTCCGAGCGTGTTTTGGGGCGTGTGCCAGTAGAAGATGTGGTTGACCCGGCAAGTGGCGCGGTGATTGTGCCGCAGGGTATGATTATTTCCGAAGAGCATTTGCAGGCGATTGAAGATGCAAATCTGGTAAGTATTCGTATTCGTTCGGTTTTGACATGCGATACGAAGAACGGTGTTTGTGCAACATGTTATGGGCGTGATCTGGCGCGCGGCACGCCGGTGAATATTGGCGAGGCAGTTGGCGTGATTGCGGCGCAATCTATTGGTGAACCCGGCACACAGCTTACAATGCGGACCTTCCATATTGGTGGCACGGCGCAAGTGGTTGACCAGTCATTTATTGAATCCAATGCCGATGGTGTGGTGCGCTTTGAGAATAAAAATATTGTTGAAGATGGCACAGGACGCTTTGTGGTTATGGGGCGCAATGTTGCCATTAAAATCATTGACGATAATGGCCTGGAACGGGCATCGCATAAACTTTCCTATGGTGCGCGTTTGCGCGTTGCGGAAAGCGATAAGGTAAAACGCGGTGATCGTTTGGCTGAATGGGAACCTTATGCAATTCCGATTCTGACCGATTTAAGCGGGTCTGTATCTTTCGAAGATTTGGTCGAAGGTGTGTCTGTAACTGAAAGTTCGGATGAGGCAACTGGCATTACGCAACGCATTATTATGGATGCTTCGGTTTCGGCACGCGGAAAAGATTTACGCCCTGCCATTGTTGTTAAAGATGATCAAGGCGAAGAGGTCCGCTATGCGCTTGCTGCCGGGGCGATTTTATCGGTTGATAATGCGGCGAATGTTCATGTTGGTGATATTCTGGCGCGGATTCCGACAGAAGGAGCGACGTCGAGTGATATCACCGGTGGTTTGCCGCGTGTTGCGGAATTATTCGAGGCGCGCCGTCCGAAGGAGCACGCCATTATTGCCGAAATTACCGGTAAGGTAGAGTTTGGGCGCGACTATAAAAATAAGCGCCGTATTATTCTGCACCCATTGGATGAAGAGCAAGACCCAGTGGAATACCTTGTTCCGCGTGCGAAACATTTAAGCGTGCAGGAAGGTGAGATTATCGAAAAGGGTGAATATATTATTGATGGCCATCCGGCACCGCATGATATTCTGGCCATTTTGGGCGTTGAAGAATTGGCGGCATTCCTTGTGAATGAAATTCAGGAAGTTTACCGCTTACAGGGTGTGACAATTAACGATAAGCACATTGAGGTGATTGTGCGTCAGATGCTACAAAAAATTGAAATCGAAGATGCCGGGGATAGCGATTATCTTAAAGAAGAGCAGATTGACCGCATTGAGTTTGATGAAGTATGTGCGGGGCTTGAAGCGGCAGGTAAACAACCACCTATTGGCCGTCCGGTTTTACTGGGGATTACCAAAGCCAGCTTGCAGACGCGCAGCTTTATTTCGGCAGCTTCGTTTCAAGAAACCACGCGGGTGCTTACCGAAGCAGCGGTTAATGGTAAATTTGATACATTGATCGGACTTAAGGAAAATGTGATTGTTGGGCGGCTTATTCCGGCAGGAACGGGGAGTATGATGCAACGGCTTAAAAATGAAGCACAAGCCCGCGATGCTTTGCAAGATGAAACATCGGTAGACGTTTAATAAAGCGCCTTGGGGCAGATGCCCGGGTGGTAAAATTGTGCGGGTGACTTTGTAAGTCGTGAGGTGTTGCACAAGCTGATGCTTTATATCTTTTAGGGCACTAGGGCAGAAGAAATATTTTTCAAGGCCTTTTTTGAAAATTGTGAGTATTTATCTCTATAGCACAAGCCGATAAAGCGGCTTTGTTTATGTGAAAGGAGATAATTATGATGAATTATTTATTAGCCCCCCGTTATTTTGTAAATCAGGGTGATACACGGTATGCCTCTCTTTTTGACCATTTCTTTGACGCACCAGTTGCGCATGATGAACGTCATTCGGCATATAATTTAGAACGTGTCACGGATAAGGAATATCGCTTATCGCTTGCGGTCACGGGGTTTGGCGAAGATCAATTATCGCTTGAAAGCAAAGGCAATGAATTGTTTATACGCGGCGATAGCACGCAAGAAGATGACAGTAAGCTGATTTATCGTGGTATGCGTATGAAAAACTTTGCCCGTCATTTCCAGCTTGCAGATCACGTGAAGGTGGTTAATGCTGAGCTTGAAAACGGATTATTGCATATCACACTTATCCGTGAAATTCCCGAAAGTGAGAAAGCGCAGCCTATACCCATTAAAGCGCCGGATATAAAAAAGCGATAAGGCGTTTTCAAAAAAGACATATCCCGAAGCCCTTTGCCTTTTCATATGCCTATGGGCTTCGGGGTATTACATGCGGATGCGTTCTAATATAATCGGCATCATTAAAAGGGATGATATCATTGCCGATAATTTGCCCGTTTTCATGTCCTTTTCCGGCTACGAGCACAATATCATATTTTTCTGCTCCATTTATAGCGATGCTTATGGCGTTATCGCGTGCGGCAATATTTTCTGCCGTAGGGCAGTTGGCAATGATTTGCGCCCGAATTTGTGCCGCATCTTCATGGCGTGGATTATCATCGGTTATAAAAATATGATCGGCATAATGAGATGCAATCTCACCCATTTGCGCCCGCTTTTGCACGTCGCGTTCGCCGCCACACCCGAAGATAAGATGTAAACGGCCTTGGTCATGCATATGCGCGCGTAGGCCTATAAGCGCATGTTTCAATGCATCGGGTGTATGGGCATAATCAACAAATAGATGCGCGCCAGTTTTATGTGTGCCAACAAGCTGCATGCGCCCCGGTGGTGCATTAAGATTTTGAATATGCGGTATAAATGCTTCACATGTTAAGCCGCTTAAAGCCATCGCCATACCTAGCGCAACCGATAGGTTTTCGATTTGAAAAGCGCCGATAAGCGGGAAAAAACATTCAAAACTATTTCCAGCATAGCGGATCAACAAATTATAACCCAGGCCAGCTATGCCCTTATTTTCTATATATAAATCTGCTGTTTCATCATTGCCGACACATATTATGTTCTTATTATGCGCTTTTAATGTGGTGGCGAGATTTTTCCCTTCTATATGGGTGGTGCATATAACTGCAACACCGTCTTCGGATAGGCATTTGGTGAATAGACGCGTTTTTGCATCACGATAAGCAGAAAAATTATGATGATAATCAAGGTGGTCATGGGTTAAATTGGTAAAGCCTGCAACGTCAATATCAACGCCATCCAGGCGATATTGTGCAAGTCCGTGGCTTGATGCCTCCATGACCAGATGCGTAATATTATGTGCATATAAATCGCGTAAGGTTTGATGTAACAAAACCGGCTCGGGGGTTGTATGCGATAGGGGGCGTGTGTGATGTGCGCTATGCACCCCGATTGTGCCCATAAAGGCGGCTTTATACTGTGCCGCTTGCAAGAGTTGGGTGCAAAGCGACGCAACAGAAGATTTGCCGTTTGTTCCGGTAACAGCACCAATATACGCCGGCATATATTGAAAAAAACGTGCGGCGATTTTAGCGAATGCCAAGCGGGCATTTTTACAAGGAATATGCGTGACACGGTCATGTGACATATCTGTTTCGGATAATATGGCAGTAGCACCATTTTTAATCGCTTCTTCTATATAGGCCGTGCCGTCATGCGTCATGCCGGCAAGTGCGGCAAAAAGATAATTTGGTTTAACCATACGGCTGTCGCTTGTTATGCCTTTTATGTCGGTTAAGATATGTGAAGGCAGACTAATTTTATCATTGTGCTTTTTGGTATGCATAAACCGGCTCATCAGCAAATGGCGTGCTATGGTCTTTAACATCATTTTGCTGATTGTCAAATTGTGGCGCGATACCTAAAAGCGGTGCTGTGGTTTTTATTATCTCAGCTGCCACTGGCACAGCGTTCCAACCAGCAGAATCAAATCCATATGTTTCATCAAGTGCTTGGGGTTCATCTAACACAACATATAGGGCATAGCGCGGGGCATCCTCCGGAAAAGCAGCGAAAAATGATGTGATAACATTGTCGGTATATACACCGTTTTCTGGTTTGTCGGCAGTGCCGGTTTTGCCGATAATAGTGAAACCGTCTATATTAGCGGCTTTCGCCGTGCCACGTATAACAATTTGGCGCATAATATCACGCATTTTGGCACTTGTCTCTGGCGCAATAACAATAATGGGTTCGCTTTTGGTATCCCTCTTATCAATCAAGCGGGGTTTATAGAGTTTGCCGCCATTAACAATGGCCGCGCCGGCGGCTAAAACATGCAAGGGTGACACAGCGATTGTATGTCCGTAAGAACTGGTGGCGCGCTCCAAATCACCCCATTTTCCCGGTAAAAGCGGGCTTCCTGTTTTAATCGTATCTGCATGTATTGGATTATCCAATCCAAGACGTGCCAGAAAATCGTAATGATATTCGGCAGGGTGCGTTAGGGCTAATTTGGCAGCACCAATATTAGAAGAAAAAATAATGACTTCAGCAAGTGTCAAGGGACGTTTTTTTCCGTGTAAATCGTCAATAATATGGCCATCAATTATGAGTGGTTCAGATGTATCAAATGTTTGTGTTTCACTTATGGAGCCATATTCAAGCGCCATGGCGGCGGTAAATATTTTGAACACTGATCCTAGTTCATAAATTCCGTGTGTGAAGTTATTTTGTGCATGTCTTATATGCCCATATGCATCGGATGTGGTGCCGTAAACAGGTGAAGACGTAAGGGCGATTATATCGCCATTATCTACATCCATAATCGCGGCCATTGCCCCCTTGGCTTTATATTTAATCACAGCCTTTTGCAAAATATTATGCACATAGTTTTGTACCGATAGATCTAATGTGGTGGTTATGTTGCTATCCCGTGCGTCCATGTTATTGATAACCCCTTCAAGGCCGATTGCACGACGCACCTCGCCGTGTTTATCATAAAGCACCTGGCCGATCGCCTGTGCTGCAATCTCACCATTAGGGTAAGTGCGCTGTGTTATATTTAGAAAATCAACGGGTTCATTATTATTCACGCGCATGATAAGTTTTTTCTGCGCGGTGGTTAAGCCTTTATATATAATCTTGTGGGGTGGTGTTGCGTTGGGTGATTTTTCTGCATTTATCAGGGCTTTTTCAATAATACGCCGTGCCTCTTCCTTATCAAAATCCGGCAGAGTATTTTCCATATTTTCCAGAAAAGTGTCTATATGGCGTAAGCGGAGTGGTTGCACTTCTAAGCTGAAAGTCGGTATATTACTGGCTAAGATAGTTCCATTGCGATCATAAATAATGGGGCGGTGTAATGTTTGCGTGCTATTTTCTTTGCTGGTATTTTGCTGGGGTGGAAAAAGAATAAGCTGCGTTAATCTTAGGCTTAATACGCCGAATAAAACAATAAAAAGCAGATAAATAAGAAAAGAGGTGCGTGAAGGGCGCGTATTCTTATGGTGTAGCGTCGTTATGCAGTCACCGCCAATATAATGGGCGCTTCCAATCGAATTGCGTGGTGGTTGCATTATTTATTATCCTCATATTGTGCAGGTATAACCGGTTGTGATGATGGTGTGAGTGCGTCGAAAAAATCAGCTTCGCTTATAATTTGCTCAATTTTTGGTAAGTTTAGATTCAGATTTAGCTCCTTTATCTGCTTTTCCAGATTTTGTGGCGCATTATATTCCGACCACTCACCTGAAATAATAAGGTGTTTTTCCAATAAGTGACGATTTTGTTTTTGCAAGGTGATTAGCCGTTTTTCGGCTTGCATGACCTTGTATCTCTCTAAATATGCGAATAAAATTGTGCCAATGCACAATAAAACGATCAATATAAATAGATTACGGATTATGGGATGCTTCATTTTATTTTCTCATAGATAGTGACACGGTTTCATCAGGTGGAAAGATGGGGGCATATGTGCGATAGCCGGCACGCATATGGGCTGAGCGGGCGCGTGGATTGGTATTGATTTCGCTGCTGCCGGCTGTAATCGACCGCTTTTTGTAATCGACAAAACTGGGGGAAGGGGGGTCGATTTGCGGCAGGTGGCGCGATGCGCGCCCTGCGCGTCCGCTACGCTTGGCAAAGAAGCGTTTTACAATGCGGTCTTCCAAAGAATGAAAACTCACAACAATCAAACGGCCTTGCGGGGCAAGTATTGTTTCTGCTGCATGAAGGCCGCGCATAAGCTCGCCCAATTCATCATTCACATAAATCCGCAAGGCCTGGAAGGTGCGCGTTGCCGGATGAATTTTTTGCGTGGCACGGTTTCCCACTATATTTTCCACCAATATGGCCAATGTGCGTGTTTGCGTAATCGGTGCTTGCTTACGTGCTGTGGTGATGGCTTTGGCAATGGCGCGGGCGCGACGCTCTTCGCCGTAAATGGCAATAATATGGCTTAACTGCTTCTCATCATAATGATTAACAATATCGGCGGCAGTTTTGTCGCTATCCCCCATACGCATATCAAGCGGGCCATCATGCATAAAACTAAAGCCGCGCATAGGTGTGTCAAGCTGCATGGATGAAACGCCTAAATCCATGACAATGCCATCTATGTGCGAAAAGCCGGCAGTGTGCGCGAGTTTATCAAGCGCGCTAAAACATCCTTGCCTAAATGTGAACCGTGCACCGTATTTTTCTTGTAAAGTGCGGGTATGGGAGATAACTGAAGGGTCGCGGTCAATCGCCAGAACCGAGCAGGGGGCGGCATCTAATATAGCGCTGCTATAGCCGCCGGCGCCGAAAGTTGCATCAATATATGTTTCACCGGCCTGCGGGTTTAACGCTTTTATCACCTCTGTAAGAAGAACCGGCGCATGGGGAGAGGGGGATGTCATTGTGCTTCTGCTTCCTCCTTCGCCTCATTTATCGGGGGTGATATATGGAGTAAGTCAAGATAATCTTTTGCTGAATGGGTTTGTGTTTCGCAAAATTGGGTAAAATATTCGGGATTCCAAATTTGAAACTTACGTCCCATACCCACAAAGCAAAGCGTGTCATTGATTTTGGCAAAGTCCAGTAAATTACGCGGAATTGTGATGCGCCCATCACCATCCACTGTAAGATAATTTGCATGGGAGAAGGCTTTCAGCGCAAGTATTTCATAACGCGCATCAAACCAATCAAGGCGGTCAAAGTGTTGTTCTATGCTTTTATAAAGTTGGGTGCCGCCTCCTTCAAGGGCGGGGTGTCCTTGAAGGGCTTGAAAGAGGTAAACGCTGGAAGCAACAAGGTCGCCATTTTGTAGCTTTATTACATCGCGAAACCCCGCAGGTAGTGAAACCCGGCCTTTATTATCTATTTTGGACGTCACTATGGACGTAAAACTAACCATAATTTGCACCCTAAGCCTATTCTTACGCGTGGACGCATATGAAATAGGCGCGAATATCTAACACACGCACATATAATAGGGGCTATCCCTATTCCTTTCCCTTATTTCGATGTGAAATAGAGGAAATTTGTGCACTAAAGGGGGAGATTATATCTACCCCCAGTGTCTATTTTGCACATTACGCACAAAAATAGACACTTTTCCCGTATTAAATGGGATAACATGGATAATATATGGGAGTCAATGGGAATATTTTTAGAAATCATGTTTTCTTTGACAAATATCACTTTTTCTAGCCATATTAAATTATATAAAATAATGTATAAGGGGATTTATGATACTTCCTGATCATCCCGATAAGTTTGATGCTGCATGGCTGGCATCTATATTAGGGGCGCCTGCGCCTGCGCTTTGCGGGTGGCACAGCACGCCAATCGGCACGGGGCAAGTCGGTGATAGTTATCGGCTTATGCTTGAGTGGAATGAGGCTGATGCGGCTTATCCGCACACCATTATCGCCAAATGCCCTGCGGCGCATACGAAAAGCCGCGAAACGGGGCGCGATTTACATAATTATGAAATGGAAATTATGTGGTATACGCATTTTGCATCCCAAGCCAAATTACGCACCCCCTATTGCTATCATGCCGAAATTGCCGCCGATATGATGCATTTCATCTTACTTATGGAAGATGTTGCCCCCGCGCAACAAATTGATCAGCTCGGTGGCGGCACAATCGAGCAGATAAAATCCGTTCTTGATGAAGCAGCACTTTTACATGGGTTTAGGTGGAATGATCAGGGCTTACGCGATATTGCATGGTTAAATTTTTCACAAGGCAATGCAGAATTGGTGCGCAATTTATTGCCTGTCATCTACCCTGAATGGTGCGCGCGCTATGCAGGGCGATTGAGCGAAGATGTTTTTGCAGTGGGACATGGTTTAATTACACATTATGATAATTATATTAAAGAGCGTGATAGGCCACTATGTGTAACCCATGGCGATTTGCGCTTGGATAATATTCTCTATCCGGATCAGGCAGGGCGGGCGATTTTGGTAGATTGGCAAACTGTGAGCGCCGGCACAGCGATGGCGGATATTGCTTATTTCATAGGAACGAGCTTTGCTGATTTTGATAGCCGCGCCGCGCATGAGGCTGATTTGGTAACGCATTATCTTGCGCGTTTGGCGGCGCAAAATATTATATATGATGCAGATAGGGCCTGGCAGGATTATCGTCTGGCAGCCTTTGGCGGGTTTTTAATGGCTGTGATTGCTGCAATGCTGGTAGAGCGCACCCCGCGTGGTGATGAAATGTTTGCCGTTATGGCCGAACGTTCAGCTATGCAGGCGTTGGCACTAGATAGCCTATCACTTTTGTAAGCGGGGCATTGCTTTACCGGCTTCCCAATTCACCTAGCGTTTTCAAATGTATGAAAAAGCCATAAGAGGTTGTCGGCTCGATTGTGTCAATCTCACTATAATCGCGGTCATAAGACACTTCAATAAGTGTGCAGCAATTCTCAAAAGCAAGCCGTGCGGTTTTACGTAAAGGGGTGTTTGTCTCTAAATCATCATAACGGCTTGCCCGCAACTGCCAGTGACGTGATAGATTAATGTGCGTTTCATATTTAAGTTCACGGTCGGGCAAATCATCCGTTGTTTCGGCTTCACTTAAAAATAAATATTGTATTTTCAAGGCACCAAATTTATTTTTGAGGGTAAGGGCTGTATCATTTTGGTGAATATCACGGCCATTTTTATCAAAATGTATGGATTGGCTATAGCTGTGTTGGTGATAGTCAAATTGCATTTTGCTGATTATGTTTGAGAAATCTTCACCATAACCGGTTGTTGAAGCAAATTCGCGCGAAGACGCATTATAGGATTGCCCGATAAAAAACAGGCTCTTAAACCCGTTCATATATTCTAATTGATAATCAATGCCGTAATTGATGCGGCTTGCTTCATCAATCGGTGCGTTTAGGCGAAACAGGCTGTTTTCCGATAAATTGATGGCGTTTTTACTATAAAGAACGTCGTCATAGGCTTCATTATTTGAACTTATAATCAGCTGAATATGTGGGGTAAGCAGCTGTGTTTTATTGGCAGCTGCATTGATAAGCGGGTAAGAGGCCATAAACCCTGTTGTTGTGGAGGCAAGCAAACTATCTTCTTCGTCATCCGTATTTTCCACGGTTTGCGCCCCATTATCATAGGCAAAACCATCTATGGTGCTACGGTTTTGTATTTTCCATTCAAAGCCGTAACCATCTATTTTTCGCCATACCCAGTCAAATTGCGTCAGGGCATGGGTTATATCAATGCCCGATGCGTGTCGGCTATGATCGATGCGATTGAGCATGGTGAGCGTGCCGTTTGCGAATTTATCACGAAACCGATATTTATTTTCGATTTGTGGCATCAGGCGATCCACTGTTGCATCTGTTTTATTATTCAGAATATAGCGATATCGAATGGTCTTGGCTGTAACTTGTCCGTTTTCATATGGGCGACGCAAGATGAAGCGATTTTGCAAAACCGTATCTTCATTTATATCATAACGTGAGAAAAATAAATCATCGGATGGCGTTTCAATGTGAAACACACTTTCCCAATTACCGAAGCGAAATTTACCTTTGCCGGTAATACCACGCCTTGTCGCATAATCCCCGTCAATCGTTGCCAGCTCATCTTCTGGACGGTGATAATATAGATCAAAATCATAACGCCCGAATGTGGTTAAATGTCGCCATGTCGTATTAAGAAAAACACCTTCATTGCTGGTAAAATGCGGTGTTATACGCATATCATAATTGGGCGCGAGATTTATATAAACAGGTTGTTCATAGGTAAACCCAAATTTTTCTTTCGCTTGAAAACGCGGGAACAGCAAGCCGGTTTTTCGGGTTTCGCTTGGGGCGGGATGGGCAAAATAGGGTATATATAAAACGGGTATCTCCCAAAATTCCAGCCATGGATGATGATAATATATAAAATTTTCGGGTTTATCATATATGATTTTTCGCGCCCGCATTTGCCAAAGGGGAGACTTTCCCGCACCCGGACAAGTTTCAGTGCAAGCAGAATATATAGCGTCGTTAAGTTCATACCTTGTGTTGTCGGATAAGCGCGCGCTTTTCCCTTTAAGCCATGCATTTTGTGTGTCATGCGGTAAGCTGATATAAAGTGCCGATACGATACCGTCACGAAATTGATTTTCCAATGTAATGGTTTCGGCCATAATGCGCGTGCCATCCGCTTGCGTCAGCTCAACATGGCCTTGGGCAATCAGTTTATCATTATTTTGTTCCCAGCTGATTGCATCAGCACGCAATGTTTTTCCGGCGTAATTTATATGTATGTTTCCACGCGCATAAGCGATGCCGTTTTGTTCATCAAAACTTAGTTCATCTGCCTCAATCTGCGCCTGCGGGGTATCTTGTGCATGGGCGGTAGAAAAGATAAGCAACAAGCAAAAAAATAGGTTTAATAGAAAAGCATAAATAGCTGATTTTATCTTATTGCTGTTATGGGCAATGTAATATGGATGATAAAACTTATGTAACATAATTACATTGCGCCGATATGATAGCCCTTAGGGGCTGTCTTATAAATATGGGTTATGTATTTCCGCGATTGCGTCCCAGTCCAATTTGTGTTGCAAGTTCGCGGCGCTTTTTTGAGTAATTGGGGGCGACCATCGGATAATCTTCTGGTAATCCCCAGCGTGCGCGATAAGATTCGGGTGTTAAATTAAATGCACTTTTCAAATGGCGCCTCAAGGTTTTTAATTTACGGCCATCTTCCAGGCAAATCACATAATCGGGATGTATGGAGTTTTCAATCGGCACCGCTGGCTTATTGGTTGGACGCAAATGCACATTACTGAATTTTTGTGATACTTTCTCAATCGTCGCGCTTCCCAGCTGCTTTTGCATTTCGGTTTCGTTTAGACGATTGAGTGTAGAATAAACACTTTCTATCAGTGGCACGATCTCATTCGAGCTTAATTTGGTATTGCTTACATAAGCACTTACAATCTCGCGTGTATAGTCGAGCACTTCATTTTTTTTATCGGTCATCATTTCCTCACTTTCACGAAATATTTCGCTTCCCCCATTCCCTATTTCACACGCCTCTTTCTTTTACTTTACGACTGCCATATTTATTTACTGTCATATTTATTTTATGACTGGCATATTGCATGAGCTGCTATGTCATAGCTGCCATTTCGAAAGATCAATTTTGCATGCGACCGCTAGATTATATAGCGGCTGACTTGCACGAAAAAAGACGTGTCGGGAACATCAACCGACTCCGATTCTTACCTTGTAGAGTCCTATTGTTCAATATAGAGAAAGTAATAAACTGTGGATAACTATGAAATATTACTTGCAACTACTGCAGTTTATCAATCTAGTTTTCTTCTAAGTCGTAATTTACGCACTATTTTCCATATATTATGCAATATATAGTAGAAAATAAGCGGAAATATAAAGAATATAATTCCAGTTATAAAGCCGGCAAAAATTTTATAAACGGTAATACCGAAGCTGAATAAAAATCCGGAAACGAGAAACATCCACAAGAGCGTCTGGCGGGGGCTTAACCCCATACGCATCAAAATATGATGCAAATGTTTGCGATCCGGTTCAAAAGGTGATTTTCCCTTGCGTAAGCGGCGCAACATTATGGCAAGCGTATCAATAACCGGCACAGCAAGTAACCAGGGCGCAAGCGAGGGGGGAAGGCTGTGTGCAGAATTATCATCTTGTGTGATTTGAATCACAAACCACGCTAAAATAAAACCAATTAGCGTGCTGCCAGCGTCACCTAAAAAAGCTTTGTGTTGCTTAACTATCCCTAAATTTATCGTTAAAAACCCAAGCAATACCCCCAATAATAAAAGGCTTTGCCAATAAAAGTCAGCCTTTGGTGTGGTTCCGAGTAGATGATAACATATGAATATCATAACAATGCAAAGGGCGCCGCTTCCAGCAGCAAGCCCGTCTATGCCATCAATCATATTATAGGCATTGATAAGCCCAACAATGGCAAATATGGTGAGCGGATACCCCCAAAAGCCAATTTCCAATTCTTGTGCAGTCGGTAAAGTGCCCAATGTGTGAATGTGAATGCCCGTGCCGAAAATCATAATTAAACTGACCAGCACTTGCACAATCAGACGATATATTGCTTTTATCGGTTTACGGTCATCACTTATGCCGGTAATCATTAAAATAGCGCAGCATAAAATAAGCCATATAGGATATGTGATCGGCAAGGCAAAAAGCCCGCCGCTAAATATAATAAAAACAGCAATCCCACCCGTAAGTGGAATCGCACCGCTATGTTGCTTGCGCGCAGTGGGCTGGTCGATATGGTTAATTTTGCGGGCAGGTCTTGTGAGTAAAAGCAGGAGAAGAAAACAAGCTACCGCGCTACCAATAATAAGGAGGAGGGGTGTGATCATATTTTTTTAGACAGATAAATGGCCATATGACAGGCTTGCTTTATCCCATGATGCAAGAGCGTATATGCGGGGGCGTCTTGGGCATTATGTGCGCGTGCTGTGTCGCGATGTTCGCGCTCCTCTTCACGAAATTTGATTAGATCGGCGCGTAAGCCAGCATGTTCGGGATTATCGGCCAAAGCGTCAATTTGTGTGCTGTAATGATCATCTATCACCTCTTCAACCGCTTCGGTGCATGCCATAGCGGCCTTTTCACCCATAAGCGCCGTGGCAGCCCCAAGCGCAAAACCGGCCATATGCCATAAGGGCGATAGGGCTGTTGGGCGAACCTTATGCTGGTGCACAAGCTGATTAAACCGCTCCAAATGGTCTTCTTCCTGCGCGGTCATATGTTTTATGGTTTCGATTGTTTGTTTGCTTTCGCCACGTTTTTCGAATACGGCTAATTGTCCGGTATAAATCCGCACAGCGCCATATTCACCGGCATGGTCAACGCGTATAATCTCATCGATGTCGGCTTTGCTTAACGGGGTTTTATTCATGTTCTGAACCTCCACAATGTGAAAAATGAAAATAGACTAAGCGCGCTGCTTATCATGGCATTATAGCCAGCCATGGAAATGCCGAATAATTGCCATGCGGGTGTATCGCAAGACATGATATGCGGATTTTTTAATTGTTGTGCAAGTGCATCAATTGTCTCTGGCATGGCAAAACTAACGCCACTACAGCTTGCGGGGCCAGGCCAGAATTTATATTCGACACCGGCATGATAAAAGGCAAGGCCAGCGCCACTGGCAAACACCACTGCCACAAAAAACATTATAATGCGCTGCAAGGGTGTAAGCGGCAAGATAAGATAGAGAATAAGCAAGGGAATAGCGATATAATAAGGCATCCGCTGTTTTAAGCATAAATCACATGGCACAAGCCCGCCAATATATTGGCTCGCAAGGGCTGCTAAAATCGTGCTTATGCTTATCACCAGCAGAATAAATCCGCTTTTTTGTGGTGATATGATAGCTTTATCCATGGTTTACTATATGCGCTAAATAAGGGTGATTATTAAAAATCCGCCCAAAAGCAGGCAGATAAAGATAGTCATAATAAGATTAAAATATTTGTCTATGATATTTTTTATCGGGTCACCGAAATAATAGATTAGTCCGGCGATGAGGAAAAAGCGCGCGCCGCGTCCGATAAGACCGGCAATGATAAAAAGCGGCAGATTGAGCTGAAAAACGCCACTGGCAATGGTCGCAATTTTATAAGGTAACATACTCACCGCCGCACCGAGGATAATCCATGCACCCCAGGCAGTATAAAAATCGGCAAATTTTGTAAAGGCCGCCCCGCCATTATATAAGTCAATAATGGGTTTGCCGATGAGATCATGAAAAAAATAGCCAATGGCATAGCTGCATACAGCACCAAAAACAGAGGCAAGCGTGCATGTTAGCGCGTAAATCCATGCCTTTTTGCGGTGCGCCAGCACCATGGGGATAAGCAGAATGTCAGGTGGTATCGGAAAAAATATACTTTCGGTAAATGACACACCGACAAGCATGCCATGGGCGTTTTTATGTGCCGCGCGGGAAAGCGTCCAGTGATAAAGTTTTCTCAGCATAAGTAAAGCAGATTACAGGCTTTGCGCGTTTTTGGCTATGCAATTTTTTATGAAAAAGCTAGACGTTTGCGCTTTCCTTAACTATATAGTTTGAATAAGGGTAAGATATGCCCTCGTGGCGGAATTGGTAGACGCGCCGGATTCAAAATCCGGTTCCTTCACGGGAGTGTCAGTTCGACTCTGACCGAGGGCACCATATAGCTCACCAGTGGGTCGTGACCATAAGTTTCTCAAGCAGGGGTTTATATATTAAAACAACTTAGCAACAACCAATCCTGCCCAAAATGTTTCTGATTGCTCTATATAGGGTGATTGCACTAATCTATCATCTAATTCACCGCTTTTCACTTTTAGCAATACTTCATAAGCATCCTCAATCTCCCATGTAAGCCGGGCCTCCCACCCCAACTGCTCAATGCCTGCTGATGGTGAAAATTGTTCATAAGTAGAATTGGCGGCCTGCACCCTATCAACACCATAAAGGCGTTGTATATAACGGCTATCGCCCCAACGGGCATAAGGCCCAATCCCAATACTTATCGGCCAATTCGGATTCTTTACGCCTAATAAGGCCGACGTAACTTCAAAATATGTCCCTTCATATCCCCCGTCAGTCAGTCCTTTTACGAGCTCAAGCCCAATTTCGGCAGGGCCAAGTTCAAGCTCCGAAAAAATGCGGGCTTCCAGGCTCGGGTCAAGTTCAACACCACGGAACTTTTCTTCATCATCTGCATCACGCCCAATTTCATACCACATTGTCGTTCCCAAAACGCTCTTAAACCAGTTTTTTTGATAATTAACGAGCTGGAAGCCGACACCTTTTTCAACATTGATAATAAAAAAATCATCATAGATGGCATCTATATACGGAAAAATATTTGTTTGTATATTATCTACCCCGGGTGAAATATCACTGCTTATGATTGAGAGGCCATATTTGCTCTGCAAGGGTGGTGCGTCTTTATGTATCTGTGCATATAATGGCATAGAAAAAATAGCATAGCTGCCTATAATAAGCGCGATTAAAGAAATACGGATTTTCATAACAAAATTTCTTTTTTATTTTAATGACAACTGTCTTTCTGTTCCATATTGATAGACCTGTTAAATTATCGCCATAAACCGATACATGTCTGGGGTTGGCGTATAGTAACATAACCAAAATCCGGTTAGCAATAATTTTATCCAAGGCGGTCTTTGTAACCACGTTAAACTCCTGACGGTCACCAGATGGCGTAAAATTTTATGAAAAAGAAATTATTTACAGCCCGGACTTTTTGATCACTGCTGGCGGTATAGTCGATATCTATCATCGCAATTTTCATAGCGATAAGCACACATGTATGGAACATATATCCTAAATTCCGGTGTGCGTTCAGGTGTCGTCATCTTGAAACGCGATAAAGAAAATGATAAAGACAATCCATAAAAGAGAATGAAAATGAACCAATATAAAATCAATAAGATACGCTATTTTATAATAGGCATTACCATATTATTTTCCGATGCAGTTTTTGCACAAAATCTGGATGATGTGAAAGAGGCGGCACAAGCATCCATGCGCGCGGGGGTCGCGTCGCAACAGCGTGTTGACCAGCTGGATGATGAGACCGGTGAACTGATCCGTAAATTTCGGGCGGCACAATCGCAATTAACCGCCTTGCAGGAATATAATGATCAGCTCGAAAAACTGATTATATCACAGGAAAATGAAATGGTGTCGGTGCGTGCACAAATCGAAAAAGCGACAAATATAGACCGTGCCATTGTGCCGCTTATGTTTAATATGATTGCCGGCCTGGAAAAATTTATCAGCCTTGATGTTCCTTTTCTTAAACCCGAGCGTGAGGCGCGTGTGCAAAATCTCCATGCACTTATGAAACGCGCGGATGCAAACCAGGCAGAAAAATTCCGTAAAATTCTTGAGGCTTATGAAATTGAAAATGAATATGGACGGACGATCGAGGCTTATGAAGCCACAATGGATATAAAAGGGGAAGAGCGTATGGTGACGTTTCTACGTATTGGCCGTGTGGCTCTGATTTATCAAAGTTTGGATGGTGAAGAAAGCGGCGCATGGTCGCAAAGCAAGCAAGAATTTGTCGATTTAGATGGTGAATTTGATGGTGAATTACGTGCCGCCCTTCGTGTTGCAAAACAACAAGCCGCGCCCGATCTTTTGGTTGTGCCGGTCGTTCTTTCCGAATAAATTTTAGGGGACAATATGAAAAAGATTATTTTTATTATTGCCTTTTTTATTTTGGGAAGCCCGCATCTTACACCCAGTTATGCACAAATGCGGGCAGAACAAAATGATGACATGGTAACATTGCAAACTTTGTTAGAACAAATCCGCAAAGGCCGTGTGCGAGATAATCAGGATTATGATAAACGCGAAGCCGAATTTCGCGCTAATCGTGACCGGCAAAAACAAATGCTTGCAGATATAGAGGCACAAATTAAAGATGCGGAAGAGCGCAGCACCAGACTTGAAGCATCCTTTAATGATAATGAATTAAAACTGGCCGAATTAGAAGCCTTGCTTGCTGAACGGCTTGGTGTGTTTGGTGAGTTATTTGGCATTGTGCGGCAAGTCGCTGGAGAGACAAAAGCGCATATTGAAGAAAGTATGATATCGGGTGAGATTAAAGGGCGTAGTGCGCCGCTTGGTGTGTTGGCAAAAACAAAGGGCTTGCCGGAGATAGAGCAGCTGGAATATTTATGGTATGCCTTACAGCAGGAAATGACGGCACAAGGCGAAGTAAAATATTTTGATGGCGAAATTGTGCGCCTTGATGGTTTCGTGCGCGAAGGTGAAATTTTGCGTGTTGGGCCTTTTACGGCTTTGAATGAAGGGGCGTTTATCCGCTATGCAGGTGATGCACGCTTTGCCGAAATAGGGCGCCAGCCGCCGGCACGTTTTCTTGATGCTGCTGATACGCTTACTAAAGCGCAAAAAAACGTCATGACTGTGGGGGTGGTTGACCCCTCGCGCGGGGGTTTATTAAACCTTTTCTTGCAAATGCCGCGCGTGACGGAACGTATACATCAAGGTGGCTTGGTTGGTTATATTATCCTTATCCTTGGCGTGTTAGGCGTTTTGCTGGCGCTGGAGCGTATTATACGGCTTGGCTTATTATCACGCAAAGTAAAAACCCAGCTTGCTGCAGGGCAGGTGGATAATGATACGCATACACCTTTGGGGCGTGTGTGGGCGGTTTATCAGTCGAATAAAGCACATGATGTTGAAACGCTGGAATTAAAGCTGGATGATGCGATTTTGAAAGAAATACCGGCTTTGGAGCGTGGTTTATCCTTATTGAAACTTTTATCTGGCATTGCCCCGCTTTTGGGTTTGTTGGGCACGGTTACAGGCATGATTTTGACTTTCCAGGCGATTACGCTTTTTGGCACGGGTGATCCTAAACTTATGGCGGGGGGTATTTCGCAAGCATTGATTACGACGGTTTTGGGGCTGGTAGTAGCCATACCGATTTTGCTTTTACATGCGGTTGCCACGACATATTCGCGCGATATAATTCAGATTTTGGAGGAGCAGGCGACCGGCTTTATTGCGCGTCATGCTGAAGAAAAATAATGGATATACGCGATATAATCTGGCTATTCATAAATCCGTTTGAAGCGATACGCACCATGCGCGACTTTCTCGAAATGGGGGGCAGCGTGCTGGTTGCAATTATGGTTGCGACTTTGGTGCTATGGGTGCTGATTTATGAACGCTATAGCTTTTTTCGCACAGGGCAGAGACAACTTACCGCATCTTTCATCGAAGCGTGGGCGGCACGTCGTGAGCATAAAAGCTGGTATGCCCATAAAATAAGGCTGGCATTTATCAGTGCCGCGCGGTGTGCGGCCAATCGCAATTTAATTTACATTAAAACCCTTGTGGCTTTGGCACCTTTTTTGGGATTACTCGGCACAGTAACCGGCATGGTGGAGGTGTTTGATGTGATGGCGGTAACGGGTTCGGGCAATGCGCGTGCTATGGCTGCGGGTATTGCCAAAGCGACCTTGCCAACAATGGCGGGCATGGTTACGGCGCTTTCGGGATTATTTTTTATCACCAGCCTGGAGCGGCGCGCCGACTTTTGGGTTAAGGGGTTAAGCGACCGCTTAACTCTGGAAGATTAAGGGAGGCGTTGATGCGTAAAAGACGCAGACAGCAGGAAAACGATATGGCGATTGATATGACGCCTATGCTTGACATTGTTTTTATTATGCTGATTTTCTTTATTGTAACGGCAAGTTTTGTCAAGGAGAGTGGTATTGATGTATCGCGCCCCGATGCGGAAACGTCGGTGAAGCAATCGCGTGTGGGGATTTTGGTTGCCATTGATGAACATAATGAAATATGGATAAACCGCAGGCAGGTTGATTTGGCGGCTGTGCGGGCAAATATTGAACGCTTACATGCGGAAAATCCGCAAGGTGGGGCGGTGATACAAGCCGATAAGCGCGCCCAAACCGGCATTTTGGTTGAGATTATGGATCAAATCCGCCTTGCTGGTGTTACATCGGTTTCAATCGCGGCGGATGAAAAATAATTTACCATTATGCAGCACATAGCTATCAGATATGTGATGATCGGTGCGCTGGCCGTTATAACGACGGGGTTTTTATTTCTTACAATGAAACTTCTGGTTACGGGTAAAAATTATGAACTGGAAGACGCCGCCACTGCGACTATTATTGACTTTGTGCGTGTGGAACGCGATGAGGCTGTAAATGATAAATCGCGTCATGTGAAGCGTCCGGCGAAGCCCGAACCGGATGAGCCGCCACCGCCCCCCAAGCTAAGCCAAGTGGAGCGACCCACTATGGATAATGTATCTATGGCGGTTGATTTTGGTCAGTTTGAGATAGCAGGCCTGAGCTTTAATGCACCGGTTGATGGTGATGCTTTGGCGATTGTCCGCGTGCCGCCGCGTTATCCGAGCCGGGCTTTGGCGCGTGGTATAGAGGGCTGGGTGCTATTGGAGTTTACCATTGATGAAATTGGTCAGGCCGTGAACCCGATTGTGCTTGAGTCCGACCCGCCACATATATTTGATGTTGTTGCGATTGTAGCTGTCAAGAAATGGAAATATCGACCTATGATGGAAAATGGGCGCGCTGTGCCGCGCCCGGGGGTGCGCCAAATTGTAAGTTTTGAGATTGCAAAATGATGATGAAAAAGGGATTTATTATCTGGGGAATGAGTGTCGTATTACTGGGCGGCATCAACCTGTTTGCCTTGGGCTTGCCGCATGGGCATAATGCGCTGGCACAAGAGGAAACTTCGCGCAAAAAACCGAAAAGCACGCGGGCAAAAGTATTGCGTAAATCTGCTTTTCGGCAAATTGAAGCCGCGCAAAAATTGCTTGCCAAGGAAAATTATGCGGACGCCTTAAACCTGCTAGAGGCGATGCAGCAAAATGAAAAATATAATCTTTATGAAAAAGCCATTGCGCGCCAAAGCATGGGCTTTGCCTATGCAGCGCAGGAGCAATATGCGGAAGCCTTATTGCAATTTGAGCACGCCCTTGCCTCAGATGCGCTGCCGCCGCGTGTGGCGAATGATATACGCTATGGCATGGCGCAGCTTTATTTGGCTGAAGCGCAAAATGAAAAAGCCTTGTCGCTGCTAGAGTTATGGTTTGCAAATATTGAAGGCACGCCAAAGGCAGACGCCTATGCCCTATTGGCGCAAATCAATTTGACTTTGGCGGATTTAGCCGCCACCGAAACGGCGATTATGCAGGCCTTAACATTAACCGACCAGCCGAAACAATCATGGATACGTATCTACCTATCGGTTTTATTGCAACAAAATCGTTTTCAGGCGGCACGCCCGGTTTTGGAAGAAGCCGTGCAAAAATGGCCGGATGTCAAACCATTTTGGCAGCAGCTTATTTTTGTTTATTATGATGCGGGCGAAGACGCGCTTGCCTTTACGGCGTATCAGGCCATGCATGTGCAAAATATGCTTAAATCATCACCTGAATTAGTGCAAATGGCACAGCTTTACCTGTATCATGGGATTCCGCATAAAGCCGCCCGGATTATGGAGGCAGGCTTTGCCGCCGGCACAATCGCGAAAAATGCAAAAAATTATGAATTATTAGCCAATGCCTATATGCATGGGCGTGATTGGCAAAAAGCGGTGGCGCCGCTTACCAAAGCAGCCGATATGTCTGATACGGGCACGCTCTATATGCGTTTGGGAGAAAGCTATGTGCAGAATGAAAACTGGGGGCAGGCCGCCGCGGCCTTTGCTCAGGCGCTGGATAAGGGCGCATTGAAAAAAGAGCAGGATGTATGGCTGTTATTGGGTATTAGCTATGCGCGTATAGAAAAATTTGATGCGGCAAAACGCGCTTTGCAAAAGGCACGCGCGTTTGAAGATACCGCACGCGATGCTTTACGGTGGCTCACATCAATCGCGCGCAAGCAAGCCCAATTACAGGCCACTACCGCCGCAAGCACGGGCGGGGAATAGCCGCCTGGCGCGACCTACCCTTTTTTTATTTTATCACGCACCCTTTGTAAATTTTCACGATATAGACGGCTTGTTGGGTGATCTGCACCGAGCTTTTCTTCGGCAATTTTCACCGCACGTTCAAGAAGCGGCAAGGCTGCACCATAATTGCCTTGTGTATCATATAGCAAGGCTAAATTATTCAAACTATTTGCTGTACTGGGATGGTCTTGACCAAGGGTTTTTTCACGAATCGCCAAGGTGCGCTGATAAAGCGGTAAGGCTTTGTCATAATCTCCTTGTGCCTTATATAGCAAGGCCAAATTATTCAAACTATTTGCTGTATCAGGATGGTTTTTACCAAGGGCTTTTTCACGCATCGCCAAGGCGCGCTTATAAAGCGGCAAGGCTGCCCCATAATTGCCTTGTGCATCATATAGTGAGGCCAAATTATTCAAAATGGTTGCTGTGTCAGGATGGTTTTCACCAAGGGCTTTTTCACGAATCGCCAAGGCGCGCTTATAAAGCGGTAAGGCTTTGTCATACTCACCTCTATTGTCATATAATCCTGCAACATTATTCAAACTGATTGCTGTATCAGGATGGTCTTCACCAAGAGCTTTTTCACGAATCGCCAAGGCGCGCTGACAAAGCGGTAAGGCTTTGTCATAGTCTCTTTGGTTGTTATATAGTAAGGCTAAATTATTCAAACTATTTGCGGTATCAGGATGGTCTTTACCAAGGGTTTTTTCATAAATCGCTAAGGCGCGCTTATAAAGCGGTAAGGCTTTATCATAATCTACTTGTGCCTTATATAGTGAGGCCAAATTATTCAAACTATTTGCTGTGTCGGGATCGTTTTCGCCAAGCACTTTTTTGCGAATTTCTAAGGCACGTTCAAAAAGCGGTAAGGCATCACCATATTGGCCGTTTAAATAGAAACTAAGGCCTTGTTTGTTTAACTCCTCTGCAAAGCCTTCGGCGGTTTCGGCTATATAGGGGACTGTATGCTGTGCGCGATAAAGCGCGAAACCAGTGAGGTCGGGGAATAAATCGGCAAAATCACCATAAGCCGCACGCAGCTCGCTTTGTAAAGTTACGCAGTTTTCAGCTGATATGATGGCTTTATGGCGATAATCCTGCTTATGTTTCAAAACCGCTTTACCGAAAATAAACAGTGATTTTTGCGCAATAATGCGGTTATTGGAAAGTGGCGGTTGCCAATAGACTAATTTACCCTCAGCATCCTCTAAAATCTGTTTATATTTACGGGGTGTGCTTACCCTTTCGGCATTGTAAAATATACCTATATTACTGTTATTGTCAAATGCAGATAAGGCATTACCCATTGTGGTTTCGTGAATATCCAGCGCAACCACATAGCACCCATCTTCAGCCTTATCTGTAGCCTTAGAAGCGCCCCGATTGGCTGCGAGGGCAAAATGCAGTGCCACAAAGGCATTTAGGGTGAAATCAATAAAAGGTGTGGCCGCGCCGAAATGTTGTAATTCGGCCAGCATTTTTAATTCATCCCCGCCATGTTGGGTAAGCTCGGGAAAATCATATTTTTGCGCATCGCGTAATAAATCTTCTGCATATTCGGATAAATCATCCGTTTCCTCAATGACGCCTTGGGGATAGCGCCGATAGGCACTGGCACTGACGGCATATGTCAGGGAACTCAACCCGCGAAAGGCGAATTTGCCATTCGGCGCGTTTTCATTTAGCTGTTTTACCCAGCCGATATAATCTGCCAGACATGTTATTATTTTTTCGTCTTCCATCCGCAAAGTTTAGAAGAAATAGCAGTCAAGGGCAAGCCGATATGACCATGCTGCTTGTTTTACGGGGCATAATCATTTACACTGCCTGCCTTATCTAACAGGGAAGCATATGGCAGAGGTTTTATTCGAACAGCGCGGGGTGTGCGGGGTGATCACGCTTAACCGGCCAGAATCCCTAAATGCGCTGACCCTGGGCATGGTGCGCGCCATAGTGCCGCACCTTACTGCATGGGCGACAGATGAGCGCATTGCCCATATTCTGATTAAAGGGGCGGGCGAAAAGGGCTTTTGTGCGGGCGGCGATATTCGCGCGCTTTATGACTGGGGCAAGGTGGGCGCGCCGGAAATGACCGGCTTTTACCGCGCCGAATATGGGCTTAATCGCATGATTAAACGCTTTCCCAAACCTTATATTGCGTTAATGGACGGCATTACAATGGGCGGCGGCGTTGGTGTGTCGGTGCATGGGGCGTATCGTTTGGTGACAGACCGGACGCTTTTTGCCATGCCCGAAACCGGTATTGGCCTCTTGCCCGATGTGGGCGGCACATATTTTCTGCCCCGCCTGCCGGGGAAAATCGGAACCTATCTCGCCCTTACCGGCGCGCGGCTTAAAGCTGCCGATTGCCTCTATAGCGGCATTGCGACGCATTATCTGCCCCAGCAAAATAGCGCCGCACTGATGCAGGCACTTTATGAAACCGATGATGCTGCGGCAGCGATTAGCGCGCATTGTGCACCTGCACTGCCCGCCCCACTTGCTGATATATGTGATATGATTGACACGCTCTTTGCTGGCGAAACCGTGCAGGATATTTTATCTGCTCTGAAAAAGCATGACTCGCCATGGGCACAGCAGCAATATGATATTATCCGGGCGAAATCGCCGACCTCTTGCGCGGTGGCCTTGCGACAAATGCGCGATGGCGCAAAAGCCGACTTCGAAGCGTGTATGCGTATGGAAATGCGCGCTGTGAGCCGCATCATGCAGGGGCATGATTTTTATGAAGGCGTGCGCGCGGTGATTATCGATAAGGATAATCGCCCCACATGGCAGCCTGCCGCATTTGATGCTGTTACGCCGGATATGGTGGATGCCATATTTGCCCCCCTGGGCGATGATGAATTGGTGTTTTCACCTTAGCTTAAAAATCTATGTGGCTTTCTTAAAGGATACGCTTTTGTTTTCGCGCAATTTGCGCTAAATAAGGGCAAAGAGGTGTTATGAAACGGTTTTTGCATTATACAATAATCAGCATTATGGCGACGGTTCTGCTTGCATGTGGGGGGCGACCTGAAGGCGGTGATTTACGTTATGTCGAAACGCCGGTTGAGGTGTTGTATAATAATGCGATGGATGCCTTTCATGACCGCAATTATTTCGGTGCAGGCCCCATGTTTGACGAGGTTGAACGTCAGCACCCCTATTCACAATGGGCGCGCCGCGCTATGGTGATGGCCGCCTTTACCTATTATCTGCAAAATCAATATAGCCAAGCCATTCTTACAGCGCAAAGATTTGCATCGCTCTATCCGGGGAATAAGCAGACGCCCTATGTGTTTTATCTGATTGCACAATCATATTATGAGCAAATTTCTGATGTGCAGCGCGACCAACGCATTACAGAACAGGCACAGCAAGCCTTTAGAGAGATTATCCGCCGCTACCCTGAAAGTGATTATGCGCGTGATGCGGTTTTGAAAATTGACCTTATTCGCGACAATCTGGCCGGTAAAGAAATGGCGATTGGGCGTTATTATTTGCGGCGCGGAGATTTTGCTGCCGCACAAAAACGCTTTAGCAATGTGATAAAATTTTATCAACGCACAACCCATGTGCTCGAGGCTTTGCATCGTTTGGTCGAGGTTTATACGAGCTTGGGTATTATTTCCGAAGCACAAAAAATAGCAGCGATTTTATATCATAATTATCCGGGGGATGCGTGGTATAAAGATAGCTATGATTTGTTGCAATCTGTGGGTGGAGTGGAATAAGCGTGATGCTCAGCGCCTTATCAATCCGTAACATTGTGTTGATTGAAAAGCTGGATTTATCATGGGGGCATGGTTTGCATACGCTTACCGGTGAAACGGGGGCGGGGAAATCTATTTTGCTCGATGCTTTGGGGCTTGCGCTTGGTGCACGTGGTGATGCGAAATTGGTTCGCCATGGGGCAGCACAAGCAAGTGTAAGCGCGACATTTGATATTTCTGCAAATATGGATGTGCAAACTCTATTAACTCAAAATGAGCTTTTGGCGCCTGATGCCGAAATGACAGAATTGATTTTGCGCCGTGTGCAAAATACGGATGGCCGTTCGCGCGCCTTTTGCAATGATATGCCGATTAGCAGTGGTTTGCTACGTGTGATTGGCGACGCATTGATTGAAATTCACGGGCAGCATGAAAGCCAATCACTAACCGATGCAATAAGCCAGTTACGCTTGCTGGATGACTATGCAGGCTTGGGGGAGGACGTGGCAAAGCTCGGGGCGCTTTATAATGCCCGAAAATTGGCACGCGAAGAACTTACCGCATTTCGTGAACAGGCCGCACGTGGCGCACAGGAAGCCGAATTTTTGCGCCATGCATTAGATGAGATAACGCAGCTCGCCCCCAAAGCTGAGGAAGCAAAGACGCTCGCGGATGAACGCAATTTATTGATAAATATGGATAAAATCACAAGCGGGCTTGCCGAATTATATGATCTGCTACAAGGCGAAACTGGCGGTGAGGCCATTATGGTGCAGGCTGTAAAAAAAAGTGCACAACTTGTATCGCTTGCCCAATCACGCGTGGAACATATTGAACAGGCCTTAGAGCGTGCCCGTTTGGAGATTGCTGATGCATCAAGCCAGGTCTCGGCATTATTGAGTGGTTTTACGCATGAACCGGGGCGGTTGGAAATTGTTGAAGACCGCTTATTTGCTTTGCGTGGACTTGCCCGCAAACATAATGTGACAGTGGATGAATTGCCGCGCCTGGTTGAAACATTGACCGCGACATATAATGCCATCGAAAATAGCGATGTAGTTTTGCATGATCTGGAAACAAAATGCACACAGGCCGAGGATGCCTATGCGGTGGCAGCGCAAGCAGTTTGTGAAAAACGACGTGCAGCGGCAAAGACATTAGATGCGGCCGTGAACCGTGAATTGCCGGCGCTCAAATTGGAAGATGGTCGCTTTGTTACACATATTGAACAGCTTGCGGTGGCAGATGGCCGTGCCGATGGCCTTGACAAGGTAAGTTTTCAGGTCGCTACCAATAAGGGCATGGCGGCAGGCGCGCTTGCCAAGATTGCCTCGGGTGGTGAGTTGGCGCGCTTTATGTTGGCCTTGAAAGTAAGCCTCGCACGCGGAAGAGCTGTGCGTAGCCTGATTTTCGATGAAGTTGATGCGGGTGTGGGCGGTGCAGTGGCAGAAGCGGTTGGGGTGAGATTACATAAATTGGCGCAAGGGGGTCAGGTTTTGGTGGTGACACATTCGCCGCAAGTGGCGGCACAGGGCGATCATCATTGGCGGGTAGAAAAATCGGGTGGTGATGACGGTGTTGTAAGTGATGTAATTGTTTTAGATGACGCGGCGCGGGTGGATGAAGTGGCGCGCATGCTGGCCGGGGCAAAAATAACGCTTGAAGCACGTGCGGCGGCAAAAGCATTGATTGAGGGATAATATGGCGCGCGAGGACACACAAAGCCAACGTGCTGAAACTGAATGGCAAGAGCTAAAGCACAAAATTGAGGCTTGTGATGTGGCTTATTATCAACAAGATTCACCGCTTATGAGCGATGCGGATTATGATGCATTACGTAGGCGGTTGGAAGAAATTGAGGCCGCATTTCCGGATTTGCAAACTGCGGATAGTCCGAGCCGTAAAGTCGGTGCGGCACCAGCACAGGGCTTTGGTAAGGTTGCGCATAGCGTGCCTATGCTCTCTTTGGGCAATGCATTTTCGGCAGATGATGTGGATGATTTTATTGCGCGTCTGCGCCGCTTTTTGAATTTAACAGATGCGGATGAACTATGTGTGACGGCAGAACCGAAAATTGACGGGATTTCCGCAAGCCTGCGCTATGAAAAGGGACATTTTATGCAAGGGGCAACACGTGGCGACGGGCAGGTGGGTGAAGATATTACTGAAAATTTACGTATGATTGATGATATTCCCGAACATTTTTCGGGTGAAGCACCCGACATTATTGACGTGCGCGGTGAAGTCTATATGAGCCATGCTGATTTCGCTTCATTGAATCATGCCCGAGAAAAAGCCGGTAAAACCCTGTTTGCAAATCCGCGTAATGCGGCGGCTGGCAGTTTACGGCAATTAGACCCCACGATTACCAAAACGCGCCCCCTTAAGTTTTTTGCCTATGCATGGGGCGAGGTATCCGCTATGCCGCGCGATACCCAAAGCGGCATGATGGATTTTTTTCGGGCGGCAGGGTTTCGTGTTAATCCGCATTTTATACGTGCATATAATCGCGACATGCTTATGGCGCATTATCGGGCGATTGAGGCAGAAAGGGCTGGCCTGGATTATGATATTGATGGCATGGTGTATAAGGTTGACCGTTTGGACTGGCAAAATCGCCTCGGTTTTGTTGCGCGTGCCCCGCGCTGGGCGATTGCCCATAAATTTCCGGCGGAAAAAGCCATTACGCTCATTGAGGCGATAGATATTCAAGTCGGGCGCACCGGAGCACTTACACCGGTTGCGCGCCTAAAACCGGTAACAGTGGGGGGTGTGGTGGTCTCTAATGCAACATTGCATAATGAAGACGAGATTGCGCGCAAAGATATTCGTATTGGTGATACGGTTACGATTCAACGTGCCGGCGATGTGATTCCGCAAGTGGTGGAGGTGGATAAAGCGAAACGCTTACCACAAGCGACTGTTTTTTCTTTTCCGCAACAATGTCCGATATGTGGTGCGCCTGCTCTGCGCGAAATTCGTGAAGATGGCGCACAAGATGTGGCGCGCCGTTGCATGGGCGGGTTTACATGTGATGCCCAGGCAAAAGAGCGGGTGAAGCATTTTGTTTCCCGTGATGCATTTGATATTGAAGGTTTGGGGAAAAAACAGGTGGAAGATTATTGGCAGCTTGGCTTGCTTAAAAATCCGTCTGATATATTTTTGCTGGAACAGCGCTACAAGCATGACCCGCCAGAAATTTGGCAATATCAATCAGGACCGAAAGAAAAAATCGGAACGCTTAAAAAAGCAATACAAAAATTATTTAATGCCATTGCAGAGCGTAAGCATATTCCGCTTGACCGCTTTATTTATGCACTGGGTATACGCCATATTGGTATGAGCATGGCGCACGTTTTGGCGCGGCATTTTGGTTCGGTTGCTGCGATGGAAGAGGCTTTCGTAAATATAAGCAAAGGTGATGAAACAGCGCGTGCAGATATAGAACAGATTGACGGCATAGGGGCTAGCGTGATTAACTCTCTTATCGATTTTTTTACGACGGAGGAAAATAGAGAGATTATTGCCGCATTATTTAGCGCTGGTGTAACTCCTTTTTTGCCTGAGGTGACAGTGCGTGAACATGCGATTTCGGGTAAAAGCATTGTGTTTACGGGAACAATGACGCGTATGACACGTGCCGAAGCCAAAGCGCGTGCCGAAACGTTAGGCGCGAAAGTAATAAGTGCTGTATCGGCTAAAACAGATATGATTGTTGCGGGTGAAGCGGCAGGTTCAAAACTTAAAAAAGCGCAAGAGCTTAATCTCACAATCGTTACAGAAGATGAATGGCTTTCATTGCTAGATGAATAGGAGGATATAATTATGAGTCAATTTCAAACGGATAAAGATGATATTACCAAAACACGTCTGATGGATGTTGAAAACAAGGTAGAAGATTTTACCCTTACTGATGACGAGATTTTGGTCGCCATCGAACGGTTTTCCTTCACGGCAAATAATGTGACCTATGGCGCGGTGGGACATGATATTGGCTATTGGCAATTTTTTCCTCCCCATATACAAGCAAGCGATGCGCCTAATTGGGGCATTGTGCCGGTATGGGGATTTGCCCATGTGGTTGCTACGCGGAATAAGGCCATTAAAGAAGGCGAGCGTATTTATGGCTATTTCCCCATAGCCAATTTTTTACGTATGCTGCCAGTGCGTATTGCGGGAGACCGATTTGCTGATGGTGCAGCGCATCGCACGCAATTACCGGCGGTGTATAATAATTATGAACGTGTCGGTGCGGTTAATCCGAAAAATGATAATTTGCGCGCCTTATTAAATCCGCTTTACGGCACGTCTTTTTGTTTGTGCGATGCTCTGGAGGAGGAAAAATTTCATGCGGCACAGCAAGTGATTATTTTATCGGCCTCCAGCAAAACGGCGGTAGGCCTCGCTTATGGCTTAAATCAGCTAAAAGGTGGGCGTCCTGCAATTATTGGGTTAACCTCGCCGGATAATTGTGCGTTTGTCGCCAAAACCGGCGTTTATGATATTATTATCGATTATGATGGGCTTAGCCGTCTGGATGCGAGCAGGCCCGCTGTGTTGGTCGATATGGCAGGAAATCGTAGTATTTTGAGTAAGGTTCACGCGGCATTGGGAGACAATATGCGCTGGTGCCATAATGTCGGCCTAACCCATTGGGATGATAATCAAAACGACACTGCAGCAGATAAGCGTATTCGCGAACGCTCTGCCATGTTTTTTGCCCCCGGGCATATTCAACGCCGGGCCAGCGAATGGGGCGCCGCAGAATTTAATCGCCGTGTTGCAGCGTTTTTGGCAGATGGCATGATGCATGCGCGCGACTGGATGCAGGTGACAGAGATTAACGGGCTGGAAAACTTTCAGGACATATATGATAAAATGCTGGCGGGTAATGTTACACCGCAGGAAGGTATTATTATCAAGCCGGTTTAGCGCCTGTAAAACCTTATTTTCTCTCTGTATCTATTTCGGCAATACGCTTACCCAAATAGGCATGAATGATTTGATCTAATATATCATATTCATTTTCAAAAAAATGATTTGCTCTGGAAATTGATTCATAAGTTGTCGTAATCCCGCGTTGTGCTTTTAGGCGGGCGACCAGCTCTTCAATATTTTCGCGCGGCACAATGCGATCTTCTGCACCATGCACGATTAGCCCCGAAGCAGGGCAGGGGGCAAGAAAGTTGAAATCATAAAGATTAGCCGGTGGCGCGATCGAGATAAACCCATCTATTTCCGGGCGACGCATAAGTAATTGCATCGCAATCCACGCGCCGAAAGAATAACCGGCAACCCAGCATTGCCGCACTTCGGGGTTAAGTGCCTGTAACCAGTCTAAAGCCGCCGCTGCATCGGATAATTCTCCTACGCCATTATCAAATGCCCCTTGGCTACGCCCTACACCGCGTGAATTATAGCGCAATACTGAAAAGTCACGTTGCACAAATTGCTGATAAAGCTGATGGGTAATCATATCATTCATTGTTCCGCCTAATTGCGGCAGGGGGTGGAGAATAATCGCTATGGGCGCGTTTTTATCCGCACCTTGTCGAAAGCGGCCCTCAAGCCTGCCATCGGCGCCGGGGAAAATAACTTCGGGCATAATGTGTTCTGTTCCTCGTTTAATCTTGACTATTTTAGTCGGAATATCTATATCAGCTATGTGTGTGAGGCTTCATAGCTAAAACAGACTATAAATTGCAAGCATTTTCTTAAAAAGAATTTGTAAAGGTGACGAGAAGATGAAATTATCCTCGCGCGGTAGATATGCGGTTATGGCTATGGCCGATATAGCGCAACAAATAGAGCTTGGTAATCATTTGCCGATAAAGCTGAATGATATCAGCAAGCGGCAGCAAATATCGCTTGCGTTTTTAGAGCAGATTTTTGGTGTTTTGCGCCAGGCAGAGCTTGTTGCCAGCACAAGGGGCAAGGCGGGGGGGTATATGTTGGCCCGCCCAATGGTGGAGATCAGCATTGCCGATATTGTGCTGGCTGTAGAAGAACCAGTTGAAGTTACGCGGTGCGCAAAACGCGGTGGATGTTTGAAACATAATGCACGCTGCCTAACCCATGATTTATGGGATGGATTGGGACGCACGATCAAACAGTTTTTGCAGAATGTTTCGCTTGCCGATATTGTGACGCAAAATAAAATGGTTATCTAAAGGGCACAGATGCGCTATTATCTTGATCATAATGCGACAACGCCCTTAAGGCCTGAGGCTGCCCGCGCCATGCAGGCATTGATGCACGGCGCGCATAATGCATCTTCCATTCATAGAGAAGGGCGCGCGGCGCGTGCGTTGATAGAAGAGGCACGGCGCACCATTGCCCATCATAGCGGTGCCTTGGCGCGCGAGATTATATTTACCGCAAGTGGCACAGAGGCAATCAATTTAGCTTTTCGTTTAACCGCCCCGATTGAGCGGGTGATTATCAGTGCGACGGAGCATGATGCGGTGGGTAAAGCGGCTGAACAATGTGCTTTAGAGGTGCAGATTTTACCGGTTTTGCCTTCGGGTCTTGTGGATGCGGCTACCTTGACAAAATTACTGGAAGATACACGCCCAGCCCTGGTGGCGATTATGCTGGCCAATAATGAAACCGGTGTGGTGCAAGATATAAAAAGCCTTGCAGACCTCATTCATGCGCATGGCAGTTATATATTATGCGATGCGGTTCAGGCTTTGGGCAAAATGCCGCTTGATTTTCATGCGCTGGGTGTCGATATGATGAGCCTATCGGCGCATAAAATTGGGGGACCTGCCGGCAGTGGTGCCTTATGCGCGCGCACGGGGGTGGATGTTGCCCCGCTTATTTGGGGGGGCGGGCAGGAATTACGCAAACGTGCAGGCACAGAAAATATTATGGGCATAGTCGGTTTTGCCGCTGCGCTTGATGCGTTTATGTTAGCGGCTGAATTAGGCGTGTGGCGTGACGGGTTTGAAACAAAGTTAAAAGCCGCGTTTCCCGATATGCTGGTTTTCGGGGCAGAGGCACCACGACTTAGCACGACATCTTGCTTTGCTGTGGCAGGGCTTAAGGCCGAAAGCCTGCTTATGGCGCTAGATTTAGCAGGTTTTGCAGTAAGCGCGGGTGCGGCATGTTCCAGCGGCAAACAGGCGGAAAGCCATGTTTTGACAGCTATGGGAGTTGATAAACCCTATCGTGATGCGGCGATACGGGTCAGCTTGGGCTGGACGACACAAGCGGCAGATATAGATGCGTTTACGGATGCATTCATCACCATTGCCACCAAGCAAAAACAGCTTGCGGCATAGACAGACAGGAATCGTTTTATGGAACAGGAAACAATCGAACAGGTAGAAAAACTACAAAGCTATAAATATGGTTTTACGACGGATATTGAAAGCGATAAAGCCCCAAAGGGGTTGCATGAAGATATTATCCGGTTTATTTCGTCGAAAAAACAAGAACCAGACTGGTTGCTGGCCTGGCGATTGGACGCTTTTGCGCGGTGGCAAAAAATGCAGGAACCGGAATGGGCGCATGTCGATTATCCGAAAATAGACTATCAGGATTTATATTATTATGCGGCTCCCAAAGCTATGGAGGATAAGCCGCAATCTTTAGATGAGGTTGATCCCGAATTGCTCCGCACCTACGAAAAATTAGGCATACCACTTATTGAGCAGGAAATGCTGGCCGGTGTGCGTCCGGTTGCGGTGGATGCGGTATTTGACAGTGTATCCGTCGGCACTACATTTAAGCAAGAGCTTGCTAAGGAGGGCATTATATTTTGTTCTTTTTCAGAAGCGGTGCAGACACATCCTGATATTGTGCGTAAATATCTGGGTAGTGTGGTGCCGCAAGGGGATAATTTTTTTGCCGCCCTTAATTCAGCTGTTTTTTCGGATGGGTCATTTGTTTACATTCCCCCCGGTGTGCGCTGCCCGATGGAGCTTTCTACTTATTTTCGTATCAATGAGGCTAATACGGGGCAGTTTGAGCGCACATTAGTGATTGCCGATAAGGGCAGCTATGTCAGCTATTTGGAAGGGTGCACCGCGCCGCAGCGCGATGAGCACCAATTACACGCTGCCGTGGTGGAATTGATTGCTTTGGAAGATGCGGAGATAAAATATTCAACAGTGCAAAACTGGTATCCCGGTGATGCAAATGGCAAAGGCGGTGTGTATAATTTTGTCACCAAAAGAGGCGACTGCCGGGGCGCGCGATCGCATATTTCATGGACGCAAGTTGAAACCGGTTCGGCGGTTACATGGAAATATCCCTCTTGTATTTTGCGGGGTGAGGAAAGTGTCGGTGAATTTTATTCGATCGCCATTTCCAATAATTTTCAGCAAGTCGATAGCGGCACAAAAATGCTGCATTTAGGGAAAAATAGTTCGAGCAAAATTATTTCAAAAGGCATTGCAGCCGGGAAAAGTTCGAATGTGTATCGTGGGCAGGTGAATATGCATCGCAAGGCTGATAAGGCGCGTAATTTTACCCAATGTGATAGTTTGCTGATTGGCGATAAATGTGCCGCGCATACAGTGCCTTATATTGAAAGCCGTAATCTGCAGGCGATTGTGGAGCATGAGGCGACCACGTCAAAAATTAGCGATGAACAATTATTCTATTGCCGTCAGCGTGGGCTGGATGCCGAAGAGGCTGTTGCGCTGGTCGTGAATGGCTTTTGCAAAGACGTGTTGCAAAACTTGCCGATGGAATTTGCCGTTGAGGCGCAAAAGCTGGTGAGCATATCATTGGAAGGAAGTGTGGGATGAGTGCGATTTTGGAAATTAAAGACCTCTATGCTGGCATAGAAGGCAAGACGATTATTAACGGTTTGTCTTTACGTGTTGGTGGCGGGGAAGTGCATGCGATTATGGGGCCAAATGGTGCAGGAAAATCCACCCTGTCTTACATATTGGCAGGGCGCGCGGGCTATGAGGTGACTGGCGGGGATATTTTGCTCAATGGTGTTTCTTTACGTGGTATGGAGCCGGAAGAACGTGCCATTGCCGGCCTTTTTCTTGCCTTTCAGTATCCGCTGGAGATTCCGGGTGTGAGCACCATGACATTTTTGAAAACCGCGTTCAATGCGCTAAAACGTGGGCGAGGCGAGGCGGAAATGGATGCCGCACAATTTTTGCGCTTTGTGCGCGAAAAAGCGCGCGCGCTTAATATGGATGATGTCATGCTCAAACGCCCGCTTAATGTCGGTTTTTCGGGAGGTGAGAAAAAACGCAATGAGGTTTTACAAATGGCTGTGCTAGAACCAATAATGGCCGTGCTTGATGAAACCGATAGTGGCCTGGATATTGACGCCTTGAAAATTGTGGCAGAGGGTGTGAATAATTTGCGTGATGCTAAACGCGCCATGGTTGTGATTACGCATTATCAGCGCTTGCTGGATTATATTAAGCCTGACTTTGTACATGTTTTGGCACAAGGTAAAATCGTAGCATCAGGCGGGGCAGAGCTTGCTCTGGAATTAGAAAAATCGGGTTATGCGGCCTATAGCAAAAAAGAGGCCGCCCATGCGTGATGCACGGCGTTATTTTGATGCGAATGAAAGCCGGTTTATGCACGCGCCCTGGCTTGGGGCTTTGCGTGAAAGTGGCTTCGCCCTTGTTGAAAAACAAGGCCTGCCGCAGCGCAATCGGGAAGCGTGGCATTATACGGATTTGGAACGTGCTTTATCGCTCTATGAGACGCGGGAGACGCGTCCAGCAAAGCCACTTGGTTTTGACGCAGTTTCGTCGTCTCAATTTATATTTCATGAAGGCGCACTTATAAGCACGCCACCTGCACAAAACGGGGTTCGCGTGGTTGGCTCGGATGAGGAATTGCAAGCACTATGCGTGCAAGATAGCGAAGATATTATGCGCGCGCTCAATAATGCCTTATTAAATGATGCGCTTATTTTAGAGATTGAGGGCACCCCTGAAAAACCTGTTTTGGTGCGCTTTACCGGTGATTTGCCAGCACATATACGCCTTATGGTGCGGGTGAAAAAGCAGGCACAGGCGCAGCTTGTTTTGGCGCATGAGCAAAGCGGTTATCTCAATTTGGCGACAGATATAGAGCTTGCAGATGATGCACAATTAAATGTGCTTACGCTACAAAATAGCGGGGCTTGTGTGTCGGATATGCGCGCCCAAGTGGGGGCAGGGGCGCTATGTAATGCACATTATTTCATTAGCGGTGATGTTTTTGCACGCCATGCACCACAATTCACACTAGGGGGTGCGGGGGCGCATGTTGGGCTTTATGGTGGATTTTTGGGCTGTGCTGAGGCGTATAGCGATTTAACGGCGCATATTAACCATGTCCATGCTGATAGTCGTAGTGATACCCAGATTCGCAATTTAGTGTCTGAGCGTGCCAAAGGTGTATTTCAGGGTAAAATTATTGTTGCACGCGATGCACAAAGAATTGATGCGCGCCAGAAATCTGACACGCTTATGCTTTGTGAAGATGCGCAGATGAATGTAAAGCCCGAATTGGAAATTTATGCCGATGATGTGTCCTGCACACATGGCGCGACAATGGGGGCGATGGATGAAGATGCCCTGTTTTATTTGCGCGCGCGCGGTATTGAATTAGCGCAGGCACAACGGCTTTTGCTGTTTGCTTTTTTGGAACCGCTATTAGAAAAAATTGAAGATGATGCGCTTGCTGCCTTTATGCGTGCCGTTTGTGATCACGAAATTGCGGAGCTGGCGCATGTTTGATGTTTCCCAGACGCGCAAGGATTTTCCGCTTTTGTCGCGCAAGGTTTATGACAAACCGCTGGTTTATTTGGATAGTGCGGCTTCGGCACAAAAGCCCAAATATGTTATGGATGCCATGCAAGACTTTATGCAGCATGATTATGCCAATGTGCACCGCGGCCTGCATTACCTATCTAATACGGCAACTGATGCGTTTGAAGCGGCACGCAGCACGGTGCAGGAGTTTATCAATGCGGCGCATATGCACGAGATTATTTTTACCTCCGGGGCAACCGATGCGATTAACCTCGTGGCAGATAGTTTTCTTGCCCCGCAGATTGAGGCCGGTGATGAGATTATACTGACCCAGCTGGAGCATCACGCAAATATTATTCCATGGCATTTCTTGCGCGAGCGTTTGGGCGCGGTGCTTAAATGGGTGCCAGTCGATGAAACCGGACAGCTTAATCAGGAGGCTTATAAAGCCGCCTTTTCTCCGCGCACGAAAATGGTGGCCCTCACGCATATGTCAAATGTATTGGGGATTATACCGCCGGTTGAACAAATGATCGCTTATGCCCATGATAAAAATGTGCCGGTTTTGCTCGATGGGTGCCAGGCGATTGTGCATCAGAAACTTGATGTGGAGGCGCTGGATTGTGATTTTTATGTGTTTTCTGGCCATAAAATTTACGGGCCAACCGGTATCGGTGTGCTTTATGGCAAGGCAGAGTATTTAGAGGCGATGCGTCCCTATCGCGGCGGTGGCGAGATGATCCGCACAGTTAGCGAGGATCAGGTGAGTTATGGCGATATTCCGCACCGTTTTGAGGCAGGCACGCCACCAATTATCGAGGCGATCGGCTTAAAGGCTGCGATTGATTATATTCACACGCTGGATAGAGACCAATGTGCAGCACATGAAGCCGCTTTACTGACACAGGCGACACAATCTATGGGTGAGATGAATGGCGTTACGATTTTTGGCAATGTCGCAGAAAAAGCCGCTATCCTCTCTTTTGGTGTGGAGAATGTGCACCCGCATGATATTGCGATGATTATGGACCGGGAAGCGGTTGCCCTACGTGCAGGGCATCATTGCGCACAGCCGCTCATGACGGCTTTGAATATACCGGCAACATTACGCGCATCCTTTGCCTTTTATAATAGCGCGGAGGAGGTCGATATATTTTTGCACGCGCTTAAAAAAGCAATGTTATTTTTTATGCAAAGGTGATAAAATAAGACATATGTCAAATAGTGATAATAGTAAACCAGATGATGAAATGCTTTCGCCTGCATTGCAAGCGCTTAGTGATGATATTGTGGGTGCGTTGAAAAGCGTTTATGACCCGGAAATTCCGGTAGATATTTACGAGCTGGGTTTGATTTATCGTGTCGATGTGAGCGATGTGCGTGATGTTACAATCGATATGACGCTTACGGCGGCGGGCTGTCCGGTGGCAGACTATATGCCGATTTGGGTGCATGATGCGGTTGCAAGTGTCGATGGGGTGGGGGATGTGCAGGTGAATATGACATTCGACCCGCCATGGGATCCGAGCCGTATGTCTGATGAGGCGCGCGTTGCGCTGAATATGTTTTAAGGAGATGTGTTATGGCTGACATTCTGGAACGTCCGAAAATCATTAGCCTTACAGAGCGTGCAGCTTTGCGCGTAAAGCATGTGATGGCACATGCTAAAAAAGGTGCATTGGCCATTCGTATCGGTGTAAAAAATGGCGGCTGTGCCGGCATGGAATATGTTATGGATTACGCTTATGAACAAGACCCGCTTGATGAGGTGGTCGAAGATCAGGGCATAAAAATTTTCATTGATGCCAAGGCGATCTTATTTTTACTTGGCACGCAAATGGATTATGAAGAAGGTAAATTATCTTCCGGTTTTATTTTTAATAACCCCAATCAAACCGATGCGTGCGGTTGTGGTGAAAGTGTGACCATTATACCGGCGCAATATTAAGCAGCAAAGCGGGCTTTAGTCTTTATTGTAGATTTTTGGAAAGCGCTGAGATATTTTCGGCGATCATTTCATCATCAATATCATCGTGAATATCTTCCGATAAAATATGCTCGGCAGCATGAATAGCGACCTCACTGGTATGCTTACGGATTTCTTTAATCAAATCTTCTTCCGCACGTGCAATGCGTCTTTCTGCCTCCGCTGTGCGGCGGGCTAAATGCACTTGCATTGCTGCGCGTGTATCGGTTACAACCTTTTCAGCACGGGTGCGCGCATTTTCCAGTATTTTTTCAACCTGTTCTTCGGTGTGTCGCCTTTTTTCTGTGCATTCGTCCAAAATACGCTCGGCTTCTGCACGTATATTTTTGGCTTCAGTCAAATTGTCTTCAATGTCTGCAGCGGCCTTATCAAGCATACCAAGTAATTTGCGGGGAAACCGATAATAAAGAAACACCCCGAGCACAGTAACAAAGGCTATGGCAACCCAAAAACTTTCATCAAAACTCATATGTCTATGTCCTTTATGGCTTGTTCGACACGGGTTGTTTCAACCGTTTGCCCGCTTACAGCGTGAACAATATCCCCGACAATGGTTTGCGCGGCTTGTTTGATATTTTGCATGGCTTGTGTGCGGCTTGCGGTAAGCTCTGTTTCCGCCTGTTCAAGTTTTGATGCTAATTTTTCCGCTAAATCTTGCTTTTGCTTGTCAAGTTCACTTTGCGCCTCATCGCGTATAGTTTGCGCCAGTTTAAGCGCTTGTATATGTGCATCTTGCAAAGCGGTTTCATAGTCTTCTATGATTTGCGCGGCCTGGTCTTTTGCTTTCGCTGCTATTTCCAAATCATTTTTGATATGTGTTTCACGCACAGTAATCGTATTACCAATACGTGGCAAAATGAAATAGGCAAGCACGATATAAAGCGTGACAAAGCAAACCGTTAGCCAGAAAAGCTGAGAGGCAAAGCTAGTTGGGTCAAGCTGCGGCATAGTATATTATCTAAAACTTATACAACAAAGAGTAAGATAAGCGCGATAATCAAACCGAATAAGCCAGTTGCTTCGGCCAAAGCAAAGCCCAATAATAAATTTGGAAATTGGCCTTGTGCGGCTGATGGGTTACGAAGGGCACCGGATAGGTAGTTTCCGAAAATCGTGCCGATACTAATGGCTGCACCGGTTAGGGCAATACAGGCAATGCCTGCGCCGATATATTTTGCTGCTTCTGCTTCCATAATTTTATCCTCCTGATAGGGTTTAAGTTAGTGGTGAATATGTATCACATCATTAAGATAGATACAGGTTAAAATTGCAAATACATATGCCTGCAAGGCGGCGATGAGAAATTCCAGCGCGGTAAAGGCTACCATCAGCCCGAAAGGGGCAATAGCAAGTGGCACAAGCCCTGCTGCGCTCAAGCCCACGACAAAACTTGCAAAAATTTTAAGTATTGTGTGGCCTGCCAGCATATTGCCAAATAAGCGAACCGATAAGCTGACAGGACGGGTAAGGAAAGAGATAAACTCAATCACCGCCAAAAGCGGCAGCATGATCATTGGCACACCGCTTGGCACAAAGAGTTTGAAAAAACCAAAGCCGTTTTTGATGAGTCCAACCAGAATAATCATGATAAATACGACTGAAGCCAGAGCAAATGTCACGATTAAATGACTGGTCACCGTAAAGGAATAGGGGATCATACCGAGCAAATTGCAAAATAGGATAAACATGAATAGGGTAAAGATAAAGGGCAGGAAGCGCATACCTTCGGTGCCGATATTTTGACGCACCATATTAGCGATAAAGCTATAGGTCATTTCGCCAAGCAGCTGCATGCGCCCCGGCACAAGAGCCGTGCGCCGGGCGGCAAGCCCTAAAGTGAAAATAATGCCGAAAACGGCAATGATCATCCATAATGCTGAATTGGTGATAGAGGGGTCTAAACCGCCGAATTGTGGGAGATCAAACAGAGTCTGCACCTCAAATTGGTGCATAGGATCGAAGCCTTTATCTGTATCGGGACTATCAGTCGCCACATTTATCTCCTGATTCATATGTGTTGCCAGTCACATAACCCAAAACGTAGAGTTTTGAAAGCCCTAAACTGCACGTTTTTAGATATTTTTAGGACTATTTTGTGTCTGGAATTGTTTTAATTGTGCGTATCACATTATAAAGCCCGGACACCATGCCCAGAAAAAGTAAAATTAGCGTGAAAATAGGTTTGGTATTTAGCCATTTATCTAGCCACCAGCCCAAAAATCCACCCACGGCAATGCCAGCGATAATTTCCACCAATAAACGGTAAGCAAGCGTGGTGGGGTGATTATCAGCCTTTGCAACAGAAGGGTCGATGTGTTTTTGTTTTAGGCTGTCAATATTATGCGCGAGCTTTTCCAGCTTCTGTTTATTATGTTGCGTCATTATCTAGCTGGCATATCCGCTTGTGGTTTCGGAAGAAGCCTGTGTCTTGCCGCTTTCGACAAAACTCTCTGCCGTGGCAAGGTCAACCGAAAGTAATTGCGATACGCCATGTTCCTGCATGGTTACACCAAATAGCCTATCCACGCGCGCCATGGTGAGGGGGTGGTGGGTTATGATGATGAAACGCGTTTGGGTTTCTTCGGTAATTGTGCGAATAAGTTTGCACAGACGTTCGACATTGCTGTCATCCAAAGGCGCGTCCACTTCATCAAGCACACAAATCGGTGAAGGATTGGTGAGAAAAACGGCAAAGATTAACGCAGTGGCCGTGAGGGCTTGCTCACCGCCTGATAAAAGAGAAAGAATTTGCGGCTTTTTACCGGGCGGGTGTGCAATAATCTCCAGGCCGGCTTCTAATGGATCATCGGATTCGGTTAAACTTAAATGTGCTTTGCCGCCGCCGAAAAGCTGCATAAACAGACGTTCGAAATGAGCATTCACATCATCAAAGGCGCGCAATAAACGCGTGCGACCTTCGCGATTTAATTGCCTGATACCATGGCGCAATTTATTGACGGCTTTATTCAAATCATCATATTCGCTTTGCATCTCGTCAAATTGTGTTTCAACTGTCTGTTGCTCTTCATGCGCGCGTAAATTGACACCCCCTAAATTTTCCCGCTCACGGCGTAAGCCGTCTAATTTTTTCTCGGTTTCGTCCAGTGCAGGAAGCGACATATCGGCATCATAGCCGCTAAGTGCAAGGGTAGCTTCGGGGGCAATTTGCAGGCTTTCACGAATAAGCCGTTCAGCATCATCCAGGCGGTCTTTTTGAGCTTCTTGCATGGCTTCACGGCGTGCTTGTGTTTCACGTGCTTCGGCAAGCAGGCTTTGCGCTTGTTTTGCCTCCGTGTCGCTTTTTCTTATATATGCCTCGGCCTCAATACGCTTATCGCCATCATCCTTGTAATGGCGTTTTGCATCGACAATCAGGTCAAGCAAGGCATTGCGGCGCTTTGCAATCTCTTCTGGTTTGCTTTTTTGTGCCTTATATTCTTTTTGCGTTTCTGTGCTACGCTCTTGCAAGGTGTCGATACGGTTTTGTGCTGTTTCGGCGCGCTTCGTCCATGAGGCAAGCTCTTCATTTATCCGTGAAAGTCGCGCTTCATGCGCACGGTGCTGGTTATGAATGTTTTCGCTTTGGGCCTGGACGGCAGCAAGCTGTGTGCGTATATCTTCTGCGGTGCGCCGTTGGGCTTCATGCTGTGTCGATAAATCATCACTTGCTTGTAAGTGTGTGAGTGCTGTCGAGGTGTCGGATTGAGCACCTGCCAATTCTTCCTTTTCATGCGAAAGGCGGGTAATGGTTTCATCAATAACCTTAAGGCGGCTTTGATAATCAAACGTATCCCTTTCGGTCTGGGTTTGTTTTTCATAAAGTTCTGCTTTTTGAGCTTCTAATTCGCGCCATTTTTTATGCGTGGCTTCATAATTTTGTTTCGCCTGTGTTACGCCATGGCGTGTTTTGGTTAAATATGCCGTGTGGTGGTCTATTTGCTGTTCGGCTTGTGCGATTTCTGTCTCAATAGCATTTAACCGGTTTCGTTGTGCCAGTCTTTTTGCGGCGGCAGAGGGAGCATCTGCTGCAAGGCAATAGCCATCCCACCGCCATAAATCGCCCTCCCGCGATACCAGTTTTTGCCCCGGACGTAATTGGGGCTGCATCGCCTGTGCATGCGCTTTATCGACAACACCGATTTGCGTAAGCCGATAATGTAATAATTGCGCCCCACGGACATAATTCGATAGCGATTCCGCTCCTTCGGGAAGCTCCTGCATATGGCCATACGCGGTAAAATCCAGCCAATATGCGGGCGCTTGCGCATCGGTTGATGCATCCAAATCATCACCCAAAGCTGCCCCCAAGGCAATTTCATAGCCTGCCTCTACTTTTATCGAATCAATCAGTGCAGGAAATGTTTTATTATTCTCTGGGCGGGAAAATATCGCTGAAAGGGCGGCACGTTCACCCAGCAAACGTTCTAACAAGGCTTGCGCCTGATTAACCGGAATGAGGGCATGTTCGGCTTCGGTTTCGGCTTTTTCTAATCTATCTTTCGCCTTGGCAAGCTCCTTTTGAGCCTGGGTGAGGCTATCGGCTATTTTTTTGGTTTCGGCGGCAAGTGTGGCAAGCGTGTTTTGTGCTGGCGCGTAGGTGCTTAAGCTATCGCGCTTTTCTTGCTGCGCCTTTAACGCTTCATTGATTTTTTCTTGCCGTATTTGATTATCTGCATATGCCTGTTCTAAAGATTGTTTTTTGGCCATATGTGCCGCAATTAACGTGCGTGTTTCGTTAAGCGCATATTCGGCTTGTGATAATTTATCGGTGAGCTGTTTTATCATCGCATCACTATGCGTTTTTTTGTCAGCATAGCTGGTATCGGTTTGGCGGGTTAGCTCTGTGTGTTCTGTGGTTAGGCGGTCAATTTGTGTGCGCGCATCTGCTAATAGGCTTGCTTCATGTAATTTATCATTGCTAATTGTTGTGGCTTGTTGCTCTAGGCGTGTGAGCATATTGCGCGCATGCGTTTCTTCTGTTTCCAGAGTTTCTTGCTCGCGCTGTAAGCGGCGTAAGGCGGCGGCACTTTCTGCTTCGGCTTGTAATAGGGGGGCGAGCGCGTTTTGTGCCTGGGTTTGTATTGTTGTGCATTTGGCGCTTATTTGCGTTTTTTCCTGCACATCTTTTTGGCATTGTGCGGCATGATGCTGTGCTTCGTTCAAGGCAGTCATGGCTTGTTTCCAGCGCACATGCAAGGCAAGCGCCTCGGTTTTACGAATATCGGCAGATAAATCCTTATACCGTGCGGCTTGGCGGGTTTGGCGTTTGAGGGCGCGTAATTGCTGCTGGAGCATCTCCATATTTTGGGCTAATTGCTCCAGATTTTTTTGGGCAGCATTAAGGCGTAATTCGGCATCATGTCGGCGGGTATGCAAGCCGGAAATGCCGGCGGCTTCTTCCAAAATTTTGCGCCGATTCTCAGGTTTTGCATTGATAAGATCGCTGATTTGCCCTTGTCGCACAAGCGCGGTGGAACGTGCACCTGTAGAGGCATCGGCAAATAATAATTGCACATCACGTGCGCGTAAATCTCGCCCATTTACCCGATAGGCTGAACCAGCCTGACGTTCTATACGGCGGGTGACTTCCAGCATATCATCTGCGTTAAATTCGGCAGGGGCTGTATGCGATTGATTATCTAAAAATAGCGTTACTTCGGCATGATTGCGGGCGGGACGCAAAGATGTGCCGGCAAAAATGACATCTTCCATCGCGCTTGCGCGCATGGATTTATAAGAGGTCTCTCCCATGACCCAGCGCAGGGCTTCCACCAGATTAGATTTGCCGCATCCATTGGGGCCAATAATTGCTGTAAGGCCGGGCAATATATCTAAATTGACCGGTTCAACAAAAGACTTAAAGCCGCTAAGGCGAAGGCGATTAAATTTCATAATGGCTTAATCCGTAAATCTTCCTAATCCTTAATCAAAGGCTTATTTCCTGTCAGACAGAAGAGGATCTATAATCTTTTCAAATACCTCTAAAGACTGATTGCCGACAATTTTTTGTCCATCAATAAAAAAAGTGGGGGTAGAGCGCACGTCTAAATTTTCGTAAGCGGTGGCTTGTCTTTCCCGAATACCTTGCAAAATTCTCTCATTGCGTAAACATGCATTTATGTCATCTTCAAAAATACCGATCTGCTTGGCAATTTTTTTGATTTCACGCAAAGGGTCTTGTGATTGTGCCCATATGGCTTGGCGTGCAAATAGGACATTAAGCAAAATAACGCGTTTTGTTTCCGGGGCGCAATGGGCAAGCATAGCGCCCGTGGTTGCGAGCGGGTCAAACGGAAACGCCTGAAACACAATACGCACAAGCCCCTCATCTATATATTTTTTCTTCAAAAGAGGAAGGGTGTTTTGATGAAAGGCAGCGCAATGTGGGCAGGTAAGCGATGAATATTCATAAATCGTTACCGGTGCATCGGCTGCGCCTAATGCGATTTCATCCAACATATCATTGTCAGGCAGTGCGTCGGGGGCAATTATTGCTTCGGGTGTATCGGTGTTTTCGGATGCGTCAGCTCGTGTGAGTGTGTCTGTTGTTGCAGGCGGTTCAGCGGGGACAGTTTCGCGTGTATTAAATGCATAAAACCCGCCAATGCCAAGCGTGATCAATAAAGCGATAATCAATGTTTTTTGTATGCCGCGCATAATGTTTCCCCGATAATCGAATCATAAAATATGCCTTAGTATACCCTTACGCCCCCCAATTAGGAATATTTAACATATCCCTTGCCTTACACATATGTGGAAAACTTTAGGATTTATCCCTTAATATATAGGCGCCTAAAGTGCTAAGTGCCTGTTTTAAGCCGGGGTCTTTGATATTATGCAGATAGGCTTTGGCACGGTCTATGTCTTTTTTATCAGGAGGACGAAGGGCACGCGGCACAGGTGCTTTATGTAAAGGTGCTTGAATGATTTTGATATGTTTCACCATATCCGTGCCATAATATGAATTTATGCGTTCTAAAATGAGGGGGGCAAGATGTTGTATTTCGAGTGCCATTGCCCCTTCAACGCGAATAATAAGGGTTGCACCGTCTTTGGCGGCGTGGCGCAAGCGTTCGGGTTGCGATAAGGCGGCAAGACCTGCGCCGACAATATGTGGCCAGTGGTCTAAAATCGGAATACCCCGAAAGCCGCGGCGCTTTAGCACAGGGGATATGAGCTTGCCCGTAAGCGCGCTTAACGGCATTGCACGATGGGTTTTTTTACGATAAGGCGGCATATGATTGCTTTGAGACATAAGGTTAGTTTAGCATGAATGATGCTTATATTGTGAAAAAACTTCTGGCCTGGTATGATACGCATAGACGTATTTTGCCGTGGCGTGCGCATGCGGGCACGCAAGCTGTTGCTTATCATGTATGGCTCTCAGAAATCATGCTGCAACAGACAGTGGTTGCAACGGTTATTCCTTATTTTGAAGCCTTTATTGCGCGCTGGCCAGATTTTGCACAGCTTGCTGCTGCCGATGATGATGCGGTGATGGCCGCATGGGCGGGGCTTGGCTATTATGCGCGCGCACGCAATATGCTCAAAGCGGCACGTATTATTGTGCAAGATTATGATGGTGTATTGCCACAAGATGAAGCCGCCTTGCTTGCCTTGCCTGGCATAGGGCCCTATACATCGGCAGCGATTGCGGCGATTGCGTTTAATCTTCCGGCAGCGCCGGTTGACGGTAATATTGAACGCGTATTGGCGCGGCTTTATGGGCTAGACGCATCACCACCCTTATTAAAAAAGCATGTGCAGGCGATCAATAAGCGGATCGTGCCGCCCAAGCGTGCTGGTGATTTTGCCCAAACTCTGATGGATTTTGGTTCTGGGCTATGCGTGCCGAAAAATCCGCATTGCACGCGCTGCCCCTGCCGCAGCGTCTGCAAAGCCTTTGCCGCGCAGCGTGTGCATGAATTGCCGCGCCGTGCGCCTAAAAAGCCCAAACCCATGCGTAAGGGGGGTGTATATTGGCTTGAGACCCCTGCTGGCGCGGTTCTTATGCGCCGGCGTCCCCCATCGGGGCTTTTGGGGGGGATGGTCGAATTTCCGTCTTATGGGTGGGATGAACATAATCAGACAAGGTTAAGGGATGCAGATATAGCGTGGGAAAAAATGGATGCACATGTAAAACATATATTTACCCATTTTTCGCTTGAATTGGAGATTTATTATGCCCGCGCCCCCCAAAATTTTACCCCGGCACAGGAATATTTCTGGGTAAAAAAGCAAGATTTTGTGCATATGGCTTTACCGAGCGTTATGCAAAAAATTATGCGTTTAATGCATGACAGAGACATTGCACCATAAGAAAAGCCGCGCTAAAATGTGCATAATGATGATAATGGTAAGAGCTTAAATATGGTGCAAAATTTAGCCGATATTCGTGCGGCATTTCTACAGTTTTTTGCAGATAATGCGCATGAAATTGTCCGTTCGGCACCGCTTGTGCCGCATAATGACCCTAGCTTACTATTCACCAATGCGGGCATGGTTCCCTTCAAAAATGTTTTCACTGGCGCCGAGGCGCCTTTAACAGCCCGTGCCGTTTCGTCTCAAAAATGCATTCGTGCTGGGGGCAAACATAATGATCTGGATAATGTCGGCTATACGGCACGGCATCATACATTTTTTGAAATGCTGGGTAATTTTTCTTTCGGCGATTATTTCAAAGAAGAAGCGATATATTTTGCCTGGCAATTTTTAACCCAAACCCTCGGGCTTGCGCCGGAGAAATTATTGGTTACGGTTTATGCCGAAGATGATGCGGCTTATGCGTTATGGAAAAAGCTAACCGGTTTTTCCGATCATAAAATTATCCGTATTGCGACGGCAGATAATTTTTGGTCAATGGGCGATACGGGGCCGTGTGGTCCGTGTTCTGAAATTTTTTACGATCATGGTGCGGATATTCCCGGCGGTCCGCCCGGCAGTGCCAATGAAGATGGCGATCGCTTTGTCGAAATCTGGAATCTGGTATTCATGCAATATAATCAGCTTGCCGAAGGGGCGCGTGAGGCATTACCCAAACCCTCTATTGATACGGGCATGGGGTTAGAGCGTATTGCTTCGGTTATGCAAAATACGCATGATAATTATGCAACCGATTTATTTCAGACGCTGATAGAAGGCTCGATGCAGCTGACTGCGGGCGAGGGTGAGGGGGTAAGTCACCGGATTATTGCCGACCATTTACGCGCCTCGGCCTTTTTAATTGCCGATGGGGTGATGCCGTCAAATGAAGGGCGTGGCTATGTGCTGCGGCGTATTATGCGCCGCGCGATGCGTCATGCCTATATTTCGGGCGCACAAGATCCGCTTATGTGGCGTCTGTTTCCGGTTTTCAAAGCCGAGATGCGTGCGGCATATCCGGAACTAAATCGTGCCGAAAGCCTGATTGTCGAGACGTTGAAGCAGGAAGAAGAACGGTTTTATGAGACTTTGGCACGCGGATTAAAATTGCTGGAAACCGAAATAGATGCGCTTACCGGCACGACGCTTGCGGGTGATATTGCGTTCAAACTTTATGATACATATGGCTTTCCGGTGGATTTAACCCAGGATGCTCTGCGTGAGCGTGGGCTTACGCTGGATAAGGCGGGGTTTGAAACAGCTATGGCCGCTCAGCGGGATAATGCGCGCGCGCATTGGGCGGGTTCGGGTGAAGTGGCAACCGAAGATATATGGTTTGATATTCATAAACAGCATGGCGATACGGTTTTTCTTGGCTATACGCACAATAAGGCGGAAGCTACGCTGCTTACAATCGTGACGGAGGGGATAGAGAAGACAAAAGCGACCGAAGGTGAAAAGGTTGCGCTTTGCTTTGACCGCACGCCTTTTTATGCCGAAAGTGGCGGGCAAATTGGCGATAAAGGAACAGTGTATAGCGAAAATGTAGACATTCATATTGATGATGTGCAAAAAAAGCTGGGTGGGCTGCATGTGTTAATGGGAACGATTAAACGCGGGTCTATTGCGTGTGGTGATGTGGTGCGCCATGAGATTGATGTGGTGCATCGTGCATCTGTGCGGGCGCATCATTCGGCGACGCATTTATTACATGCGGCATTACGCCATATACTTGGTGATCATGTCGCGCAAAAAGGCTCATTGGTGACGGATCATTATTTGCGCTTTGACTTTAGTCACCCCAAGGCCCTAAGCGACACGCAAATTGCAGCGCTTGAGGATTTGGTTAATCGGCATATTCGTGCCAATGCGCCGGTGCAAACACAGCTTATGGCACCTGATGCTGCGATCGCCGCTGGCGCACTTGCCTTATTTGGTGAAAAATATGGTGATGAAGTGCGGGTATTATCCATGGGTGTTGAGGATGATACGAACGCCTATTCGGTGGAATTATGCGGTGGCACGCATGTGGCACAATTAGGTGAAATTGGGCTGATGAAAATTACGGCAGAAACGGCAGTGGCTGCGGGGGTAAGGCGCATTGAGGCGCGCTGTGCGGCATCTGCCCTTGCGGGTATTGCCGAAACCGAGCACATAATGCGCACGCTTACCGATTTGCTTAAAATCGGCGCGCGTGATGTGGCGGGGCGTATCGAAAAATTACTTGATGAACGCAAAAAAATTGAACGCGAACTTACTGAAGTTAAACATAAACTCGCCTTGGTAGGTGAAAGCGCGGATGCGACTGCATCACCTGTGCAAGACGTAAACGGGGTAAAATTTATGGCGCGCGTGGTGCATGATGTGCCAGCAAAACAATTACGTGGTCTGGTTGATAGCGGCAAGGCACAAATTGGAAGCGGCATTGTTGCGTTTATTGGCACGAATGACGGGAAAGCGGGGATTGCTATCGGGGTCACGCATGATCTTACGGATCGCTATGATGCGGTGGAGCTGGTGCGTCTTGGCGCGGCAAAACTCGGTGGCAAGGGCGGCGGCGGACGTGCGGATATGGCACAGGCTGGCGGGTCGGATGTGACGGCAGGCGATGCAGCGATTGCAGCGATTACCGAAAAATTACAGGCATCTTGACGGTTTAATTTAATTTTCTTCCGCAGTAGATGTGGTATCGATAAGCGCAAATTTTTCCTGGCGGTCATATGCGGAGTCCATATTGCCATATGCGACAAGACTATGGATTTGCGCATCTATTTTTCTGCGCTGTGCGGCTAATTTTGCTTTGCCGGTTTCATTTAATATTTTTGTTGGCGGCAAATCGGTGGTATGCGGATTGACATGTTTGCCATTGCGCAAAACTTCATAATGCAAATGTGGGCCGGTTGCGATGCCAGTCATGCCGACATAGCCTATCGTATCGCCTTGTCGCACGCTTGCGCCAACGCGCACGCCACGGGCAAAGTGGCTTAAATGTGCATAGGCAGTTTGGTATCCGTTACGGTGCTGGATGCGAATATAATTTCCGAAACCATTATAATATCTACGTTGTAAAATTTTACCATCACCGGCAGCAAAAATGGGGGTGCCGGTGGGGGCTGCAAAATCAAGTCCACGATGTATACGTGTATAGCCTAATACTGGATGGCGACGTGGGCCAAAATGTGAGGATAAACGGGCGCCGTCAATGGGTGTTTTCATTAAAAGGCGTTGAACGCCGCGCCCATTTTTGTCGTAATACCCCCTTGAGCCATCATCATGAATGAATGACCATAGCGCAATTTCTTTTCCCCTATTGGTGATTGAGGCATAAAGAATGTCTCCCTCTTCGGCGAGGCGGTTATTGTCGTCATAGCGGCGCGTATAGAACACATTTAGATGGTCGCCCTCTCTAATGTCGCGTTGGAAATCTATGGAATATGAGAATAAGTGAATAAGATCGACCACTAAATTAGGCGCGATACCTGCATTGCGCGCTGCCTCATAGACGCTGCTGGTTATGAGGGTTTCGGTAAGAAAATGCCTGTCTTTAAGCGGGCGATCTAACATGACAGCCTCATAATAGGGGGCATTATTTTCTTCAATGCGGCGCACAATAATGCGTTGGCGGGGGGTGGGTATGAAATCAAAACCGGCAAATTGTGGGTATGACTCATCTATGCTGGTTTCCCAAAAAATACGAATATCCTGCCCCGGTTTAACAATATGCGGGTCAAACTTGCCCGTAAGCGCGGTTAATGCCAGATGCGCTGCGCCTATATCAACATTATGATCGGTTAAAATACTGATTAGATTATCACCGCTATTTAAGGTTACAGTTTCATAATCACGTTGCATGGGGGGTAAGTCTAGCCATGCTGGTGGTAAATAAGGCACAGGGGGCGCAGGTTTTGCACTTAATTGGATATTCGACATATCTGGTGCCAGATAGCTATCAAAGATCCAACCCATTGTCAGGATCGTCATCACGCTCATTATAACAAGGCGGCGTATCATGCGCGCCATAATGCGTTGTTTGGCACGGGTCTGTATGGGATTATGTGCCGCCGGTGCCTGCTTTAGAGACGTTATGGCGACGGTCTTGGACTCATGTGTTGTTTGTGTATCCGGCATATATATATTGCGTGAATAATGTTTTATCTTATTTTATATAATTTTATTTAACAATTTATGTAAGAGTGACGTTATTACTTTATGAGACAGCCATTCCGACGAAAATCATAGCTTCATTCCCTTAAAGAATCCTATTTTATTTTGCAAATATAAAATAAATCAAAAAAATGAAAAAAAGTCTTTGACATAAAGTGATGTGCTGCTTATAACCCACTTCGCGTTCAGGGTTATCAGTGCCTTTAACGGAAGTCGCCCAAGATGGTGTGTAAATTTCGAACTTGGACAAAACTGTGGATAAGTTTTTTATAAGGCTTATACATG
>CBDDGJ010000003.1:0-25000 GCA_965227805.1 Parvibaculaceae bacterium | reverse complement strand
GGAGGCCCCGTCTTAAGGCAACTTTGGGCGGGGGGCACAGACCAGGGGGTAGCGACTGTTTATTAAAAACACAGGGCTCTGCGAAGTCGCAAGACGACGTATAGGGTCTGACGCCTGCCCGGTGCCGGAAGGTTAAAAGGAGAGGTGAGAGCTTTGAATTGAAGCCCCGGTGAACGGCGGCCGTAACTATAACGGTCCTAAGGTAGCGAAATTCCTTGTCGGGTAAGTTCCGACCTGCACGAATGGCGTAACGACTTCCCCGCTGTCTCCAGCATCGACTCAGTGAAATTGAATTCCCCGTGAAGATGCGGGGTTCCTGCGGTCAGACGGAAAGACCCCGTGCACCTTTACTATAACTTTACAGTGGCATTAGTGACGACATGTGTAGGATAGGTGGTAGGCTTTGAAGCATAGGCGCCAGCTTATGTGGAGCCATCCTTGAAATACCACCCTTATCTTTATTGATGTCTAACCGCGGACCGTTATCCGGTTCCGGGACCCTGTATGGTGGGTAGTTTGACTGGGGCGGTCGCCTCCCAAAGAGTAACGGAGGCGCGCGAAGGTAGGCTCAGGCCGGTCGGAAATCGGTCGTTGAGTGCAATGGCAAAAGCCTGCCTGACTGCGAGACTGACAAGTCGAGCAGAGACGAAAGTCGGTCATAGTGATCCGGTGGTCCCGCGTGGAAGGGCCATCGCTCAACGGATAAAAGGTACGCCGGGGATAACAGGCTGATGACGCCCAAGAGTCCATATCGACGGCGTTGTTTGGCACCTCGATGTCGGCTCATCGCATCCTGGGGCTGGAGCAGGTCCCAAGGGTTTGGCTGTTCGCCAATTAAAGCGGTACGTGAGCTGGGTTTAGAACGTCGTGAGACAGTTTGGTCCCTATCTGCCGTAGGTGTAGGAAATTTGAGAGGAGCTGTCCCTAGTACGAGAGGACCGGGATGGACATACCTCTGGTGGAGCTGTTGTCGTGCCAGCGGCATTGCAGCGTAGCTAAGTATGGACGGGATAACCGCTGAAAGCATCTAAGCGGGAAGCCTCCCTCAAAACCAGATTTCCCTTGAGAACCGTGGAAGACCACCACGTTGATAGGCCGGATGTGGAAGTATAGCAATATATGTAGCTTACCGGTACTAATTGTTCGATTGGCTTGATTCGTTCTCATTTCCTCCATTTGTATGCAATTCCATAATTTATGGGTTTATAAAAGGCTTACAAAAAGAGGGCGTGACACATAATCGCACCTCGTAAATTTAATTTTGTCTATATTGCGCCGACTTGGTGGCTATTGCGAAGTGCCTAAACCCGATCCCATCCCGAACTCGGTCGTTAAACGCTTCAGCGCCGATGGTACTGCGTCTTAAGGCGTGGGAGAGTAGGTCGTTGCCAGGTCTGCGGAATATAGACATATCTAAATGAATTGCGCTAATCGCTAATAAGCACAATTCATAGTAGAGCGCCGGACCCCTTCTTCATAAATGTTGTTTTCATAAAAAAATAATAGGGTCTGACCTAGATAAGGGTTTGTTTTTTAGTTGAACCACCATTTTATGAGAACTGTGCTCATTTTTGCAACAGGCCGATAGTTGAACCGCCATTCACACTCTTTGATAAAGAGATGAAAGTGCTCTTTGGGGATGCCATTATACCGTCGGAGATGCCTCTTTGACTGGCTCCAGAAGTTCTCAATCCCGTTGATGTGATTAGCCTGATCAGCAAAGCATTCGGAATGATTGATGCGCACATGCTCAAACTCAGATACATCCAAAGCATCATAGGCTACAAAACTATCTGTATAGACGATCGAGTGCGGCTTCATCTGCTCTCGTATAATGGGAAAAAGCGTTCTAGTTGAGGCATTGGGGATGATCACAATATGCACACGCCCCTGTCGCTTCAAAAGCCCGAATACAGGAATTTTACCCGCTGCACCTCGCCCCCGTTTTCCCTTTCTACGCCCTCCAAAATAGCTCTCATCGACTTCAATTTCTCCAGCCATTAGACCCGGTTCCTGAGTTGCCAGCTTATCAAATATCACCTTGCGCAGCTTATGAAAGAAGAGGATAGATGTGTTGCGATTCACCCCCGTCAATTCTGCTGCTGAGCGCGCTGTAACCCCTGCACAGAAATACTTGATGAGTTCTTGCTGAATACTTACTGGAAGCTTGCTACGCCGTCTTGCTATAACCATATGACATAAATAACCTTTGTTAGTTATCTATCTCAGACCCAAATAATAATCTCTCCCTACAATCTATATCTGTATGTAGTATGTAAGGGCGATTTAGCGCGTGGGTAATCTCCCCATTATTATTAGGGGTCTGAAGTAGACAGTTTTGTTTTGGTGGCTTTAGCCAGTTTCATTGCTGGTGTTATGCCGCCGATAGCCATATTAGGTCTTTCATTATTATATGTCCATAGCCATTTTGTTGCCGTGAGCTGCGCCTCCTCAATCGTATTAAATTCGTTCATCTCCAGCCATTCATGGCTGACGGTGCGGTTGTAACGTTCAATATAAGCATTCTGTTGTGGCTTGCCTGGCTGGATATGAGCGAGCCGGATGCCTCGCTTATTTGCCCAGCATCTCACTGCCCCACTGATATATTCAGGGCCATTATCACAACGTATCACGCGTGGTTTACCACGCCATTCAATGATCTGCTCCAGTGAACGCTTCACACGCTCAGATGGTAAGGATAGATCAACCTCTATACCCAACCCTTCACGATTGAAGTCATCCAATACATTGAAGGTGCGGAACGCCTTGCCGGTGCTGAGCTGGTCGGCCATAAAATCCATCGACCAGACTTCATTGGGACGCTCCGGTACAGCTAGAGGAGCAGGACGCGCACGCTTCAAACGCTGACGCGGCTTGATCCGCAAATTAAGCTCTAACTCCCGGTAAATCCGATAAACCCGCTTGTGGTTCCAGCCAAAACCCTTCACATTACGCAAATACAAAAAACACAGACCAAAACCCCACCTCTTATGGGTATGCGTCAACCGTAACAACCAGTCAGCAATCTCGGCATTCTCATCACTCAGGCGAGCCTGATAACGATAGCATGTCTGTGATATAGAAAAGGTGGCACACGCAAGCCGAATACTCGCGCCTCTATCGTTTACTGCCCATTTCGCTATCCCTTTGCGAAGCGAAGGGCTTACCACTTTTTTCCAAGGGCTTCCTTCAGCAAATCATTCTGCATGCTCATCTCAGCATACATCCGCTTCAGGCGATGGTTTTCATCCGCCATGGCTTTCATCTGGGAAATCATCGACGCATCCATCCCGCCATATTTGCTCCGCCATTTGTAAAAGCTCGCGCTACTCATACCATGCGCGCGGCACAGTTCAGAAACAGAAACGCCTTGCTCCGCCTGTTTCAATATCTGCATAATCTGTGTCTCACTAAATCGTTTCTGTTTCATCGTAAATCTCCTTCGCTAAACGATAGAAAATTCTACTGCAAAACACTACTAATTTATGGGGGGATTACCCGTGTTATATACCTGTTTCACAAATTATAATATGGGCGAAATAGAGAGCATTTGGTGTTTTTGACCCACCCCCTATAATTAGTTCCATTATTTATCTCGTTTTTAGGGTAGAATATTTGATTAAATTATAGGAGTTATATATGGGTAAATTACGCCATAAACCGGAACAGATTATTCGCAAACTTAGGGAGGCAGAGGTTTTGTCTGGTCATGGTAAGAGTATTGATGAGATATGCCGTGCACTTGGCATATCGGATGCGACGTATTACAAATGGCGTAAGGCTTATGGGGGCATGCAGGTGAGCCAAGCGAAGCGCCTTAAGGCGTTAGAATCTGAGAATGCCCGTTTAAAGCGTGTGGTGGCTGATCTTACACTAGACAAACAGATATTGAAAGATGCAGCCGAGGGAAACTTCTAAGCGCTGAACGGAAGCGTCGTTGTGTCGTGCAGTCTCAGCAACGCTATGGCATATCTGAACGTCGTGCATGTGATGCGCTTGGCGTGTGCCGCTGTGTTCAGCGCTATAAAAACCGCACCCCCGATGATGAAGGACGCCTTCGTGAGGATATCATCTGCTTGGCACACCGCTATGGCCGCTATGGTTACAAGCGTATTACCGCGTTATTACGCACACAAGGCTGGCAGGTCAATCACAAGCGCGTGGAACGCATCTGGCGTGAGGAAGGACTGAAAGTCCCGAAAAAGCAGAAGAAACGTGGCCGTTTATACCTCAATGATGGTTCTTGTATCCGTCTCCGCCCCTGCTGGGCGAACCATGTCTGGAGCTATGATTTTGTAGCGGATCGTCTTAGCAATGGTAAGAAGATACGCATGTTGACGGTGATTGATGAGTTCACGCGTCAATGTCTTGCTATCCGTGTTGATTACCGCCTCAATAGTGATGATGTGTTGGATGTCTTAAGCGATTTATTCCTAAAGCATGGTATGCCCGCGTATATTCGTTCGGATAATGGTAGTGAATTCACCGCCAGCACATTGAAAGAGTGGCTACACAAGCTGAAGGTGAAGACATCCTATATTGAACCAGGAAGTCCATGGGAGAACGGCTATAATGAAAGCTTTAATGGCCGATTACGTGATGAACTGCTCAATGGTGAATTGTTCTATACGCTCATGGAGGCGCAAATCATCATTGAGGATTGGCGTAACCATTACAACCATATCAGACCGCACAGCGCGCTTGGATACCGTCCACCAGCCCCAATGGCGCGTAGCGGAATGGGGCTGAACAGATAAACAAAAAACCAAACAAAACAGACCAATTACTAACTTAAAAGTGGAACATAAATCCGGGGTTGACCATTTTCAAAATAGATATTTCGATAAAACCACACCAGATCCACTTAATGAAAAGATATATTATTATTTGAATTGACATTACATGAGTTAATTTGTAGCTATAATTGTATAGTAATTTTAAAGGAGGTGGCTATGAAAAAAAATATAAATAGTTCGATTAAGTTTTTAATGCTTTTGCTTATGGGAGGCGTTTTGGCTGCATGTGCAACAATCATTGATGGTGGTCCGACAAAACCTGTGCGGGTCAGCTCTGCCGAAGTAGGAAAAGAATTCGTCATTAAGGATAAATATGGTGCGATTATTCATTCTGGAGTTACACCAGCTATTGTCCAATTACCACGCAGTGGCGATGGTTTTTTTGAAGCACAACGCTATACCATATCACTTAAGGATGGCAGTGGTACGTCGGCAATGGTATCGAGCCGAGTTACGGGATGGTATATTGCTGGCAATCTTGTTTTCGGAGGTATTATCGGGTGGCTTGCTGTCGATCCCTCAACAGGTGCTATGTATACATTAAAACCTGAGCAGGTGAACCTATATTAGAAACTATTATTTAGCAGGCGCGCGATTTTACGTGATTTTTGTTCACATAGGGTGCGTGCCTGTTTTTTTGGTCTCGTTGTTGTAGAATAATATAGGCTTATGTCTATAAAAATATTGATTTTGCTGTAAAATAGGCTGACTTTGTTAAGTGCCTATGCTATAAGTCTCTACACAATAGCGGGGTGGAGACGCATGCCCGTCGATTTGACCGACTAAACAAAACGGCTACCGGGCTTTTGCTCGGATTTACATAAAGGCTCTTGGTCTTATTTGGCTAGAGTACTTACATTATTGGCGCGGGGTGGAGCAGCCCGGTAGCTCGTCAGGCTCATAACCTGAAGGTCGTAGGTTCAAATCCTACCCCCGCAACCAATTTTCATATATAAACCAAGGGTCTGAGATAGATAACTAACAAAGGTTATTTATGTCATATGGTTATAGCAAGACGGCGTAGCAAGCTTCCAGTAAGTATTCAGCAAGAACTCATCAAGTATTTCTGTGCAGGGGTTACAGCGCGCTCAGCAGCAGAATTGACGGGGGTGAATCGCAACACATCTATCCTCTTCTTTCATAAGCTGCGCAAGGTGATATTTGATAAGCTGGCAACTCAGGAACCGGGTCTAATGGCTGGAGAAATTGAAGTCGATGAGAGCTATTTTGGAGGGCGTAGAAAGGGAAAACGGGGGCGAGGTGCAGCGGGTAAAATTCCTGTATTCGGGCTTTTGAAGCGACAGGGGCGTGTGCATATTGTGATCATCCCCAATGCCTCAACTAGAACGCTTTTTCCCATTATACGAGAGCAGATGAAGCCGCACTCGATCGTCTATACAGATAGTTTTGTAGCCTATGATGCTTTGGATGTATCTGAGTTTGAGCATGTGCGCATCAATCATTCCGAATGCTTTGCTGATCAGGCTAATCACATCAACGGGATTGAGAACTTCTGGAGCCAGTCAAAGAGGCATCTCCGACGGTATAATGGCATCCCCAAAGAGCACTTTCATCTCTTTATCAAAGAGTGTGAATGGCGGTTCAACTATCGGCCTGTTGCAAAAATGAGCACAGTTCTCATAAAATGGTGGTTCAACTAAAAAACAAACCCTTATCTAGGTCAGACCCAAATAAAATAAAAGCAGTTTCCATAAGCGCGCTTATAGTGTGCTCAAAATACTCCTGCAATCTTTTTCATATGCTTATTTTACTTGTTTCATGCACCGCGATTTGCTAAAGGCTAGGATCTTATTCGCGGTCGTGGTGGAATTGGTAGACGCGTAGCGTTGAGGTCGCTGTGGGGTAAAACCCGTGGAAGTTCGAGTCTTCTCGACCGTACCATTTGAGGGAATAGAGGTTTAGCCTGCTTATCTATGTGGCCGTATACATATTTAGAGAATTGAAAAGGTGATGTTACAATTGATAGGTGATTACATTGCCAATCCAAGTAAAAATAAAATCGCAGGAATATTTGAGTTATTTTATGACGAGAACCGTATTAAGTCGAAATAGTGCGCTTTTAGCACCCTTAAAAAATCAAATCCGCGTGCTGAGTTCAGTGCGTAGGTGACTTTTTGCTATTGGAATGGTGAGTATGAAAGTAAAGTCAATAAAAGACACGCAACAAGCTGATCTTAAGCAAACGGAATTGCTTGATAGTCGCCCCTGCGCGGTAATTGCAGAGTGAAATATATGACTATATTGGTCACGGGGGGCACTGGCTATATCGGTTCTCATACGATAGTTCAGATGTTAGAGACGGGTTATGAAGTTGTCGTTTATGATAACTTATCAAACTCATCTTCTGCTTCGCTTGATCGCGTTTTCGAAATTACTGGTAAGCGCGCTAAATTTATTGAAGGTGATATTCGTGATGCAAAAAAACTGGATGAGGTTTTCGGCCACTACCAATTTGATGGTGTCATTCACTTTGCCGGTTTGAAGGCAGTTGGCGAATCGGTTGAGCAGCCCATTCTTTATTATAACAATAATGTCTTTGGTAGTTTGCAGTTGTTTGAGGTGATGACAAAACATAATGTGAAAAAGATTGTTTTTTCATCATCAGCTACGGTCTATGGTGACCCGATTGAGCTCCCTTTGCATGAAGGCATGCCGACTGGTGTTCCAACAAATCCTTATGGTATGTCGAAACTAATGATTGAGAATATTCTTGCAGATCTCTACCAAGCTGATCGATCATGGCGTATTGCCCGGTTACGTTACTTTAACCCGGTGGGGGCGCATCCATCTGGCCTGATTGGTGAAGACCCAATAGGTATTCCTAATAACCTTATGCCATTTATTACTCAAACAGCCTTGGGCAAACGGGAAAAACTCTCTGTATTTGGAGACGATTACCCAACACAGGATGGTAGTGGCGTAAGAGATTATATACATGTGGTTGATTTAGCCAAAGGCCATCTCGCTGCATTAGAAAAATGTGCTGAAGAAACAGGCATGCACACAGTTAATCTGGGGACAGGTGAAGGCTATTCTGTTCTGCAAATGATTAAGGCATTTGAACGCGTAAATAATGTTTCGGTGCCATATCAAATTGTAGATAGACGCGCAGGCGATGTGGCGCAGTGCTATGCAAATACGCAATTTGCGAAACATCATCTAAGGTGGGAAGCGAAGCTCGGTTTGGATGAAATGTGCCGTGATAGCTGGTTATGGCAGTCTAACAATCCAGAGGGTTTTCGTTGATGAGAAAAGTTTTTATTGCAGGTCATAAAGGTATGGTTGGTTCGGCTATTGCCCGTCAGCTGAAGGATGATTCATCAGTTTCACTTTTGACAGCGAATAGGTCAGCGTTTGATCTAGCTAATCAACAGTCAGTCACAAATTATTTTTCAGAAAATAACATTGATGAAGTTTACCTCGCTGCTGCAAAAGTAGGAGGTATTCATGCCAATAATACTTATCCAGCAGAGTTCATTTATCAAAACTTAATGGTCGAGGCAAATATTATCCATGCGGCGTTTACCTATGGTGTGAAAAAACTTCTCTTTCTAGGGTCTAGTTGTATTTATCCAAAACTTGCTACGCAGCCAATGCGCGAAGATGCGTTATTAACAGGTTTGCTGGAAAGCACCAATGAGCCTTATGCTGTTGCCAAGATTGCAGGTATAAAACTCTGTGAAAGTTATAACCGTCAATATGGAGAGTCGCATGGCATTGATTATCGTAGTGTGATGCCAACCAATTTATACGGCCCGGGTGATAATTATCACCCTGAAAACTCGCATGTCATTCCTGCATTGATTCGTCGCTTTCATGAGGCGAAAGAAGCCAATATAGATAGTGTAACTATCTGGGGAACAGGCACCCCCCGCCGCGAGTTTTTATATGTAGACGATATGGCGGCTGCCTGTGTGCATATAATGAATCTCGACAAATCAACATATGAGCAACACACTCAGCCTAGGCTAAGCCATATTAATGTGGGTTATGGCAAGGATGTGACGATTGCCGAACTTGCCGCATTGATTGCCAAAACGACTGGCTTTGCAGGAAATATTGTTTACGACAATACAAAGCCTGATGGTGCGCCGCGCAAACTTATGGATAACTCACGCTTAAAGAACCTTGGTTGGCACGCAACTATAAGTTTAGAAGAGGGACTTGTTTTGGCCTATAAAGATTTTTTGGAAAAGGATAATCGACAATGAGAGGGTAAAAAAATGCACTGATGCGTGATGTCACAGATCAAAATGATGCGTATCTTGTTGCTGCGCTGGTGTGTGAAGCTTTCTATGCTGCAAAGTGTGAAAGGCTAATCAAAGTGCATGTGCTATTGTGGTCATACGCACATAATAGTTTTCCAAAATTATTCCTGAACCGTGACGGCATAGATGCACTCTATGAAAAAATCCACCAATTTTACAAGGGTATTTGGCTGAAAATAATGCCCCTTAATGTCTTTTTGAGTGCGTATAAATCAGGCGCTTATCCAGATAAAGATTCTCGCGTTTATTATGAGAATAACAGCAATTTAGCAAGACTATTGGTGCCAAATTCGGGCAACTGCATAGACATAGATGAAACAGATGGTTTAAGAACTACTTTCGAAAATAGTGATATTATCCGTTTACGCGCATCTGATAATATGTCAGAGCTATATTGTTATAGCTGAATCAGATACAAAAAGGAATGTGAAAGACTTAGGTGAAACCTGTCTTGCAAATATTTCCGATAAGAAAAAATTATGCATAAAAACATATTGTTGGAAGGTATTGAGGTAAATGATTTAGATACGCTGATTGCATGGGTGGATATTCTCGGAAACAAAATTTATCTGAAAGACCTGGTTTCCTCGAATGTCGCCACATATGATTATCCATATACGGTGAGTAATATTTTTGAAGTTGATGCTGAAAAGGCTGTATTGCTTGATGATCATGGAATTGCCGAATTTTTCTGGGGTAATCAGACAATCAACCGCGTGTTTGAGATGCAAGAGCGCCTTGCACATATTGGTTTCAGGGGAAATGATGGTGTAAAACTTGGTGAAAAAAAGTTTCTTTTTGGCACCATGCATAAAGAAACGCCGGAAGAAAAACCAGGCGCAGTTTGGTTGTTAAATGATGGTCATTTGACCAAAGTTTCAAAAAATACTATTCCCAACCTATTTGTAAACACCGGAGAAGTTATTCTTGTGGCGGACTCGTATAAGAAGATAATTTTTAGTCATTCTGTTTCCACTGGTTTAGTTGAAGGCGTCTGGGTAAATAGAAGTCACCTTAAAGGTGAACCTGATGGCGGTTGTCTATCACGAGATCGAGGCGTATATATAGCAAATTGGGGGGCAAGTGAGATTTTGAAATATTCTTTAGATGGTTGCTATATTGGTTCAAGGCGTATCCACGCGCTGCAGCCGAGTTGCTGTAGAATTGCTCGGGGTAAATTATGTGTCACGACAGCGTCAGTTAATATGACGCCACAGGAAGTTAGGCAGTATCCTCAATCTGGAACCTTTTTAGAAGTGGAGACTTTTTGATGGATGCAAGTATTGTTATACGCACTCTTAATGAAGATAAGCATCTCGATGAGTTACTTTGTGCTATTGAAAAACAAGAAACTTCTCAGCTTCATTATGAGGTGATCATTGTTGATTCAGGTTCAGATGACAACACCTTACAGATAGCCAATGCACATGGGTGTAAAATTGTGCATATTGCCCGAGAAGAATTTTCTTTTGGACGCGCACTTAATCTTGGTTGCGAAGCTGCTCGTGGTGATTTTTTGGTTATGATTAGCGGCCATTGTGTGCCGACTGATGAGAACTGGCTACATAATTTATGTGCGCCGTTAATTCAAAAGAAAGCAGATTATAGCTATGGTCGCCAATTAGGCGGGCATGATAGTCATTATAGTGAATGCCAGATTTTCTCAAAATATTATCCTGCGCAAAGCAAAATTCCACAACAAGGCTTTTTTTGTAATAATGCCAACGCAGCGATTACCCGGAAGGCGTGGAAAAAATATTATTTTGACGAACAATTAACCGGTCTGGAAGACATGGCACTTGCTCAGCGCCTTGTTGGTGACGGTGGATGCGTTGCTTATACGGCACAGGCGGCTGTGTATCATTACCACGACGAAAAATGGTGGCAAGTCAAGCGCCGCTTTGAGCGTGAGGCAATCGCGCTTCAACAAATTATGCCGCAGGTCCATATTCATATAAAGGATTTGATCCGTTACATCGCAACCAGTATCTGGCTGGATTGGAAAAATGCAATGCGCGAAAAGGCGTTCTTAAGTAAGGCAATCGAAATCGTGCAATATCGCTTCTTTCAGTATTGGGGGAGTTTTGTTGGTAATCACAATCACCGCAAGCTATCGCATGCACAAAAGGAAGCATATTTTTACCCTTCAGCTAGCCAGAGTAAATAGAAGAAAGGTTTGAGTTTTATTATGAATGATAATTTTTATCACTTAAACGAGAGTAAAAAAAAGTGGTTTTTCAATCTTTTGATCAGCTCAACTCTATTTTGCATTATTTTTTTGAGCGTATTCACCCCATTTCGAAATATCGACGGAATAGATAAAATATTTCAGCTTTTGTTGCTTTTGAGTACTATGCATGTCGGTCTTACTGGATTCTTTTTTATTGATAAAGAGTATCGTGATTTTGCATTACAAAAAAATAAACTTTATTACGTTTATTTTCCTTTGCTGACCATTTTTTCCTGCTCTTTAATTTCAGGTGCAACTTCCGGGGATCTGTATCCCTACGTATTCATTTTTTATCATGCCTGGCTTTTGTATCATTTCGGCAGACAAAATTACGGTATTTTAGCTTTTTCACTCGCAGCTCAGAAGCTTCGCCCAATCAGGCTTGAAAAATTATCATTTTATTTTATATCTTATGCTGGAATTCTCAAAGCATATGGTATAGTAAACCAATTCATGGATTCATCCTTTGGTCCGTATTACTTTTTTGTTAATTATCTTGCTTATATATTTTTATTTGTTGCAATATTTATTGCAATAATTCCGTGTTATCAAAAATGGAGAGGAAAAAATTATCTACCGTCACTATTTATTTTTATTGGGATGATTTTTTATGCTCCAGTATTTATTTTTGACAATTATTCGCAAGCAGTTATGAGTTTTGCTGTTGCACATGCAGTCCAATACTTCATATTTATGTTCTTTCTTTCGGCGGGTTCAAACGAGGAGAAAGCTATTCTACAAATCATACAACTGGTTTTGGTTATGATGTTTATTTTTATATTCATTTTAATTAGTAGAGAAAGTAATCTTTTTGGCTTATATAAGCACTATGTGATGGGGGGTGCACTTGGTCTCATTATGTGGCATTTTATAATGGATGCAGGGTTTTGGAAGATGTCTCAAAATTGGCAAAAAGGGCAGATAAAACAAAGATTTGGATTTTTATTTCGCGTTGAAAAGTAAATTATGAAAAATACAAGTCGAAACATTGTGGCACTCTTGCCAATGAAAGCAAATAGCGAGCGCGTGAAAGGGAAAAACTTCAGGAATTTTTGTGGTAAACCTCTATTCCGCTGGGTGTTGGATAATTTATTAGCTGATGCGCGCATTGATTGTGTGGTTATTAATACAGATGCGCGCCATATTTTGGCTGGAAATGATTTGGTTGAGACTGACAGAGTTATGATTAGGGATCGCCCAGCACATATATGTGGCGATATGGTTTCAATGAATTTAGTGATTGAGGATGATGTAAGACATGTGATGTCAGATGCTTATGTGATGACTCATACAACAAACCCGCTTTTGTCGCTTGCTTCAATCAATAAAGCGTTAGATTTGTATGAAGCGGGATTAAGCAAAGGTTTTGATAGTCTGTTTACTGTCAATAAAATACAAACAAGATTTTATGATGAAAATGTAAATGCGATAAATCATGATCCTAATCATTTATTAAGAACACAGGATTTACCACCTTGGTTTGAGGAAAACTCTAATCTTTATATTTTTTCAAAAGATAGCTTTAAGAAAACGAATGCACGCATTGGTGCGAACCCACAAATGATGGTGACTGAACCATTTGAATCGACTGATATTGATACCCCTGAAGATTGGGAAATGGCTGAGGTGCTTGTCGATTACTATCGTAAGAAAGGGGTCATTAAATGAAAGTGCTTGTGACATGTCCGCCTATGCTTGGAATGATTGATAGTTTTCGACCTGTTTTTGCTGAGAGTGGGGTTGAATTAACAGCCCCCGAAGTGGTTCAGACACTCTCGGTTGAAGCGTTAAAAGAGATAGTGCCACAACATAATGGGTGGATTATTGGCGATGATCCTGCAACACGTGAGGTTTTTGCGGCAGGTAAAACCGGCAATCTTAAAGCCGCGGTGAAATGGGGTATCGGTGTCGATAATGTTGATTTTGATGCGTGTAAAGAATTTAATATTCCTATAACCAACACACCCAATATGTTTGGTAATGAAGTTGCTGATATTGCAATGGGTTATATTATTGCACTTGCTAGAGAAACATTTCAGATTGATGATGGTGTGCGTATGGGTGAATGGCCTAAGCCGCGCGGAATATCATTATCGGGAAAGACAGTTGCCCTGATTGGTCTTGGGGATATAGGCCAGAATACAGCAAAACGAATGTTGGCTGCCGATATGAATGTTATTGCTTATGATCCTATAGCAAAACCAGCTGCAGAACTTGGTGCTGTTGAGATGGCAGTTTGGCCTGAGAGACTTGATGAAGCGGATTTCATTGTCGTTACCTGTGCCCTGACAGCTTCAAGCCACCATATGCTCAATGCCGATATATTTAACAAAACCAAAGATGGTGTTCGGGTCGTTAATGTAGGTAGAGGACCGGTTATTGATGAAAAGGCATTGGTTGTGGCTTTGCAAAAAGACAAGGTTTATTCAGCGGCGCTGGATGTGTTTGAAGTTGAACCATTACCATTAGAGTCTTACTTGCGCACTCACCCGCATTGTATTTTTGGATCTCATAATGCGTCTAATACCGCAGATGCTGTTTTGCGCACCAGCCATATCGCAATCGGAAAATTGTTTGGTTTTTTGGGAGTTGCATAAGCTATGTCTAAACAGACAATACAGCAGATGCGGGTGATACGCGCGGATGCGCGGGTCAATGACGGTGTGTTTACTGCGCTTCATCACATGCTGAGTGAAGTTTGGAACTTTCGAAGTCACATAAAAATTTTTTTTAAGGAGCAGTTTCACGCGACTTATACGGGCACAGGCTTGGGAATATTCTGGAACTATGTATTGCCCCTCGTTCCATTGACGGTTTATTGGTTTTTGTCAAAACTAAGGGTTTTTCCAAATTTTGATGGTGTTGATGGTGCGACTTTTATCACTTTTGGCGTTACGCTATGGTTTTTATTTACAGGTTGTGTGCAAACCCCCATGCATGTGATTCAAACACGTAATAAGGAAACAATGAAAACATCGTTTCCATTGAGTGCATCCATTGTATCGGGCTTTGCCAGGCTGCTTTTCGATACTGGCGTGCGTCTAAGCCTCGTTGCTTTAATTATTATTGTCAGCCTAGATTGGCCGGCATGGTCAGCATTGCTAATGCCACTCATACTGCTTCCGGCCTTAATGTTTTTTGTCAGTATGGGGCTATTATTTGGCATCTTTAATGTCATTTATAATGATGTTTCCCGTGTAATCAATATTGGTTTGCAATATGGTATTTTTATCAGCGGTGTTATTTTTCCTTTTCATAATATTGAAATATTGTCTACGTTTAATCTATTTAATCCTTTTGCTGTTTTTATCGACGCTAGTCGTTCCATCGTTTTTCAAGGTGAAATTACCGGGCTGTCTACCTATTTGGTCATGACGTTAATCGCAATAATATTATTTTTGGTGTCAATGCGGTTATTTTATATTATGGAATATCGCATCCGGGGGATTGGCTAATGTGGATGCAATCGGACACTGTATTGGAGGTTGCGGGGGTATCCAAAATTTATTCCCGATCACAGGCATCTACGCGTGCCAGGGTGTCTAAAGCTCTCTCAAGAATCCTTTGGGGGTTAGCACTCCCCCCAACGAAAGAGCTTAATAAAGGTGAGTTTTGGTCTTTGAAAGATATCAATTTTAATCTGAAGCGAGGTGAAGCGCTAGGGGTTATTGGTTTGAATGGTGCCGGAAAAACAACATTACTTCGAATTCTGGCAGGGCAAATATTACCTGATCAAGGTGAGATAAGGATGTTAGGACGCTCATCAGCGATGATAGACCTTACCGCAGGCTTTCAAATGAGCGCCAGTGGTGCGCGTAATATTTATTTGCGCGGTGCAATGCTTGGCCGTAGTAAAGAAGAAGTTGCAGCAACTTATGAAGAGATTATTGACTTTGCAGAACTTGGTGAAGCGATCAATGCACCAGTATCCACCTATAGCTCGGGAATGCTGATGCGCCTCGCTTTTTCTATCATGGTGGCGGCAAAGCCAGAAGTATTATTTATAGATGAAATTCTCTCGGTAGGTGATTTTCGGTTTCGGCAGAAATGCCTGGCCAAGATTAGAGAGCTAAGAGAAAAAAGTGCTTTTGTTTTGGTTTCGCATTCGATGAATGATATAAAAAACTTTTGCAATCATGCTATTTGTTTAGATAAAGGGCAAATTATCGCAAGTGGTGATCCAAAAGATGTGATAAATTGCTACGAAGAAATGCAAGTGCCTAAGTTTGTTGATACAGATGCTAAGAAAACCGAAATATTAAAGCCCCAATTTCACAATAATGATGCGATTAAGGAAATAGAGCATTATTGGTGTGATGCCGATGGTAAGGCAATTACAGAAATTCATCCAGAAGATGACCTCTATTTCAAGGTGATCGTTAAAGTTAAACATGCCCCTAGGAACCTAATATTAGGCGTTCCAGTGTGGCGTGAAGATGGTGTTTATGTAACAGGTTTTTCCACCGAAACCCAAAATACAAAATTACACGCCGAAGCAATGGCAGTTAATACGTTTTTGCTAAAAATTCCTTCCATTGGGTTTAATCCAGGGATATATATGTCAAACTTTGGTATGGTCGATGGTCTGGAATTTTTATACCGTGGTGAGAACCCTAGATTAACTGTGCTTTCTAATGATAAGAAAAGTTGGGGGATGATTTCTCTCCCGCATAAGTGGCATAAAATATGAAGAGTGAGTGAGTTAGATGAAATTACCTAAATATTATAGACTGTTTGATTACAATCTTAGTCTTTTGCCGAATCGTCATTTGGCTAGTTTAGAAGAAAGTGTTACGACGATTGAGGACGCGCGTGAAGTGACAGGGGCAACAATAGGGTATCCGGGGTGGGGGCTTATTTATCACATGCTTCTTTCGCATCTGGACCGTAACCGTGAAGAGGTGTTGGTCGAAACAGGTAGTAATTTTGGGTGCACGACCATTATTCTTGCTCAGGCATTGATTGATTCTGGTTGCCGTGGAAAAGTTGTTACGATTGAACTGGAAAAAGAAAATGTAAATGTTGCAAAAAATAATTTTATAAAAGCAGGTGTGGAGTCACGTATTGATATTCACTGTGGGGATAGTAGGTCACTCCTTCCAGAAATAACGAAAGAGCTGATGCCTATCCGTTTCGCCTTTCTTGATGCGTCACACCTTTATGAAGATGTGCTTTTCGAATTTGAAACCATCTTTCCGCATCTATCTGATGATGCATTGGTGCTATTTGATAATACCTATCAAATAGCGGAAGCAGGTGAAGACCAGAGGGTTTTTGGTGCACTAAAAACAATCAAACAACGTTATGGTGGTGAGTTAATCAATCTTGAGTTTGTATCCTGGTATACACCAGGTTTAGCTATTTGGCAGAAGAATAAAGAGATATGAATATACTATTCTATCCAGCTTTTACTGACACCCAAACATTAACCGATCATTACTATCGTTTGCATTGGTATTTATACCCTTTCAAAGAGCATATCTCAAAAGTTACATTGTTGAGCGCAGATAAAAATGAAGCTGCTGATTTTGTTCCGGATTATTTAGACCCGTCTTTGAAGCAATTAGTTGGCGATTTTACGCAGCTACAGGTAAAACAATTAGATAGTGAAAAAGAATATGAAGCTGCTATTGCCCAATCCGATATTGTTTTATTATGGGATATTGATCCTACGCAGCCATTGAAGGTGCCTAACACACCGTTTTCGTCTCAAGTAATGAAGAAAAAAATAATTAGGATTGACCACAAAAATGAAAGATTTGCGAGTTCGTTTTATTTAAAAATTTCTGAATTATTTATAGATGACTTAAAACAGGCTGAAAATGACTCGCGTGAAATATTCAAACGAATTTATAATGAGTGCAAATCAAAAAAAGGATATATATTTGGCACAGGCCCTAATTTACGTTTGCTTGATGATAAGGATTTTTCAGACGGCGTAAACATTGCTTGCAATAGTATGGTGCGTAATCGAGAGTTGCTTGATCGATTAAAGCCGCCAATTATTGTTGTGGCCGATCCAATTTTTCATGCTGGTCCATCTATATATGCTGCAGAATTTCGAAAAGAACTTATTGCTGCCTTGGATAGATATAAGTCATATTTGATCGTTCCCCTTAGGGATTACCATATTTATAAAACACATTTACCGCCGCGATTTCATGAACGAATATGTGCAGTTCCATTTAAGAGTGTCAAGAAAGCAAATCTAAACTTAAATAAAAATTTCTATGTGGCATCTACGGCAAATGTGTTGACACTATTTTTACTGCCACTTGCTTCAACCTTGTTTGAAGAGATATTAATTTCTGGTTGTGATGGGCGTCCAGCAAATGAAAATACCTATTTTTGGGGGCATGACAAGGCATCTCAATTTAATGAACATATGGACAGTATTAAAATAGCACATCCTGCGTTTTTTGATATTGATTATGATGACTATTATGCAGAGCATTGTAAAACATTAGATAATTGGTTGTCTGCGGTGGAAAGCGCTGGGCGTTATGTTGAAAACTTGACGCCGTCTTATATTCCAGCACTGACAGAAAGATATAGAATACAAGAATGCGAGGCTTCGAATGTTTCCGAAGTGATCATGCTGGACCCGGATGCTATTGATGAGTTTGGCCATTTTTTAGCTTATGATGATAGATTAGCAGAGGCTTTCGCCAAGCAAGGAACAAATTTTTCGGTTTTCGGGAATATAAATTGTGCCAAAAATATTACTGATTCCAGACCCCATTTCGAACCAGTGTTCTCAAAACATTCTTGGTCGATTGGTAATACCCTTTCACCAAAAGATATAGATGTAGCGATATTTACTAAAGAGTTGCGGGCTGCGATTCAGTTGCGATATGAGCGTGGTTTGTCACACAAGACTCGACTCTATATGTATTGTGGTAGCCTTCCTATGGCAAAAATAGTTAGTGAGGTGTTAGAAGAATTTGAAAACCTATCTGCTGTTATTTGCCTGTTTTGGTTATCATTTATTAGATATGACAATTCATTATACATTAAAGAGTGGAAAAATTTTTTGCTAGATAACGCAAACAATACCCGTTTGCATTTTACGTTACCTACACAGCGTTTGGCTTTCAATGTAGAGCGTGTGTTTGGGATTAGACTTCCGGTCGCGCCACATTCAAGCACCACATTTTCTGATGTTCAAGTTGAAAAATTTATTGAAGAAGGTGTGCTAAAAAAAGCAGCATTAAGTTATGAAAAAGTAACTGTGCTCTTCCCCGGTGGGGTTAGGCAGGAAAAAGGATTTGATATAACGGCAGACTTTATTAAAAAGCATGCGAAAAATGTGTCTAAATCATTCGATTTTATTGTGCGCGCATTTGTTTTTAAAAATACACCGCGCAATATGAAATTGCTCGCTGATGACCTTGCACATACTGAGTGCGAATTTATATCAAACGAACTTACAAATGAAGAATTTTCGGACCTTCTGAAATCTAGCGATATTATTGTATTGCCATACAAAGCGCCTGCATTTTCGGAAAGAACATCGGGGCTGCTAATTGATGCTATGTATTTAGGTAAGCCGGTGATTGTTTTAAGTGATACATGGCTTGCTGATATAGTTGAGGAATATGAAAACGGAATTGTGCTCACTAATTATAAAAATGATGGTTTATTAGATGCATTAACTAAGATTAGTGAAAATCTGGAAATGTATCAGTTGCATTTTTCCCGGTCGGCTTATTTTAGAAACAATAGCTGGCATAAACTAACTGAATCGATTTTAAGTTTTGAAGGGGTAACAAATAATATGAAAGTCACTGAGACTAATTTAATCAAAATGGAACGCGTTCATAAAGCGGTGTTGGATGAGACACTGATTGTTGAAAATCTATTGTCATCTACACCTCCAAGGGCAGTTATGGTTGATGTAGGCGCGCATCATGGTAGTGCTCTTATACCATTTCATAAATTAAAGTGGGATATATTTGCATTTGAACCCGATCCAAAGAACAGAGAATATTTAGTCAATCGATACGGGAAAGAAAAAAATGTCGTTATTAGTCCAAAGGCTGTTTCTGAAACTGTTCAAAAAAATGTGGATTTTTATTCTTCAAAAGAGAGCACGGGCATTTCAGGGCTGCTCAAGTTTCATGATACGCACATACGATCAGCAACAGTTGATACGACGACAATCGCAGAAATTGTAAAAGAACATGCCCTTGATCATATCAATTTCCTTAAGATAGATGTCGAGGGTTATGATTTATCGGTGCTTAAGGGGGTTCCATGGGACTCCATTAAACCTGATGTGATTCAGTGTAAATTTGAAGATGCGAAGACGAAACTCCTTGGACATAATTGGGAAGATATATGCAAATATCTGGTAGATAAGGGGTATATCGTCTACGTAAGTGAATGGCATCCAGTTATCCGTTATGGCATTCGCCATGATTGGTGTGCACTTAAGAAATACCCATGTGCGCTTGAAGTTCCTAATGCTTGGGGTAATCTGTTAGCTTTCAAAGAGGATCCAGGCACACTCGCAATGCAGCAGGCATTACAGAAAGTTTTGAAGGTGGCGAATCCAGAAAAACCCCTTGTTAATTCAGTAGTTAAATATCTTACAGAGGCCAAGAATACTCTGGAAGTAAAGCCACAAACCCAGAACACTAATCAGACCAACAAAGCAGCATCTGTTTCAAAGCTAATGTCTGCACGTGCTATTAACTGGCACAGGCCACACCTAAACTTCTCATCTTATGCACAATTTGCTGAATGGGTGCAAAGCAAAAACCTTACTTTATTCCGCATTGGTCAATTTGTGATGTGGATGTTACGTTTTTCTAAGCGCCATTCACTTGCAATGATTATAGGGGTAACCGTTTTTCTTGGGGTCGGATTATCACCAGTGTTTATGTCGGCGATAGCTCCTTTTAGTCTGCTGCTGTGGAGCGCTGCCGGCGTGTTGATGTTGGCAGTACTTTTGATTATGGGCGTATCATTTGGTAATAAGAAGATGAGTGAGTTTGCTGAGAAGGAGTTTTTCTTAAGACAATTACTGAAAGACCAATTACAGAGAGATTATCAGAGTAAATTAAAGGACATCACAACCCTTTTAGAGAATCAGGGTAAGCAGCAGGCAGATAAGCATGCTGCATTAGAGCGAAAGGTAAACCGCCTAGCTTCTGCACCAGTTTTTAACATTGTTGATTATCAGAATTTTAATCGTAAGTTAAATAAAGAGCATATCGAAATTTTACTGAATAAATGGGCAAAAAATATCAACATTAAAGTTACACCTAAATCGCTCGCCTATCTTGCTCATCGCGTTTGTATCCTGGAAAGCAATTCTAGAGGGCGTTTGGCAACAAATATTGAGGATATACTCCTACGCGCGCTGGTGGCCTCCTCAGTGAAAAGTGACAATCTTCGGGTATTAGAGATTGGCACATTGTTCGGAATTGGATTGACTGCAATCTATGATCTCACAAAAGTCTACTTTAATAATGTTCATCTCACGGCTATTGATCCGTTAGATGGTTACTATGGAAAAAATAACCGTGATATTGTTACTAATGAGATTGTTAGTGAACGCACTTTCCGCGAAAACCTTTCTGTTGCAGGCGTCCACGGAAACAATGTTACCTTATTAAAAATGATGAGCACTGATGAAGAAGCGATTAAAGTTGCTACTAGTTCTATGTGCGATGTATTGATTATTGACGGAGATCATAGTTTTGCCGGTGTGAAGGCTGACTTTGAGAATTACTTTCACACCGTAAAGCCTGGCGGATACATTATTTTTGATGATTATGTCTCTTCAGACTGGCCAGATGTTACGCGGTTTGTGGATGAATTTGTAAAACCCAATCCCAATCTTGAATTTGTTGGTGCAAGTTGGAACACTGTCGTTTTTCGTATCATATCTAACTCAGCAAATAGGTCTGAGTCACCTACGCAATCTACTACAAAGATTGATAAGTAGGGGGTATGGATAAACGTTTTGCAGTATTGATCACAGGTTGCAATGGGGGGATTGGTCAGTCCCTCTGCAAACTATTTATGCATAGCGGTTATTGGGTTATCGGCAGCGATATTCATGAATATGCAAAGATTAATTGCGATCATTATATCCAATGTGATCTGCTAGTATTGGCAGAAAATGAAGATGAACGGCAACGATTTTCTGGCGATATAGACAATGTCTTAAAGACTGGTCAACGGAATCTGTATGGACTGGTTAATAATGCGGCTTATCAGGTTGTAAAACCTTTAGGCGCGTTGAGCACAACCGAGTTTTACGCATCCCAGCAAATCAATGTTACAGCTCCGTTTATCCTGGCTAAATCATTTGAAAGCCAACTTAGGCATACGGAAGGCAGTATAGTCAATATTGGCAGCATACATGCCCGTTTAACAAAAGCCGGATTTCTTTGTTACTCGACATCAAAAGCCTCTCTTGCGGGATTGACACGGGCGCTGGCCTTGGAGTTTTCTGCTGATGTGACGGTTAATACAATACTCCCTGCAGCGACTAAAACTGATATGTTATTAGCTGGCTTTGAGTCTGACCCCGAAAAATATGCCCAACTTGCAGCATATCACCCGCTTGGCAGGATTGCAGAACCGGATGAAATAGCTAGATTAGCTTTGTTCTTATGTTCTGAAAATGCGCGTTTTATTACCGGCGCAGAGATTGCGGTGGATGGTGGGATTGGAGGACGATTGCATGACCCTGTCTAAGCCTTATTTACGATCTGGCGGAAACCGTGACCGATTAAACCCTTACCGTGTCACTGCAAGCTTGTTATTAAAACGTCTTTGGTGGGACCTTCGTCCGGTTTCATGGAAACATCGCCGCAAAATCGTGTCGTTACGTAATAAATACTATGGAAAAAAAGCGATTATTCTTTGCAATGGTCCTAGCCTAAAAGACGTCGACTTCACCCGTATTGGTGATGTCTATACATTTGGTCTGAATAAAATCAACTTATTATTTGAAGAAACACAATTTCGTCCTTCTTGTATTGTCGCTGTTAATCCTTATGTGATTGAACAAAATAAAGATTTCTTTTCTTCTTCAGATGTGCCGCTTTTTCTTGACCATGCTGCGTTGGGTTATGGTGTGCGCGATCACAAAAGTTTACACTTATTAAATAGTTGTGATTTTCCTTATTTTGCCCGGGATTGCTCAATGAGTATTTTTCAGGGATTTACAGTAAGTTACGTTGCGATGCAGCTTGCATATCATATGGGTTTTACGCGTGTTGCTTTAGTGGGGTGTGATCACTATTATCCTTATGATGGTGTGCCCAATACTGTTATTCGTAATCGGGGGGAAGATTTGGCTCATTTTTCTAGGGACTATTTTTCTGGAGGTGATCTATGGCAATTACCTGATCTAAAAGCATCAGAGCTCTACTATGATATGGCACGTCGTTGTTTTGAAGAAGATGGGCGTTTAATCGTTAATGCAAGCTCTTATAGTGTATTAACAATCTTTCAAAAAACCTCTCTTGGAGACTTTCTTAATGATAACTAAATCACCGCGCCCTATGATTTCTGTGATTATTCCAGTTTTAAATAATGTTGTTGGACTTAAGCGCTGTTTGGACTCGGTGTTTAGACAACCCCTAAATGCTGTTGACGTAATCGTAATTGATGGCGGGTCAACTGACGGAACTCTTGATGTCATTGCAGCTTTTGAATCGCAGATTTCTTATTGGGAAACAGGTAAAGATAAAGGAATAGCAGATTCTTTTAATCGAGGGATTAAGAGAGCATCTACTGATTTTATCGCTATCTTGAACAGTGATGACTATTGGGTAGCTGATTACACCAGATCTTTTTTAGACGTTTTAACTCCAGATTCAGATGTCGATGTATTCTATGGTAATGCGCGTTATTTCGATCCGGTAACGGATAGAAGCTATGTGCGAATTGCAGACATCTCAAAAATGCATAAACGAATGTATCTTTTTCATCCAGCGATAATTGTTCGTAAAGCAGCATATGAACGTATTGGTAGTTACTCTTTAGATTATCACTATGCTATGGATTCAGAATGGTGTCATCGCGCAATCTCTCAAAAGTTAAAATTCCAGAAAATTGATGCAACATTGGCAGTAATATCATTGGGTGGCCTGAGTGACAAAAATTATAAACTGGCTTTGATGGAGTATCGCTCTTCTTTAATAGCTAATAATCTTTCAAATCAATATACAGTGTCAAGCCCCATAATTTTGTGCCAGTTTTTGTGAGAGTATTTTTGTGTTTTGGTTGAGTATGTTTGTTTCTGGTGCTGGTGGTTTGTAGTTTAGTGCTTGGTGCGGTCTGATATGGTTATATTGCTTTACCCAGCCTTTTATTACCACCTTTGCTTCTGTCAGCGACAAGAAGGTTTCTGCATTTAACAACTCGGTTCTGAGTATACCGTTAAACCTTTCATTAAAGCCATTTTCCCATGGCGACCCTGGGGCGATATAAAGCGTTTCGGTGCCCACATTACGCAAGAAACGCTTTATATCGGTGCTGGTAAATTCTCTACCATTATCCGACCTGATATGCTCAGGCACGCCGTGTTTGGCGAAGCATTTTGCCAGTGTTTCAATCACATCTATGGACTTGATATTGTAGCCAACTTCCACAGCTATCGCCTCTCTGCTGAACTCGTCGAGCAACGTTAACATTCTGTATTTCCTGCCATTATGCAGCTTGTCCCCCACAAAGTCATAGCTCCAAATATGGTTCTTATATTTGGCACGAAGTCTGAGGCAAGAGGAAGTGCCATCATATATGCGCTTGCGCTTTTTGTGTCTTTTAGGCAGCTGCAAGCCTTCTTCGCGCCATAGTCTTTCTACCTTCTTATGGTTAACATTATGCCCCTCAACCCGCAATAATGCTGCTATCTTGCGGTATCCATAACGACCATATTGCTTGGCTAGGCGTATCATATCAAGCCGTAGCTGTTCATCGCTGCAAGCTTGAGTGGGTTTATACTGACACACGCTTCTTGGAATATCCAAAGCCTTGCAAACTTTACGCTGGCTTGTGCTCAGCCTTTGTTGGCAATGGACTGCAATAGAGCGCTTATCTGCTGTGGTTAGGCCTTTTTCTTGTCCAAAAAATCGAGCCCCTCCTTGAGAATCAACTTATCTAACTCTAGCGCAGCAACTATCTTTTTAAGGCGCACATTCTCCTGCTCCAAGGCTTTTAGGCGTTTAACCTCGCTATTCTTCATATGACCATAATTGCCACGCCAGCGGTAATATGTCTGCGGGCTAATGCCACTCTTGCGGCAGGCAGAATCGGTATCCATACCCCCACCAATATTCACCTCAACCTCACGTAATATGCGGATTATATCATTGTCACTAAAACGTTTTCTGCTCATCTTTTACTCCTATAATTGATGTTTCTTAAAATCCTAACGAGAAATATACACCCAATCAAAGACAATAATCTCTCGCTAAAACTGGTACAATTATAAGGGGGAAGGACAACAGCTTCATATTACTTTATGAAATACTATCTAGCTAAAAGCCTAACTAGATTTAAGTGGGTGCGGGCATTAAAGCAAATTTTATTTAGATAACCAGGTGATGACATTTTCAATGTCTTTATCCTTGCGGAATTGCATTGCCATGGCGCGCATATTTTTGCCCGCGTGGTGGATGCACCCCGCCCTCGCCTGGTCTTTAAGTCTGCCGCCAATC
>CBDDGJ010000002.1:0-15144 GCA_965227805.1 Parvibaculaceae bacterium | reverse complement strand
ATCCTCCGAAAAATCTTCACACCCTCCAAAACATCACCTGACCCCCCCTTGTATACTATTATAATTCCCCAACGGGGTATGCGGTCCCGCTCCTAGAAATTTACAGGTAAAGTGGTCCCGCCGACGGCGGGACCGGTCCCGCCTGCAACCTGGAATCGTGGGAATTCCCACGTTTTGCGGTCCCGCCGCGGTAGACAAGACATCCTCCGAAAAATCTTCACACCCTCCAAAACATCACCTGACCCCCCCCTTGTATACTATTATAATTCCCAAACGGGGTATGCGGTCCCGCTCCTAGAAATTTACAGGTAAAGTGGTCCCGCCGACGGCGGGACCGGTCCCGCCTGCAACCTGGAATCGTGGGAATTCCCACGTTTTGCGGTCCCGCCGCGGTCCCGCTGCGGTCCCGCCTATAGTAATTGCGTACTTTCGCACACGAAAGCACTGTCAAATTTATTGCCGTGTGTGAGACATGGAATCGTGGTAATCCCCACGTTTCGCTGTCTCCCCGCCGCGGTACCGCCTAGAGGAATTGCGTGGGTCCCCACACAGAAGCAACATCAGGTGTTTGCAGGGACATGGTGATCCAATCACCATGGACATGTAGGTGTCGAATACATCAACTCAGATATTTCCAAAATCGAAAACCAGCTTCTCTGGCTCAACACCCGTCCAAATTCAATGCGCTCCAATAGAGATTCTCACACCATCGGGTCGAACAATGAATTTGACAGCACTCTGCCGAATACACACATCGATTGGCAACGCAATAGAATATACACAATCTTGCCAGAACAGCAGAGAATATACATAGATATGTGCATGGTAATCTGATCACCATGAACATGCAGGTGTCATATGCAAAGCATCCGATACAAAATGAAGCGCGACCGCACAAAATACAAGTTCACCTTGCATCAAATGGTTCCCAACGCCAAACGACGCTCATCCGCATAATTAAAGCACATTGACGCAATATACTACACCCTCGCACACACATATCAAGTATTTTCCACTGCGTATCAGCAGCGGAGCTTTTTGAACAACACGAGGCGCAATTTGGGATGTGGCTTTGACTTCTGCGTGGTTTCATGGGCCTGGAAATGGGGCTTGATTTAGGTTGGAAAAACGGTCTCGTCATGTGGGCCTCCCATGTTTCTGGCACGCTGGATTGATGATTAATGGATTTTGAAATAGCATCAGGCGGTAAGCCCCCCACGGTTAATGGATTTTGAAATAGCATCAGGCGGTAAGCACATGGTGTCCAAAGAGGGGCTCAAAAATTGGCACCACTTTTGGGTCTCAATTTGTGTTTTTGGGGGACCCAATTTTGGCCCCCCAATTCCATTGAACCTTGTTTCGGAACGGCCACAGAAATGGCCCTCATAGGTTCCAAAAATGGGGCTGTGTGGCGGGCCCATTTTTGGTGCCACATTTTGTGAACAATTTGGCTTGATTATGACAAGCGGCGCGAACGAAAAGCAAGAAATGCATCCCCAAAAAATTGAAACTAAGGAGGCCCAAATGAACGCGACCAAAATATGAGCTGTTTTGAAGGGCCAGAAATGGGCCTCAACTTGGAGGTGGACGCGCTGTAAAGGCGGATTGGCAGCAGCAGCAGTTTAAAACACTTCGCAGTCCAGAGACCCCATTTGGAAGATTGCCAGGAATACAACGCTAATTAGGTAGACAAGACATCCTCCGAAAAATCTTCACACCCTCCAAAACATCACCTGACCCCCCCTTGTATACTATTATAATTCCCAAACGGGGTATGCGGTCCCGCTCCTAGAAATTTACAGGTAAAGTGGTCCCGCCGACGGCGGGACCGGTCCCGCCTGCAACCTGGAATCGTGGGAATTCCCACGTTTTGCGGTCCCGCCGCGGTCCCGCTGCGGTCCCGCCTATAGTAATTGCGTACTTTCGCACACGAAAGCACTGTCAAATTTATTGCCGTGTGTGAGACATGGAATCGTGGTAATCCCCACGTTTCGCTGTCTCCCCGCCGCGGTACCGCCTAGAGGAATTGCGTGGGTCCCCACACAGAAGCAACATCAGGTGTTTGCAGGGACATGGTGATCCAATCACCATGGACATGTAGGTGTCGAATACATCAACTCAGATATTTCCAAAATCGAAAACCAGCTTCTCTGGCTCAACACCCGTCCAAATTCAATGCGCTCCAATAGAGATTCTCACACCATCGGGTCGAACAATGAATATGACACTCCCGACAAGTGCATCCATCGCACTCTGCCGAATACACACATCGATTGGCAACGCAATAGAATATACACAATCTTGCCAGAACAGCAGAGAATATACATAGATATGTGCATGGTAATCTGATCACCATGAACATGCAGGTGTCATATGCAAAGCATCCGATACAAAATGAAGCGCGACCGCACAAAATACAAGTTCACCTTGCATCAAATGGTTCCCAACGCCAAACGACGCTCATCCGCATAATTAAAGCACATTGACGCAATATACTACACCCTCGCACACACATATCAAGTATTTTCCACTGCGTATCAGCAGCGGAGCTTTTTGAACAACACGAGGCGCAATTTGGGATGTGGCTTTGACTTCTGCGTGGTTTCATGGGCCTGGAAATGGGGCTTGATTTAGGTTGGAAAAACGGTCTCGTCATGTGGGCCTCCCATGTTTCTGGCACGCTGGATTGATGATTAATGGATTTTGAAATAGCATCAGGCGGTAAGCACATGGTGTCCAAAGAGGGGCTCAAAAATTGGCACCACTTTTGGGTCTCAATTTGTGTTTTTGGGGGACCCAATTTTGGCCCCCCAATTCCATTGAACCTTGTTTCGGAACGGCCACAGAAATGGCCCTCATAGGTTCCAAAAATGGGGCTGTGTGGCGGGCCCATTTTTGGTGCCACATTTTGTGAACAATTTGGCTTGATTATGACAAGCGGCGCGAACGAAAAGCAAGAAATGCATCCCCAAAAAATTGAAACTAAGGAGGCCCAAATGAACGCGACCAAAATATGAGCTGTTTTGAAGGGCCAGAAATGGGCCTCAACTTGGAGGTGGACGCGCTGTAAAGGCGGATTGGCAGCAGCAGCAGTTTAAAACACTTCGCAGTCCAGAGACCCCATTTGGAAGATTGCCAGGAATACAACGCTAATTAGGTAGACAAGACATCCTCCGAAAAATCTTCACACCCTCCAAAACATCACCTGACCCCCCCTTGTATACTATTATAATTCCCAAACGGGGTATGCGGTCCCGCTCCTAGAAATTTACAGGTAAAGTGGTCCCGCCGACGGCGGGACCGGTCCCGCCTGCAACCTGGAATCGTGGGAATTCCCACGTTTTGCGGTCCCGCCGCGGTCCCGCTGCGGTCCCGCCTATAGTAATTGCGTACTTTCGCACACGAAAGCACTGTCAAATTTATTGCCGTGTGTGAGACATGGAATCGTGGTAATCCCCACGTTTCGCTGTCTCCCCGCCGCGGTACCGCCTAGAGGAATTGCGTGGGTCCCCACACAGAAGCAACATCAGGTGTTTGCAGGGACATGGTGATCCAATCACCATGGACATGTAGGTGTCGAATACATCAACTCAGATATTTCCAAAATCGAAAACCAGCTTCTCTGGCTCAACACCCGTCCAAATTCAATGCGCTCCAATAGAGATTCTCACACCATCGGGTCGAACAATGAATATGACACTCCCGACAAGTGCATCCATCGCACTCTGCCGAATACACACATCGATTGGCAACGCAATAGAATATACACAATCTTGCCAGAACAGCAGAGAATATACATAGATATGTGCATGGTAATCTGATCACCATGAACATGCAGGTGTCATATGCAAAGCATCCGATACAAAATGAAGCGCGACCGCACAAAATACAAGTTCACCTTGCATCAAATGGTTCCCAACGCCAAACGACGCTCATCCGCATAATTAAAGCACATTGACGCAATATACTACACCCTCGCACACACATATCAAGTATTTTCCACTGCGTATCAGCAGCGGAGCTTTTTGAACAACACGAGGCGCAATTTGGGATGTGGCTTTGACTTCTGCGTGGTTTCATGGGCCTGGAAATGGGGCTTGATTTAGGTTGGAAAAACGGTCTCGTCATGTGGGCCTCCCATGTTTCTGGCACGCTGGATTGATGATTAATGGATTTTGAAATAGCATCAGGCGGTAAGCACATGGTGTCCAAAGAGGGGCTCAAAAATTGGCACCACTTTTGGGTCTCAATTTGTGTTTTTGGGGGACCCAATTTTGGCCCCCCAATTCCATTGAACCTTGTTTCGGAACGGCCACAGAAATGGCCCTCATAGGTTCCAAAAATGGGGCTGTGTGGCGGGCCCATTTTTGGTGCCACATTTTGTGAACAATTTGGCTTGATTATGACAAGCGGCGCGAACGAAAAGCAAGAAATGCATCCCCAAAAAATTGAAACTAAGGAGGCCCAAATGAACGCGACCAAAATATGAGCTGTTTTGAAGGGCCAGAAATGGGCCTCAACTTGGAGGTGGACGCGCTGTAAAGGCGGATTGGCAGCAGCAGCAGTTTAAAACACTTCGCAGTCCAGAGACCCCATTTGGAAGATTGCCAGGAATACAACGCTAATTAGGTAGACAAGACATCCTCCGAAAAATCTTCACACCCTCCAAAACATCACCTGACCCCCCCTTGTATACTATTATAATTCCCAAACGGGGTATGCGGTCCCGCTCCTAGAAATTTACAGGTAAAGTGGTCCCGCCGACGGCGGGACCGGTCCCGCCTGCAACCTGGAATCGTGGGAATTCCCACGTTTTGCGGTCCCGCCGCGGTCCCGCTGCGGTCCCGCCTATAGTAATTGCGTACTTTCGCACACGAAAGCACTGTCAAATTTATTGCCGTGTGTGAGACATGGAATCGTGGTAATCCCCACGTTTCGCTGTCTCCCCGCCGCGGTACCGCCTAGAGGAATTGCGTGGGTCCCCACACAGAAGCAACATCAGGTGTTTGCAGGGACATGGTGATCCAATCACCATGGACATGTAGGTGTCGAATACATCAACTCAGATATTTCCAAAATCGAAAACCAGCTTCTCTGGCTCAACACCCGTCCAAATTCAATGCGCTCCAATAGAGATTCTCACACCATCGGGTCGAACAATGAATATGACACTCCCGACAAGTGCATCCATCGCACTCTGCCGAATACACACATCGATTGGCAACGCAATAGAATATACACAATCTTGCCAGAACAGCAGAGAATATACATAGATATGTGCATGGTAATCTGATCACCATGAACATGCAGGTGTCATATGCAAAGCATCCGATACAAAATGAAGCGCGACCGCACAAAATACAAGTTCACCTTGCATCAAATGGTTCCCAACGCCAAACGACGCTCATCCGCATAATTAAAGCACATTGACGCAATATACTACACCCTCGCACACACATATCAAGTATTTTCCACTGCGTATCAGCAGCGGAGCTTTTTGAACAACACGAGGCGCAATTTGGGATGTGGCTTTGACTTCTGCGTGGTTTCATGGGCCTGGAAATGGGGCTTGATTTAGGTTGGAAAAACGGTCTCGTCATGTGGGCCTCCCATGTTTCTGGCACGCTGGATTGATGATTAATGGATTTTGAAATAGCATCAGGCGGTAAGCACATGGTGTCCAAAGAGGGGCTCAAAAATTGGCACCACTTTTGGGTCTCAATTTGTGTTTTTGGGGGACCCAATTTTGGCCCCCCAATTCCATTGAACCTTGTTTCGGAACGGCCACAGAAATGGCCCTCATAGGTTCCAAAAATGGGGCTGTGTGGCGGGCCCATTTTTGGTGCCACATTTTGTGAACAATTTGGCTTGATTATGACAAGCGGCGCGAACGAAAAGCAAGAAATGCATCCCCAAAAAATTGAAACTAAGGAGGCCCAAATGAACGCGACCAAAATATGAGCTGTTTTGAAGGGCCAGAAATGGGCCTCAACTTGGAGGTGGACGCGCTGTAAAGGCGGATTGGCAGCAGCAGCAGTTTAAAACACTTCGCAGTCCAGAGACCCCATTTGGAAGATTGCCAGGAATACAACGCTAATTAGGTAGACAAGACATCCTCCGAAAAATCTTCACACCCTCCAAAACATCACCTGACCCCCCCTTGTATACTATTATAATTCCCAAACGGGGTATGCGGTCCCGCTCCTAGAAATTTACAGGTAAAGTGGTCCCGCCGACGGCGGGACCGGTCCCGCCTGCAACCTGGAATCGTGGGAATTCCCACGTTTTGCGGTCCCGCCGCGGTCCCGCTGCGGTCCCGCCTATAGTAATTGCGTACTTTCGCACACGAAAGCACTGTCAAATTTATTGCCGTGTGTGAGACATGGAATCGTGGTAATCCCCACGTTTCGCTGTCTCCCCGCCGCGGTACCGCCTAGAGGAATTGCGTGGGTCCCCACACAGAAGCAACATCAGGTGTTTGCAGGGACATGGTGATCCAATCACCATGGACATGTAGGTGTCGAATACATCAACTCAGATATTTCCAAAATCGAAAACCAGCTTCTCTGGCTCAACACCCGTCCAAATTCAATGCGCTCCAATAGAGATTCTCACACCATCGGGTCGAACAATGAATATGACACTCCCGACAAGTGCATCCATCGCACTCTGCCGAATACACACATCGATTGGCAACGCAATAGAATATACACAATCTTGCCAGAACAGCAGAGAATATACATAGATATGTGCATGGTAATCTGATCACCATGAACATGCAGGTGTCATATGCAAAGCATCCGATACAAAATGAAGCGCGACCGCACAAAATACAAGTTCACCTTGCATCAAATGGTTCCCAACGCCAAACGACGCTCATCCGCATAATTAAAGCACATTGACGCAATATACTACACCCTCGCACACACATATCAAGTATTTTCCACTGCGTATCAGCAGCGGAGCTTTTTGAACAACACGAGGCGCAATTTGGGATGTGGCTTTGACTTCTGCGTGGTTTCATGGGCCTGGAAATGGGGCTTGATTTAGGTTGGAAAAACGGTCTCGTCATGTGGGCCTCCCATGTTTCTGGCACGCTGGATTGATGATTAATGGATTTTGAAATAGCATCAGGCGGTAAGCACATGGTGTCCAAAGAGGGGCTCAAAAATTGGCACCACTTTTGGGTCTCAATTTGTGTTTTTGGGGGACCCAATTTTGGCCCCCCAATTCCATTGAACCTTGTTTCGGAACGGCCACAGAAATGGCCCTCATAGGTTCCAAAAATGGGGCTGTGTGGCGGGCCCATTTTTGGTGCCACATTTTGTGAACAATTTGGCTTGATTATGACAAGCGGCGCGAACGAAAAGCAAGAAATGCATCCCCAAAAAATTGAAACTAAGGAGGCCCAAATGAACGCGACCAAAATATGAGCTGTTTTGAAGGGCCAGAAATGGGCCTCAACTTGGAGGTGGACGCGCTGTAAAGGCGGATTGGCAGCAGCAGCAGTTTAAAACACTTCGCAGTCCAGAGACCCCATTTGGAAGATTGCCAGGAATACAACGCTAATTAGGTAGACAAGACATCCTCCGAAAAATCTTCACACCCTCCAAAACATCACCTGACCCCCCCTTGTATACTATTATAATTCCCAAACGGGGTATGCGGTCCCGCTCCTAGAAATTTACAGGTAAAGTGGTCCCGCCGACGGCGGGACCGGTCCCGCCTGCAACCTGGAATCGTGGGAATTCCCACGTTTTGCGGTCCCGCCGCGGTCCCGCTGCGGTCCCGCCTATAGTAATTGCGTACTTTCGCACACGAAAGCACTGTCAAATTTATTGCCGTGTGTGAGACATGGAATCGTGGTAATCCCCACGTTTCGCTGTCTCCCCGCCGCGGTACCGCCTAGAGGAATTGCGTGGGTCCCCACACAGAAGCAACATCAGGTGTTTGCAGGGACATGGTGATCCAATCACCATGGACATGTAGGTGTCGAATACATCAACTCAGATATTTCCAAAATCGAAAACCAGCTTCTCTGGCTCAACACCCGTCCAAATTCAATGCGCTCCAATAGAGATTCTCACACCATCGGGTCGAACAATGAATATGACACTCCCGACAAGTGCATCCATCGCACTCTGCCGAATACACACATCGATTGGCAACGCAATAGAATATACACAATCTTGCCAGAACAGCAGAGAATATACATAGATATGTGCATGGTAATCTGATCACCATGAACATGCAGGTGTCATATGCAAAGCATCCGATACAAAATGAAGCGCGACCGCACAAAATACAAGTTCACCTTGCATCAAATGGTTCCCAACGCCAAACGACGCTCATCCGCATAATTAAAGCACATTGACGCAATATACTACACCCTCGCACACACATATCAAGTATTTTCCACTGCGTATCAGCAGCGGAGCTTTTTGAACAACACGAGGCGCAATTTGGGATGTGGCTTTGACTTCTGCGTGGTTTCATGGGCCTGGAAATGGGGCTTGATTTAGGTTGGAAAAACGGTCTCGTCATGTGGGCCTCCCATGTTTCTGGCACGCTGGATTGATGATTAATGGATTTTGAAATAGCATCAGGCGGTAAGCACATGGTGTCCAAAGAGGGGCTCAAAAATTGGCACCACTTTTGGGTCTCAATTTGTGTTTTTGGGGGACCCAATTTTGGCCCCCCAATTCCATTGAACCTTGTTTCGGAACGGCCACAGAAATGGCCCTCATAGGTTCCAAAAATGGGGCTGTGTGGCGGGCCCATTTTTGGTGCCACATTTTGTGAACAATTTGGCTTGATTATGACAAGCGGCGCGAACGAAAAGCAAGAAATGCATCCCCAAAAAATTGAAACTAAGGAGGCCCAAATGAACGCGACCAAAATATGAGCTGTTTTGAAGGGCCAGAAATGGGCCTCAACTTGGAGGTGGACGCGCTGTAAAGGCGGATTGGCAGCAGCAGCAGCAGCAGTTTAAAACACTTCGCAGTCCAGAGACCCCATTTGGAAGATTGCCAGGAATACAACGCTAATTAGGTAGACAAGACATCCTCCGAAAAATCTTCACACCCTCCAAAACATCACCTGACCCCCCCTTGTATACTATTATAATTCCCAAACGGGGTATGCGGTCCCGCTCCTAGAAATTTACAGGTAAAGTGGTCCCGCCGACGGCGGGACCGGTCCCGCCTGCAACCTGGAATCGTGGGAATTCCCACGTTTTGCGGTCCCGCCGCGGTCCCGCTGCGGTCCCGCCTATAGTAATTGCGTACTTTCGCACACGAAAGCACTGTCAAATTTATTGCCGTGTGTGAGACATGGAATCGTGGTAATCCCCACGTTTCGCTGTCTCCCCGCCGCGGTACCGCCTAGAGGAATTGCGTGGGTCCCCACACAGAAGCAACATCAGGTGTTTGCAGGGACATGGTGATCCAATCACCATGGACATGTAGGTGTCGAATACATCAACTCAGATATTTCCAAAATCGAAAACCAGCTTCTCTGGCTCAACACCCGTCCAAATTCAATGCGCTCCAATAGAGATTCTCACACCATCGGGTCGAACAATGAATATGACACTCCCGACAAGTGCATCCATCGCACTCTGCCGAATACACACATCGATTGGCAACGCAATAGAATATACACAATCTTGCCAGAACAGCAGAGAATATACATAGATATGTGCATGGTAATCTGATCACCATGAACATGCAGGTGTCATATGCAAAGCATCCGATACAAAATGAAGCGCGACCGCACAAAATACAAGTTCACCTTGCATCAAATGGTTCCCAACGCCAAACGACGCTCATCCGCATAATTAAAGCACATTGACGCAATATACTACACCCTCGCACACACATATCAAGTATTTTCCACTGCGTATCAGCAGCGGAGCTTTTTGAACAACACGAGGCGCAATTTGGGATGTGGCTTTGACTTCTGCGTGGTTTCATGGGCCTGGAAATGGGGCTTGATTTAGGTTGGAAAAACGGTCTCGTCATGTGGGCCTCCCATGTTTCTGGCACGCTGGATTGATGATTAATGGATTTTGAAATAGCATCAGGCGGTAAGCACATGGTGTCCAAAGAGGGGCTCAAAAATTGGCACCACTTTTGGGTCTCAATTTGTGTTTTTGGGGGACCCAATTTTGGCCCCCCAATTCCATTGAACCTTGTTTCGGAACGGCCACAGAAATGGCCCTCATAGGTTCCAAAAATGGGGCTGTGTGGCGGGCCCATTTTTGGTGCCACATTTTGTGAACAATTTGGCTTGATTATGACAAGCGGCGCGAACGAAAAGCAAGAAATGCATCCCCAAAAAATTGAAACTAAGGAGGCCCAAATGAACGCGACCAAAATATGAGCTGTTTTGAAGGGCCAGAAATGGGCCTCAACTTGGAGGTGGACGCGCTGTAAAGGCGGATTGGCAGCAGCAGCAGTTTAAAACACTTCGCAGTCCAGAGACCCCATTTGGAAGATTGCCAGGAATACAACGCTAATTAGGTAGACAAGACATCCTCCGAAAAATCTTCACACCCTCCAAAACATCACCTGACCCCCCCTTGTATACTATTATAATTCCCAAACGGGGTATGCGGTCCCGCTCCTAGAAATTTACAGGTAAAGTGGTCCCGCCGACGGCGGGACCGGTCCCGCCTGCAACCTGGAATCGTGGGAATTCCCACGTTTTGCGGTCCCGCCGCGGTCCCGCTGCGGTCCCGCCTATAGTAATTGCGTACTTTCGCACACGAAAGCACTGTCAAATTTATTGCCGTGTGTGAGACATGGAATCGTGGTAATCCCCACGTTTCGCTGTCTCCCCGCCGCGGTACCGCCTAGAGGAATTGCGTGGGTCCCCACACAGAAGCAACATCAGGTGTTTGCAGGGACATGGTGATCCAATCACCATGGACATGTAGGTGTCGAATACATCAACTCAGATATTTCCAAAATCGAAAACCAGCTTCTCTGGCTCAACACCCGTCCAAATTCAATGCGCTCCAATAGAGATTCTCACACCATCGGGTCGAACAATGAATATGACACTCCCGACAAGTGCATCCATCGCACTCTGCCGAATACACACATCGATTGGCAACGCAATAGAATATACACAATCTTGCCAGAACAGCAGAGAATATACATAGATATGTGCATGGTAATCTGATCACCATGAACATGCAGGTGTCATATGCAAAGCATCCGATACAAAATGAAGCGCGACCGCACAAAATACAAGTTCACCTTGCATCAAATGGTTCCCAACGCCAAACGACGCTCATCCGCATAATTAAAGCACATTGACGCAATATACTACACCCTCGCACACACATATCAAGTATTTTCCACTGCGTATCAGCAGCGGAGCTTTTTGAACAACACGAGGCGCAATTTGGGATGTGGCTTTGACTTCTGCGTGGTTTCATGGGCCTGGAAATGGGGCTTGATTTAGGTTGGAAAAACGGTCTCGTCATGTGGGCCTCCCATGTTTCTGGCACGCTGGATTGATGATTAATGGATTTTGAAATAGCATCAGGCGGTAAGCACATGGTGTCCAAAGAGGGGCTCAAAAATTGGCACCACTTTTGGGTCTCAATTTGTGTTTTTGGGGGACCCAATTTTGGCCCCCCAATTCCATTGAACCTTGTTTCGGAACGGCCACAGAAATGGCCCTCATAGGTTCCAAAAATGGGGCTGTGTGGCGGGCCCATTTTTGGTGCCACATTTTGTGAACAATTTGGCTTGATTATGACAAGCGGCGCGAACGAAAAGCAAGAAATGCATCCCCAAAAAATTGAAACTAAGGAGGCCCAAATGAACGCGACCAAAATATGAGCTGTTTTGAAGGGCCAGAAATGGGCCTCAACTTGGAGGTGGACGCGCTGTAAAGGCGGATTGGCAGCAGCAGCAGTTTAAAACACTTCGCAGTCCAGAGACCCCATTTGGAAGATTGCCAGGAATACAACGCTAATTAGGTAGACAAGACATCCTCCGAAAAATCTTCACACCCTCCAAAACATCACCTGACCCCCCCTTGTATACTATTATAATTCCCAAACGGGGTATGCGGTCCCGCTCCTAGAAATTTACAGGTAAAGTGGTCCCGCCGACGGCGGGACCGGTCCCGCCTGCAACCTGGAATCGTGGGAATTCCCACGTTTTGCGGTCCCGCCGCGGTCCCGCTGCGGTCCCGCCTATAGTAATTGCGTACTTTCGCACACGAAAGCACTGTCAAATTTATTGCCGTGTGTGAGACATGGAATCGTGGTAATCCCCACGTTTCGCTGTCTCCCCGCCGCGGTACCGCCTAGAGGAATTGCGTGGGTCCCCACACAGAAGCAACATCAGGTGTTTGCAGGGACATGGTGATCCAATCACCATGGACATGTAGGTGTCGAATACATCAACTCAGATATTTCCAAAATCGAAAACCAGCTTCTCTGGCTCAACACCCGTCCAAATTCAATGCGCTCCAATAGAGATTCTCACACCATCGGGTCGAACAATGAATATGACACTCCCGACAAGTGCATCCATCGCACTCTGCCGAATACACACATCGATTGGCAACGCAATAGAATATACACAATCTTGCCAGAACAGCAGAGAATATACATAGATATGTGCATGGTAATCTGATCACCATGAACATGCAGGTGTCATATGCAAAGCATCCGATACAAAATGAAGCGCGACCGCACAAAATACAAGTTCACCTTGCATCAAATGGTTCCCAACGCCAAACGACGCTCATCCGCATAATTAAAGCACATTGACGCAATATACTACACCCTCGCACACACATATCAAGTATTTTCCACTGCGTATCAGCAGCGGAGCTTTTTGAACAACACGAGGCGCAATTTGGGATGTGGCTTTGACTTCTGCGTGGTTTCATGGGCCTGGAAATGGGGCTTGATTTAGGTTGGAAAAACGGTCTCGTCATGTGGGCCTCCCATGTTTCTGGCACGCTGGATTGATGATTAATGGATTTTGAAATAGCATCAGGCGGTAAGCACATGGTGTCCAAAGAGGGGCTCAAAAATTGGCACCACTTTTGGGTCTCAATTTGTGTTTTTGGGGGACCCAATTTTGGCCCCCCAATTCCATTGAACCTTGTTTCGGAACGGCCACAGAAATGGCCCTCATAGGTTCCAAAAATGGGGCTGTGTGGCGGGCCCATTTTTGGTGCCACATTTTGTGAACAATTTGGCTTGATTATGACAAGCGGCGCGAACGAAAAGCAAGAAATGCATCCCCAAAAAATTGAAACTAAGGAGGCCCAAATGAACGCGACCAAAATATGAGCTGTTTTGAAGGGCCAGAAATGGGCCTCAACTTGGAGGTGGACGCGCTGTAAAGGCGGATTGGCAGCAGCAGCAGTTTAAAACACTTCGCAGTCCAGAGACCCCATTTGGAAGATTGCCAGGAATACAACGCTAATTAGGTAGACAAGACATCCTCCGAAAAATCTTCACACCCTCCAAAACATCACCTGACCCCCCCTTGTATACTATTATAATTCCCAAACGGGGTATGCGGTCCCGCTCCTAGAAATTTACAGGTAAAGTGGTCCCGCCGACGGCGGGACCGGTCCCGCCTGCAACCTGGAATCGTGGGAATTCCCACGTTTTGCGGTCCCGCCGCGGTCCCGCTGCGGTCCCGCCTATAGTAATTGCGTACTTTCGCACACGAAAGCACTGTCAAATTTATTGCCGTGTGTGAGACATGGAATCGTGGTAATCCCCACGTTTCGCTGTCTCCCCGCCGCGGTACCGCCTAGAGGAATTGCGTGGGTCCCCACACAGAAGCAACATCAGGTGTTTGCAGGGACATGGTGATCCAATCACCATGGACATGTAGGTGTCGAATACATCAACTCAGATATTTCCAAAATCGAAAACCAGCTTCTCTGGCTCAACACCCGTCCAAATTCAATGCGCTCCAATAGAGATTCTCACACCATCGGGTCGAACAATGAATATGACACTCCCGACAAGTGCATCCATCGCACTCTGCCGAATACACACATCGATTGGCAACGCAATAGAATATACACAATCTTGCCAGAACAGCAGAGAATATACATAGATATGTGCATGGTAATCTGATCACCATGAACATGCAGGTGTCATATGCAAAGCATCCGATACAAAATGAAGCGCGACCGCACAAAATACAAGTTCACCTTGCATCAAATGGTTCCCAACGCCAAACGACGCTCATCCGCATAATTAAAGCACATTGACGCAATATACTACACCCTCGCACACACATATCAAGTATTTTCCACTGCGTATCAGCAGCGGAGCTTTTTGAACAACACGAGGCGCAATTTGGGATGTGGCTTTGACTTCTGCGTGGTTTCATGGGCCTGGAAATGGGGCTTGATTTAGGTTGGAAAAACGGTCTCGTCATGTGGGCCTCCCATGTTTCTGGCACGCTGGATTGATGATTAATGGATTTTGAAATAGCATCAGGCGGTAAGCACATGGTGTCCAAAGAGGGGCTCAAAAATTGGCACCACTTTTGGGTCTCAATTTGTGTTTTTGGGGGACCCAATTTTGGCCCCCCAATTCCATTGAACCTTGTTTCGGAACGGCCACAGAAATGGCCCTCATAGGTTCCAAAAATGGGGCTGTGTGGCGGGCCCATTTTTGGTGCCACATTTTGTGAACAATTTGGCTTGATTATGACAAGCGGCGCGAACGAAAAGCAAGAAATGCATCCCCAAAAAATTGAAACTGTTTCTGGCACGCTGGATTGATGATTAATGGATTTTGAAATAGCATCAGGCGGTAAGCACATGGTGTCCAAAGAGGGGCTCAAAAATTGGCACCACTTTTGGGTCTCAATTTGTGTTTTTGGGGGACCCAATTTTGGCCCCCCAATTCCATTGAACCTTGTTTCGGAACGGCCACAGAAATGGCCCTCATAGGTTCCAAAAATGGGGCTGTGTGGCGGGCCCATTTTTGGTGCCACATTTTGTGAACAATTTGGCTTGATTATGACAAGCGGCGCGAACGAAAAGCAAGAAATGCATCCCCAAAAAATTGAAACTAAGGAGGCCCAAATGAACGCGACCAAAATATGAGCTGTTTTGAAGGGCCAGAAATGGGCCTCA
>CBDDGJ010000001.1:0-202437 GCA_965227805.1 Parvibaculaceae bacterium | reverse complement strand
CTCATGGTTACCCCTCCCATCCGGATAAGGAATTTAAGTTTAGTGATAAGTTAAGCTTACCACTTAGAGATTTACGCATTTATCCTCGTTTGTTTGTAGAGGAAGGAAGCAAAAGATTGGTTTTTTACATACATAATAATATGAGTTTTCCTGATACAGATTTTACAATCGAACAATTTCCGAAAGAAGTTGCTATAGAGCTTTGTAACTGGATAATACACGGGATTGACTTAAATGAATATAAGCCAGTCATTGATGGTGATGTAGGGTTAGACGTCACTGATGGATATATAGATACTGTCGTATTTTCATTCTTTCTTTATGAAGCTGGGGGAGAAAGAATAAGAACTTTAATATATAAAAGAGATAATAAATTTCGTGATGAAGTTGTTGGTAAATTACCATGGACAGTGTCTTTTCCTTTTCGGTTTGAGGAAATGATAGATAATGACGTTTCTTCTTATATTTTCGGCGAACCCGCTTGGTGGGGGTGGATGCCCTAGAGTTACTTTAAAGCTTACAAACATGCCGGTAATCTCCCCATTATTATTAGGGGTCTGAAGTAGACAGTTTTGTTTTGGTGGCTTTAGCCAGTTTCATTGCTGGTGTTATGCCGCCGATAGCCATATTAGGTCTTTCATTATTATATGTCCATAGCCATTTTGTTGCCGTGAGCTGCGCCTCCTCAATCGTATTAAATTCGTTCATCTCCAGCCATTCATGGCTGACGGTGCGGTTGTAACGTTCAATATAAGCGTTCTGTTGTGGCTTGCCTGGCTGGATATGAGCGAGCCGGATGCCTCGCTTATTTGCCCAGCATCTCACTGCCCCACTGATATATTCAGGGCCATTATCACAACGTATCACGCGTGGTTTACCACGCCATTCAATGATCTGCTCCAGTGAACGCTTCACACGCTCAGATGGTAAGGATAGATCAACCTCTATGCCCAACCCTTCACGATTGAAGTCATCCAATACATTGAAGGTGCGGAACGCCTTGCCGGTGCTGAGCTGGTCGGCCATAAAATCCATCGACCAGACTTCATTGGGACGCTCCGGTACAGCTAGAGGAGCAGGACGCGCACGCTTCAAACGCTGACGCGGCTTGATCCGCAAATTAAGCTCTAACTCCCGGTAAATCCGATAAACCCGCTTGTGGTTCCAGCCAAAACCCTTCACATTACGCAAATACAAAAAACACAGACCAAAACCCCACCTCTTATGGGTATGCGTCAACCGTAACAACCAGTCAGCAATCTCGGCATTCTCATCACTCAGGCGAGCCTGATAACGATAGCATGTCTGTGATATAGAAAAGGTGGCACACGCAAGCCGAATACTCGCGCCTCTATCGTTTACTGCCCATTTCGCTATCCCTTTGCGAAGCGAAGGGCTTACCACTTTTTTCCAAGGGCTTCCTTCAGCAAATCATTCTGCATGCTCATCTCAGCATACATCCGCTTCAGGCGATGGTTTTCATCCGCCATGGCTTTCATCTGGGAAATCATCGACGCATCCATCCCGCCATATTTGCTCCGCCATTTGTAAAAGCTCGCGCTACTCATACCATGCGCGCGGCACAGTTCAGAAACAGAAACGCCTTGCTCCGCCTGTTTCAATATCTGCATAATCTGTGTCTCACTAAATCGTTTCTGTTTCATCGTAAATCTCCTTCGCTAAACGATAGAAAATTCTACTGCAAAACACTACTAATTTATGGGGGGATTACCCTTCGTCTATAGGGTTTAGAAATGATATTCTAGTCCAATCGACATGGTTGTGAAATCAAGTTCACCACTAATATCAAAATCAGCCTGGTGAAGCATATATTCGGTGCGCACCCCCAAACCTACAACCGGTAAAACAAAATTGGCACCCACACCATAAATCGGGTGCGTGCTGGATTCCGATACAGAGACATAACTTGTTTGGGTATTATATTCTCTATCAATCGAGGTAATTGCCATGCCGCCGCGCACATAGGCTGCAACGAAAGGTAAATTGAGTAAGGCAAATTTACCCGTCGCGCTTAATTGTGTAAGGTCAGATCTATCATATAGATCACCTGCCTCAGTGGATAGCTGTCCTAAATCACTATAGGAAACTTCCACCCCAAAATTGAGGATGAAGTCAACCTCATACCCATAGGCGATTTGAAACCCTGTATCACTATCCTGATTAAAATTATCTACATCATAAGTTACATCTTGTGTTGCAAATACGGCATAGCTTCCCGCTTGTGCAGAAAGCGGCAGCCCCATAAGAATGGCGAATGTAAAAAGGCTAATTAGTTTTTTCATGAAAATACTCCTTTATATATAATAACTTTCTACACGATTCATAAAACTATGTTAAGATAAAACTATGGCAAAAATTATCTTAACAGGTGAGCTTATTATTGGCGATTCTATGCGCGATGCAGTTTTAGCGGCTTTGCCGGCCCATATAAAAGCGACATGTGCCGAGCCGGGATGTTTGGTGTTTCGGGTAGAGGAAAAAATACATGGCTGCTTTACAGTGTATGAGGAATTTACAAACCGTGCTGCCTTTAATGCACATCAAGCGCGCACGGCAAAAAGCGCATGGGGACGCCTAACCAAAACAGCGCAACGCAATTATAGCATTATCGATCAATAATATTGGTTTCCTCAAGCGGGTGAATATCGCCATTTCCGTAAAAATAATTAGTGAGCAATATAACACCGCATAAGGGGGCGATAAGCCCGACAAAGGGAATAAGTGTGAGCAAATAGGCTAGAAAACTCACCAGCAAAAGCTGTCCGTTTTGCCAGGCTGTTGCCTGTTTATACTGGCTTTTTGCTAATAGTGTGGTGCCAACATCATAGGTTAAAAAGCTACGGAAAATGCTAAAAGGTAAGACCCAGCTGAAAAGCACATTTATTCCGGGGACAAATAAAAGCGGAATGCCGATAATGAAGATAACTATATGAATAAGGATGATTTGCGCGAGTTTCGCCATGCTAGTGATAAAATTGCCATAGCCGGGCACTGTAACCATATGCCCATAACGGCGGCGTAATATAGTATTTATAATATAAGGTGTTAAAAAACTGATAATCAAAAGCCCTATTGTTACGGAAAAGTAAGAGCCGATTATAATAAAAAGTATAAATATAAAAAAACCTGCTGCCCATGCAAGTAGCCCCCCAATAAGCGGAATATGACTTAGCATAGCACTTAACTGCGCCGTAAGCCCGCTGCCACTATAGCTATCTCCGAATAAGGAAAACTCTATACCCCATAGGCTTTGCACCACAAAAAACAAGGCCGCATAAATACCGATAAAAGATATAAGCATCACGATAATCAGATATTTCAAAATATCGGGACTAATTAAGTCACCTAGGGACCAGAGAATAATTTGTTCCGTTGATGTTTTCATGGATGAAATTCCTCTTTTTGTATACGGTAAAGCGCATGACGACATAGGGGATACGTTTTGTCAAGTTTGGGGTGATCAAAATCATCTGCACGCGTAGTGGACATACCGATTTTTTCCATCACACGGCGCGAACGGGTGTTTTGGATGGCTGTAAATGAAATAACTTCGGATAACCCATAGCGCATAAAGGCGTCCGCAAGACAAAGCCGCGCGGCGCGCGGTGCATAGCCATATCCCCAAAATTCATGCGCCAATCGCCAGCCAATTTCTACCGGTGGCTGTTCGCGCAGATTATGCGGCAGGAGAAAATTGACGTTAAGCAGGCCGACAAACCCTATAAATTTGTGGGTTTCATTATGGATAAGCGCATTGAGTGAAAATCCATAATCTGCTTGATGTTGTTCAACGCGCTTAATGAAAGTGGCTGTTTCCTCGGCATTATAAAGGGAAGGAAAAAACGCCATCACGCGTGCGTCCTGATTCATCGCACACAAGGCGGTATGATGTGCCATTGTGAGGGGATAAAAAATAAACTTTTCTTTGCTCATATTCCTATTTTTGCCATTATTGTGACGGATTATTAAAAAGCGAACGTAATATATATACATAATTATGAGGAGACTTATTATGAAAAAATTTCGTTATACAGCTATAGTCGCTTTATTAGTGGCTATAACGGGGACTGCCGCATGCACAGGCGGTATGGGTGGTTATAAACATGGGAAACGACAGTTCGAAAAAGTAGATTCCAATGATGATGGCAAGATTAGCGAAATGGAGTTTTTGGCAGGGAATATACCTTTTCCGGTCCGCATCGATACAGATGGTGATGGAAATGTAACACGGGAAGAAGCGATAGGACTTGCAACGGTACATATCGACAAAATTTTTTCCAAAATGGATGCGGATAAGGATGGCACAGTTAGCAAGGCTGAAATTGATGATATACTCATGATACATTTCAAAGCGATCGACGCAGATGGTGATAAATTTTTAACCAAGAGTGAAATCAGAAAATCGTTCAAAAGATTACGCGACAGAAAGAAAAAACATGCGGAAGATGGTATGGAAGGGTGGTTGCATGGCAAGCCGCATTGGGAAAAATAAACATTTATCGCGTTAGGCATCTATGCTAAATATATGCCCGTCACGATTGTGGCGGGCATATCTACGCATGAGGCAAATTAAGTTATGAAGTGGGTTTATATATTTTTATGTTGCATATTATATGCGGGCGTGCAGCCAGGCACGGCAGATGCGCGCCGCGCGCATAAGGCCCACGCGCATGGAAGCGCGCATATAAAGCTCATTATTACTAAGGGCGCTATATCAGGAACATTAACACTTGCTGCAGAAGACGCGGTGGGTTTTGAGCATAAGCCCAAAACACAATCAGAAAAAGAAAAAATAGAAAATACAAATATTTATCTTCAAAATATAAAGCAATGGATGCACATAAACATGACAGCAAAATGCACATATGATACAGGTCAATTTGCATATGCATATAGTGGAAATCACGCTGAAATCTTGCTAGACTTTAACGGAAACTGTGAAACGCCAGGTGCAATCGAAACGATAGAGTTTAAGCTGCATGAGCAATTCCCAAGCCTGCATGATATAGAAGTTATCTCTTTACGTGATGGTGCTGCAAAAATTGATATTCTAAATTCTAAAAACAGGCGTGTTCAATTTTAGGCCAGTTTTAGTCAGGTATGCCCGCATTACTCACCATAAAAAATATAGATTATCATTATGCGGAAAGCGATACATTTCGCCTACATATTGATGAATTTTCGGTTGATATAGGCCAATCTGTTTTAATTCTGGGCGAGTCGGGAAGTGGTAAATCAACCCTGCTGGGGCTTATAGGCGGCGTGCTTGCGTGCCAAAACGGGCAGATCACCATTTTGAACCATGCATTGCACACATATGCAGGCGCGCAAATGGATCGCTTTCGCGGGGAGCATATTGGCCTTATTTACCAGACGTTAAATTTAATTCCATGGCTAAGTGTTGAGGAAAATATTTTGCTTGGTGTTAGCTTTAGCCGAAAAAGACGCGCGCGTCTTACCCACGCGCCCAAAGATGATGCTTATGCATTGCTTGAGCGGCTTAATTTGCCACCGGCACAATTTGCTCATAGCCAAGCACATGCGCTAAGTATCGGGCAACAACAACGCGTTGCGGCTGCGCGTGCACTCATTGGTAAGCCTGCGCTTTTGCTGGCCGATGAACCAAGTTCGGCATTAGATGATAAAAACGCACAAGAGTTTTTTACATTGCTGCAAGACACAATGGATAAAACCCGCCAAAGTCTGATTGTCGTAAGCCATGATACCCGCATAACGCCACTTTTCGATAGGGTGGTGACTATGCAAGATATAAATAATAAAAGGCGTGCGATATGAACCCGCTTTTGCTTGTGCTTAAGTCATTGCTCAATCGTGCTTTTGCTGTGGGTTTGGTGATTATTACGCTATCCTTATCCATTGCGCTTTATTTGGGGGTGGTGAGTGTCGAGCGCTTAACGCGGGCAAGTTTTGAAAATTCGGTTTCGGGCGTGGATTTGATCATTGCCCCGCGCGGCAGTGATGTGCAAATTCTGCTCTATACGATATTTAATATTGGCGCGCCGAGCGCGAATATATCCTGGCAAACCTCCGAACAACTTGCACAGGATGAGGCGGTTGCCTGGCGCGTGCCTATTTCTCTGGGCGATAGCCATAAGGGGTATCGTGTTATCGGCACCAGCAAAGCATTTTTTGAAAATTTACGCTTTCGGAAAAACCAACCCCTTGAATTTTCTTCCGGCACAGCATTTGATGCGCTTACGGATGTCGTCATTGGGGCTGATGTCGCGCGCGCTTTGCACTATCAGCGTGGTGAGCAGATTATTTTGCAGCATGGGCTTTCGCAACTGGGGCAGGCACATCATGATGATATTCCCTTTACAATAAGCGGTATTTTATCCCCTACCGGCACACCCTATGATAAAGCGGTTTTGGTTAGCCTTGAAGCAATCGAAGCTATGCATGCAGGCTGGCAAAATGGCCAGCAATTAGTTAGACTTAATCAGGCGTGGCGCGCGACCCAAACATTTACACCGCAAAGTATAAGTGCCACGCTTATTGGGGTAAAAAATCCGCTACAGCTATTTCATTTTCAAAGGCGTGTGAATAATTATGAGGCAGAAGCAATTACAGCGATTTTACCGGGGGTTGCTCTGGCTAAAATATGGCGTTTACTGGCTTCGGTAGATATTGGGTTTCGCACCATCAATATTATGGTCATAGCCGTTGCGCTTATTGCTATGCTGGCTATGATTATGGCCGGGCTTGATATGCGCAGGCGCGAACTTGCCATATTGCGCGGCGTTGGTGCGTCGCCCAAATTTTTGGTCATAATGTTGATGGCGGAATCCTTTTTTATCGCTTTGTTTGCGTGTTTAATCGGAACGCTATTAAGTTTCGGTGCATTACAGATTGTGCTTTACTATCTGAACGAAACTTACGGCCTTGTATTAGATGGGCACTTATGGTCAGCACAAGATTTATGGGTGCTTGCCTATATTATATTTGCGAGCCTCTTGGCAAGCATTATTCCGGCAATTAAACTCTATCGTAATACGGTGCAAGATAGTATTATGGTTCGTATGTAACATAAGGGGTGATTATGCGCTATATTATGCTTTGGTTTGTAGCATTGTTTTTTCCGCTTGCTGTGTCGGCACAAACGGTTAAGGTTTCGCATTGGGAGCATCTTATTCCGCCCACGGCTTATGACTTTGTGCCGCAAGGCGGTATGGATATGAGCTTATGGAATGATGCGGGGTTTCAGAAAAAAATCTATGCCGCAGAACGCAGCACGCGTACAGAACTTGAAGGCGCGCCAACCATCTTGCCCGGCTATATGGTGCCATTGGTTTATGAAGGTGAGAATGTATTTGAATTTTTACTTGTGCCCGGTGCGGGGCAATGTATTCATGTGCCGCCGCCACCGCCCAATCAGACATTACATGTAAAACTTGAAACGCCTGTCTCCATGCGTAGCTATGCCGAGCCACTTATTGTTGAAGGCATTTTGCAAGTTGAAACAAGCACCAATGAATGGACCGAGACGTCTTATATGCTCCATGCAACGCATGTGGTCGATTTTGAATTTGAGCTTATGGAAGAATTGGCCAAAAAATATGAGCAATAAGGATATATCTGAAAAAGGACGGATAAAAATGAGCCTCCTATATGTGTTTGGGGGCGGCCTTGGGCGTCAGGCAATCAGTGGGTGGTTAAATGACGTTTAAGAAAATACTTATTGCCAATCGCGGTGAAATCGCCATGCGTATTGCCCACGCTGCTGCGGATATGGGGATAAAGACGCTTATGCTCTATACGCCGGATGATGCCACAAGTCGTCACAGGCTTATCGGCGATGAGGTGATTGCGCTAGACGGGCTGGGGGCTGCTCCTTTTTTGGATGGTGCAGCGCTTATTGAACTTGCTCAAAAGCATAGATGTGATGCGATTCACCCTGGTTATGGTTTGCTCAGTGAGAATGCCGAGTTTGCGGCACTTTGTGAAAAAACAAATATATGTTTTATTGGTGCTCCTTCCGAAATATTAGCGAAGCTGGGTGACAAGGCTGCTGCCCGCGCATTGGCGCAGGAGCTGGATATTCCTATTATTGAAGGGTGCGACGATATCGCGCACGCTGAAACTTTTTTTGATCGTTTAGACGGGGCACCCCTGCTGATTAAAGCAGCGGCAGGCGGGGGCGGGCGCGGTATGCGTGTCGTCACCGATAAAGCCACTCTTGCACCGGCTTTGGAACAAGCTGCTCAAGAAGCAGAACGCTATTTTTCTGACAATAGGGTTTATGTTGAACGCTATCTGCCCGAACTGCGCCATATTGAAGTGCAGATAATCGGTGATGGGAAATGCGTCACGCATTTATGGGAACGCGACTGTAGTTTACAAAGACGGCACCAAAAAATTATTGAAATCGCACCGGCACCGCATTTGCCTGCCGCTATACGCGCGAAGATGTTAGAGGCCGCAGAAAAACTTGCATACGCCGTGAATTATCAGGGCCTAGGCACAGTGGAGTTTTTGCTTACACCCAAAAATGAGTTTTTCTTTATTGAATGTAATCCACGCTTGCAGGTAGAGCATTGCATTAGTGAAGAGATAACAGGTGTTGATTTGGTGCAAACGCAAATAGCCCTCGCGCAAGGGGCAAGCTGCGCCGATTTAGGGTTGAGCACCCCACCAGATATTCATGGCCAGGCAATCGAATTACGCATTTGCAGTGAGGATATTTTGCCCGATGCAAGCATCCGCCCCAAAAGCGGCACGCTTACGAGCTTTGCCCCGCCCACAGGACGAAACATAAGGCTGGAAAGTCATATGGGGGTGGGCACAAAAACCAATCCGCATTTTGATAGTCTCATGGCAAAGCTGATTATTCGCGATGCGGGGGATAATCACACCAAATTTATTAAGAAGGCATGCCGCACCGCCGCGCTATTTGAGGTTAAGGGGGTGGAGACAAATCTTAACTTTTTACACGCTTTGCTTGCGCAAAAAGACTGTGCACAGTGGAATGTGCATACACGCTATATTGAAGACAATATCGGCCAAATTTTGCAACACCGTTCTCTTATCCAAAAGGGGCATGAAGACGCACGAGACCAAAATATCATAAAAACCATCACAGCACCGCCCCATACGCATGAGATTACCGCGCCGCTACAAGCGCAATTATTAGATATAAATGTCGCCGAGGGTGATTATGTCTGTGCTGGTGCGGAATTGATTGTTTTTGAAGCAATGAAAATGCATCATGTTGTAAATGCACCCATGAGCGGCTATATCCGTTTAATTGCCGCAGAAATAGGCGATGTGGTTGATGAAGGTGCCCCCCTTTTATTTATTGAGCCGGATGATGCAGCGCAAGATAAGGCAGGAGACGCAGAGCCTATTGATCTCGATTACATTCGCCCTGATTTAGCTGCGCTAAATATGCGATTGGAAAAAACGCTGGATAATGCGCGTCCTGAAAAGGTCGAAAAACGGCATCAACAAGGCAATCGCACCGCGCGTGAAAATGTGGAAGATTTATGCGATGCAGATAGTTTTTTAGAATATGGACAGCTTGTTGTTGCCGCGCAAAGATCGCGGCGGGATATGGATGATCTAATCGCCAACACACCAGCTGATGGTCTGGTGGCAGGTTTTGGCAGTGTAAACGGAGATTTATTCGAGGAGCCCCATGCCCGCACGGCTGTGCTTGCTTATGATTATACAGTATTGGCCGGCACACAAGGGGCATTTAATCATAAAAAAACCGATCGCGTTTTAGAACTTGCCTCGGAGTGGCGTGTGCCTTCGGTGTTCTTTACAGAAGGCGGCGGCGGGCGCCCGGGCGATACAGACTTTAACAAAATTCAGGCAGCAACGCTCGATGTTATGACGTTCGCAACTTATGCCGCCGCAAGTGCAACAGCACCGCGCATTGCTGTGAATAATGGCCGATGTTTTGCCGGCAATGCAGTATTATTCGGCACGGCAGATGTTACCATTGCTACGCAAAATAGTTCAATCGGCATGGGGGGGCCTGCCATGATTGAAGGCGGAGGTTTGGGTGTCTATGCACCTGATGAAGTCGGGCCTATGGATGTGCAAAGCAAAAATGGTGTGGTCGATATTTTAGTTGCGGATGAAGCCGAAGCCGTTACCCAGACCAAAAAACTACTCTCTTATTTTCAAGGCACGCAACCAGGCTGGACATGTATAGACCAGCGACATTTACGCCATATTATTCCTGAAGATAGAAAGCGGGTTTATGATATTCGCGCGGTAATCAGTGCACTTGGGGATACAGATAGCTTTTTGGAATTACGCCCGCATTACGGCATTGGCATGATTACGGGCTTTATGCGTATAGAAGGCAAAGCCTTTGGCGTGATTGCTAATAATCCGCATCATTTAGGCGGTGCGATTGATGCCGAAGCAGCAGAAAAGGCCGCACGCTTTATGCAGCTATGCGATGCGTTTGATGTTCCACTTATGTCGCTTTGCGATACACCGGGGTTTATGGTCGGGCCGGAACATGAAAAACGTGCAACGGTGCGCCGCGCCTCTTCTATGCTGGTTATTGGGGCAAGTCTGAGTGTGCCGGTATTTATGATATGTTTACGCAAAGGCTATGGGCTAGGGGCGCAGGCTATGGCTATGGGCAGTTTTCATGTGCCGAATTTCACTATATCTTGGCCGACAGGTGAGTTCGGTCCGATGGGATTGGAAGGAGCCGTGCAGTTAGGTTATCGTAAGGAGTTAGATTCACAGGAAACGCCAGAAGCGCGCGATGCGCTTTATCAAAAATTGGTGAATGCATTTTATGAAAACGGCAAAGCCCTTTCGGTTGCGACATTCCATGAGATTGATGCCGTAATAGACCCCAAAGATACGCGCCATTGGTTATTGAGAGGTTTGGCGACAATGCCGGTTGGTAAAAAAGCTAAGCCGGTTAAGCGCAATTTTATCGATGTATGGTAGACGCATAAAAAATTTCTTAATTAAACCTTGCGATGCTATGAAATTCGATTAAAAAGGCATATGGAGAGGTGGCCGAGTGGCTGAAGGCGCTCCCCTGCTAAGGGAGTATGGGTTAATAGCCCATCGAGGGTTCGAATCCCTTCCTCTCCGCCAGTTATCTCAGAAAAACCAAATAAAGTCAAGTGTTTGCAAGCAATTTTCATTTTTATTTTTCAAACTGTATGCCGGCTTGTATACACATGAGCTTTATAACCTATTTTTCGTCAATCCAGCTTTGTATTTCATTGAGTTTCCAGCCGACACTTTGGCCGCCCAGACTTACCCTTTTAGGGAACGCGTTTTGTTGTTCAAGTCGCCAAAGTGTCGTTCTTGATAATCCTGTGAGGTTTTGCACTTCTTTGGCTCGTATAATGCGGTTTGCGGGTTTTTCAAGTGTAACGGGTTGTGGCTTGTGTTGGGTAACATTGCTTACAAGAAACTCTAAGAGTTGGTAACCGAAAAACTCAATAGTGTCACTCGTAATGTGAATATAATTGAGATTGCCTTGTTTCATTATTTTTCTAAGCTCAGTTATCCCTATACGCAAGAAAAGTGACGCTTCTTTAAGCGTAAATCTTTGGTATAGAGAAATCCCCATACTATCAGCTATGTCTTTGAGTGTATCGTCTGGGGTGTGCATAATTGTGCGTTTCAGTATGGCATTTTGCGTGGATTTATTATAATTATAGTCATAATGAATGATACAGCACATATTTTCAATCCGAAAGATAAATCTTTGGAGGCACGCATTGAAGCCTTTCGGGGTGTATATGAAGCGTGGCAAAATGCTGAATCTAGTATGGGGATGCTAGATGATGACAAGTGGCGTGAGGCTCTTGGTAGCCATGAAGAAGTTCAGCAGGCTATAGAGATTAGCTCACGGAGTCTTCATCTTGCTTCGCATTCTTTTTCTCAAGAAGAGATTGCTTTTGCACGCAAAAATAATCTCTTGCAAGCAGATGAGATTCAGAAGATCATTGCCACTCAGCGTCTAGGTGAGATGCGGAGTGTGCGTGAGGGTTCACAATCTTCTGATTCATTTGAACGCGGTCAAAAGCGTTAGCTTTTGTGCGTTCCCGTTACGGGGGTTTGAAGGGGGATTTTTTGAAAATTTCCCTCACGGGTTTCTAAGGGGTGTCCCTTAGCAAGATGGCAAGTTGGTTTCCTGCTTTTTGTTTTCTTCGCTTGCGTGAAAATGGTGAAGCGGGGAAACGGGTTTCGATGTTCGTTACGAACTTGCAATCTTGCATCCCATATATGCCCTGCTTCAAAGTATGTTTCAAAAAGGGTTTCATTGTTCCTGCAAAATAAACAAAAAATAAGGGCGTGTGTTCTTATTTGCTAAATAATGGTTTTTTGTATAATTTTTATTTGTGTCTTTTTGGGTTTTCAGTATAAAGGGTAGACACAAAAAACCCCCGCTAATTATCAAATGTATTCTCAATTTTGAGGGACAGGTGGGGTTTTTTTGTGTTTTGATAATTTGGCTTACCTGTCTCTCTTTTTGAGAGTATGGTTCAAACAATCAGAGGGTGGAAAATGATGAAGATTATAAGATTTGCTGTGTTGACGCTTATTTTGCTTACAAGTCCAGTGCTTGTATTTGCTGGGGGGTGGACGATTGCAGATATAAGTAATAAAAAGAAACTTATCAAATATGATGGGTCTAAGGTTGCAGAACTTGTATATTCTGGGGGCTGGCAAATACTCTGTATAAAAGGCAGAGAGATGGGTAATTCAAGCCGAAAATACGACACCTTGAAAAGAGCCATGCGATTCACAACCTCTGTATGTAAAAAATATTGAGTTTGATTTTCAAAACTCTAAATACTCATTATTGTCAGCTTTTTAATCAAATACTATGGAGGATATAGCATTTAATGACTACCCTATTGAAGAAAAAGATATTGCTCTTTGAGGGTCACTGGAACTTGCTGAGGGTATAAATAATGCTGACGTGCTAGCCGTAAATGAAACTTTTAGCAATAGCAAAGCGGAAACCATTGACTTTTCGGTTCATGAGCTGTGATGTCTCAAGGATGAAATAAATGCTGCCCCTGAGAAACCAGATAATGAACCTATTATTGACAATGAAAAAACGAAAGATGCCACAGAACAAGATAATCCAAAACTTATCGAAGGGAATATGCCTGAGAGTTGATACATAGAGTTTGATGTATATTGAAAAACTTATGAGTTCAAACCTAGCATTATCCAGTCTAACGGGCGAGGGTTTGTGCCTGAGTTTCAAATGCTTTGAGAAGTGACGGTTGAAACGAAAGACTGAGTTTTTGTGATAAAGAATGGTTTTGTCTATAATCGGAAACAATCTATGGATTTCTATAAGGAAAAAATTGATGCGTTGTTTTGATTTAGTGATGGTATCAAAGTGAATATTGCTATCAGAGATTTTCTTGTTGTAAACGCAAAGCTAGATTTTACTCATTTTGAACGCAATATACATTATCTTTCCGCTTTTGTGTGTTTTTGAGAGGGGCTTCACTGTCTTGATACAGAGAAAAAAGAAAATCTTTTTAGAGAAAGTTTAGCGTTTTATTATAAGGCACATAACGAAAAACCCCAAAAACACGCTTTTGTGCATGAAGATCACCTGAGAAAGATGCTAGATTTGTAAATAGCACATTGTTAAATTGCTCTTTTTTAGTTTTTGCGATTGTTGTAAAGATGTGATACATATAAGTATATTTTTTGGTTACCAATAAGAATAGAACTATAAACTAGCAATCAGGATATATAGATAGTCGCTTCAGAAAATTTTGGCTTAAAGTATGATAAAAAAAACTAAAATAACCGTAATTGCGAGTCTTCTTCTTTTGTTGGCGTTTAATACCGCAACTGCCCAGCAAAAATATACAGTTGACCTGAGTAAATACGAAATAGGCGATATTCCTGAAGAGCTTGGTTCTGTTATAGTAACGAACGGAAAGAAAATAAAAGGAAAAACTGTGCTTATTGGTTTTCAAAAAGGTTCATTCCTTTTTCAAATTCCAAAACCCCTATCTGGTAACTTTGAAATTCAATTTACTGGTTATAATCTGACCAACGGTAAAAATGTAATACGCCTCCATTCCTCAGCTGGCTCTTTAGACTGGAAGCTGGGCTGGCCAAATAATATAGAAATAACAAAGGGAGAACGTATTAGTATGGCAAGTTATAAAGCGAATAAAGCACCTAATAACTTTCGCATTGTTGCTAAGGGTCGCGCAGTAAAACTTTTTGTAAATGGTGATTTTATTGGTTCACAGTTGCAAGATACGAAAGAAGTTTACACTTCATTTTCTATTGAAATGAAAGCACAAGAGAACGAATTAACTGATATATCGTTTATTCAAAAATAAGTCTCTTTGAGAGATGAACGTATGAGTTATAAAAAGAATTAAGAACTAACCTGAGAATAAAATTTACTTGAAACTCAGCTCTATTGTTCCCCCCTCATTCAAGGCAAAACTTACCAATCGCTTATAAATAATGGATACGGTTTTGGCGAATTATTTGAAGAAAAATTTGACATTTTGGGATTTTTGAATAAACTTATATTCACTATTTCAAATTTGTTTGATGGAAAGTTCCTTAACATCTAACTTTTCCAAAAGACTTATTATTTTGCTTCATTTTATTTGAAATCACTCTTTTTGGAAAATAAGGATAAAGCTAATTTTTAACCTTATTTTTTTATGAAAAAGTTTAATTGTTTTTATGTAGATGACTTTCTCATGGAGAAGGTTGTCAGCCAGTGAATTTCGCAAAAGATGTTGAAAAGCTATATTACGGTTTTTAGGCTTCTTTTCTCAGGTTCACATATTATTCCTTCCGATTTATCTACTTATACTCGCCAAAACTTCAAAAGGTTTCTTGCTGATAATTTTGAGGAAAGGGACTGGTCTTCTGCTACCTATAAGTGTTTGAAGTGCTATTGTGGGTATTTGGCTAATGAAGGGTTTTTAGAGGTGAATCCCTTTGACAAAATTGCAAAAAGAAAAGAGCCTCAGCAATTACCAAAGGCTTTAACTTCTGAGCAGATTGCTGAACTTCTAAGCGCACTTCCTGAAATCTTTGACAAAAACTCCTTTTCAGGGTTACGAAATATCACAATGGTTCACACCTACTTGCATACTGGCTTGAGATTATCTGAACTGACAAACTTGAAGTATTCGGATGTGAAATTGATGGACTGATATTTGAAGGTTGTAAAGGGGAAAGGTGCTAAAGACAGAATTGTGCCTTTGGATAATAGGCTGATGAAACTCTTGCATCACTACCTAAAGAAGGTGAGAGCAAACTTGTATGATGATGGTTTTTTATTTCCTACGATTCATGGGAATGTTTTAAGTGGGAGAGATATGAGAACAATTATTGATAGGATTCGTTATTGTATTTCGTTCCATTTTACACGGCATCAGCTCAGACACACTTTTGCAACCGAGCTAGTAAGGAATAATTTTGATATTTATAATATCTCAAAAATCCTCGGGCATAGCAAGATTGATACGACAAAAATCTATTTGAGTATTGATGTTGGAAGGTTGAAAAGCCAAATGGATTCCATCCAATTATTTGCGTAAGTTCTTTGCCCAGGGAGATAGTCCTGAGTGAAAATCAGAACAAAAATATATAATTTTTATAGCGCGATGTGCCTTTTATTATCGTATAAATGGTGGGTCATCCGGGGCTCGAACCCAGGACCTTCTCCTTAAAAGGAATACGCCTCCCTTTTTGGCTTAACACAGGGACAAAAAAATTGACATTTTTGAAATAGTATTCAAAACTTATTTTCCTGCAAAATGAGTGATTTCTATTTCCTAACAAAATGAAATATGCACGCGATACAACATACACAAATTGATGAAGTCAATATGCTGTTTGAAATGATAAAGACCATTCTCATCACTTGACTATCGTCGCAAAAAATCAAAAAACTCCTCAAAACCCATACGCATTATGAAATCCGTTGTGGTTCATATCAAGCTGGAAAATTTGTGGTAAAAAATATCATTACCCATGATGCTGAATATCTCAGACAAAGAAATGAGTATATATAAACCTATTCCGATTTACTATACCACGTGCCACGCGCTCTGCCATGACGCACAAGCAAGCCCTGCATTACTAACTGGGAAAACCTGTTTTTGATGGTTGGTCTTGATACGCTTTTGATAATCATTTCAGCGTCTTTTATGCGAATGCGGTGATGTTGGTCTACATAGTTCATAATAACCATGCTCTCATAGGGCAATGACGCATATGTGTTTGAGGTGTTTGTTTTCTCACGTAAATGATCTTTTTGCCATTTCAAAGCGTTCAGAAAAAATCGAAGCCAGGGTATCCAGTCTGCATCCTCCTTTTTGAGCGTCCTTTGGGTTCTTTGCAACGAAAGGTAGTATGCGTCTTTGTTTTTCTCAACAATACTTTCCAGTGAACTATAGGGGATGTAGCTGTAACCAGCTTTGAGTAATAACAGGCTGGTAAGCACACGCGACAAGCGACCATTACCGTCTTGGAATGGGTGAATCGCAAGAAACACGACATTGAAAAGAGCAATGACGATAAGAGGGTGATAGCTTTTATCTTCCAGCGTTTGTCTCGTCCATGCAAGCAGGTTTTGCATTTCGCGCGGGGTATCAAAAGGAGAGCTGGTCTCGAATACCACCCCAAGGCTTTCCCCCTCAGGGTCAAAGGCTTCAACATTATTCGTATGTGTCTTATATTCACCGCGATGCCGAGTATCTTTCTCGGAGTGTCGAAGGAGGGTGGCATGAAACTGTTTGATATAGTTTTCAGTGAGGGGGATGTCAGCATAGTTTTCGAAAACCATTTCCATAGCGTCTGCATAGCCTGCCACCTCTTGCTCGTCACGTGTGAGAAAAGAGGCTTTATCTACATTGCCAAGCAATGCTTCAATTTGCGTATTATTGAGCTTTGAACCTTCAATACGCGTTGAAGAACCAATGCTTTCAATCGTGGCAACCTGTTTGAGAGCTTGTAAGCGTTCCGGGTTTTGGTTATTCCCTGCGTGCCAACTGCCTTTGAACTCATCAATTTCAGTAATGAGACGGAGAAGTTCGGGGGTGATAGTGAGTGATGTGAGATTCATGGGTTTTTTGGTTTACGGGCTTATTTTATCCAATTATATCCAATATTATCCAATAAGCAAATAATTTATCCAATAGCTTTTGCTTTCAATACTGTCGCTTTCCATATACTTGCCTTTTACCCGCTAAACACTTCTCTCTCTATGGCAAGAAAAAGCACTTCGGCAATACGCATAAAACCCATCACACGAAAACAGCTGCATAAATTTACTCCACCTCATATCATGTGAATCCCTATAGAAACCTACGACCATAAAATTAACTATTTGCTTTGGTATTATCACACAAAAAGCAAGGGAAATGCAGAGCCTGAGGAAAACCCATAACAAAGAGCACGACAAGAACGCGTGCCTACCATACGGCATACCCGCTTTGCCCTATCGTGCGCCAAAAATTGACGGGACATACAGGAATGAGATATGATGGAAGTGAGCCTGAGATTTCTCATAATAGTTGCAACACCAGCTCTCCATTTTTATTTGCTAACTTTTCCATATGCACGAAACAAAGAAAATTCCCAAAAAGGAAGTTTTTACCTGCGGAAACTTTTCAGTTCACACCTATGATTTTGTCATTCCTAACGGGGATAAAGCCTGAGAGACACGCCCGCTTGTCGAGTTCAGAACCGTCAAAAAAAGATGGTCGGACGAAACAAGTTCTTATTTTCTTCAAACCCATTTTATCACGATTTCACAACAGCAATTAGCGAGCTTCCTTGAATCACTCAAATGCTCTTCGCCTAAACAGATGTAACGGCTCATAACATGGGTAAAACCCTCCTCAGTCCTTGTGTGGCACTTTTATAATTTTATATATACCGCTATATATGAATGGAGTATCAGACAAGGACTTTGTATTTTGAGGGAATTATTTTGTAACCGAGTAGTTCAAAATTATGGATACAGATAGAAAAGACTATTTGAAACAATATCGCAAATCGTATCAATCGCGGCGTGTGAATCTAACCCTCAATCCAAATGAATATAAAGCCTTTCTCCGTTCTGCTAGAAAAGAGAAATCCAAACTAGCTCCATATGTCAAGAAGCTCGCTTTGTCAGCACTCCAAGACCAAACCCATATTCCAGCAAGTCTCCAGGAAGAATTACAAACCCTGCGTTTTGCCATTCTCAACATTGCCAATAATGTCAATCAAATAGCCCATCACTCTCACAGGATTCATGCACTAAGCGAAGATGATGAGCAGAATTTGCTTCTGTATATCAAGCAACTCGATAGTGTTGTGCGAAGCTATACAGAAGCGCGTATTCATAATCCAGAGAACAGCCATGATAATTAAATCCATGTCAAGAAAAGAGCCAAGTTTTGCTCAGCTCATTAACTATATGACAGATATAGAAAAGTCAGATAGAAAATACCATGTGTATCACAATTTGTTTACGAGGTGTGATACACAGCTCAAGGAAGCGTTTCAGGAAAATGCCAAATGTATAAAGAAGCGCAAAAATGCCAATTATATGTATCATGAAATCCTCTCTATCACCAAATCCAAGAAACTTGGTATTGAAGACCAAAAGGAGGCTCTTAGACGAATAGCCTATGCCTATACCCAAATGCGTGCACGCAGGAATATGGTGTTTGGGTGTTTGCATAACGACCATGAAGATCACCTGCACTACCATTTACTTATCAGTGCCAATGAAGCGGGACAGGCAAAGAAAACACGACTTTCCAAAGCTCAGTTTTATCAGGTGAAAAAACAGATAGAGCAACGGGTTTTACGCCATTATCCCGAGTTAGAGCAAACTGTGATTATGAGTAAAGACACATATAAAACATCTGAAACATTGTCACGCAAAGCAGGCGAAACAAAACGCAGAACGGGAAAAATGCCACAACGCGATGCCCTCAAAGCCAAACTCACTGAATTATTTCAGCAAGCTCACTCCAAAGAAGTATTTTTTGCGGCGCTAGGTGAAGCAAATCTTGAATTATATATTCGTGGAAAAACGATTGGGGTAAAAGATTTGCAAAATGACCGCAAGCATCGTCTCAAAACTTTGGGGCTTTCGGCTGAGTTTGAGGCATGTTCCAAACGCATTGAGTTGGATGAAATTCAAAAATCCTCCACAACAAGGCGTGCGAGAAAGACGGCTCAGTCTGAGACTACTCAGGAAAAACAGCAAAGCGAAAAAGAAAAGAAACAGACAAAAAATACGACATCTGCAAAAGAGAACGCAGTATCGCAGGCACGCAGACAAAGAAAAGCTGAAATAAAGAAGATGCGAGAGCAACAATCTCAATCAGAGACACAAAGGAAAAAATCATGACTGGCACATCAGATTTTCTGTTGGGTGAAAAACAGGGTGAAGCACCTGACGCGTAGCCAACAAACCGTATCATATAAGAAAAAACGCATATGACGAATACAACAAAAATAATAATAACACCGCTTAAATGGATATGGAAAGCTGGGGTTTTCCTCATTCAGAACCAAATTTCCAGCTCCAAGACGGGGGCAAAGTTTGATTCTGTTGCGGATTATCGTGATTATCTCAAATCGGGCAATAGAGGACTGGTGCTTGATGGCAATTCTCTTGCTCTTTCGGAACAAGATAGTTTCAAAGGGGTATGTGTGCTTTCGCGTGTCGGGGCTGGAAAAACCTCACGATATATCATTCCCAATGTTTTACAAAGAGCATCCGAGAATTGCTCGCTGGTGATAAACGACCCTAAGGGTGAAGTTTTTGAAAAAACATCATATCAGCTTCAAAAGCGTGGCTTTCGGATTATCACCATTGACCCTGAGAATTTGAAACATTCCAGCCGCTTTAACCCCTTTGAAGAAGCAACAAGCGATATTGAAATAGAGCAAATCGCAGAAATTCTTGTGCGAAGCGGAAATCCAGGGAGTGCGGGAAAAGATGATTTTTGGTTGCAGGGGGCTATTCGTTTTGTGAGCTTGTTTATTAAGTGTCTCAAAAATGTGTCAGAAGCACAAGGGGATGTGTATAATCTGCATAATTTATACTATTTGTTCCAAAATTTCGGTGAAGATGGTTCAAAACTTGATAATTTTATGAGCTTTGCCACGGTTTATCCTGATGACCCGCATGACAAAACTTTGTGGAATGAATGGAAAGGGGTGCTGACGGGGAATAAAGAAGGGATACAGAGTTTTGTTTTGAATGCGATTACTTCGCTCAAAAGTATGAGTAACAAGAATTTGGCATTGCTGACTTCTCAATCGGATATTCAGCTTGCAGATTTGCGTAAACATAAAACGGCCATTTTCTTCATTACGCCAGCTCAGCATATGGAATATTACAGTTTCCTTACCAGCTTGTTTTTTAGGTCGGTGTTTAATGCGTGTATGAGGAAAATGCCTGAGCGAAAGGATTTGTCTGTGTATGTTTTGTATGACGAGTTTGGGCACTCGACCATTCCTAACTTTGTGTCTACGGCAAATACCATTCGTGGGTATAGGGTTTCGCTTTCCATTATTTTGCAAAGTATCAGTCAGCTTACAGCGCGTTACGGGAAGGCGTATGCTGACTCTATTCAGGGTGGGTTTAATACTTATCTGACCTATTCGGGGTCTGACCCCCATACCACACAGTTTTTTGAGGGGGTGATTGGTAAAGTGCGTGAAAGATCACGTAAGGAGTTTGGTGATAAGAGCAATCAATATCGGGAGTATAATCTCATCAATGCTTCTGAGATACGCACCATTGCTTCTGACGAAGTTTTGGTGGTTTCGAGTAATAAGCAGCCTGTGTTACTGAAAAGTAAGGGGTATTTTGAGACGTGGCGAATGAGGCGTCAGGCAGAACACGGAGCTGTGGAAATGGCTTTTGAGGAAAGAGATGATAGTTTAGAGAGGGTGGAGATTTAAGTGATAGTTGAGATTGGCGATTTTACCCTGAATATTATTGCTTCTGAGGAGCAATGGGTATTTATAACATTTTTCTTTTTCTGTGCACTTGGCTTTTTGAATGGCTGCTTGTTTCGTAATATTGGGGTTTTGAAAATTATTGCTCTGTTTTTCCTGCTTCCTTATAGCCTGGATATATTGATTGCTTTGAACCGCATATGGGGCGCGACACTTCCCTTTCTCATTTGTGTATGGCTGGGATGGTATGGGTTTGAAAGAACTTGGCAAAAAGCACAAGATATATATAGGGTGTTCAGATGAATGAAACAGAGATGGTCTTTTTCAATGTGTTTGCCTTTGGGGTGGGATGGTATAGTGCATATCTAGTGAGAAACATAAACGCGATACTCTCGCGTTGGGGGGCTTTGTTTGGGGTTTTTGCTTTGTGTATTGCCTTTTATATTGTTTTGCTTTTGGGTGGCATAATTGCTGGCAAAGAAAATGTGCTGATTTCTGTTTTATTTGGGCTTGGGTTTTTCTTGCGGTTTTTCAAGCAGAGGATGGGGGAATGAGTTTTTCTGTCCTTGTTTTTTTGTTTGTGCTGATGTTTTCGTTTGGGTTTATCGTTCAACGAACTCGAGCTTTGGGGTTTTGGCAGTTTATTGTTATTGCTTTTTTGCTTATCGTTTTTTTGACAATTTTTGGGTTTACGAAAAACCATTTATTGGTGATGTTTCTTTCCTTTTTTGTGGGGTATTTGCTTCCTTATGCTTCGGTTTTGCGTGGTGTGGGGGAGGCAATCAGTAATCTCATAAATAGTATTCGGTATCGGGATGCCTATGCAGAGATTAAACGCAAGGAAGCAGAGATTGAAGAATTGAGAAGACAATATGAGGACGCAAAGGCTGGTGCGTGGGAAAATCGTGAAAGCCAGGAAAGGGAAAGGCAAAAAAGGCAGAAGGAGGCTGAGGGGTTTCGGCAGAAGAAGGCTCGGAGTGAGGAAAAGCAGGCTTCTGCTTCGGGGAGTTCTCAGTCTTCGAGTGGGTCGAGTGGTTCACAAGGTTCAGGGCAACACTCATATACGCGTGGTGCGTCTGCTCGTGAACGGTATTTGAAAACTCTGGGTCTTGACCCGAATGGGAGCTATACTTTGTCTGATATTAAAAAGGCGTTTCGGGAAAAGGCGATGGAGGCGCATCCCGATAGGCATCATGGTAAAAGTGAGGATGTCATAAGAGAGATGGAAGAAAGGTTCAGAGAGATAAAAAATGCCTTTGAGGGGTTGGTGAGGGAGTTGTAGCTATCTCTCTTAAATTGAATCAATGTGAATTATTCTATTGCAATTTGTATCATAGTGCATTAACTAGCTTCAAATTGATTATTGTAATAGACTAGAAAGTGCTAAAATGCCAACGATAACTATAAGAGACAAAGATGGAAAAACTTTTAGAGCAATGAAGAAACTTAGAACATCTCAGAAAGAAGGAAATATTTTCAAAGATAGGTCGTTAGCTTATATAGCGTTTGAGATTCTGAAATCGGAGAGAAGTGTCGCAAGTTTTGTGAATGAATATGTCGACGAAAAAAAAGACGGCAAATAAAAAGTTTTGCCCGTGACCGATTTATCATTATAATAAATTAGGTCGAATCAATTTACTTAACTGTGAAGTCATTGTTAAAAATTTATTTTTATAATGGGATATATTATGGAAAAAATGCCAATTTACAGGTCTGATAACAACACTTTGTATCAAAGAATATTTGACTATATTTATCTAGTCAAAGAAGATGTAAAAAATGCTGTCGGTTTTTCTACGGATAGGAACAAAATAAATTCAAGAAATAACAATTTTACGAAACCAAGAGGCAATGTTCCTGCGAGAATTGGTGGGAAAATAACTGGTTCTCAAAGGGAACATATCAAGAAACGTTTAGCAGATAAAAATTTTAAGATGCCTACATTTCACTAATGGATAAGAGTATAGAAAAACAGCTATTAGATATAATAAGCCTTTATGATGAGGCTTATAAGGCATATAAAATTGGACAAAACTTGTTTGTTAAAATAGATGATAAGATTCATACTGAGTTTGTTTATGCCAGTAGAGCAAAAAATACGCTACTCAGGTGTATTATAGAGGGTAAATATGATAATGATTTTAAATCATCCTATGATGATTTAAGACAATCTGTTAAACATATCTTAAATGATTGTTTAGATTTACCACTATATTTCGCAATTAGCGAAACTGCTCGTATATCGCGTCTTTCTACACGCATTAACATTTCATCCGTTTATAGCGATTATCACAAGACAGCTATACTAATCAATGATCTTGCCATTAGAGTTGCTGAAACTAGAAAATACAGAGGAGATAAACGGATTCAAGAATATCTTAAAATAGTTCAGTCTGAAGAGTATAAAAAGTTAATAGATTATTGTTTACTATTACCTATTATCGAAAATGATTTCATTGTTGCTAATAAAAGAGATCTTCTTATTAGTAGAGGTGTCTCACTCACTATAGCAGTTGCCATTTTTACAGGAGCGGCTACCATTTTAGCACAAATTATATTATCCTAAACTTAACTTTTTCATTTTAGTTCCCGAATACACCCTACAAACCCTATGCTTTCGGAGCTTTGCGTTCATCTGCACTTCCCCATGAATCAAGGTATCGGTTTACTTTATCACTGGCAATAAACTTTCCTTGTCTTATTTCTTTTTCTGCCTGGGTAAGTTCTTCTATCTGCCAGGCATTTTCATCTACATACTGACGAATAGCTTGTTCTGCTATATATGATTTGGAACGATGGAGCGTTTTCCCGAGTTGGTCTAGCCTGGATTTTAGCTCTGAATTTACTCTTATGGTTAGGACTTCACTACTCATTGCATCTCCACAAAAAGGTCTCTATCAAATGTATACACTGTAAATGAATGTAGTGTTTTTTGCAAGTGGGGAAGTTTTTTGAAAAAGGGAGCCGAAGCTCCCTGAGAAAAGGCAAGAAGCTAAACTTCTATGCCCAACTCATGTGCGAGCTGGTAAGCGGTTTCTTCAAACCCGAACCAAGCAAGGGTGTTTTTCCAGTCGCGGTCACCAACATTGAGAGACTCACCGACATTTTCGAGATACTCAACCCTGAGTTCTTCAATTTCGTCATAATGCTTATCGTAGAAAGCGTGGGTATCTGTATACCAGACCAGCTTGGCAACCATGCCAGTTATGCACCCATAAGAGGCAAGGTCACTAAAGAAACATTCAATTTCTTCATCTGTATCATAATCTAAAACCTCCTCAATAACTTCCCTTTTAAGGGTATCGCTTTCCATTTCAAGCATTTTCTGGAGCTTGATTTTAAGCGTGTTGTTTTCGTAAGTGCTCTGTTTCATAAAACTCTCCTCGTTTGTTAGTGAATAAAAGCGAGAAGGGGAAAAGTGATGGGAATAGGAAAAAATCAAGGTGGAGAGCGGGCTACTACCTTGATTTTTGACGACCAGCACTACACTTCTCAGAAGGTTTTATTTACTCACCAACGAGGGATAAGAATTGGTGAGAACCCGCACGAAAACATCAAAAGACCATCCCAAGATCACCTATGATTGTGGAAAGAGACGAATAAAGGGAATGAGGAAACTCATGATGATACAAGATGACAAGAATGTTTCAAACGACCTTATTGGCTGTTCGTTCTGGCTTGGTTTAAGCAACAATCTACAGAATTTCGGCTTCTAGGAATAAGCTATTGACGATTTGTCTGTCTAAAGAGGCATATCAGGAATGCGCTGAGGTGCTTTGGTGTGAGATGAAAAAAATAGCTTTATGTGGTGGGTTTGTTTGCAAAGCAGGGTGGGTTTGCGGGGATAGAACTTCTTTCATTCAATGGGAGTAAGTAAATTTGCGTTTACAGTATTTATGAATATAAAAGACATACCAACAGCCGAGCTGTAAAAAATGTCAGCATATCCCTTGTAAAAGGGGTAGGTTGGCTTGGCTGTTGGTATGCTGGCTTTACCTACCCCGTTTTTAGGGTGTGTAAAGGGTTCGCCAAACCAAAAATAAGAGTAGGGCATCATATCCCACTCTTATTTTTGGTTTTGACGCGCATCCTCGCCTTCTAACCCCATGAATCACGCTCTTTACGGATATTTCACTTACTTCCTGCGGGGTAGCCACCATAGCTACCTTTCATAGACCCCATATATCGAGAAATATCAATTTTCTTTTTCCCCGCAGGCTTTCTGTGGGGAAATTAAACTTTTGCTTCCCCATCGCGTAACCTGTCAAGATAATCCGCATACCACTGCATCATCTGTGTGCGTTCTTCCAAATATTCCGCATGGTTATAGGCACTTCTTACCTTATTGCGCTCCTGATGGGCGAGTTGTTTCTCGATTGCCTCACCCCGAAAACTATTCTCATTCAAGATGGTAGATGCCATACTACGGAAACCATGCGACACCATACGGTTTATATATTTGCCGTTTTGAAGTCGCCTTAGGGTTTTATTCACCGTTTCAGAGTTCATGGGCTTGCTATAGTTTCTATCATTGGGGAAAATATACTCACTTTCACATGTAATAGGATAAAGTGCCTCCAACAAACCTTTGACTTGCGTGGGAAAGGGTATGAGATGATCTCGCCTCATTTTCATGAGTTTGGCTGGTATCAGCCAGTGAGACTTCTCAAAGTCTAGGTAGCTCCATTTGGAATTGGCAAGTTCGCTGGGTCGGACAAATACATAGGCTGAAACAAGCAAAGCGGTTTTGACAATGAAAGTGCCCTGAAAACGGTGTATGTCTTGCAGAAGCTCGGCTATTTCGCCTTCATCGGTAAGGGTCGGCATATGCTTTGATTTGGCACTTTTAAGCATCCCCTGATAATCTTGGGTAATATCACGGCTACAATGCCCTTTAGCGACTCCATACCGAAAAGTCATGGAACAGTAGGAATTAACGCGTCTTCCTGTTTCTATAAAGCCTAAATCCTGAATATTTTCAATGATATTAAAAAGCATTGGGGCTTCAATGTTTTTGAGCGGTATTTTGCCTATGACGGGGAATATATATTTTTCCAACCTTTGTAAAACCAGTTTCGCGTGTCTATCGTTACTGTTCTGATAGTGTTTTGCGTGCCACTGAAGGGCTGTGGTTTTGAAGTCTTGCTCGGTGGTAAGTCTCGCCTTTTGCATGTGTCTATGAGTGGAAGGATTGATGCCCTCCTCAAGCATATCTATATACTCTCTCTGTTTGGCTTTGGCTTGTTTCATGGAAATATGCGGATACTTCCCGAGCGAAATCATACAACGTTTGCCAGCAAAAGAGTATCTGAAACGCCAGAGCTTGCTTCCTGTAACTTTGACTAAAAGCGTAAGTCCTGTATCAATATTTATGGTATAGTCTTTTGTTCGTGGTTTTGCGTTTTGTATTTCAAGATTGGTTGCCATGTATTTTCCCTTTGCGGTTCTTGGTTAAGATAAAGTGTATACCAAATGTATACCACTTTATTTGCAATATAGAGAAATTGAGTGAAACACGCTGAACTGCTAAAGTCTTGATTTTACTAAAATTCTAGCATATTTGGGTCAAGTAGAAACAGCATAAAATACGCTTTCTCATTTCTTCCTCTCCGCCAGCGTCCACAGGGTATAATTTAACAAATAATGGCGGATAGGGCAAGACTCAAAAATAGGAGGATTGCACAGGCCGCATAATCAAACGCAGTAAATAAATATATAGAGAAAAAGAAAAACCCCCAGCGTCCAACTAGGGGAAATTCAAAAGGGTTGTAGTAGAAACCTCAAATAAGATGGTTTCCTTCTACAGCCTGCTCTCATAAAAGTCAACAGGAAAACAGCGTTTTTCTGAATAATATTTTGCGGCCTGCTCTCTTCCTGGAGAGCGGCACATGCCACAGGAAAATGGCCCACGTCAAGAGCTTTTAGATAAGCTCAAAGCGGAAAGCTATCACGGGCTGGCTGATAAACATAAGCCAGCCCCAGACACAGTAGATACAGCACGCCCATGGGATATAACGGGTGAAGCGCTTGCTGATTATATCAGCAACAAGGCGAAAGAAGATAAGAGCCAGTATAGGCGGCCACATCAATATGCCCTGCCCCATATTGATTATGGCCCCCGTGATTATAAGGATGCCCTTATCGCGCTCTATGAGGAACGCGAAGAGCTTGCCCAGGCTTATAGGCTTATGGATGATGATGCGCGTAAATCCCCGCATGTGCGGGCGCAATGGAATATATGGGGTCAAAAAGAAAGACGCCTCATAGGCTCTAAAACCCCCCGCCTAGCAAAGCATAAGCAGGTATCCCATAAGGCCATCATGCGCCAAAAGACACTAACAGGGCGTATAGCGGGCTATATAGGGGCTTTACATCCCCCTATGCGTAAAGATGCCCTTTATGGCCTATCTATCATACTCGCTGAACTCACACGCATTACAACAACACCAGAGGCGTGTCATAAAGCAGATATAGACGCCGCTATATGGGCAGATACAGGTAAACGGGCGGCTTTATCCATTTTGGCCATAAGAACCGGCCTATCACTCAAACGCACACGGGCAGCGATCAGACGGGGTATATCACTAAACCTTGTTGCGAAACAGGAAAACCACACAGATAAAGGGCGGCAGATAGCCAATACCTATCATATTCACCCTGACATCACCCGTATAGCGGCTAAATATGATATTATCACCCGTAATTGCGAAAGCCTTGAACATAAAGCAGAAAGGCACCTCATAGACGCACCGCGCAGACCCCAAACAGAGTCTATCAATAAACGTATTCATGCAGGCCTGACGGCTTTATCAGACGCACTAAAGGCCAAACATGCACAAAATGGCACCCCTTCTTCCACTGATTATAGATATAATCAGAATAAAGATAATGTGGACGGGGCTTATCAGCCCCGACATTGGGGTTTTCATGAAAATCAGGCGGTGCCAACACAAAGCTACCAGCACAATAACCCCCATCCAGCATTGGCACCGCCCGATTTAGGACAGGCAAGGAATATATCTGGTGCGCGTGTGAGCGTTTTTGCCTATTTCACCGACCATTTATATGGCAAGCTATGTGATGCAGGGGGAACGGAGTGGTTTTACGCGTCTGGTTTTGCTGATTACGCCCGTTTCCGCCGCTACATATGCAAATGGCTTACCGCCGGGCTATGCCAGCACAAAATTGAAGCCTGTCTATGCTATGCTGTAGCCCGCAAAATCAGTGCTTTTGCCTATGTGGAGGCCTGCTTAATGGGGGAGAATGATTATGTGTAGTCATTTACGAATGAATATATGTATTACTTATAAGATGAATGTATATAGTCATGAAGGAATGATTTTACATATTCATACCTGACTTAATTCGCGAATGTATGCATGTATTCATACTTGACTTAATGCACGAATGAATGTATGTATTACTTATGAAATGAATGTATATATTCATTGCAGAATGATTGCACGAATGATGTAAGATAGGAGTAGGTTTGATGATGGATGGTTACTTTTTATTGTTAAGTTTGATAGTCCTTGTATGTGGAATAATCCTATATATCAGGCTTCATAAACTACATAAAATTCTTAACGATATTATTAAAAAATTAGATAAAGTAGAAGAGACCTTAGGCAAGATGCATAACGATATTCTCCAACTACAAAAGGAGATAAAATGTCGGTAATCACATTTGCAAATGCTAAAGGCGGGGCAGGCAAAACAACGTCGGCGTTGCTCCTGGGCACAACCTTATCACAAAACCCCAAGCTAAATATAACCATTATCGATGCAGACCCGCAAAAATGGATCAGCAAATGGGCAATGCAAGATGGAAAACCAGCAAATATTGAGGTTATCAATCAGATAACGGCTGAAAATATCTATGATGAAATTGAAGCAGCCCATGAGCATGCCCATTTTATTATTATTGATACGGAAGGCACAGCCAATGAATTGGTTGGCTTTGCGGCTTTGGCATCAGATTTGGTGATCATCCCCACCCAGGGCAGTGAGATGGATGCAGAAGGAGCTGTAAAAACCGCTAAGCTGGTTAATAGACACGCAAAGGCGGCAAAACGTGTCATTCCTTTTAGTGTTTTGTTTACCCGCACCAATGCGGCTATTCGCACCCGCTCTTTATCCCATATCAGCAAAGAGCTTATCGAGAATGGTATTGACGTTCTTGATACAACCTTGCATGAACGGGCAGCCTTTCGTGAATTATTTGCCTATGGGGGCATTGTGAATGAGTTACCTGCCCAGAATGTATCTAACATTGATAAGGCGATTATAAACGCCGAGAGCTTCACACAGGAAGTTATTGAAAAACTAAAGGCGCCTGTGGCGCACAATAATGCCGTAGGAGGTGCATAGGATATGTCGAAAGAACGAAAAAGCCCATTTGCTGATAATATAGACCCAGATGAGTTTGCCTCTACAGGTCGTTCACCCAAGAAGCGCCCCGACCCCGACAAAACCGCAGAATTATCGCGTGATGCTGGTTTTTCTCGTGACGCACAGCCTAAAAAACAAAAACGGCGGATAGCTTCACGCGCACGCAGCCCATTCCGATATGCGTTTTCTGCACGGATTTCACCGGAGGCTGCTGATTGTATATATGATGTGGCCGAGCAACAAGAATGGACGCTTGGCGAAGTCATGGAAGAAGCGACAAAGTTATTGGAAGAAAAATATTTGAAATCGTGAAATGGAACGTAATAGATAGGTAAAACTACAAAAGCACAAAGATGCGTTTGGTATTTTTAATTGATAGAGGAGAAAATTATGACTACTGGAGATTTATTATTCTTAACCATTACTTATATTTTAATGGCAGTGTGGGGACTACATAACTTCTTACATTTACAATCACGTATAAAACGTGAAAGGGAAATATACGATAGACTGGCAAGGGAAGGTAGAGTGCTAGGGGGGTTAACCGTCAATGCAAAAAGGGCAACATATAAAAGAGCCGAGTCCATCTGATTTAGACGAACCGATTCCATCTGAATTTGATGATTATCCAAAATTAAAATAAACATTTACGATAAGGATTTGCTTATATCGCCCGACCTTTTCCCCATGGGTGACATCAAAGTGTTTTACATAAGTCTTTATAAAAGTTTCCATAAGGGCACTCTCTGGGTCACTGCTGCTTACAATTTGGTTTGCCCTGGCGCGCATCCGGTAAATCTCATCTGTGCTGACACCTTTTTCTCTTTCATGTGCTTTAATGTCGCGGCCTGTTTCAATCGCCAGATAAATATCATCGATCGTCATTTTCGCTATATACTGTATCAGCACATAGGGAAGCTGTTTTGTGCCATAACCCGTTGTATCTTCGCACGCAAATCTTTTAGCCCGGGCACATTTTAGCCTGTTTTTATCATGTATCGAAAGTTTGCCACCACACACACATTTTCCGATGGTTTGTAAATATGATTTTCGCCTTTTTTTAGCCGCTGCTTTTTGTTTTTGGTCATAGGTGGCTAATATAGCTTGGGCTTTCATCCATAGTTCATCATCAATAATGCGTAAATGCGGCACATATTGGGTGACCCATTCGGATTGCGGGTTAATCCTTTCTTCTTTCTGCCCGGTTTCAGGGTTTAGGATTTGTGATAATCTGTTATAGGCCAATATCCCTTTGTAAATCGGATTGCGCAATATACCGCGCGGCCTTCCTGCTGTGCCAATAATTGTTCCGCTTGACCATTTGCCACCCCGCGCGGTTGGAATTGCGCGTTCATTCAAACTTTTTGCTATCAGATTAGGCGAATGGCCTTTTGTAAAGCGGGTAAAGATTTCTTGGATTATCTTAGCCTGGTCCGCATCAACCGCACGTAAACCGCGCTCCATCTTCCCATCAGGATTGAAATATACAATTTTATACTCGTAAGCATGTCCGCCGGCGACTTTTCCATCTCGAATATTGCCGCTATGGCCGCGTTTGGTGCGCATGGCATGATCTTTTAAGAATAAAGCGTTCATTGTGCCCTTAAGACCGATATGGATACTTCCTATATTTTCGCCTTCAGTAATGGTGCGTATTTCGCAATTCCTGAACTCTGCAATACTAGCAATACGCGCTATATCGACCAGGCTTCTGCTAATCCTATCTAACCCCTCAGCAATCAGAACCGTAAACTCACCATGACGTAAGCCCAGCAGCATTTTCTCTAAGCCTGGGCGGGTTTCAATTTGCTGACCAGAAATACCCGAATCCGAAAATACTTTATGCAAATACTCCCCTTGGCTTTCCTTAATCAGTTGTTTACACATCACTATCTGGTCCTTCCCCCTTATAATTGTACCAGTTTTAGCGAGAGATTATTGTCTTTGATTGGGTGTATATTTCTCGTTAGGATTTTAAGAAACATCAATTATAGGAGTAAAAGATGAGCAGAAAACGTTTTAGTGACAATGATATAATCCGCATATTACGTGAGGTTGAGGTGAATATTGGTGGGGGTATGGATACCGATTCTGCCTGCCGCAAGAGTGGCATTAGCCCGCAGACATATTACCGCTGGCGTGGCAATTATGGTCATATGAAGAATAGCGAGGTTAAACGCCTAAAAGCCTTGGAGCAGGAGAATGTGCGCCTTAAAAAGATAGTTGCTGCGCTAGAGTTAGATAAGTTGATTCTCAAGGAGGGGCTCGATTTTTTGGACAAGAAAAAGGCCTAACCACAGCAGATAAGCGCTCTATTGCAGTCCATTGCCAACAAAGGCTGAGCACAAGCCAGCGTAAAGTTTGCAAGGCTTTGGATATTCCAAGAAGCGTGTGTCAGTATAAACCCACTCAAGCTTGCAGCGATGAACAGCTACGGCTTGATATGATACGCCTAGCCAAGCAATATGGTCGTTATGGATACCGCAAGATAGCAGCATTATTGCGGGTTGAGGGGCATAATGTTAACCATAAGAAGGTAGAAAGACTATGGCGCGAAGAAGGCTTGCAGCTGCCTAAAAGACACAAAAAGCGCAAGCGCATATATGATGGCACTTCCTCTTGCCTCAGACTTCGTGCCAAATATAAGAACCATATTTGGAGCTATGACTTTGTGGGGGACAAGCTGCATAATGGCAGGAAATACAGAATGTTAACGTTGCTCGACGAGTTCAGCAGAGAGGCGATAGCTGTGGAAGTTGGCTACAATATCAAGTCCATAGATGTGATTGAAACACTGGCAAAATGCTTCGCCAAACACGGCGTGCCTGAGCATATCAGGTCGGATAATGGTAGAGAATTTACCAGCACCGATATAAAGCGTTTCTTGCGTAATGTGGGCACCGAAACGCTTTATATCGCCCCAGGGTCGCCATGGGAAAATGGCTTTAATGAAAGGTTTAACGGTATACTCAGAACCGAGTTGTTAAATGCAGAAACCTTCTTGTCGCTGACAGAAGCAAAGGTGGTAATAAAAGGCTGGGTAAAGCAATATAACCATATCAGACCGCACCAAGCACTAAACTACAAACCACCAGCACCAGAAACAAACATACTCAACCAAAACACAAAAATACTCTCACAAAAACTGGCACAAAATTATGGGGCTTGACACTATAGCTGATTATCTATCAATTATTCCGACTTTTAATATACCCATCACTGCCGCCATATAATACATATTGCCGTCCGGTTTACGTAAATAGAAATAGCAACGCGATCACCAGTTTAGATGGATATATACACCAGGCCTTGCCAGCCTGCCTAAATACAAAACCGCACATCAAGCCTCACCAATTTGCTCTATATTTTTCTATCTCCATGTGACTATCACCGCTCAATCGCCACTCAAGGCTTTTCGCAATAGCGCATTTTCCTAAAAGAAAACCGACAAACTATGAGAGCAAAAACAGCACATATATTTCGCAGTCGCGAATTTTTTGATACACCTAACGTAGCTCTGCTACTTTGTGTTTTATAAGTGATTGAGACTAGGTCGTTTTATTTTCATAAGCTGAAGCGATGAGAGGAATATTTCTCTTTTGTTACTCCGTTTGCAACGCAAAACAGGAGACAAATATGAAGAAACACCATCTCACACAAAGCAAAATTGATAAATTATCACATAGGAAAAAAGTTTTTTCTATCAGGGATAATCAGCAAAACGGGCTGATTGTTCGGGTATATCCAACAGGTAAAAAAGTATATTGCCTGCAAGCCACGATAGATAAAAAACGTATCTGGCAAAAGCTGGGGGATGCTTATGAGATAAGCCTGGATGATGCCCGTATAAAGGCACAAAAAACCCTAAGCGATAAACAAGCGGAAAGGCTGGGCGTGATTAAGCCTATATGTTTTGAGGAGGCTGTGGACGTGTTTTTGATGCGCTATAAGTCGCGCATTAAGCCATCCACCTTTGTGTCTTATGCTTATAATATTCAGCGTTACATATTACCTTATTTCAAAGGCTGGATGATTACAGATATTACCCGTGAGGATGTTGTGCGCTGGTTTGCCGGGTTAGCTGATAAGCCTGGGGTTGCTAATTATAGCAAGTCCATTTTTGCTGTAATGATGCAGCAAGCCGAATATTATGGCTTTAGGCCTTTGAATAGTAATCCATGCCGCAATATACCGCGCTATAAACAAAAGCAACAAGAGCGGTTTTTATCAGATAATGAATGGCAACGCCTGGGAGCCGCCTTGAGTGGTTTTTCAGCGACTTACCCCATGCATACGGATTTGATTTTACTGCTTGCCTATACGGGATGTCGCAAGCATGAAATCATTCATGCAAAATGGTCATATTACCAAGAAGGACACCTACACCTACCCGATAGCAAGACGGGGGCAAAAACAGTTTTTCTATCGCGTCAGGCAAGACTGATTATTGAGCGACAAGCACGCATGTCAGCCTTTATATTTGCACGTGAAGCGGGCAAGCCAATAACAGCCCCACAACTTACCAAAGTCTGGAACGAAATACGACAAGCCGCGCAATTACATAATGTCCGCTTGCATGATTTACGCCATAGCTATGCAAGCCTTGCTTTACGGCATAATGAGACAATCCCTATGGTGGGGCGCTTGCTTGGGCATAAAGACCCCGAAACCACATTGAAATATGCCCATGTCGCTGGGGAACAGATAATCAACGCAGCACATGAAATGGCACAGAAGCTGGCCAGAGGTATATAAACCATGCAGAAAGCACATAAAATAAAACTTACCGCTCATGCGGTAAGCAAGCTAGAGGTAAGGTCAGCGTGTTATATTGTCTGGGATACCCAACTTGCAGGCTTTGGGGTTAAAGTCTATCCATCAAGGCGTAAGTCTTATATCTTCCAAAAAAGGCTTTTGGGCAGGCAGGTTAAGAAACATATTGGCGATGCGGCTTTACTTTGCGCTGACGATGCCCGTCAGAATACCCTTAAGCTGATAGCAACGTTAAACACGCAGGGGGCAAAGCCTCCCAGCCTATGCGTTCCCACCTTAGCCAGTTTTATGCAAGAGCCTATAGGGTCTATCTATAAGCAGAACCGCAAAGCCTTTAACCGAGACAATGGAGCGCCGACCTATCTGAGAACACAAATCATGCCCCATTTTGGGCGTTACCGCCTGGATGAGATTACCCCGCGTAAGCTATTAGAGTGGTTTGATAGCTATAGCCAAACCTCACCTGGTGGGGCGAATCGGGCGCTGGATATATTACGGGCAATTATGGCGCATGCGGTGAAGCGTGGTCTTATTGAGGAAAACCCCACGCTTAGCATTAAGCATAACCCTAAAAGGACGATAAACCGCTTTTTGTCCAAAGCTGAAATAGGCAGGCTTTATCGTGTATTAGCATATGAAGAAAGGCACTTTCCAAGAAACAGACCGGCGGTTGATATTATCCGCTTGCTTTTACTCACAGGGTGCAGGCTAAGCGAGATATGCTTTTTGAAGTGGGAAAATATAGATGAACAGCTTATCCATTTACAAGATAGCAAGACAGGCGCGCGCGATATTATCCTTACTCAGCCAGTCAAGCATATTATCACCAGACAAAAGCACAATCGCCATAAAAATAGCCCTTATATATTCCCTAAGCCGCGTGACCCACTACAGCCGCTTTATCCAATAGATTATATATGGCACAAAATCCGTAAGGCGGCAGGGCTAGAAGATGTTCGCTTACATGACTTACGCCACACCTATGCCAGTCAGGCCTTACTGCATAATGTCCCCCTTATGGTGGTGTCCAAGCTGCTCGGCCATAAAGACCCCCGCATGACATTACGCTATGCACATGTAAATGATACAGCCATAAACGAGGCAGCACAGCGTGTAGCCGATAGCATAGACAAAGCAATGAACACAAAACCAGCCAAAAATACGCTAATCGACTGGTAGAAAATGTCAAACTACAATTCCATATAACAAATATAGGCAGTTTACGGAATAATATTATGTTTGTTCATGCCACCAAAACAAAACTGTCTACTTCAGACCCCTAATAATAAAGGGGGGATTACCATGCCAGTTTAAGTTTTAGCCTGCAAACAAGATAGAACGCAGCTATATATGTGGCAAGAAAATTATTATGTAATGTTGAAATAAAATAAATTGATATCGAAAAATACTGGATATAGATTAGGAAACCTCTCTTAAATCAGGTAATTTACTACACAAAACCTCTACCCATTCATTTTGTGTAAGAATTACAACATGGTAAATTTGATCATTCTCATAAATTCCACAGCTCTGCTGATGAAACCAATCAATAAAGTCTGAACCTTCTGCAATAGCAATAGCACCTACTTTTCCACCACTAACATCTACTCCCCATGAAGTTACCAAATGTTTTCCTTCATCCATACTTCTTTGAGCGAGTGGGGAAATACCGAAATCCAATTCAAAAATTTTTCCATCTTTTACAGCAAACTCAGCAACCTGAACTTTGTAACCATTTTTATCAAAACGCATTCCAATAAACTCAAGATCATCAGGTATCTCAATTTTTGCCGGAAATCTTTTGTGAATTCTTTTGGGCATATGTTCAATACCTGATTTTAGTGGAACCGTCAGGATACTGAATTTCCAAGGTTGGCTGACTAGTAAAACCAGATCTATTTTCGCTACTACGTGATCTAACAACAACCTTTGTTCCATCTGGAAGTTCACCAACTCTGCCAGTACCACCTCCTGGTATGTTAATTTCTCGAATATTACTCAGATCAAGCGCATCAAAGTCCGCATTTGCTTGATCAAATCCCCCAGTTTTTTGGAATTGAGTTGTTCTTCCGCCTGTACTAGGCAAAGGATCAAGAGTATCAATGAGCTGTATTCCCTTTGTATCAGGAACATTAGACATATCCGCTTTATTGGTGATTTTTCTTGCAGCATCGCCTAGGGCATCGGCGATATCATCGCCATATTTGGTGGCGACACCGCCTGCACCACCACCAATAAGCGACGTGCCTGCAAACTCACTACCAACTGCATCAGCAACACCCGTCGCAAGCTGTGGCACACAGCCAGGTGTCCCCAAACATTTTACAATCGCAGAAGTCGTAACACCCGCAGCCATGAGCAGGGCAGCGGCACCTCCCCCATAAAGAAGCCCGTTCTTAACATCCTCTTGAATGCGATCATTCATACAGCCCGTTACATTGGCAGCCCCCTCACAGGCTTTAAGATTATTCAGACCAGCAAGATAGGCATCGCCATAGCCATCCATATAATCCAAATCCTCTGGATTTTCATTGTTGAGCAAGTTTGTGTTTTCGATAAGGAGAGGGTCATTTTTATTATTCAAGAGCCATGCACGGCTTTCAGAAGAACTGCCCATATCGCTTGGCAAAGCAGCACCCGCAGGCGTAATGCCATGCCCCAATAGCAGAGACAGGCTAGTTAATAGGATGATAAATAAACGGGTCATATTCTTTTATTTCGACTCCTTTAGCGTGTTTTTATATCCTCAAGCATTAAATAACAGACTGTATAGAAAAGATAAAAAATGTAAATTAGGAATTCTTGATTCTATTCAATCTAACTTTCATTACTCAAGATTAAATGAATAATACTCTTTAAATTCATCACTTAAATCATCAAAATCTTCTGGGTTATTTGAAGTTTCCGTTCTCATTGCAATAAGTGTTTTTCCTAGTGTGAACAAAAAATACATTTCTTGATTTTTAGACTCTTGAAGATATAAAAAAACAAATGCTTGCAAGTATAATTTATCTGCTTTTGATAGTTTTGTATTATTTTCTATAGCAGGTTGGATACCTAGCATAATTTTAAAACACTCTGCATATTGCTGACATTTATACGCAGTAATGGCTTGGTTAAACTCTCGTCCTACAGATAGTTTATGTATAAATGGTATAAATGTTTTTCTATTAATCCCATAGATAATTTCCAAATAACTTGGCTTATCATGGGGTAAATCCATAGGAAAATATCGCTGTAATTGAGGGCTTACCTGGCTTAAATCTCCCACATCATCTATTGTTATTTTTTCCATAGATTCGAACTTTTCCTTTCGTTCAAGCACAAGTTCTGTAATTTTTTGGAACGACTCTCTAAGCCCTGAATGAATGAATGTTTTTACATATAATTTTTCTTTATCAGATAATTTTTTATTTGTTTCCACCCTCTCCCAAGCATCTAAAAAGGCGGACATACTATATAAATATTCCTTGCGCCTATATTTGATAGTTCCTTTAAGCATATGAAATTTTATTCTAAACTTCACTCCTACCAATCTAAATAAAACTTCCCCTATGAAAAAACATCTGTCAGCACGGCTAGGGTTATTTTTTAGGGATAAGTTTCCAATCACCAATATAATGATGCCCAAAATAACAACAGGAAAAAGCAAAATTAGTCTTATACGTAACCACATATCTAACAATACATTAGAGAATTATAAAATTAGCTGCCAAAAAGCTCTAACCATTGCAGTGTTTCCTTTAGTGCCTCTTTCAACGTATCCAATGTTTCTTTATCCTGAATATCTTTTGAAACTTCACCAATATTTTCTAGTGTCTTGCGCCTATTATCTTGATTCTTCAGAAACTGATTGGACGGGTTTTTGGATGGATCTGCTAGCTCTTCAGTTGCCTGTAAAATCAGATCATTTTGTTGTTGCTGTGGTAAATTATTAAAAGCCTCATCAGATATCCCCTTTCTTGCTTTAACGTCTTTAAACTGACGGATAAATGCATTCTCCATGTCAGCCTTAAATATTTTCCCAAGCCCTTCTGTTGCCTTGGTCGCCAAACCTCCCCCAAAAACCATAAGTAACGTTTCCGTCATATCCTTAGGAATATCATTTATAGCTTGTTCCAAATCCTCCGGCGCGTCCAATCGCTCTGTACCATAACTATCACCTACCGGCGGCACAATGGGTAAGCCACCACCCAAACACCCCATACAATAATCCAAATCATCCGGATTTTCATTGTTGAGCAGGTTTGTGTTTCCGATAAGGAGAGGGTCATTTTGATTATTCAAGAGCCATGCACGGCTTTCAGAAGTGCCGCACATATCGCTTGGCAAGACAGCAAAGGCAGGTGTAATGCCCTGCCCCAATAGCAAAGACAGGCTAGTTAATAGGATGATAAATAAATGGGGCATATTTTTTGTTTCATAGAAAAGGTAAAAAGCGTGATTAAACAACTTTAGATGTATTTATTAGCAATTTAACACCTGCTCTAGCCAAAATAGGTTGTAATTGATCTAAAAACCAATAACCCTTCTTACTAGGTAAATGATTAAACACAATTTCAAGCTCTACATCACGATTCCGTGAATTTGGATATTTTCTGTATATTTCACCACTTTCAAAAAAACGCAAATATGCATTCACCTTTTCCTGTAGTAAAAATAAATGATTTTCATCATTTTGCCCCCATTCAAGATGATCAACGATCAGAAGGCTGACTTTTTTTTTGTCAACACCTATAAAATCTATACTTTCAACTTGTTCAACAGTCATAGCTCAATCTAACGGAGGGCGGACAATTTCAATTTCTGTTGGTGGAATTTTTGTCCCCCCTTCAAAACCTGGTTTTCCTTTGCCAACAATAACACCCCCAGTTTCTTCAATTTCAGGAAAGGCAGTTTTTTGATTTTTTGTCAGTGGAGCACTCTCTGAAGACTTACATTCGATACACCCTATATTACCATCTTTATCTTTCGTAAGAATATCGACTCTAGTCTTAGTACCGTTATTTGTCTCAATAGTGATCTGCTCACCAACTTCAGAAAATTCTATTTTCTTTTCTTTAATAACTTCTTGTTCAAAAGCATCACCTTTCTGTTTATTTTGCTTTAAAGTTTCAGCTTTTGATATATCACTACCTTTTTTCCCCTTGGTGGACGCATCCCCCACCTCTGGTATTTTATCAACCTCAGGTGTTTTTGTGCTGGGTGTAACTGTATCTCCTGCTTTTTTAGCTTTTCCGAATGGCAAAATACCACCAAAAATGCTTGCAGCACCAAGTGCCGCAGCACCGCACTCAGTTCCAGATTCTGCACAAGATACAGACGCATCATAGGTTTCTAAAAACTCTTTCTGGTCAATAGGTGCCACAATAGAGAAGGCATCTTTAAGTTTTTCAGCGTCTTCTTCTATCTTTTCTAGTTCAGCTTGCTCTTCAGGCGTGGGCTTATCATTATCCACCGCATGCGTTCCACCCCCCAGCATAAAGCCTGCACCGCATCCCATACAATAATCCAAATCATCCGGGTTTTCATAGTTGAGCAGGTTTGTGTTTTCGATAAGGAGAGGGTCATTTTGATTATTCAAGAGCCATGCACGACTTTCAGAAGTGCCGCCCATATCGCTTGGCAAGGTAGCAAAGGCAGGTGTGATGCCCTGCCCCAATAGCAAAGACAGGCTAGTCAATAGTGTGATAAATAAACGGGGCATGTTTCTTATGGGTCTCCTTAGTATGCTATATCCTTGAATTGAATCTTAACACTCATCACATATCCAAACGAATTACTTAAAATGAATCGTTACGGCATCCAATCTAACATCTAAATCACCCTCATAGTCACTGGAAAAAAAGGAAAGACCAAGCTCTGGCGATTCTAATCCAACATCTATTTTTTTAACTGAAACACCTAATTCATTAAGCAATACACTTGCTTCCTGTAAACTATGTAAAAACAAATTTCTTCCTGAAAAGTAAAGCCCATCAACGCCGGGAAACTCAAATGGTTCTCTAAATTCAACGTCGGTAAGTTTATATGCCTCATTAAACCCCATTTTTAGTTGAGAATCAAACATAGAGGCGGTTACACCGATATGATATGAACGGCGTATTCCATCAACATATTTAAGTATGAAATCTTGTGCAACATCAATAAAGTCACATTCCCGCGAAAGTTCAGAAAAACTTCTTCTTCCATTTGGAATGTTTATAACTTTTGTAAAGGGCACGAATTCCATAAACCTACCTCCTATTGAGACTTAAAATCATTAGGGTCAAGGGTTTTTGAATAATCAAGCATTTCCTGGACAGCTTTATCAGCTTTATCATATTTACCAGCTTGACCAATTTTATCTTCAACCCGTTTAATATCATCAATATCCATTTGAATCGCATCTTCCAAACGCCCTTCATCTAATAACTGTTGCTGTGTTGCACGATAATCTTTTGCTTCCTTACCACTACCATAACTCGTAGTCTCTTTATGATCTTTAGGATCCATCTGTATTGCCGGGCCATCAGAAGAACTAATCGGTGCCCCTTCATAACAGCTTTTAGCAGGACAATGATGGCTATCTAATCCATCACCTAACGGTTGAGATGTATCTCTATGCGCACCACCACTATATTTATTACCTCCGCCATTTCCCACCTGTGGTAAATTATCTGCCTCAGGTGTTTTTGTTAGGATTTTTGCGCTGGCTCCGGGTATAACGGAGCTACCAATTATAAGGGCACCCGCAAGACGATTTTGTGTTTCCGGAGGAAGCTCATTCCAATTATCAGAAACAAGATTACCCGTAGCATCATCTACATAGCTAAAAGTGGCATCTACAGCCTCGTCTGCTTCCGATAAAGTCCCTAATACAGCAACGGTTGCTTCGGGGTGATGTTCCATACCATAGTCCACACCCGCTTCAACCGCTTCGCCCACAGCAGTACTAACTGTATCTTCCCCTGCACCAACTTTCCCAAGCACATCAAGCGGGTTGCCATCACCTTCTGCTGTAAGATAAGCTGCAACCGCAACCATAGCAGCACCAACGCATACACCCCCGCAAAGTGCATTATTTTCTGCGGCGATTGTTCCGTTTGTTGTGCCTATGGCGATGTCTTGTGCGTCGGCGCCGGTGGCGGTGAGCACGGCTTGTGTTACATTGCCGGCTAATTCAACGCCTTTGCTTTTCCAGGCAGCTTCTTCGGCGATATAAACAGGCAAGGCAGCAGACACAGGCGTAATGCCCTGCCCCAGCAGCAAAGACAGGCTAGTTAATAGGATGATAAATAAACGGGGCATGTTTCAGGCGGTTTTCTTTTCATATCCTCAGATATTAGGTAAAAAGCTGCATAGAAAAGATAAAAAATATGGGTTAGGTTGATAATAGAAATGTTTCTTTTAGAAAAGACCGCATTTCTATAACTGCATTGTTTAAAATATCTTCATATCGATCTACTACATCTGTCTGTCCTTCATCAAGGGCAAAAGCATTACATTCCTCAATTACACCCCATATTTTTGTGTATAAGGTAAGCCATTCCTCATCTGGAAACAATAACCCACCCCGAGCAATATCTAATTTACTTGCTAAATTTGGGAGACTAACACGACCATTCTGATAAGCATGCAAAAGATGATCAATATATTCTATACCCTCTCTATTAATTTCATTTTCATAAAACCGATTTATCATTTTACAGTCACCACTCTACCTGAAGAGTTCACAATTACGTTCACTCCGTTAATGTTATCAATATACTCAAATGTTCCAGGTACTTTTCCTGGCACACGTTTTCCTGTGATAATCGTATTTTCTATAACAGAAGGAGTAACACCCCGGTTTTGCATTTGATCTAAGGCATGACCAGAATAATCGCGATCATTAATTGTGGATGGTTGGTTTATGTTTGGCTGAGTATCACCATTACTCCATTGTAGTGTCTGCCTCCCAGAACCGTCAGTCTGAATTCCATCCGGTCCAGTATTATCAAACCCTGTTCTACGTCCTACCGGAGTTGAACCACCACTTCCGGCCACTCTCTTATCCCCATCCTCTTTTATATTATGTTGATTTGGTTGTTCGGTGTTGGGGGTTCCCCTGCCGGGGCTATCACCCGTTGTGTTGCCCTTTGTGGTGGGGTTTGTTGCAGCTGTGTTATTTACAACATTAGGTGCATTGTCGCTTTTGCCAAGTTTATTCACAAGCTTTGCTACTGCCTGACTACCTGGAACTAAGTTACCAACAGTTGCTTCTATCCCTGCAGCAATAGCAAGGTCTTGCGACATTTCTGTCGCCACACTGCACGCAGCCCTATCACCATTGTTGCAATTATTAGCCGCCTCAGCAAGCTTGTAAGTATCATAGGCAATAAGCCCTTTGTCTATTACTTCAAGGGCAACCACAGCTACCGGAATAAGGAAAAGCGCATTATTTTCTGCGGCGATTGTTCCGTTTGTTGTGCCTATGGCGATGTCTTGTGCGTCGGCGCCAGTGGCGGTGAGCACGGCTTGTGTTACATTGCCGGCTAATTCAACACCCTTGTCCCGCCAGGCAGATTCTTCGGCGGTATAAACAGGCAAGGCAGCAGACACAGGCGTAATGCCCTGCCCCAATAGCAAAGATAGGCTAGTCAATAGTGTGATAAATAAATTGGGCATGTTTTTTATTTTGACTCTTCTTGTGTGCTTTTTATGCTTTCAAGCATCTAGCCACTAACCTACACATTCAAATAAACCACACCCCAAACTAAAGCCTATACACCACCTAATAGCTGTATAGAAAAATAAAGAATGTCGTTAGTCTCGGTCCAGGGCTATATTCTTAACCCATTTATTCTCACGATCTTCGAAATGATCGAGTAAACGGCTTGCAACATGGTCAGGATCCCAACTTGCTGCACGTTCTAAGCCGATACATTCTTCATAGGTGGCTGGCCATTCTTTATAGCCTTGAGGATATTCGTTACTTTCATGATATATACGGAGTTTCTTTGTCAAAGAGTCTCGTATAAAGTATTTGCTTGCTTCACATTCCGCCGCAGATAATTCTCCTTTTCCAATAAATTTCCAATCACTATTCCTTGTAAACGCATAATTCGCCACATGAATTCTGAAAATAATTTCCACCGAAGCAAGCTGCTCCATAGAAACCTCTGCTGTTTCTGTCCGCAGGTTAAGAAAGGCAACTTCATGCGGCAAAACTTTTGCATAGCCAAAGGTGCCGTCCTCTAAAGGAACCTGCATATAATTACCTGATTTTTTGTATCTGCTCATTTTGTGTTTCCAAATTCTTTAGTTGCTGCGTCCAAATAGTGGTCGCGTTTAGGGTTATTAGGGGATATTCCATTAATCGCATTGCCTGATGTGCCCCCTTGCGATTTTGCACCACCATATTGCTCAATTAATTGTTGTTCATGCCCTCTAATCGCATCTTTATTCGTGGAAGATTTCTCCAATTCCGCTTCACCAAACCCATCCGCATTTTTATGGTGATTCCTGTCTCGATCATCAACATTTTGCAGTGGATTACCACACCCACTTGTGCGACCACAATAAACCTCCCCTGTTTCAGGGTTTCTTTTTGTATAAGTCTGGTAAGTTTTTTGCCTATCGACAGCATCATCTACATCATTCCCCACCTCTGGCATTTTATCTACCTCAGGTGTTTTGGTTAGGATTTTTGCGCTGGCTCCGGGTATAACAATACTAACAATCGCACCTGCACCTTTAAGCCGGTCCTGTGTTTCCGGAGGAAGCTCATTCCATTTTTTCGAAACAACATTACCCGTGGCATCATCAACAAAACTAACCGTCGCATCAACCGCATCGCCTGCAGTTTCTAAAACACCTAATGTAGCAGCTGTCTCTTCAGGATAATGTTCAGCACTATACCTTACACCCGCTTCAACCGCTTCACCCACAGCAGTACTAACTGTATCTTCCCCTGCACCAACTTTCCCAAGCCCATCAAGCGGGTTGCCATCACCTTCTGCTGTAAGATAAGCTGCAACCGCAACCATAGCAGCACCAACGCATACACCCCCGCAAAGTGCATTATTTTCTGCGGCGATTGTTCCGTTTGTTGTGCCTATGGCGATGTCATGTGCGTCGGCGCCGGTGGCGGTGAGCACGGCTTGTGTTACAGTGCCGGCTAATTCAACGCCTTTGTCCCGCCAGACACTTTCTTCAGAATCGCTAATATAGCCATCACCATCTATATCCGCCATGTCTGTGTTTTCATTATAGAGCATGCCGACAACTTCGCCTGTCACCTGCCCCAGGGCACCGGCGCCGCAATCACCGCTCTGCAAGGCAGCAGAGGCACAGCCCGTGAGGGCATGTAAACCAAGCTGCGTCGCCGTGCCTATACCATGCTCACCATCCGTTAACTCACCAACTTTCGCCTGCGTCCCTATCTCGCTCGAAATCGCCTCATTCGCTGCTTCGACGGTATAAACAGGCAAAGCAGCAGACACAGGCGTAATGCCTCCGTGCCCTAATAGTAGGCATAGGCTTGTCAGTATCGTGATAAATAAATGGGTCATCATAGTTTAATTTCCCTCTTATGCTCTCAAGCTAACGGTTAAGCCTTAACACAAACTAAAGCCCATACCGCTTTATAGCAAGGGGAATGAGGTTTAGAATGAAGTGTCGCATAAAACATCATAAGATTGAAATATAATTGAGTTAAGATAATTCTATATTTATTTCAAAAACATCATTATCTGTGTGAAAAATCATACCATCTAGGTAAAACGCCTTATCGTATAAACTTTGAGATATAGACATATCTTTTCTTTTACTTAGCACAAAGCTGCAATTGGAGCATCGTAATGAATTTTTAAGTCCAAACCCCTTGGATATTAAATTTCTATTTTCTAGATATTCGGTCACAACTAATCTAAACTGTTCATCATTTCTATTGCCATCTTCGAATAGATGAAAAAGTTTTCGACTAACTAAAATTTCTTTTGAATTTTCTGAATAAAAAAAAATATATGGAGAATACATGCCACTAAGCCAGCTGAATTTGAGTCCATATCCACAATTCGGACAATTTTTTTCCTTACCATATCCGTTAATTTCTTTCTTCATTCTATTATCACCTTAATTTGCTTAATGCCTTCTGCGCCCGAAGTCGGTATACTATCAATAATCAACTCAGAACCTCCTCCTGGTAAACCTTGCCCTCCTCCGAGAAATTGCTCATTACCCACATCACCAACAGGGCATCGTGGACAACGGTTTGGTATATCATCAATAATCGAAAGGGTATTTGTTTCCTCAAGATTTCCTCTAATACCTAGCGAATACTCTAAATCATTAGCCTGTTGGCGAGTAATACGAATTTCTTTTGCAGCGTCTGGAATTGGACCTATTACGTTTTCAATGCTATCAACTTCTGTTACAAACGTCCCATCTTTACCTATAGTAGGATAATTATCAATTGTGCTTTGTGGTGAAATATTCGCCCCAGTTTCAAATATATCGTTATCTGTTACATTATGTTGATTTGGTTGTTCGGTGTTGGGGGTTCCATTGCCGGGGCTATCACCTGTTGTGTTGCCCTTTGTGGCGGGGTTTGTTACAGCTGTGTTATTTACAACATTAGGTGCATTGTCGCTTTTACCAAGTTTATTAACAAGCTTTGCTACTGCCTGACTACCTGGAACTAAGTTACCAACAGTTGCTTCTATCCCTGCAGCAATAGCAAGGTCTTGCGACATTTCTGTCGCCACACCGCACGCAGCCATATCACCATTGTTACAATTATTAGCCGCCTCAGCAAGCTTGTAAGTATCATAGGCAATAAGCCCTTTGTCTATTACTTCAAGGGCAACCACAGCTACCGGAATAAGGAAAAGCGCATTATTTTCTGCGGCGATTGTTCCGTTTGTTGTGCCTATGGCGATGTCATGTGCGTCGGCGCCGGTGGCGGTGAGCACAGCTTGTGTTACATTGCCGGCTAATTCAATACCCTTGTCCCGCCAGACACTTTCTTCAGAATCGCTAATATAGCCATCACCATCTATATCCGCCATGTCTGTATTTTCATTATAGAGCATGCCGACAACTTCGCCTGTCACCTGCCCCAGGGCACCGGCGCCGCAATCACCGCTCTGCAAGGCAGCAGAGGCACAGCCCGTGAGGGCATGTAAACCAAGCTGCGTCGCCGTGCCTATACCATGCTCACCATCCGTTAACTCACCAACTTTAGCCTGCGTCCCTATCTCGCTCGAAATCGCCTCATTCGCTGCTTCGGCAGCATTTTTGCGGAAGGTATCCTCAAAATTATCCTGGAAGGCATCCCCAAAATCTGATAAGCTACCGCCCTTGCCCACTTCTACAAGCGCATTAACCGCTGTTTCCGTAACGCTATCAACAACAACATCCGTCGCTTTGCCTAAAAAATCATTCGAGGCTTTGGCGACCTTATCGCCAAGATCATCACCCAAACTATCCCCACGGCTTATGGCACTGCTCGCAATATTGCTTACCAGTCTGCTTTCAAAGCCATCGGTGAAATTATCACGCATATCGTTCCAATCACCGCCTGATAAAATGGCATCCGCGCCTGCCTGGATGGCGCTTTGGGCGGTGACCTCTACCGCATAATGGCCAGCCTGGTGCATAAATGTAGAACTATTACTGGTTGCCCCCACCACGCTATCGGCTGTGCCAGCGGCCCAATCAGCCGCACCGGCTGTTACTGCAGCAGTAACCGCGCTTGTGGCAATTTGTTGGAGCGTGTCTTTATCGGTCATGGTGTCCATGAAATCATTAAAGCTGCCGCCACTATTAAGCGCGGCATTGCTGCCCAAAACCGCCGCAGAAGATGCCGCAGCAGAAAGGGCAGACCCAGTAACACCCGCACCAATACCGCCCGTGGCGGCGGTGACGGCAATAGACACAATAAGCGCCCCCGCCTGAGTTAGGTTTTTGGAGCTTTCTGAATAGCTGGTGTGCGTTTCTTCAACCCCTGTCCAGTTTACGCGTTCATCACCTGTGAGGTCTTGCATCCAGGAGAGGTTATCATTTGCAGCGACAATATCATCCACTTGGCCTTCAGCCTTTTGGCGCTGTAAATTTTCGCTTAAGACAAGCGGCACAATAAAGCTTTGCAAACCGCCGCCTGATTGTGCGCCGCTTGAGCTTTTCGCTGTGGGGTCGAGATAATCTACATTGATGTTTTCCGTATTAAAATTAACCTTGCCACCATTACCTGTTTGCATCTCGGTATAAACAAGGGTTTCATCATAGCTGCCGCTCCACTTATTGCCCTCTACCATTATGCTGGATTTGGTTTTGGTTTTATCGACTTGCGAAATTTCCTTACCAACTTGCATATTCACACTGCCCTCTTCCGACAAGGTGGTGAGATTGATATCTTGCGCGGCATTCAAATTCGCGGCTTTAAGGTTAATATCTTGATCGCGGGAAGTAATATTTATGGACCCCGCCGCAGAAGCAATTTCACCACTATTGAGTGTGATATGGGTCGTTGTGGTTACATCCCTTTCTTTTTGAATGGTATGGTCTAAATATTCTGGATCATTGATTAACCCCTCAATGGCATTTGCAACAGAAACCGACATGCTTTTTTGCTTGGAAACCGTAGAGACAGAATTTTGTGCCGCACTAATGGTTACGTCATTCGTTGCGATAATATCCACATTATTTTGTGCATTTATATCGGCGCCGACAAGTTTTACCGTGTCGCCATCAATTAAAAGGCTATTTCCCGCCGTGATGGAGGAAGACACACTGTTATTCGTGGTGGTGACATTTTCTATGGAATCTTGTGAATATCCAACTGAGGTGCCATTCATTCCCGCTTTATATTGTGAGCTGAAGGAGCGCGTTTGGGTGGTTTCCATTCCTGCGAGAATGTTTACGCTTGCGGGGGTTTCGAGGTTTTCGATTATGTTTCCTTCTGCATCAATGCCAGCTTTAACAATGGCATTGTTGCCTGCACTAATGGCGCTTGCAATAAGGGTTGTGCTGCCTGCAGAGCCCACGACAACATCCATAACCGCATCTAGCGTGCTTGCCTGGCTAAATTGCTGCGAGGTCGATTTGCCCCGGTTAGAACCGCTAAGCCCACCAAAACCACGCTTTTTAACCGTCCTGCTTTTTTCATACACATCCTTTACATGCGCGACAAGTGTTTCGCCCGCCGCATAGGAAGATAGTGTGCCATCTGTTTGAAGCTCACCACCAAAAACATTGATATTATTACCACTTGAAAGACTTATACCTGCACCGCCAGTGATATTAGCCATTTGGTTGGTGATATCCAAAGTGGTTTCTGTGGTGGTTTTACGCCGACCCCAACTTTTCTTCTTGGTTTTTTTACGCGTTTTCGACAATACTTCCTGCATTGCTGCAATCGTGATATCACCATTAAGTGTGCTTAAGCCAACCGCGCCCGTGGCGGTAAGGTCACTGCCTAAAATCGATATATTTTGATCCGCATTAATGACCATATCTCCGCCCGAAGTAATAGAGGAGCTTGCAAGCGTTTTTTGATATTCATTTACTTTCCAGCCGCCCCGCTTGCCGGAAAATTGCTCTTCTAGTGCAAGCGCTGTCACTGTAACGCTATTGGCATCCATTAAAAGGCTGCCGCCGGCTGTGAGTTCTGCCCCTGCGATTGTGATACTATTTGCAGCTATTAAGGACATGCTCCCCGTCGCACTGATTGACGCAACATCACCTAATGTATCAGCATAATTATTCCGCCCATTATATTCGCGGTCAATCTCGGTCTCATTGAGAATATCCTGCGCGATAATCGACACGGTGCCGCCACTGATTTGTCCACTAAGATTATGCATCATGCCCCCAGCCGTGAGCAATAAGTCGCCTGTTGAAGTGAGGGCGGCATTATCATTCAAAATATCGCCGCCAGCATTGACTTCTATATAGGCCGCATCCAGGTCGACCATATTCGTGAAGTCGGTGCCGACATTAAAGACGGCTGCATTTGCAACTTCAAGATGCCCTTCATGGGTGAACTCCTCCACAGTGGTGATGAACATATTACCATCACTCACCAGGCTATCGGAGCTGGTGGTGGTATAGCTATCGGCTGTGATGCTGACATTTTCCTGCCCATAAATCGAAGTGGCAAAGCCAAGCGCGCGTGCATCAGCCAGATAAACCCGGGGCACCAGCACCTCTTCGCCATTAACCTGCTGCTTTTCAAGCCAGATAATATCCTCTTGTAACGCGGCGACCTGCTCCGCCGAAAGACTAACACCCGGTGTCAGCTCTAAACTTTGCTGGGCGGCATAAGCATTATCATAAAGCGTTTTGATCATGGCCTGCTCATTCGCGCTATCGGCAGAAACGCTGTGACGACCCGTTAGCTCCTGAACCTGTGCCCGAATGAGTCGCGTTTCCGCAAAGCTATCACCCAAACGACGCAGGCTTTCATTGCCGTCATGATTATATTTCTCAATGAAATAATCCGACCCGTAATAGGCAGATGCATCCAAAAACTCTATGCGGGTCTCAATCTGATAAGGTGTATCACCCTCAGGGCGGGTTTTGAACAGGCTACGCCGGGATAGCGCATCAATCGAATTGGTGAGCGTAGATAGGGAAACAGCTTTGCCCGGGGGTGCCGGTTCGTTATTTGTCGGAATATCAATATCAGTAAACAGACCATTTTGTGCAGGCGGAACAAAAACCGGAGGCTCAGGCACCTCCATATCATCTGCGGCCATATCTGCTGAATCTATATCATAATCATCCGATACTAGCGTTTGATTGTCTATATATGCGGCCTCACTATCACCTGTTATATCATCGGCAGCGCCGACTAATTCATCAGCATTAACCGAAGGGGTATCAGTGGCAGTATCTATATCAAGCGCGGAAGCGCTGTCATCACCTACTATATCATCGGCAGCGCCAACTAATTCGTCAGCATTAACCGAAGGGGTATGAGTGGCAGTATCTATATCAAGCGCGGAAGCGCTGGCATCACCCTCTATCTGTGTTGAGGGATCTTCTGAATCTACATCAACCCCATCTTTAAACATGGTCTCATCCACATCTGTATCAGGAATGCTACCATCCGTATCGCCCGCTATATCTGTCGAAATATCTGTTAGCGTGTTTGTATCAAGAGTCGTTTCCTGTATATCCGTATCAGTAACACCCTGCGGCGCAGTGGTATCAATGACAACATCTTTCGCGGATATACTAGCTGTTTTGCCAGGATAGGTTGTTTTCGGCGTGGTAGTTGTATCGGTTTTTGTAGATATTGTGGTTTTACATTTTTTTCCTTTCCATGTCCACTTACAATTTTTCTTTCTTTCAGTTGTTTTTGTAACTGTTTCCGACCATTCTTGAAGCTCTGTGCCACTTTGTTCAATCGTAACATTCGTACGCAATTGCCAACCTGCATTTAACGCACTATGATCATTCTCAATAACATTTGCCTTTATTTCTAAATTTCTTCCAGAAATAATCTGCCCTGCTTCACCCGGAGATATGGCGTAAATCTCCTTGTAATGTGTCGTATTACTTACATAATTGCTTCCTGTTTTGGTCGATTTCCAGCTTTTTAATTTTTTAACCGGCTTGAGGCCAATTTCATTCACCACCTCATCGGCATAGAGATAAAGATTACCCATCGATTCCATTGTGCTGGCCTGATTGATAATCGCATCAGCGCGCGTTTCATCGCCAGCTTTGCCTTTAATGGTTAGCGCATTACCGGCAACAATATCTGCGCCATTTTTATTGATGAGTGTCCCATCCAGATATAAGAGGCTTGTTCCTCCGCTCCAAAACACACCTTCATTGGTGATATTACCATTTGTTTTGGCACTCATTGTACTGCCAGACGTAATGAACCCCATCTCTTTATTATTTAAATTGCCAGTGAGGTTAATCTTTACCTCTTTGCCACCCCGCACTCTGGCTTCAAATTCCTTGGATATGCTTTTCACATCTTTAGTGAAACCTAAATCTTCTACCCGTGTATAAGAAGACGTTTTGATCCATCCGGTAGGTTTATTAGCACAGGAACTAGAAATATAAGGTATATTAATACAAAGATGGAACTTATATTCATCAGCTATGGTTTTTTTTGTATAATCACTTATAGTATAGCTTTCAACACGCTCACCCTGATTGATAAATGATTTACCGCTAATAGATAAGTTTTTGACAGCATAGAGGCTACTTTGTTTGTTCTCCACTGTGTTTTTTGCATTTAGGTTTAAATTTGCCCCTGCCTTTATCACAGCTTCCGCAGAGGCAGTTTTGAGTGTTTCAGTAATTTGTTTTGTGGTGCGCAAATAATCAGCAGTACCTTCTATTTTATTCCAACAAAGATAAGTGCCTTCCGTACATGTCGTATAACTCACATTTTCGCCATGTATATATTTATTATTTTCTGTCGTTTTAGACGTTTTTGTAACGGAAAACTGTGTTCTTTTATTGCTAATATCATTGGCATAGATATCAATATTGCCGCGCGATTCGATTGTGCCAGATAAATTTAGGAGGGTATTTATTTTGCCACCGTGGATGATAGTGCCGCCGTTTGGCGTATCCTGATTGGTTATTTTTTCGACTGTGATATTTTGGCCGGCAAAAATGCTGCCGCCATGATTGGTAAACCCGCCCTCTAAATAAAAATGCGAAGAGCCGCCGCTTTGAATGGTGTCATAATTTAATAGCCCCCCCGTCTTCTTTGCGTTCTTTATGTGTACATGTATGTCACCTGCAGAAGAAAGAACCGCACCACGATTGACAAGCCCCGTTGTTTTTATCGTAAGCCCCCCTATGCCGTTTAAGACTGAGCCCGCTTTAGTAGAAAGACCACCAAGATAGCTATTACCTTCCCCTTGAAGGGTGAGAACCCCACCGCTTTGGATTTTGGCATGATTATCGTAAGTACCACCAAGATTAAGGTTTAGATTAGCATCACTAATAATATAGCTTTTATTGATGAGAATGCTGCTTAAGTTAACATCAAGCACACCGCCCGCATAAATTAGCCCGCGATTATCTGGCATATTATCTACAGTATATCCCCCATAATTATAGAGAGACTTACCGGTAAAGGCTAAATCACCCGCCGCAGAAACTGTGCCTGCGTTATTGGTAAAGCTATCTGCATTAATAATAATATTAGCAATAGTAACATCCAGTATATCAGCATCTGATATATCAGATGTTGATATTATACTACGCAGCTCTCCGCCCGCATTCGTGAACGCGCTTGCATGAATATCAACATCACTATCATAGGCATAAAGCTGCCCACTATTCTCAAACGCATTTAGAACAGCATCACCAAAGCCCAAAGACAAACCACCATAAGACGCAATGGCACCTGTATTGCTCAATGAACCAGCTTCAAGGCTTAAAACACTATCAGACGCAAGCGAGATCAAAGTCCCACTTTGGGTGATATTGCCACTAGACGCAATCGACAGGCCACCTTGTGATTGAACACGACCCGCAGTGGCAAAATCACCACCAGATATAATATCAAGACCAGAAGCCGCAAAAACCGAAGACGTGTCAAAAATAGAGAGGTCATCTGACGCGGTTAGACCAACACCACCACCTTGCGCGGTAAGCTGCCCCGCAATAGATAAAGCCTCACCCGAAAGATTAACCCCACCAGAAACAATGGTATCACCTGCTGCATCCACTATATTTTGTGTGGCAATAAACCCGCCTTCGGCAAGGCTAAGTGCACCATCTACAGCAATTACAACATCACTATGACCAACCAGACGCGCCGCACCACCAAAGCTGTCAAAGCCATTTATATCAATGCCGCCCGCAACTGCTTGCACCAGACCATTGCCTGTATAAGACCCACTACCTGAACCAGTAAGATCAATATCACCCTGCTGTGATTTCACCGTGCCGGCATTGGCAAAATCACCACCAGATATAATATCAAGACCGGAAGCAGAAAAAACCGAAGCTGTATCCGATATGGATAGACCACCATCTGAAGCCTTTAAGCTAAGCTCCCCGCCTTGGGCAGAAACTTGACCCGCAATAGATAAAGCCTCACCCGAAAGATTAACCCCGCCAGAAAGAATGGTTTCACCTGCTTCATCCACTATATTTTGTGTGGCAACAAACCCGCCCTCGTTAAGTTCAATATCACCATCTACAGCAATTACAACATCACTATGACCAACCAAACGCGCCGCACCACCAAAGCTGTCAAAGCCATTTATATCAATGCCGCCCGCAACGGCTTGCACCACCCCATTGCCTGTCCAAGACCCAGAACCTGAGCCAGTAAGATTAATATCCCTCTCAAATGAAACAAGCGTACCATTATTATTAACATGACCCAATACGTTAATAGCAACATCACCAACACCAATCAGCTGGCTGGCTGTATCATTGGTAAAGCGTTCCGTATCAACCGTAATATCACCCGTTCCAATGCTGCGCAGCTCTCCGCCCGCATTGGTAAAATCTGATGCATCAATCGTGATATCACTATCATAAGCATAAAGCTGACCGCTATTCTCAAACCCATTTAGAACCGCATCACCAGAGCCCAAAGACAAACCACCATAAGACGCAATAGCGCCTGTATTGCTAAACCTTCCGGTTGTGGTAAGGCTTAGCGCCGTGTCAGACGCAAGCGAGATCAAAGTCCCACTTTGGGTGATATTGCCACTAGACGCAATCGACAGGCCACCTTGTGATTGAACACGACCCGCAGTGGAAAAATCACCACCAGATATAATATCAAGACCAGAAGCCGCAAAAACCGAAGACGTGTCAAAAATAGAGAGGTCATCTGACGCGGTTAGACCAACACCACCACCTTGCGCGGTAAGCTGACCCGCAATAGATAAAACCTCACCAGAAAGATTAACCCCACCAGAAGAAGATAGCACCGCGCCTGTTGCGTCATCCACTATATTTTGTGTGGCAATAAACCCGCCTTCAGCAAGTGTAAGTGCACCATCTACAGCAATTACAACATCACTATGACCAACCAAACGCGCCGCACCACCAAAGCTGTCAAAGCCATTTATATCAATGCCCCCCGCAACAGCCTGTATCAGACCATCACCCGTCCAAGACCCAGCACCTGTAAAGCCAATATCACCCTGCTGTGATATAAAAGTCCCGTCCTGGGTAACATTACCAGTATCTGTAACAGAAACAGCAACATCACCAGCAGCAATCAGCTGGCTCTCAGCATCACTAACAAAGCCATCAGCATAAACCGAGACACCACCATCAATAGACTTAATCATGCCAGACTGGCTAAAGCCAGACAGATAAGCCGCATCACTACCAAAGCCAATATCACCTTGCGCCTGGATAATCCCGCTATTCGTAACATCACCTGCTTGGGTAAGGGTAAATCCTCCACTTGAGACAAGATAACCCGCATTGCTAAACACATCCCCCGCAAAAGACAAAGCCATATCCCCGCCCGAGAGAATGAGGCTGTTTGCATCGTCGACAATATTGCTAAACTCACCACCCGTAAGTGTTAGATCACCCGCCGCTGAAACTGTGCCTGAGTTATTGGTAAAGCTATCTGCATTAATAATAATATTAGCAATAGTAACATCCGGCATATCAACATCTGATATATCAGATGTTGATATTATACTACGCAGCTCACCGCCCGCATTGGTAAAATCTGATGCATCAATCGTGATATCACTATCATAAGCATAAAGCTGGCCACTATTCTCAAACCCATTTAGAACCGCATCACCAGAGCCCAAAGACAAACCACCATAAGACGCAATAGCACCTGTATTGCTCAATGAACCAGCTTCAAGGCTTAAAACACTATCAGACGCATATGAGAGCACCGTGCCGCTTTGGGTGATATTGCCACTAGACGCAATGGACAGGCCACCTTGTGATTGCACACGACCCGCAGTGGCAAAATCACCACCAGATATAATATCAAGACCAGAAGCCGCAAAAACCGAAGACGTGTCAAAAATAGAGAGGTCATCTGACGCGGTTAGACCAACACCACCCCCTTGCGCGGTAAGCTGACCCGCAATAGATAAAACCTCACCCGAAAGAGTAACCCCACCAGAAACAATGGTATCACCTGCTGCATCCACTATATTTTGTGTGGCAATAAACCCGCCCGCGTCAAGGCTAAGTGCACCATCTACAGCAACCTCAACATCGCCATGACCAACCAAACGCGCCGCACCACCAAAGCTATCAAAGCCATTTATATCAATGCCCCCCGCAACAGCCTGTATCAGACCATCACCCGTCCAAGACCCAGCACCTGTAAAGCCAATATCACCATCAAATGAAGCAAGCGCACCATTATTATCAACATCACCCAATACGCTAATAGCAACATCACCGGTGCCAATCAGCTGGCTCTCAGCATCACTAACAAAGCCATCAGCATAAACCGAGACACCACCATCAATAGACTTAATCATGCCAGACTGGCTAAAGCCAGACAGATAAGCCGCATCACTACCAAAGCCAATATCACCTTGCGCCTGGATAATCCCGCTATTCGTAACATCACCTGCCTGGGTAAGGGTAAATCCTCCACTTGAGACAAGATAACCCGCATTGCTAAACACATCCCCCGCAAAAGACAAAGCCATATCCCCGCCCGAGAGAATGAGGCTGTTTGCATCGTCGACAATATTGCTAAACTCACCACCCGTAAGTGTTAGATCACCCGCCGCTGAAACTGTGCCTGAGTTATTGGTAAAGCGTTCCGCATCAACCGTAATATCACCCGTTCCAATGCTGCGCAGCTCACCGCCCGCATTGGTAAAATCTGATGCATCAATCGTGATATCACTATCATAAGCATAAAGCTGGCCACTATTCTCAAACCCATTTAGAACCGCATCACCAGAGCCCAAAGACAAACCACCATAAGACGCAATAGCACCTGTATTGCTCAATGAACCAGCTTCAAGGCTTAAAACACTATCAGACGCATATGAGAGCACCGTGCCGCTTTGGGTGATATTGCCACTAGACGCAATGGACAGGCCACCTTGTGATTGCACACGACCCGCAGTGGCAAAATCACCACCAGATATAATATCAAGACCAGAAGCCGCAAAAACCGAAGACGTGTCAAAAATAGAGAGGTCATCTGACGCGGTTAGACCAACACCACCCCCTTGCGCGGTAAGCTGACCCGCAATAGATAAAACCTCACCCGAAAGAGTAACCCCACCAGAAACAATGGTATCACCTGCTGCATCCACTATATTTTGTGTGGCAATAAACCCGCCCGCGTCAAGGCTAAGTGCACCATCTACAGCAACCTCAACATCGCCATGACCAACCAAACGCGCCGCACCACCAAAGCTATCAAAGCCATTTATATCAATGCCCCCCGCAACAGCCTGTATCAGACCATCACCCGTCCAAGACCCAGCACCTGTAAAGCCAATATCACCATCAAATGAAGCAAGCGCACCATTATTATCAACATCACCCAATACGCTAATAGCAACATCACCGGTGCCAATCAGCTGGCTCTCAGCATCACTAACAAAGCCATCAGCATAAACCGAGACACCACCATCAATAGACTTAATCATGCCAGACTGGCTAAAGCCAGACAGATAAGCCGCATCACTACCAAAGCCAATATCACCTTGCGCCTGGATAATCCCGCTATTCGTAACATCACCTGCCTGGGTAAGGGTAAATCCTCCACTTGAGACAAGATAACCCGCATTGCTAAACACATCCCCCGCAAAAGACAAAGCCATATCCCCGCCCGAGAGAATGAGGCTGTTTGCATCGTCGACAATATTGCTAAACTCACCACCCGTAAGTGTTAGATCACCCGCCGCTGAAACTGTGCCTGAGTTATTGGTAAAGCGTTCCGCATCAACCGTAATATCACCCGTTCCAATGCTGCGCAGCTCACCGCCCGCATTGGTAAAATCTGATGCATCAATCGTGATATCACTATCATAAGCATAAAGCTGGCCACTATTCTCAAACCCATTTAGAACCGCATCACCAGAGCCCAAAGACAAACCACCATAAGACGCAATAGCACCTGTATTGCTCAATGAACCAGCTTCAAGGCTTAAAACACTATCAGACGCATATGAGAGCACCGTGCCGCTTTGGGTGATATTGCCACTAGACGCAATGGACAGGCCACCTTGTGATTGCACACGACCCGCAGTGGCAAAATCACCACCAGATATAATATCAAGACCAGAAGCCGCAAAAACCGAAGACGTGTCAAAAATAGAGAGGTCATCTGACGCGGTTAGACCAACACCACCCCCTTGCGCGGTAAGCTGCCCCCCAATGGATAAAACGTTACCCGAAAGAGTAACCCCACCAGAAGAAGATAGCACCGCGCCTGTTGCTTCATCCACTATATTTTGTGTGGCGATAAACCCGCCCGCGTCAAGGCTAAGTGCACCATCTACAGCAATTACAACATCACTATGACCAACCAAACGCGCCGCGCCACCAAAGCTATCAAAGCCATTTATATCAATGCCGCCCGCAACAGCCTGTATCAGACCATCACCCGTCCAAGACCCACCACCTGTAAAGCCAATATCACCCTGCTGTGATATAAAAGTCCCGTCCTGGGTAACATTACCAGTATCTGTAACAGAAACAGCAACATCACCGGTGCCAATCAGCTGGCTCTCAGCATCACTAACAAAGCCATCAGCATAAACCGAGACACCACCATCAATAGACTTAATCATGCCAGACTGGCTAAAGCCAGACAGATAAGCCGCATCACTACCAAAGCCAATATCACCTTGCGCCTGGATAATCCCGCTATTCGTAACATCACCTGCCTGGGTAAGGGTAAATCCTCCACTTGAGACAAGATAACCCGCATTGCTAAACACATCCCCCGCAAAAGACAAAGCCATATCCCCGCCCGAGAGAATGAGGCTGTTTGCATCGTCGACAATATTGCTAAACTCACCACCCGTAAGTGTTAGATCACCGGCGGCTGAAACTGTGCCTGAGTTATTGGTAAAGCGTTCCGCATCAACCGTAATATCACCCGTTCCAATGCTGCGCAGCTCTCCGCCCGCATTGGTAAAATCTGATGCATCAATCGTGATATCACTATCATAAGCATAAAGCTGCCCGCTATTCTCAAACCCATTTAGAACCGCATCACCAGAGCCCAAAGACAAACCACCATAAGACGCAATCGCACCTGTGTTGGTGACTGTTCCTGTTTCAACAGATAAAGCATTATAAGCTAGAAGCGACATCGCATTATCCAAACTCGCATCACTTGTAATCTGCATATCCCCACCGGCAATCATTGTGCCACTTACAAGTTTTATATCCCCCAAACCGCTTAAGCGAATATCCCGATAAGAGAGAATACGATTATTGTTTGCCTCAATCTGGTTTACCTCTAACACCATATCCCCGCGGGAAGACAGCCCATCACCACCATCAGCCGCATCGGCAGACCGTGATATATCTATCTTTTGCGCGGTTATATGTAGCTCATCGGCTGCATCAACTTGACCCGTTCCTGTGCTTTCAAGCTGGGTGGCAGAAATAGCAATGTCGCTTTGCGCATCGCGACCACCATCAGCAGCCATCCCTGAAACAATTAAACTACCATCAGCAAGACGAACATCTGAACCGGCATCAAGGGAGACATCGGCTTGTGAAGCAAGTATGGCTGCTTGCCCTAACGTAATATCGGTTTGTGCATCAACAGCTACATCTTCTTGGGCATAAGCAACGTCATGAAACTCTACAGATGAAGCGTGAGACGCAACATCAAGCCCTTTTTGCGACTGCACCCGATTAAGAACAAGTTTGCCATCAGCACTTAACATCATGCCATCCGTTGTGCTCGCTACATCACCCCGAAGCCGAACGCCCGCGCCGGCTTGTGTGGAAATCAGACGAATGCGCCCCGCATACATACCACCCAGAAGGCTGGAATCAATCGCATAAGAGGGCACATCTTCACCTGTTTGCGATTCATAAGGCGTAATTAGCCCTGTATTATACGCCCAAGCCATCGGCCCCGTTGCTATATCAAGCGACCCCTCACCAACATATAGCGGACCATCAATACGAACACGATGGGTTACAATATTAAAAACATCTGCCTCAGAAAGATAAGCGCCCCGTTCACCAAATAAAATATCACCGCCGCGCACATTAAACCCATGTAAAGAGCCATCCGCGTTAAATTGCGGCACACCCGACGTCAATGTCACCTGCGGCGTATTGATAAAACCACACCCATTACAGGTTATGCCATAAGGGTTCGCCAGAATAAATTCCGCACTACGCCCATGTATCTCTGCTGCACCTTGCAAAAGCGAACGATTAGACGACGTAACTTCATTAAGAATGATACGTGCTGTTTCGTTATTGTTTAAATTGCGATTGCCCCCAATAAGCCCCCCTAAGCGAGACTGCGAAACCTCCGCCGTACTATTATTCAAAATAACGCCCGAAGGCCCAATATTAAACTGCTCATATTTATTATGCGATACACCCGCAGAATTCGGCGCAACAATATCAACCATCGCAACACCATTGGGTGCCTGATATACCGTTGGGGCAACTGAACCCTGCGCCGCCTTAATCTCAGCTGCTTGAACAGAAAAAGGATAAAACGCAAGAACAAAACTTAAAGCAACACTCAAAAAGCGCTGGGCAGCTCTTATAAAATAGGACATAAAAAAGGAGAGACGTAAAAAACGCTTGAAAAAACTTAGACTGTTTGTCTTGTATCTACGAAACAAAATATAACGACGCACAAAATGCATGGTTCTCTCCTCCCATATTTATGCAAATTTATCTTTTACATGCCTATTTCATATTCCTCTTTACAGATAAGATAATTTAATACCCTATTAGAATAATTGTAAAATGCAACCAAAAAGTCAATTAAAACGAAAAAGAAAAACTTCCCGAAAAAACGCCTTTCGTAGGCAAATCCGAAGTAACATAAACTAAATCAGCATAATAAATATCATAGGAAATAAACCCCCACCCGCCGCGGGCGCCAATCCCTAAACTGCCCATATCATCACTTTCAATATCATATATTTTTTGTTCAGCAATGTGACCGAAATCAGCCGTCATAAATAAACTAACGCCTTGCATAAACTTACCCCATAACCCCTCACCACCATTCATGCCTAATGAAAGCTCATTTTGAATATAACCACCACGATTACCCGCAAAAGAAATCATATCCGTGCCACGAACAGAAGACGCGCCCCCAATAAAAACCTGTTCGGAAGAAAAAAGCAAATCATCCGAAGCCTGTAGATGTAACCGACCACTATAAGACAGCTGACAGCAAGAAAATATAAACGGGTAACGATAACTTATATCACTCGTAAATTTTGTGAATTGTCCTTTCGGTGACCCTGCATCGGCTGCATCATCGTCAAAGGCATCAAATATATCTAAACCTTGATGATATGTAAGTGAAAAAGATGTAGATGCATTGCCAAAACGATGCGTATGCGACAAGCTCATTTCACCCACAGATAATTTGCGACTTGATGTCTCAAGCAATTCCCCTGCCACATAGCTTTCATTTGCACTATATGATAAATTACCAGATAAGGTAGTTTTTGATAGCTGATCACGAAATAAAACCCGTGCAGCGGTAAGCGTGCTATTACGCGAATTACCATGTGTTTTGATTATTTCGGTGCTGCCTTCAACTTCCGACTCATAATTACTACGGCTCGCGCTTAACGTATAAAGCCAATACCCATAGGGTACAGAATAGGTAAACGAACCATATTGGCTATATATGTCGTCATTATCAAAATCAAACGCATCATCTGCAAGCCCCCTTTGATAGGATAATGATAATTGATCATTAAGTCCTATCGGATCGTCATAGATAAATGATAGACTTGCCTGCGTTTCGCCCGTCGACTCACTACCCTTATTATCGGTTGTATAATTTATCTGCCATGGTGATTGGGGTTGGTTTTTAAGATATAAAATGGTTTGTCCGCTTTGTGTTCCAGGATGAAAATCCGTCTGCATATTATTTCGGCCTAAGCGATTTATCTGATCTAACCCCTGTTCAATATCGCGTAAATTTACCGGTTTATTGATAAGTCCCGGAAAAGCCATTTTCTTTTGCAATGAAAAGTCCCCCTGTTCCTTATCACTTTCAATTTTCTCCAGTGACCCTTCAACAACCAAAATCTTCAAGGTTTTTTGCGATAAATCCTGCTCAGGCAAATAAGCGCGTGCCAAAATATAGCCAGCCTCAACATAAATATAGGTTATTTTTTCCAATAGCTGGTTGATATCTACAAGCGATAAACAGCGCTTAGAAAATTCCATCGTAATGGCCGCTATATCTTCCCGCACAAATGGTAATCCCCCCATAAATTAGTAGTGTTTTGCAGTAGAATTTTCTATCGTTTAGCGAAGGAGATTTACGATGAAACAGAAACGATTTAGTGAGACACAGATTATGCAGATATTGAAACAGGCGGAGCAAGGCGTTCCTGTTTCTGAACTGTGCCGCGCGCATGGCATGAGTAGCGCAAGCTTTTACAAATGGCGGAGCAAATATGGCGGGATGGATGCGTCGATGATTTCCCAGATGAAAGCCATGGCGGATGAAAACCATCGCCTGAAGCGGATGTATGCTGAGATGAGCATGCAGAATGATTTGCTGAAGGAAGCTCTTGGAAAAAAGTGGTAAGCCCTTCGCTTCGCAAAGAGATAGCGAAATGGGCAGCAAACGAGAGAAGCGTGAGTATTCGGCTTGCGTGTGCCACCTTTTCCATATCACAGACATGCTATCGTTATCAGGCTCGCCTGAGTGATGAGAATACCGAGATTGCTGATTGGTTGTTACGGTTGACGCATACCCATAAGAGATGGGGTTTTGGTTTGTGTTTTTTGTATTTGCGTCAGGTGTATAAGGATTACTCGCGTATGCGAAATATAAATTGTAACTGGAATTGGCTTTTGTCAAGGGGCATACGGGTTGTGCAATGCCCAGCAAACCAGCCATAGTGGCGCTTGAACGTAGGTAAGTTGGGGTAACACTTTTCATAGGTGTATATAAACTATAGCTGGAAACTCATAAAAAAGTTGTAAAAAAGGTAACAAATAGGTTTTTAGAAAAGCCAGGTTTCGAAGCCATTATATAGCGTAGATAACTGGCTTTTCTAATAAGATTAAGTTTATCTTCTATATAGTGACGCGTGAGTTTTCAGAAGGTATTTATTGTGAGATAAAATTTAGCAGCATGCTTATGGCGTAATGTTACATATGAGGTGATTCCGAGCCTGTCCGCAACCTCCTGAACGCTGTAACCGCGATCAATAACCTGCGAAACCGTATCACGTTTGAACTCTTCTGAATACCGAATTCCCTTTGGCATTTGTATATCTCCTTTACTTCTTTACTTCCATATTTACCAAGTAAAGTGTCTACAATCCTAGGGTCTGTTCAATCCTTTATTTTCAAAGGGTTATGGGTGTGTTACTTAAGAGCAATTTCTGCTTAAGCACGTAATAATTTATTTACATTCTATATTTTCAAATTTTTTTCCAATATCCTTGAATTTTTGATAAGCCTTTTTTTCTGCCTCCGATTTTGAATCAGCTGATACGGTGACATATCCTTGGGGCTTACCTTTAACATAGCGCCAACATTCATATGACATTGAAGCAAATGAGCTGGATGACATAGCTAACAACAGTATTAAGATTATCTTTTTCATGGTTTGCCTCTGATTTATTAAAAAAATTACTCAATCAATCTAATTTTAGAGATTTTCCTTTATCTTTTGCTCGTTTATTTGATTCCTCTCTTTTAATGCAAGATGTAACCGAATATCTTTCATGTTTTATTTGATACTCAATGACAGTACGAGATGAGTTTGCTCTACGCTCTCTTGGAAAGTTAATATTAATTGACATTGAAATGTATGTATCAAATATCTTAAGTTTCATTCTTCCTCCATTTCCAATGTAATAGTAAAAAGGATCGTCTGGTTGAAACATCGCGTTCTCATCAGGTTTTAATCCAAGCTGGTCTTCAATTGCTCTTTTGACATCCTCTAAAAAATAATGACCATCCAGCACCTTGCCAATAGAGAATATTTCTCCATATTCAGATGGTAAAATAGAATATAAACCATCAATTTTTGGATAGTGAAATAGGTTTCTTCCATAGTTACCCCATGATTTTGGTTTACATTTACTTCCGTCATAATGAGGACAGTTGCGAGAAGTTAAGCCTAAATATTTATAATTGATACTGAATAAATTCTGTCTACCAATATGTCTCTCTATAAATTTTTCGAGCTTTTTTGGGGCAGGCTTGTACCCATTCAGGCATTCGCTTGCCGTTGCGTTAGAAATGCCCCAAAAACATAGACTCCATAAAGCGATTAGATACGCGCTGATTCGTTGTGCAAATTTATTCATTTTTCTCCTGTTTGGTGGTGTCATGAATTGCTAATAATTAATTATGCGGCTGACCTTGTCAATCCCCGTTTGTTTGAGCCAATTTTAGGGTCGTAGTTTGGGGTATTTGTTGCTTCATTCCCAAGCCTTGATGCGGGCGGATATGGTTATATTCTTTGACCCAGCAATTGATTGTGGCTTGGGCTTGCTGTGTGGTTTGAAACCAGTTTGCGTTTAGGATTTCATTTCTCAATGTACCGTTGAAACGCTCGTTATATCCATTCTCCCATGGCGAGCCTGGGGTGATATAAAGCGTTTCGGTGCCCACATTACGCAAGAAACGCTTTATATCGGTGCTGGTAAATTCGCTACCATTATCCGACCTGATATGCTCAGGCACGCCGTGTTTGGCGAAGCATTTTGCCAGTGTTTCAATCACATCTATGGACTTGATATTATAGCCAACTTCCACAGCTATCGCCTCTCTGCTGAACTCGTCGAGTAACGTTAACATTCTGTATTTCCTCCCATTATGCAGCTTGTCCCCCACAAAGTCATAGCTCCAAATATGGTTCTTATATTTGGCACGAAGTCTGATGCAAGAGGAAGGGCCATCATATATGCGCTTGCGCTTTTTGTGTCTTTTAGGCAGCTGCAAGCCTTCTTCGCGCCATAGTCTTTCAACCTTCTTATGGTTAACATTATGCCCCTCAACCCGCAATAATGCTGCTATCTTGCGGTATCCATAATGACCATATTGCTTGGCTAAGCGTATCATATCAAGCCGCAGCTGTTCATCGCGGCAAGCTTGAGTGAGTTTATACCGACACACGCTTCTTGGAATATCCAAAGCCTTGCAAACTTTACGCTGGCTTGTGCTCTGCCTTTGTTGGCAATGGACTGCAACAGAGCGCTTATCTGCTGTGGTTAGGCCTTTTTCTTGTCCAAAAAATCGAGACCCTCCTTGAGAATCAACTTATCTAACTCTAGCGCAGCAACTATCTTTTTAAGGCGCACATTCTCCTGCTCCAAGGCTTTTAGGCGTTTAACCTCGCTATTCGTCATCTGACCATAATTGCCACGCCAGCGGTAATATGTCTGCGGGCTAATGCCACTCTTGCGGCAGGCAGAATCGGTATCCATACCGTCACCAATATTCACCTCAACCTCACGTAATATGCGGATTATATCATTGTCACTAAAACGTTTTCTGCTCATCTTTTACTCCTATAATTGATGTTTCTTAAAATCCTAACGAGAAATATACACCCAATCAAAGACAATAATCTCTCGCTAAAACTGGTACAATTATAAGGGGGAAGTACAGCTTATATTGAACGTTACAACCGCACCGTCAGCCATGAATGGCTGGAGATGAACGAATTTAATACGATTGAGGAGGCGCAGCTCACGGCAACAAAATAGCTATGGACATATAATAATGAAAGACCTAATATGGCTATCGGCGGCATAACACCAGCAATGAAACTGGCTAAAGCCACCAAAACAAAACTGTCTACTTCAGAACCCTAATAATAATGGGGAGATTACCGAAGCTATAAATGCCGCACGGTCTTGCTTTAAGGGCGTGCGGGTTTTTAATGCATTGGGATAAAGCCATAGTCACGCGTTAAACGCGCTATCCAATGTTCGATATGCGGATAAGATTCCAGCGAAAATCCACCCTCATGCGCCACATGTGTATAGGCAAATAGAGATATATCAGCAATGCTTGGCTTATCGCCTACAAAAAAATTATGCGTTGCTAAATGGTGTTCCATAATATGCAAGGCTGCAAGTCCTTGCTCATATTTCTGGCGATACTCATCACCACGGTGCATAAGCGTGTTTTCAATCTGTTTAATAAAACGACACACGGCGATATAGGGTTCATGTGAATATTGTTCAAAAAACATCCATTGCAGCACGCGTGCTTGCCTATCTATATCCTCTGGCCAATAGGCTGTTGCGTGCGCCAAACGATATAAAATAGCGTTGGATTCCCATAATGTGCGCCCATCCGCATATGTAAGGCACGGAAGGCGCCCATTCGGGTTTTTAGCTAAAAAATCCGCATGGCGTGTTTCTCCGCTTAGCACATCAATCTCTTGCCATAAAAACGGAATATCACAAAGCGTGCACAGCAATTTCACCTTATGACAATTTCCCGAACGTGAATCTCCATAAATTGTAAACATAGCTATCACCCTTTATAATTTGTGTGGGCAGATGGTCTATAAGCCGGGTTCTGTACACGCATCGTGCGGCGATCATTCATCTGGGATGGCCGTTACCGGCCACCTCATGCAACCCACCCGAGCCGCAGGTTCGAAAATCAACCATATTGCTGCTCCTACTTGGTTTTGCTCCCGAGAGGGTTTGCCTTGCCATTTCCGTTACCGAACATGCGGTGCGCTCTTACCGCACCTTTTCACCCTTACCAAAAGGCGGTTTATTTTCTGTGGCACTTTCCCTAGGGTCGCCCCTGCCGGCCATTAACCGGTCTCGTATTTCCGTGGAGCCCGGACTTTCCTCTTTTTATAAAAGCGATCGCCCAACCATCTGCCCACTATCTACTTAACAAGCTGCACATAAAGCTGCAAGTAGATAAAAGAAGGGTTTAACTCTTCTTAAATCAGATTTATATTATGCCTATGACACATAGAATTGTAGAAATAAGTAAGAGCGGGTATTATCTGCATAAGCATCGTGGTTTCCTGGAAGTTCAAGAAGGTGACATATCACGGGGTAAAATTCCTTTGGACGAGATAAATACAGTAATTTTTTCCTCTCCAGGGAGTAGCATTTCAACTGCACTTATTGCTGTCTTGATGGACCACAATATTCCTCTGGTGATTTGCGGCACAAATTACATGCCATCAAATATGACTCTTCCACTTTCGGGAAATATTCGCCAGTTCCAAACTATGCAGGCACAAATAAATCTATCCGCAGCACGTCGCAAACAAGCCTGGCGAAAAATTATTCAGCAAAAAATATTAAATCAAGCCGCCTTATTAGACTATTATAATCAACCTACTTCACGTTTGCGATACCTTGCAAAGCAAGTCCGTTCAGGCGACCCAGATAATTTTGAAGCACAGGCGGCACGCATTTATTGGCAATCCCTTCTAGGGAAAGAGTTTCGCCGTGATCGCACGCAGGGGGGAACGAATGCGGCTCTTAATTATGCCTATACGATATTACGCGCCTGTGTTGCCCGTGGCATGGTTGGCGCCGGTTTACATCCGAGCTTTAGCTTAAAACACATTAACCCGCAAAATCCGTTTAATCTGGTTGATGATTTGATGGAACCTTTTCGCCCCATTGCTGATGCAATGGTCATGCGTTTGCCTGATAATTTTTGTGAGCTTACACCTGCATTAAAAACCTATCTCGCATCACTTACTATTTTGCCGCTACCATATCATAAAGAGAGCTTATCACTATCTCATAGTTGCGTCCGGCAATCGCAAAGCTTTTCACGTTATATTATGGGTGAAAGCGATTCACTTTTATTGCCCAACCTGCCTTTGCCAATCAACTTTCCGCATTTGCCTGCCTAGTCATTTGTAAATAGAATATTTGTTTAATGATGGTGATTATAAGTTAGTTACACTCATATATTTGACCGTCTAATTAATCTCTGATACGTTTCGCGTTTGACAAGTTGAAGCTTGGGGGTAATCCCCCCATAAATTAGTAGTGTTTTGCAGTAGAATTTTCTATCGTTTAGCGAAGGAGATTTACGATGAAACAGAAACGATTTAGTGAGACACAGATTATGCAGATATTGAAACAGGCGGAGCAAGGCGTTTCTGTTTCTCAACTGTGCCGCGCGCATGGTATGAGTAGCGCGAGCTTTTACAAATGGCGGAGCAAATATGGCGGGATGGATGCGTCGATGATTTCCCAGATGAAAGCCATGGCGGATGAAAACCATCGCCTGAAGCGGATGTATGCTGAGATGAGCATGCAGAATGATTTGCTGAAGGAAGCCCTTGGAAAAAAGTGGTAAGCCCTTCGCTTCGCAAAGGGATAGCGAAATGGGCAGTAAACGATAGAGGCGCGAGTATTCGGCTTGCGTGTGCCACCTTTTCTATATCACAGACATGCTATCGTTATCAGGCTCGCCTGAGTGATGAGAATGCCGAGATTGCTGACTGGTTGTTACGGTTGACGCATACCCATAAGAGGTGGGGTTTTGGTCTGTGTTTTTTGTATTTGCGTAATGTGAAGGGTTTTGGCTGGAACCACAAGCGGGTTTATCGGATTTACCGGGAGTTAGAGCTTAATTTGCGGATCAAGCCGCGTCAGCGTTTGAAGCGTGCGCGTCCTGCTCCTCTAGCTGTACCGGAGCGTCCCAATGAAGTCTGGTCGATGGATTTTATGGCCGACCAGCTCAGCACCGGCAAGGCGTTCCGCACCTTCAATGTATTGGATGACTTCAATCGTGAAGGGTTGGGTATAGAGGTTGATCTATCCTTACCATCTGAGCGTGTGAAGCGTTCACTGGAGCAGATCATTGAATGGCGTGGTAAACCACGCGTGATACGTTGTGATAATGGCCCTGAATATATCAGTGGGGCAGTGAGATGCTGGGCAAATAAGCGAGGCATCCGGCTCGCTCATATCCAGCCAGGCAAGCCACAACAGAATGCTTATATTGAACGTTACAACCGCACCGTCAGCCATGAATGGCTGGAGATGAACGAATTTAATACGATTGAGGAGGCGCAGCTCACGGCAACAAAATGGCTATGGACATATAATAATGAAAGACCTAATATGGCTATCGGCGGCATAACACCAGCAATGAAACTGGCTAAAGCCACCAAAACAAAACTGTCTACTTCAGAACCCTAATAATAATGGGGAGATTACCACGTAGCTCTGCTACTTTGTGTTTTATAAGTGATTGAGACTAGGTCGTTTTATTTTCATAAGCTGAAGCGATGAGAGGAATATTTCTCTTTTGTTACTCCGTTTGCAACGCAAAACAGGAGACAAATATGAAGAAACACCATCTCACACAAAGCAAAATTGATAAATTATCACATAGGAAAAAAGTTTTTTCTATCAGGGATAATCAGCAAAACGGGCTGATTGTTCGGGTATATCCAACAGGTAAAAAAGTATATTGCCTGCAAGCCACGATAGATAAAAAACGTATCTGGCAAAAGCTGGGGGATGCTTATGAGATAAGCCTGGATGATGCCCGTATAAAGGCACAAAAAACCCTAAGCGATAAACAAGCGGAAAGGCTGGGCGTGATTAAGCCTATATGTTTTGAGGAGGCTGTGGACGTGTTTTTGATGCGCTATAAGTCGCGCATTAAGCCATCCACCTTTGTGTCTTATGCTTATAATATTCAGCGTTACATATTACCTTATTTCAAAGGCTGGATGATTACAGATATTACCCGTGAGGATGTTGTGCGCTGGTTTGCCGGGTTAGCTGATAAGCCTGGGGTTGCTAATTATAGCAAGTCCATTTTTGCTGTAATGATGCAGCAAGCCGAATATTATGGCTTTAGGCCTTTGAATAGTAATCCATGCCGCAATATACCGCGCTATAAACAAAAGCAACAAGAGCGGTTTTTATCAGATAATGAATGGCAACGCCTGGGAGCCGCCTTGAGTGGTTTTTCAGCGACTTACCCCATGCATACGGATTTGATTTTACTGCTTGCCTATACGGGATGTCGCAAGCATGAAATCATTCATGCAAAATGGTCATATTACCAAGAAGGACACCTACACCTACCCGATAGCAAGACGGGGGCAAAAACAGTTTTTCTATCGCGTCAGGCAAGACTGATTATTGAGCGACAAGCACGCATGTCAGCCTTTATATTTGCACGTGAAGCGGGCAAGCCAATAACAGCCCCACAACTTACCAAAGTCTGGAACGAAATACGACAAGCCGCGCAATTACATAATGTCCGCTTGCATGATTTACGCCATAGCTATGCAAGCCTTGCTTTACGGCATAATGAGACAATCCCTATGGTGGGGCGCTTGCTTGGGCATAAAGACCCCGAAACCACATTGAAATATGCCCATGTCGCTGGGGAACAGATAATCAACGCAGCACATGAAATGGCACAGAAGCTGGCCAGAGGTATATAAACCATGCAGAAAGCACATAAAATAAAACTTACCGCTCATGCGGTAAGCAAGCTAGAGGTAAGGTCAGCGTGTTATATTGTCTGGGATACCCAACTTGCAGGCTTTGGGGTTAAAGTCTATCCATCAAGGCGTAAGTCTTATATCTTCCAAAAAAGGCTTTTGGGCAGGCAGGTTAAGAAACATATTGGCGATGCGGCTTTACTTTGCGCTGACGATGCCCGTCAGAATACCCTTAAGCTGATAGCAACGTTAAACACGCAGGGGGCAAAGCCTCCCAGCCTATGCGTTCCCACCTTAGCCAGTTTTATGCAAGAGCCTATAGGGTCTATCTATAAGCAGAACCGCAAAGCCTTTAACCGAGACAATGGAGCGCCGACCTATCTGAGAACACAAATCATGCCCCATTTTGGGCGTTACCGCCTAGATGAGATTACCCCGCGTAAGCTATTAGAGTGGTTTGATAGCTATAGCCAAACCTCACCTGGTGGGGCGAATCGGGCGCTGGATATATTACGGGCAATTATGGCGCATGCGGTGAAGCGTGGTCTTATTGAGGAAAACCCCACGCTTAGCATTAAGCATAACCCTAAAAGGACGATAAACCGCTTTTTGTCCAAAGCTGAAATAGGCAGGCTTTATCGTGTATTAGCATATGAAGAAAGGCACTTTCCAAGAAACAGGCAGGCGGTTAATATTATTCGCTTGCTTTTACTCACAGGGTGCAGGCTAAGCGAGATATGCTTTTTGAAGTGGGAAAATATAGATGAACAGCTTATCCATTTACAAGATAGCAAGACAGGGGCGCGCGATATTATCCTTACCCAGCTAGTCAAGCATATTATCACCAGACAAAAGCACAATCGCCATACAAACAGCCCTTATATATTCCCTAAGCCGCGTGACCCACTACAGCCGCTTTATCCAATAGATTATATATGGCACAAAATCCGTAAGGCCGCAGGGCTAGAAGATGTTCGCTTACATGACTTACGCCACACCTATGCCAGTCAGGCCTTACTGCATAATGTCCCCCTTATGGTGGTGTCCAAGCTGCTCGGCCATAAAGACCCCCGCATGACATTACGCTATGCACATGTCAACGATACAGCCATAAACGAGGCAGCACAGCGTGTAGCCGATAGCATAGACAAAGCAATGAACACAAAACCAGCCAAAAATACGCTAATCGACTGGTAGAAAATATGATATTCTATGATTATAAGCAGGTAGCGACTTTAATTGCGCCGAATACAGCAGATAGAAGCGGTTCTTAAAGCCTTTTATCCGGTGACGGCACAAGAAGCCGGGCGGAAGCCCTGCGGGAGCTAGACAAGCTGGAGCATGAAAAGGCGGAGCTTCAGAATAAGCTGGCCAAGAAAAAGCAAATGAGGTGGCAGGTCGAAATGACCACTAAAATGAAACAATACGCAGACCAGATTGCTGATCTTAAAGAGAGATTATAAAGGAAGGGTAATAACAATGACGGAAGCAACTATGAAACAGGTGGAATTACAAGACGGCGCATCCGCCGATATCGTTCAGGAAAATGTGCAACACTTAAAAGAGCTGTTCCCCGATGCCTTTACCGAAAACGGTGTGGATTTTGACACGCTGCGCCAGCTTTTGGGTGACCTGAAGGTTTTGGATGAAGGCGAGGAAAAATACGGCCTGAATTGGCATGGTAAAAAACAAGCCCGTCAAATTGCCCTTACGCCATCCCTTGGCACGCTTTTGCCCTGCCCAGAAGAAAGCGTAGATTGGGATACAACCCAAAACCTGTTTATCGAAGGTGATAATCTTGAAGTCCTGAAGCTTTTGCAAAAAAGCTATGCCAATAAGGTGAAGATGATCTATATCGATCCGCCTTACAACACAGGTAAAGAGTTTGTTTACCCTGACAAATTTCAAGACAATCTGGACACCTATCTGAAATATACAGGTCAAAAAGGTGACGAAGGACTGAAGTTCACATCAAACACGGAAACAGGTGGGCGCAAGCACACTAACTGGCTCAATATGATGTACCCGCGATTAAAGTTGGCTAAGAGCTTACTTACACAAGATGGGGTTATCTTCATATCCATCGACGATAATGAGCAAGCTAATTTAAAAGAAGTTTGTGATGAGATTTTCGGCGCAGAAAATTTTATTGAGCTTTTTATTTGGCGGAAGAAATCTGGTGGTGGGCAGCAAGATGACTATGTCGTAACCGAACATGATTATATTATGTGTTACGCAAGAAATAAGGAAGAGTTTAAGCTAAATGAGAAAACTGCCGCTTCTAAAACAGCAGGCTATAACTTTTATGATGAGGTTAAAAATAGAAAATACAAACGCGTAAAATTAGCCAAATGGGGTTCTGCCGCACTGAGAGAAGACCGACTTACCATGTATGAGTATCCAGAGCTTGTTAATCCTGACGGTGAACAATGCTTACCAGTTGCTCCCGATGGACGACCAGGACGATGGAGATATGGGCGTCAAAGAGTTATAGAAATGCTAAAAAACGATGATATTGACTGGGAAAACTCCTCAGGCGATTGGCTGCCCTATGAAAAAGACTATGAGCCTGGTGAAGACGATTTCTCAATTCTCAAAGAACGGTCAATTTTTTACGATCTCGTAGAAAACGGTGAAGGTGCGAATGAGCTAACAAACCTTTTTGGAATAAAGGATGTCTTTTCCAACCCCAAGCCAACAGATTTAATCGCTCATTTGATCTATTTATCCTTAAACCCAGAGGAAGATCAAATAGTAATGGATTTCTTTGCTGGTTCTGGCTCTACAGGAAGCGCCCTTTACAATTTTAACAAGCTAACAGGGTCTAATTCAAAGTATGTACTAGTGCAGTTACCAGAAAAAATTGAAAAAGATAAAAAAGAACAAAGAACTGCGTATAACTTTTGCAAAGAAAATAATCTGCTAGAAAACATTTCAGAGATATCCAAAGAACGTATTCGCCGCGCAGCAAAGAAAATTAAGGATGAAAACCCAGATTATGCTGGCGATTTGGGCTTTAAGGTTTTCAAACTGGCCAGCTCTAACATCAAAGCATGGAATCCTGATCGCACTGATCTTGAAGGAAGCATGCTCGACCACAAGGAGCATCTGGTTGAGGGGCGCAGTGAGCAGGATATCTTATATGAACTCTTACTTAAACGCGGCGTGGATCTGACAACCCCGATTGAAACCAAACAGATTGCGGGTAAGAACGTATATAGCATTGGCTATGGTAAGATCATCACCTGCCTGGATGATTTGATTGCGGGCGATGATGTTGAGCCACTCGCCGCCGGTATTGTTGAATGGCAAAAGGAGCTGAAAGACACGCTCGGCGTTAAAGTGCTTGAAACACATGTGTTCTTCAAAGATTCCGCTTTCCGTGATGATGTGGCCAAAACCAACATGGCCGCCATCCTCTCCCAACACGGCATTGACCATGTCCGTAGTTTGTAAGGGAGATCAGCAGTATGAAATTACATTTTGAAGATAATCTCAATTACCAAAAAGCAGCGATAGAATCCGTTGTTAATCTGTTCAAAGGGCAGGAAATCTCTCGATCAGAATTCACGGTCACACGCCGTGAAAAAGAAGACACCCACTACGCCATGGGATTAACTGAGAACCAGCTAGGTATCGGTAACCGCCTCCAGCTGTTGGATGAGGAAATCCATGATAATTTGAAGCATATTCAGCTTAAGAATGGCCTGCGTCCATCTGAAAGCCTTGTTAGTGGGGACTTTTCTGTTGAGATGGAAACCGGAACGGGTAAGACCTATGTTTACCTCCGCACCATATTTGAGCTGAACAAGAACTATGGTTTTACCAAGTTTGTGATTGTTGTGCCATCGATTGCCATCAAGGAAGGCACAAATAAAACACTGGAAATTACCCGTGAGCATTTTGAAGCGCTTTATCCAAATGCTAAAGGCTATGAGTTTTTCCAGTATGACTCAAGCAAACCAGGAAAAGTGCGTAATTTTGCCACCAGCGCCAATATTCAAATCATGGTGACCACCGTTAGTGCGATCAATAAAAAAGACATCAATAACCTTTATAAAGAAAATGAAAACACTGGCGGTGAGAAGCCTATTGATCTGATCAAAGCCACCCATCCCATTATCATCGTGGATGAGCCTCAATCGGTAGATGGCGGTTTAAGCGGCAAAGGAAAGCAGGCTCTTGATGCAATGAATCCTCTGGCAACACTGCGTTACTCAGCCACGCATATCGATAAACACCAGATGGTTTACCGCCTTGATGCCGTGGATGCTTACGAGCGCGGATTGGTGAAACAAATTGAAGTTGCCTCTTTAGAGGTTGATGGCGGCTTTAACAAACCCTATGTGAAGCTGGTAGAGGCCAAGAATGTACGCGGCTCAGTCATTGCTAAAGTCGAACTGCACGTCCAGCGCAGAAAGAATATTAAGCCTGACATCCTAACCGTTGAAGACGGTGACGACCTCGAACAATTTACCAACCGTGCTATCTACGAAAATATGCAGGTTGGCACGATAACATGCGGCAAAGATAATGAGTCCATTGAAATCAAAGCGCCGGGCATGGATGCTATTTTGCGCCCAGGTGAGGCCATCGGTGGTGTAAACCCTGATATAATTAAGCGCTTAATGATCCGCCGCACAATCAAAGAACATCTTGATAAAGAGATGCGTTTTGCACGCCAAAAGCTGCCTGTAAAGGTGTTGAGCCTGTTCTTTATTGATAGCGTTGAGCATTACCGTAGCTATGATGAAGATGGGAATGAAATCCCTGGAAAATACGTTGATATCTTTGAAGAAGAGTATCGCAATCTAGCTAAAAGCCCAGACTATCAGACGCTTTTTGAAAAAGTGGATTTAGACACCGATGTATCTGAAGTGCATGACGGATATTTTTCCATTGATAAAAAGAAGCGTTGGACTGATACGGCAGAAAACAACCAAGCAGGCCGTGATAATGCCGAGCGCGCCTATAATCTCATCATGAAAGATAAAGAAAAGCTTTTGAGTTTTGATACTAAGTTGAAATTCATCTTCTCTCACTCCGCGCTGAAAGAAGGTTGGGATAATCCAAACGTCTTCCAGATTTGTTCATTGCGTGAGATTGGTACTGAACGTGAACGCCGCCAAACCATCGGGCGTGGCCTGCGCCTATGTGTCAACCAAGAAGGCTTACGCTTGCGTGGCAATGACATTAACACGCTGACCGTGGTCGCCACTGAGCGCTATGAAGAGTTTGCTGAAAACCTTCAGAAAGAGATTGAGGTAGATACTGGTATTCGCTTCGGAATTGTTGAGAAACATCAATTTGCAGCAATTCAAACACAAGATAGCAATGGGAATCCTGTCTCCCTTGGCGTAGATGTATCTGAAAAAATATGGACATTCTTGAATGAACAAGAGCTAGTCGACAATAAGGGAAAGGTTCAAGATAACCTCAAAGAAGCGCTTAAGAGCGGCACATTTGATCTCCCGGAAGAATTTCAAGCGTATAAAGATGAGGTAACAGCCATATTGAAAAAACTGGCTGGAAAATTGGATGTCAAGAATGCTGATGAGCGTAAAACCATTAATCTAAATAAAGAGAAGTTCCTTGGTGATGACTTTAGGCAGCTTTGGGATCGCATCAAATACAAAACAACATATCGTGTAAACTTCAATAACGAGAAGCTCATCACAGACGCTGCGAAAGCTATTGAGGGCTGCCCACCAATCACTAAAACCAGAGCCAGGTTTAGAAAGGCTGGATTGGAAATTGGTAAAGGTGGTGTAAATGTTGAGAAAAGCAAAGAGTCACTCTTTACCACGATCAATGAAAATGACATTGAGTTGCCTGATATACTGACAGATCTTCAAGATAAGACACAGCTTACCCGCGGCAGTATCGTTAAAATTCTTCAGGAATGCAGACGATTACAAGACTTTGCTCGCAATCCCCAGCAATTTATTGAAATGGCCACAGAGGCTATCAACAGAACGAAACGTTTGGCACTTGTGGATGGCATCAAGTACCACAAAATTGGTGAACAAGAATACTTTGCACAGGAACTTTTCGAACAAGAAGAATTGAAGGGATATCTGAAAAACACCGTTTCAGCTTCGAAATCTGTTTATGAGCAAATCATTTATGATTCTGCTGGTGTTGAGAAAAACTTTGCAGAAGATCTTGAAACGAATGAAGCTGTTAAAGTCTATGCCAAGCTTCCCTCATGGTTTCAAGTGCCTACACCGCTTGGCTCATACAACCCAGATTGGGCTGTTCTTATAGAGAATAACGGTCAAGAAAAACTCTACTTTGTCGTAGAAACAAAGGGCAGTAATTGGTGGGATGATTTGCGTAGTAAAGAAGGTGCAAAAATACTTTGTGGTAAAAAGCACTTTGAAGAAATCGCAACAGATAAAAATCCAGCTCGATACATTCGCGCGACAAGCGTTGATGATGTTATTAATTACATTAATTGAAGTAAGCGAATAGCTGAAAATTCGCTGCTATGCAAAGAGCTTCTTACCAGACTGAGCTTAGTCAATATCTGTTCATCCCATTCCGCTACGCTCCATGGCGCTGAACAGATAAATAAAAAACCAAACAAAACAGAACAATTACTAACTTAAACGTAGAACATAAATTGGGGGTTGACCACAATCAGGATAATGGTCGCATGACTTTCTATTGTCTTACGAATTACACAGCGAGTGAGTGTTCATTTAATAGCCTTCCACAACACCTTAAAGCTAGGCGCTAAGTTTGCCATAATCTTTTGAGCCTTCGCGTTTAGATTAGAAATATAGCCTCGCTTATGTCTGCCTATGTGTAACATTTACATGGTGATGGGGTAATCTCCCCATTATTATTAGGGGTCTGAAGTAGACAGTTTTGTTTTGGTTGCTTGAGCCAGTTTCATTGCTGGTGTTATGCACCAATGGCCATATTAGGTCTTTCGTTATTATATGTCCATAGCCATTTTGTTGCCGTGAGCTGCGCCTCCTCAATCGTATTAAATTCGTTCATCTCCAGCCATTCATGGCTGACGGTGCGGTTGTAACGTTCAATATAAGCATTCTGTTGTGGCTTGCCTGGCTGGATATGAGCGAGCCGGATGCCTCGCTTATTTGCCCAGCATCTCACTGCCCCACTGATATATTCAGGGCCATTATCACAACGTATCACGCGTGGTTTACCACGCCATTCAATGATCTGCTCCAGTGAACGCTTCACACGCTCAGATGGTAAGGATAGATCAACCTCTATGCCCAACCCTTCACGATTGAAGTCATCCAATACATTGAAGGTGCGGAACGCCTTGCCGGTGCTGAGCTGGTCGGCCATAAAATCCATCGACCAGACTTCATTGGGACGCTCCGGTACAGCTAGAGGAGCAGGACGCGCACGCTTCAAACGCTGACGCGGCTTGATCCGCAAATTAAGCTCTAACTCCCGGTAAATCCGATAAACCCGCTTGTGGTTCCAGCCAAAACCCTTCACATTACGCAAATACAAAAAACACAGACCAAAACCCCACCTCTTATGGGTATGCGTCAACCGTAACAACCAGTCAGCAATCTCGGCATTCTCATCACTCAGGCGAGCCTGATAACGATAGCATGTCTGTGATATAGAAAAGGTGGCACACGCAAGCCGAATACTCGCGCCTCTATCGTTTACTGCCCATTTCGCTATCCCTTTGCGAAGCGAAGGGCTTACCACTTTTTTCCAAGGGCTTCCTTCAGCAAATCATTCTGCATGCTCATCTCAGCATACATCCGCTTCAGGCGATGGTTTTCATCCGCCATGGCTTTCATCTGGGAAATCATCGACGCATCCATCCCGCCATATTTGCTCCGCCATTTGTAAAAGCTCGCGCTACTCATACCATGCGCGCGGCACAGTTCAGAAACAGAAACGCCTTGCTCCGCCTGTTTCAATATCTGCATAATCTGTGTCTCACTAAATCGTTTCTGTTTCATCGTAAATCTCCTTCGCTAAACGATAGAAAATTCTACTGCAAAACACTACTAATTTATGGGGGGATTACCGTGCGCATACGACACAATATATTACGTTATATTTGACCGTCTAATTAATCTCTGATACGTTTATTCTTAGCACTAGACACATCCCATTTGGGTTATATTTGACCGTCTAATTAATCTCTGATACGTTAAAATGCGGTGCGGCCAAGCGGTACGATTGGTTATATTTGACCGTCTAATTAATCTCTGATACGTTTGCCATATAAGTATACAGTTCGTGGTTATAGTTATATTTGACCGTCTAATTAATCTCTGATACGTTACAACTCCCTCGCAAGGTCACGCTCTTCTTGTTATATTTGACCGTCTAATTAATCTCTGATACGTTCCCATCCTAAGCCTTGCCAGGCCACTTCCGGTTATATTTGACCGTCTAATTAATCTCTGATACGTTGCTGGCTAATCATATCCTGCAAACTTTGGTGTTATATTTGACCGTCTAATTAATCTCTGATACGTTAAATTGGTTTTATTGTATTTCGCGCTTGTAGTTATATTTGACCGTCTAATTAATCTCTGATACGTTGCGCAGTATAACTACCTTGTGCGGATTTACGTTATATTTGACCGTCTAATTAATCTCTGATACGTTATATCGCCCTTTTAATGAGACAAGATAATGGTTATATTTGACCGTCTAATTAATCTCTGATACGTTTTATTCTATTTCTGAATTTGGCGTTCCCGAGTTATATTTGACCGTCTAATTAATCTCTGATACGTTACTTCTTAAAACCTTGCCCCTTTGTGATACGTTATATTTGACCGTCTAATTAATCTCTGATACGTTTAAATAAAAGCTGCAAATACCTGTCTCTAGTTATATTTGACCGTCTAATTAATCTCTGATACGTTCGTAGGCGGAGGCAGGTTTGTTTGTGGTAAGTTATATTTGACCGTCTAATTAATCTCTGATACGTTCAGTAGCAGGTCTAGATAATAATCCCCCAGGTTATATTTGACCGTCTAATTAATCTCTGATACGTTCTTTGGTAATTAAATCCATGATTGTGTCAGTTATATTTGACCGTCTAATTAATCTCTGATACGTTCATGTTTCTGTAAAAGACTGTGAAAACCCATGTTATATTTGACCGTCTAATTAATCTCTGATACGTTTTTTTTGCCTTTTTCAGTGTCTTTAGCAGTGTTATATTTGACCGTCTAATTAATCTCTGATACGTTAATTATGACAATTAAAGAAGTTGGTAAAGAGTTATATTTGACCGTCTAATTAATCTCTGATACGTTTGAAAACCTTTACACGTCCAGCTGGATTGTGTTATATTTGACCGTCTAATTAATCTCTGATACGTTAATTATGACAATTAAAGAAGTTGGTAAAGAGTTATATTTGACCGTCTAATTAATCTCTGATACGTTTGAAAACCTTTACACGTCCAGCTGGATTGTGTTATATTTGACCGTCTAATTAATCTCTGATACGTTGCTTGGTGCTTTAGGTAATGTCCAGGCTTTGTTATATTTGACCGTCTAATTAATCTCTGATACGTTCAAAAGGCGGGTTAGTTATAACCCATGTATGTTATATTTGACCGTCTAATTAATCTCTGATACGTTAGAAGACAACACAATCCTTCTTCTGCAAGAGTTATATTTGACCGTCTAATTAATCTCTGATACGTTAGAATATTTTTAGAAGATGCCCTTTGATTAAGTTATATTTGACCGTCTAATTAATCTCTGATACGTTATATCTCTTTAAAGTAAATCGGGGTAATTGTTATATTTGACCGTCTAATTAATCTCTGATACGTTGGGTTTATTTTCCGGGAAGCCTCGCTGCGGGTTATATTTGACCGTCTAATTAATCTCTGATACGTTTGTTATTTCTTTCATTGAGAGGGATAATTTGTTATATTTGACCGTCTAATTAATCTCTGATACGTTCACGTCCCAATCGGATATGTCCCTGTCAAAGTTATATTTGACCGTCTAATTAATCTCTGATACGTTCCAATGACCCGGCGCTGTTTGACCTTGTTAGTTATATTTGACCGTCTAATTAATCTCTGATACGTTCGGGCATGCTGCCTTATTATATGCAGCAAGCGTTATATTTGACCGTCTAATTAATCTCTGATACGTTCAATTCTGCCGCCGCATTGGCTTCGGCATCGTTATATTTGACCGTCTAATTAATCTCTGATACGTTTGATGCGCATTGCGGGTGTGAGCGTGCGCGGTTATATTTGACCGTCTAATTAATCTCTGATACGTTCCGGGGTGATAGGGGCTAAGCCCGTCGCATGTTATATTTGACCGTCTAATTAATCTCTGATACGTTACACCTAAATCAAAGCCACACACACGCCAAGTTATATTTGACCGTCTAATTAATCTCTGATACGTTTATGCAGCTTATCGCTATCACTATCAGCCGGTTATATTTGACCGTCTAATTAATCTCTGATACGTTTTTTGCGTGCTTTGGGTGATGTGCTCACAGGTTATATTTGACCGTCTAATTAATCTCTGATACGTTACATCCTGGTTTATCCTTTGAAAATAAAGGGTGAATCGGGATTGTAGCAATATAAAAACCATTATTTTTCTTCTAAAATAAGCTTAATTGTCCCATTTTTTGGCGCGCTTTTTCTTCATTTTCCTTGCTTTTTTTGCCTAGAAAATTATCTGCCATAGTAAATTGTTTATCCGTAACATAAATAAAGCTTACCTCGCCATTCTCAGGAATAAAAGATTTTAATTGTCGGGTCAGGCTTTTTGCCGAGTCTAATGTCGGGCGTGACCGAATATAAACCGAGAATTGCTTCATCGTAAACCCATTATCCAGCAATATATGTCTAAAACGTGTGGCAGCACGCATTTCAGTTTTTGTGCGAACGGGTAAGTCAAACATACAAAAAATCCACATAATTGACCATCCGGTTAAATAGGTCTGACGATATTTACGCGCCATTTATTTCTCGCCAGGCCAAAGTGCTTTATGTTTTCGTTTAACTTTGCCAAAGGGGGTAAGCTCTATTTTACGTGCATGCCCTTTCGAATAAAAGGATAATCCTCTACTCAATGAGGCTACTTTCATATAAGAAGGGCTTCCTGCAGGCGGTGATGTCCCACGTGCATCATGCGCTAAATCAATCGCCATTTTGCCACTACTGAACTTTTTTACACGCACTAGGCAGCGCGTTTCATCTGTATAAGACGTCCATTCTTCGGGCGTTGCTATTTCCAGCATGTCGCCTTGCTGCACCTGCCAAATGACTTTCCCGCCTTCACGTTTCCACTTTGGGTGAAACTTTTTATCATTCACGTCAAAACGTCTCACCACTTCCCAGTGAACTTTGCCCTTTATTTCATAAAAAATGACACAATGATTATTTCCACTCTTATAGGCTACACCATGCTTTTTAATCACAACCGGGTTTGCCGGACGCTCATAGGTTGGTATGCGTTTAAGGTTGAAGATTAACCGCTCACGATCCATTTCTGCCTTTGGCCGGTTGCTTTGATGACTGCTATTGATAAGTTCGTCATCACAGCTTATTTTATGCGCCCGCGTGATAATATCTTTTGAGACAACATTTTTTGCGCTTTTCCCCTCTTGCTTTAGCTTATCATATTCGGCTTTAAGCTCCTGCTCAGCGCGAGCATAATTATGGTTAATAGCGTTAATAAGTTTTTGCAAAATATCTCTGTCATAACCTATATCATCGTGCCACGCGGAAGCTATGGTTTCACTCGGCAATAATTTATCAAGATCTTCTAATTTTTTAATATCTATATTTGAAAAAGAGCGATTATAGCGTGTCACCACTTCATCTTTCACATTAAGCAATAAAATAGTGCGTGCAGTTTCTTCGTGAAACTGCCCTTGCCTATTATGGTCAGCTTTATGCGATACACGTATTTGCGTGAGAACATTATGAACCGTTTCACGAAATTCTTGCAGTGCCTGTTTACGATTCATCTTGTCAAGATGCGCAAACGGCAGCGGGTAAGCATTTGATGACAAGCTAATACCCCGCTTATCCGACCAGTTAAGCTCTTGTATAAAATTACGGTTGATACAGCCAAGCGCAATAGCATCCAGGGCGTGGTGACGGTGATCTATACGTGGCTTGGGAAGCCATTCAGGATTTCTTCCTTTATCCACAAACTTCCAAGGGCCATCTGCCTCTGGCTCTCTATCGCCGTCAAAGATTTCGCCAGTTTCTTCATGCACGTAATGTTTTATGTTGCGTGGAATACACATTCCCATAAGGTCATACTCTAACCCTGATAAGTTCCAAATACGCCTTAAACGTTCTGTATGTGCGCCTTTTATGCTTAAAATACGCGTATGGATGGTATCATCCTCCTCACCATCAGTCTGGTAATCCAAAATCACACGCAAATAACGCGCTGCAAGTTTGGACATATAGCGCGTATCGGTAAGATAGCGATTGCTTTCATCGCCATCCCCTGCGGCGTCATATATATCGCGTGCATCCATCTCAAAACGCCATTTTTTACCATCAGGAATATCTTTATTGCCGCGTATATTTTTCAAAATGGAAGAAATTTCTTCAGGGGTTCGGGTGCTTTCAAAATATTCATAGGGAAATTTTGTGCCCTTGCCTTGATTTTCATTTCTGTCAACCAGCACCAGATTATTTAGCGCATCTGTCCCCCCTTTTTGTTGTGGAATTAAATGTTCAATTTCAAAACCAAAAAAGCGCGCATCAATGTTTTTGGTTGGATTAAAAGCATCTTTCCATCCCTGTTGTTTCGCAAGTTTATATTTTTTGATACCATTTCTTAGATTTGAAATATTGTTTTCTTCCAAATATTTGCGTGCTTCATCATTCAGTGTTTCATTCTTTTTTTGTTGCGCTTCCCATTGATTTTTTTTCTTCGTGGACATACCAACATCACGCCCCAGTTCAATATTTATTTCATAAGGGCGTCCATAAATGCGAATAATATCATTGACAACTTTCTTGAGCTGATTGAGCATCATATGCACTGCAGGATTAGCAATTTTACCATATTCTTTTTCATCTGCATTCAGACTTTGATTCCGCATTTTTTGCCATTCATGAATAGGTTGGATATCAGCCTTCAAAACCTTGCCATAATAGGGAAGCTCGTTACATGACCCTTGCAAACGCTGGGCAATGACCTCTTCCGCAACAAAACGCTCATCGCCTTGCGAAACCAGCTTATCGGCAGCGCTACGGTGATCAATCACCTCTTCTTGCAAAATAGATAGCAGTTCTTGCGTCGCTGTTTTACCGAGCTTACCGCGCCCCTGTGGTAAGAGCGCTAATAATTTAGCAATTTTTTCTTCATCATCAATACCAAGACGCTCTTTCAACGCATCCAGCAACGCTTCTTCACGCAATAAGCGCCCATATTTATCATTTGCATCTACCGGGTCAGCCATAAACTCAATAAGATCGCCTAACGCATTTTCCGAAAGCTGGCCAATAAACGGCACTTGTTGAAACTCATCGCGGGCATAAAGATAGGCTTTAATCCCTTTTTCATCATCTGAAAATATAATATTTACGGTTTTGTCCAACGCCAAAACTTTGCGGAGAGATGTTTTATTCGCATTTTTCCCCTTTCGTAAAATATCATTTATAACCTTATCACGTTGCTCTGGGGATAAAGGAATGTTTTCCACATCCGTTTGCAATCGAATATTATTTGCTGCTTCATAAATGCGCCTTTGTTCAACAAGCGGGTGTGCTTTGCTTAACCGTTTTTCACCCTCAATATAAATGCAGTCTGCTGTCGCATAAGGAGCAGCCGCACGTTCAAAAAACAGAATATCGCTAATATCTTCTTTAAGCTCAGGCGTAAGCACATCATAATAGCGCGCTTGTTTATCCCACATCGCATTGAACTCTTCTTTCACCAGATAACGGGGAACGGCGTAATCAACAATCTTACCTTTCTGACGCACCATACGCCGTGTATCTTTTTTATCCAGTTCATAAATACGCTTATAAAAATATTCGCCAACTGTGCGCGAACCGGTTTCATCCATATATTTTATAAGTTTTTCAAAACTTGTTGGTTCTTTTTCTTTAGGCTTATTATCTGTGCTGGAAAGGTCTTCCTCTTGTTCAACTGTTTCGCAAAGCATATCCACATAACCCGCTCCGCGATGCTTTGCTAAATGCAATAATGCACGTCCCAATTTGGGCAAACTGTCTAGTTTACCTGAAATGGCTTGCTTACGAATTGCATAAGGCGAAAGCCTGTAGATCTCATCAGCAATAGACTCATCCCATAATCCGTGTTTGGATAATTTTTTCTTTAATATAATCAGGCGTTGGTGGCGACGTTTTATCGTTTTTCGCATTTGGCGGTTATGTCGCCGTTCCTCAGCGCCTTCCGAAATTGGAAATATGTTCACGCCAGCATCAATAATTTTAGTTGCCTGATTTTGTTCATCAAGGTGAATGATAGCTGAGCCGATTGAGCTCACCCCTAAATCTAATGATAGTCTATATTTCATAACTCCCCCATTACAATACGTTTATTATATGTAGTGGCACTAAATAGTCAAACTCTATCCATTTTTGTTGACAGGCATAACTACGTCATGTAAATTAAGCATATATGAGCTTTATTTCTAGTTTTTGGTCAGAGATTAATTGGGCGGTCAAGCACATATAATAAGGTTTTATAACCGTAAGATGGTGGAGGGGTTTGTCCCCTCCCTTTTTATTTTGTCATATAATAAATAGCATGTGATATTATTTAACAAAGTGATGTTTAAGACATGCTGCAAGTAGGTTTTGGCAATGTGCATCCGCAATGCCGTCTATTTTTTGAGGGCGAAAATGACGTTGAAAGGCGCGCATAATGGCTTGTGTTTCATCTCCGAATATGCCATCCACCCTTATTCCATAACCATAGCTATGAAGGCTTTGTTGCAAGCGCTTCACCGCCGCACCACGCATATTTTTCTCTAAATGCGGATATGCGGTGCTGTTTATATCCTTTTCTCGTGGCCATAAGCCAATGCCTGCTTGTGCCAATGCCTGCCAGTCAAAGCGTTCACCGGGGTCAATTTTGCGTCTGGGGGCGACATCGCTATGTCCGATTATATTTACAGGCTTTATCTTGTGACGCGCGATAATATCGCGGGAAAGTGTAATTAGGCTATCCATTTGCACATGTGGATAAGCGCGCATAGACATATCCGCCTTATGCCCTTCATGGTCGAGCTCTATGCCTATTGAGGCACTATTCACATCCTCTATACCCCGCCAATACGCCTTACCTGCATGCCAAGCACGGTGCGCCTCATCCACAAGCGAGAAAATACCTCCATCTGCTTTAATCAGATAATGTGCGGATAGTTTAGCCCGTTTATCGCAAAGGCGAGCACAAGCAGCCTCAAATGGCATTTGCGTGTAATGTATAATAAGCATGGATATTGGTAAAAAACGCTTATCAAAATTAGGCGAAGAAAATGTATGGTTGATATGCATGATCATTTAAGATGAGGCACTTGCGGCGTTATATCGCGCCCGCGTAAAGCAATAATCAATACGCCAAGCAATGTGCACACGCCGCCTATCCAAAAGCGCAAACCCAACTCATCTCCCCAATATAGAACACCAAAGATAATACCAAATACGGGTGCCATAAGCGTTAAAGGTGCTGTAATGCTCACATCATAGCGCTGCAATAAATAATACATACCTGCATGGCCGATAAGGCTAGCGCCTAGGGCCGTATAAAAAATCCCACCAATAGCGATGGCGCTTGCTTCACGAAGCGCCGTAAACTGGTCATTCTCAAATAAGGCGGAGGCCAGAAATAAAACTGGCCAGCTTAGCATGGCAATCCAGCTTTGCATTTGAAACACACCCACATGGCTTATACGTTTCATAATGATTGTGCCGACTGCCCCGATAAAGGCAGATAAAAGCACAAGCAATAACCCTAAACGCTCATTTACAACGGCAGGGTCAAAACTAATAATCACCACCCCGCTAAATGCCATAAAAATACCTGTCCACCGACGCCATTTTATAATCTCCCCTAAAAATATAATCGACAAAATTGTGCTAAACGGAACACTGATTTGTGTTACCACAGCAACCGAAGATACATTTTCTGCAAGCGCCATACCGCCGTAAAATAAAGCGAAATGCAGCGACCCCATCGTAAGGGAAATAAGAAATATCTTTCCCATATGCCCGTGAACAATTTTCAAAAAAGGCAGCAAAGCCGCCGCTAATAATAAATAACGTAAGCCGGTAAAGAATATGGGTGGTAATTCTTCCACACTGGCCTTGCCGGCAATAAAGGTATATCCCCAAATGATGCAAATCAGCAGCATAAACAAAAAGTGTCGGGGTGCCATAATGTGCCTCTTTCATATTTTTCAATAGTGCTTTATATGTGATTTTATCAAAAATGGAAACATAATGCCCAACCCCACTCATTTTCCCGAAGCCTTATTATTCGACCTGGATGGCACGCTTGCGAAAACCGATGATGATTTACATGCCGCCATGAACCACGTGCTTAATCTTTATGATTGTGCACCCGTGGACACAAAAAAAATCACCCATATGATTGGCGGGGGTGCACGGATGATTTTGGCGCGTGGTTTTGCCGAAAATAATCATAAGATAAGTGAAACTGCGTTAGATGAAGCAACCGCCAAATTTGTAACCTATTATGAACAGCATATTGATGATAAAACTGTGCTCTATCCGTATATTATCGATTGCCTTAGCTGGGCGCGTGAAAGCAATATAAAACTTGCGGTTGTGACCAATAAGCGCGAAAGCCTGGCGGCGAAATTATTATTTCGCTTGAACATACACCATTTTTTCCCTGTGCTTATCGGGAGGGATACATGTGCCAAAGCGAAACCGCATGCCCTTCCGCTTGAGGAGGCGTGTCGGCGCTTAGGTGTCGCAATAGATAAAAGCGTTATGATCGGGGATAGTGAAACTGATACAGCAGCTGCCCGGGCTGCCAATATGAAATGCATATGCGTAACATTCGGCTTTCGCCGTGTTAACCTAGACGAATTAGGTGCAGATGTGCTTATTGACAGTTTCGCACATTTAGAAGACGCGCTTACAAACTTAACGTAAATTATAATTAATGTTCTCTGAACGCTTTATAAGCAGACTCTCTTATGGGGGTGAATAAGTAATTAAACATGGTTCTTGCCCCCGTAATAATGAAAGCATCAACTGACATATGTGGGCTGTAGCAATGGTGCCTAGACTTACGATCACCTTTTGCATTTAGCGGCAAAGAGTCATATCCAATATAACCTAACCTGCATCTAAATATAGACTATTGTGCGTCTTCAATTTTTAACGTATCGCGTAATTCACGCTTAAGAAACTTACCACTTGCATTGCGCGGCAATAGCTCACGGCGCAGCCAGATATAACGGGGAATTTTGAACTTGGCGATAAGCGATACACAATGTTCACGAATTTCATCCGCTGTTATGTCTGCACCCTGTGCAATCACAACCGCCGCGCCAACTTCCTCGCCCAAGCGGTCATCCGGCACGCCAAAAACTGTGCACTCAGCAACGGCATCATGTTTGAAAATTGCACTTTCCACCTCAGCACAATAAACATTTTCCCCGCCCCGAAGCACCATATCTTTGGCACGGTCAACAATATAAATAAAGCCGTTTTCATCAAAGCGCGCAATATCACCCGTGCGGAGCCAACCATTTTGAATGGACTCTGCCGTTGCTTCCGAACGGTTTAGATAACCCTTAATCACGTTACTGCCTTTAATGCATAATTCACCCAATTCGCCATAAGGTAGATCATTGCCATCTGCATCAATGGTTTTGCCTTCCATTGTCGGCGCAAGCGGGCCGACGCTTTCAGGGCAGTCAACAAAATAGGTATTCGATACGGCGGAAATAATGCCGCATGTTTCTGTCATACCATAACCGGTTGCGGCTTTGCCATTAGGAAGCGCCGAATTGATTTTACCAACAAGGTCGGGTTGTAACTGTGCCCCGCCCCCGCCTAATGCAGTGATGCTTGATGTATCATATTTGTCAAAATCAGGGTGCATAATAAGCTCCCGCGACATAACGGGCACACCGCTAATGCCGGTGATTTTATGTTTTTCAACCAGCTTTAACGCCGCGCCTGCATCCCATTTATACATATGAATAATGGTGCCACCGGTTAATGTTGCCGGATGCACAACGCAATTATTTGCTGTCACATGAAAAAGCGGCGTGGTGACCAATGTGACAATGGGTGGTGCCGACATGGGGTCGGGTAATTGATCTTCAGTGCCCGCCACACGCGCCTCTGCTCTGGCAACGCTCAAATTCATGAATGCAATATTCATAATATTCATAACACACCCACGCTGGGTGAGCTGTGCGCCCTTGGGGCGGCCTGTCGTGCCAGATGTATAGAAAATACAAGCATCTTCATCACCGTCAATCTGCACCTCGGGCATATCACCGCCAAAGGCTTTCAGCGTGGCATAATCGGTTACGCCTGCTTGCGGGGTATCCAGCCGAACACCAACCAGTTTCATATCCGGAAAATGTTGTTTGATAGGCTCAAAATTGGCAAGGCGTTCCTTATCGCAAATCAAAATTTTGGCTTCGCAATCCTCAAGGCCATATTTAAGTTCTTCAGAAACCCACCACGCATTCATGCCGACAACTGTAACGCCTATGGAAACAAGTGCCCAATAAGTCAACATCCATTCGGGATAATTGCGCATTGCGATTGCCACACGATCGCCCTGTTTTACCCCCTGGGCTAATATCCAATTTGCAATAGACGCGGTTTCAGCCTGAGCTTGTGCATATGTCCATTGTTCATCTTCATAAATCAGATAGGTGCGATCGGCATAAAGCGCGCCAAAGCCCATCCAGACATCGCGCAGGCTTGCCGGTGCATTGGCAAAGGCTTTTAATTTTTCGCCACGCACGTCAATTTCGGTAATTTCAAACATGCTTCCCGCGCCGGCCAATTCGGCACGAACATCTTTTAATTCCTGATACATATTTTCTCCCTATAGATACGCCCCCGCAATTTTTACCATTGCGGGGCGCATTTCATTTATTTAATGTGCCAGTATTGCCAACATTAACAAAGCAACAATATTGGTGATTTTAATCATTGGATTAACCGCAGGCCCTGCCGTATCTTTATACGGGTCGCCAACTGTGTCACCGGTAACGGCGGCCTTATGTGCTTCCGAACCTTTACCGCCATGATTGCCATCTTCAATATATTTCTTGGCATTATCCCACGCCCCACCGCCTGAAGTCATCGACAGAGCTACAAAAAGGCCTGTTACAATCACACCAAGCAACATTGCCCCTAATGCGGAAAAAGCAGAAGAGCGATCAGCAATTAACTCAACCACAAAATAAAGCACAATTGGTGATAATACCGGCAAAAGCGACGGCACAATCATTTCTTTAATGGCCGCACGGGTAAGCAAATCAACAGCTGCCTTATAGTCGGGCTTTTCTTTACCTTCCATAATCCCCGGCTTCTCACGGAATTGACGACGCACTTCTTCCACAATCGCGCCGCCGGCACGTCCAACCGCTGTCATGCCCATAGCACCAAATAGATAAGGCAATAGGCCACCAATAAATAAACCTGTCACCACATAGGGATTAGACAAGGAGAAGTCAGGTGTAACGCCTGCAAAATAAGTAAACTCGGCAGCATTTGCGGCAAAGAATTTTAAGTCTTGCGTATAGGCCGCAAAAAGCACCAAAGCTCCAAGCCCCGCAGAACCGATCGCATAACCTTTGGTGACAGCTTTGGTCGTATTGCCCACAGCATCAAGTGCATCGGTTGTATTACGCACACCTTCCGGTAATTCAGCCATTTCTGCAATACCACCTGCATTATCGGTAACCGGGCCAAAGGCATCCAATGCAACAACCATACCCGCAAGAGCCAGCATTGTGGTTACTGCAATCGCAATACCGAATAAGCCTGCCAGATTATAGGTGGCAATAATACCAATCACAATCACCAAAGCCGGTAAAGCAGTTGATTCCAATGACACAGCCAAACCTTGAATGACATTGGTGCCGTGCCCGGTCTCAGATGCTTTCGCAACAGATTGCACCGGACGGAAGCCTGTGCCGGTATAATATTCGGTTATCCAGATAATAAGACCTGTAATCACCAGACCAACAATACCGCATAGATATAAATCCATGCCGGTGAATGTCTGCCCCTCAATAACGCGTTGCGTGTCCAGGCCGATAACATGATCGGTTACAAAATAAAGCGCAATCAAGGATAAAATCGCGGCAGCAATAAAGCCCTTATAAAGCGCCCCCATAATAGATTGGCTTTTACCAAGACGCACGAAAAATGTGCCAATAATTGACGTCACCAAACATGTGCCCCCAATCGCCAGTGGATAAATCATCATAGATTCAGCCGTGAAAAAAATCGCACTCAATACCATTGTTGCCACAATGGTCACAGCATAAGTTTCGAATAAATCCGCAGCCATGCCAGCGCAGTCGCCAACATTATCGCCAACATTATCGGCAATCGTTGCAGGGTTACGCGGATCGTCTTCCGGAATACCTGCTTCAACCTTACCGACCAAATCGCCGCCAACATCTGCGCCTTTGGTGAAAATACCACCCCCAAGCCGCGCAAAAATAGAAATAAGCGATGCGCCAAAACCCAGAGCAACCAAAGCGTCGATCACTTCGCGCGATGATGCTGAAAGCCCCATGCCTTGGGTCAATACAACAAAATAAACCGTAACCGCCAATAATGCGAGCCCGGCAACCAACATGCCCGTAACCGCGCCCGAACGAAACGCAATCGATAAACCTTGTGCAAGGCTTTGGCTTGCGGCTTGCGTCGTGCGCACATTGGCACGCACCGAAACCAACATGCCGATATAGCCTGCTGCCCCTGAAAGCACCGCACCTATAACGAATCCAAGTGATATTTTAACACTCAGAAAATAGGCAACTAAAACGGCAATAACGACGCCAACAAGTGCGATCGTCGTATATTGGCGGTTCAGATAAGCACCTGCACCGGTTTGAATTGCAGCGGCAATTTCCTGCATTCTTTCATTACCGGCATCGGCAGCAAGAATATTGCGTGCCGTCCACATGCCATAGATAATGGATAAAATACCGGCACCGATAATTAAACAAAGTAAAGTGCTCATAGGTTATTCCCTTCTTTTAACTTTTATAACTAAACTTATGTAAATAAAACTGATGTGTGCCAGAATCGGCAACACCCCCTTTGCGTATGGAAAATGCCAAAATTTATAGAAAAAAGCAAGAAAAAGCCGCAATAACACTCATTTTATTCAAAAATGCTGATAACCACGCCGCTTTAAGTGAATTAAATCGCCATGCTTATCATATATATGGGCAAAATAGCTATGGTCATCAGCACTTTCCTTAACAATACCAATCGGGGTCTTAACAATACCAATCGGAGTAAGTGGAATCGCTAAATCTTGTGCAATTTGTTCGACCATATCCTGTTTTTTATCAGCAACACAAAAGGCAAGCTGATAATCATCTCCGCCGCTTATTTGTTCGTCTCTCGCCGTTTTTTCAGCAAAGGGGATTGCTTCAAAGCGAATATCCATAGCACATTTACTTGCTTTGCATATCTGGTCGAGATCTGCCGCCAGCCCATCAGACACATCAATCACCGCTGTCGCAATCATGCGTAAACGCACACCAAGCTCTATGCATGCGGGTGGATTTTCATAAGCCTGCCGAAACCGTGTTTGTTTATCTTCCAACACAGCCTGCACCCCCAAATACCCCGCACCGATTTCACCTGATACATAAACAATATCGCCTGGCTGGGCACCGCTGCGTGTGAGCATATTTCCGGTCGGCACAAGCCCATGCACACAAAGCGATAAAAAGCCTTCATCCTTTACCGTAACCATATCGCCCCCCCAAAGCGGCATATCATAATGGGTCAGCATGCGCCCTAGCCCATCGGTAAAATCAGCAAACCATAGCGCATCCCATTGTGCTGTTTTTCCTACAGTAAGTAGACAGCCAAACGGGCGTGCGCCACAAGCGGCTAAATCCGAAACAGCAGCACCAACCACCCTTTGGGCAATCACATTTGCTGCCATGTTACAGGGAAAATGCGTCCCTGCCACCATACTATCAGTAGATATAATCATATCCATATTTTCAGGAACCTGCACACGCGCAGCATCATCTTGCAAATTCAAACTCTCCGGCTTATGTGCCAAAGGGGCAAAATAACGCCGGATAAAGTCAAACTCACTCATTATGCCTTATTTATATCCTGTGCAACCCGGTCTAATAATGCATTAACCATACCGCTTTCTTTCGCATTGAAAAAGCGATAGGCAATATCGGTATAGTCCGACACCAATACCTGATAGGCAATGGTTTTATGAAACAGTAATTCATATACACCGCAGCGTAATATTGCCCGCAACGTGCTATCAAGCCGACTAAGACGCCATTTTTTTTCTAAACGCACCTCAATACGCTGATCAATCATCATTTGCTCTTCAACAATGCCGCGCAAAATTGTTTCAAAATAAGAGGCATCACTATCAGCCGCCAACCGGTGCTGGGTAAATTCGCGGATAATCGTTTCCAAAGCTGTCTCGGCTATATCCATCTGATATAAAGCCTGGATAGCAGCTAAACGTGCGGCAGTTTTTTCCGTAAAGTTTTTCTTTGTATTCATAAAGAACGATTAAATTTCTGCTGAATTTCCAGCAAGCGGAGCGCCGCTTTCGCTGCCCCGCCCCCTTTATCCTTTTCATCCAGACGCACGCGCGCCCAGGCTTGCGCTTCATTTTCCACCGTCTGTATGCCATTGCCAATGGCAAGCCCTTGTTCAACCCCAAGACACATAAGCCCGCGCGCAGTTTCAGCGCATACCGTATCATAATGCGTAGTTTCGCCCCTAATCACCACGCCAAGTGCCACATAAGCATCATACTGCCCGCTTTGTGCCGCATAACATATCGCTGTCGGAATTTCCAATACACCCGGCACATATATACGTTCATAATCCATACCCGCCACATTCAGCGCTGCTATCGCACCTTCTGCCAAAGCATCGGCCATATCTTCATAAAAACGCGCCTCAACAAGTAAAATACGTGGCATAGCTTTCCCTCCTACTCAAATTCATCAAACGCACGATGGCCGGCAATTTCAAAATCATAGCCCTCAAGCGCAACCACGCGCGGCGTATGGTCGGATAACAGCATAATTTTACACAATCCCAAATTAGAAATAATTTGCGCACCCACACCATATTCGCGTAAGCCCTTTGGGATTTGTGTTTCATCGCTTTTTGTATTTAGCGTATCAGAAAAAGGGGTAGGCGACGTATTGCGAATGAGCACAATCACGCCGCGTTTTTGCCTGCCGATAATACGGATTGACTCGCGCAGTAAATTTGCCCGCTCACCACCGCCCAAAATATCCGCGACAATATCTTCCGCATGAATACGTGTCAAAACTGGTTCATCACCGCTAATATCGCCAATTTGCAATGCAATATGCTCTTCATTTTCAACCATATTTTTGAACACAATCGACGTAAAATCACCCACTGGCGTTTCAAACTTACCCTCATAAACGCGTTCAATCAGCGTATCATTGCGCCGCCGATAGGCGATTAAGTCCGCAATCGTTCCCAGTTTTAAGCCGTGAAGCTGCGCAAAATTTACCAGATCCGGTAGCCGCGCCATTGTGCCATCATCATTCATAATTTCACAAATAACACCCGCCGGATAAAGCCCCGCCAAACGCGAAATATCCATTGCTGCCTCGGTATGACCCGCGCGCACCAATACCCCGCCTTCACGCGCCACAAGCGGAAACACATGGCCGGGGGATACAATATCGGTTGCATTTTTTGTCGGGTCAATCGCAACGGCAATCGTATGCGCGCGATCATGTGCGGAAATGCCAGTCGATATGCCTTCGCGCGCTTCAATCGATACCGTAAAAGCCGTTTTATGGCGCGATTGATTATGCCGCGACATTAATTCCAAATTCAGCGCCTCTGCCCGTTTGCTATCAAGGGCAAGGCAAATCAATCCCCGCCCGAAACGCGCCATAAAATTAACTGCATCGGGGGTCGCCATTTGCGCCGGAATAATCAGATCCCCTTCATTTTCCCTATCTTCCGCATCAACCAGAATAAACATCCTGCCGTTACGCGCATCTTCGATAATCTCCTCAATCGGCGAAATATACTGACCATAATCAGACATCATAAACCTCCTTGCAAAAACATAAGCGCGTAACGATTTTTTTCTGCCCTATCGCGGATGCTATATGAGGGCGGACGCGCATCCTCAATGATTTCCTCAATCGGCGAAATATACTGACCATAATCAGACATCACAAACCTCCTTGCAAAAACATAAGCGCGTAACGATTTTTTCTGCCCTACCGCGGATGCTATATGAGGGCGGACGCGCATCTTCGATAATCTCCTCAATCGGCGAAATATACTGACCATAATCAGACATCACAAACCTCCTTGCAAAAACATAAGCGCGTAACGATTTTTTCTGCCCTACCGCGGATGCTATATGAGGGCGGACGCGCATCTTCGATAATCTCCTCAATCGGCGAAATATACTGACTATAATCAGACATCACAAACCTCCTTCACACGCTCTTAACCGCGCAACATAGCGCGCCAAAATATCGATTTCCACATTTACCATTTGCCCCGGTTCCGCTTGTCCCCATAATGTAACCGCCTGCGTATGCGGAATAATATTCACCGTAAACACATTATCTTCCACCGCATTCACCGTAAGCGAGGTGCCGTCTAGCGTTACCGACCCTTTCGGGGCAATAAACGCCTTTAAGGCCTGTGGTGCAGCAAAGCTGAACCGCTTTGACTCGCCATCGGGGGTAATCGCCATAATGTCTGCAAGCCCGTCAACATGACCCGTGACAATATGCCCCCCTAGCTCATCTCCCAGTTGTAAGGCACGTTCAAGGTTTAGTTTTGTGCCGACCGCCCAGTTTTTTGCAGTTGTTACACTCACTGTCTCTGCCGAAGCCTCAACGCTAAAAAAACTATCCGCCCCGCGCTTTTCCATTTCAACAACCGTAAGGCAAACCCCCGAACATGCAATTGAAGCCCCAAGCAAGATCTTATCCGTATCATAGCGGGTTTTAATGGTAAATTTTATATCACCCTTTTGCTCTATAGCCGTAATTTCACCAATATCACTAATAATGCCCGTAAACATTTATTTATGCCTTTCTGTGCCAAATCGACAAATTATCATCGCCACATAAACGCGACTCTGTTTGCGTAAATGTCGCATTTTTTTGTAAATCGGCAAGCCCCATTTTATGCAAATCACTTTGCCCGCTTAGCGCAACCTCATGCGGGGCACAAAACCAATAAAGCTGATCTACCCTATCTGCCGCAATAAAATGACGCGCCAATGCCACCCCGCCCTCGAGCAATATGCGCGTAATGCCTTGCGCGGCCAGCGCATCCAAAATATCTGTCGCGGTGCCACGCATAATTTGGGCACGATTTTCCTGCAGCAAATAAGCCTGTGCCGGCAAAGCCGTCTTTCCTTGCACAATAACCGGAAGCGGTGAACGCGCTGCAAGCCCTGGCAAACGGCAATCCAGTCGCGGATTATCTACACGTAATGTGCCTGCCCCCACCATAATCACATCATGTAATGCGCGAAGCATATGCCCGAAATTGCGTGCCTTTTTCCCGGTAATCCAAGAGTTCTTCGCATCGCCCGTTCGCATAAAGCCATTTTTTGATGTCGCAATTTTGAGCGTCACCATAGGACGGTTTTGCGTAACCCGTAAGAGAAACCCGCGATTAAGCCTTTCGCACTCATCACGCAAACAATTTTCAACCACCGCAATATTATGCGCCCGCAATAAGGCTACACCCTTTCCCGCTACACGCGGATCCGGGTCTGTGCATCCAATAACCACACGCTTTATGCCGGCATCAATCAAGGCTTGTGCACAAGGCGGGGTTTCCCCATAATGCGCGCAAGGCTCCAGAGTCACATACGCCGTCGCGCCGCGCGCGGCTGTGCCTGCTTGTGCGAGTGCCTGCGCTTCTGCATGCGGGCGCCCGCCCTTTTGTGTTCGCCCCGCAGCGATAAGGTGATTTTCTTCATCAACAAGAACACAGCCCACGGCTGGATTGGGCGCCACCTCGCCCAACCCAAATTGTGCCTGACATATTGCCTGACGCATAAAATATATATGGTGGTCTTGCTGTGGTGAACCGCCCATCTCATGGGCTCCTTTGGTATAGTTTAGTCGTCTTGCGCGTGTTCTGACATTTCACCAAGAAATTCCTGGAAATCACGGGTTTCACGGAAATCACGATAGACGGAAGCAAAACGCACATAACCAACCTGATCCAAAGCATAAAGCCCTTCCATAACCATTTCCCCGACCAGCTTGGCAGGTATTTCAGCATCGCCCCTATTTTCCAAACGACGCACAATGCCACTTACCATACGTTCAATCCGTTCCGGGTCAACCGGACGTTTGCGCAAAGCAATTTGCACCGAGCGCATGAGTTTATCGCGATCAAACGACACCTTGCGGCCAGTATTCTTAATGATAACCAAATCACGTAATTGCACACGCTCGAATGTTGTGAAGCGTCCACCACAATCAGGGCAAATCCGCCGTCTGCGAATAACCGCGTTTTCCTCGGTCGGGCGGCTATCCTTAACTTGCGTTTCCGAATTATTACAAAAAGGACAACGCATATCAATAAATCGGATGCGCCGCACAAAGGTCATGGACTTTGGCACGCACAGCTTCCACCGTTTTCCCGCTTTCGGTCTCGCCATTTGCAACAGCGGTCAACACTTCGGCAATAAAATCGCCGACGTGCTCAAATTCTGTTACACCAAAGCCACGTGTGGTTGCCGCAGGTGTGCCCAAACGCACGCCAGAAGTTATACGCGGCGGTTGCGGATCAAAGGGCACGCCATTTTTATTACAGGTCATGCCGGCGGCTTCCAATATGGTTTCTGCAACGTCACCGGTAAGTTTTTTGGGTTGTAAATCAAGCAAAACCAGATGATTATCCGTGCCGCCAGAAACAATATCAAAACCATGCTCAATCAGGCGGCTTGCCAAAGCATCCGCATTGTCTACAACTTGTGTAATATACTCCTTAAATGCAGGCTTCAATGCCTCATCAAAAGCAACCGCCTTTGCCGCAATAACATGCATAAGCGGCCCGCCTTGCAAACCCGGAAACACAGCAGAATTGAGTTTTTTACCTAACTCAACATTATTCGATAAAATCATACCCCCGCGCGGCCCGCGCAAGGTTTTATGGGTGGTGGTGGTGACAATATCAGCATATGGCAAGGGGCTTTGATGCGCCCCAGTCGCCACCAGCCCTGCAATATGTGCCATATCCACCATAAGATAAGCCCCTACTTTATCCGCAATTTCGCGGAATTTTGCAAAGTCCAATTCCCGCGCATAGGCCGATGCACCGGCAATAATCACTTTTGGGCGATGCTCATGTGCAAGCGCTTCAATATCATCAAAATCCACTCTGTGATCTGCCTCGCGCACGCCATAATGCACCGCCTTAAACCATTTGCCCGATTGATTGGGCGGCGCGCCATGCGTCAAGTGCCCCCCTGCCGCAAGGCTCATACCCAAAATAACATCACCCGGCTGTGCCACCGCCATAAGTGCAGCCTGATTGGCTTGCGATCCGGAATTGGGTTGCACATTTGCATAAGCACAATTAAATAACTCTTTTGCGCGTGAAATCGCCAAGTCTTCGACAATATCGACAAACTCGCACCCCCCATAATAGCGCCGCGCCGGATAGCCTTCGGCATATTTATTGGTCAGCACAGAGCCTTGCACCTCCAACACTGCCTGCGATACAATGTTTTCAGAGGCAATAAGCTCTATCTGATTTTGTTGACGGTGAAGCTCTTTTTGAATGGCCGCAGATATATCGCTATCGGCTTGGGCTAAAGATGTTGAGAAAAAACTGGCTGTGTTGTGCATAGTAACGGACATAGAGAAAGTTAGACCCTCCTTAGATAAAAACACGCCCTCTTATACGCATAGAATCATCTTTAATCCAGCATAAAATCAAACAGACTTGACTTTTCACATAATTGCTTTATTTAGCTTTTTCACAAATAAAAAGGATGACACGCTATGGCAAAGCCGACAACCATAAAAATCAAGCTGGAAAGCACCGCCGATACGGGCTTTTTTTATGTCACAAAGAAAAATGCACGCACCATGACCGAAAAAATGACTGTGCGTAAATATGACCCCGTTGCACGCAAACATGTGGAATTTAAGGAAACAAAAATTAAATAGGGTGTTTAACACGATAATTTTAACGGGCGCCTTTTGGGCGCCTTTTTTATCGGTAAATATATGACGCAAGACCAGGCAGAAATTCTCGCATTTAAGGCCATAGAATGGCTTGCGATGCATGACACTTACATGACGCGCTTTATGGCACTTTCAGGGCTTTCGCCTGGCGATATTATGGGGCGTTCGGATGATAAAGATATGCTTGCGGGCATCATCAATTTTCTGCTTTCGGATGAAACCATGCTGCTTGCCTTTTGTGATGACCATGCGCTCGACCCCGCCTTACCTGCCCAGGCGCAGCACAGGCTTGCCGGCGAGACAAATAGCGACTGGACATAAAGCCAAGACCCCTTTACCATAGACAAATGACACAGCTATCCCCCGACTTAATCGAACAAATTGACGCGCTATCGCTTGACCCCGAAAAACCGCTTATTATTTCCGATGCGGATGAGGTGTTGTTAAAATTTATACAACGTCTGGAGTATTTTCTTGACCAACGGGATATGTGGTTTGATATGCAGAGTTTTCAAATCACGGGCAATATAAAATCGCGCATGACCAATGAACCGGTTGATATTGCCATATCGGATTTGCTGGATGAGTTTTTTACGCATGAAACACGCCATATTGATGCGGTTTCCGGCGCTGCAGATGCCCTTGCCGCCCTTGCCAAACGCGCCCAAATTATTGTGCTAACCAATTCTGCCCTTCATGCCAAGCAAGCCCGCATTGATAATCTGACACATCATGGCATGAATTATCCGGTGATTGTTGGTAATGGCCCTAAGGGATTGCCGGTAAAGACAATCACGGCGGCTATGCGCGCGCCGATTTTCTTTCTTGATGATATTCCTTACCATATCGATAGTGTTGCCAAGCACGCGCCCCATACGCGCCGCATCCATTTTGTTGCCGATCCGCGCCTTGCCAAACATATTCCGATGGCGCAAAATGCCACACAACGTATTGACCAGTGGGATAAAGCCTATGACTGGATCACCGCCCAGCTCGACGCAGATGGATTTTGATATTTTATGTCGCCAATGTGCGACATATTTCACCGCACCCGCAGGAAGCTCTATCTTGCCCAAGCGTTGCCCTGCTTGTCGCTCGCCGCGCCTACTTCACCATGAAGAACTTACAAAGCTGGATATCGTGCATCTTGATTGCGATGCTTTTTTTGCGGCTATTGAAATTCGTGATAATCCAAGCCTTGCCGACAAGCCGGTCATTATTGGCGGCGGCAAACGCGGTGTCGTTTCAACCGCTTGCTATAATGCGCGTATTTTCGGGATTCATTCGGCTATGCCAATGTTTAAGGCAAAGAAACTATGCCCGCACGCGGTTATTATAAAACCCAATGGGGCTAAATATAGCGAAGCAAGCAAGCAGATACGCAGGCTTATGCATGATTTTACCCCCCTCGTTGAACCGCTCTCTATTGATGAAGCATTTTTGGATTTACGCGGCACGCAAAAATTGCACAAAATGTTTCCGGCGCAAAGCATAACGAAACTCGCGCTAAAAATAGAACAAGAGGTTGGAATCACTGTTTCCATTGGTCTGTCATATAATAAATTTCTGGCCAAACTTGCCTCTGATATGGATAAACCGCGCGGCTTTAGCATCATCGGAAGAGCCGAAACAATAGAAAAACTTGCCGCCCTGCCTATAAAGCGTATATGGGGTGTCGGCAAAGCCATGCAGAAAAAACTCCACGCCCATGGCATCACGCATGTCAGGCATTTGCAAATGATGAGCGAAATCGAGCTTATCCGCCGTTATGGCACAATTGGTTACAGACTGGCCAGATTATCACGTGGCGATGATAGCCGAATTGTGTCGCCGGGTTCGGAACGCAAATCTATCTCAACCGAAACAACATTTTCAACCGATATTGATGATCGCGCACAGCTGGAAAAACATTTGTGGCGACTTTGTGAAAAACTATCCACACAATGTAAAACAAAAAATATTGCCGGTAAAACCGTCACATTAAAATTGAAAACATATAAATTCCAATCCGTCACACGTCAGCGCGCACTGTATGAACCAACACAAATGGCCGAAGAGATTTACAAAGCCGGCAAATTATTGCTCCATGAATATTGTAATAAAAAAGCACAAAGCTATCGCTTGCTTGGCATTGGGCTTAGCGCACTGACCACAGCCGAATTTGCTGATTTAGGTGACCTGGCCGATCCGGATAAACGTCGCCGCATCGCAACGGAGCGCGCTATGGATAAGGTGCGCGACAAATTCGGAACACAAATTGTTAAAAAAGGACGCAGCTTATTATGAATAAAATTGAACAAAATTTACAAAAATATAATATCACCCTTCCCGCGCCCCAAGCCCCGCTTGCCGATTACCTGCCTTATCGGATAAGCGGCAATATGCTCTATATTTCCGGGCAAGGCCCGCTTGGCTATGACGGGCAAATATGCGGCATAGCAGGCAATAATATCACCATAGAGGACGCCCAGGCCGCCGCCCGCCAGGCAGCAATAAATTGTCTGGCGCAAGCAAAAATAGCCTGTGATGGTGATTTATCCCGCCTTAAGGCTTGCATTAAATTAACTGGCTATGTGGCATGCATGGCTGATTTCACTGAGCACCCGACCATTATAAATGGGGCATCCAGCATTATGGTGGCGGCATTGGGTGACGCGGGCAAACATGCGCGCGTCGCGATTGGGTGTGCTGCTTTGCCGCTGGGCTGGGTTGTGGAAATAGAAAGCCTGTTTGAGATTGTCTGAATATGTCTTTTAAGCTAAGCACCCTAACCACATTTGATGATATAGACCCACATTTATGGGATGGTCTGGCGCATCCACCCGGTAGCATATATAATCCTTTTATCAGCTATGCCTTTTTGCAGGCATTGGAAAAAAGCGGTTCGGCGGTTCCTGGAACCGGATGGGCTGCACAACATTTAATCTTATATGATGCACAAGATATACCCCGCGCCGCTATGCCGCTTTATGTGAAAGCCCATAGCCAGGGTGAATATATTTTCGACCATGGGTGGGCGGATGCGTTTGAGCGTGCCGGTGGACAGTATTATCCAAAACTGCTTTGTGCCGTGCCCTTTACCCCCGTCACCGGTGCCCGCCTATTAACCGGCGGCTCTGATGACTATAATGCCCCCCTTATTCAAGGCGCAATAAACTTAACCACACGCTATAATATTTCGTCTCTGCATATCAATTTTTTACCCCCCACACAAAATGAAACTCTATCGCATTATGCGTTTCTAAGCCGCACCGATCAGCAATTTCATTGGCATAATCATAACTATCAAAGTTTTGACGATTTTCTTGCTGCTCTTTCCGCACGCAAAAGAAAGGCTATTAAAAAAGAACGCGCCCGTGCCATTGAAGCGGGTATCGAGATAGAGTGGCTAAGCGGCGCACAATTAACCGAAGCGCATTGGGATGCCTTTTTTGATTTCTATATGGATACAGGCATGCGCAAATGGGGGCAGCCTTATTTAACCCGCGATTTTTTTTCGCTCATCACCGAGAGCATGGCACAGGATATTTTGCTCATTCTCGCCAAGCGCGATGGGCGCTATATTGCCGGTGCGCTTAATTTTATCGGTGGCGATACATTATATGGACGGAATTGGGGATGTTGTGAAACCCACCCCTTTTTACATTTCGAATTATGCTATTATCAAGCCATGGATTATGCGATTACCCATAAGCTGAAAATAGTTGAGGCCGGGGCACAAGGCGCACACAAGCTGGCACGCGGCTATGTGCCGACCCATATTTATTCGGCGCATTTTATTCCCCAGGACGGGTTTCGCCAGGCGGTCGCACATTATCTGGAAAGTGAGCGCGATTATGTGGAACAAGATATAAACAGACTAAATGAATTTACCCCTTTCAAAAAGCAGGAGAAACGCTCATGAAACTTGATGAAGTTTATAATGATCAAAATATTTTTGCCAAAATTTTACGCGGTGAAATGCCCTCACTTAAAATTTATGAAGATGATATGTGTCTTGCTTTTATGGATATTATGCCGCAAGTGCCCGGCCATGTTCTCATCATTCCCAAATATCCGGCAGTGAATTTTTTAGACATTGATAGCAGCTATGCACAAGCCATCATCACCCTTGCGCCCAAAATTGCCAAAGCCGTTATTGCCGCTGTAAATGCGCCAGGGTTTATGATTGCCCAGCTTAATGGGTCGGCAGCCGGCCAAACCGTGCCGCATTATCATATGCATATTCTTCCGCGTCATGCAGGGCTGGATATGAACCTTCATGCCCGTGAAATGGCGGATATGGACGAGCTAACCCGCTTGGCTGAAAAAATTAAAGCAAACCTAAACGTATAAGCTCTTCGCGCATATGTGGCGGCAATGCGTCATCACCATCCAGGTTTTTCGGCAAATCTGCCGGGGCATCTTCATGCGCCAAATAGCGCCACCCTTGAAAGGGACGACGCGGAAAAGGGCGCGTTGCCACCAATTTATCATCCAACATAATCCGGCACCGCTTAATGTCTGCATCATCTGTAAATTGCTCCAGAGCAATAATTTGCTGCCGTGCGGCAATCATCCCCTTTATCACCCAGTAAAGCGAGCCTTTTGATATATCGCGCCGTGGCGTCATACGCGTAACATGCGTAATTTTGCCGATTCTATTTTTTTCTTTTTGTTGCCATTGTGCAAGCGCATTGAGGTTTTCAGCACCGACACATAATTTAACCAAATGCCATGTCATTCCGGCTCAGACACGTAAATATAGCTTTGATCCGAAGCCGTAAATAAAGCATAAAGGCTGCCCCCAATCGCGCCCCCAAAGATGAAAAACTTATTATCATAAATCGCATAGGCCGCACGGTGTAACGCCTGTGGCAAAGCCGGTTCACCCCGCCATCCATCTTGTGTCAGCACAAAATGTGTATCGAGCACCTTGCCCTGCGCTTGTGAAAATCCACCGACAACATGCAATTCATCATTGATAAAGCCGGCCATGGCATAGCTCAACGCATATGGCAAAGCAGGAAGCTCTTGCCACGCCCCTGTTTCAAAATTATAATCTTGCACATAGGCCGTATCATTGCCATCAATATCACGCCCGCCGATAAAAACGATCCTATTATCCTTTTGCGCAACGGCCATTGCCGATATATGATGTGGCATAGCTGTTTGTCTTTCCCATAAAGCGCGGTCAATATCATAGCGCAATATATCATTTGTTTCGCCTTCGCCGCCAAATATATAAATACTACGCTTGTAAAAAGCAGCATGATGCCCCCTACGTGCTTCAGGCATTGCGGCACGCTCCATCCATAGCGCGCTTTCGGGCGCATAAATCAAAAAATTATCCACGGGCTTTTGCTCTTTGCGATCATAACCGCCAAGCACATAAACCCGCCCATCACCAGCGGTTAAAGCAAAGTTTTGCACCTCCTGGGGGATGGGGGTAAGGGCGCGAAAGCCATCAAAGCGGGCATTATAACTTTCAAAAAAACTACGCCGCCCCTGCCCTAATGTGCCGCTCAGAATATAGATTTCATCTCCCAGCATACTCGCCATGGCATCGGGCAAGGCAAAAGAAAGTTTATTCCCCTCCTGCCACTGGCCAGCATGCGCCGGTGTAAGCAGTAAAGCACATAAAAACAATAAAATTTTATTATTAAGCATATATAATTATTAACCCCCACTTATAGCCAGCTTATGTAAATAAGAATAATGTTGCAAATCCTAAAAATGCCAGAAAGCCTATCACATCTGTCAATGTGGTTACAAATACGGTCGATGCAATGGCCGGATCAATTTTGACTTTCTCCAATGTTAACGGAATAAGAATACCCGCTAAAGCAGCCACAAGCAAGGTCACAATCATAGCAAGTGCCAATACCAACCCCAAATGCCAATCGCCAAACCATAATATACCAATAATTGTTGCACCCACAGCAAATAAAAGGCCGTTAATAACCCCCACACCAAGCTCGCGCAAAATAACGCGGCGTATATTTGCTGGCAATAATTCTCGCGTTGCCAGACCGCGCACCGTTACCGTTAGCGTTTGTGTGCCCGCATTGCCCCCCATAGATGCCACAATCGGCATGAGTATGGCAAGCGCAACCATTTCTTTAAGTGACGCATCAAACAGACCGATAACAAGGGACGCAAGAATGGCCGTAAGCAGATTGATAAATAACCATGAAAAACGTCCGCGCGCCGTGGCGATAACATTATCCGTCATCGCCTCATCGCCAACCCCCCCAAGGCGCAAAATATCTTCGCCCGCTTCTTCGGTTATCACTTCCAAAACATCATCAGCCGTAATCACCCCCAACATGCGCTGGTCTTTGTCAACAATTGCCGCGCTTACCCAATTATAGCGTTCAAACATAAGCGCCACTTGCTCACGGTCGGTATAGGCGTCAATCATAGAGAAGTCTTCATCAATAAGTTGTTGCATAAGCTCGGGGCGTTTGGCACGCAAAATACGATTAAGCGGCACAACCCCAAGCGGCTTATAGGCTGAATCCAAAACAAAGATTTCCAAAAACTCATACGGTAAGTCTTCTCTGATACGTAAATAATCTATCGTTTGTCCGACTGTCCAAAAGGGCGGCACCGATACATACGCTGAACGCATAAGCCTGCCCGCACTATCTTCAGGAAAGTCAAGTGCCCGTTGTAAAATAAGCCTGTCGGTTTCAGGGATTTGCTCAAGAATTTCTTCCCTATCTTCTTCATCCAAATCTTCTAAAAGAAAAACCGCATCATCACTCTCCAGAGTCTGCACAGTTGTCACCAGATGCGCCAAATCAAGATATTCGACAATTTCGTGGCAAATTGCCGGATCGAGTTCGGGATAAACATGCGCAGGTAAATCATGCCCAACAAGCTGCATAAACTGGCTACGCTGCTCAAATGACATCAGGCTCAATAAATGTGCAATATCGGAGTCATGTGTATCAGCAATGAAACTTAATAATGTTGTCCGGTTTTCGTCTACAAGTTGCTGTAGCACATAGCGCAAAACCTCACGTGACGTATCTGATTCAAGAAAATCAGCTTCGCGTAAGCTGGCATTATTTACATTATTTTGCTCTAACTCAGCCACAATTCAAGATTTCCTGCCTAATTTTATATGTGCAGGAAGTAGCAAATTTCATTCCCTATGGCAATCCGGCTTGCGTAAAACCCAAACTTTAATCGAGTGTAAGCATTTGCGCGATGGTCTTATCGTCTTTCAAAAGCGTGCGCATAAATTTATTCAGTGCTGTTTTTTTGGTCGCGGCAAAAGAGGTCATACCGCGTGCATTTACCGGATATGATTTGGTAAGACGCACTGTGCCCGTCTCATCGCTTAGCGTGAATAATATATCAGCAGTGACAAATTTATAAGAGGTAATGTGATCATGTTCGGTGAATGAACCGGATATTTTAAGCGTAATATAACCCGCTTTTTCACCCATAACCGCCGCAAACCCTTCTTCGTTCAGTTTGCGTGCAATTTTTTCACCCAAAAAACGCATATCTGCATCGGATACGACATAAATAACAGATTGTTTTAATGCCTTATCTATCGCTTGCTCATAGGCAAGAATTTTTTCGCTATGCGTCTGATAGGAAAAGGCCTTATCAAGAACGGCAATCATTTGATATTTTTGCCGTGCCAGAGCAAGTTTTTCATATAAACTATCACGGCGACGCAAAAAATCAATGTTGCCTTTGGTCGAACCTTGCTCTGTCCATACAGCAAGTTCATTCATTATATCCGTTGCTTCACGCAGATTAACATCACGCAAATCCTGCTTACGCACCGCAAGGCGCACCCAAAATGCACCATCTGCTTGCATGGATTTTTCTTTTTGGTAATCGCTTATACGAAAATCTGAAATACGCGTTTCAATTTTACGTGTCCCCGAAAAAGAGGCTTTATCATTATTTACCTGTGTTTGTAATGAAGTTTCGGCACGAATATCAACTAAAATTTGCTCGGCAATTTTTTTTAGTGCATCGGCGATTGCCTCTTCTTCGCTTGCCCCGGTGCCTGACGCTTTTAGAAAGGCAGACGCTGCAGGCTCAACCGCATGATACCATGCAGGCGGCTGTGCATAAAGCGGCATGGCCAAGCTCAAACCCAAAATAATGGTTAATATAAAGACATAATTCAGGGCTATTTTTTTGTTACGCATTAGCGCCTCCAACAACTTGTATCGGTTATCGGACACTTATTCTTATTCACAGCCTGCACAATATCACCGAGACGCACCTTATTGCGTATCTTATCATCATCCAATGCAATCCATATATCTTGTGTTCCAAGGGTTTTTATAATTGCGCCTGTGCCAAGCAAGGCTTTTTCTTCTTGCCTGATGCCGCTAATCGGATCGGTTGACACAATCCGCTTATAAACACGTATGGTCGTGCCTGGCTCTAACTGCACTTTAGATGAAAAACTGGTTTTGAAAATATAATCATTTTCTTGCTGGCGCTGCTCTATAATATACGCCTCGGGCGTAAAAATATTTGTAATATCGCCCCCACTGCGGGCAATGGTTTTACGCACGGCTTCTAAGGCCTCGGCTTTTCCATCTATACCTTTACAGGTGGACACATTATTGCGGTCAGCTTCATGTTCTTCTTCGAACGACATTGATTTTAATAACTCAACCGGATTAGCATTATAAAGCAATAAACTCACTTCGGCACGTGCTGTCACCGCGCAATGGGGCGGCGTAATTGCCTGTTTGGCAGATTGCGCGGCAACCGCACCGAGCAAACTACCTAGCGCCCCACCACTATCTTCAAATTCTTTTTGAATGGCCAGCCCAGTGGCCTCAGCGGCGATACTGGTTTTTACATATTCCTTTGCTACAGATATAGTCAAAATTTCCCCGAGTAAAAAATAATCCGCATCAGCTAAAAGGCTATTATCCTCCAACATACCAGACAATTCCAGCTCTTCAATTTGTTGGCGCATTTGCGGCGGTATATCCTGCTCTTTGGTTTCCACCCCTGCGCTACGCAATATTTTTTTCACGCTTTGCATGCCCACCTTGCTTGCATCACCCGCAAACGCACTCGCACTATTTTTATGTTTGAACTGGTCAACAATAACCAGTTTGCGTTTTTCATTGCGCGCCCGCTCAATCTTACGTTGCAGGGCTTTTCGCTCTTCCGGCGTAGATGCGCGTAGCTCGGTGGATATTTGCGTATAATTTGCCGGGCTAATCGGCGCACGTGCACAAGCGGCAACCGCTATAACTAAACATAATGTTATATATAATTTTGTCAATCTCCGCGCGCGTATCATAATTAGTCATCCTCCATAACCCATAAATAAATTTTCTCCACCCGGGGCGCATAATAATAATCTTCAATATGCGCCTTTATATGTATTTTCTCTCCACCATAAGTAAAGACTGCCTGTTTTACAACACGCAAATTCTTTTGCACCGCGCCGCCACTATCACGCACATCTCTGGTGACAAGGGATGCAAGATCAATATCTGCCCCATATTTAGCCAGACTAAGCTCCACCATAGCTTCATGCAATAAGGCGTTGCGCGCCTTAAGCCAGCCATTGGCACCGCTATGTTTTACACCTTCAACCCGCACCCCATGCGATATGCCTTGCAAAAGCCAACAGGGGGGAGATGCAGCATAGCCCTGCGCTTTTTCAACACAAGCCACCTTGCCGGTTCTATCGCCACCCATGCTGCACCCTGCCAGTGCACATGCTAAAATAGCAATAAAAAACAAATCTATGCGCATTAGCCTTATTGTGAGTTTATCCTGTCGGCTTCTTTATTCATTGTCTCGTAAGCACGGTCTGCACGGTTTTGCTGTGTTGTTTCATCCCGTGGCATGGGCTTGTCGCATGCAACAAGCCCATACGCAAACACCGCAATCAAAATAGAGCGATACATTATTGCACTTTCTGTTTCGCAATTTCTGAAGCCATTTCATCAAAACCTTGCTGGGCTTTGAATTGCTGCCACAGCGCCTGCTCATTATTTATACTGGTTTTGACCGCATTTTTAACCGCCTCTTGCGTTGAAGCAGTGTCAAGTCCGACAAGAACATAAAGCCGGCCATTTGGACCGGTGCGGCTTTTATACACGCGGCTGCCATAAAGCGTTTCTTCGGTAACTGTGCGCAATACACTTTCCGAGGCTGCATCTACGGTTTGGGCTTCCCCCACGCCGGTGGTGCCCAGATATTGTTTAACCATTTTGCTTGCCGTTACCTTAAACTGTTCGGCCAGACGTCCACGTGCATTTGCCGCTGCCTGGTCTTTCATGAAACTAATACCGGCTGCTGATTTTTCAGCAATGCCGACAGCAGATACATCAATGCCCGGCACAGGTTCATCACACACCCAGCCCGGGGCGGCCTCTTTTGTATTTGGAAATACACAATCCGGAATAGGTTGCGCTGCAATAGATGGTTTCGGTGCGTCTTGTGCACACGCCGCAAGCACCACTGTCATACTTGCAATAAGAATAGGTCTCATTAAACTCATAATTGTTTGCCTTTCATAATAGTTAATGTCGTTATATTTAATATCATTGGTTATCCAAAACTCTCGATCGCATAATCATATTCCATAATATTATGGCATAAACAAGGCTATACGCATAAATTTGTAATAACACCCATATCAAAAACGGCACGACAATAAAATTCGCTACCAAGGGTGTGTCACCACCCAGTTAGCGTGGCCAATACATAACGCCCGCTTATAAAGGAATACCGGATTCATATTTTGATTGCCGAATACGAAAAGCGGTTTTGACATGGGCAACATTGGGCGCGGATGTTAGTTTTTCTGTGAGAAATGTCTGAAAGCTTTCCAAATCACGCGTCACACATGTGAGGATAAAATCAATCTCACCATTAAGCATGTGACATTCACGCACGTCTGGCCATGATGACACTAACGTTTCAAAAGCGCGTAAATCCGCCTCGGCCTGGCGATTCAATTCTACCATGGCAAAAGCAGTGACACCAAAACCTAATTGGGTATTATCAAGTTTGGCGTGATAACCTGTGATTATGCCTTCGCGCTCCAAAGCCTGCACCCGACGCAAACAGGGCGGAGCCGAGATGCCGATACGCCGCGCTAACTCAACATTGCTAATGCGTCCTTCTTGTTGAAGAACGCGCAAAATCTCTAAATCAACTGTGTCTGGATGCTTCATATAGCTACCCTCATCTCTTTCACAAACTTGTTTTTGCATTCATTTTGCTTATATAGCATATAAGTTTATTGCGTAAAAATATAATATATGAATAAAAACCTTAAAATATGGGCAATTACCAATGGTACACAAGGTGCCGACACACAATGTCGTGGTATTAGCACCTATTTACCGGGAAATATGGACCTATTCCATGTAGCGCCGGCCTGCCCATGGCGATGGTTCGCTCCTTTCGCTCCGGCAATGATGAATGCCCGCACCGATAGCAGATTTCAAAATGCATGGCCGGATATGGTAATCAGCGTCGGGCGCGCGCCAGTGCCCTATGCGCGTTATATCCGTAAAATCTCAAAGGGAAAAAGTTTTTGTGTGCATTTACAGCATCCGCATATTTCACCAAAATATTTTGATTTTATCTGGGCGCCTTTGCATGATAAAATTGAAGGGGAAAATATATATAAAACATTATTATCCCCGCATGATATTCAGGCAAAAGATATTAAGCGTGCTGCACAAAACTTGTCTTTCCCTACCCGTAAACAGGGGCAAAGCTGTGCAGCCATTCTTATTGGGGGGCCAAGCAATGCTTACCCATTTTCTATCACCGAAATGAAACAGCTTGCCGCTAAACTCGCACAGATTGCCGCACAAGATATTTTTTGCATAATTACATTATCGCGCCGCTCGCCTGCGGCTTTTGCTCATCTTTTACGCGAGGCGCTTACCCCGTTTGATTATTATCTTTGGGATGGCACAGGTGATAACCCTTACCCTGCCTTATTGGGCGTGGCTGATTATGTGTTAACAACCGAAGATAGTGTTAATATGACTGGTGAGGCCTGTATTGCCGGAAAGCCCGTTTATGTGTTTCCCCTCAAAGGCGGCAAGCGCAAATTTCATGACTTTCATACGACATTACAAGAGCGCGGCATGACACGCCGTTTTACTGGCACATTAGCCCCCTACCCCACGCAAAGCTATAATGATACCCCGCATATTGCCAATAAAATTATGCACGCATTTGAGACTCATATAAAAGGTAGAGTATGACAAACCGAAAGCATACAAAACTGCTCATTCTTGGTTCTGGCCCTGCTGGCTTAACCGCCGCCATTTATGGCGCGCGCGCCATGCTATCGCCTTTACTGGTTCAAGGTATGGAACCGGGCGGGCAATTAACCGTCACCACCGATGTTGAAAACTATCCTGGTTTTGCCGAGGCTATCCAGGGGCCTTGGCTTATGCAGCAAATGGAAGCGCAAGCGCGCCATGTCGGCACGGATATAGTGGCCGACCTTATCACCAAGGCCGATTTATCGCAGCGCCCTTTCCACTTATACGGCGATAGCGATATGCTTTATACATGCGATAGCCTGATTATCGCGACGGGGGCACAAGCCAAATGGCTTGGACTTCCAAGCGAAGAAAGGTTTCGCGGGTTTGGGGTATCGGCTTGCGCCACATGCGACGGCTTTTTTTACCGCGATAAAGAGGTTTTGGTGGTGGGGGGCGGCAATACAGCGGTTGAGGAAGCTCTATTTCTTACCAATTTTGCCTCTAAAGTTACGCTGATTCATCGGCGAGATGCGTTGAGGTGCGAGAAAATTTTGGCGCAGCGTCTCCATAATCATGAAAAAATCTCTGTTCTATGGAATAGCGAGATTGCGGAGATCTATGGCGATGAAGCGCCGCTTAGCGTAACCGGCGCCAAGCTGCGCGACACCAAAAGCGGTGATATACAAGATATTTCTGCTGCCGGCATATTTATCGCCATAGGCCATGCCCCCGCAACGGCTTTATTTCACAAGCAATTGGATATGAAACAGGGGGATTATATCATCACCAAGCCAGATAGCACAGCAACCTCGATCGCGGGCATATTTGCCGCCGGTGATGTGACAGATGACACTTATCGTCAGGCCGTGACAGCGGCGGGTATGGGGTGTATGGCGGCTTTGGAGGCAGAGCGTTATCTTGCGGCATCAAAGGCGTGACGATTCACGCGCAAAGGAGATGTAACATGACTGGCGATGACTATAGTCTGGACTTGCGCTGTTTTTGTTCCGCTTTTTTGAGATATACTTAATTATAAAAGGAGTTAACGGTTGGCAAAGAAGATTGAAGAAAATTTTTAACGCGAAGTGGCGCAATTTGCGCTCACAAGCGGTTAGACGCGTGAGCAGGTGGTGGTAATTTTGGGGTTGGCTTATCGCATGTGAACTGCTGGGTTGACCTTTATAGCAAGCCGACAGGTTTTGCCGATAGCCATATAGATTTGGTTTCTTAAAACAAACGTTTGCGCAAAGAATTACAAATTGCCCAACAGGAGTGTGATATATTAAAAAAGGCGACCGCCTTCTTTGCGAGCCAAAAGTGATATGCTTTGAGTTTATTGAACGAATGAAAAAGGCGTATTCCATTGAGGTGCTATGTCGTATTATTCGTGTGAGTTCGCGTGGTTTCAGGGCATGGCGGCGGCGACCGATGAGTGAACGCGCACGTAAGGCATATGGTATTGGCAGCCCATATTCGAGCGCAAGCAAGACTTTGTGATTTTTCCCATGGCCGTATTCGTATGACCATAGAGTTACGTCATCTGGGTTTTCATGTTGGTGAACGCCGTGTTGCGTGTTCGATTGCGGCCAATGATATCAAGGTTATCGCCTCAATAGTGATGATGTGTTGGATGTCTTAAGCGATTTATTCCTAAACTATGGCATGCCTGAGCATATCAGGTCGGATAATGGTAGCGAATTTACCAGCACCGATATAAAGCGTTTCTTGCGTAATGTGGGCACCGAAACGCTTTATATCGCCCCAGGATCGCCATGGGAAAATGGCTTTAATGAAAGGTTTAACGGTATACTCAGAACCGAGTTGTTAAATGCAGAAACCTTCTTGTCGCTGACAGAAGCAAAGGTGGTAATAAAAGGCTGGGTAAAGCAATATAACCATATCAGACCGCACCAAGCACTAAACTACAAACCACCAGCACCAGAAACAAACATACTCAACCAAAACACCAAAATACTCTCACAAAAACTGGTACAAAATTATGGGGCTTGACACATGCAGAAATTCCACTCTCTTAAAAGATAATTACTGATACTTTTCCTCAAACTTTTTGAGAGCTTTGTTTCTATTTTCAATCCATATCTCATTCGGTACAAAAGAAGGCATTAATGAAATATTTTTGTCTGGTTCTATCTCCACAACTCTTCCTAAATTTTCTGAACCAAACGTCTTTTCTTTTTTTCTCAGCTTATCATACTGTTTTAGTACTTTTTCCCAGTTGATACTACTACATAACCACGAGTCCCCTTTACGGCTTTTTTGTTGTTCTTCTAACATAAAAGCCAATTGGAGATGTAATTTTTTTGTCTCAGGACTACGCTCCTTATAACTTTTCAGTATTACTGAACCTATTTCGCCACCCTCATACCAACCAATATATTTATTTAAAGACTTATCTTTATTCTTGCACCTACTAAAGTCAGTTTCTAATCTCAACTGAGCATGTAATATCATTGCTTCAGCAAGATCCTTTTTTTGAATTTTCCATAAATAAAATGCATACATAGTGGAGTATCTAAAAGTTTCCCCATCAAATAAAACCTTTTCTTGAAGCCAGTCCAAGTAAGGTTTGATTTGACGGGCCGAGTTAATAGATGGTAAATCAGTTGAGAGTTTTTCAAACAATGCGATTTTCTTATTTTGTTTATCAAGAATATCTAGCTGTTTAATCGTATTATCTTGTTCGATTCTTCTTTCTTCAAAATTAACTGTACATCCTGAAAAAACAACCAACATGGCCAAGGATAATAATAAGTTATTTAGTTTCATATCTACCACACCAAAAATACTAATATTTTAGAAAATTAATTACATTGCTACTTTTGACTTTGTTCAGAAGACTTGAAAAATTGCGAACTTTCACGCAGTTTCCGCATTTCATTCTGTCGCTGGTTTTGAGTGAGTTCCAAAATCTCTTCATCTTCAATCAAATGGGCTTTTTTAGCTTCAAGCAGGTCTTCTCGTGTGAAAGAATCAGCCGCAACAGAAAGACTATGAATGCTAATATCCAAAGCCTGCTTGATGTCTTCACGGTCGCCCAACGTATCGTGCCAGTTATCATCATCATGAAGCTTTATACTGGCTTCAGCATTCAACCATGCCTGATATACACGGCGATAGGCTTCCACTTTTGATTTGAGCGTATCATCCCTAGGTGTAAAAATATGTGCTGTTTCATTCATAACTCAATTATGATACCCCTCGAACTAGGAAAAGTCACCCACTATTTGCTATCCATACAAAAAGCCGTTACTCTGTCAGGCTATGAAATCACCATTCGACAACACACTCAAAGACATAGCCGATAGCATGGGGATTTCCCTATATCAAAGGTTTACGATTAAGGAAGCATCGCTTTTCTTACATATAGGCATAACAGAACTCAGAAAAATCATCAAACAAGGTAATCTCAATTACATTGACCTTGCAAGTAATAGCCCTGAATTTTTTGGCTATCAGCTGTCCTTCCCCCTTAGATATGTATGGGCGCAATGCCCACCCGCTTGAATCATGTGTGGAACAATTTCGAGGTGGATTGAGGGACGCTATCTGGATGAATATACATATTGCCGAAACAGGAAAAATGCAGCAGATCGCCTTACAGAAAGCTATCATACGACGTGGAAAGGTAATATAAATCAGCTGTTTTCGGCCACCGCCTTTTCGTAATTTTACGCGATTTTATGCTTGTAACTAGAATAATAGTGTGGCAAAATCAAAGAAGGGAAATGGTGATGATAGAGGGGCTGTCATAATGGCAAAAGGATATGGAGGTAGGCCATGACATCATTCGCGTCTATTTTTATCGCACAGTCACGCAATAAATCACAAAACGTCACAGCATTTGATTTCTTGAAGCCTTATGTCAAAATCAGGCATAGAAAACTTTATGCGCCTTTTGGCATGATGACATCCATGCTAGTGCTAACAGCCTGCGGTGGGAGCGCCAGTGATAGCGGCAACGGTGATGGTGACGTGTCATCCGGTTCAGACGATTTTACGGATACCCCCGCAACGGCATCTACAATAGCTGTAGATAGCGCCACAACCACAGGGGGCGAAATAGAAGCCGCCAGCGATCAAGACTGGCATAAAATTGTCATCAATGAAAGCGGGGAATATCTCTTTCTCGTTAACGCACGGTCACCTACAATAAACACTGAAATTCTCGGCATATATGATGAAAATGGAAACCTCGTTAATGGAGATATAATAAACGCTAATAATTACAATAATGATACCGAGGTAGGCATTTATACTTTGGACGCAGGCGCGTATTATTTTGCTGTGGGTAGTGCAAATGACACAACAGGTGATTATCGCATCATCCCCTACGCTGTGCGAGAGGCCTATATATCTAGTGTAGCTGCTTCCAGTGCACTTAGCCCAGATACGTCTACTTCATCCACCAGTCCAGATACGTATGATGTAACCAGCACACAGTATACTGATTTAACCGTAGATGTTGCTGATGTAACCAGCACAGAATATCCTGATGCAACCAGCCCAGAGTATCCTGATTTAACCATTGGTTCTGATGTAACCATCGCAGAATATCCTGATGCAACCAGCCCAGAGTATACTGATTTAACCATTGGTTCTGATGTAACCATCGCAGAATATCCTGATGCAACCAGCCCAGAGTATACTGATTTAACCGGAGATGTGCTCGATTTAACCGGAGATGTTGCTGATTTAACTATCGGTGAAGATATAGTGAGTATAAATATTTTTAATACACTTTCGTTTGATGAAGCGCATTTATATCGTTTATTTCTAACAGCAAATAAGATGTATTCTTTTGAAACGGTTAACGAAAAATCTTTTTTTTCTCCTGCCTATTATATTTTTGACGCAACAGCTACAAATTTTGATTCTTTAGACGGTGATTTCACCTATACACCAAGTGAATCTGGCGATTATTATTTTGTAATATATAATGGACAACATTCACTTTTGGGTAGTGATTACACATTACACGTTTTTGAAGATGATTTATCAGCCGATAGTGCAACAGAGGCCTCACTCACGTTAAATAGGGGTAACTCTGATATATCGGGCATAATAGATTTTTCTAGTGATGAAGATTGGCATCAAGTTACAATCACTGAAGATGACGATTATGCCTTTTTAACATACAGCGAATCGGAAAGTAGTTCACTCGACATCAGAATTAACGGGCTATATGATATCAATGGCACTGTAATAAGCTCTACGAATACCAATATAAATGGTGCTGGTGGAACTGAACTTGGAACACATACATTAACCGCCGGCACATATTATCTATCCGTCACAGGCGCTGATAGCACAACAGGAGGCTATTACACGCAAGCTCATATTATTTTAGATGCACTTCAGACCAGCACAAGTGTAACCGACACGATTGAGTCAGGTAACGATATAGATTTCTACGCCTTATCTGTTACGCAAGACACTCAATACACAATTACCGTAACACAAGATGCAGGTTTTGATGGTAATTTCTTCGTTCTGGATGAAACAGCTACAACAATACTAGGCGCTACAAATAATGCTGGAACCAATATAGACAGGCTTACATTTACGGCAGATGCGACCGAGACTTATTACATTTATTTATATAGCAGTGATGACAGCTCAGGCGACTATCAGCTAGATATAGCATAACTATTGTATTTGCTAATGGCTTTTAATATATATAAATAGCCTTGCAAGAAGCCATTATATTGAGGTGTTACGATATGTTTGGACAGCTTAGTGGGCTTTTTTAAGGTAGGTTTGCCTTGATTGTTCATGTCGCTACACGCCCTTGGTTAACCCGGTAATCCCCTCATAAATTAGTAGTTTTTTGCAGTAGAATTTTCTATCGTTTAGCGAAGGAGATTTATGATGAAACAGAAACGATTTAGTGAGACACAGATTATGCAGATATTGAAACAGGCGGAGCAAGGCGTTTCTGTTTCTGAACTGTGCCGCGCGCATGGTATGAGTAGCGCGAGCTTTTACAAATGGCGGAGCAAATATGGCGGGATGGATGCGTCGATGATTTCCCAGATGAAAGCCATGGCGGATGAAAACCATCGCCTGAAGCGGATGTATGCTGAGATGAGCATGCAGAATGATTTGCTGAAGGAAGCCCTTGGAAAAAAGTGGTAAGCCCTTCGCTTCGCAAAGGGATAGCGAAATGGGCAGTAAACGAGAGAGGCGTGAGTATTCGGCTTGCGTGTGCCACCTTTTCTGTCCTTCCCCCTTATAATTGTACCAGTTTTAGCGAGAGATTATTGTCTTTGATTGGGTGTATATTTCTCGTTAGGATTTTAAGAAACATCAATTATAGGAGTAAAAGATGAGCAGAAAACGTTTTAGTGACAATGATATAATCCGCATATTACGTGAGGTTGAGGTGAATATTGGTGGGGGTATGGATACCGATTCTGCCTGCCGCAAGAGTGGCATTAGCCCGCAGACATATTACCGCTGGCGTGGCAATTATGGTCATATGAAGAATAGCGAGGTTAAACGCCTAAAAGCCTTGGAGCAGGAGAATGTGCGCCTTAAAAAGATAGTTGCTGCGCTAGAGTTAGATAAGTTGATTCTCAAGGAGGGGCTCGATTTTTTGGACAAGAAAAAGGCCTAACCACAGCAGATAAGCGCTCTATTGCAGTCCATTGCCAACAAAGGCTGAGCACAAGCCAGCGTAAAGTTTGCAAGGCTTTGGATATTCCAAGAAGCGTGTGTCAGTATAAACCCACTCAAGCTTGCAGCGATGAACAGCTACGGCTTGATATGATACGCCTAGCCAAGCAATATGGTCGTTATGGATACCGCAAGATAGCAGCATTATTGCGGGTTGAGGGGCATAATGTTAACCATAAGAAGGTAGAAAGACTATGGCGCGAAGAAGGCTTGCAGCTGCCTAAAAGACACAAAAAGCGCAAGCGCATATATGATGGCACTTCCTCTTGCCTCAGACTTCGTGCCAAATATAAGAACCATATTTGGAGCTATGACTTTGTGGGGGACAAGCTGCATAATGGCAGGAAATACAGAATGTTAACGTTGCTCGACGAGTTCAGCAGAGAGGCGATAGCTGTGGAAGTTGGCTACAATATCAAGTCCATAGATGTGATTGAAACACTGGCAAAATGCTTCGCCAAACACGGCGTGCCTGAGCATATCAGGTCGGATAATGGTAGAGAATTTACCAGCACCGATATAAAGCGTTTCTTGCGTAATGTGGGCACCGAAACGCTTTATATCGCCCCAGGGTCGCCATGGGAAAATGGCTTTAATGAAAGGTTTAACGGTATACTCAGAACCGAGTTGTTAAATGCAGAAACCTTCTTGTCGCTGACAGAAGCAAAGGTGGTAATAAAAGGCTGGGTAAAGCAATATAACCATATCAGACCGCACCAAGCACTAAACTACAAACCACCAGCACCAGAAACAAACATACTCAACCAAAACACAAAAATACTCTCACAAAAACTGGCACAAAATTATGGGGCTTGACACAAGCAACCAAAACAAAACTGTCTACTTCAGACCCCTAATAATAATGGGGAGATTACCGATGGATTTTATGGCCGACCAGCTCAGCACCGGCAAGGCGTTCCGAACCTTCAATGTATTGGATGACTTCAATCGTGAAGGGTTGGGTATAGAGGTTGATCTATCCTTACCATCTGAGCGTGTGAAGCGTTCACTGGAGCAGATCATTGAATGGCGTGGTAAACCACGCGTGATACGTTGTGATAATGGCCCTGAATATATCAGTGGGGCAGTGAGATGCTGGGCAAATAAGCGAGGCATCCGGCTCGCTCATATCCAGCCAGGCAAGCCACAACAGAACGCTTATATTGAACGTTACAACCGCACCGTCAGGCATGAATGGCTGGAGATGAACGAATTTAATACGATTGAGGAGGCGCAACTCACGGCAACAAAATGGCTATGGACATATAATAATGAAAGACCTAGTATGGCTATCGGCGGCATAACACCAGCAATGAAACTGGCTAAAGCCACCAAAACAAAACTGTCTACTTCAGACCCCTAATAATAAAGGGGGGATTACCCGCCTGTTTCAATATCTGCATAATCTGTGTCTCACTAAATCGTTTCTGTTTCATCGTAAATCTCCTTCGCTAAACGATAGAAAATTCTACTTCAAAAAACTACTAATTTATGGGGGGATTACCAAGCGATTTGATCGTGATCCCGAGTCTGCCCGCAGCCTCCTAAACGCTGTAACCGCGATTAATAACCTGCGAAAACGCATCACGTTTGAACTCTTCTGAATACCAAATTCCCTTTGGCATTTGTATACCTCCTTTACTTCCATATTTAACAAGTAAAGTGTCTACAATTCTAGGGGATATTCAAACCTAATGAAATTATATCGTCCACCATTAACTTAACTTGTTTTTCTCTACACCATTTCTCGAAAAAGAGCGTACGATCAAACTCTTTGCCCTCCACTTCAGGTAATATTTCCCTGAGTTTACCAAAGTCATCTTGATTTATGGAGTAAACACCTTCGATGTTATTTTCTAGGATAAACTTTTGAAGGTACCCACTACAAAAAGCGATAACTGGCTTGCCAGTCACACAATACTCAAAAATTTTTGAAGGCAAACTGTTTTGAAATGCAAGCGTAGAATTTAGTGTGAGAAACAATATATCGGATTTCGAATATATCTCAGGCAACTCACTCCTTTCGACAAAAGGAAATAATTTCACGTTTTTTAAGTTAGCAGCACTTTCTGCTACTTCATTCTTTTTAGGTCCGTCACCATATAAATGAATTTCCCAATTAGGTGGTAACAATGATGATATAGCCGGGAGATATTTATGCAAACCTTGCCCGAAACCAAAATTACCAGCGTAAAGCAGTGTTTTATTGTGGCATCGAGATTTTTTGTAAAAATCGATGTTAGCGCGCCTGCCAACAACATTAAGAAATTGACTGTCAATTCCATGATAAATGGATCTTATTTTTACCTCACTATTTATCTGGGACAATTGATTTATGAATGAAGTTGATAGCGCATTTATGCGATGAGCTTTTTTAATACTATATCTATTTAAAACAAACAGAATAAATTTTATCGGTTTAAAAATTCTGCCGGGTAAAAAATCATCAATTGTTTCTATAAACAAATCTCTAATATCGAGATAGTAATAGGCTTTTAGTTTTTTTGACATCAGTGCCCCAAGAAGAGACGTGCCTAACTTCGAAGATGAGGCAAAAACCAAGTCGTAATCTTGTGATATACAACTTTTACGAACAAATTTTTGATACACAAAAAAGCGAAAAATCTGCCCTAAAATGCCATTATGCTTTGAGGCAGTATCAACTTTTGAGATTTTTAGTTTTTTTGAGCCATTTTCCGAACGACTAAAGCTATCCTTCCACCGATGCGGCATTGTTGTTATAACATGTACTTCAGCGACAGAGTTATGTTCGGACAATTTTTTTGCAATAAGTGTGTTTCGTATTGCAGCGGGTCCGAAATCTGGCTCAAAATAAAAAGACAAATAAAGAATACGCATCAATGGCCTCGGATGATCTCCGTATAAAGATCAATTAACTTCGATTGCTGCTCCTCCCAGTTTAATTTAGTTTTTACAACACTGGATTTACAACTTAACTTATAGCGTAGCATTTTGTCATCTACAAGTTGCTGAATAGCCTCTTTTAAAGAATTATTACATCCAGGTTCCACCAACACACCAAAACTGTATTCTTTTATCAATTTTCGGATTTCTGGTAGGTTAGAAGAAATAACGGGCAAGCCAGCCATAACATATTCAAAAACTTTATTTGAATCGGTAGAGAAATGGTTAAAACAGGTATTCTCTATTGCCTGCACACCTATATCTGCTGAAGCCGTGTAATAGGGCAAGTCATCCAATGACACTGTATCAATAAAATACACCTTACCTTTAAGATTTAATCGAGCAGCCTGTTTTTTTAATTTAGGTTCAAGACGGCCACCACCGATAAAGACAAAATAAGCGTTTTTTACTTCTTGTGCGACATCAATAATACGCTCAAGCCCCCGCCCTTGTTGCAAGCCACCCTGGTAGAGCACAATGGGCCATCTTTCTTGCAAATTAAGTTCATTCCGAATTCTTTCAGAACGATCTACCAATAGATATTGCGATCGATTCTGCAAAACCAATGGTCGGGAAATACCGTAGGCACGTGCAAAAAACTTGGCACGGGTATCGGTAGTGGTGATTCTCCCTGCTGCTCTTGGCATAAGGCATTTCTCAATGCAACCCACTACTTTACGGAAACTAGCATAACCTTCCCGATCAGTACTGATCTCATGAGCATCGTAGACCAGAGGCACACGGGCAATCACCGAGGCCAGCCAGGCTGTAGGTAGGGTATTTACATCGTGACCATGTACCACATCTGGCTTGGAACGCACTAGCTGATACAGCAACCACAAGTGAGTCCAGCCACGAGCGATAATACGCAGAAGTTGGCCTTTCAGAGATAATTTTTTAATAGGACCCGATGGCTTTTTCCCCTGCGCTTGTGTATTACCATTAGCCGTAGCCAGATTCTTTTTACGCCATTTCCACAATGGACTACGGGCGACACGTACTACTTTTACGCCACAAGGCAGGGTTTCATGTTTCTGAGTCACTCCAGGTGTATGTATAGCATGTACCGTCACCTGATAACCAGCAGATTGAAGTGTCTGTGCTTCCTTTAGAACCCGAGCGTCATTACGGAAATCGTTCCAAACAATCATCGAAATATTTTCTACAGAAATTTTACTATACTCCTACAAAACAAAATCTCATTTGTTAAATAAATAATAAATTTTGAACAATGCTAATGTTAAAATTAAGCGGGCACTGGGTTTGATTTTTATTAGTTCGACTAGCTGGTCCATATGTAATTCATGATAATGTCGAGATGATTTTTTCCACTTGTCGTATAATGACCAAGTTCCTGTGTCATACTTTTTTATATTTTGCTCTAAAGCAGTAAATCCCTTTAGAAAATAATCATATAATTGTTCGTCTTCAGTTAATTTATAGGTTTCATATAGATATAACAATGTCATCATCATGCCATTTAAAATTCGTGGCTGATCATTCTCAGCAGAACTAATTTTCTCATACCAAACAGAATCGGCCCCTAATCTTACAGAAAAACTGCCTTCTTCTATAGATTTTGAGAACGCATTTGAGAGCTTATTAATCGGTAAGAAATACTTTTCATTTTTGGTTAATTTAAATGTTAGCGCTAATAGTAGCATACCCGCTGCTTGCGAATGAGCACTGCTCCATCCAGAAGGAGTATTGTAAGGGAAAGGATAGTCATGGAGCCAAATCGAAAAACCGTCTTTTTCAGTGTAACTGGTGATAAGAACATCTGCGCAATTCTGCATAGCAATAGCGGCGTCATCCTGACTCCTAGGTTCAGTGTCTTTATTGCTGGGGTAAGTGACTTCCCAATCGTAGGAAAGTAAGTATTGCCTTTTGCCTTTTCGAAGATACTTATTCCAATAGTATATTCCACGTTCTGCCAAAGACAATGTCGACGTCTTTAATCCAATATCAACACCTTTATATGTGCCGTACCAAGATATTGGTATACCCGTTGCGGGGTTAACGTACATTCGAAAGCCTTTCGGCGGTGCTGATGATCGTTCAGTATTGACTTTTAGTTCAAGTTCAAATTTTAAATCATCTGCATCCTTGAGCAGAGGATTAGATAAAAATTTTGATCCACTAAATATCGGAACATCGAGGGTTTCAGGCCATTGATATTTTATTAATTCCAGTATTGCTGAATTGGCACTACGCTCAATCTTGTCGATGGATAGAAGTAGCTCTATAATGGCGTAACTATTATATATTGAATAGGTTTCGAACGCACCACCATGCCCTCGGAGAATAGGGCCATAATTACACGCAAGCCTATGTTCCATATAATATAAGTCTGAATAGTGATAGTTAAAGAAATTTTCCTGTACAAAATGTGTTTCATCTATAAATTCTTGAAACTCTTTGACGAACAAATCTTTAGTTGAATTTCTAAATAATCGTGACAACCTTTCAGCATCAAATTTATTTGGATGATTAGCCTTGTTTTTTAGATAAAAACCTCGAGCAACCTCTAATACATTTGATCTTACATGAACACAATTTTGCGGGATATTTTTGTGCATTTCAAAAAGTGTCATTGGTGATGATCTAATTTCGCCTTCACTCTCGTAAAAATCTTGTTCGTATTGTTTGTCGGGAACTGAGCTTGAAGGAAAAATCTTGTGTCTCAAACCCAGTTTTTTGCTAAGTAGTTGAGCCGTCACTACATCGGTATTTAATATTGGCCCCTTATTGAAATAGGTAAAATATGTACAAGCATTATAAATGTCTCGGCTCAAAGCCAAGGTAAGCCTCGTATCTATGCCGCCACTCAATGATATATATAACTTTTTAGTTTTTGCTATTAACCATTTGAGTTGGTTTTTTAACAATGGTGATGTTTCCTTGACGACTTCATCTATCGTCAAATGCGGCAAATTGCGAAATGGATACCATCTGCTGAATGAATTCGTATTTGCACAGAATATTAGGTTCGGAGTAATTGCTAAAACATTTTCGTACATAGTCTTTAATCCAGGATAATACCTACCACCTGCTCCCACTTTAGGGTGATTTCGCCAACCAATCGAAAATTCACTTTCGTTTAATTCAAACCCTCTACCGATCAATCTGGGATGCGAACTAATGCATCTTATACTTTCATTCTTGAAAAAACATGCTGGCTTCGATCCTGAGGCATCAAGAATAACATAGACATCATCATCTTTCTTTATAATCAGTACAAAACTACCACCTAATGGAATTATTGATTTATATAACGCTTCAAAACCCTGCTCAGCTAAACCTTTAGTCATATCCTTTAGTATTTCTTCACTCTCCAACAAATAATTATAGACATTGTTGATTAGTCCGAAGCATATGATCTGCGTATCACCATGTTTGCAGACCAAGTATTTATTGTCAGGTTCACTAAAAAGAGTAAAACTCCCAAGGTCATATTCATCCCACCCAGCTATTGCGGAGTAATTTTTTAATAGTGTTTGACGGCCTAGGAGCATCCAGCCGGTTGAAAATTTTCTATATATCATGTCTTTCCACAGCCGCAGCTAGTTTGATTGCTTTATACTTCGCATTTACGTATTGCGCTTGCCTAAATGCTCTTAAAAATTGATATGCTATCTTAGGAACCAATAAATCGTCTGGTAAGATATTGGAGAACTCAGGTCTACTTGATAGCAATTGTTTTAGAATAACATTTAATTGTTCTGGACTTAAATCCTTTTCAATAAATGCAAGTTGTACCCCAACAGGAGCTACTTCCAGATAACCAAAACCTATCATTCTAGGTGTATCATCGTTGCCCTGAAAAAAAATATCGGATGAAAAAAAAGGGTGAAAAAACACCTGAGGATACTTTGAAATTTTTTCTATAATTAGATCAGTCTTTTGAGCTAGGCTGCTAAGAATAGCTCTTTCTTGATCGTTCTCAGCAATCAAAATAAGGTCTTCAATAATGTTCTTATTCAAATTTCGTTCAATATAACAATCATTAATACCATTTACAGCGCCATACTCTGGATTAACTTTCCAAAGTTCTACCAGTATATGTTGGATATTTTTCATAAAACTGTTTTTAGAATATCTACTCCCAATTTCTTCCTTAAAAACCACACCGTTTAACTCACGATGCTGAACGATCTCTATATCGCAAGTTAAAGAAGAACAACGAAATAATGGTTGCAACTCCAGCTCACTGAGAAATAACTGCAGTTTTTTGTAGTAAACAACCAAATTATTTTTTGGGACCAAATCGTTTTGTGGTCCAGAAAGATAAAAAGTGTCTATAGATGAAAGCGGGGTATATAAATATCTAAATCTAAATTCGTTCAGTTCGACATACTTACCTTCAACTTTTCTTGAAATTAGTTTTATTATGTTATGCTTTATTTCATCGTTAATGTACGTTTTCATAATAGTAGGATGTTTGAGTGTTTCTTGGTCATCTAATTTCCGAGAAATAAGAACCCGTGGCATTTTCACATTATCTAACTTAACAAGTACAGAACCTATTTGAATTATTTGAGCAAGCCATTGTCGAGTTACAAAAAAAAGGACTAAAGACAAAAATATTACTGTTTCATTTAAAATACTTACAATAAAAATAAGTGTTAGTGTTATTGATATTATTCTGAAGTAGAAAAAATAAGAAAGCCTCTTAGTTGTATGGCTATTCTTGACGCGCAAAAAGACAAATGCAAACATAACAACAATAAAAGCATACAAAAAACCTACAATTGGTTTTATTAAAAGAGCTATGGCAAAATATAGGGAAAACAAAATTATAGATGAATAAAAATCGATCATGTGATCAATAATTGGTACAACAAAGTAGTTTTGGCTATTAAAAACCTTATATCTGTCTATATTTCTATACTTTACTGAAAGTTGATACTTGATTGTCTTAATGCGGGCTTTAATAAAATGATCTATTATTGCAAAAAACAAAAATATCAAAATTAGTATAGATAAGTAAATAAATTTATCTATATTATCACCTAAAATTGCAAAATAATACCTGTCACTAAGTATAAATAATAATGCTTTTAGGGGGATTATCATCAATAAAAAGCTGGTTATATTTTGGAGGGCATTTAGAAGTGATACTAACTTTATGTTAATATTATTAAATTTTAAATGTACAACCATCGCAGACAGTTTATGCGGGATTGCAATCAAATCTGAAAAGTTTGAGTTAATCATGAAATATCAGTTTACATCAATCTCTGCCAATATCCAAGCATTGACCTTTTGCTTATTGGTTGTACTTTTGGCAAAAATAGTGAATTTGGCATCAGGCATCAATTCCATGAGGTTGATTTCTGTGAACCTTGTAAAGTGTCCTTTATACATAGGAAGTGGTTCAAGAAATGGCACAGAGATAAAGAGTTTCTTTCGTGCTAATTTGCGCAAAATACTAACAGCCTCAGTCACCCTTTCTGGCGGTAAATGTTCAATTACTTCAAAGCAGGTGACTACATCTCTAATCTCTCCATCACCAAGATCAAAAATATTTTTATAGATCCGTTCAATACGACCTGTATGATCGAAATATTTATCCCAGTCTCTTGTATCAACGGATGCGATTGGAGTGTCTTTATTATTAATCGCAAATAGATTGATAAATTCGCCGAGGCCACTACCAATATCTATGGTTGATAAGTCTTTAGGTGCTTTTTGCCAACAAATATCGGCTCTTTTCCAGTTGGAAAGAGGGATACGCCGATTTATGGACTCTTCATCATAGCGATCAATATAGATCTTTTTGAGCGTCTCTGTCGCGTCGCTCAACTCCCAGTCTTTTATATCAACATAGCCGCATTTCTCAGCAAAGGCTGGATCAATTTGTACCCACCATGCAGGAAACCTATTATCAGATGTTGTTTGCCCCACCAGTGTTTTGATCTTGTCTACACCTATGGATGCAGTTGCTTTCCAGCTTCTCTCGTTTGATACAAAAGTTCTTGCCTTTTTTCCAAGGCGTGTGCGCAGAGCGGGATCTCTTATCAATTTGTGTAATACTTTGGCGAGTGAGATTGTGTTTCCTTTTTCAAATACAAGCCCGGTTTCATCATCTTGAACCATTTCTGTGAGTGCATTAACACTCGATACAATAACAGCTTTTTCCATAGCCATTGCTTCAAGGGGTTTCATTGGAGAAACCATTTCACATACGGGAAGGGCTTTCCGCGGAAATGGTGCAATATCTATTAATGAATAATGGCTCTGCACCTCTTCATGCGAAATACGGCCCGGCATGATTAGCCAATCATTGAGATTGTTTTTGTCCGCAGCTTTTTGGATCGCTTGGGTAATGGGCCCTACATTTGATATTGATGAGTGTTCACTCCCTACAATGAGCAATCTAAATTCTAGGCCTTCTTTTTTTAGAATACCACAGGCATCGATCAAATCTTCTAAGCCTTCATAAAATACCATAGAACCAATATAGCCAATAACGGGCATATAATGCGGAATGTTATAACTTTCTGATAGTCGTGCATCGCGACTAATCGGAATAAAATTATCAGAATCGCATGAATTCGGGAGAAGCGTTATTTTGCTATTATCAACTCCACGCTGGATGAGTTCCTCGCGCATCGCACACGTTAGGGTGAAGACATGGTCAGCCGTAATCGCTGTAGCAGTTTCCACCCTAACTTTCAAAAAGAACTCTTCGCTGTCTGCATAGTTCTTATCTCGGGACAATTTGGTAATCTCTTCAAGCCCTCGCAACTCATAAATTACCGGTATACCCAATCGCTTTGCCGCGATAATTGCGGGCATAGCGGTCAATGGAAATGAAGCAGCAATAACCATGCTTGGTTTTATTTCTCTAAAGCGCGCCTCAAAAGAATCGATGATTTTTTCCATATAATTATGCGCTTGTTGTCCTTTTCGGAAAACGCTCAAATCGCGCAAATATCTGATCCCATCAATCTCATGGTCCGAGATGTTTTCCATATCAATTTCAATAGTATCGGCGGGAAATCCTGGTCGTGTTAAAGCAAAAACATCATAGCCAGCGGCTTTAAGCCCTTTAGAAAGCCCATGTGCTCTTGTTGCGTAACCACCGGAGGCATAGGGCAAAGAATTATGCAGAACATAACAAACCCGTTTATCGATCGTCTCGATGGGCGTAATTTTTTTAGGGCTGAGGAGCCTAATTAATCTTTCAAAATTTGCTTCGTTATCTGCACTCTTATTTCTGGGGGCAGGTTTGCTGGCTGAAGATCTATATTTGAGGTGCTGCTTGTATATTCTAAATAATTTTATGGGCAATAATGTCCAGTGTAGCGGTCGGCCCGCATCTTTGACAATTTGCTGCCCCACGCGAAAGGAAATCGACCCTTTGAGAATTTTAACGTTTGTTCTCAGCAAAGAATTTTTGAGTTTTTGATCCGCGTTCACTTTTTCAAGTTTATTAATTTCGTCTTTTTGAAGTGCTACTTCTTTTTTTAAAGAAGTAACTAAAGAATTTTTGAGTTTTTGATCCGCGTTCACTTTTTCAAGTTTATTAATTTCGTCTTTTTGAAGTGCTACTTCTTTTTTTAAAGAAGTAACTAAAGAATTTTTGAGTTTTTGATCCGCGCTCACTTTTTCAAGTTTATTAATTTCGTCTTTTTGAAGTGCTACTTCTTTTTTTAAAGAAATAACTACTGCTTGGATTTTCTTCATGAAGTAGGGCATATAAGCATTCGAAAACAATTCACCGATTTCAATTATTTTATTCTGATTATACTGGCTAGATTTCATTTCAACCAGCCATTTACGTGTTACCTCTTTTTCAGACTCTATTTTTTCAAACACCGTTTTGGGGAATTGATCAGAAGATAAAATCTTCTTAAGCGCCTTTTCAACTGTTGCCATAACCGTATTGGTTGTTAATTCAGAATACCATGGCTTTATCTTAAGCATATCAAACAAACCCGGCATTTTATGCCCATGTACATCAAATGCTGTACCAAAAACCGGCTTACCCAAAATAAGTGAAAGGATGATGGCATGGAATCGTGACGCAACAACAAAGTTAGCGCGTGCGAGATAGGATAAATATTCGTCGACCGTATTCGGCCTTATCAGTTTTATACGCGCTTTATTGTATGTTTCTGCAATTTTCGACGCAACGGCTTCTCCAAGTATTTTATCGGCAATTGTTTGAATATATAAAACAACGACATTATCTTCTTCTGACGCCAAATATTTCTGGCACAGATCCAATGTAAATTGATATGAGAGCTGGTTAGCCACAATAATTTTGCCACCCGCTTTCTTGGTTATTTTGGCAAGACGCATGCCCGTGGTCTCTGAGCGCATGGATATCGCTAAATGACCCTGCGGACAGTTCTCATTATAGGTTTTAAGATTAGCCGTATTAATAAAGAACGCAGGATCAAGCATGAGATGTGCTTGATCCGTCAATTTTTCTTTTCCAAGAACTTTTTGAGATTCCGTTTCCCGCGCGCTATGGGTATCTGTGATCGACAAAATAGAACGCATCATTTTTGCGGATGCGTCTGTTTCAAACGGCCCAAATGTCGATGGCAGCATAATAACGTCTTGATTGTTTTTTTTAGCCGCTACAATGGGAAGGGTGCGCCAAAAGAGAATTTCATCATTTGGATTATCTTTGTAGGAGAAGTAATATTCACCCGATGCCACACAAATAAGGTCAGCATTTTTTGCGCCTGTATGCACCAAAAATTCAACCGGATCAGCCAGATATTTAAGTGCTTTTTCAAGCGATGGCTTAAATATGAATATGTGATCTAATTTTGAACCACAGGATGCAATAGAATTATGAATGTAATTCGCATTATCGCCAAAAAATACGACTGTAATGCTAGCGTTAGGATGGGCGGCCTGAAGAAGCTCTAATTCGCCCGTATTAATGGCAAGATCACCAATGTTACTCGCAACATGCCCAAAAAACAGAAATATATTTTTCTTTTTGTCTGGCGCAGAATTTTTAGCCATTGGTAAACCCACAAAAATCTAAGGCAGAAATAGCCTTTAAATCACTTGAAGCCACTTCAAATTCTTTGTGAGCCACTAGCACTGCCGAAACACAGTTCTTTGAATTTATGACGTCTTCAAGTGAGGCTATCATCTCTATACCGCTTTGTGTAAGGTTTGATGGCAAGGTTGCTAAATTAGGTTCAAACACTTTTACATTAAAGTCTGCTTCACAAAGCATTTTTACGACTTCTATTGCCGGACTCTCTCTTGTATCGTCAATATCTGGTTTGAATGTTATACCCAATATTGCAATATCTTTTGTATTTTTTGCTTTTGCTTCAGAAACAATTTTATCAAAAACAGCGACAGGCTTTTTATTATTCACATTGCGTGCTGTTTTAATGAGATGTGCAAGATCTGGTGCTTGTGAGACGATAAACCACGGGTCTACAGCAATACAGTGCCCTCCAACGCCGCAACCTGGCTGTAAAATATTCACGCGCGGGTGTTTATTTGCCAGACGGATAAGCTCCCAAACATCAATGTTCAACTTATCGCAAATCATTGAAAGTTCATTTGCAAATGCTATGTTGACATCTCTGAAACTATTTTCAACCAATTTGCACATTTCTGCTGTGCGAACATCAGTGGCAATACAGGCACCTTCAACAAATATCTTGTATAGATCCACTGCTGCTTTGGAACAACTATCTGTCATTCCCCCAACGATACGGTCGTTTTCAACCAGCTCACGAATGACATGACCCGGCAGAACTCGCTCTGGGCAATGAGCAATACGGATATTGGAATACTCACCTCTATCTTGAGGAAAAGTCAAATCAGGACGCTCCTCTGTTAGCCAGGCGGACATCTGTTCGGTAGCCCCTACTGGAGAGGTTGACTCTAATATCACTAGATTATTAGGTTCTAGCACTGGTGCAATCGCTTTCGCAACGGCTTCGATATATGAAAGATCTGGTTGATAATTTTCTTTAAAGGGGGTTGGAACGCTGATCAAAAAAGCATCCGCAGGTTCTGGTGTAGTTGTTGCGCGAAGATAACCATCACGTACTGTAGTTTTAACAATAGAATCCAAGTTTGGCTCGACTATATGGATATTACCTTCATTAATGGTATCTACAACATGCTGATTAATATCAACACCAGTGACCTTAATTTTACGAGATGCAATGACAGCTGCTGTAGGCAGACCGATGTATCCCAGACCAATAACGGAAACTTTATTAAACTGCGTTGCCATAATGATTACCTTATAGGGGAAGCTTAGATTTTTTGTTGATCATTTAGTCGAGTTGAGACTGTACGATTTCACCACTCAACACACGGAGAATTTTTTTACAGCTGTTACCATCACCATAGGGATTATGAGCGAGGCTCATTTTTTGATATGAACGTTCATCAGCTAATAATTGCTCAACTTCTGAAATTATTTTTTGACTGTTCGTTCCAACAAGTTTGACCGTTCCAGCATTGAGAGCTTCGGGACGTTCGGTAGTGCAGCGCATGACCAGAACTGGCTTTCCGAGTGAGGGGGCTTCTTCTTGAATGCCGCCAGAGTCGGTAAGGATCAGATGAACACTATCCATGAGATAAACGAAATCTAAATATCCCACTGGCTCGATAATATGTATATTTTCAATTCCTTTTAACAATTTACTAACTGGCTCTCGAACGTTTGGATTCAGATGAACTGGATATAATATCTGAACATCTTTATTCCGCTCAGAAATTATAGCGAGCGCTTTACAAATATTTTCGAATCCACTTCCAAAATTTTCTCGGCGATGCCCTGTAACAAGAATTGTTTTGTTACCCGAATTTAGAAAGCTATATTTGGCTTTTAAATAATTGAGTAATCTTGGAGAGTTTTGAATCTTATCAATCGCCAGAAATAAAGCGTCAACAACTGTGTTACCCGTGACATAAATGTTTTTGGTATCCACTCCTTCAGCAATCAAGTTATTTGCGGAAGATCTAGTTGGCGCAAAGTGTAGATTAGCTATTGAGGAAGTTAGCTTACGGTTAGCTTCTTCCGGCCAAGGGGAATGAATATCACCCGTTCGTAGACCGGCCTCTATGTGCCCAACTTTGATTTTGGAATAAAAAGCCGCTAATGCGGCACCAAATGTTGTTGAAGTATCTCCATGAACCAGAACAATATCAGGTCGGTATTGGTGTAGAATTTCGCGCATCCCTAAAAGAATTTTGCTTGTTATATCAGAGAGACTCTGGTTAGAAATCATAATGTTAAGATCGAAATCAGGGGTTATTTCAAATATATCTAAAACCTCATCAAGCATTTCACGATGCTGCCCTGTTACACACACTTTGTGGTTAAAGCGTGTGTCTGCGTTAAGAGCCTTTACCAGGGGAACCATTTTGATTGCTTCTGGTCGCGTACCAAAAACAGTTAAGACTCTTGGAAAGATCGCACACGTCATGTCAACACCAAAGATGTGGGCCCATTTTCAAACACACAAATGAAATCGTCACTTTTTGAACGGACAGGACTAAGGATGTACGCTACTGCGTCATCTCGCAGGAGAACTGACATTATTACACTCCTTCAAGCAATAGATTAATTGATGTATAGCTGGTGGCTACGGTGTCAAACAGAATAGATGCGACGGACAACTTGACACATAGAATATAACGCACTGATTCTAAATGACTATTTTGCGGGGGGGGGGGTAGTTTCGTATATTGGGTACTCATTGAACTCTATTCCATATAAACTATTTACAAAAATATTCTCTAGTATTAATCTTTATCATACAAACTCGGGGGGAGCAAGGATTTTTTTGGGGTCATATGGTAATCCCCCCATTATTATTAGGGTTCTGAAGTAGACAGTTTTGTTTTGGTGGCTTTAGCCAGTTTCATTGCTGGTGTTATGCCGCCGATAGCCATATTAGGTCTTTCATTATTATATGTCCATAGCCATTTTGTTGCCGTGAGCTGCGCCTCCTCAATCGTATTAAATTCGTTCATCTCCAGCCATTCATGGCTGACGGTGCGGTTGTAACGTTCAATATAAGCATTCTGTTGTGGCTTGCCTGGCTGGATATGAGCGAGCCGGATGCCTCGCTTATTTGCCCAGCATCTCACTGCCCCACTGATATATTCAGGGCCATTATCACAACGTATCACGCGTGGTTTACCACGCCATTCAATGATCTGCTCCAGTGAACGCTTCACACGCTCAGATGGTAAGGATAGATCAACCTCTATACCCAACCCTTCACGATTGAAGTCATCCAATACATTGAAGGTGCGGAACGCCTTGCCGGTGCTGAGCTGGTCGGCCATAAAATCCATCGACCAGACTTCATTGGGACGCTCCGGTACAGCTAGAGGAGCAGGACGCGCACGCTTCAAACGCTGACGCGGCTTGATCCGCAAATTAAGCTCTAACTCCCGGTAAATCCGATAAACCCGCTTGTGGTTCCAGCCAAAACCCTTCACATTACGCAAATACAAAAAACACAGACCAAAACCCCACCTCTTATGGGTATGCGTCAACCGTAACAACCAGTCAGCAATCTCGGCATTCTCATCACTCAGGCGAGCCTGATAACGATAGCATGTCTGTGATATAGAAAAGGTGGCACACGCAAGCCGAATACTCACGCCTCTCTCGTTTACTGCCCATTTCGCTATCCCTTTGCGAAGCGAAGGGCTTACCACTTTTTTCCAAGGGCTTCCTTCAGCAAATCATTCTGCATGCTCATCTCAGCATACATCCGCTTCAGGCGATGGTTTTCATCCGCCATGGCTTTCATCTGGGAAATCATCGACGCATCCATCCCGCCATATTTGCTCCGCCATTTGTAAAAGCTTGCGCTACTCATGCCATGCGCGCGGCACAGTTCAGAAACAGAAACGCCTTGCTCCGCCTGTTTCAATATCTGCATAATCTGTGTCTCACTAAATCGTTTCTGTTTCATCGTAAATCTCCTTCGCTAAACGATAGAAAATTCTACTTCAAAAAACTACTAATTTATGGGGGGATTACCCACCATCTCACACAAAGTAAAATTGATAAGTTATCACATAGGAAAAAAGTTTTTTCTATCAGGGATGACCAGCAAAACGGGCTGATTGTTCGGGTATATCCAACAGGCAAAAAGACATATTGCCTGCAAGCCACGATAGATAAAAAACGTATCTGGCAAAAGCTGGGGGATGCTTATGAGATAAGCCTGCATGATGCCCGTATGAAGGCACAAACCATCCTAAGCGATAAACAAGCGGAAAAACTGGGAATAATTAAGCCTATATGTTTTGAGGAGGCTGTGGACGTGTTTTTGCTGCGCTATAAGTCGCGCATTAAGCCATCCACCTTTGTGTCTTATGCTTATAATATTCAGCGTTACATATTACCTTATTTCAAAGGCTGGATGATTACAGATATTACCCGTGAGGATGTTGTGCGCTGGTTTGCCGGGTTAGCTGATAAGCCTGGGGTTGCTAATTATAGCAAGTCCATTTTTGCTGTAATGATGCAGCAAGCCGAATATTATGGCTTTAGGCCTTTGAATAGTAATCCATGCCGCAATATACCGCGCTATAAACAAAAGCAACAAGAGCGGTTTTTATCAGATAATGAATGGCAACGCCTGGGAGCCGCCTTGAGTGGTTTTTCAGCGACTTACCCCATGCATACGGATTTGATTTTACTACTTGCCTATACCGGATGCCGCAAGCATGAAATCATTCATGCAAAATGGTCATATTACCAAGAAGGACACCTACACCTACCCGATAGCAAGACGGGGGCAAAAACAGTTTTTCTATCGCGCCAGTGACCCACCCCCTATAATTAGTTCCATTATTTATCTCGTTTTTAGGGTAGAATATTTGATTAAATTATAGGAGTTATATATGGGTAAATTACGCCATAAACCGGAACAGATTATTCGCAAACTTAGGGAGGCAGAGGTGCTTTCTGGTCATGGTAAGAGTATTGATGAGATATGCCGTGCACTTGGCATATCGGATGCGACGTATTACAAATGGCGTAAGGCTTATGGGGGCATGCAGGTGAGCCAAGCGAAGCGCCTTAAGGCGTTAGAATCTGAGAATGCCCGTTTAAAGCGTGTGGTGGCTGATCTTACACTAGACAAACAGATATTGAAAGATGCAGCCGAGGGAAACTTCTAAGCGCTGAACGGAAGCGTCGTTGTGTCGTGCAGTCTCAGCAACGCTATGGCATATCTGAACGTCGTGCATGTGATGCGCTTGGCGTGTGCCGCTGTGTTCAGCGCTATAAAAACCGCACCCCCGATGATGAAGGACGCCTTCGTGAGGATATCATCTGCTTGGCACACCGCTATGGCCGCTATGGTTACAAGCGTATTACCGCGTTATTACGCACACAAGGCTGGCAGGTCAATCACAAGCGCGTGGAACGCATCTGGCGTGAGGAAGGACTGAAAGTCCCGAAAAAGCAGAAGAAACGTGGCCGTTTATACCTCAATGATGGTTCTTGTATCCGTCTCCGCCCCTGCTGGGCGAACCATGTCTGGAGCTATGATTTTGTAGCGGATCGTCTTAGCAATGGTAAGAAGATACGCATGTTGACGGTGATTGATGAGTTCACGCGTCAATGTCTTGCTATCCGTGTTGATTACCGCCTCAATAGTGATGATGTGTTGGATGTCTTAAGCGATTTATTCCTAAAGCATGGTATGCCCGCGTATATTCGTTCGGATAATGGTAGTGAATTCACCGCCAGCACATTGAAAGAGTGGCTACACAAGCTGAAGGTGAAGACATCCTATATTGAACCAGGAAGTCCATGGGAGAACGGCTATAATGAAAGCTTTAATGGCCGATTACGTGATGAACTGCTCAATGGTGAATTGTTCTATACGCTCATGGAGGCGCAAATCATCATTGAGGATTGGCGTAACCATTACAACCATATCAGACCGCACAGCGCGCTTGGATACTGTCCACCAGCCCCAATGGCGCGTTTATCTGTTCAGCCCCATTCCGCTACGCTCCATGGAGCCGAACAGATAAACAAAAAACCAAACAAAATAGACCAATTACTAACTTAAAAGTGGAACATAAATCCGGGGTTGACCACTGGAACCAGTCAAAGCGCCACCTCTGGCGCTACAATGGCATCCTCAAAGAGCACTTTCACCTCTTTATCAAAGAGTGTGAATGGCGGTTCAACTATCGGCCTGTTGCGAACATGAGCACAGTTCTGATAAAATGGTGGTTCAAGTAAAAAATAAACTATTATCTATGTCAGACCCATATCTAATTTTTCGTGCACCAGCTTATTTACAGCTTGCGGGTTGGCTTTCCCTTCCGTTGCCTGCATGACTTGCCCGACAAACCAGCCCGCCATTTTAGGCCGCGCTTTGGCCTGTTCCACCTTATCGGGATTGGCCGCAATCACCGCGTCAACCGCGGCTTCTATCGCCCCCATATCGGTGACTTGTTTTAAGCCCTTTGCCGCGACAATCACAGCCGGGTCTTTGCCTTGCATATCGCCTGCATAAAACATCATATCAAATACGTCTTTGGCGATACGCCCTGAAATTGTGTCATTGCTCACCAAATCGACTAATTGCCCGATTTGCTCTGGCTTTACCGGGCAATCCACAATCGCAAGCCCCGATTTATTCAGCCCCGCAAATACACTGCCAATCACCATATTCGCAACCTGCTTGGCATCGCGCCCATGGGCTGCTTGCTCAAAAAATGCCGCATTTTCAGCTTCATCAGTCAAAATACCCGCATCATAAGCTGACAGGCCATAATCATTGATAAAGCGGGATTTTTTTTCATCTGGCAGTTCAGGCAAGGTTTCCGCTATCTCATTCACCCAGTCTTGCGTAAACCGCAGGGGCACAAGATCGGGATCAGGAAAATAGCGATAATCATGCGCTTCTTCTTTCGAGCGCATAGAACGAGTCTCCCCGTTTTTGGGGTCGAATAAGCGGGTTTCCTGAGCAATCGTGCCCCCATCTTCCAAAATAGCAATCTGGCGGCGCGCTTCACTTTCAATCGCCTGGCCAATAAAACGAATGGAATTTACATTCTTGATTTCACACCGTGTTCCCAAATCCTCACCCGGGCGGCGCACAGACACATTCACATCAGCGCGTAAACTCCCCTGCTCCATATTCCCATCACATGTGCCCAAATAACGCATAATGGTGCGCAATTTTTTCACATAGGCCTGTGCTTCGGCAGCCGAACGCATATCGGGTTTGGAGACAATCTCCATCAATGCAATGCCAGAACGATTTAAGTCAACAAAACTTAGCTCCGGGTGCTGGTCATGCATGGATTTTCCGGCATCTTGCTCAAGGTGTAAGCGTTCAATACCAATTTTTTTAACGACACCATCATCTAAATCTATCTCAATGATCCCCTCACCAACAATTGGGTGCTGATATTGCGAGATTTGATAGCCTTGTGGCAGGTCAGGATAAAAATAGTTTTTTCGGTCAAATATTGATTCACAATTTATCTTGGCTTTAAGCCCCAAACCAGTGCGCACTGCCTGCTCCACGCATTTTTGATTGATTACGGGCAACATGCCCGGCATAGCCGCATCAATAAGCGAAACCTGTGTGTTTGGCAGGGCCCCATAAGCCGTTGCCGCGCCGGAAAATAGTTTTGCATCAGACATAATTTGTGCATGAACCTCAAGACCAAGCACAATCTCCCAGTCTCCGGTTGCTCCCATAATATAATTATGTGTCATATGCTTTGCCCTTTATTTGTGCGCCACCACGGGGTTGGGTGGGCGGTGAAATGAGCTGCCTGCTCAAGCGCATGGGCTGCACGCAATAAATCTTCTTCACCAAATGCTTTGCCGATAAGCTGTAACCCTAGAGGAAGCCCGCTATCATCTAAACCGCATGGCACAGAAATAGCCGGCAAACCGGCCAGATTAACCGTTACAGTAAAGACATCATTAAGATACATATCCAGCGGATTATCATTTTTTTCGCCCACGGCAAAAGCGGCACCGGGGGTTGTCGGTGTCAGCAACATATCGCAGCTTTCATAGGCTTTCGCAAAATCATCCGCAATGAGCCTGCGCACCTTGAGCGCCTTTACATAATAGGCATCATAATAGCCAGAAGATAAAACATAAGTACCGATCATAATGCGCCGCTTCACCTCATCACCAAAGCCTGCCGCGCGGGTTTGGGCATACATATCATTGATATCCTGACCCGCAACGCGCATACCATAACGCACCCCGTCATAGCGTGCCAAATTAGATGACGCCTCAGCCGGCGCAATAATATAATAAGCCGGTAGTGCATATTTGGTATGCGGCAAGCTCACATCGACAATCTGTGCGCCTTGCGCCTTTAACCACTCTATGCCTTGCTGCCATAAATCTTCAATTTTTTTCGGCATGCCATCCTGACGGTATTCACGTGGAATACCAATGCGCATGCCTTTAATATCCCCCGTTAAGGCAGCTTCATAAGCGGGCACAGGCACATCAACGCTGGTCGTATCACGCGCATCATGCCCTGCCATAACTTCCAGCATAATTGCTGCATCGCGCACATTACGGCTAATCACACCAGCTTGATCCAGCGAAGAGGCAAAGGCAATAATACCCCAGCGCGAACAACGGCCATAAGTGGGTTTGAGCCCCACCGTGCCCGTAAACGCTGCCGGTTGACGAATAGACCCGCCCGTATCAGTTGCCGTAGCAGCCACACCGATATGTGCAGCCACTGCCGCCGATGATCCCCCCGATGATCCGCCCGGCACAAGTGGGGTGTCATCTCCCGCCCGCCGCCACGGATTGATCACCGCACCATAAGCAGAACTTTCATTGGATGAGCCCATAGCAAATTCATCCATATTCAGCTTGCCCAGCATAACGGCACCGCTTTGCCACAATTTTTGTGTTACATATGATTCATAGGGCGGCGCAAATTCTCCGAGAATTCTGGAACAAGCCGCGCTATGCACAGCTTTTGTGCAAAATAAATCCTTAACCCCTATCGGCAAACCTTCTAAGGCACGCGCTTCACCTGCTTTAAGCCGTGCATCGGCTTTGGCGGCCATATTTAATGCGTGTTCGGGGGTTTCCACAATAACGGCATTGAGCGCCTGGGCACACTGCATCGCCTCAATATGTGCCTGCGTAAGCTCGGTTGCAGAAAACGCACCGGCGCGCAAACCGTCGCGCGCTTGATGTAAATTGAGTTTTACCAGTTCATCCATAATGCTAGTCTACAACTTTTGGCACAACAAAATAATCATCATCGCTTTGCGGCGCATTGGCCACAATATCCGCAACATAGCCCCCATCCGTAACTTTATCAGCACGTTGTTTCATTGCAATATCCATAGCACCTGTCATAGGGGCAATCGCGCGCGTATCAAGCTCATTAAGCTGTTCGACAAAGGTCAAAATATCCGAAAGCCGCTGCGTCATATCGCTAATCTCATTATCCGCTACGGCAATACGCGACAGGGTCGCAATATGCTTTACGGTTTTTTCATCAATCGACATTGCGTCTCCTTACGGCCATTCATCGCCACGGATAATTAGCAACTTCCCTACACGAAAGCAATATGATTGCCTAAGATTATTTTAGACAGAAAGCATAATCCCCCCTATAAATAGATATGGCTATTATTGATGATATAAAATCACTCATTCCACAGCTGGCAAAAGGGCAAAGGCTGCTTGGGCTCGATTTGGGAAGCAAAACCATTGGCCTGTCTCTATCCGATACATCACAAAAAATCGCAACCCCATTTGATACAATAAAGCGGCGTAAATTTATGCAAGATTCTGAACAGCTAAAAACAATCATAGACAATGAAAATATTGGGGCGATTATATGCGGTCTGCCGCTTAATATGGATGGCAGCAAGGGCCCGCGTGTGCAGGCAACATATCGTTTTATCCGCAATTTAGAAGCGCATGATGGCTTCCCCGATCTCGCTTTCGGATTATGGGATGAACGCATGTCGACACAGGCCGTTACCCGCACCTTACTAAGCGCCGATGCCAGCCGCGCCAAACGGGCGCAAGTCGTTGATAAAATGGCCGCTGCCTATATTTTGCAAGGTTATCTCGATTTTTATTGGCGCACAGCTACATAATGCTTGCTATTTGGTATAAAAAAGCCTATAGGCTATATCTTTAATGAATAAAGCCACATTAAAAAAATTTCCCCATAAACATTTGCTGGCAATAGATGGCCTGACACTGGATGATATTACGGCATTATTGGATTTAGCCGATCACTATGTTGCGCTTAATCGGCGCGCCGATAAAAAACATAATATTTTGCGCGGACGCACACTCATCAATTTATTTTTTGAAAGCTCTACGCGCACACAAAGCTCTTTTGAGCTGGCTGGAAAACGATTGGGCGCCGATGTGATGAATATGAATATTCCTGCATCTGCTGTAAGTAAAGGGGAAACATTGCTCGATACGGCAGCAACGCTAAATGCCATGAACCCGGATTTGCTTGTTGTGCGCCATGGCGAAAGTGGTGCGGTTGAACTATTATCGCAAAAAGTAAGCTGTGCCGTGCTCAATGCCGGTGACGGCACGCATGAGCACCCAACCCAAGCCCTATTAGATGCCCTCACCATAAGACGGCGCTTAGGAAAAATTGAAGGCTTGAAAATTGCCATATGCGGAGATATTGCCCATTCGCGGGTGGCGCGCTCTAATATTTTGCTGCTTACCATGCTGGGTGCACAGGTTAATGTGGTGGCACCAACCACACTTATGCCGCGCGGCATAGAACGGCTTGGCGTTCATATTTTCAATCATATGCAATACGGATTAGAAGGATGTGATATTGTGATGATGTTGCGCCTACAAAATGAACGCATGGCTGGTCGCCTTATTCCATCCACGCGCGAATATTATCAACTTTACGGATTAAATGCACAAAAACTTTCCTTTGCCAAACCAGATGCACTGATTATGCATCCAGGACCGATGAATCGCGGGGTTGAAATAGATAGTTTGCTGGCGGATGACCCTAAAATCAGTCTCATTGGTGATCAGGTGGAGATGGGTGTTGCCGTGCGCATGGCGGCACTTGAGGCCCTGGCCGAAAACCTTGCCCATGCAACGGAGATCGCATGACCTCGCTTTTTTTCCGAAATGCGCATATTCTGGATTATGCCAATTCTATCGATATAAAGGGTAATTTGCTTATTGCTGATGGCAAAATTATCGCGCTTGGTGAAGATATTACCTGCCCTGAAGATGCAGAAATTATCACATGTGACGGGCAGATGCTTATTCCCGGGCTGATTGATATGCAAGTTTTCACCGGTGAACCGGGAGAAGAACATAGAGAAACTTTAGCAACAGCATCTAATGCAGCGAAAAAAGGGGGCGTTACAAGCATGGTGGTTATGCCCAATACGCACCCGGCAATAGATGATGCAGCTTTGGTCGATTTTATCTTGCGCCGCGCGCGTGATACGGCCGCAGTGCGTGTCTTTCCTATGGCGGCCATTACCCAAAATTGTACGGGGGATATACTCACCGAGTTTGGTCTATTGAGCGAGGCAGGTGCGGTGGCCTTTACCAATGCAGACCAATGTGTGATGAATGCCCTCACCATGCGCCGGGCGCTTGCTTATGCTGCTAATTTTGATACATTGCTCATGCACCATGCGCTTGACCCGCATTTAGGCTTTGGGGTGATGCATGAAGGAGAGCTGGCGACACGTATGGGGCTTGCCGGCATTCCGGTTGCAGCAGAAACCAGTATAATTGACAGAGATATTCGGTTGGTTGAGCTTACGGGCGCGCGCTATCATGTTGCGCAAATTTCTGCCGCCGAAAGCGTCGCCGCCATTGCCGCTGCAAAAGCACGCGGCTTACCGATAAGCTGTTCGGTTTCCGTCAATCATCTTATGCTCAACGAAACGGATGTTATGAATTATCGTAGCTTTGCCAAGCTCTCGCCCCCCTTGCGTAGCGAGGCAGACCGCAAAGCGCTGGTGCAAGGTGTTGCAGATGGCACCATTGATGCGGTGGTTTCCGCACATAATCCGCAAGATGCAGAAGCCAAACGCCAACCCTTTGCACAAGCAGCTTATGGGTCGGTTGGTTTGGAAATGCTGTTGCCGAGTCTGATTAGCCTGCATCATAGCGAAAATATCTCATTATCGCATTTACTTGCCGCCGTTACGTGTAACCCCGCAAAATTGCTTGGCCTTGCAGGGGGGAGCTTAAAACCAGGATATGCAGCAGATTTATGCCTTATCAATAGTGAAAGCCCCTGGCAGGTAAACGCAGCCATGTTGTCATCCAAATCAAAAAATGCTGCAATGGATGGGCGTTATTTACAAGGGTATGTGCAGGCCACTTATGTGGATGGTATATGTGTCTATGAAAGAGAGAAAACATTATGACTATGCTCGCTATCGCCTTATTTATCGGTTATTTATCTGGTTCCGTTCCTTACGGATTACTCTTCACCCGTCTGGCTGGTCTGGGCGATATACGCGCTTTAGGCTCGGGCAATATTGGCACGACAAATGTTTTACGCACAGGAAGAAAAAGCCTTGCGCTCCTCACCTTACTTGCGGATAGTGCAAAAAGCGCATTACCCGTTTTTGTATTCACATATTATATAAGCCCCACTGCCGGTATGCTTGCCGGTTTTGCAGCCTTTATCGGGCATATAGCCCCTATCTGGCTCCGGTTTCGCGGCGGCAAGGGGATTGCTGTTTATATCGGCGCATTACTTGGCCTATCCCCCTATGGCGCTTTATGCTTTTGCCTCCTATGGATCGGTAGCGCCTTTGTCTTTCGTATGTCTTCGCTTAGTGCACTTATAGCTTGTGTTTTAACCCCGATTTATCTATTCTTTTTTGAAACAAAAGAGCTTGCCTATTTTACTATAGTGCTATCTTTTATTGTTGTTTTCACGCATCGTGAAAATATTGGACGTTTAATCCGAGGTGAAGAACCACGCATTGGACAAAAATAAAGGAACTATATGGTCGCCTTTTCATATGATGATATCATCGCCAATATTCAGCTCGCACGCACGGAAAATGTTGGGCCAATAAGTTTTCAACATCTACGCAACACTTACGGCACCGCGCAAGACGCCCTAAAGGTTTTGCCTGAGCTCGCAGCACGTGGCGGGCGCAAGAGGAAATTAAAGCCACTCCCCATCGCCCAAGCAAAGACTGAATTTGAGCAGGCCGAAGCTATGGGCGGGCGTATTCTTATCCTCGGGGATGATGATTACCCATATAACCTTACCCATATTTATGATCCCCCACCACTTATCACGGCTTATGGTGCACTTGATTTGTGTAAAAAGCAATGTCTTGCTGTTGTCGGGTCACGCAACGCCTCTATAACCGCACAAAAAATAACCCGTAATATTTGTGCCACCCTTAGCGCGAAAGGTATTATTATCGTATCTGGCCTGGCAAGAGGCATAGATAGCTGTGCCCATGACGCCGCCTTGGCAGGTGGCACCATCGCCGTTATCGCCAATGGTATTGATATAAGTTACCCGAAAGATAATGCGGCTTTACAAGCGCAAATTCGTGAAAGCGGTCTTATTCTCACAGAGCACCCGCCGGGCACCAAGCCGCTCGCGCAGCAATTTCCACGCCGCAATCGCATTGTGTCAGGGCTTTCGCTCGGTGCGCTCGTCATTGAGGCGAAAAAAGACTCCGGCTCGCTTATCACCGCGAAACTGGCTGCCGATCAGGGACGTGAAGTGATGGCCGTTCCCTTTGCGCCCGAAGCACGCAGCCATGGAAGCAATCTCTTATTAAAAACGGGGGCTACGGTCATACAAACGGCAGAGGATGTATTGCACGAGATTGAGTCGATCACACATACAGATATGTTTGAAACGCGCCCGCAAAAACCGATTGTCACTATCAGCCCACAATCACAAGACATATCACCGCAAGACCGCAATGCACTTTTATCTTTGCTAAGCCCTTCTGCAGTTCACATTGATGAGCTTATTCGACATAGCGGCTTGCCAGTGCCTGTTGTCAATGTGGTTTTGATTGAATTAGAGCTTGCCGGACGCCTATCCTATGATCTGGTCGGGGGTGGCATTAGCCTTATTCCCTCCGAAAACTAAACCCTATTTATGGTCCGCCGCTTCATTTAATGCCATTTCAATAAAGTAGACCATTTCCGGCCAATGCGCATCTTTACTCAACGCATGGAGTATATGCAAATGTTCATAAATATAGCCCGCCACTTCACTACGGCGCTGTAATTCGGGTTTTTGTGGGCGTTTAGCTTTCATATATAAAACTAACCTATAAAGATATTTATAACAATAAAAGCAACTAATGCGCGAGTCAATGACTTATTTTATGCGGAAACCATAAAAATTTTGCGCGTGATTATAATTTTTCTAAAAAGAGATTTGACATTACCATATATTTTGCCCATTTATGCAAAAGTAATTATGCGGATAGGTTAAGTCATGGATGTCGTCATTGTTGAATCGCCGGCAAAAGCAGGCACAATAAATAAATATCTGGGAAAAGATGCAAAAGTGCTTGCCTCTTTCGGACATGTGCGCGATTTGCCGGAAAAAGATGGCTCTGTTGACCCTGACCGTGATTTTTCTATGGATTGGCAAATTCAAGCCAGTGCGTCTAAGCGCTTAAATGAAATTGCACAAGCCTTAAAATCAGCCGATCGCCTGGTGCTCGCCACCGACCCCGACAGAGAGGGAGAAGCCATTAGCTGGCATGTGCTCGAAGTTATGCAAAAAAAAGGCGTTTTGAAAGATAAACAAATATGTCGTGTGGTGTTTAATGCAATTACGCGTTCTGCTGTATTGGAGGCAATGGCACATCCGCGTGAACTTGATGAAAAACTGGTTGATGCCTATCTTGCACGCCGCGCTTTGGATTACCTTGTTGGTTTCACCCTATCGCCGGTTTTATGGCGAAAATTACCCGGTTCACGTTCGGCGGGACGTGTGCAATCGGTTGCCCTACGGCTTATTTGTGAACGTGAAATTGAAATCGAAGCATTTAAGCCACGCGAATATTGGAGCATTATTGTAGACTGCCTGACCGAAAACAAGGCTAAGCTCCCTACCCGCCTGACTATGCTGGATGGCGAAAAACTGGATAAATTTTCACTTGGCACACAAGACCATGCACAAAATGCCTGCGCACAAATTGAGCGCGCGCAGTTTACAATCACCAAGGTTGAGAAAAAACCCGGGCAGAGGCGTCCCTCCGCCCCTTTCACGACATCAACCCTGCAACAAGAAGCGGCACGAAAATTGGGCTTTAACGCAAAACGCACCATGCAAACAGCGCAAAAACTTTATGAAGGAAAATCCATAAGCGGGGAGACGACCGGCCTTATCACCTATATGCGCACAGACGGGCTGGATATTGCAGCCGAAGCACGCCATGAAATTCGTGATATGATTAAGCGCGATTATGGTGATGATTATTTGCCGCAAAAGCCACGGCTTTACACCAAAACAGCCGCCAATGCGCAAGAAGCGCATGAGGCAATACGTCCAACGTCTATTATGCGTAAACCAGAGGATGTCGCTCATCTGCTCACACAAGATGAACAAAAGCTATATGAACTTATCTGGAAACGCACTTTGGCATGCCAGATGGAAAATGCCCGCGTAGAACGCACGGTAATTGATATTTTGAGCGATGATAAAAAAATCGGACTTCGCACGAGCGGCACAATCATCACCTTTATGAGCTTTCTTTCGCTCTATGAAGAAGGATATGACGATAAACGCGCTGATGATGCGGATGATGAAAAACGCCTGCCGCCTGTAAAAGAAGGCGAAGCGCTCGCCCACGAAACGATTACCCCACAACAACATTTTACCGAACCGCCACCACGCTATAGCGAGGCAAGCCTGGTTAAGAAAATGGAAGAATTGGGAATCGGACGGCCTTCAACTTATGCCAGCGTCCTATCGGTGCTGCGTGACAGAGATTATGTGCAAATGGAGCGTAATCGCTTTGTTCCCTATGATAAGGGGCGACTTGTAACGGCCTTTCTGGAGAATTTCTTTGCACGCTATGTTGAATATGATTTTACAGCAGAGCTTGAAGGCGATTTGGATAAGGTTTCAAATGGCGAACTTGACTATAAAGCCCTGCTCGCACGGTTTTGGCGTGATTTTAAGCCTACGGTTGATACCACACTTGAATTGCGGAATACGGATGTGCTCAATCGTATGAATGATGTTTTGGGGCAGCATATTTTCAAAAACACCAGCGGTAATGAAGGGGATGATCCGCGTATATGCCCGCGCTGTAGCAATGGCGCGCTTAGCCTTAAAACCGGTCGTTTTGGTGCTTTTGTCGGCTGCACGCTTTATCCCGACTGCACATATACCCGCCCCTTTGCGAGCGATGCACCGGAAAGCGAAAATGTCGATGACATACTCGGGCAAGACCCCGAAACCGGTGAGGATATTCATCTTAAAAACGGACGCTTTGGCCCTTATGTGCAAAAAGGCACTGTGAGTGAAGAAAATAAAAAACCCAAACGTGCAAGCCTGCCAAAAGATAAAACTGTGCAGGATATGACGCTCGACTATGCATTGCAGCTATTATCCTTACCGCGCCTTGTGGGTGAGCACCCCGAAACCGGCGACCCAATTACCGCCGATATTGGCCGCTATGGCCCTTATCTTCGCAGCGGAAAAAATTCGGCCAGCCTAGAAAATACACAAGAGGTGTTTGATATTGGGATCAATCGTGCGGTAACGGTTCTTGCAGAAAAGAAAAATAAAACCACACAGCAAAGACGCGGCAGCAGCGTCATTAAAGAATTGGGTGATCATCCCGAAAACGGTAAGCCCATAAATGTGTTGGATGGGCGCTATGGTCCTTATGTCAAGAATGATAAAATAAATGCGACAATTCCCAAAGGTGAAAACCCGGAAGATATAACAGTGGAACGTGCGCTTGAACTTATCGCTGCACGCGCCGCAAAGGGAACAACACGAAAAAAACGCACAACGCGAAAGAAAAGCTAAGCGCGTGCCCCGCACTCATAGTGATAATCTGCCTACGCGACAGGATATTTTAGATTTTGTCAAAACGAAAGGGGGCACTATCGGCAAACGTGAAATCGCGCGTGCCTTTCAGATTAAAGGCAGTGACCGGATTTACTTAAAGCGTATTTTGCGCGAATTGGAAGCCGAGGGGTTACTAAATATTGAGCGCAAAAAAATTCATCCCGCAAGCGCATTGCCGCCTGTATGTGTGGTGCAAATTATCGGGCAAGATGAAGATGGCAATTTTCTAGCACACGCCATGCGGGAGACGCAGCCTAATCCGGCGCCACTTATTTATGTATCCGATGCAATACGGCGCGGGCGCATGCATAAGCACATCAGCCTAAAACAAGGCGATCGCTTATTGGTGCGGCTCATTCAAAATCCGGATATGCATTATAGCGCACGCATTATCCGTATCTTAAACAAAACAATGCAAACGCTTATCGGCGTGGTTCGCATACGCGCCAGTGGTGCCTATCTTGTCAGCGCTAATCGGCGCGACCGGCACGATTATAAGCTCATAAAAGGCGATATAAATATAAAAGATGGCGATGTTATCAGCGCAATACAACAAGAAGAAACACGCTATGGTGAACGCGTGGCACAACCGGTGAAATATGTGGGCACGCAAAATGATCCCTTTTGTTTTTCGCTTATTGCCCTTGCCGAGCAGGATATAGATACCGTATTTAGTGAAGCAAGCCTTGCCGAAGCAAACGCCGCGGCACTTACTGATATAGATGCGCGAACTGATTTATCGCATCTGCCTTTTGTGACCATAGACCCTGCCACGGCGCGCGACCATGATGATGCAGTCTATGCCGCGCCCCAAAAGGATGGATGGACACTTTATGTCGCAATTGCAGATGTTGCTGCCTTTGTGCCCGAAAATAGTGCTATGGACACTGACGCGCAAAAACGTGGCAATTCCGTCTATTTACCGGATTGCGTTGTGCCAATGCTCCCCGAACATATTTCAACAGATATATGTTCTTTACGTGAACATGAAATGCGCGCCGTTTTGGTGTGCCAAATCGATATTGATAAAAAAGGTGTCCGCAGGCAGCATATGTTTTATCGGGCAATGATAAAGTCGCAGGCAAAATTAACTTACCAACAAGCACAAGCCGCTTTTGACGGCACGCCCGATGCACAAACCATGCCGCTTATGGAAAGCTGCCTTATACCGCTATGGCAGGTCTATTGTGCCATGGCAAAGGCACGTAATGCACGCGCGCCACTGGTGCTCAATCGTCCTGAACGCAAGGTTGACATGGATGAAACAGGCACAATAAAACATATATATATCCCCGAAAGTTTGGAAGCACATAAGCTGATTGAAGAGTTTATGATTGCCGCCAATATATGTGCAGCAGAAACGCTGGAAGCTCACGCAATGACATTATTATATCGCATACATGGGCAACCAGAGCGAGAACGTATAAGAGATTTAGCGCATTTTCTTCAAGGGTTTTCGCTTAAGTTAAATCTTGACCAGCCTAAAACACCTCATGTTTTCAATAAAATATTGGAACAAGGTGAAAAAATCAATCAAACCGATATTATTGCGGAAGCGGTTTTACGCACACAAATGCAAGCCGAATATAATACGGAAAATATCGGACATTTTGGACTTAACCTTACACGCTACACACATTTTACCTCGCCGATTCGTCGCTATGCCGATTTACTTATTCACCGCACCCTTATTCGCGTTCTTGGATTGGGCGAAGGCGGCATAAGCGATGCAGCACTGCAAAATTTACCTCATATTGCCGCGCATATTTCTCAAACCGAACGCACCGCCATGCGTGCCGAACGTGCTGCTTTGGATAGATATTTAAGCGCCTATATGCACACGCATATTGGCGCGGTATTTGACGGAAAAATCAGTGGCCTATCGCGCGCAGGCTTGTTTGTGCGGTTAAACGAAACCGGTGCAGAAGGCTTCTTACCTGTTTCACATTTAGGGACAGAGCATTTTTTTGCTGACAAAAGCAAGTTTACCTTAACAGGCGCACAAAGCGGCAAAACATTTCATATTGGCATGCCAATTCGCGTCACCGTGAAAGAAGCTTTCCCCTTAAAAGGCGGATTGATATTTACGCCCGCAGCGCATAAACTAACTCCTAAACAACTACGTCGCAAAAAGCATTATAAAAGAAAACACTAATACAAAATTTATATGACATCACAAACATCCCCCAGCATAAAACACCCGCACACGCCCGGACAGCCCGGCGAATATGCCGAAGCAGGCGCGAAAGCCGTGCGCCCCAAAGACGCCGCGACCCTTATTTTGGTTCGCCACGATGATATGGCCCCACGTATTTTGATGGGCAAACGCGCACCCACACATAAATTCATGCCCAATAAGTTTGTGTTTCCGGGGGGCAAGGTTGACCCTGCTGATTCACGCCTTAAACTTACGCAGACTTTGCGTGCCCCTGTTATGCGCCGCTTGCAAAAGCATAGCTCCATCACCAAAGCCCGTCTACGTGGGTTGGCTTTGGCAGCTATACGCGAAACCTTTGAAGAAACCGGCATTGTGCTCGGGCACGAAACCAGGCACCCGTTAAAAAGCACCCATAAAGAATGGCGTGATTATTTTACCCATAATGTTGCGCCACCACTTAAAGAAATGGATTTCATTGCACGCGCCATTACACCGACATATCGAACACGGCGATTTGACACACGTTTTTTTCTGTGTGATGCGGCACATATTTATAATGATCTGGAAGACACAACACGTGCCTCGGGCGAACTTTCCGATCTACACTGGCTTACACCAGATGACGCCTATGCGTTAGACCTCCCCCTTATCACGCGTGAAGTCATAACATTGGTAAAAAAGCGAATTACGCTCCCACCAGCCAAAAGGTTTAGCGCAAGCGCGCCCTTTATCCGTTTTCGGCATGGAAAAACCATTCGCTCTCTTCTCTAGCTATGTTTCGTTAAGAAAATTAAGCGGCGCACCGGCGTAATCCCACGGCATGGATATGAGGCGTCCTGTCGATGACAAAGTAATATAAGCCGTTTTCAAATCCACACCGCCAAAGCAAATATTGGTGGTGATCCCATCATCGGTCGGAATATGCTGCATATCTCCGTTAACAGGATTGATGCGCGTTATACCGCCATTTACAATGGTCGCAACCGCGACTGTGCCATTTGCTTCAACCGCAAGGCTATCAAAGAAATTCAACCCCGCTGGCGCGGCAATAAAATTTGCCGATCTTGTTGTTGCGGGCTTAACCAATTTTCCCGGCGCCTCAATCGGAAACCCCCAAAGCCGTGCACTATTTGTGTCGGCTACATAGACCTTGTCTTCTTGTGGGCTTAACCCCACACCATTAGGGCTATCCAATGGAAAGGCTGCTTCACGAATATGGTTGCCGTCAATCGTCGCATAATAAAGCGCACCACGATCACGCACACGACCATAGGCTTTTCCCAAATCAGTAAACCAAAACCCACCCTGCTTATCGAATACAATATCATTCGGGGCTTTAAGGTCTATACCATTACACATATCATAAAGCCGCTCACTTTTCCCCGTCGCCAGATCAACACGTTCAATACGCCCGCCCGAATAATCATCCGGTCGATCGCCCGGGTAAATACGCCCATTACGCGTAATGCCGCCTAATCCGCCATTATTGCACACATATACCGCCCCATCCGGCCCGATGGCAGCACCATTAGGACCGCCACCTAAATCAGCAATAACAGATATTTTTCCATCGCGTGTAATCCGGCTTAATGTGCCACGCGCAATTTCAACCAAAATCACCGCGCCATCCGTCATGGCAATCGGCCCTTCGGGAAATAATAATCCGGATGCTATTTCTTGCATAAGAGCTACCTCATTTATTTACGTTCCAGAATAATAAAGCTACAATCATGGCTATCGCCTTGCTCTGCCTTATGAAAGTGCCGCTGTGTTTCTGTCCATAAATGCGGCGCGCTCAAATGAAAAGACACATCACCTTCCGGCTCGGCATGAATACGCGTAAGATAAATACGCTGCGCCTGCGCTTCATAAAACGTATAAATCTCCCCGCCCCCTATAATCATGGCCACCTCGGCACCCGATGCTTGCGCGCAAACAAGCGCGGCCTCTCCTGTGGGAACAATATGGATATTATCCTCTTGCTTTGGTTTACGTGATCCACTAATGACGATATTTAACCGCCCCGGCAAAGCCGTGGGAAGCGTTTCCCATGTTTTACGCCCCATAATCACCGGCTTGCCTAATGTAATTTGCTTGAAATAACGCAAATCACTTGGCATACGCCACGGCATTTCACCATTATGAGCAATCACCCCATTTTCCGCCACGGCAACAATCATATGAATCTCCATAAATCCACTCCATTATACCGCAACAGGGGCGGCAATATGCGGATGCGGATCATAATTTTCAAAATGAAAATCCTCATAGCGAAAGGAAAATAAATCCGTAACATCGCGATTCATAATAAGGCGTGGCGGTGCACGTGGTATACGCTTTAGTTGTTCTTTTGCTTGCTCGGTATGATTAAGGTATAAATGTGCATCGCCAAAACTATGGATAAACTCACCGACCGAAAAACCGCATATTTGTGCCACCATATGCGTTAGCAAGGCATAGGACGCAATGTTAAATGGAACACCTAAAAATATATCGGCAGAGCGTTGATAAAGTTGGCAAGATAGCCGTCCCCCGGCTGGTGCTGCATCATCGGGAGCAACAAAAAACTGAAACAAGCAATGGCATGGCGGCAAGGCCATAGAGTCAATATCTTGTGGATTCCATGCCGTAACAATATGGCGACGTGAATTTGGATTATTTTTAAGTTGTGCGACAAGGCGCGTAATTTGGTCAATCGTCTCACCATTTTTATCCGGCCAGCTGCGCCATTGCTTCCCGTAAACTGGCCCTAAATCTCCATTTTCATCTGCCCATTCATCCCAAATCGATACACCATTTTGCTTTAAGTAAGCGATATTTGTGTCACCCGACAAAAACCATAAAAGCTCATAAATAATGGATTTCATATGCAGCTTTTTCGTCGTAAGCAGCGGAAAGCCAGCCTGCAAGTCAAAACGCATTTGATAACCAAATATTGATTTCGTGCCGGTGCCGGTGCGGTCGTCACGTATGACACCTTCCTCGAGCACATGGCGTAAAAATGTAAGATAAGTCTGCATAAGCTCTATTATTAAGAATCTTACACAGATTCCGCAATAAAAATAACCATGACCCCCTATTTTTCCAGACATAAAAGGCGTATATAGGGGTGTCGGCTTTGCTCGACTATAGCGATAAACGGGCTTCGTAATAAACCCATCGGACCCGGGGGCAGTACCCGGCGCCTCCACCATATAGTCCATTTTGGGGGCGAAACAGGATCGACGAGGGCGTAAAGGAAGTAACCGGCGCTCGGCATGGCACCATCGTTATCGGGCCATTTTTTAGTTGCAAATGACAACTATGCGGAAGTTGCTGTCGCTGCGTAAGCGGTGCCAGAATTTCACCTAAAGCCCTAATCCGTCGCAAGGGTTAGGCGGGGTTCGGAAGGCACCCGGCAACAGGAGCCTTCCACTAAACTGGAATAACGCTATGACACAAAAAATAAATTATCAAGACCTCGCACAAAACGCATTGCGCGCGGTTTTGCGTGACGTGATTACACAAGTTGCAGAAACCGGCATGCCAGGTGCGCATCATTTCTATATCACATTTGATACGCGTGCAGAAAATGTAACTATAAGCCCTGCACTTAAACAACGTTACCCTGAATATATGACAATTATTTTACAACACCAATTTGAAAACCTTACCGCGCATAAAACACATTTTTCAGTGCGCCTGCATTTTGAGTCCAAACCCGAAGATTTACATATCGCTTATGATGCCATTACACGCTTTTATGATCCAAGCGTCGAATTTGGGCTTGAGTTCCATCACACAAATATAGATACGCAAGAAGAAACCCCGCCGCGTGATGAAGCACATAGCCAAGCCAATACGGAAAATATAGCGGATACAGAAAATGAAGCAATAAATACAAAACCGCAAAGTGCAGAAATTGTCAGCCTTGATTCATTTCGTGATAAATAAGCCCCTATTGCATCTGTAGCACGCCTTGTTTAAGGCGGGTAATCCGATCACCTGCCTGGGCAAGCGTTTCATCATGCGTTGCCATAAGCACGCCCGCATTATGCGCCCGTGCCATATCCAGCAATAGATCGAACACATATGCCCCGGTTGTTTGATCAAGGCTACCAGTCGGTTCATCCGCAAGCACAAGTTTCGGTTCATTTATCAAAGCCCGCGCAATAGCAACACGTTGTTGCTCACCCCCTGAGAGCTGCCCCGGCAAATGTGTCACACGTCCCTGCAAACCAAGCTCACCGAGTAAATCATGGGCTCTTTGCTTTGCCACACGCTTTGTCATACCCGCTATGCGCGCCGGCAACATTACATTTTCCAAAGCAGAAAATTCGGGGAGCAGATTGTGAAACTGGTAAATGAAACCAATATATTTTTGCCGTAATAATGTGCGCGCTTTATCATCTCTGGTTACGATTTCCCCATTGATGATAATCTCACCTGCATCCGGCATTTCCAATAGCCCCGCCAAATGTAACAGGCAAGATTTTCCCGATCCCGAAGGCCCGAGCAAAGCAACAATTTCACCGGCATGAATGGTTAAATTCGTTCCCCGTAAGACTTGAAGCGTATTATCGCCTTGCGTGAAGGATTGAACAATACTGTGTAATATAAGAGCAGGTTCACTCATAACGCAATGCCTCAACCGGTTGCATGCGCGCCGCACGCCAAGCCGGATAAAGTGTTGATATAAAAGACAGCACCAGTGCCATAATCACCACGCTCATAACTTCAGGCAATTCCATACGCGCCGGCATTTTATCGAGAAAATAAATCTCGGCAGAAAAAATTTCCGCACCGGTAATCCATATTAAAAATTGCCGAATTTCTTCAATATAGGTGCAAAATATCACGCCCAAAAGAACACCAAATAAGGTGCCCGCAACACCAATACTTGCACCCGTTAAGAAGAAAATACGCAATATCATTCCCCGATGCGCGCCCATAGAACGCATAACGGCGATATCACGCCCCTTATCACGCACCAGCATGACCAGACCTGAGACAATATTCAAAGAAGCGACCAATAAAATAAGTGTTAAAATAAGAAACATTACATTGCGCTCTACCTCAAGCGCACCGGAAAGCGTGGCATTAGACCGTTTCCAATCCGTAACCCGAAACTCATTTCCTACAGCTTCGCGAATGAGCGGGGCAATACTATCTACCTTTTCAGGGTCATCAAACATAACTTCAATAACACCTGCCTTTTCATCGCGTCCGAATAATTGTTGTGTTGCCGCAAGCGGTAAAAGCACAACCCCCGAATCATAATCCGAAAGCCCAATATTAAAAACAGCTCTTACTCGATAAGACTTCACAAGGGGCACCATACCAAAAGGCGTGATGGTTCCTTGCGGCGTGATCAATGTCACCTTATCGCCCAAACCAATTCCGTAATTTTCTGCTAAGCGGACACCTATGGCAATGCTTTTTTGATCGGCTAAATCGGCTAATGCCCCTTGTTCAATACGCCCTGCCAAAGCTGGTAAATAGGCGAATTTGTCTATCGGCATACCGCGTATCATCACCCCACGAACAACACGCCCCTTATGCAAAGAAATCATGGCTTGTCCATCCAGCATGGGTGACGCAGATTTAACGCCCTCTATTGCGGTTAGTTTTTCAATAAGCGCATCAGCATTTTCAAGCTCAATCTGTGCATTACGCACAAGCGCATGCCCGCTCACCCCCAAAATACGATCGAGTAAATCAGCGCGAAACCCGTTCATCACCGCCATTACCACGATTAGCGTGGCGACCCCCAACATAATACCGATAAAAGAAATGAGAGCGATGAAGGAGATAAACCCCTCCTGCCGGCGGGCACGCAAATAACGCCCGACAATATGCCATTCCAATAAACCAAAGGGCGCACTCATATCGCTTGCTCCGGCGGGTGGGTTAACACATTAAGCGCATCTTCATAAGGAATCATTTGCTTTTCATTGGTCATACGATTTTTTATTTCGACCTCATTGGCCGCCACCCCCTTCGGCCCAATAACGACTTGCCATGGTAAACCGATTAAATCCATATCAGAAAATTTTGCACCCGCCCGCTCATCGCGATCATCGTAAAGCACATCACAGTTTTGTGCCCGAAGTGCCGCATATAAGTCTTCACATCGCGCATCGGTTTGTGCATCCCCGACTTTAAGGTTGATTAACCCAACCTTAAACGGTGCCACCGACCAGGGCCATTGAATCCCCTGTTCATCATGAAAGGCTTCAATAATACCGCCAACCAGGCGGGATACCCCAATGCCATAAGACCCGCTATGCAATGCGACAGTCTCACCTTTCGCATCCATAACTGTGCACCCCATAGGTGCAGTATATTTTGTTCCGAAATAAAAAATATGTCCAACCTCAATACCGCGCGTTTGAATACGTTTATCTTGCGGCACATGCGCGTGAAACTTATGCGCATCATACATATCATCCGTCGCCGCGTAAAGTGAGGTAAAACGCTCAATAATCATCTCCAAATTTTGCAGATCATCTGTTTCCGGAATGGATAAACGCAATAAATCGGCATGGCAAAACACCTCCGACTCCCCCGTTTCTGCCAGAATAATAAATTCATGGCTTAAATCACCGCCAATCGGCCCCGTATCGGCAGCCATAGGTAAAGCGCGCAACCCCATGCGGGCAAAGCTACGCAAATAAGCAACAAACATTTTTTGGTAAGATTGCCGCGCGCCTGCTTCATCCAAATCAAAACTATAGCCGTCTTTCATCAAAAATTCACGCCCACGCATCACGCCAAAACGTGGGCGAATTTCATCACGAAACTTCCATTGAATATGGTAAAGGTTACGCGGTAAATCGCGATAGCTACGAATATTATCGCGAAAGATTTGCGTGATTTGCTCTTCATTCGTTGGCCCATAAAGCAGATCACGCGCATGACGATCTTTTATCCGTAACATTTCCTTACCATAGCCATCCAACCTACCAGATTCACGCCATAAATCAGCCGATTGCAATGTCGGCATCAACACTTCTATTGCGCCGGCTCTGTTTTGTTCTTCCCGAATAATTTGTTCTATATTCCTAAGCACGCGCAATCCCAAAGGAAGCCACACATAAATTCCCGCTGCGCTTTGGCGCACAAGCCCTGCCCGCAGCATCAGCCGGTGCGATATAATTTGCGCTTCAGCCGGATTTTCTTTTAATGTCGGTAAAAAATACTGCGATAAACGCATAAAACACCTTTATTCATTCGTCTGATTTTTAAGAATATAGCACGTATAGATATATGCCTATAGACTAATTTTGTCATGAAAATGGCATATTTTACTTGCATGAGCGTATTGTTTGCGTATCATCATACTTATGTGAAAAAGCATATCACGCTTTTGGGTCTGGGAGGAACCTTCCCCATCTATTTGGGGTCACAAGAGCGGAGTCTTTCATCGGACTCCGCTTTTTATGTTGCAGGCTTTATCGGATCAAAAAACCAATCAGCCACGGCTAAATAGGCATCTCCCGTCAAAAACCAATAAATGCCAGCATAAAATAATCCTGCTAAAATAGTCGTGAAAAAGAATTTACGCCATATATAGTGATTAACCGGCGCGCTTGGTGCTGTGCCGCTTTCGACCTCGCCTGCTTCGGCCTGCGTCCGCACACCAAAAGGCAAAATCATAAAGAGTGTCAAAAACCAAGTGATAAAATAAATAGCAACACCAAATGCAAAGCTAATCTCAACCATCAGACCTGCTCAAGCTCAACCAATGTGCCACAAAAATCTTTCGGGTGTAAGAAAATAACCGGCTTGCCATGCGCACCAATAGTGGGTTCACCTGTGCCCGTTATTGTGGCGCCTTGTTCAATCATCCGATCGCGTGCCTGATAAATATCTTCCACCTCATAACATATGTGATGCATGCCCCCTTTCGGGTTTTTGTCCAAATAGCCGGCTATGGGTGAATTTTCACCTAAAGGCTCAATAAGCTCTATTTTTGTATTGGGCAGTTCAACAAATATTGTCGTTACCCCATGCGCGGGTAACGGCAAAGGGGCGGATATACGCGCGCCTAGAGTTTCCTTATATGTCATCGCTGCTGCCTCAACATCCGGCACTGCGATTGCAACATGATTCAAATTTCCAATCATTTCAAACCTCCATATCTATGTGATACAAATATATAGCCTAAATTTCAATAAGTTTGACGCGCACAGCTATTTTTTTACCGTAATGTTGCCGCACTATACGCCTCACTGAAATGCGAATTTTATCCGCCCCCCCTTTCAGGGCAATTTTTTCAGTTTTCGGAATTGTCCTATCCACAGCCTCGCACACCCACGCTTTCATGTCTATGCCATTATTATCATATTCCGGCACACCCATTAGGTCAATTTTGGGAGAGGCACGCAAATAACCGGATTGATCTACAATAATAGTGACAAGCACAACACCCCCATAAGCTAATTTTTTACGCTGCTTTATTGCTTCATTATCAGCTGTCACGATTATATTTCCATCGCAATATACTCTTCCCGCTTTCACCTTTTCAACCATACGGGTTGGTGCTGGCGCAAGGCGCACCATATCACCATTAAAAATCTGCAACGGTTCCTGAACGCCTAATTCAGATGCAAAACGTGCATGTTCGATTAGGTGCCGTGCCTCACCATGCACTGGAATAGCAGCGCGGGGCTTAATCCACCCATACATGTCGGCCAACTCATCGCGGCAAGGATGCCCCGATGCGTGCAAATAATCACGCTGTGCAGTGATAACCTCAATTCCGCGTGATACCAATAAATTATGTAAACGCAAAATATCCGCTTCATTTCCTGGAATCATACGCGCAGAAAATATAACGCAATCATTTTTATCAAGCGTAATATGCGGATGCCTATCTTCAGCAAGCCGCGCCAAAGCCGCATTAGGCTCCCCTTGACTGCCGGTGCATAAAAATAAGATTTTTTCTGACGGAAAAAACCCAGCATGATCTTCTGCAATAAGTTCGGGAAAATCAGCAAAATAACCGCTGGATTTTGCTGCATTATAAATTTTATGCATACCCCACCCAAGCAAGCAAATATGGCGGCCATGCGCTTGTGCCGCACGCGCAACAGAGTGCATGCGCGCGACATTAGAGGCAAAACCGGTCACCACGACACGACCCGTTTTATCGGCAATCGTATCATGTAAGTCTTGATATATTTTTGCTTCAGACCCTGCGCGACCAGCATTCAAAACATTGGTGCTATCACAAATAATCGCATCAATGCCCTGGGCACCAATCTCTTTTAGACGTTCAATTTGTGTCGGTGCACCAATAAGCGGCGCGGGATCTATTTTCCAATCTCCCGTATGAAAGGCACGCCCTGCAGGTGTTTCAATAAGCAATCCATGCGCCTCGGCAATGGAGTGGGTAAGGCCAATATAATCAACCGAAAAATTACCCTGCCTTATCACATCGCCCGGCGTAACACATTGTAACGGCACATCATCCAAACCCGCCTCGGCCAATTTTCCACGCACCAATTCAGCTGTAAAAGCAGTGGCATAAATCGGGCAGCGCATATATCGCCACAAATGCCCGACAGCACCAATATGGTCTTCATGCCCATGGGTTAAAAATAAGCCAAGCAAATTTTCTTTTTGCTGCGCGATAAACTCTAAATCGGGCATAATAAGATCAATCCCCGGCATAGCGGGCGGGGCAAAGCTCACACCTGCATCCACCATAATCCAGTGCGTATGTTTTCCATCCGCAAATCCATAAAGATTGCAATTCATGCCGATTTCACCTGTGCCACCAAGTGGTAGAAAAAGCATCTTGCCGTTCATTCATCTGCCTCCATCAGGAGGATCAAAATATACATCACCGACGAATATGTCTTCCCTTTGCCCATTATCCAACTGCAAGATAAGAGCACCAGTTTCATTTATATCATTAAATATACCCACTTTTGTTGCTTGCGGTAGACGAACGAAAACCCGCTCTCCCTTGCCTTGCGCCCGCATCATCCATAAATCTCTAAGGGCAGAAAACCCTTGCGCCTCATATAAAGTTTTATAATGTGTAAAACGTGCCGCTAAAACTTTCTGGGCGTCAAGAGGTGATACCTCCACCCCCGTTGCCGGTAAAAGCGCAGTGGCTGGATAAGGTGTATCTGTGGGAAAATAGCGTAAATTAAGCCCAATACCAATCGCAATCCAGCTAATCATTTCATTTTCCAGCGACGCTGTCTCTAATAAAATACCGGCAATTTTTGCGTTGTTGAATAGTAAATCATTCGGCCATTTCAAGCGAAGCGCTTTTTGTGTTTGCGTAGCGGTAATAAAATGCGCAACCGTATCAAACAAAGCAAGTCCGGCAATAAAAGAGAAAAAGCCTGCTTTCGTCAACGCCATGCGTTCGGGCAAATAAAGTGTGGTCATCAAATTACCGCGTGGTGAGTCCCATTGCCGCGCGCGCCGCCCGCGCCCAGCATTTTGACGTTCCGCCATTATCCAGCATGCATGCGTTTCACCTTGTGCGCCCAGGCGTTTTGCTTCTTCATTGGTGCTATCAATTTCACCAAATTGTAAAAGCCTATACCCCGGAAAATCGGCATTTACCATAGCAGGGTAAGCACGGCAAATATGGTTTCATCGGTTGTAATAAGGGCCTGTGCTGCTGCATAGGCAATGTCAACCAAAACAGATGGATAGACAAAGAATAAGAGCGCAAAGCCTGCCATACACCCCGCAATAATGGATAAGTCACGCGGCATCTTATCCAAAGTTTCATCTTCGGTATTATCAAGATAAAGAATTTTAACAATGCGTAAATAATAAAAAGCCGCAACCACACTTGCCAATACACCAATAAGGGCAAGCCCGTAAAGCTCTGCCTCTATCGCGGCGCGAAATACATAAAATTTACCGAAAAAACCGGCCAATGGTGGAATACCTGCCAGCGAGAACATTAAAATCGCTAATGCCGCCGACATAAAAGGTTGTTGTCGGCTTAAGCCTGCTAGATCATCTATTTTCTCAACGAGTGTCTCATCACGCCGCATCGCTAAAATACACGCAAAGGCGCCCAGCGTCATGGCGCCATAAATCACCATATAAATCGCCACGCCGGCAATCCCTTCAACTGTCCCCGTAGATAACCCCACTAACGCATACCCCATGTGACCAATAGACGAATAAGCCATAAGCCGCTTAATATTGCGCTGTCCGATAGCAGAAAACGCCCCCAGTAACATGCTGGTAATCGCAAGAAACACAATTATCTGTTGCCAGGCCACAAGCGCATTAGGAAATGCCGTTATCAAGAGCCTGAGCAATAGTGCCATGGCTGCAATTTTGGGAGCTGCTGCAAAAAATGCCGTCACCGGACTTGGTGCCCCTTCATAGACATCGGGTGTCCACATATGAAACGGCACTGCCGATATTTTGAAGGCAAGCCCTGCCAAAACAAAAATAATGCCTACAATAAATGATAGAGGAATATCTGCGCCGCTTCCCGAAATACGGGTAGCTAATAAGTCAAAATTTGTGGTGCCGGAAAATCCGTAAAGCAAAGAACATCCATAAAGCAGCATGCCAGAAGACAAAGCACCTAATACAAAATATTTCATACTCGCTTCGCTCGCGCGCAACGAATCGCGGTGGATGGCGGCCAACACATAAAGCGTCAGACTTTGCAGCTCTATGCCCAAATACATAGCGATCAGGTCATTCGCCGACACCATCATCCCCATACCCGTTGCTGCCAGCAACACCAAAACAGGATATTCAAAGCGTGCGATTTTTTCTTTAAGCATAAAGCCTGTAGAAAGCAGCAAAGCGATAATGACCGTAAAGTAAATCACGATTTTGATAAAATGCGTAAACTCGTTAACAATAAAGGTGTTTTGAAATGCCATAAGCGGCGCACCGCTTTGTATGAGGCTAAAAATAATTGCAAGGGCAAGCCCGCCTATTGCTGCCCAATTCATCGATATAAGTGAGACCGAATTGCGGAATGCACCAACCATAAGCAAGCCCATTGCCACAAGAAATAGAGTTAATTCAGGCAAAATGGCAAATATATCAGTAAACATATCCCCCCCTATTCCACACTTAAAACACCCGAACTATGCACAACCAAAGCATCGTGATATTGGCTCAGAAGTAGCTCAATTGAAGCAGCCGTAATGTCATCCAATATGAAAACCGGCCAAATGCCAAATAGCACAGTTGCAAGCGCAAGGGGTAACATAATTCCGATTTCACGCATATTCATATCGGAAATATCAATAAGAGATTCATTATCTATCGTTCCAAAACTTACACGCCGATAAAGCGTAAGTGCGTATATGGCAGAAAAAATAACACCGCTTGCGGCAAAAAGGGCTGTCCATGTGCTTATCTGAAATGTTCCTAAAATTGTGAGAAACTCGCCAACAAAACCCGATGTGCCCGGCAAACCAACATTTGCCATTGTAAATAGCATGAAAAATGTCGCGTAAATCGGCATTCTGGTCGCAAGCCCGCCATAGGCAGAAATATCACGCGTATGCATGCGGTCATAAATCACCCCGACACAAAAGAATAAGGCTGCCGAAACCCACCCATGTGACAACATCTGGAACACCGCGCCTTGCACCCCTTGCGTGGTTGCTGCAAATATACCCATAGTGACAAACCCCATATGGGCAACGGATGAATAGGCGATAAGTTTTTTCATATCTTCCTGCGCAAAGGCAACCAGCGACGCATAAATAATTGCAACCGCGCTTAAAAAGAATATAAAGGGCGCAAAATAATCCGAAGCGATCGGAAACATAGGCAAGGAAAAGCGTAAAAACCCATAGCCCCCCATTTTCAATAAAATGCCGGCAAGGATCATCGACCCTGCTGTCGGTGCTTCTACATGCGCATCTGGCAGCCATGTATGCACTGGCCACATCGGCATTTTCACTGCAAAAGACGCGAAAAAAGCAAGCCATAGCCATATTTGTATGTCAGATGCAAATGGATATGCCATGAGGTCAGGAATATAGGTTGTTCCCGTTTGCCAATACATCACCATAATCGCAAGCAACATTAAAACCGACCCAAGCAGCGTATATAGGAAAAATTTGAAACCAGCATAAACGCGCCGTTCTCCCCCCCAGATGCCGATAATTAAAAACATCGGAATAAGGCCACCTTCAAAGAAAAGATAAAATAATACCAGATCCATCGCGCAAAACACACCGATCATCAATGTTTCTAAAATCAAAAAGGCAAGCATATATTCACGCACGCGGTAGGTGATACTTTGCCAGCTTGCCAAAATACATAACGGCATAAGTGATGCCGTAAGCACAATAAAGAGCAATGAAATACCATCAACCCCCATTGCATAATCAATGCCGCCCCCCAACCATCTTACCCGTTCAACAAATTGCATATCGGCGCGTGTGCCATCAAAAGCACCTACCATGAAGATAGTTAAAACAAGGGTGATAAAGCTCGTCCAAAGGGCGACGGCCTTACTATTACGTGCAATGGTTGCTTCATCGCCACGAATGAGAAAAATAAATAATGCGCCGAAAAGGGGTAAAAATGTAATGGTTGAGAGAATAGGCCAATTCGTCATTTACTTAATCCCCAACATAAACCAGCTTACCAAAGCGGCAACACCCAGAAGCATCGCAAATGCATAATGATATACATATCCTGTTTGCAAGCGCACAATCATTGATGTTGCGCGCTCAACCAAAGCGGCAACACCATCTGGCCCGATACCATCTATCACACGACCATCACCTTTTTTCCATAAAAACCGCGCCACACCGCCAAGAGGACGCACAAAAATGAAATGGTAAAGCTCATCAAAATACCATTTATGTAGTAAAAATTTGTAAGCTAAATCATGCTCACCCGCAATCGCTGCTGGCACAGACGGAAACTTTATATAACATAACCAGGCACCCAAAAACCCAAGCAGCATCATAATAAGAGGCGCAAGTTTCACCCATAAGGGCACTGTATGTATATCACGTAAAATATGGTTATTTTCGGCTACAAAAATACTGCCTTGCCAGAAATCTGCCTGATGCGCCCCGATAAAATAAGGCGCGAATATATACCCCGCCGCCAAAGCCCCAAATGCCAGCAAAATAAGCGGCACCAGCATAACCAGAGGGCTTTCATGAACACGGTTTAACACTTCATTGGTGCAGCGCGGTTGCCCATGAAAGGTAAGAAAAATAAGTCGCCAAGAATAAAAAGAGGTGAACGCCGCCGCGACAACCAATAAAGCAAAGCTAAACATATGGGGTGCACTATGCGATATAAAGGCTGCTTCGATAATGGCATCTTTCGAGAAATAACCTGCCGTAAGCGGAAAACCAGTAAGTGCCAATGTGCCAATAAGCATAAGCACCCAACTTATCGGAATAAATGTGCTGAGCCCCCCCATTTTACGCATATCTTGCTCATTGCCCATAGCATGAATAACCGAACCGGCACCCAAAAACAGTAATGCTTTGAAAAAAGCATGTGTAAACAGGTGAAAGAGCGCAATTTGGTAAGCCCCTACGCCAAGTGCTACAAACATATAGCCTAATTGCGAGCAGGTTGAATAGGCAATAACCCGCTTAATATCATTTTGCACAAGCCCAATCGTTGCCGCAAAAAAGGCGGTAAGCGCCCCCATCACAATAACAACATTTAATGCCGTTTGCGATAATTCAAAAAGTGGAGAGCATCGCGCAAGCAAAAATACACCGGCTGTCACCATAGTGGCCGCATGAATAAGCGCCGAAACCGGCGTAGGCCCTTCCATTGCATCGGGAAGCCATGTATGCAGAAAAAACTGTGCCGACTTTCCCATTGCCCCCATAAATAGAAGCAGGCAAATTGCCGTGAGGCTTGGCACCGTCATGGATAAAAATTCAAATTGCCCCTGCGCCAGGGCAAAGGCAGATGCAAAAACAATATCAAAATCAAGCGACCCAACGGTGAAATAAATAGCCGCCATACCTAAAATCAAACCAAAGTCTCCTACCCGATTGACCACAAAGGCCTTAATCGCTGCATTATTTGCCGATGTTTTTTTGAACCAGAACCCGATCAATAAGTAAGAGGCAAGCCCAACGCCTTCCCAGCCAAAGAAAAGCTGTAAAAAATTATCTGCCGTCACCAAAGCCAGCATCATAAAGGTAAAGAGCGATAAATAGGCAAAAAAACGTGGTCTATCGGGATCATGGCTCATATAGCCAATGGAATAGATATGCACCAAAGCCGATACGCTATTTACCACAACCAGCATGACTGCGCTTAGCATATCAAGGCGGAAATACCAATCAAGCACAAGATCGCCCGAATGAATCCAGTCCAATATTTTTACGCTACCCGTCTCACCGGTGGATATAAGCGTTATCAATACATGCCATGATAAAATGGCCGCAATACTTAAAAATATACTGGTTATAAGCGCGCTTGCCCGCGCACCGATAAAACGACCAAAAAAGCCTGCTATCACGGCGCCAGCAAGGGGTAAAAATAATATGGCATGCAACATATTTGTCTTCCTGTTCTTAATATCTGGCTAACCGCGCATTTGGCTAATATCTTCAATGGTAATGCTGCCACGATTGCGAAAATAAACAACCAAAATCGCAAGCCCGATTGCCGCTTCTGCCGCTGCAACTGTAAGCACAAGCAAGGAAAAGACCTGCCCTGTTATATTTCCGAGATAAGCCGAAAATGCAACAAGGTTAATATTTACCGCAAGCAACATAAGCTCTATGGCCATAAGAATAATGATTACATTTTTGCGATTCAAAAACACGCCAAACACACCTATGGTAAATATAATTGCCGCCAAGGTCAGATAATGCGTTAATCCTATACCCATATTATACACGTCCTATATAAGTCAGTTTCATAACCCATCCCCGGGTTTGACATCCACCAATTTTACGCCATCCGCGCGCCGCCTTGCATTTTGCGCCGCGATATTTTGTTTGCGCGGATTCGGGTGATAACGAAATGTTAAAACAATCGCCCCAATCATTGCCACAAGCAAAATTGCACCGGCGGCTTGGAAATAATAAATATAATCCGTATATAAAACCCGCCCCAAAGCCTCTACATTACTCATTCCCGGCGGAGTTGCTTGCGGCACTAGGTTCGCATCTGTATAGAATGCTGTGGTGAAAACTAAAATCAGCTCAACCAGCAAAATAAGCCCGATAGTTGCGCCAACCGGCATATATTGTAAAAAACCGGCACGCATTTGCACAATATCAATATCCAGCATCATAACAACGAATAAAAATAAAATCGCAACCGCACCGACATAAACCACAACCAGTAATACGGCTAAAAACTCTGCCCCAACCAGCACAAATAATCCGGCTACATTAAAAAAGGTCAAAATTAAAAATAAAACCGAATAGACAGGATTGCGTGACGCAATCACCATAAAAGCGCTTGCAACGCTAATAATGGAAAACAGATAAAAGGCTAAACTTACAAGATTCATTTTATATCCATCTAGCGATAAGGTGCGTCTAACGCGATATTTTTCGCAATCTCGCTTTCCCACCTGTCGCCATTTGCGAGTAATTTTTCTTTATCATAAATAAGCTCTTCGCGCGTTTGTGTGGCAAATTCAAAATTCGGTCCCTCAACAATCGCATCGACCGGGCACGCCTCCTGACATAGGCCACAATAAATGCATTTCACCATATCAATATCATAGCGAAGCGTGCGCCGCGTGCCGTCATTATTACGCGGACCGGCTTCAATGGTAATGGCCTGCGCCGGACAAATAGCTTCGCATAATTTACATGCAATACAGCGTTCCTCCCCATTCGGATAACGGCGCAAAGCATGTTCACCCCGAAACCGCGGGCTAAGCGGACCTTTTTCATAAGGGTAGTTTACTGTCATTTTTGGTTTGAAAAAATATCGCATAGCCAAAATAAAAGCGGATAGAAACTCCAGCAATAACAAACTTCCTAATGTGTGTTTAAGCCATGACATTAAAATATCCCTTTCTAAAGACCTATGGCACCAAATGAAAAAATTGTAAGAAACCAGCCGTCAGAACAACCCATAAAAGCGAAAAGGGCAAAAAGACTTTCCACCCCAAACGCATAAGCTGATCATAGCGGTAGCGCGGCACGATCACCTTGACAAGCGAAAATATAAAAAACAGAAAACATATTTTTCCGATAAACCATATAACACCCGGCACCATATTAAAAGGCGCTATATCAACTGGAGGCAGCCACCCCCCCAGAAATAAAATTGTGCCCATGGCGCACATAAGAATAATATTTGCCAACTCCCCGATCATAAACACCACATAGGGGGTGGAAGAATATTCGGTCATAAAACCGGCAACAAGTTCGGATTCAGCCTCCGGCAAATCAAAGGGGGGGCGATTTGTTTCTGCCAAAGCCGAAATAAAAAACACCACAAACATCGGAAATAAGGGTATGGCAAACCACACCGTATTTTGAGCGCGCACAATATCACTCAAATTAAGCGAGCCGACACATAGCAACACCGTAATGATCACCAAGCCAAGCGATACTTCATAAGACACCATTTGCGCCGCAGAACGTAGCGCGCCTAAAAATGGATATTTTGAATTAGACGCCCAGCCGCCCATAATCACACCGTAAACCCCGAGCGAAGACACGGCAAAAATAAACATAATACCGATATTGATGTCCGCCACAACCCAGCCTTCATTTACCGGGATCACCGCCCAGCCAAGTAAAGCCAGAAACATTGTGATAAAAGGCGCAAGCAAAAAAACAAACTTATTGGCATTGGTCGGAATGGTGACTTCCTTTACCAAATATTTGAAAATATCAGCAAAACTTTGCAATAACCCAAACGGGCCGACCACATTCGGGCCACGCCGCAAATGCACCGCCGCCCATATCTTACGGTCGGCATACATGAAAAAGGCAAGCGAAATAAGCAAAGCCAAAATCAATGCCATGCTATGTGCAACCACCAGAAATACCGGCCATATATAATCGTTGAACAGCATATTATCCATTACCGATACCCTTGTTTTCTGACTTTAATTGTGCACATTGTGCCAATGTATGCGATGCACGGGCAATCGGGTTTGTTTGGTAATAATGATTATTTTTTATGCCTAAAGCCTTTTTAAGATAAGAGCGCTTCGCTGTTGGCACTGTCATGTTATTATCTACTTTGCGCGCATTTAAGTCGTCAAAATGGGGTGCCTGCGCGTATATATGTGCCCGCAATGCATCCACATTATCATAAGGTAATGCCGCGCCAATATAAGCCGAAAGAGCACGCAAAATTTTCCACTCCTCGCGTGCCTCACCAGGCGGAAAAACCGCACGGCTTGTCATTTGTACACGACCTTCCATATTCACATAAAGCGCTTGTTTTTCGGTATAGGTCGCGCCTGGCAAAATAACATCAGCCGCATGCGCCCCCGCATCCCCATGCGTGCCGATATATATGGTAAATGCATTATCCAGCGCCTGCATATCAATTTCATCTGCTCCCAATAAAAGCACCGTTTCGACCGTGCCGGTTTGTGCCTCACTCAAAATTCCCGCACAATCCAACCCCCCTTCACCGGGGAGCACACCTAAATCCAACCCCGCAACACGCGCAGCTGCATCATGTAAAATATTAAATCCGTTCCAGCTTTCGCTAACCATATTCATTTTATCGGCCAAATTTAGCGCTGCGGATAAAACACTTTCCCCGTCTGAACGCATAAGCGCCCCCTGCCCAACAATCACCATCGGGCGTTTTGCCCGCTTTAGCGTTTGCGAAAAAGCATGCCCACCACTTGCGACGGCGTCAATCAGGTCAGCACTTTCCCCTATATGGGTTAGCTCATAGGTTAAATCTGCATATTTACCGATAAGCCCAATCTCTATCCCCCCTTCAAGCCAACGCTTGCGAATACGCGCATTTAACACCGATGCCTCAAGGCGCGGATTGGTGCCGATAAGTAAAATAGCATCTGCCACATCAATGCCGGCAATGCCACTATTAAACAAATAATGTCCGCGTGGCCCGGATAATTTTGCGCCATCCTGCCGGCAATCCATATGCGGTGAGCCCAGCATATTCATTAAATCTTTCAAGGCTTGCAAACTTTCCGCGCAGGCCAAATCCCCTGCAATGGCTGCCACTTTATCGCCTTTTCCTTTAACCCTAGCGGCTATGGCTGAAAAAGCCTCATCCCAATTTACAGGTGTTAATTTTCCATCCTTACGCACATAAGGCGTATCCAAACGCTGGCGATTAAGACCATCCCACACAAAGCGTGATTTATCCCCTAGCCATTCTTCATTTATATCATCACAGGCGCGTGGCATAATGCGCATGATTTCACGCCCCCTTGCATCAACCCGAATATGTGCGCCCATAGCATCCATAACATCTATGGTTTCGGTTTTACGTAACTCCCAGGAGCGCGCCGTAAAGGCAAAGGGTTTAGAGGTCAACGCCCCAACGGGGCATAAATCAATCACATTGCCGGAAAGCTCGGACATAACCATATCACTAAGCGCGGTAATTTCCATATCCTCACCCCGCCCGATCGCACCGATTTCCGAAGTGCCCGCCACTTCATGCGCAAACCGGACACAACGCGTGCAATGAATACAGCGCGTCATAACCGTTTTGATGAGGGGTCCCATATTTTTTTCTTCAACCGCGCGTTTATTATCGTCAAAGCGGCTATAATCTCCACCAAAGCCAAGGGCTTGATCCTGTAAATCACATTCACCGCCCTGATCGCAAATTGGGCAATCCAGCGGATGGTTAATCAGTAAAAACTCCATAACCCCTTCACGCGCCTGTTTAACCATATCGCTTTTTGTATGCACTGTCATATCAGGCGCAATTGGCATTGCACAGCTCGCAACCGGCTTGGGTGCATTTTCCACCTCCACCAGACACATGCGACAATTACCCGCAATCGATAAGCGTTCATGATAACAAAAACGCGGCACTTCAACGCCTGCAGCTTCACAGGCTTGCAGAATGGTTATTCCCGGTGCAAGCGCAAGGGTTTTGCCATCAATGGTTACGGTAATTTTATCGCTCATTCGGCAGCCTCCGTAGCGAGAGACATATTGCCTTTTTGCGCTATGCGCGCTTCAATTTCTGGTCGGAAATGACGAATAAGCCCCTGCACCGGCCATGCGGCGGCATCGCCAAGCGCACAAATTGTATGCCCCTCAATTTGTTTGGTGACATTAAACAGCACATCTATTTCTTTGGGCTGTGCATTCCCTGCTGCCAGGCGTTCCATAACGCGCCACATCCACCCCGTTCCCTCACGACATGGTGTGCATTGGCCACAACTTTCATGTTTATAAAAATAAGATAAACGCGCAATCGCTTTGATAATATCTGTCGACTTATCCATCACAATCACTGCCGCCGTTCCCAAGCCGGATTGCACATCTTTAAGGCTATCAAAATCCATTAAAACCGTATCGCATATCTCCTTAGGGATAAGTGGCACGGATGATCCACCCGGAATAACTGCCAGCAAATTATCCCACCCGCCACGCACACCGCCGCAATGTTTTTCGATGAGTTCCTTTAGGGGAATCCCCATTTCTTCTTCAACATTACAGGGGCGTTCGACATGACCTGAGATACAAAATAGTTTTGTTCCCGTATTGCCCTCGCGGCCAAGCGCGGAAAACCATGCCGCGCCGCGCCGCAAAATCGTTGGCACAACGGCAATGCTTTCAACATTATTGACCGTTGTCGGACATCCATAAAGCCCCACATTTGCCGGAAAAGGTGGCTTTAAGCGCGGCATTCCCTTTTTACCTTCCAGACTTTCAATAAGGGCTGTTTCCTCCCCACAAATATAGGCACCCGCTCCATGATGCACATAGAGGTCAAAATCCCACCCTGATTTTGCTGCATTTTTTCCTAAGAAACCAGCTGCATAGGCCTCATCAACTGCCCGTTGTAACGCCTCACGCTCACGGATAAATTCACCGCGCACATAAATATAGCCCACATGCGCCCCCATAGCGAAACCTGCCAATAGGCAGCCTTCAATCAATTTATGCGGTTCATGGCGCAAAATGTCGCGGTCCTTACAGGTGCCCGGTTCAGATTCATCGGCATTAACCACAAGATAATGAGGTCTGCCATCCGTCTCTTTCGGCATAAAAGACCATTTAAGCCCTGTGGGAAACCCTGCCCCGCCGCGCCCGCGCAACCCCGAGGCTTTTACTTCATCAATAATCCAGTCGCGCCCCTTTTTGACCAAAACCGCTGTTTTGTCCCAGTCACCACGCTTTTTTGCGTCGCCAATCGCGGCACGCTCCTGCCCATAAAGATTGTTAAAAATACGATCCTTATCCTGCAACATCACGCTTTTCCTTCAATACGGTTCGTCCCCCTTCGGGTTCAGAGGCAATGCGGCTATTTTGCGGCCCCGGTATAGCTTTCTTGCCATCGCGCAAAGCTGCAAGCAGGGCACGAAAGGTTTCTGCCGTTAAGTCTTCATAAAAGTCATCATTTATCTGCACCATGGGTGCATTCACACAAGCCCCCAAACATTCCACTTCTTGCCAGCTTAATTTACCATCTGCCGTAACCTCACCTTGCGCGCCGATCATATCACGACATACAGCCTTTAAGTCATCCGCACCCCGAAGCCAGCACGGGGTGGTGCCACAAAGCTGCACAAAATGCTCACCTGTGGGCGATAGGTTAAACATGGTATAAAAAGTAGCAACTTCTAATGCACGCATATAAGGCATATCCACCATATCTGCGACATAATGAATGGCCGCAACGCAAAGCCACCCGCCAAGCTGCTTTTGAGCTTGCCAAAGCAGGGGCACAATCGCACTTTGTTGCTTACCTTGCGGATATTTCGCTATTTGTTGGTGCGCCCACGCTTGATTTTCTTTTGTAAATACAAAAGAATCGGGCTGTTCAGCATGGAAGCGTCGCACACTCATCGGTCGACCTCACCAAACACAATATCCAAAGACCCCAAAATAGCCGAAACATCTGCCAAAAGATAATCACGGCTCAAATAATCAAGCGCCTGTAAATGTGCATAACCCGGCGCACGGATTTTACAACGATATGGCTTATTCGACCCATCCGCGACCAGATATACGCCAAATTCACCTTTAGGGGCTTCCACAGCCGCATAAACCTCGCCCGGCGGCACGTGATAGCCTTCCGTATAAAGTTTGAAATGATGAATTAACGCCTCCATGGATTGTTTCATGTCAGCACGCTTTGGCGGCACAATTTTCCCATCACGCACAGAAACCGGCCCGTCGGGAATATTCTCAATGCATTGTTTTATAATCCGGAGTGACTGGCGACATTCTTCGACCCGCACCAAATAGCGATCATAACAATCGCCATTCTTTCCGACCGGAATATCAAAATCAAGCTCGCTATAAACCTCATAAGGCTGCGCGCGACGTAAATCCCACGCCAAACCCGAACCACGTGCCATAACACCGGTAAATCCCCATTTCAAAATATCATCGCGCGTAACAATGCCAATATCAACATTGCGCTGTTTGAAAATACGGTTTTCTGTTAGCAAGTTTTCGATATCATCCAAAACCCGCAAACACGGATCACAAAACTCATAAATATCCAGCAATAAATCTGGCGGCAAATCCTGATGCACCCCACCAGGACGAAAATAAGCCGCATGCATACGCGCACCACAAGCGCGCTCATAAAAAATCATAAGTTTTTCGCGTTCTTCAAACCCCCATAAAGGCGGGGTAAGCGCCCCAACATCCAAAGCCTGTGTTGTAATATTCAGCAAATGGCTTAGCAAACGCCCGATTTCCGAATAAAGCACGCGAATATATTGCCCACGCCGTGGAATGTCTAACCCCAATAAGCGTTCCACCGCCAAAGCAAAAGCATGTTCCTGATTCATCGGTGCCACATAGTCAAGCCGGTCGAAATAAGGCACCGATTGCAAATAGGTTTTATGTTCTATCAGCTTTTCCGTGCCCCGATGCAATAAGCCAATATGTGGGTCAATACGTTCGACCAGCTCACCATCTAAATCCATGACAAGCCGTAAAACCCCATGCGCCGCCGGATGTTGCGGGCCGAAATTTATGGTAAATTTTCGCTCTTCGTCTATGCTATATATATCGTGCTGTTCTGCCATAACTCACTATCCATTGCCCGACGCTTTTTCATCACCCGGCAAATTATCGTGCTTCATATGGTCATGCATATTTTGGCCTTCCCACGGGCTTTCAAAATCAAACTGACGAAATTCTTGCACCAGACTTACAGGCTCATAAACCACTTGTCGTTTATCATTATCATAACGCAATTCAACATGCCCCGTTAGCGGAAAATCCTTACGCAAAGGATACCCCTCAAAGCCATAATCGGTTAAAATCCGGCGCAAATCCGGATGGTTGGAAAATATAATCCCATACATGTCAAAGGCTTCACGTTCAAACCAGTTTGCTGTTGCAAACAGGTCGACCACGCTTGGCACATGGGTGTGCTCATCTGCCTGCAGTTTTACACGAATACGCTGATTGCGTGTCATAGATAATAAATGATAGACGACGTCAAAGCGAAACACACGTTGCGGATAATCAACCCCGCATAAATCAATAAGTTGTGTGAAAGCACATTTTTTGTCATCGCGCAAAAATTTAAGCACGGCTTCAATATCGCCTGCATTGCTTTCCAATGTGAGTTCACCATAAGCAATCGAATAACCGGCCAATCGTGTCCCCAATTCGGATTCAATATACTCAGCAAGTTTTTTCAAATCAGTTGTCATCTTACCCCTAACGCTCTATCACACCCATGCGCCGGATTTTCTTTTGCAACAGCAATACGCCATAAAGCAAAGCCTCTGCCGTGGGCGGACAGCCCGGCACATAAATATCCACTGGCACAATGCGATCACACCCGCGCACAACCGAATAGGAATAATGATAATACCCCCCCCCATTCGCGCATGACCCCATAGAGATCACATAACGTGGTTCGGGCATTTGATCATAAACGCGGCGCAAAGCCGGTGCCATTTTATTGGTTAAGGTGCCGGCAACAATCATCACGTCAGACTGACGCGGAGACGCACGCGGTGCAAAGCCAAACCGCTCACCATCATAGCGCGGCATAGAGGTATGCATCATCTCAACCGCGCAACACGCCAAGCCGAATGTCATCCAATGCAAAGACCCCGCACGTGCCCAATTCACCAAATCTTCAGCCGATGTCAACAAAAATCCCTTATCGGCTAATTGTGTGGAAACCTCATCATAATAAGGATCTTGCATTGGGGGGGCATGGTCTGGTTTTTCCATATGTCTTCAAACTCTTTTGTTCAGTTCCAATCCAATGCGCCTTTACGCCACTCATAAATAAACCCAACGGTTAAAACAGCCAGAAAAAACATCATAGACCAAAAACCGAATAAACCAATATCACCAAAAGCAATAGCCCAAGGGAAAAGAAAAGCAATCTCCAGATCAAAAATGATAAACAAAATAGCGACCAGATAAAATTTAACGTCAAATTTCATGCGTGCATCATCAAAAGCATCAAACCCACATTCATAAGGTGAGAGTTTTTCTGCATCCGGCGCATGCGGGGCAACCAAAAAGGGCACAATCATAAGCGCAAAAGTGATTATGGCGGAAAGCCCCATAAAAATTAAAATCGGGTAGTAATTGGCTAGAAAATCCTGCATGTGCATATCCCTATCATGTAACCGACTCACCCGGCGCCATTCAAACTCGCGCGCACCATATCCCCCCTATATCTGCGATGCAAGTAAAATATGTGTGCTAAATAAGGATTTGCATGAAAATATCACGCCGCATATCATTCAGGATAAAATACCAATCAAAATGCTTGTCTGTGCAACGGTAATCGCAATAAAAATCCCTGCAATCCAGATAATGATTTGTGCTTTAACTTTGGAAAACTCGCTTTGCATTTCAAGGCGTAATTTTTCAATTTCACTTTGCACTTCAAGCCGGAATTTTTCAATCTCGTTTTGCATTTCAAGCTGTAATGTTTAAATATCCTGCTTTGTAGCCAGATTGGCGTTTATCAAACTGACTTGCTCATGTGCCAATGCTACGGCTTGCTTTTCCGGCATACCGGCTGCAACCAAATTCTTAATGAATTTATATGTATCAAAATTTATAGCTTCGCTCATGTGCTTATTATAACTTATATAGGGTAAATTGGCAATATCTGCTTTATATAGCGACGCATGTTATACGGCTATTTCCTACGCTTTCGCTCTTGCTCAATACGCCGCCAGTTACGTACATTTTGATTATGCGCGTCCAATGTTGTAGCAAACACATGGCCGCCTGTGCCATCGGCAACAAAATAAAGCGCATCGGTTTCAGCTGGATGTAATGCCGCATAAAGCGCGTCATACCCCGGATTGGCAATCGGTGTTGGCGGCAAACCTTTAATGACATAGGTATTATATGCTGTTTTGCGTTTAATTTCGCTCATCCGAATAGGCCGCCCAAGTGTGCCTTGCCCGCCCACAAGGCCGTAAATAATCGTTGGGTCTGATTGCAATAACATGCCACGCCGCAAGCGATTGATAAATACGCCTGCAATTTGGGCACGCTCTTTTGCAATACCGGTTTCCTTTTCAATAATAGACGCCAAAATAACCGCTTCTTGCTTTGATACAAAAGGCAGATCCGCATCACGCTTATCCCATAGCTCATCTAACAGCCTCAGCATATCCGCCTGCATCATATCAAGAATATGCTGTCTTTGCGTTCCGCGCGGCACAAAATGCGTCTCTGGCAATAGGCTTCCTTCGGGTGGAATTGTGCTAATCTCACCTTGTAAAAGCGGATTTTCCCGTAATTGCGTTACAATCTGGGCGCTGGTCAGACCTTCGGAAATGGTTATCGGATATAAATGCACCTTACCCGTCGCAAGCAGCGTAACGATATTTTGCATACTTGCCCCGGCAGGGATTGTAAATTCACCGGCATGCATCGCCCCCGCGCGCCCTTGCAAAAACACGCCAAGTCGAAACAAATTTGCATCAAAAATCACCCCTTCATTTTCGAGCAGGCGCGCTATATGTGGTAACGCCATACCAGGTTTAATCGCAATACGCTGCTCTTTTATATGCCAATTAGGTAAAACAAATAGTATGATTGCCGCTAAACTTAACCCCACGGCAATGGCAGCAATAAGCGCCCCAATATAAAAAACCGTCAGGCGTATAGACGTTAAAATACTAAAGTGCCTTAAATACAAGCGACGCATTCGTGCCGCCAAAGCCAAATGAATTGGACAGCACAGCTTTAATCGGTTTTTCGCGCGGCTGATGTGGCACGAGGTCAATTTGTGTTTCAACAGATGGATTATCGAGATTAAGCGTAGGCGGCATAATATTATGCTGCATTGCCAAAAGCGAGAAAATTGCTTCCACCGCACCGGCAGCGCCAAGCAAATGGCCTATGGCAGATTTTGTTGATGACATGGATACACCCGCGACATCACTTCCGAATAAGCGTTCTACGGCACGCAATTCAATTTCATCTCCCAAAGGCGTAGAGGTGCCATGGGCATTGATATAACCTATATCTGCAGCGTTCACCCCTGAACGTTTCAAAGCAGCCTGCATTGCCCGATAAGCGCCATCACCATCTTCGGCAGGTGAGGTAATATGATAGGCATCCCCCGATAAACCATAACCTGCAACTTCGCCATAAATTTTGGCACCGCGGCGTTTTGCATGTTCATAGTCTTCCAATATAACCACGCCCGCACCTTCGCCCATAACAAAACCATCGCGTGCCGCATCATAGGGACGAGAGGCTTTTTCAGGCGTATCATTAAATTGTGTCGATAATGCCCGACACGCCGCAAAACCGGCAATGCCAATACGGCAAATCGCTGCTTCTGTGCCCCCTGCAATCATGACATCAGCATCATCCAGCGCAATCAGACGCGCCGCATCGCCAATCGCATGTGCCCCGGTAGAACACGCTGTAACAACAGAGTGATTGGGACCCTTAAAGCCATATTTTATTGCCACCTGCCCTGAGGTAAGATTGATAAGTGCACCCGGAATAAAGAAAGGCGACAAGCGACGTGGCCCCTTAACCCGCACGGTTTCCCAGCCATCGACAATTTCCTGTAATCCGCCAATGCCCGACCCAATAAGCACACCGGTTCGATTTTGTTGCTCTTCGCTTTGCGCTGTCCACCCAGAATCTTTAAGTGCCATATCGCATGCCGCCATGCCCAGCAGAATATAGCGACCAATGCGTTTTTGTTCTTTGGGCTCAACCCACTCATCCGGATTAAATGCGCCCTCACCATGTTTGACATGGCACGCAATATGGCAAGGCAAATCCGAAACGTCAAAGCCTTCAATCATGCCTGCACCACTTTTGGCAGCCAATAGATTTTCCCAGCTTGTTTCAGCCGAAGCACCGAGCGGATTAACCGTTCCGATACCAGTAATTACGACACGCCGCATCTTACGCCCTCTAACATAGTTTCAAGAGGCGTTTAGGAAGCATCCTCAATAAATTTAACGGCATCGGCTACAGTCAAAATTGTTTCTGCAGCATCATCCGGAATTTCAATATCAAATTCTTCTTCAAAAGCCATAACCAGCTCAACCGTATCCAGACTATCGGCACCCAAATCATCGATAAAACTTGACGTATCGGTTACTTTATCAGCATCAACACCAAGATTTTCGACAACGATTTTTTTTACACGGTCAATAACATCGCTCATTTTATAATTCCTTACGTTAAAGTTAAATTCTAAATGCGCTCAACAAAAAGGTTCGTGAAAATTTCATACACAGTCCCTTTACGATTTGCATAAAAGCGTCTCTATCACTCTTTCCGTAATTTGTCTAGCACAACTTCCTTAAATAAACCCCGGTTAAATCATAGCCATGCCGCCATTTATATGCAGGGTTTGCCCTGTCATATAGCCCGCTTCGGCACTTGCACAATAAAGGCATGCGGCAGCAATATCTTGCCCTGCACCCAATGTGCCGGCAGGAATCGTTGCCGTGATCGCTGCCTTTTGTTCATCATTTAGTGCATCGGTCATAGGGGTGGCGATAAAACCGGGGGCAATGCAATTTACGGTGATCGCGCGTGATGCAACTTCTTGCGCGAGGGATTTCGTCATACCGATAATCCCCGCTTTGGATGCTGCATAATTGGTTTGCCCGGCATTACCTGTAACCCCAACAACAGAGGTAATATTGATAATTCGTCCATAACGACGCTTCATCATACCTCGTAAAAGTGCACGGGTAAGTTTGAACCCAGATGTGAGATTAACCGCAAGCACCTGTTCCCAGTCGTCATCTTTCATACGTAAAGCCAAATTATCCCGTGTAATGCCAGCATTATTGATTAAAATATCAACCCCGCCAAGCACCTCATCCGCTTGCTGTGCCAGCATTTGTGCACCTTGTGTGCTGCTTAAATCGGCAATAAGCACATGTGCATCTGTGCCCAGTTTATCAGCCAATGCCTGCAACACATTTTCGCGCGTGCCTGCAAGCCCTATTTTCGCGCCTGCGGCATGCATCATCTCGGCAATCGCGCCCCCAATGCCGCCAGATGCACCTGTAAGCAAAGCCGTTTTTCCACTTAAATCAAACATAATACCCCCTTTTATTTTAGTGACTCTATAAATGTGTCTATATCTTCCGGCACGTTCACGGCTTGTGCCGAAAGACGTTTATCAATGCGGCGCGCCATGCCGGTAAGCACTTTGCCTGTGCCGATTTCAACAAGCTCCGTAACCCCTTGTTCGGCTGCCCATATCATTGACTCGCGCCATCTTACTGTGCCAGTTACCTGCTGCACCAGCAAATCTCGTATCATGTCTATATCTGTCACAGCGTGCGCACTCACATTCGCAATAAGCGGCAGAGACAGTGCATTTAAGTCAGTATCGCGCAAAGCTGCCGCCATTTCTTCCGCTGCCGGCTGCATAAGCGCACAATGAAAGGGCGCACTCACCGCCAGTTTAATCGCCCGGCGGGCGCCGCGCTCTTGCGCAAGGGTAATCGCGCGGTCAACCGCAGCGCTATGGCCAGAAATAACCACCTGCCCCGTCGCGTTATCATTGGCCGCACTACATATATCATCTTTTGCTGCTGTAGCTGCAATATCCGCAACCTCATCAAAGCTCGGCCCTAGAATGGCTGCCATGGCACCGTCTCCCACCGGCACAGCGCGCTGCATGGCTTGCCCGCGTAATTTCAACAAACGTGCCGTATCTGTTAAGCTAAGCGTGCCAATGGCCGCCAAGGCCGTATATTCACCCAAACTATGCCCTGCAACATAATGCGCATGTGCATCAAGCTCAATGCCATGCGCCTGCATCACACGCACCACCGCCATGGATACTGCCATTAAAGCAGGCTGTGCATTTTCGGTAAGCACTAATTCATCTTCCGGCCCTTGCCACATAATCTTACTTAAAGATTGCCTCAGCGCATCGTCAACTTCTTCAAAAACAGCCCGGGCCGGGGCAAAAGCATCCGCTAGCTCCTTCCCCATACCAATAATCTGACTTCCCTGTCCGGGGAAAACAAATGCACGCATATATCCCTCCACCATATTTTATATTATGTATTATATTATAGAGCAAAAAGCCTCTTGCCAAGTCTTATCCGAAGGTGTAAAGCATCATGCACAACTTCGGTTGAAGGCTGAAAGGAATGTTTTGCAGGGCAAAATAGGGCAGATAAGCTCGGATTCCCTTGTCTTCGCTCTCGCGGTTCAATTTTGTAGGCCTCTCTTTATATATCGGGCTTGCAAGAGGCTCAGCGCCGAAGCCCCAAAGATTAAGCCGGTGATAATCCACGCGGTAACACATAATGAATAGGCCAGAATAAAGGCCGTATATGAAATGAAGGAGAGAGGCTATGGCTCTTTATGAGCATATCTTTATTGCAAGGCAGGATATTTCCGAGCAGCACGTCGAAACATTAACACAAACCATAAGCGCGCTTATCAAAGAAAATGGCGGCACCGTCGCCAAGCAGGAATATTGGGGGTTGCGCACAATGGCTTATCGCGTAAAGAAAAACCGCAAAGGCCATTATGTATTATTAAATATTATTGCCACCCATGCCGCCATTGCTGAAATGGAACGGCAAATGGGTCTTAATGAAGATATTATCCGGTTTATGACCTTGCGTGTGGACGTGCATGAAGATGGTGATTCTGCCCCCTTGCGTGCCAAACAACGCGATGAACGCCGTGCCGAGCGCCGTGGAGCGCCCAGCGAACACACGGATAATGCACCCATAACACAAGCGGAGGTTTAATTATGTCTTACGCACAACGCGCCTTTACACGTCGCAAAAAAGCATGCCCTTTTTCCGGCGAAAATGCCCCTAAAATTGATTATAAAGATGTGCGTCTTTTGCAACGCTATGTATCCGAACGCGGAAAAATCGTGCCACGGCGCATCACAGCCGTATCGGCGAAAAAACAGCGCGCGCTTGCCAAAGCAATCAAGCGCGCCCGCTTTTTGGCACTTATGCCCTATCAGATAGATTAAGGAGGCTTTTTCCATGCAAATTGTTCTTTTAGAGCGTATCGCCAAACTTGGACAAATGGGCGATGTGGTAAATGTAAAAGATGGCTATGCGCGTAATTTCTTATTGCCGCAAGGTAAAGCCTTGCGGGCGAATAAAGCCAATTTAGAGCGTTTTGAGCGTGATCGCGCACAACTTGAGGCGGCAAATTTAGAACGTAAATCAGAAGCCGAAGCCGTATTTAACAAACTTGACGGCGAAAGCATTATTATTATTCGTCAATCAGGCGATACTGGCCAGCTTTATGGGTCGGTCAATAGCCGTGACATTGCCGAAGCACTCGGCAAAGCAGGCTTTACGCTTATGCGTAACCAGATTACTTTGGACAGGCCGATCAAAACATTGGGCATGCATAATGTGGTGGTGGTGCTCCACCCCGAGGTAAGTGCCCTGATACAAGTGAATGTGGCACGCACCGAAGATGAAGCCGCGCGCCAAGCACGCGGCGAAACCGTGCTTGGCGAAGCGACCGCCCCGGAAAATATGGAAGATGCGACGGATGACCACGGGGAAGATATGGCCGAAGATATGTTTGAAGCCGGCGCACAGCCAGCGCAGGACGATGCGGATGAGACCGCCAATGCCAGCGATATAGATGGCGAAGCCGATTCAAACGATGTGGCTGAGGCAACACCCGTAACAGACGAGCATTAAACTCACATACGTAAAGTTTGATGATTTATCTTAGCCACTGACGCGGGCTTGTTGCATACAGGTTTTTAGAAAAGCCATTTAGCGAAGCCATTATATAGCGTAGATAACTGGCTTTTTAACAAGATTAAGTTTGTCAGGGTATCTTCCAGTAAAGTCAGTGCGATTCACATCATACATACGCCTGTTTTTAGGGAGGCTTACTTCACCTGCTTGCACCTAAAGCAATAATATAGTAATTTATTGGCAGGAGTAATGGTAGGGAGAGTGATCATGACATTAAGCACAACCGCACAACTAGTTACAGCGACCCAAACTGTGACGACACAAAATATAGCAATGCTTGATTTTTTGAAACCTTATTTCAAAACCAAACATAGAAAACTCTATGAACCTTTTGGCATGATGACATCCATGCTGGTGCTAACAGCCTGTGGCGGTGGCGGCGGCAGTGACGGGGGTGATACTGGTAGTGGCGGGGATGACGGTAATGGTAATGACGGGGATGATGGCTCATCTAACCAAGATCAGGTTATGGCGGCTATTTTAGAGGATTCTGCATCTGTTGGTGGGGCGCAAAATGCTGATGGGGTTGCGGTAACGGTAGAAGAACTTATGCTTGTTTCAACGGGGGCAAACAAATATTTAGAAAGCCGTTATCAAGCAGCCATACAAGCAGAAACAGGCTTTTCTAACCTCCCCACAGAGGCCGAGGTGCAAGCCCTTATCACACAAGAAAGTGCTGATTTATCATCGCTTTATGAAGGCGATGAGCATGATGAAGAAACCGACGTATATTCTGATTCTACTGATTTCAATGATGATATATCCGATATGGACACCTCATTGGCGACCAACATGTCTCATATGTTCCACGGTGCAGATAGTTTCAATCAGGATATAGGTAGCTGGGATGTCGCGAATGTTACCAGTATGCACAGCATGTTTGAGCATGCTCACGCCTTTAACCAGGATATAGGCAGCTGGGATGTAGCGAATGTGACGGATATGAGCTGGATGTTCGCGGATGCCGACGCCTTTAATCAGGATATAGGCAGCTGGGATGTCGCGAATGTGACGGATATGTGGGGTATGTTTTATGATGCCGATACTTTTAATCAGGATATAGGTAGCTGGGATGTAGCGAATGTCACGGATATGAGCTGGATGTTTGAGGAGGCCGATGCTTTTAATCAGGATATAGGCAGCTGGGATGTAGCGAATGTCACGGATATGAGCGATATGTTTCTTGGAGCCGATGCCTTTAATCAGGATATAGGTGATTGGGATATATCTTCACTTACTACTGCTACTGATATGTTTGAAGGTGTAACTTTGAGCACGGCAAATTATGATAACCTATTGATTGGATGGTCAACATTAGACACCGATGCTGGCGAAACAGCAATTCAAGAGGATGTTATATTTGATGGCGGGAATAGTAAATATAGTGCTGCAGCTGAAGATGCGCGCAATATTCTCATCAATGATTATGGCTGGACGATAACGGATGGCGGGCTAGACATCGCATAATAAAAGGCAAGCCCTGCGCTGGCGTAAGTCATCTGATTGCGGGCGCGTCGGCACCCCCCATTTATGCCATGATTTTATAATAAATCTGGTTTTCTATGCCCTATGCGTAAAGCTATATAGCCACTTGCGTGATAATGCAGCAGCATTATGCACAAGCCCTTATGCATAAGTTTGGGGAAAAGTTTTTTTCTTTGCTTTGCTGTAAAAAACAGCTTGCAGCTATCCTCAAGCATCAGTTAAATGTCCAGTCTCTGTTACAATAAAAAACCAATGGACTCACAGATAACACCATTAAAAACGCAAAGCGTTCCTGAAGACACGCCGTCTCTTCCGCATAATATTGATGCGGAGCAGGCCTTATTGGGGGGGCTTTTGCACAATAATGCGGTTCATGATCGCGTAGGTGATTTTTTATTGGCAACACATTTTTATGATCCTGTGCATGGGCGCATTTATGATATTGCCACCAAGCTCATCGCCAATGGTAATCTGGCCAATGCAGTCTCTTTACGCACTTATTTAGAGCATGATAGCGGCCTCAATGAATTAGGGGGCGCAAGCTATATTGCACGGCTTATCACCCATGCTACGGGCATATCCAATGCCAAACATTATGCACAGATTATCTATGATCTATTTATTCGGCGGTGTTTGGTAACATTGGGCGAAGATATGGTGCATGATGCCATGGCAGCCGATTTGGATACCCCGCCCGGAACCCAAATTGAAACCGCTGAACAGTCTTTGTTTAATCTCGCAGAAAAAGGCACACAAACGGGCGGCTTTATGAGCTTTACCCAATCGCTTACAGGCGCGGTGGATATGGCCAAACGCGCTTATGAGCGCGACGGGCATTTATCCGGCATTGCCACAGGCTTTAGCGATATGGATGATATTTTGGGGGGGTTACAAAAAAGCGATCTGCTTATTTTGGCCGGGCGTCCTTCTATGGGTAAAACCTCATTGGCGACCAATATCGCCTTTAGCATTGCCCAAAATTATATAAACGCCAAAAAGGCAGGGCGTTTCGAGGAAAAAGAAAATGGCCGCATAGAGGTGAAAGATGGCGGCATTGTCGGCTTTTTCTCTTTGGAAATGTCAGCAGAACAGCTCGCCATGCGTATCTTATCCGAACAAGCACGCATTAGCTCATCAGAAATGCGGAAAGGCATTTTGGAAGAAAATGAGTTTAATCGTCTGGTTACGACCTCACAAAACTTGCACGACATGCCGCTTTATATCGACCATACAGGTGCTATTCCCATGGCGACGTTAGCTGCCCGCGCGCGCAGGCTTAAGCGTCAATATGGGTTGGATGTGTTGGTGATTGATTATTTGCAACTTATTGTGGGCACAACAAATGCACGCGGCAGTGAAAACCGTGTGCAAGAAATAAGCTATATCACCCAAAGCCTGAAGGCTTTGGCCAAAGAGCTGGATATTCCGATTATCGCCCTCTCCCAGCTTTCGCGGCAAGTAGAGCAGCGTGATAATAAACGCCCACAGCTTGCCGATTTACGCGAAAGCGGCTCGATTGAACAAGATGCCGATGTGGTGCTGTTTGTGTATCGTCAGTCTTATTATCTTAAGAAAGAAGAACCCGATGCCGGCACAGATGCTTATTTGAAATGGCAAGAAGATATGAACAGTGCCCACGGCAAGGCTGAAATCATTATCGGCAAAAATCGGCACGGCCCCGTTAGCACAATCAATTTGACCTTTGAAGAAAAATTCACAAAATTCGGAAATATGCCCAAAACCATTGATGATGATCATCTGCCACAACAAACTATATAACTCGCTTAAGCGTATATGTCTTTACCCCCACCCGAAACCGCACACGCCGCATTACATATAGACCTCGCAGCTTTGGCAGAAAATTATCATTTTATGTGTGCCTGCTCTGGCACAGCGCAATGCGGCGCGGCGCTTAAGGCAGATGCTTATGGGATGGGCATGGATAAGGTCGCCCCGATACTCTATGACGCTGGCTGCCGCATATTTTTTGTCGCTTTACCCCAAGAAGGTGTTCGCTTGCGGGCTCTTTTGCCAGATAGTGATATTTATATCCTAAATGGTCTTGCAGGTAGCTGTGCAGATTTTTATGCCGCCCATAAATTGCGTCCCTGTTTGGCAAGCCTTGCTCAGATAAAGCAATGGACCGATTTTTGTGCACAGCATAACCCTGCCCCTGCGGCGCTTTTTATTGATAGCGGCTTTAACCGTCTCGGGCTTGGTGAAGAGGATTTATTTACCCTTTATAATGATAAAAGCTATTTTGCCCGCTGGCGTCCTGATTTGATTATGAGTCATTTGGCGTGTGCTGACCAGGCCGACCATCCGATGAATCGCGCCCAGCTTGAGCGGTTTCGCACGGCATGCGCCATGCTACCTGATGCACCGGCCTCTTTGGCAAATTCGGAAGGTGTATTTTTAGGGGACGCCTATCATTTTTCACTTACGCGGTGCGGCATAAGCCTTTTTGGTGGTATATTGCATAAAAAGATTAAACCGGTCGCGCATGTCTATGCGCCTATCATCGCAACGCGTATGATAACACAGGGTGAAACGGTCGGTTATGGCGCAGATTTCACTGCACAGCATGATATGCATATTGCCATTATCGCGCTCGGTTATGCAGATGGCCTCTTACGCACCGCCGGCAATGCCGCCCCTTTCGCGCAGCTTTACTGTCAAAACCAATACGCACCCATTATCGGGCGCATATCAATGGACCTTACCGCAATCGATATCACCCATCTTGCGCAAAAACCAGATATAGGCGATAGGGTAGAAATTTTCGGGGCGCATAATCATATAAGCACATTCGCACATAGCCTGAACACAATTCCCTATGAATTGCTAACACGGCTTGGAAATCGTTTCCAACGCATGTATAATACACCATAAAAGAGGACTATATTATATGAATGCTTTTGCTATAATCGGACGATTTTTTCTAGGCTTTTTTGCACAAGTAGGACGGCTATCTCACTTTACGGGGCAAGCGGTTTTGGCCACCTTGACCCCGCCCTATTATTTTCGCATGATCATCCAGCAAATGCTGCGCATCGGTTATTTCTCTCTGCCTGTGGTTGCGCTTACCGCATTTTTTACCGGCGGTGTATTGGCTTTGCAAATTTATTACGGCAGCGACCAGTTTAATTCTGAAGTGGTTGTTTCAACCATTGTGGCAATCGGCATTACCCGTGAATTGGGGCCTGTATTGGGCGGGCTTATGGTGGCAGGGCGTGTGAGCGCAGCGATCGCCGCCGAAATCGGCACAATGCGCGTTACCGAACAAATTGATGCTTTAACAACACTTTCAACCGATCCATTCAAATATCTGGTTGCCCCACGGCTTATTGCGGCAACATTATGCATGCCCATTCTCGCGTTTTTGGCCGATATTATCGGCATTATGGGGGGATTTATCGTTGGCACGCAAAGTCTGGGCTTTAACGGGGCAACCTATATTCAACGGACGGTCGATTTTTTACAAATCGATGATATTACATCTGGCCTTGTCAAAGCGGCCATATTCGGATTTATTATCGCCCTTATGGGGTGCTATAATGGCTATCATTCGCATGGCGGCGCGCAAGGCGTGGGGCGCGCCACAACAAATGCCGTTGTTAGCGCGTCTATCCTTATTTTAGCGGCAAATTATCTGCTTACGTCCTTATTATTTTCATCATGATTTCTTTACGCAATATTCATAAACGTTTCGGCGCAAAGACTGTGTTGCGCGGGGTAAATTTAGATATTGCCCGCGGACAATCATTAGTTGTCATTGGCGGCTCAGGAAGCGGAAAGTCGGTTATGCTCAAATCCATATTAGGACTTTTGCACCCCGAACAGGGCGAGATTATGATTGACGGCAAAAACAGTATTGGCCTCTCGCGCGCCAAACGCCGTAACATTGATGATAAAATCGGTATGTTATTTCAAAACGGGGCTTTATTTGATAGCCTGCCCATCTGGCAAAATGTCGCTTTTGCCGCGCTTAAACGGCACAAAATATCGCGTGCACAAGCGCGCGATTTAGCCGCAGAAAACCTCATTCGTGTCGGTCTTTCCGATGCGATTATGGATGACTATCCTGCTGCCCTTTCGGGGGGCGCACATAAACGTGTGGGGCTTGCGCGTGCCATCGCGCCCAAGCCAGAAATTATTTTTTTTGATGAACCCACCACTGGCCTGGACCCGATTATGACCGATGTGATTAACCATCTCATACGCGATTGTGTGCAGGAGCTGGGCGCAACCACGCTCACCATCACACATGATATGAGCAGCGTGCGCGCAATCGCTGACAAAACCGCCCTGCTTTATAAGGGAAAGATTATTTGGCAAGGTGACATTGACGCACTCACAAAAAGCGATGACCCATTTTTGCATCAATTCATAAATGGCTTACCTACAGGCCCCATAGACGTTGAAGGTGCAACCGCATAGACCATTATGGCGCGTGCACCTCAAAATCAATTTATATGCAATGGCTGTGGGGCCGTTACCTCAAAATGGTCGGGAAAATGTGAATCATGCGGCGCATGGAATACAATAAGCGAAGAAGTTCAAACCCTTTCACCGCCAGCAGGACGCGGCGCAAAACAACCAAAGGGGAAAAAGATTACACTCACCACATTGAGCGGTAATGAGCGCGAACCGGCACGCCAAAAAACCCATATAGATGAATTTGATCGTGTGTTAGGTGGCGGTTTTGTTCCGGGTTCCGCCATTCTTATTGGCGGTGATCCGGGTATTGGGAAATCTACAATTTTACTGCAAACCGCCGCCGCGATTGCAGCACAGAGCAAAGAGCGCAATGCGAAGGTTGTTTATATTTCGGGCGAAGAGGCTTTGACGCAATTACGTATGCGTGCTGCACGCCTTGACCTTTCTGATGCACCGGTAGAGCTGGCTGTTGAAACCAATGTCGCCGATATTCGCAAAACCCTTGAAAGTGTCGGGCAAATTGACCTTATTATTATCGATTCCATTCAGACAATGTGGTCACCCGCTTTGGAAGCCGCACCGGGCACAGTAAGCCAGGTGCGCCTTGCCGCGCAAGAACTTATTCATTATGCCAAACGCGCGCAAGCTGCTCTTATTTTGGTTGGCCATGTTACCAAAGACGGGCAAATTGCCGGGCCGCGTGTGCTAGAACATATGGTTGATACGGTCATTTATTTTGAAGGCGATCGCGGGGATCAGTTTCGTATTTTGCGCGCGGTGAAAAACCGCTTCGGGCCGGCACATGAAATAGGCGTATTTGAGATGCGTAGCCAAGGGCTTATTCCGGTTACCAATCCTTCTGCTTTATTTTTGGAAAATCGCAATAAAATGGTTGCGGGTAGCGCCGTATTTGCCGGCATAGAAGGCACGCGCCCGGTTTTGGTTGAAATACAGGCCTTAGCAGCGCCTTCAACACTTGCCACCCCTCGGCGTGCTTTGGTTGGGTGGGATGGCGCACGCCTGTCCATGGTGCTCGCTGTGCTTGAGGCGCGCTATGGGTTTTCCTTTGCCGGCAAAGATGTGTTTTTGAATATAGCTGGCGGATTTCGCATTACCGAACCTGCTGCAGATTTAGCCGTTGCCGCCGCCCTTATTTCATCGCTCACAGATACGCCGCTACCGGCCAATCATGTTATTTTTGGCGAAATGAGCTTATCAGGAGCGATACGCCCTGTTTCACAAAGCGGTTTACGGCTTAAAGAATCTGCTAAACTAGGGTTTGATTATGCTTTCACGCCGCCAGGGATTGAAACAGCTAACCAAGCGATTGCTGTTAGTGAACTGGATGAAATAGCTGATTTAATTATGCAGCTGGAAAAAGCATAATTTATTATATTTGAACGCATATACGATAAGGATATTTGATATGCAGGCGCTTTCCGTGTTTGATTTTTTAATCATCATATTTATCATTTCCTCCGTTCTCATATCGCTAAGCCGGACGATGGCGCGCGATATAGTTGCTTTTTGCGGTCTTATCATCGCTGTCATGATAAGCCTTATGTTCGAGCCTTATATCTCGCCGGTATTTTATGCTATCTTTGCCTCGCCTTTTTGGGGAATCGTGTTTGCTTTCATTAGCATATTTATTCTGGTGCAGTTTTTATTTACGCTATTCACCAACCGTATTATTTTGTCATTGGAAGTCCAGCGAGGGTTTAGCATAAGCAGTTTTTTAGGGCGGATCGGTCTTGGCACATTGCGCGGCCTGTTCATCTTAAGCATATGTTATGTGTTTTTTGATAGTGTCGTGCCGCAAAATAATCGCCCCACATTCATAACCACAGCGCGCAGCAGTGCTTTACTGCAAGAAACCGGACCTATAGTTAATATATTCATACGCACCAGCCAACGCAATGGCCTCGCGCAAGGCGGACAAGATTTATTCCCCAAACATACGCCAAAACAAAACCTGCTTACTGAACAGCAACAGCAAGCCCTCATTAGAAAAAATGCCGAATTATTGGCGCAACAGCTTTATAAAAAGAAAATTGAAGAGCTGCGTGCACAAGCCTTGCGTGCCCGACAACAAAAATTACGCGAGTAAACACGAATTAAAAGGATATGAGTCTCATGGAAAATTTCAATTATCTTGACCTTGTCATTATCGGCGTCATCCTCTTATCCATGGCCATATCATTTACACGCGGTTTTGCCCGTGAATTTTTTTCGATCGTAAGCTGGATAGGGGCAATTTATATTGCCATACGCTTTGGGGCGGTTTTGGAGCCCGCTTTTACCGACCTGATACCAAATGAGTCCATTCGCCTCGCCGCCGCCAATTTTGTCGTATTTTTAGGGGCTATTATCTTATTATCCATCATTGGAAATATGGTGGCGTCTCTATTACAAAAAACCGCGCTTGGTATGATTGACCGCCTGCTCGGGGTTTTTTTCGGTGCAGGTCGCGGCATGGTTATCGTTACTATATGCTATTTTGCGTTTAGCGCCATACTCCATGACGAAAAAGACCATCCCGAATTTGTGACACAGGCTAAATTTTTACCCTACTTAAAAAGTGGTGCCGATATTATCGCCGCGCTTATCCCCGAAAGCCAGAATGAAGACCTGCAAAATATAGTTGATGAAAATATAGAAAAAACTGTAAATACGCTTAAAGAAGGCGTATATGATAGCGAAGGCTTAAATCAGATTATTCGTTTGAGCGAATAATCACGAGGGATAGGAAATGCGCATGATAGACCATGATGATGATAGGCTAAGAGAAGAATGTGGTGTATTTGGTATTTTCGGGCATCCAGATGCCGCAGCACTCACAGCCTTGGGGTTACATGCCCTGCAACATCGTGGACAAGAGGCAACCGGCATTGTAAGTTTTGACGGCGAACGCTTCCACGCTGAAAGACGGCTGGGCTTGGTAAGCGAACATTTTACCAAACAAAATGTAATTGATAGCCTGGAAGGAAGCGCAGCGATTGGCCATGTGCGTTATTCCACAAGCGGGGGGGAAACCCTTGTTCGAAATATACAACCGCTTTTTGCCGAATTTTCCGGGGGCGGCTTCGCCATCGCCCATAATGGAAATTTAAGCAATGCCATGACATTACGTGATAAACTGATTGAGCAAGGGGCTATTTTTCAATCGACTTCTGATACGGAAACGATTTTGCAGCTTATTGCGCGCTCCAAACGACAAGATACAATGAACCGTTTGATTGATGCTTTGTTTCAGGTGGAGGGCGCTTATGCGTTGGTTGCCCTTACCAATAAAAAACTTATCGGCGCGCGCGACCCGCTTGGTATTCGCCCACTCATTTTGGGTGAATTGGATGGGCATTATATTCTCGCCTCAGAAACATGCGCGCTGGATATTATCGGCGCAAAATTTATTCGCGAAATCGAAAATGGTGAAATTATTGTCATCACAGCAGGGCAAGAGGGAAAAGATAAAATAGAAAGCTATACCCCCTTCCCCCCTTGTGCACCGCGTCCTTGCGTGTTCGAATATATTTATTTTGCCCGCCCCGATAGTCTCATCGGGGGGCAATCTGTTTATGAAATCCGCAAAGCGCTTGGACGCTGCCTCGCACAACAAAAAAATATTGATGCCGATTATGTGATCCCCGTTCCCGATTCCGGTGTGCCCGCCGCAATCGGCTATGCCGAGCAATCTGGTATTCCGTTTGAACTTGGCATTATTCGTAATCACTATATCGGACGCACATTCATTCAACCAACGCAGAAAATTCGAGATGCTGCCGTAAAACGCAAGCATAATCCGACAAACTTATTGGTTGAAGGAAAAGATATTATTCTCATTGACGATTCAATTGTGCGCGGCACAACATCACGAAAAATTGTTCAAATGATGCGCGATGCAGGCGCAAGAAAAGTGCATATGTGTATTGCCTCACCACCGATTAAATATCCGGATTATTATGGTATTGATACGCCAGACGATAATGAACTTTTGGCCGCAACGCATAGTTTAGAGGATATGCGCCAGGCTATTGGTGCTGATAGCTTGGTGTTTTTATCCGTTGACGGGCTCTATCAGGCTTTAGGGCATCCTCAGGGACGCGACCCAGAAAATGTCGCCTTTACTGACCATTGCTTTACTGGCGACTATCCCACACGGCTTACCGATAAACATGGCACCCCCAACAAAGCACAGCAATTATCGCTTTTGAATGAGCGTATATGAGCGCATTTAACGAAAAAATTGCGCTTGTCACCGGCGCCAGTCGGGGATTAGGTGCCGCTGTCGCACAAGCGCTCGCCCATGCAGGCGCACATGTGTTTTTGCTTGGCCGCACACAAGGTGCATTGGAAAATCTATATGATAAAATCACACAAGCCGGTGGCAAGGCAACTGGTGTGCCGCTGGATTTAACCGATTATGATGCGATTGACCGACTTGCAGCAAGCATATTTGAACGCTGGGGTAAATTAGATATTTTGATCGGCAATGCCGGATTATTAGGTCCTTTAGCCCCTGCTGCTCATATTCCTCCGCAAGATTTTGAAATGGCATTTGCCGTAAATGTAACGGCAAATATGCGGCTTATTCGTGCTATGGACTCTTTGCTTTTACAAGCGAAAACCCCGCGCGCGGTTTTTGTTACCTCCGGCGCTGTGCAAAAAAATCGCCCCTTTTGGGGAACTTACACCGCAACCAAAGCCGCGCTTGATGCTTTGATAAAATCTTGGGCGGCTGAACATGTAAATGATAAATTGCGGGTGAATTTGCTTTCACCTGGCCCTGTTGCAACAGCGATGCGTGCGAAGGCCATGCCCGGCGAAGACCCAACCACATTACCCACGCCGGAAGATATTGCGCCTTTATTTCTAAAACTCGCATCGCATGAATTTACTGAAACAGGGAAAATAATAAACTATACGCCATAAAATATATGTGCTAGATAGACAAACGATTTTTCATGCGGGTGTAGCTCAATGGTAGAGCCGCAGCCTTCCAAGCTGAAGATGAGGGTTCGATTCCCTTCACCCGCTCCATAGCTAACCTTGCACTTAATGATAACATAATTAAGCGGGCGAATCAAGACTCTTGATATTGGAGGATTGCAAGGCCGCATAATCAAACGCAGTAAATAAATATATAGAGAAAAAGAAAAACCCCCAGCGACGAACTAGGGGAAATTCAAAAGGGTTGTAAAAGAAACCTCAAATAAGATGGTTTCCTTCTACAGCCTGCTCTCACAAAAGTCAATAGGAAAACAGCGTTTTTCTGAATAATATTTTGCGGCCTGCTCTCTTCCTGGAGAGCGGCACATGCCACAGGAAAATGGCCCACGTCCAGAGCTTTTAGATAAGCTCAAAGCTAAAAGCTATCACGGGCTGGCTGCTAAACATAAGCCAGCCCCCGACACAGTAGATACAGCACGCCCATGGGATATAACGGGTGAAGCCCTTGCTGATTATATCAGCAACAAGGCGAAAGAAGATAAGAGCCAGTATAGGCGGCCACATCAATATGCCCTGCCGCATATTGATTATGGCCCCCGTGATTATAAGGATGCCCTTATCGCGCTCTATGCGGAACGCGAAGAGCTTGCCCAGGCTTATAGGGTTATGGATGATGATGCGCGTAAATCCCCGCGTGTGCGGGCGCAATGGCATATATGGGGGCAAAAAGAAAGACGCCTCACAGGCTCTAAAACCCCCCGCTTAGCAAAGCAAAAGGCGGCTCTCACAAGGGTCGTCTTTTCGCTGATTTGTCTGTTTTGCCCAAGTGTAATTATACCCAAAGCCATGTAAACGCGCATGTATGGCGGTTCCTTTAACCAGAACCTTGGTGACTGGGATATTTCGTCCCTAACAAATGCATCTTCTATGTTTTCCGGTATTACACTAAGCACAGCGAATTATGATTCTCTGCTTATCGGGTGGTCGACGATAGACGCAGCAGCAGGTGAAACGGGAATTTAATCTGGCGTTTATTTTGATGGCGGTGATAGTAAATATAGCGCTGTTGGTGAAGCGGCGCGGGATATTCTCATCAATGAATATGGCTAGACAATCACAGATGGCGGGCTAGAAGTGGTGTAGCAATATAGATACGTGGTAAATATTGACACCTATATCTTTTTTCTCTAATTTTAATCTAAAATCTTTTTAATTTAGATTACGAAATGTAATGCTTTTGCGTAATTTTGCATCTACTCAAAAGTGTTCATTCCGAACCATACAAAGTTAGGAGGGGACATGGCTTTTACGAAAAGTGATATGTATAAAAATATAGATTTTCCAGGTGAAAAAATATGCCTCCGCACGGATACACTAGATGATGTATTACCCAAGAAAAAGCAGCTCAATTCTTTTTCTCCCTTTGGTGTGCTGAGTTCGCTTTTGGTTTTAGCTGCGTGCGGCGGCGGTGATGATTCGTCATCGGGCGGTGAACCGACAGAAGAGGAAGTTCTTGCTGCCATATTGGAAGATTCTGCATCAGCTGGTGGTGCACAAAATACTGATGGTGATGCGGTAACAGCCGATGACCTTATGGTCGTTGCAGATGGTGTGAATAAATATCTGGAAACGCGTTATCAAGCAGCGATACAGGCAGAAACGGGCTTTTCTAACTTACCGACTTTAGAAGAAGTCCAAACACTTATCAATAATGAGAGCGCCGATTTATCCGAGCTTTATCAAGACCAAAAGAGTTTTAATGATATCTCTGATATGGATACGTCCTTGGCTACAAATATGTCGTCTATGTTTGAGAATTCCGGCCCCTTTAATCAGGATCTTAACAGCTGGGACGTGTCTAATGTCACGGATATGAGTAAGATGTTTTGGGGTGCCGGTGACTTTAATGGGGACATTAGCAGCTGGGACGTGTCTTCTGTTACGGATATGAGTTATATGTTTGCAGATGCGATAAGATTTGATCAGGATATAAATAGCTGGGATGTGTCTTCCGTAACAGATATGAGCTACATGTTCTATATAGCTGCTTCTTTCAATCAGGATATTAGCGGTTGGGATGTGTCTTCTGTAATAGATATGAGTTATATGTTTTATGAGGTCGGTAACTTTAATCAGGATATTAGCGGTTGGGATGTGTCCTCTGTGACTAATATGGAGGCTATGTTTCAATTTACCCGAGCCTTTAACCAGAACATTAACGATTGGGATGTGTCTTCTGTTACGAATATGCGCTCTATATTTGAGGCTGCCGTTACCTTTAATGGAGACATTAGCGGTTGGGATGTGTCTTCTGTAATAGATATGAGCAATATGTTTAGCAGCACTCTAGACTTTAACCAGAACATTAGCGATTGGGATGTGTCTTCTGTAACAGATATGAACAATATGTTTGCTAATGCCGATTCTTTCAATCAGGATATTAATAGCTGGAATGTGTCTTCTGTAACGGATATGAGTCAGATGTTTGGAAATGCTGATACCTTTAACCAGAACATTAGCGATTGGAATGTGTCTGCTGTGACAGATATGAGCTATATGTTTAGAAATGCTGATGCCTTTAATCAGAACATTGGTGATTGGGATATTTCTTCGCTTAAATACGCGTCTCATATGTTCGAAAATACAAAGCTAAGCACAGCGAATTATGATTCTCTGCTTATTGGGTGGTCGACGATAGACGCAGCAGCAGGTGAAACGGGAATTCAATCTGGCGTTTATTTTGATAGCGGTAATAGTAAATATAGCGCTGCTGGCGAAGCGGCGCGGGATATTCTCATCAATGATTATGGCTGGACAATCACGGATGGCGGGCTAGAGGTCGTATAATTGGGCTTTCTGTAATATACGCTAGGGTTCTGCATTGTTAGATGCAGTGCTCTTATTGCTTAATTAAAGATGATTTATGATTTTGCAAAGCGCTTATGCAGCGCTATTTAGGGCCGATGTGCATTATTTTGGCCATTTTTATCGCGTGCATAATCATAGTGCAAATTTCCGTTCTATAAACGCGCATGTCCGGCGCGCTATGGCAGTTGTTACCTCGGTTAAATGTTGCGACAATATTGCCTCTATCCAAATAAATCGGCATGTGTGCCAGTTCGCCGGAGGTAAATTTTATTATTTGCCAACTCATATATGAGTAACCAATCAGGTTCAATGTGGCATTCCCATATGCCCGCCCAGTTTCCTGATAATATATGTGGCCTTAAATCTGCTGGGGCTTGTCCGTGTGTGCCAAGGGTTATGATGAGATGGTCAAGTTTTTTTATATCCTTGCCGCGCCGTTTTGCAAGCTTGTAATCTTTTTTGAAGCGGGATGAGAAAGCAATCTCGAATGACATTATTTATTCAAAATCTCAATCGCGTCTTTTGCCATATAAGTTTTGCGCTTTGATAAATCCTCGTTTAGCGCGTCAATGGTTTGTTGATTAGGAAGATGCGCCGGAAAAGGTAAACCTTTATGCGCTTGTATTTGCTTAAAATACATTGTGATCGCATCACTGAGATTAAGCCCTAGCTCTTGCAAAATACCCCCCACTTCTTGTTTTAATGCAGGCTCAATTCTGGTCGTTACTGTATCGGTTTTCGGCATTTTATTAAGCTCCTTCACTTGTAATGACAATGTAACACAACAGTTATGATGTTTCAAACTTTATTTTTACGCCTTTGGCGCGGTAGGGGCGTGCCGCCCCGATGCTTGTCAAGGGCAAGGTGCTAAAGCACGCACGCTTTGCCGACCGGGTTGCTCAGTTAAGCTGCACTATGACCGCAAGCGGTCTAGTTTCGCTAAATTCACTGCCCGCACCACTCGGCAGCGCGCCCCATGACAACATCCCCCCTGCTTCATTGAAGAAAAAAATATGTGAGAAGCAATCACGCTTTCACTTTTTCAAGAAAGGAAACTAAAATGTTACATCAAAAATCAATCCCGCTTAACAAACTTATCGCAGATAAAAATAATCCGCGCTATGGCAAACCGAGTAGTGAGAAAATTGATAATTTTGTCGCATCAATCCGCGCTGTCGGTCTTATCCAGCCGCTTACCGTAAAAGCCAATGCGGATGACAGCTATACTGTTATTGCGGGCAATACGCGGCTTGCGGCGTTGCAACATATCGCCAGCAATGATGATACGCCCGCTATGGCGGTGAATTGTCAAATCGCTGATAGTGAAAATACGCTCTCTATCGCTTTGGCCGAAAACACCATACGCGAAGATATGCACCCAGCTGATAGGTTTCTTGCTTTTTCCAATTTACTAAAGCAGGGGCAGACAAAACAGCAAATTTGTGATGCTTTCTATCTGCAAATGAATGAGTTGGAAAAACTGCTTAAACTTGGCCAGCTGGATACGAAGGTCTTGAACGCTTTTCGTAAGGATGACATCAGCATTAAAACCGCAATGGTGTTGACCGGTGCATCGTCAAAAGCCGAACAGAAACGCCTGCTTGATGAGCATGGTGATAGTCCGTGGCAAATTAGGAATATCATTCAAGGGGAGGCGATAGACACGGATTCGCGCTTGGGTAAGTTTATCCATGCTGAATATGTCGCGGCCAATGGCGCTATTCGCACCAATCTTTTCCATGATATTGCCTATCTTGATGATGTTGAACTGGCAAACAAACTTGCCGAAGATAAATTAGCAGGTGAAGCACAGCGGCTCACAGATGAAGGCTACGCCTTTGTGCGTATCTCGCAGGGTGAGCATATGCGCGATGAAAAAGGTCTCGTTCGGGAATTATACAGCGAACCAAAGGCATCACAACGCAGTAAATATGGTGTTATACTGGGCATCTCATTTGAAGGTGAGTTTGATTATGGCCATGGCTATATGACCAAGACACAGGCCAAGGCTAACGCGCACCCCAAAAATGACAGCGATACAGACGGAGCAGGGACATGTGAGCATTTTAGTGCGGCTTTGCTAAGGGATGTTGATGCTATCAAACTGGCCATTGCGCAAAATCAGATGACAACTGACTTAAGCACGGCAAGCATCTTGAAGAATATTGTTTTTGCCCGGCAGGTTTTATGTGGTGGACATTATTATGATAGGCGTTTCACAATCACAGCAGAGCATTTTACGTTGCAAAAGATAGATGATGCCTTGGTATTCAGCAAATTGCAGACGCTTTTAGATGAGTGCACCCAAAGCCCTTATATTCAGGCAGAAAACGATGATGCGGCATTTGAACTTGCATTTACAGCCCTATCGAAAAGCAAAGCGAAGCAGGATGCGTTACGCAACGCAACCGAACGCCTTGCCAATATCGCTTTTGCGCTTAGCTTGGTAAGCGGGGGTGACAACCAAAATGGTCTTGCCCGCTATTTAGCTGAAATCTGCACAGATACTGCATCACTATGGCGGCCAGCAAACGCCTTTTGGTCGCGTGTCAAGAAAGATATTGCGCTTGATATAGCAGGTGAGGTGCTAGGTGAGGCATGGGTTACCGCGCACCGGGCGCTTAAAAAGGATGCATTGGTTAAAGCCCTAACGGCCAGCTTTGCAGGTGAGGATACAGACTTTCTGAAACTTACCGAAGAACAACGCAAAGCCGCCTTAGCATGGCAACCAGAAGATATACAATTCTAGGCATCTCATATGGGGGAGGTATACATAAATCTCCCCCATATATTTTTACGCCTTGCGGCTCTCACAAGGGTCGCCTTTTCGCTTATTTGTCTGTTTTGCCCAGGTATAATCATACCCAAAGCCATCTAAACGCGCATGTCCGGCGCGCTATGGCAGTTGTTTTTAAGGATATTTTGATTTTTTGCGCGTCTATCAGCGCGAAAGGCTGTTTTAATTTTTGCCCCTAATAGTGTGAAAGGGGCGGGCCGCCCCTTACTTTTAGACGTTATTTTAGTCATCCATATTCCCCATTTTATCACGCTTACTCATTTGTCAACACGCCACGAAAGTCTAAAGCCGGTAAACCGACAAGACTTTCGGGCATGTCCTGCACATGTTACGGGTTTTGCCAAAGTTATAAGGGGCGGTGTCCCCAAAATTCTTGAGCTAACCCTCCCTAAGCCCGCCAAAGCGGACAAGTGAGGCTAAGCCAACAATCTTGGGTGATACCCCTCCGCCACATCATTATTCAGGACTTTGGCAAAACTGACAAAATTGCGTCGAGCGTGACCCATTGGGGAAACGGATGGCCATAAAGGCGAACCGGTAAACAATGGAGTTAAATCATGAACGATATTTACAACACAATCACCAATCAAATTATTGACATTATAGAAGCAGGAGACGCGAAAACCTTCACACTGCCTTGGCACTCAACATCGCTTAAATTAGCGGAGAATATCTCAACGGGAAAGCGTTACACAGGCATAAACGCTTTTGTTCTTATGCTAGCGGGCAGCACAAACAATTATTCATCTAACCAATGGGGCACTTATAAGCAATGGCACGCAATAGGCGGACAAGTTAAGCGCGGGGCAACCGGCACAAAAATAATCTTTTATAAGAAAAACGAAAAACAAAGCGCCGATGATGATAAACCGGCCTATTACATGGTTGTGCGTTCGTTCACAGTGTTTAATGCTAATCAGGTGGAAGGCGTAGAGCATGATGAGCCTATCCAGCTGGACGAAAATAATAACGTGAACCCGCTAGCGGCTTTAGATAGCTTTGTAAAAGCAACCGGTGCCAGCATAAAACATGCGGGTGATAGGGCATTTTATAGCATGGGTGATGATTATATTTCCATGCCAGAGCAGACGCGGTTTTTCCAAGATGAACAATTTGACGCAACGGCAAGTTATTATTCCACCTTGCTGCACGAGCTGACCCATTGGACTGGACACAAATCCCGCCTTGAGCGCAACATGAGCCAAACTAAAGAGGAATACGCCTTCGAGGAACTTATTGCAGAAATAGGCGCAACATTTCTATGTGCTGATTTTGGGATACAAACAAGCATCCGCGATGATCATGCAGGCTATATTGCCGCCTGGTTGAAAATATTGAAAAATGATAATCGGGCAATATTCAAAGCCGCAACTCACGCACAAAAGGCTGTATCTTATCTACATAGCCTCACGCAAACCGAACAACAGGTTGCATAAGGAAAGCGAAAGGCGGCTCTCACAAGGGTCGCCTTTTCGCTGATTTGTCTATTTTGCCTAGGTGCAATCATACCTAAAGCCATCTAAACGCGCGTGTCCGGCGCGCTATGGCGGTTGTTTTTAAGGCTATTTTATTTTTTCGCGCCTTTGGCGCGCAGCAAGGGGCGCCGCCCCTCATGTCAAGAGGCAAGCAGGCTAAAGCCCGTCTACGGCGGCAACCGTGGCTCGCTTCGCTTGTGCCCGCACCACTTGCCGCCTCCGACCCCTATGACATTTCACCCCTGATGCATTGAAGAAAAGGTAACGGACAGCAATCAAGCGGTTCGCGATTATAAAGGAGACCATTATGCCGAATTGGTGCGATAATACATTACAAATAACTCACAATAACCCTGATAAACTTAAGCCGTTAAAGGCTCTTATCAAAACATGGAACTGTCCAGTATCAAATAATAAGTTGATGGGATTATTTACAACCTTGCGACCAATGCCGAAAGTGCTTCGTGACATATATTGTGGTAATATAGCTATTGATGGTATCAGGCATAATATTTGGCGCGAAGAAAAAGATAATAATGGCGATACCATCCCTATCCCCGTTAGCGATGAAGAGCAAAAATTACTCTTAACGCGACATGGCGCCACAAATTGGTATGCGTGGGCGAATAAATATTGGGGTAGCAAGTGGGATGCTGATATTTGTGGGTTTAATGTTGAAGATGATACATATTGGTTCTCTTTTCTGTCAGCATGGTCGCCACCAATCGAATTATATGAATATTTGCATGCACAAGGCTTTCTCTTTGAGGCGACTTATTGCGAAGGTGGTATAGGCTTTATTGGGCAGTTTGATAGTAAGCAAGGTGATACGTGCTATGATATGTATGATGATGAAGTGCCTGATTTTCTCAAAACAGAGCATGCAAGCCACTATTACGACCCCGAAGATGACAACCAATAAATTATAAAGTGAACCCCTCGCCACCTTAATAAGGTGGTGAGGAGGTTTTTTCGCGCGCCTATCGGCGCGCAGTGAGGGGCGCCGCCCCTCATGTCAAGAGGCAAGCGGGCTAAAGCCCGTCTACGGCGGCAACCGTGGCTCGCTTCGCTTGTGCCCGCACCACTTGCCGCCTCCGACCCCTATGACATTTCACCCCGGATGCATTGAAGAAAAATATGTCCAGGAGCAATCAAGCTCCGTTTTTCAAGAAAGGAAAGTAAAATGATATTAGGAATAGTCAAAAGTCCCAAACAAGAGGGATATATTAAAGTCCATAGTGATGAAGATTGTTTATCACCACGCGAATGGGATAATCTATCAACCATGATTTGCTTTCACCGTCGTTATGATTTGGGTGATAGCAAAGCACGGGATGAGTTTAATCCGCAAGATTATAATTCGTTCGATGAAATGATTGATGATAATTTTGAATATGGCGATAATTATACCTATGGGGATATTATTTTACCGCTTTATCTCTACGACCATTCCGGCATTACAATCAGCACAACGCCTTTTTCATGCCCGTGGGATAGTGGGCAGCTTGGTTTTGTCTTTATCCGTAAGGAAACTATTATTGCACAATATGGCAATGATGACACGGAAAGCAGAGAAAAAGCTTTGTCCTGCCTTCATGCTGAAGTTGAAGATTATGATAATTATCTTCAGGGGAATTGTTACGGCTTCATTGAATATGACAATGCAGACGAAGAGGTGCATAGCTGTTGGGGATATAGTGGTGATATGGCGCTAGCCCTTGCTGAATTTAATCCCAATTTTGCAGATTGCAAAATTGAAGCAGCAGGCGTGTAATGGCTATTTTATTTTTTCGCGCCTGGTGGCGCGCAGTGAGGGGCGCCGCCCCTCTTTGCAAGGCTAAATACACAAAAAAGCGGTGTCCCTAAAATTCTTTCCTAAGTTGCGCAAACGCCAGCAAGCTGGCTGCTTCACTAAGGAAACAATCCCAGGTGATAACCCTCCGCTTTTTTGACCTTGCAAATTCACCTGGCCCATCGCCTGGGAGGCAGAAGGCATGCATGTGCAGGCCATGCAAACCTTCGGCCTTAATTATGAAAAGGAATAAAATGATGGATCACGTATTAAAAATAAACATTCGCAAAACAATAGTGCGGTTTTTAGCTTGTAATATTGCAAAAGAACTCAATTTGCGGGAGCAAGCAAAAATTATGATAAAAGAGGTGATGGCCGCTTATCAAGACGGGGAGCGGATTATTCCGCTTTATCTACCTTCACGCCTTACCGGTAATCACACTGTTATTGCTACCAACCTTATTATCGAGGATAGTAATCATGACGAATAAAGCAAAACAAACAGCCCAAACATTAGCCAAAAATGCCTTAAGTGTTTGTCAGGCACTTTTGCCTGGCGGCTATAAAGCAGGTAATTACTGGCTTTGTGGTGATATTTCGGGAAGTGAAGGGCAAAGCCTTTACGTCCACTTATCTGGCAATCGCGCCGGCTTTTGGTCTGATAATGCCACAGGTGAACATGGTGATTTATTGGAACTGATAAAAATACAACAAAGTTGCACGATTGGTGAGGCAATTAAATATGCTGGCAATTTTGCAAACCTGCCGCAAGCAAATAGTTTGCCCAAAAGTAATAAGCCTCAAAAAGCAAAAGATTTAACAAAATTAGCTTTGAAAATCTGGGAGGCTTCAACACATATAAGCAATACGCTGGCAGCAAAATATCTTGTTAAGCGGGGCCTATCATCTAAAGTCGTCAATAACAGCGTAAATTTACGTTTTCATGCGCGCTGTAAGGTTTTGCGCTCACATGGCAAGGCAGACTATAAACCCGCCCTCATTGCCGCTGTGCGGGATAATAAGGGCGCACTTATAGCCATTCATCGCACATTTTTAGATGCTCCAGGCGTAAAAGCCGATATGAAGTCGCCCAAGCGGGCTTTGGCCACGACGCGCAATGGGGCAGTTTACTTTTGCTCATCCAAAAATGCTGACTGTCTGGTTATTGCCGAAGGTATTGAAACAGCTCTATCGCTAAAGACATGCTTTCCCGCTGCTAATCTTGCCGCTGTCTTATCTGCGGGAAATATGCAGAATTTTGCCCCGCCCGCAAAATATAGCAGAATCGTCATTGCTGCTGATGCGGGCAAGGCAGGCCATGCAGCGGCACACGCTTTGAAAGCAAAACTACAAAGCGAAGGCTTAAAGGTGTGCATTATCACCCCTACCGGTGATGATGATTTCAACACAGACCTACAAACCATCGGAAAAGACACACTTAAAGCCCATATAACCCATAGCTTGAAAGGATATATAAAATGAGTTATAAACACACTATGAGCGAAGCAATAAACTTTGACAGCCTGAAATTTGCGAAAGAGTTACGCAAAAAAGGCTTTACCAAGCAACAAGCCGAAGGCCTTGCCGAGGCACAAACTGCATTGATAAATTCGAACCTAGCCACAAAGCAGGATATTATCCGCTTAGAGCAAGCCACAAAGCAGGATATTGCCCGCTTAGAGCAAGCGACCAGGCACGATATTGCAGCTTCAGCACAAGCTACAAAGTCCGAGTTAATCAAATGGATGTCTGGTCTTACACTTGCTTCAATATCAATCACAAGCGCATTGGTTGGGGTGATGTTGTATTTCTTCAAATACACAATTTCGTAAAATACATACAAAATTGATTAAGCCTCGCTTGGATATAAATTCAAGCGGGGCTTTTTTTATACGCCAATATATCCTGCTTTAATGCTCACAGAGCATATATTGCTATAGCTGATTATCTATCAATTATTCCGACTTTTAGCATATCCACCACTGCCGCTATATAATACATATTGCCGTCCGGTTTACGTAAATAGAAATAGCAACGCGATCACCAGTTTAGATGGATATATACACCAAGCATTGCCAGCCTGCATAAATACAAAACCGCATATCAAGCCTCACCAATTTGCTCTATATTTTTCTATCCCATGTGACTATCACCGCTCAATCGCCACTCAAGGCTTTTCGCAATAGCGCATTTTCCTAAAAAGAAAACCGACAAACTATGAGAGCAAAAAGGTAATCTCCCCATTATTATTAGGGTTCTGAAGTAGACAGTTTTGTTTTGGTGGCTTGAGCCAGTTTCATTGCTGGTGTTATGCACCAATGGCCATATTAGGTCTTTCGTTATTATATGTCCATAGCCATTTTGTTGCCGTGAGCTGCGCCTCTTCAATCGTATTAAATTCGTTCATCTCCAGCCATTCATGCCTGACGGTGCGGTTGTAACGTTCAATATAAGCGTTCTGTTGTGGCTTGCCTGGCTGGATATGAGCGAGCCGGATGCCTCGCTTATTTGCCCAGCATCTCACTGCCCCACTGATATATTCAGGGCCATTATCACAACGTATCACGCGTGGTTTACCACGCCATTCAATGATCTGCTCCAGTGAACGCTTCACACGCTCAGATGGTAAGGATAGATCAACCTCTATACCCAACCCTTCACGATTGAAGTCATCCAATACATTGAAGGTGCGGAACGCCTTGCCGGTGCTGAGCTGGTCGACCATAAAATCCATCGACCAGACTTCATTGGGACGCTTCGGTACAGCTAGAGGAGCAGGACGCGCACGCTTCAAACGCTGACGCGGCTTGATCCGCAAATTAAGCTCTAACTCCCGGTAAATCCGATAAACCCGCTTGTGGTTCCAGCCAAAACCCTTCACATTACGCAAATACAAAAAACACAGACCAAAACCCCACCTCTTATGGGTATGCGTCAACCGTAACAACCAGTCAGCAATCTCGGCATTCTCATCACTCAGGCGAGCCTGATAACGATAGCATGTCTGTGATATAGAAAAGGTGGCACACGCAAGCCGAATACTCGCGCCTCTATCGTTTACTGCCCATTTCGCTATCCCTTTGCGAAGCGAAGGGCTTACCACTTTTTTCCAAGGGCTTCCTTCAGCAAATCATTCTGCATGCTCATCTCAGCATACATCCGCTTC